>NZ_JAWRKF010000001.1:0-2843 GCF_040307045.1 Anaerotignum sp.
ATCCAGAAATATGGTTAATAAAAGATCCTGTTCCTCCATGAACAGCTTTAAAAACAAGCGTTCACTGCGGGCATAAGCATTCCAGTCGATATGGCGGAAATCATCTCCGCTGGTATAGTTGCGGAAATCAGCAAACTCCACCGAACTGCCCTTGTTAGGTGAGCGCCGCTCCCCGCTGTGTTTACCGGCAATAATTTTTCTGCCCTGCAGGGCCAGCCGCTCCAGACTGGCCAGGAATTGCTGGTCAAAAAGATCATCCATATTATTTCACCTTTAAAGTCTGCAGTATATCGGCGATCAATTGGTCGGTACTTAATCCCTGGGCTTCGCCTTCAAAGTTTAGGAAAAAGCGGTGGCGCAAAGCGGGGTAGGCCAGGGCTTCAATATCTTCAAAGGCTACATTATACCTGCCTTCCATCAGGGCCCGCACCTTCCCCGCAGCTATAAGTGCCTGGCCTCCCCGGGGGGAAGCGCCGTAACGCACATACTGGCGTACGCTGTCCGGTGCATATTCACTCTCAGGGTGAGTTGCCAGAACCGCCCGGGTAGCCATTTGCAAGACTCTTTCTCCAACCGGCACTTCCCGAGCCAGGGCAGTCATATCCGAAATAGTTTGCGCACCCGCTATCTGCTTCAAATCAACAGAACTGCTTCCGGTAGTGATGTTAATAATACTGCTCAATTCCTCTTCCCCCGGATATTGCACCAGCAGTTTAAACAGGAAGCGATCCATCTGGGCTTCGGGCAGGGGATAGGTTCCCTCCATTTCCAGCGGATTCTGAGTAGCCAGAACGAAAAATGGCTGCGGCAAAGCCCTGGTCTTGCCGCCCACGGTGACTGTTTTTTCCTGCATGGCTTCCAGGAGCGCGCTCTGGGTTTTGGGGGTAGCCCGGTTAATTTCATCGGCCAAAACGACGTTGGCAAAAACCGGCCCCGGTTGAAAGCTGAAATATTTGCCGCCGCCGGTGTCCTCGCTCAGAATATTGGTTCCCGCTATATCAGCCGGCATCAGGTCGGGCGTAAACTGTATCCGGCTAAAGTCCAGGGACAGAACCTGGCTGACGGTTCTGACCAGCATGGTTTTGCCCAGTCCGGGCACTCCTTCCAGCAGGATATTGCCCCCGGCCAAAAGACATATCAGAGTCTCCCGGATAATATCCTTCTGTCCTACCATCACCCTCCCTATCTCTTTTTCTATCGCGTTAACCACCGGGGCAAAATCATCTATCTGCATTCAAAACATCCTCCCGTTTTTAATTCACGCAGAATCTACTGAAACCGTTTAATTCTGATCAATTCTCCTCCAGGGATGTGAAGTAGTCGCGCACCAAATCCTGGGTACCTGCCGGGATTATACTCCGGTTAAGCGACTCCCGGGCGGCCTGGCTGTATTCCCCGATAACCTGACGGTAAGGCAACATGCTGCCCGGGTTAATGTCGGGATTGCTTACATCCACAGTCTGCTGCGGCCCGCTGCCTTCCTGCCCTTTTACATAGGAAGTCTCTCCGGCTCTGCCCAGCCGGGCAGGGTCATATATTTTCTCGTATTCCCCAACACTCATGCTGGCCGGAAGGTTCCCTCCGGCAGGTCCGCCGGAAGAGGATCTTTGTACCTGTCCATCCTGATTGCTGCTGCCTATACCGGCGCCGGCTCCGGCGCCAGCTCCCTGCCCAACTCCCTGACCTTGAGAACCTTGCCCTGTCCCCTGGCCACCGCCTCCTGGTGAATTTCCCCCTCCGGGGGTATTGCCACCAAGCTGTCAGGTTCCATTGCTTCCGGGGGTATTGCAGCCCGGATGCTGGCAACTAGCACCAGAAGAAGCCATATTGGCGCCAGTTCCGCTGCTGGCTGCCGTTGCTATCCCGGTCCGGGCCGACTGCAAGGCCATTTGCGCCCGGGCCAGATCTGCATTTACGGCTGACTGCTCACCCATCCGTCCCAGGGTCGTACCCAAAGCACTTAGTTTACTCCCGGCTGCCTGCGCAGACCCGCTGTTCAGAGACCTTGCCGCCTGATTCAGCTGGCTTTTTAAATCCCCGTCATTGGCGGATGTTGCTGCCTGATTCAGACTGGCAGCCAGTTTCTGCCTATCATCAGTCGACAGAGCCGACACTTTTTCTGCCATCCGGTCAAAACTCTTTTTTATCTCCCGGCTATCCCCCGCAGCCAGTTTATCACCCATTTCCCTACCTATCTCTTCTTGCTTTAAAGCCCGGGATAACCCTTGTAAATCACTGTTTACATCTTCCTGCCCATCCAAAACGAGCTTCTTTAGCTGTTCCTCCGTACTGGCCAGGGACTTCATAGCCTGTTCCTGTTTTTTGGCCTCATGTAACTTCCGCTGTAAATCCTCCAGGGCTTTAATGCCCTCCTCCCGGCGGACTGACGGGGCTTTTTCGTTTTTCTTTACCAAATCATTCTTAACCTTTTCCACCTGTTTTTGCTGCTGGGCTATTTCCCTTCGAATGGCCATTTGCCGTTCAACTTCTCCCCGCTGGGGATTGGGAATTATATTTACCAGCACTAGCAGCAGGGCCAGGGTCAATAAAACCTTACCCTCACGACGAGGCAAACGCAGAGGGAAACCGGCTTCAATATCCAGAGCCTGCAGATGTCTCAACGCATCTTCTCTCTGCCTGGTTTGCAACTCAGTTCCAGAGCTGCGGCACGAAAGTTCCAGTGCCGTACTGACCCGCTCCTTCAAGCCCTTCGCATCCACCTGACAAGCTGCCTCCCATAAACCAGGACGTGAGATTACGGCCAGGGCCGCAGCCAGAAGCAGGATTGCCCCCGTCAAAATCAGGCAGCAGGTCAAGACATCTGCCCAGGGGCGAAGAAAGGC
>NZ_JAWRKF010000002.1:0-420357 GCF_040307045.1 Anaerotignum sp.
TAGTACAACTTGTATTTTGAATTCTGGTGTAAAACTACGTCTTTTTTTCATGTGAATACCGTCCTTTTTTAGATGTATTTATTATAACAGAATTCACTAAGAAATTTGAAGTAACCTGTCTAGATTACAGGTACCATTATATTTCTCGTACAATTTCATCTGTTGTTATATCAATAACTCGAAAATCTGTTAATTCTTTTGTCACCATAAGCTTAACCTTTCCCCTTAACTATGCTTGTTTCTGTTTTCTATATTCTTCACATTGTTTGCACCATTTGTCATAGACAACGGCACTGGCTTGTGTGTCGAATACCCAAAACTTACGCATAGTTTTAATGTTTAAGTCTACATCTAATGGCAATACTCCATGTTCAATGTAATATCTTGCTTGTGTTGGATTGTAAATGTACTTTTTTTGATTCATCATTTGCTTAATTCCTCCATAAGTTTGTTTAATTCCTTCATTTTCTCAACGTCACCACCATTATCTGGATGGTATTTTTTTGCAAGTTGCGTAAAGCCTGCTTTAAAAAGTTCATCTTTTAGCGGATTGCTAACCTTAGGGGCTGTATACAATTCTTTCTTAAAATTTTCGTATTCGGTTTTGCTCTTAAGGTGTTCCTGATATGCCATTTCCCAAACCATAAGAAAATCATTTTTATATTTTTCTGGTATCATATAGAGGGTATATTTACTTGGTACTTTCTCGATTATGGTTTCCTCATGCAAGATTTCTTCATGTCCTTCATATTCAATGTAAAAAGTGATATTCATACCAATAAACATCATCCTGTTATCAGTCCACCGATACTTTACAGGACATTTAATATCTAAAGACTCAAATACAAATTTTCTTCTTTTCAGAATATTTTCTTTCTCCTGTTGAAGTTTCTGCTCCTCTTTTTCAATTTCACTAATTCTATTATCCATTTCTTCAATTTGAGTTTTAGGTGTTCTAATCTCTGGTTTAGTCTTAGTTGGTGCATCATTAACAATTCTAAATGCCTTGTCAGTGGAGATTTCTTTCTTACGCAATTTCTGCTTAACTTCTTCATTATCAGATTGCATAACCTTGTCCAACTTTGAATATGTACCTTCAGAGACACCAACTTTTTCAGCCAATTCTTTTCTGGTATTAACCTTTGACAAATTTGTCAAACCTTTACCACCATCAGAATTATTCTGTTTTGCTTTATTCTGAATTAGAGTTTTAAACCTTTGGACAATTTCATATTTCTCAACATCAGACAAATTTCTTCGTCCAAGTTGCTGTTCCATCATCCACTCTTTTACATCTTCTCTGGTTTTTAATTCAGACATGATTTTATAGTCTGTCCAAGCATTTAGTTCTATATTGTTTTCTTGGATAACTCTGTAACGGTTGTGTCCATCAATAATAATGTTGTCACCGTCAGGAGAGCACCAAACTTTAATCGGGTCTAGTAATCCATATGTAAGAATATTTTGCTCTAATTGCTTGTACTCGTCCTGTTTGAGATGAGGTAATAACTCTTGAAATTCCTTATCAATTTTGAAATTATTTGTGTCTAAATATCTTCCTGCCATTTTTTATTCGTCTCCTTTTGTGTTTTAAAATCACTTCTCTTTTAACTTCTCCATTAGTTCCTCTGTATACTCGAATACGAATACACTTCGTTTACCGTCAATATCATTTTTATCTGGCTTAATGTCGATAATAGTAAAACCAGATTTCAATAATTTTCGTGCTGCTTTGGCGGTAAAAATAATAATTGAATCTTTGTTCATGGGTGGAGTCCTCCTTTCTTGTGAGTTGTTGGTTGTCGGTAATTCAGACATCTGAAAAGTTACTAATTGTCACATTAGAATTTTCTAAACTGCATATCGTGCATTTTCGGATGTGCATATCGTGCATATCCGAATTTAACTTCTGACAAAATTTTGTCTAATGTTGAATTTGTTGCAATAAAAAAACCACTAAGAATTATTTCTCTTAATGGTTTGATAAACGTTGCTATTAAATTTTCTAGGTATGTCCTCCATAGTAGGCAACAAAACTCCTCCATAGTAGCGGTATTTTAAAACCCATAAAATGTGGACTATTTTATTTTTGGTGGAAAATATACTATAAAATTCCATCCATAAACAGTGGGCTAAAATTTCTTATTTCACATAAGTGGAAATTAGAAATTACCCTCTCCATAGTAACTTAAAAAAAGTGCTATAAAGCCTATAAAATCAATATTCTTAACTTTCAAATTTCGCATTTTACCTCTTTTTTTGTAATTTTATACCTCTCTACCATATAGGAAAATCTCAGTCTTGTTAGGTATCACCTATAAGGCTAGAGAAATCAAGGGTTGTTGATGGTATAAATAATACTGTGACGGTGGTAAATTCTTATATACTATTACCATATAGGAAAATCTCAATTTGAAATAGCATGTCTTGAAAAGCCTGTAAAATCAAGGCTTGTAGAGGATTGAAATTAATTTCTATTTCGCTATTTTCTATATTTATATGCAATGCTTCTTTTTCTAGTTTTTTCATTCTCGTTTGCACAATCGCTGCAATACTTATTGCAATTTGATTTTTGTTTAACTAGTACCCCGCAATCAGCACACCTAATATATTTTTCACCTTTATACAACCTCCACTCATATCCAAGCTGTCTAAAATCCGAAACAAACAATTTCTTTTCGCTTTCATCATCTATGTATAAAACCCTAATATTGAGATTGTCCACTTTTTTTGCATACTCAATCAATCCTAATTCTCGTAGTTGATTAAATTTCAAGTCTTTGTCAAAAGCAGTAGTGTTAATGCAAGCAAGTTTATAAATTTCCCCATTGCTATAATTAACCCAATTGTTATTGTTTGGATTTCTATAATTTCTAAACTTAGCTAAACACAAAAGAGTAAATGCTAATCGTTCCAAAACTTTATTTTGCATATCTGCAATAGACTTCAATTCATTTTCTGTAATCCATACCCCTTTGCATTCACACAAAGGATATTTACCAGCCTTGGTAGCGTATTTTTCAATACTACTATACCAGTCAACAGGGTTATATCTTGGATAATTGTTTCTCATAAAATCATCAAGTGTTCTGATAATTTTAACTTTTCTCAATCCATTTTCATGATATAATAGCCTTGCGTACATGCTCAAAAAAGTATACGTCTTAGAAATATCAAGTTTTTTATTTTGTAGCACCTCAAGTACATATTCTTTTTCATTTAAAATAATAATATATCTTCATCCTCCTTAGTTTGTTTTTTACACATGATAAACTGTTCTCCACCAAATTCAAAATTGCTGTCGAGTATGTGAATTTGTGTGGCAATAGCCATGGAGGTTCAAGAGTCGATAATCGACTGTTGACTTTATCTGAAATTGCATCCCAATTAGGTTTCCAAGTTTCTTGTATTTCCATTTTTTTACTTTAAAATTGTGGTTTTAAGGTTTCAAATTTTAATAGTTTTAATCTTCCATAAGATTAAATGATATGTTATAATGATTTATCAGAAAATTACTACATATCATTCATCCTATGGTGAGTGGCTAGGCTGTCAGTGTCTTAGATATTGGCAGCTTTTTATTGTTCACGAATTAAATTTTCTAACTTCTCAATGTAATCTTCAATTGCTTCCTTGCCATTGTTATATTCAATTTCTTGAATACATTTATCTGTTCTTTTTGAAGAACTATCAAACGATAATAACTCATCCATAGACATTTCAAGATAATAGCTATAGTTTTCTAAGTATTTTTCTATTTTTGCCTTCTTATTGTCGCTGGCATTTGCAAATAAATACCCCAAACCAGCACTTATAGTCCCTAATGGATTTTTACGAATTACATCTGAATCTACTAATCCACCAAAGCCAAACCTACTACAACCGAAAATATTTCTTACAACATGTTCAACACTAATTGCATACCCCTGAGCGGCTGCTCCCTTTTGAATTGCTAAAATATCTTTTTCGTTCATATTTTATTTGTTCTCCTTTTAATTAACTCTTTTGACAGTGACTAATAATAAATTCTACTTTTTTCTTATGTACTTCGCTAAGTCATTTCATCACCACTTTCTATATTTACCAACCAAAGAATATTTGTTCTCTTTGTACTGATATAATACTCCTGTTAGCACTCGTTGTAAATGACTGCTAACAAATTATTTTTCGACAAATATCGTCATTATCTTATAGAACCCTATGGGAAATTTTCCACAGGGGTACACTCTTAATGTGTACCCTTTTTATTCCACTTACCGTCAAAGTGAGGCGTACTCAATAAAAACTTCTTCCCAGTTGAACTACCACTCCATTCTCAATCACTGGTGGCACAGAAAACATTTTCTCTCTTTGTGTATTAAGGTTGTCAACTTCACCTTGTAACTCTGCGATAAGAAAATTTTGAACTTCGATAATGTCTAATAAATCTTCGTAGGTTGGTGTTGGTACTGTTTGACGTAATGCGTTCATGGTGGTTGTCCTCCTTTAGTTTTGAGGTTTTCGCCTTTAAAGTCAAAAACCTATTTCGTTAAATAATTTTAATTTACACTTGACATTGAAGGTTTTAAAAAATATGCTCAAGGTTTGATTGCGGTTTGTGTGTATAGTACGTCCTAGAAACGGACGTAAACTATCTATATGCCCACAGGATGACTTGGGATGCTTAGATAACTTGCTTGTACTAAAGTAAACCACTAAGTCAAATTGCAACCCTTGACATAGGTTTAAGTTGTCGGCTCTTAACCTTGCAAACCTCCGCATAGCATGATATTTATACTGGGTGCTGTCAGCCCAGTTGACGAAAGATAGTTTTCTCAAGCAAGTAAACTGCTATCTTCCGAATGATTTTTTGCAGCGGCTCATTACACCCTATTGTTATTTAGTACCGAAAGACAGAATTCTGACACTCGGAAAACAAGGAAACTGTATGCTTTGAAACCTTTATGTATCATAACTAAATAGTTATATTTTATTACCAAAAGTATATTATAACTTTTTAGTTATGTCAATACCTTTTATTTATATTTTATAACATTTTAGTTATGTCAATGGGCATAAAAAAACACCATACATTTTCATGTACAGTGCTTTAAATCTTTGTGCCATTAGGAAATTCAAAATAAGAGATATATTCACAACCTAAACACTTTGCCATTTCTTCAAGTTCTTCTTTTGTAAATTTACCTACCTTTAATCGTTTTGATAAATTAGCCTGACTCATATCCATTTTTGTTGCAAGTTCTGTCAAACTTATGCCAGCTATATCACAAGCTGCTTTAACTTTCTGCTGTAATATCAACTATTATCACCTTCCAGATTTCCTTATATTTTATAACTATTTCATTATATATTAAAAAACAAATAATTTCAAGTTTAAGATAAATAAAAGGTGCTAATTAACTTTAGCCCTTTTTTATTTGCAAAAATTACTTATTGGATAGTATCATCCTCTACAAGAAATAGTATTAAGATGTTTTTTTTACTATTATAAAATTCAAGGAGGATGTAAATATGACGAAAGAAGAAATTTTATTACATTATCAAAATACTGTTACAAGAAGTGAGTTGTTGTATGTATTTAAAATGTTATATGATTTAGGGAAGATAACCGAAATAGAATACGAAAAAGCTATAATTGAAGCAAATAAATTTGAAGATTGAATTATTGGGAAAAGAAGTGTATAGTTATTGTAAAATACTGTAATATTATAGGAGGAAATATGCATATTGTAATAGGCGTTGGGTGTTTGATTTACTGGTTTGCGAGTGACTGGATAAGAAGGAATAGATAAGGTTGTCGGGAAATACGACAGCTTTAGTTTTACCGATTCCCCTTTGAAGGTGAGTCGTTAAATAAGTTTGATTTCAAAACTGTTGAAATGACAGTTTTACCTTTTGAAGTAAAAAGTTTTTGCTCGCCTTTGAAGGTGTGCAAAATACCCTTGGATTAAAATGCAATATATACCCCTAGAATTAATTGTAATATTGTAGGTAATGAATTGCTCAAGAAAAGTATTATCATTTGAAATTGGAGGTGAAAATGTGCATTTTCCCTAAGGATATAGGTATAGGGAATCAATTTCACCTAGTCGATAATCGACTATCTCTATCAGAAATTGCCTTTGATAGACCTGTCCACTTCATGCCCAGATTTTAAACCTACTTTTTTAGCAACGATATTACGGGATTCGCCTTTAGTTTGTGAGTTTGTTGCTTCCGCCGAAACTGGCGTAAGCTTGTTTTTCCCGTTTAATATAGCTTGTCTCTTGTTAGCCAACACACTTTCTACTTCCTTCAAAGCTTTCGCTTCTCTTGCTTTCTGTTCAGTGGTTTTTTCACGAGTAGATGTCGGGGCGAATTTCACCACAACATAATAATTGAGGTTTTCGCCTTTTGAAGTCGTAAACTTACACTAACCATTTTTTTATGGTGAGTAGCGAAATGCGACATACCCATTTGGTAGTCCATCCTCTTAGCGGAAAATGCAATCTACAGAGATTACAGAGGTTTTATTGTATAGGGCGACTTATTCATAGGGTAAAAAAATAACCCCTTAGAAAGCTGAATTTAGGCTTAAAAAGGGGTATGGGGTTTATAAACTATAAATTCATTAACACACTTGACTTTTTGGATTGGCGTATTACATCATCGTCTTTAATACCATTCAAATATATTTGTGTGATTGAAACATTCTCATGTCCTAACAATCTACTAAGAGAATAAATATCAAGTCCATTCATAAGTTGCATATGAGCAAATGTATGACGGCAAGTGTGTGGTGAAACTCGTATATCCTTTGACACATTTGCAAATTCCCCTGCATCTTTGACAATTCTTTCAACCATTTCTCGTGAAAGTTTTCGGCAATTCTTGCTTAGAAAAAATTCCTTATCTATTAAATTCCTATCAATGAAGCGTTCCTCTCTAATGACTTGGTACTTAAAGATATACTTAGCAAGGAATGGACTTTTAGGCACAACCCTGTCCTTATTTCCTTTGCCACATTTAATTAAGATATAATCATCTTTAATATCGTCCTCTTTTAGATTTATTAGCTCAGATAACCTAATTCCAGTGTCAAATAACATAGCAATAATAGTTTTATTCCTGACATCCAAGAAAGTCCTACCATTGTAACATTCAAGCATTTTCCTAATGTCTTCTTTCCTAAAAGTTCTAATTATTACTTTTTCTTTTCTTACATTCCCTACATCTTGCGTTAGAATTACATCTGTATAACCCTCTTTATAAAAATATCGGAACATAGTTTTATACGTGCTTAGAATGCTGTTGATATAATTCGGCTTATTCTTAGCCTTCTGTTTCGCCATGACATATTGTTTAATGTGTTGAGGTGTCACATCCTCAATTTCGGTAATTCCTTTTTTCTCTAAAAAATCAATTAAATAATTAATGTGTTTCTTATAGATATTTATTGTTCTTGGCGAAAATTTTTTATACTCACACTCAAATAAATATTCATTAGCAATAGTTCTTATCTTCATCAAAAATACTCCTTTCTCTTATTTATTTCAAGTAAAAGAAAGGAGTTTTTCATTATCATAATTGATTTTTGTCCATCTATATAACTTATCATACTAAATCAACCATTATCATAACACAGGTTTAGTAGTGATAAATAAAATGTTTATTAAAACTCAAGAAACCCAGTAATCATGCGTTATCAACGGAGTACATATGGGCAATCAAATCAACAACTTTGTTGCTGTAGCCCCATTCATTATCATACCAAGCAATTAATTTTACAAAGTTATCATCAAGCATGATACCAGCTTTTTCATCAAAAATACAGGTATGGTAATCTCCCAAAAGATCGCAAGAAACGATTTCTTCGTTCATATAGCTAACAATACCCTTCATTGTTGTTTGAGACGCCTCTTTCACCTTCTGGCAGATTTCATCGTATGTTGTAGGAGTTTTTAAACGTGCAGTTAAATCAACCACTGAAACGTCATTTGTAGGTACGCGGAAGGACATACCTGTCATTTTACCCTGGAGTTCAGGAATAACTCTGCCAACTGCTTTTGCAGCACCTGTAGAAGATGGAATAATGTTTCCAAAAACTGATCTACCTGTTCTCCAGTCCCTACCAGCTCTAGCGTCTACTGCTTTTTGCTTTGCTGTTGCAGAGTGGATTGTTGACATCAAGCCTTGTTCAATGCCAAAGTTATCATTTATAATTTTTACCAGAGGAGCCAAGCAGTTTGTTGTACAAGAAGCATTGGAAACAATATCATATTCAGGTTTATATTCCATATGGTTTACACCCATAACAAAAGTTGGCATAACAGTATCTTTAGAAGGTGCCGTTAAAATAACTTTCTTTGCACCACCAATTTTATGCAAACCTGCTTTAATAACTGTATTAAAAGCACCTGTAGATTCAATGATGTATTCAGCGCCACATTCAGCCCAGTTGATCAAACCTGCATCACTTTCGCTAAAAACACGTACTTTCTTCCCATTTACGATAAGGCAATTCTCTCCAATTTCAATTTCACCATTAAAGCGACCAAAAACACTATCATATTTTAACTGATAAACCATATAGTCCAACTCAGCATTTCTTAAATTAATTCCACAAAGTTCAAACTCATCTTGGCGGTTCATCAAAACTCTAAAGACCACTCTGCCGATGCGCCCAAAACCATTGATACCAACTTTAATTGCCATAGTGTATCCCCTCTCATTGTTTGAAAAACTATTTTGCAAGGACTATTGTAGCACATTTATCCAAAAAAAAAGTCTAAATAATCCAAATAATTAATTTTCAGAACTCTCACCAGAATCCATCCTTTTTGCGATTTTAAGTTTATGAATTTTTGGCATGGACGTGGGACGCTTTTCGTCCTATTTCCTATTTTTGAATAAGATTGTGGGACATTTTTTGTCCTATATTTTTAGCTATCTTTTCTATCTACAAAAACTCGAAATATTTTAAAAAATAGTTATAGTCAATATGATTTTATATTCTAAAACCTATTTTTCCATTACAATTTCACAAAGCATTAAGATTCTGAATTCTACACAAAAAAACCCTTACAGAAAAAATTCTGTAAGGGTAAGTTGACTCCATATTTTATTTCATTAAAAGGATTATGCATTATCCACGTTGTACATATGAATCATCAAATCCAACGCCTTGTTGCTGTAACCCCACTCATTGTCATACCAGCTAACCAGTTTAACAAAGTTATCATTCAAAGCAATACCAGCTTTAGCATCAAAAATGGAAGTATGTGCATCGGTCAAGAAATCAGAAGATACAACATCATCTTCTGTATAGTCCATAATGCCTTTCATTTCGTTTTCACAAGCCTTTTTAATTGCTGCTTTAATTTCTTCATAAGTTGCAGGCTTTGCCAAACGGCAAGTTAAGTCAACAACAGAAACGTCAATTGTAGGAACACGGAAAGCCATACCTGTTAACTTACCTGCCATCTCAGGGATAACTTTGCCTACTGCCTTAGCTGCACCAGTAGAGGATGGGATGATATTTGCAGAAGCTGCACGACCACCTCTCCAGTCTTTTCTGGAAGGACCATCTACTGTTTTCTGTGTTGCTGTTTGGGAATGAACTGTAGTCATCAAGCCTTCCACAATGCCAAAGTTATCATTGATAACCTTTGTTAAAGGTGCCAAACAGTTTGTTGTACAAGATGCATTGGATACGATCTTCATATCCTTTGTGTACTTATCGTTGTTAACACCCATTACAAACATTGGAGCATCCGCAGAAGGAGCGGAGATAATAACCTTCTTAGCTCCACCATTAAAGTGAGCTTCTGCCTTATCCATAGCTGTAAATAAGCCTGTGGACTCAAGCACATATTCTGCTCCGGCTTCTTTCCAAGGAATTTCCTTAGGATCCATACAGTTGTAAACAGTAATCTCTTTACCATCCACTACAAGCTTCCCATTTTTTTCTTCCATTTTTGCATTAAAACGACCATGTGCTGAATCATACTTCAGCATATAAATCATATATTCTACATCAATGAAAGGGTCATTTACAGCAACAACTTCAGCATCCCCACGCTCCATTGCAGCTCTAAATACCAATCGACCAATACGGCCAAATCCGTTAATACCTACTTTTACCATATAAATTCCTCCTCGTTTTGAAATAGATAATTGTTATTTTCGGCAAAACAATTATCTACAATTTAGTATACCACAATTTGCATTCTAAAAAAAGGAAAATTGGAAAATCGTGGCGAAATTTCTTTAATTGTAAGATTTCTAACTTCATATCCATTCTTCCCAATTGATCAGAAACCATGCATATTAGTATTCATCACAACGGAACATATCTATGATTGATAATGTTAGCATCGCAGCGGAAATAGCCAAAGAAACTGCACTAACTACCAAACGAGAAACTTTCACGCAAATTACCTCCTTTCGGAAAAGCTTGCAAATTTTATGAAAATATTTTATCATGTTAGCCATAAGAAGTAAAACAAATTCATCAATTTTTTAAAAGGATGTGCTGTTTTTATGATTTTTATCGGCGGAATTTCCCAAGGACATAAAGATTTAGGTTTTTTACAAACCATGGTATGCAAAAAATGTGGGCGCTTTAGCAGCGTAAACGTTTATATGGTATATACATACTTTAGTTTTTTCTTTATTCCCTTGTTCAAATGGGGCAAAAAATATTATGCTGTTTCGAATTGTTGCCAAACAACTTTTTCCATTCCAGACGAACTGGGCAAAGCCATAGAACGGGGGGAAAGTGTGCAGTTACAAGAAGATGACTTAGAAATTGTTGGTATGAGCACAAATTCTTATACTAACTGCCCTGATTGCGGCTTTTTTCTAACACCTGAGTATACCTATTGTCCCAAATGCGGCAGAAAAATATAAATTTAAAAAAATGGCTCATGATAACATATTCATTATATGCAAATCACGGGCCATTTTTATTCTTTTTGTCTTATTTCAACTAGTTACATCCTGGGTAAAGCCTTTCCCTCTGCGGGTATATACGTAAATGAAAGTTTTGCCCTAAAATAAAAAATATTACGTACATAAGTTTTTTGTGTAACTTGTTCATTTCCACAACACAATAATTTATGATTTACACTGCATTTCAACTTTCTTATCATGTTATTCTATTGATCTTTTGCTATTCATTGGATAATCGCTTTCGCATTCGCTCTAAAACCTTCTTTTCAATGCGTGAAACTTGAACTTGAGAGATCCCCATTCTTTTAGCAACTTCCGTCTGCGTTCGATCTTCAAAGTAGCGAAGGACAATGATTTGCCTTTCTTTTACCTCAAGACTATCTAACGCTTCCATCAAGCAAAGTCGATTGATCACCTGCTCTCCATCCTCCTTTGCAGCCAGCTTGTCCTGGACTTGCAAATCCTCCTGCTGAGAAACGGGGGCATTTAGGCTCTCCACTTCCTTTTTAGACTCTAATGCCGGGATGAGCTGCTCCAGTTCTACTTCTAAGGCTTCGGCAAGCTCTTGTAAGGTTACTTCCCGATTGGTTTCTTGTTGTAGCTTTTCCTGCATTCTTTTCGCCCTTGCAGCAAGCTCTTTTAGGCTACGGCTAACCTTTATTGTCCCATCATCTCGAAGAAATCTACGTATTTCCCCTATGATCATAGGCACGGCATAGGTTGAAAATTTTACTTCAAATGAAAAATCAAATTTTTCTATACATTTCAATAAGCCAATGGAACCAATTTGATAAAGATCCTCCATTTCAACGCCCCTGCCCTGAAACCGCCTTACAACACTCCAAACCAAGCCCGAGTTCTCTTGCAATAAAATCTCCTTTGCCTGTCGATTTCCTTCTTTTGCCTGCAGAATGAGTTCTTGTGTCCTATCCATGGCATCCCCTCATTCCGTAGTCAATGTCTTCTCCATAAAAATTCTGGTACCCTCTCCCTGCTTGCTTTCTACACGAACTTCTTCCATAAAAGTCTCCATAATTGTAAAACCCATACCCGAGCGTTCTAATTCAGGCTTAGACGTATACAGAGGCTCCCGAGCACGATTTACATCAACAATTCCCAGTCCTTTATCGGCCACTTCTATGTAAACTTTTCCATCTTTATAGCCACAAAACAGCTCAACATCGCCGTGCTTTTCCTCGTATCCATGGATAATGGCATTGGTTACAGCTTCGGAAACTGCCGTTTTCACATCTGTAATTTCAGACAAAGTAGGATCATATTGAGATAAAAATGCCGCCGTCATAATTCTTGCTAAGGCTTCATTTTGAGATTTTGCGGCAAAAAACACACGAAACTCATTTTGATATTCCATTATTCCTTTCCTCCTTCCACATATTCCAAAGCCAAATCTACATTAGGGAATGATGGAATAAGGGATTGAACCGCAGATAGGCGAAAAATTTGTTCTACTCTTTCATTTGCCTCTGCCACAGCAATTCTTCCTCCTAGCCTCTGGATATTTTTATATCGTCCTATCACTGCGCCAATACCGGAGCTATCCATAAAAGAAACGCCTCCCATGCGGAAAATAAGATTTTTTCCACCCATCTTTTCTAGGGCACTGTCCGCTTCCCCACGCAATATCTCACAAGTATGATGGTCAATTTCGCCGTCTATTTTGATGATTAGCGTTCTATTTCGTTTTGTAATTTTCAGATCCATGAAATTCCTCCTTCCTAGATAACTATACATGATTTTTAGACTCTTGTTTGCAAAATCCATCATCAAAATCTCCCTTGTCACGACATGTCCCCAAAAAAAAGGACAGAAAAACTTTTTTTCAGACACGCACGGAACTGAAAATCGTCACATACAATAAATCTATAACACGGTTTCACTGCGTTTTCGAAAACTTGGGGGTGAGTATGTGCTAGCTTTTTTTGTCGTTTTGCCATTTTTATTTGCCTTTTCCTCTGCCGGTGCCTTCCCGAAACCACTTTCAAAAGAAGATGAGGCCTACTATTTAAACTTATACCAAACAGGAAATGAGGTAGAGAAAAAGCAAGCTAAGGATAAACTAATTCTCCATAACCTGCGCTTGGTAGCCCATATTGCTAAAAAATATTCAGGCAATGCAAGAGAACCTGAGGAGCTTATATCCATCGGTATCATTGGCCTGATCAAAGCAGTCGATTCGTATAACGTAGAAAAAAATGTTAGGCTGGTCTCATACGCAGCCAAATGTGTTCAAAATGAGTTGCTCATGTGGTTAAGAAGTGGAAAAAAATATCAAAACGATATTTCCCTTCACGAGCCCATTGGAACTGATAGAGATGGAAACGAAATCGTAATGTTAGACATAATCAATAGCGATAACCCAGATTTTGTGGATGCCATAGATTTCTCAATCAAGTCTGAAAAGATGCTGTCAGCAATAAAAACCTTACTTTCACCCAGAGAGCAAACAGTAATCATACTGCGATATGGTTTGGCTAATCACGATATTCTTACCCAACAAGAAATCGCAGAACGACTGGGTATTTCCCGTTCTTACTCTCCTGTTATTATAGGGCTAAACAAAGAAAGATCACGGAAAACAACAACTGGTTTGGCAAATAGTTCATTAAACATAGATTCACAATTAAAAAGTCCCTCACCAAATTCACAAGGGTATCGATCCATTTGGCAGGGGACAGTGTTTTTTATAACGGTAAAAGCCTCTCAAAATTCAGTTTTTTAAATCCTCTCCTTTCCTCCCATAAAAATATCATTAAACTTCCAATGAATTTTAATCCATCCATTTCTCTCTATGATGACCATATCCACAAAAGTCTCAACAAGCTCTTTTGTAAATTCCTGTAAAGCCCTTTCTTCTTTTTGGTTGCCCCTTTCGTTCATGGTTCTCCCCTTTAATTCTTCCAGTTTCTTCTGGCCTTCCAACATCAATGTATGGATGAAGTTGCATTGCTTCTCAAAGGATGCTTTTTTCTTTGAAAAAATATCTTTATCGATGCGTCCCTGCTTATATGACTCATATAGGTGTACTTTCTGAAGCTTCAGCATCTTCAATTCAGACTCTTGCTTTTTCAAATCCCTTTCACCTTCGACTATTTTTTCTTGAAGAGTGGTTTCCGTTTTCTTTTCATAACCATCCATCCATTCTAAATCCACTAGAGCTTTCAAATAATCATAAATTGCATCTTCCATTGTTTTTTCTTCTATTTTTTGCTGATAACAACCATATATCTCACTTACGTCACTGGTAGGGCAGCGATAGGTGGCCCCTTTTTCCTTATTTTTAGATGCTTTACGAGATATCAAATGATTGCAAGCACCGCACTTAACTTTCTTACATAAAGGATGAGGTGGCTCATTACGACGCTTCTGATAGCTTTGGAACATTGCATTTACCTTTAAAAAAGTATCCCTTTGTACAATTTTCTCATGGGCATTCGCCACAACCACCCAGTCTTTTTGCACCACCTTTTTTTCTTTCTGACTTCCAACCTCAATAGGCTTTACCCTACCGTATATTCCATCCCCAACATACCTTTGATCCTTCAAAATGGTAGATATGGTTGAAGGGCGCCAAATTGTTTTTTCATGTACGGTAACACAGGAATAACCGTCTTCTCTCCTTCTTCGAAGCATACTGGGGCTAGGCACATTTTCCTCATTTAGGGTGCGAGCAATTTCCACCTTCCCAAAACCCTCTAAGGCCATTTGAAAAATTCTTTTCACCACTGGTGCTGTTTCAGCGTCAATCTCCAATCTTTGATTCATGGCTTTTTGATACCCATACGGGGCAAAGGGAGAAATATAACTACCTTGCTGTGCCTTAATGCGGCGTACACTGGTGATTTTTTGGGATAAGTCTTTGCTATAAAGATCGTACATCAAATTTTTAAATGCAGTTGAAAGAAACTGTGTATTTCCGGGGTTTTTTTGGTTGTCATAGTGATCATTTATGGAAA
Source organism: Anaerotignum sp. (assembly GCF_040307045.1). GTDB lineage: Bacteria > Bacillota > Clostridia > Lachnospirales > Anaerotignaceae > Chakrabartyella. The sequence goes on from NZ_JAWRKF010000002.1 coordinate 14,907, forward strand.
TAAAACGAATGCCCAAGCTGGGAAACACTTCTTCCAAATAAGTGCCTACAGAAATGTAATTTCGTCCGAAACGAGAAAAATCTTTTACGATGATGCAACTGATTTCTCCCTTTTTTACACCATCTAGCAAGGCTGTAATGCCCGGCCGAAAAAAGTCTGTTCCGCTAAATCCATCATCCACAAACTCCCGAACCTCAAGGCTAGAAAGGTCTTTGTTTTGATGAATAAAATTATAAATGAACTCCCTTTGCCCTTTAATGCTATTGCTTTCCTTTTGATTTACATCTTCATCAGAAAGGCGCAGATATATCCCCACCGCTTCGGTCAACTTTAGACACCTCCCCCAAGGGTTTTCTATTTTCGGCTTCTAACAAGCTCTCCCACTCACCCCGATATGCAAAGTAAAAGGAATAATTGTTTTTTTTTATAATAATTCTATGAAAAAATAATTCACAAACTTCCCTTGTTAACCCATCAGCATTTTCCAAAAATCTTAGTTTCTCTAGCCATTCTTTGGGACAAAAGGAATCTTCTGTCTTCTTCTCACCTGTAACGCCCAGTTTTTTTTGGCATACATCTACCATTTTCATATGGGGCTCAAGTTTGTTCTTTCCCTCTGCAAGTTCTCCTTCTAGAGCTTCCATTTCTTCTTTAATGAAGGCTAGCTGCTTGCTACAAACCTCAAATGCCATTTCTTTCAATCCCTTTTCCGAAACAGGCATTGCATTACAAGCACCTTCTTTTATGTACTTTCGAGGGCAATAATAATAATGGCTTACCAAAGTCCCATCCTCATGATAATAACCACTATTCCTTTGTAAAACACAGCCGCATTCGCCACAAATCAACAGACCCTGAAACACATTTTCTGTTTTCTTCTTTGGCGAGGTATTCTTCACAGCGCTATCAGGATTACTTTTTTCCACCTTCCATTTGTTTTGCACCTGATCAAAAATGCCTTTTGCAATAATTGGCTCATGTGTTTTTTGTATTAGGTTCCAGGTTTCTTGGGGTAGTGTCCGTAATCTCCCCCCTTTATACAATGCTTTTTCCGTTTTACGCTCCACCAGGCATCCTAAATAGGTAGGGTTTTTTAATATTCCTATGATCGTTGACCCACGCCACAGGGCAGTTTCCTTTCCATCGGCAAAGCCCTGCAAATAGCGAAGTTTAAAATAAGATGGCACCCCCATATCGTTGAGCTTTCGGGCGATGGCGGTACTCCCCATCCCTTCCAGACGCCAACGAAATATATTTCTAACAACCTCTGCCTGCTCTTGACAAACTACTAATTGATACTTATCTTCTTTGGAAATCTCATAGCCATAGGGCGGAATTCTATTCAAAAACTTACCCTTTTTCTTTTTTACCCCAAGGGCAGTGCTAACTTTTTTTGAAATATCCTTTGCATAATGATCATGCAAAATTTCTTTCAGGGATATTATTAACCCATCATTATCATCACTATAAAGACTATCAAAATGATCGGTTACCGATATAAACCGAACCCCCATATTGGGAAAAACCGTTTCTAATAACCTACCACACTCCAAATAATTCCTACCAAAACGGGATAAATCTTTTACAATAACACAATGAATGTTACCCTTAGCTATATCTTCCATTAGACAGGTAAATCCAGGTCGTTTAAAATTTGTCCCCGTTTTTCCATTGTCAATATATATTTTGACCAAATTCAAATCTTCTTTATTTCTCCCATATTCTGTCGCAATCAAAATCTGATTTTTTATGGAAGAATCCTGGTTTTCTTCCTCCTCAACGGATAATCTTGCATAGATAGCTGTGTTATATTTTAAATTTTCTTTTTTTTCCTTCTCAGAATATTGCAAACTCTTTCTGCTTTTTCGTGCCATACTCTATTCCTCCTCGAAAGAAATTGCAATGTCTTTCTTCCTCATTTCAAGTTTGGGTTCCCCCTTTATCCAGTTTTTCATCTCCTAGAAACTCATCTTTATAGTTTAAAACCACCCTGATGGCTCTGCTATTCAAAACAATAATTTTCCTCACCAAGAAAATCATGCTAGCCCTGTCCAGTTGAAATACAAAATTATTTTTCATTTCCCCTTCTTCCCCTATACCTCGGTATAAATCTTTTTCTAAAAACGATGCTTTGTTTACTTCCAAATTTTCAATTTTATCCACATAGTCCTCACAGAGTTGTTCATAATATAGCTTCATCTCAAGGAATTCTTCCTTTGTGAGTAATTTTTCTTTATAGTCCTCATATACAGAATTTGTAAGGGTTTGATATTTTTTTAGCTTTTCCATGTTATACTCCAGCTGTTGCGTAAAATTTTCTTTGCCCCCCCACAACAAATTTTGTTCAATTTTTTCTTTTTGCTCGGAATGCATAAAAATATCAATGTGCTTTTCAATTAACTTTTGCAAGGCATCCTCAATGATACTTTCCCGAATGCGGTGGCTACTGCACTGTCTGCTATTTTCTTTGTTTTTAGAACAAACATAGTATGCATAGGATTTACCCCGAGATTTGACAGTTTTACGAACCATGCTGCTCCCACATCCGCCACATCTTAAAACGCCCGACAGCAAATACAATTTTTGTCCTTGGGGAGAAGTCCTCGTATCATTTAGCATCATCTCTTGGACAACATTGTATTCTCCTATTGGGATTATGGCATCATGGCAAGCTTCCACACGAATCCAATCTTCTTTTGGTCTTTTTATTCTTTTATGCAACTTATAATTCATGGTAGTCTCTTTTCCCTGAACCATCGTGCCTGTGTAAATCTCGTTTTTTAAAATGCGGTCCACTGCCATAGCTGACCATTCTGACTGAGGGTTACGTTTGAATGAAGTCATGAATTTTGAATTTTTATAGTTTTTATATTCCAAAGGGGACGGAATACCCAAATGATTTAAATACGCAGCAATAAAGGAGTTGTTATAGCCAGCAATACGTAAACAAAAAATTTCTTTTACTGTGGCTGCTGCCATTTCATCCACCACCAGTTTATGCTTATCCTCTTTGGAACGAGTGTAGCCGTAAACAGGAAATGCACCAACAAAATCTCCTTTTTGTTGGCGTACCTGACGTTGGGACCTTGTTTTTATGGAAATATCCCGACTGTATGCATCATTCATCAAATTTTTAAAGGGAACAATGATGCTATCGCCTTGTATGTCCTCACGGGCTGTGTCAATATTATCATTAATTGCAATGAAACGAACACCAAGGAAAGGGAAAATCTGTTGAATGTACCGACCAGTTTCGATATAATTTCTGCCAAATCGAGAAAGATCTTTTACGATAACGCAGTTGACTTTCCCATCCTTTATTTCTTCTAGCATCTCTCTTAATGCCGGTCTTTCAAAAGTAACGCCACTATACCCATCATCCACCTTTTCACTGGTGACAACAATATCTTTTTTATCTATTAAAAAAGCATGAATAAAGTCTCTCTGATTTTTCACGCTATTGCTTTCTAATTTATCGCCATCCTCCTTGGAAAGGCGAATGTAAATGGCCCCATGGTAAACCCTAGGCTTTTCCTCTTTTAACATAAAAAATCCTCCCAACTTGTTTTGATACCTGCAAACAGTTAAGACGATAACGAAACTACTAGGTCAATGCAGAATTTTTGAACAAATTTTTTAAAATCATCTTTCATTGTTTGTATCAATAAAATAAATTCCTGCTTCTACCCTATCTACTCATTTTTAGGTACTGTTTTATCCGCTCATCCAAAGCGATTTCTGTTTTAGAAAAAACAGATTCAATAACTATGTCTCCACACTTAAAAAAATAAGGGTTTTTTATCTGCCGAATAAAATCATCCACTCGTTCCTCTTTTGGCAATTCGGTTTGAACCTCCACAGTTCTTATATCCACCAGATCATTGACATCAACCTGGGTAACATTCAAATTCCTCAATTCCCTAAGCTCTTTTGATGTAATCATGCAAATCCCCCCTATTGTCTTAATCTATTTATATAAAAAACGTCCTTGTCCTATTCAAACCAAGTAGGCATCGTGCCAGCCCACACTGGAAATCTAAAACCGAACCATAGATTTGAACAATCAATTAGGATGATTACCTTTAGCCTGATAAAGTTAGTCTCTCCCATCAACGAAGTAGCACTTTTAAAAAATTGCACAAAAAAAGCACCCCCAACCGCTTCTTCTAACGCAATTAGGGGTACCTCTATCATTTCATGCCAATTTCTTTTTCATTTCGGGATTAGAAATAAAATGATTTATAGGCTGATAGCTCATTATTCGTACATCTTTTTCAGTACAATGTCTGTTGCCTTTCTGCCATCTTTCCATTTGATTTCCCCTGGTGTGATGCAATCTGCAACAGGGCAAACGTTTAAGCACAGGTGGCAACCAACACATTTTTCGTTTAACTCAGGTCTACGTTTATCGGCAACCCAATCAATCGCCTGATGGCCTGCATCATAGCAAGAAACGTAGCATCTGCCACAGCCAACACATTTGTCATGATCAAAGTTGGGTAAAATTTTGAAGTCACGGTTTAAGTCTTCAGCGGGAATGATATTATCCAATGCTTTACCAACAAAATCGTCTAACTTCTCAAAACCTCTTTCATCCATCCAATGCATCAAACCGTTGGACATATCTTCAACGATTCTGTAACCGTACTGCATGATGGATGTGGTTACTTGCAGGTTTCTACATCCCAACAAGAGGAATTCCAAGCTATCTCTCCAGGTTTCAATACCACCAATACCAGACATAGGAACGTTTCTCAGCTTTTCGTTTTGCAACATTTGTGCAATAAAGCGAAGAGCAATTGGCTTAACTGCTGCGCCAGAGTAACCAGAAATGGAGGATTTTCCGTTTACAACAGGCATTGCTGTCATGTTCTCCAGGTCAATGTTGGTAATTGATTTCACAGTATTGATTGCAGAAATACCCTGTGCACCACCCTCAATTGCAGCAATGGCAGGAATGCACATATCTGTAATGTTGGGTGTCATTTTTGCAATGAATGGAATCTTTGTTGTTTCTGCTACGGCTTTGGAATATGCCCGCACCAAATCCGGATTAGAACCAACGTCAGAGCCCATGGCATGGGATGTCATCTGTGGGCAAGAGAAGTTACCCTCAATCAAGTCTACTCCAACTTCGTCACACATTTTTGCCAGTTTGCGCCATTCGTCCTCATTCGAACCCATAATAGACGCAACCATAATTTTATCGGGATAAGCTTTTTTCAGCTTATACATATTGTCAAAATTTACTTCCGTAGGCTTATCAGAAATCTGCTCCATATTCTTAAAGCCTAACCAAGGCATACCCTCTTTTTTCACATGGTCAAAACGGGGTGAACATTCATCAGCAACAAAAATACCAATGGTTTTGTAGTAAACGCCGCCCCAGCCTGATTCGAAGGCCTTGGCCACCATTTCATAATTACTGCCAACAGGGGATGACGAAAGGAAAAATGGATTTTCACATTTTACGCCTAAAAAATCAATAGATAAGTCTTTTTTAATGCCCATCTTAGTTCACCTCTTTCTGTGCAAGATAATTCATCATTTCTGCTGCTGCTGCTTTACCTGATGCAACAGCTTCAACAACAGTTTTACCGCCTAAAACAACGTCGCCACCGGCAAATATGCCGTCAACGCTTGTCTTGAAGCCATCATCCACCACGATTAAGCCTTTTTCATTTAGAGCAAAAGGAGCAACGCTAGCCATATCTTCTGCGCCTTGTCCAATTGCAAAAACCACTGTGTCAACTGCAACTTTTGCTTCACTTTCGCCATCTCTACCTTTGAATCTCATGGCTTCCACTTTATCTGTGCCCAGAACTTCCGCAGGTGCAAAGTTTGTTGTGATAGAAATGCCTAAAGAAAGGGCATATTGGAATTCTGCCATATCCGCAGGTGCTTCTTCAATGGTTCTTCTATAGTAAATATCAACCTTTTCTGCGCCTAATAATTTTGCTGAAACAGCACTATCCATAGCAACGTTACCGCCACCAATTACAATTACTCTTCTTCCCGGATTATATGTACCTTCAGATTTTCTTGCTTTTTTCAGGAAGTCCGCTGCTGCCATAACCCCTGGTAATTCAACACCGGGAATTTCAGGCAGTTTTTCTAACCATAAACCGGCACCGATGAAAATAGCAGCATTTTCTTCTTGCAATTTTTCAATAGAAATATCTTTGCCAACTTTGGTATTAAAAACGAATTTAACACCCAAATTTCTCACTGTTTCTATATCATGATCAACAACGTGCTGAGGCAATCTTGCGGGAGTGATGCCATAAGTTAACACGCCACCCGCCTTTTCTTCTGCTTCATAGATTGTTACTTCATAGCCTTCCATTGCTAGCTTAGCTGCACAAGCTAAGGAGGCAGGCCCAGAGCCAATGCAAGCAACCTTTACACCTTTTTTCTCCTCTGGAGCCTTTAAAACAGTCATGTTTAACGCTTCTTCTTGTTCAACTGCATATCTTTGTAATCTACCAATTTCAATGGGTCTGTCTATGCCGCATCTGCTACAAGCTTCTTCACAAAGTCTGTCGTATGGACAAACTCTTGCACAGCTTCCGCCCAAAACATTGTTTTCTCTTATTGTTTCAGCTGCTCCTTTTACGTTTCTAAAACGAATGGAACGAATAAACTTTGCAGGATCCGTACCTGCGGGACAGCTTTTGCTACAAGGGGCATCGTGACACAACAAGCATCTTGAAGCCTCCTCCATCGCTGTTCTTGGCGTAAAGCCATCAACAGCCTCAGAAACATACGTTGATTTAATTACTTTACTCAATTTCTTCAACTCCTCTCATCGATCTAAGCTCGATATAAACGCACAAAATGCGTTTATATCGCTTAGGTTTGTTGTCTGCATCAATCATTTTCACTTTTCATGAATTGAAAAACACATCCTTGGTTCATCAATCTTATATCCAAGGAAAAATTGCTTATACGATCAACTCATACCCCAATTTAAATAGACTCAAATTCTACTTTGTTTTTTTGATAAAACTAGGAGGCGTCTATTCGTTTCAGAAACCTCCCAGTTATGAAAACCTTCATTTTTTTTGAAAGCTACAGGTGAACAAGTTAATTTTCATCACACTTCATAACCGCATTTAGCAGTACACTAATGCCCTCGGCACAAACCTCATCACTGGTGTGCTCGGGTTCACAGTGAGACAACCCTTTTTCAGAGGAGACAAAAATCATTGTTGTAGGCAGTACATATGCAGCAAACTGCGCATCATGGCCAGCACCACTGTTGATTTTTTGATACTTTGTACCCAACTCCTCTGCGGATTCTCGAACATAGTTCACCAGAGTTTCATCAAAATAAACTGTATCTCGGTTCCATTGATCAACAACTTCGCAACGGCATTTTGCCCATTCTTGACCGTCTAAACCTCTCACGATGTCATATACCTTTTTCAAAACTTCTGGATTTTCATGACGAACGTCAATGGAAAAATCCACGTAATCTGGAATTACTGTATGTACACAAGGATGTGCTACAATTTCACCTGTTGTATAAACCAACTCGGGGTAACCTAGCTTATCAATTTCTTCATGCAAATAGCAAAGTGCTTGTGCTGCTGCAAAAAGAGCATCCTGACGATATTCCATAGGGAAAGTACCTGCATGAGCAGCCTGACCATAGAATTTAACTCTAGTGTTAAACATACCCAATACACAAGTTACAACACCAACGTCTAATCCTGCCTTTTCCAAAATTGGGCCTTGCTCAATATGCAATTCAAACATAGCCTTATATTGATCTGGATTCAGGCGATTTTCTTTAGAACCTTTGTATCCACTTTTTTCAAGGGCTTCACCAAAAGTTGTTGTTTTGTCCAATACACTTTTGGATGCAAGCATATTTTCTTCTTTAAAATTCTTTGCAATAGCTGCTGGTAAATAGGAGTTGCAAACAACGCCAGAACACATCATTGCAGGAGGATACAAGGATCCTTCTTCGTTTGTCCAAATCATTGCTGTTAAAGGATGCTTATGGGGAATTTTATCTGCTACAACGGTTTCCAAAACTTCCATTGCACCAATAACACCTAAAATACCATCATAATTGCCGCCATTTTTAACAGAGTCCGCATGAGATGCCATTACAATTCGCTTTGCATCAGGGTCACTGCCGGGGATTGTTGCATACATATTAGCAAAATCATCCGTCTCAATTGTTGCACCAATCTTTGTCATTCTTTCCACAAAGTATTCTCTTGCTTGCTTTGCTTCATTAGATAAAGAATATCTGGTAATTCCACCATGCCCAGCGTCCCCAAAAGTAGAAAAGGTTCTAATTTTTTCACTTGTTCTTTCCAAACTACATCTGTACATAATCGATTCCTTCTTTCTTTGCATTTTATATTTACTAACGGACCATTTTGGGAAAATTCCAACCATCTTGGATCGTCTGGAATTTTTAAAAGATGTTGAGTTGGAATAAGACTCCAACCCAACATAGCCCGCTATAAACAAATGATTAACAAAACTTACCCTTGCATTTTTATCAGTCTTGGTTAATGGTGAAAGCTTCATGTTCTTCTGCTGTCACATAGCCATAATGTGCTTTGCCTACTGTGGATTTCATCAAAGCAACATAAACAACTATTGCAATTACGAAAGAGATAATATAGCCATTTGCTGCCAAATATTGAATGAAGTTAGGCTGCACGCCGGAACCTGCGTGGTATTTCAATACTGTGTTGCCCAACAGAGGTATAATGAAAGAAACACCCCAAGCAATCATAGCGTTTTTATTCCAACCGCCATTGTACCAGTATCTTCCACCTTCACCCTTATACAAACTAGCCACGTCTACAAGCTGTTTCTTACAGATAAAGTAGTCTGCAATCAAGATTGCTGCAACAGGAGCTATAATTGTTCCATAGTTGTTCAACCAGTTAAAAATGTAGCTTGCGCCTGAACCATAAATCCACCAAGGCTGGGTAATAAAGGTTGCTACCAAGCAAGTGATGATAACACCTTTTTTATAGTTAATTTTCTTTGGCGAAATATTAGAAAAACCGTTCGCAGGGGCTACCACGTTTGCAGCAACGCAAGTTGTAATTGTTGCCATGATTACACCGATGGCACAAACTGCAACCAAAAGCTTATTATCTACATAGTAGAAAACACTAGTGGGGTCAAATAGAGGCTGGCCAACAGTGTATTTTGTTGCCTGTGCAAACAATGCACCAACGAATGCACACAATGCCATTGGAATTGGCATACCGATCAACTGACCCATAAACTGACTCTTTTGGCTCTTTGCATATCTAGAGAAGTCGGGAATATTCAAAGCCATGGTGGCCCAGAAGGCGATATTACCCGTTAGACCAGCCATATAAACAAAGGCGAACCCACCATTTTGCTCAATCAGCACTTCATCATTACCAGCTGTAAATACATTCATAAGAGAATGTCCAGAATCCGTAATGGCATTTAAGGACCACAGCAATAATCCCAAAATTACGATAATGAGAATAGGGCCGCCAACGTTCTGAACCCATTTAACTTTCTCAATACCGTTGTATGCAACCACGAAAATTAATACCATGAAAATAAAGAAACCAATTAACTGTCCAAGAACAACACTGTCATTGCCTGGAAGGGCAACCGTTGCTGTCTGATCCGCAAACATAGGGATGGCAATCCCAATCAAGGCTGCAATAGCGCCACCTCCTACCCAACTTTGCACTGCCGTCCAGCCGCAGGCTATAATAGACCTTGAAAATGTAGGTAGCTGTGTTCCCTTATTACCAAATGTCATCCTGGAGAAAATTGGGAACGGAATACCATATTTTGTGCCAATTTTAGAGTTCAGCTGAATTGGAATTAAAACAATCAGGTTACCTAAAATAACGTTTATTACGGAAAGCATTGGAGAAACACCCAAAGCAACCAGGGAGGATGCAAGTGCCAATGAGGGAATACAGATTGACATACCTACCCAAAGGTTACAAATACTAAGGGCATTCCAAGTTCTTTCATTCACTGTGGTTGGTGCTAAGTCTGGATTGTAGTATTGAGAATTGCTGAGTTCGGAAGCCGCTTCTGGTGTTAGCTCAAAAAGACCATCTCTTTCCTGTTGCGTATATTTACTCATATTACCCTCTCCATCTTTTTTAGATTTTATTGACTCAATTTTCTCTTCACTAACTTACCCCAACCGGGTTCGCCTTTGAATTCGCCATCTTCGTAAACAAGGCGCCCTCTTGAAAAGGTTTTTACAGGATATCCATGCAACTGCGTTCCTTCCCAAATCGTGTGGTCATAATCGGAATGCATATTTTCGCAAGTTACAGTAAAATCCTTTTCAGGGTCATAAATTACGATGTCTGCATCTTTACCTACAATTAAGCCACCTTTTTGTGTACACCCAAAAATTCTTGCAGGGTTGCCAGAACAAACCTCCACGACTTTCATGAAAGAAATTTCCCCAGCATTTGCCTTTGCCAGCATATAAGGATACATATTTTCAACGCCGGCACAACCGTTTGGAATCTTTCTAAAATCATCCTTACCCCAATCCTTTTCGGACTGTTGGAATGGACAATGGTCTGTAGCAACTGTATCGATATCTCCACGTTTTAAGGCTTCCCAAAGAGCATCCTGGCTCTCCTGGCCCTTCATAGGAGGAGAACAAACAAAGTTTCTTCCGTCCTCTCTTTTATAAACTTCACAAGTAAAATTTAGGTATTGAGGACAAGTTTCAGCGTAAATCTTGTAGCCTTCTTCCTTTGCTTTTGTTACATATTCAACACCTTTTTTATTTGCCAAATGTACTATGTATAAAGGTGCATTCAAAGATTTAGCCCAGGAAATGGCTCTAAAGTCTGCTTCTGCCTCTACAAACTCCGGACGGGACATATAATGATGCCATGCATCGCCTTTGCCCTCGGCGCTGTATTTTGCTACTAATGTATTTACCATTTCATTATTCTCTGCATGAACACAAATGAGTGCGCCGATTTCTTTGGCCTTCTCCAAAACCTGGTAAAATACACCATCGGTTACGCCGAAATCGTAAACCATGAATACTTTAAAAGAAGGTACACCAAATTCCACTGCCTCTTTCATGGAATCCAAAAGCTCCCCATGAACATCCTTTACCCCAATATGAAATGCATAATCCACCGCCGCTTCCGGTGCTGCCAGAGCATCTCTTCTTTTTACTACATCTATCATCTTTTCATCAAAATCTTGAAGAGCAAAATCAAAAACTGTTGTTGTACCGCCACAAGCTGCTGCTCTTGTTCCTGCATAATATCCGTCCGCAGAGATTGTGCCCCCAAAAGGCATTGCTAAGTGGGTGTGTGCATCAATTGCCCCTGGCAAAACCAGCTTACCCGTTGCATCCACAACATTTTTACAAGGAATGTCAGAGAGGTCACTGCCAATTGCCGCAATAATTCCATCCTTTACAGCAATATCACCTTTAAACATCTCTTTTTCTGTTACAATAGTACCGTTTTTAATTATTAAGTCCATTAACACTCACCTTCCCTTGTTTAAAATAGCTTTTTTTCTTCTTCACTTTTACCTGCCCTGCCTTGCCTCCTTCCGAAAGTCTCTTATGAAAAGTTTATGATTGCACTTATTATGAGCTATATAGCAGTAAGCCATAGTAATAAGTATGAATCCGTAGGTTTTGAAGGGAAACATTGTTCTGATTTCCCCATTATCTAATGGTATTTGTGGTGCATATTTAGAACTTTTCGCATTTTCTTTGTCAAAATAAAAAATTTACAATTGAATTTAATTTTCGACACTTTTGTTGGTTACATTGCATTGGGTTTGCATTTATTATAATGGATTTTATGCAAGTCTGTGCTAATTTTTTTTATATTTTTAAACAAAAACTGTGATAATTTAACAATTTCATAGCTTGATTATACCCATTGCTGTTAGGGGAATGTCAATATTATTTCTTCAAATATTTTCCTACAAAAAACCCACACCTCATATAAACCTTCCTACTACTGTATCCCCCTACGCAATAAAGCATTATATTGCAAAAATGCATAGGTGGGACATAAATAACCTATTTGGGGCAAACTTCCATTTTTGTTGCAATGTTTACCTCTTATAAATTGAAAAATATATCCATTTGTGCTATACTATCCAATATCATTTGTGGGGAGGATGAGAAAATGAGCCAAGAGTACAAATTCTCTATCAGAGAAGTTTCAGAAATATGTAATATTCCCAGTAAAACATTGCGCTACTATGATGAAATAGAACTCGTTGTTCCCGAATATCGAGATGAAGTAAGTCGATATCGCTATTACAGTAAAAATCAGCTTATTACTTTGTGTATTATCCGCAAACTCCGTACCATGGACTTTGGGTTAAAAGAAATTCAAAGTATTATCACCGGCAACAAAGCAGATAATCTAGAAAAGAATATTGAAATAAAATTAACGAAATTGTTGGATGAAATTAATTGCTTGCAAAGAAAATATGCCGCAACCAATTCCTTCTTACAGCGTTTAAAAACAGGTGTAGATCTTTTAAGCATCAAAGATGACATCGCCATTGAGGATATTACCATTGAGGAAATACCTGAAACCAATTTGGTTTATACCAGAAGAACTATGACAAACTACTCTAACATTGAAGTTTCGGTTCATAGATGGGTAGAAATAATAGATATGTGTGAAAAGCTAAATGTGAAAAATAAGGGTACAATCATCGTCACCTACTATTGCAACCCTTTAGAGCAGTTTTTATACACAGACACAGACATTGAGTTTGGCATTACTGTTGAATCCGTAAACGAAGATGATTGCTTCAGACCCTTTGGTAATTTCGCCGCAGCAACGGCCATTCATATCGGAAACTACGCAGATATCATACATACTCATATTCGACTGGTGCAATGGATTAATCAAAATCAATATAAAATTATCGGTCCTGTCTCAGAGGAATTTATCATATCCCCCCTCGACATTAATAACATCGAAGAACACGTCACAAAAATCATCATCCCTATCGAAAAAAAGAAACAAAAATAATCCCCTGTTGTCTGCTATTATTCTTATCTATCATATCCTTTACAAAAAAAATGAAAGGGCAGGATGAAACTCCTACCCTTTCATTCATGTGTTAAAAATATCTTAGAATTTCCGAAACTTCCTTTCTTCTGGGGGGCTTTGGTACCTCAAGGGGGTAGCCGCAAGCCACCAGTGCAATTATTTTCTCATCTTCCGGCAATCCAATGTAACTGGAAATACCATCTTCATCAAAAGTACCCATAATTACAGTTCCTAGTCCAAACTCTGCAGCAGCAAGACATAAGGTTTGACAAGCAGCCCCTGCATCAAACATCTCCCAGCTATCGCCTTTTGCTGAAGCAACGTGACCATCCCTCTCATAACCCGAACGCTTTTTCACATTGGAAATAACCAGTACCAAGGGGGCATTCTTTACAATGTGAACATTCTCAGGCGCCATCAGGGTATTGGCAAGCAACTGCAAGTGTTCTTCCTTTTCCAAAACAGTATATCTTACTGCCTTACAATTGTTCCATGATGGAGCCCATCTGGCACAATCAATCAGTTGTTCCACCACTTCATGGGTCACTTTTTGTGGTAAAAACCGACGTATACTCCGCCTTGTTTTAATGCACTCAATGGTATTCATAGGCTTAATAGCTTTCGTAAACAAACTGCACTACTGTTGACAATGGTGGTTCGGGCAGCACATCAATAGAGCTTGGAAAAGGCGGATTTTCCGGCACTTCAATGATTTTAAAGGAGCGAACCTCGATTACTGCACGGTTTCCTTCCATCTTTTTAATCCTTGCAATAAATTCCATATAATCCCCTGCAAAACAAGGTTCATACAGACGCACTTTTCCCACTTCCACACAATGGCCTGTGTTTTGAAATACTTTTGCCATTAATCGATTTGCTGCGTCATTGGCAAGAGTAATGCTTCTAGCTCCATTGACTACTCCACCGCCATAAAAAACATCCCTGTCTGACATCCTATAACGAAATGTTACACTTTGTTGTACACTCATCGCTAAATTCCCCTTTTCTATAAAATAAAAACCCTCTTATTCCGGAAAGTCTCCCAAAGTACGCCAAGGGTCAACGACCTTGCCATCGGGTTGTTCGCCACGCTGTAAGTGCTTCTTAACCACAAGTCGCACTTTACCCTCTGTGCACAGCACAGGCTCGTCAAACCAGATCATTTCTCCCGGTTTGCAGTCTGTTTTTCCTTCACGGAATGCAGGGGTAGCCAGTTTGAACACTTCAATCCAGCAATCACGGGAAGTATTGCCCACATGGGTCAATGTTGCTTTAAAATCGATCATATCCCCTACATAGACGTCTTTATAGCATTTTACATCTTCATAGCCCAGGCAAAGGGATTCATCCCCGTCCACCAAAATCATTTCTTCTGTTTCTACATCACCAATAAAGTCAAACTGTCGGCCAATTGGAATTAGCCCATCCTGATTAGCTCCATCGGCTGTGGTCATGTTATAGCTTAATACGGACACCTTTCTCATGTAAATTTACACCTCCACCTTTTTTTCTCCTTACACCAAAGGGTTTCCAAACCCTTACAATATGGAATCAAACGCCTTAATTCATTTCCACTCTTTCATCCAAAATCCAAGTTTACCCTAAATTGACAAGAAAAGGCCCCAACCGAAAGAAGGTGGGGCCTTTTCTTGGGTCCGTTAAATAACACCTTCTGCTTTTAGCTTTTTGATTTCCTCATCAGAAAGACCAAAAATATCTGCATTATGCTGACCTAAGAGTGGAGATGGTGCTTCAACCTCCCCTGGAGTTTCAGAAAGCTTGATGACACAACCTTGGAAATACTGATCTCCCGCTGTGGGATGTTGGCAGTGAACCATCATTTCTCTTTCCTTGATATGAGGATGTTCGATTGCCTCTTTTACATTTAATACAGGGCCACACGGAATACCTGCTTCGTCCATGATTGTCTCAATTTCACTCTTGGTATATTCACTGCACCATCCGCGAATCAAATTCTGCAAATCCGGTATGTAGTTATTGCATCTTAGTTCATTGCTAGTATAGCGTGGGTCTTCAATAAGCTCAGGGTGGCCAATGGTGACACAGAATTTTTGGAACAACCTATCATTCCCAACCCCCAAAGCAACAAATCCATCTTTACAATCATACACATCAAAAGGAGATATAGATGGGTCAACATTGCCGTTTCTTTCAGGAATAAAGCCCCCAATGGTGTAGTTAACCAAAGCATTTTCAAGCAAACTGAAAATGGTATCAAACATGGCAACATCAACCTGCTGGCCAAGGCCTGTCACCTTACGATTATAAAGGGCAATCATTACCCCCAATGCTAAGTAAATCCCTGCAACGTGATCAGCCACCGAAGGCCCAACCTTTACAGGATTTGTTTCTTTAAATCCAGTTAGGTTAATCATCCCACCCATAGCCTGAGCAACAATGTCATAGCATGGACGGTGGGTGATGGGGCCATATTGACCAAAGCCAGAACCAGAAGCATAAATTATGTTAGGGTTCAATTTTTTTATTGTTTCATAGTCGATTTTCAATTTTTTTGTAATGCCACCTCTAAAATTTTCCACCAAAACATCGGCATCTTTCACCAACTCATAAAACATTTCTAAGCCTTTTTCTGACTTTAAATTTAAGGTGCCACCCTTTTTATTTCTATTCACATAATTATAAAAGCCACTTTCACCACTTTTTTCATCTAGTGGACCCCAAGATCGGCATTGTTCCCCCTCAACGGGTTCGATTTTTATAACATCTGCTCCGTAATCCGCTAAAATCATAGTACAAAAAGGTCCGTTTAATGCTGTTGTAAGGTCAACTACCTTCAAACCTTCCAGTGCTTTTTTCATAATATCCCCCTCTTAAAACGGTCAAAATTAATATGGTTCGTAAACAAACTGCACTACCGTTGATAAAGGTGGTTCAGGCAGCACATCAATAGAGCTTGGAAAAGGCGGATTTTCCGGTACCTCAATGATTTTGAAGGAGCGAACCTCGATCACCGCACGGTTTCCTTCCATCTTTTTAATCCTTGCAATAAATTCCATATAATCCCCTGCAAAACAAGGTTCATACAAACGCACTTTTCTCACTTCCACACAATGGCCTGTGTTTTGAAACACTTTTGCCATTAATCGGTTTGCAGCATCGTTGGCAAGGGTAATACTTCTAGCTCCATTGACTACTCCGCCGCCATAAAATACATCTCTATCCGACATGCGGTAACGAAAGGTTACACTTTGTTGCTCATTCATGATTCATTCCCCTTTTCTATAAAATAAAGAGTTTCTTATTCCGGAAAGTCTGCCAATGGACGCCAAGGGTCAACCACCTTGCCATCAGGTTGTTCGCCACGCTGTAAGTGCTTCTTAACCACAAGTCGCACTTTACCCTCTGTGCATAGCACAGGCTCGTCAAACCAGATCATTTCTCCCGGTTTGCAGTCTGTTTTTCCTTCACGGAATGCAGGGGTTGCCAATTTGAACACTTCAATCCAGCAATCACGGGAAGTATTACCCACATGGGTTAATGTGGCTTTAAAATCGATCATATCCCCTACATAAACATCTTTATAGCATTTTACATCCTCATAGCCCAGGCAAAGGGATTCATCCCCGTCCACCAAAATCATTTCTTCTGTTTCTACATCACCAATAAAGTCAAACTGGCGGCCAATTGGGATTAGCCCATCCTGGTTGGCTCCATCGGCTGTGGTCATGTTATAGCTTAATATAGATACCGTTCTCATGGCTCATTTCTCCTTCTTTCTTGACAAAACAAGAGTTTTATTGGACAATGCCCTTTATAAACTTTTAACCAGAATGATAGGTGAGTACAAAGACCCACCTATCTTCTATCTTCCTGAACTAAGCATTCTGGGTCTCTTTGATTGCTTCAATCATCAATGGAACAACTTTAAATAAGTCACCTGTAATCCCATAGTCTGCACAGTCAAAAATCGGAGCTGTTTCATCTTTATTTACTGCAATAATCAGTTCGGAGTCTTGCATTCCTGCTTTATGCTGGATGGCACCGGAAATACCAAGGGCAACATATACTTTAGGATGGACTGTTTTCCCTGTTTGCCCAACCTGATGATCTGCAGGCAACCAGCCAGAATCTATTACTGCACGAGAACCACCAACAACACCATTGCCAAAGGCATCAGCAAGTTTTTCTGCCAGCTGGATACCCCCCTCAACGTCTTTGCTGATACCACGACCAACAGAAACAATAATATCGGCACCAATTAGGTCTACCATTTTCTTTGCTTCTTTCACGATGTTGATTACCTTTGTTTTCAACTCATCCCCAGAAATTTCAACGTGGCGCATCACTACCTGGCATGCATCCGCCTTTTCCTGGCTAAACTCGGCTTTTTTCATAACGCCGGGTCTAACTGTGGACATACAAGGGCGGAAGCGAGGACAAATAATAGTAGCCATCAGATGTCCGCCAAAGGCAGGTCGTGTCATTTTTAAGTTAGTATCTTCCATAGGAAAACTCATATTAGATAAATCCAAGGTTGAGGATGTAGAAAGGAAATCTACATATTTATTCATATCAATATCCAAATGGGTACAGTCTGCGGTCAAACCCGTATGCAAACGTGCTGCACATCTGGGGCCTAAGTCACGACCAATATTTGTTGCACCAATCAAAATAACCTCTGGCTTTTCTTCTATTACCACATCACAAAAAACCTTTGCATAAGCATCAGTGGTATAAAATTTTAATTCAGGATGATCACAAACAATAACTTTGTCAGCACCGTATCCACCCAGCTCTTTGGCAATCTCTTTTACTTCATGACCAAGCAAAACACCAACCAATCTGGAGCCCCGCTCATCTGCCAATTTTCTGCCTTCAGAAATCAGTTCAAAATCAGTGTTGACCAGTTTGCCTTCCCTTTGTTCGCAAAAAACCCATATATCCCTAAAAGCATTTATATCTGAACTATTAAAACCCATAACTAGCCCATCTCCTTTCGATTAAATGACATGTCTATTCTTTAATCTGCCAACCAAATCATCCACTTTTTCTTTATCTGACCCCTGTAGCATAACGCCAACGCCCTTTTGAGGAGGAGTAAAAGACTTGAAAATATTTGTAGGAGAGCCCTTTAGTCCAATAGTGTCCAGTTCAATTAATGGTTCATCCTTAAGTGCTTCATAATCCACGACCAATAAAGGTTTACTATAACACTCCATAATTCCGTTTAAGGTCATATAGCGAGGCTTGATATTTTTGTCTTTGATACAAGTAATCAAGCAAGGTGTTTCCACCTCAATCATCATATATCCATCTTCCAGCATACGTTTTACTAAAATCAAGTTGTTGCTTTTTTTAATTCCTGAAGCATATGTAACCTGAGGGATATCCAGTTTTTCTGCAATCTGTGGGCCAACCTGAGCAGTATCCCCATCAATGGCCTGCCTGCCGCAAAAAATCATATCCTCTTTGCCAAGGCCTAATTTATGGATCGCTGCTGAAATGATTTGTGAAGTTGCAAAGGTGTCTGAACCACCAAATTCACGAGCAGAAATCAAAACAGCATCATCTGCACCCATTGCGATAATTTCACGAAGCATACCTTCTGCAGGAGGAGGTCCCATGGTTACTGCGGTAACTTGGCATCCTGTTGCATCTTTTAATTTTAATGCTTGCTCAATGGCGCTCATATCGTCAGGATTAATAATAGCAGCCATGGAAGCACGATTTAATGTACCATCAGGGTTAACAGCAACTTTCCCAGATGTATCGGGAACTTGTTTTACACAAACATAAATTCTCATAACCGAAAACACTCCTTTTTTATCTTTTCATTACCTCTCTGGCGATTACAACTTTATGTATTTCGGATGTACCTTCATAGATTTCAGTAATTTTAGCATCTCGATACATACGTTCCAATGGATAATCCTTCATATATCCGTAGCCACCATGAATTTGCAAAGCCAAATTCGTAACAAAGCGTGCATTTTCGGAGGCATTCAGTTTACACATAGCAGATTCTTTTGTAAAAGGCTTTCCTGCATCTTCAAGGTAAGCTGCAAATTCCACCAAAGCTCTGGCTGCTGCCGTTTTTGTTGCCATATCAGCAATATACCATTGGATACCTTGCAAGTTTGCAATAGGCTTACCAAACTGGATACGTTCATTTACATATTTCACAGAAAGGTCGATGGCTCCCTCAGAAAGGCCAATTGCCTGAGCACCTACGCCAATTCTAGCTCCATCCAAAGCCTCCATGGCAATTTTAAAGCCTTTTCCCTCTTTTCCAAGCAAGTGAGAAGCAGGAACACGACAATCCTCAAAAATAAGTTCTGCTGTTTCGGAACCAGCAATGCCCATTTTTGATTCAATTTTACCAATGGTAAATCCAGGTGTGCCTTTTTCTACAATAATGGCAGACATACCCTTTAAGCCTTTTTTCGGGTCTGTTAAAACAAACAGAACCAAGACCCCAGCTCTGCTACCACCAGAAATAAAGCACTTTGTGCCATTTAAAACATACTCATTTGTTGCAGGATCCAGAATGGCTGTTGTTTTTACTGCCCCTGCGTCAGAGCCTGCATTTGGCTCTGTCAAAGCAAATGCCCCCAGTTCTCCGCCTTTTGTCAAACGGGGCAGGAATTTTTGTTTTTGCTCCTCTGTGCCATATTTTAGAATAGCCTGAGGTGCGATCAAATGAATTGATAAAATAGAAGCGGATGCCATACACTTTTTCCCAAATTCAGAAACTGCAATGACCTTTTCCAGCGTGCCTCCACCAGAGCCACCATATTGTTTTGGAATGCCAATCCCCGTAAGGCCAACTTCAGCCATTTTTTTAAAGTTTTCTGCAGGGAAAACATGTTCACGATCAATTTCTTCTGCAACGGGCTCCAATTCGTTTTCTGCAAATTGGTGAGCAAGCTTTTTCAACATTTCTTGTTCTCTCGTTAATGAAAAATCCATTCTTTTCATCCTTTCTTAATTGATATTCAGTAGAAACATACCATTGTGCATACCCTTGTTTCCCTTTAAACTCTGTGTCTTTATTTGAGGGTGAAACAAAATTTGCTCCAATTCTTCCCTTTACGAAGCATACTTTAGTTATAGCCCATACAATCACTGGAATGTCAATACACTCTAAAAAATTTAAATGAATGTAAATTCTATTATTTTATAAAAACTTTCCGTGGTGGCAACCTAATTCCAAGAAAAAAGAGTAATCCAATTTCTAAATATATAAAGAATTCACAACAAATCCTATAAATTCATTGAAAAAATAAATATAATTTTTCAGATACTATTAACGCTTCGAGAAAAATCCTCCTTTTCGTAAAAACTTTCCCTAAAGTTAACTTTATTGGAAGGTTTCATTCATAAACTATAGCTAATTTACAAAAAGGTGTTATCATCCACAACCTTTACCAAATCATAAGAAGCATGAAACTGTTGAAACCATTGAAAACTTCAACTACAGTTGCTGTTTTTTAAAACCCCCGCCGCAGCTTCTATTAGATGGAAGGTAGAGAAGTTTTGAAGAAAAAAAAACAGACGAAATCGTCTGCTTTTTAATAATAGTTTTATTATTTACAATCAATAAAAGGTACTCATAGAAACTTTTTAGCCCTAATGTAACAGGAGAGTACGTATCAAGAATAGAAAAAAAAGCATTGAAAAAACTCAATGCCGCATTAGAAGATTAAACCAGGGCCTGGCCCTGATACATATTGATTTACCCCAATAAAAAAAGCAGGTCTATGACCCACCTTTCTTATTTACCCTTCTGCAAAATGACTTCCATCTGCAATAATCCTTAGATTATTTTTTAAGACTGCAATGTCCTCGTCGGAAAAACACTTCAAAACTTCAGCGTTAACATCATCAATAATTTTTGAAATCGGCTCTTCTAAAGCTTTTCCCTTTTCCGTAGGAACTACTCTTACTTCACGTCTATCTTCTTTGTTGATTACTCGGTCAATCAGACCTTTTTTTTGCATACGATCCAACACCCCTGATATTGTAGATGTTTCTAAGCAAAGAATTTCAGAAATTTGCTTAGGGGTAGCAAAGTCCCTCTGCCATAAGCAGCTTAATACACCGTACTGAGAAGGCGTAATATCATACTCCGACAACTTAGAATTCAAATACTGAAATACAGAATGCTGCGCCGTAGTCAATAAATAGTTGATACACTGTGTTAATTCCATAAGCTTATCCTTTTCCTTTTTTTCAATTCTACTATATAGGATAGCCTTTTTTGTGACAAAAATCAAGTTTTTTATTTAGCATCCAACACAATTTTGCGCAACATATCAAATTTTTTCACAGGTTTTTCGAATAAAATTCGTAAAACTTGCTGAGGATGTGGTGCAGATTCCACAGGATTCCCCTTTTCATCCCACATTTTGGTTACCATCATGGTATAGGCATCCCCCTTGGCAGGCATTACCTCTATCTCATCTCCAACGGAAAACTTATTGCGTTGTTCTACGACGGCAATGCCTGTGCTAGGGTCACTATCCTCCTGCACCATTCCGATAAAATCAAAGCCGCGAATGTATGTGTTGCTATTATAAATCTGCTGATTTCCATCGGGTTTTTGGTAATAGAAACCATCTGTATAATCCCTATGGCTTGCCTTAGATACTTCCTCTAAATAATAAGGCAATCTTTCCTGATAAAGAGCGGGATCAGCCAAATAATCATCAATGGCCTGACGATATGCCTTAACCACTGTACCTACGTAAAAGGGTGTTTTCATACGTCCTTCAATTTTCAAGCTCATAATTCCTGATTCAAGGATATCGGGGATATGCTGAATCATACAAAGATCCTTAGAATTATAAATATAAGTGCCTCTTTCGTTTTCCTCAATGGGCATATATTCTCCTGGTCTGGTTTCCTCCACCAGATGATACTTCCATCTGCAAGGGTGGGAACAAGCCCCTTTGTTTGCATCTCTGCCACTCAAATAATTGCTTAAAAGGCATCTGCCTGAATAAGAAATGCACATAGCTCCATGGACAAAAGATTCGATATCCATATCTTTAGGAATATTATCTCGAATCTGCTTTACTTCCTCAAAAGAAAGCTCTCTGGCGGTAACAATACGTTTTGCCCCCAATTGATACCACATTTTTGCGCTCATATAGTTGGTATTGTTGGCTTGTGTGGAAACGTGAATTTCCATTTTGGGCACTGCCGCTTTTGCCACAGAGAACACACCCAAGTCAGAAATAATCAGAGCGTCTGCGCCAATTTTTTCAACTGCTTTAAAATACTCGGCCATGCCTTGAAAGTCTTCGTTATGGGCAAAAATATTAGCAGTGATATACACCTTTGCACCATGGTCGTGGGCAAATCGAATCCCCTCTGCCATGGTATCCAAATCGAAGTTTTTTGCCTTTGCACGTAAGCCATAGGCTTCACCACCAATATAAACCGCATCGGCACCGTATAAAACTGCGATTTTCAACTTTTCCAAATCTCCTGCAGGGGCCAAAAGCTCCGGCTTATTCTGTTTCAACATTTTTCGTTTCTCCTTCTATTTCCTTTGTTTTATAGCAAAGAGCCATACCATCACCAATGGGGATAATCGAAGTTTCCAGGGCTTCGTTATGTGTTATATCCCAAAGGAAGGTTCTTAAACGCTTATGGATGGTACGTTGTCTTCTTGGAACGCAGTAACGGGTTTGGGCAATGGTGCCACCCTGCAAAACGTCATCAACAATGAGGATTCCCCCTACGGGCATCAAACGCAGGCAATGGGGCAAAAAGCTACTGTACTGCCCTTTGGCTGCATCCAAAAAAATCACATCATAGGGTCCTTCTAGGGTAGGCAATATATCCGCTGCATCCCCCTCCAAAATAGTAATTGTATCCTCAAGACCCATACGCTTGATGTTAGGACGTGCATCTTTTAGCATTACCTCAAATCGGTCTATGGTGGTTACTGTTCCTCCTGGCTGCAGGTAACGGCTCATAAGCCCTGCAGAAAAACCAACGGCTGTGCCAATTTCTAAAATATGTTTTGGTCTTTTCATTGTTAGCAAAACACTAATGAGCCTAGCAGTTTCCAGGGGAACAATGGGCACATTGGCTGCATTGGCCTCCCTTTGTATTTCACCTAGCACACCATCATACATGGGTTGAATGGTACGCAAAAAGGTATTCATGGTTTCATCTGTTACATAATTCATTATTTTCTCTCCTATTTTAATTGCCACTGGCTTTATAATTTGCCTTGGCTTTCAAAAACTCATCATAAGTCTCGCAGAACACATGGTTATTCTGCCCCTTCGCTTCCACAACATAGTAAATATACTTGTTATCCTCAGGATAAAGGGCGGCTTTAAAGGATAGTTCCCCGGGGTTAGAAATCGGGCCTAAAGGTAACCCTGAAACCTTGTAGGTATTGTAAGGTGAGTCATATTGCAAATCCACCGTTGTAATGTCTTCCTTTACAATGCCCATGGCATACAAAACTGTTGCATCCACCTGCAAAGGCATTCCTTCATTTAAGCGGTTATAGATTACCCCAGCTGCCCGAGGGCGTT
Source organism: Anaerotignum sp. (assembly GCF_040307045.1). GTDB lineage: Bacteria > Bacillota > Clostridia > Lachnospirales > Anaerotignaceae > Chakrabartyella. The sequence continues at coordinate 38,500 of NZ_JAWRKF010000002.1, forward strand.
CCTCATCCACCTTAATTTCTTTTTCTATTACAGATGCAATGGTAACCAGCTCATCTAAACTATAGCCGCTGGCCGCTACCACATTCTCATATTCCTTAGTGTACATTTGCTGGAAGCGATTTAACATGGCATTGATCAAATCATGGGCGGTTGTTTCTTCTTTGATATAATAAGTATCAGGGAAAAGATAACCCTCCAACTTAAACTCTCTGTCTGGTAGGTTTTTTACAAATTCAAAGTCAAAACTGCCTGTGTTACATTCCTCAATGAACTCCGCTGCCGTACAAATTCCCGTTTCTTCCGCCTTTTGTGCAATTTGCTTTGTTGTGTAACCTTCGGGAACGGTAAACTTAACATCGTCAAACACCACGCCTGTTTGCAGCAACTCCATAATCTGTGTCTTGTTCAATCCTTTGTCCACCTCATAGGTTCCTTGCTGATAAGTTCCGTCAAACCCATCCAGCTTACTGCTTACACGAAACATAAAGGTGCTTTTAATCAGCTTATTCTCTTTTAAAATTTCAGCAATGGCTGAAGTGGGTGCCCCTTCAGGAATGGTTACGGTGACTGTTTCCCCAGTCAAAACGGGCTCCTCCGTGGAGGACATCATAAAATTTTTCATCATACCAAAGCTCAAAAAACCAATTACAACAGCAATAATCAGAAATAGGCTAAATTTCAATATCTTATTTCTGCGACGTCTTTTCTCTCTTTGGCGCCTTCTTTCCAACTGCCTTCTTTTGTCTCTATCATTATCCATATGTTCGCTCATGGTAGTTCTCCTTTCTTTACCCACAAATCTGTTATATTATACAATTTAATTCTCTTTCAGACAACATTAATTTGAAATCTAAATCCCATCGTAATTTTCTTTTTCAGTTTTCTTAATAATCTTGCAGAAAGCAACATTCTTGATATAATAGATACAGCATTTGATAAAAAATTTTTCGTCAAAGGCTATTGGTATTTTTGCTTCTAAAAAATCACTAGACTTAGAATTAACCTCAAATTACTTTGAATGCAACCAAAATTTAATTTTGATGAGAGGCATCCTTTTATTGCATCAAATTGTCTCTCTAAAAAATATGAATTTTGGTTTCTTTGCATATGGAAAGATTGGAGAACAAAAATGAATTATGAAGAAAGCATCTTTTATTTGGAAGAAGAAATTGGTTTTGCCTCCTGCCCTGGGCTAGAGCGCATCACCCAGCTGATGGAAAAGCTCGGAAACCCAGAGAAACAATTAAAAACTGTTCATATTGCCGGCACGAATGGAAAAGGCTCTGCAACGGCAATGCTCTCCTCCATACTACAGGAGGGAGGATACCGAACGGCCGCTTACACCTCACCTCACCTTGAAAAATACAACGAACGTTTTCTCATCAACGGTAAAGAAATAAGTGACGAGGCCTTTTCACGCGTCATTACCAAAACAAAGAATGCCTGTAAGGAATTGGTTAAAGAAGGCAAGGATGCCCCCACCCTATTTGAAGTGATTACAGGTGCCGCATTCCTTTATTTTGCCGAGGAAAATGTTGACATAGCCATTATGGAGGTTGGCCTAGGTGGTAGGTTTGACGCAACAAATATTATTGAAAACCCAGTTTTAAGTATCATTATGTCCATCAGCTTGGATCACGCGGAATTTCTAGGGGACACCATTGAGCAAATAGCATTGGAAAAGTCTGGTATCATTAAGAAAAGTTGTCCTGTGGTGTTGTATTCTCAGGAAGAATTAGTATATAATATTGTTAAGAACAGGGCAGAAGCTTTACAGGCTCCTTTTTATTGCCAGAAAGAGGCAGCAATCAAAGTTTCCTCTCAGACTTTGGAAGGAACTATTTTTGATGTAAACACACCTACCTTTGTATATAATAACCTGTTTTTACCTTTATTAGGCATTCATCAAGTACAAAACTGCGTTACAGTGTTAGCCGCCTGTGAAATTTTGAAAGAAAAGGGCTTTCCTTTAACCAAAAATCAAATTTGCAGTGGTATTTCCAACACTTTTTGGGCAGGCAGAATGGAAATCTGCAGAACAAGCCCCTTAGTCATGCTGGATGGCGCCCATAATGTGGATGGAATTCGCCGTTTGGCTGAAAGTGTACGAAATTATTTTGAAAACAGAAAAATCACCCTAGTTTTAGGCGTTTTGGGGGATAAAGAATATGAGCAAATGGCAGAACTGATTTTGCCCTTTGCCAATCAAGTTGTTTTAACAGAACCCCATAGTCAGCGCAAGCTGGACGCTAACAAACTGGCCAATATTGTATTTCGCAAGGAGTTACCTTTCTATATCGAACCTGAAATTGAAAATGCATATCAAAAAGCATTGCAAATCACCCCAGAAACTGATATTATTTTGTGTTGCGGTTCCCTTTATATGATTGGTGCTCTGCGTTCCTATATACTGTCCATTTAACAAGGAGGTTTCATTATGTTCAATTTTAAAGATGAACTTGCAAGATATCAACCTATCCTCGAGCTAGACCAAATTGAAGAAGCATTACAACCCAATCAATTAAAGGACTTAGTTGATATACTTGAGCATATTGCAAAAGATAAAAAAATCGATGCTTCCCAGGAATAAGCAAAGGAGCGATGAAAATGAGATGCCCGAATTGTGGATTTAACTTTTCCCAAGGCTTCCTCTGCCCTAAGTGCGGAATTGATACCTTTGTTTTCCTTAAAACCAGAAACTTGTCCATCCGTTTGTATAACGAAGCATTGGAAATGGCTAAGGAAATGGATCTTTCCGGCGCAGCAGAAAAATTGGAGCAAAGCCTTCTTTTTGATAAAAATAATACCCAAGCCCGAAATTTATTAGGGCTTATTTATTGCGAAACCGGTAGAATTGCAGATGCTTTAAAACACTGGATTTTTAGCACCTCCATCGCAAAAGAGAATAACCCGGCAGTTGGCTATATGGACTTTTTGCAAAAAAACGGCCGAGAAATGGAAAAATACAATGACGCTGTGGTGATGTATAATCAGGCGCTTCTCTATCTAAATCATGGTAGTGACGATATGGCTATTATTCAGCTTAAAAAAGCTATCGATAGCAACCCTAACTTTATCGAGGCCTATAACCTCTTAATCCTTTGTTGCATTGAAGAAAATAATCATAAACGAGCCCAGCACTTTATTGATATTGTGCTGAAAAAAGATAAGAAAAATCCAAAAGCATTAAAGTACGCAAACAGTATCAGCGCTGGCACTGCCAACGGTATTCGCAAAAAGGCGCAACGCCCCACAGATGCGAAAGAAGATGCCTTGCAAAAAACCGTTTCCATAAAAAAAACGGACAGTGCCCCTCCCATCCCTAGATACAAAAGGAAAGAAAAGAAAATTGGTGTCTTAGAAAAAAGAGATCTCATCTCTTTCCTGGTTGGTATTTGTTCAGCTGCCATTGTTATTTTGGTTCTCATCATGCCCGCCATTAACGAAGTCAAGGATAAAACCATCCTTGACCTTCAGACAAAGGTGGATAGCTATGCAGGGGAAACCAAAATGACCCCAGACGAAGTTTTGAAAATGAGAACAGAACTGGAAACATTACAAGGAGAAAACAAACGCCTTCGCAGCGAGGAAACAAAGCAAGCCAACCTTGAATTACTTCAAACGGCTGTATCTCAAATGACTGATAACGATTTTGAAACCTGTGTTGCCACCTTAGAACGTATCGATACAATGGGCTTTAGCGAGGAAGACATTGCCAAATACAACACAGTGAAGGCAACAGCCTATCCAAAGGCTGCCGATAGCCTCTACACCAAGGGAAAGAGCGAATTTTTAAGTAACAATTTTGCTGATGCAAAGGTTAGCTTAGAAAGTGCACTAAAGTATACTTCGAACGAAAACTTCATTGATGATGCCTATTTCTATCTAGCAAAGATAGCAGAAAAAGAGGAAGACCTAGAAAAGGCAAAAACTTATTATCAAAAGGTTGTTAGCGAATATCCCGATTCTAACCAGCTAGCCAATGCAGAAAATGCTTTGAGTCAGTTGGCTGAGCAACCTTAAGTGAAAACCAACTCACTACGCAGCAAAAAAGACTGGGTTGCGAACCCCCTCTTTTGAGGAAAGTCATTCAATGATATTTCATCAAAAAGCACCGCAGAAAAGATGGCTACGGTGCTTTTTTCTTTATATTTAATGCCTTTTGCTGCGGGATCGGTTTCTAACCATGACAAAAACAAAAACAACTAGGCACACCCCTGCGGATATCTGCCACTGATATAAATTCAAAAATTCCTTGCAAACATCCCAATGGCTACCCAAAAAATATCCCGCACTAATTAAAGCAGTATTCCATATAAAGACGCCAATTGCCGTATAAATCATAAATGGTGCTGCCGACATCTTTGCCAACCCAGCAGGAAAAGAGATATATGTACGGGCAATAGGAAAAAGCCTGGCAAAAAATACCGATTCTTTTCCATATTTTTCAAAAATACTTTGTGCTTTTCCTACACCAAGGGCAATGCTTTCAAACCGACAAGCCAGCTTTTCAAACATTCTGCCTCCAAGCCTACCTATCAAATAGCAGGCTGTTGTGCCAATCATACCCCCAAAAGTTGCAATTAATATGGTGTAAAACAAACTATACCCATTCAACGCTACCACATATCCAATAAATGGAAGTAAGATTTCACTGGAAACGGGGAAACATCCATATTCTAAAGCGGTTGCAACGAAAATCCCCCCCGCTCCCAATTCTAAAACCAATTGCTTGATTGCCTCTATTATGCTCATTTCTCTTCACCTCCTTTTTTAAGATATGTAAAAAGAAAGAGGATTAAGACAAACAAATTTCCCTTGCTCCCCACTACATTTCCTTTCAGTCTTTTTGAATAAAAGCAAAATCACCCTTCAACGGCATTAGAAAATTCTTATGGGTCCTTTCATTTCACATTCCTAATTCTTGCAAACCTTATCCCTTTTATCAAAGGTAAATCCCCATAAAAAAACAGCACCACAAATGGGTGCTGCTAAAGTCTATCATTCCTGACCCCAAATTCCCTTTGCTTGGGAAAGGTCCCTTGGGCTAAACATATATTTTTCGATCATCTTGACTGGGTAATACGCACGTTTCGCTTTACGCATTCCCTCAATACCCATATCTTCCTCCCGATTGACTAATGCAACATCCATACATTCATTTTTAATGTACTGTTGATTAATCATAGGATATACACCTTCATAAGAGGCATCTGCCTTTTCAATATGCACCAGCTGCATATTGGGTTGCAATCTCTCCCCAAGGGTGAATGCAACAAGCTTACCATCCACAAAGAGGGCACCACCAACCAATCCCAGCTCATCCATATTGTTAAGAGCCAATAATACCGATGCTCTTTCTTCCATATATTCTGCACTTGCTTCTTCCTTATCTTCAATCCACTGGTCGTAAAGAGCAACGCAGTCATCAATCATGGATGAATCTAATTTTTGATATTCAAAATCGGGGTAAAGGGAAAGGAATTTATTAATATGATTCCTTTTTCCGTGGAGCTTTTTCCCTTTCAATGTTTCTAGTTTTTCCCGTTCATAGACATAATCCCACGCTATATCTGTTGGTAAAATAAACAACTCTGGACAAGCCTTTTGCATCATCTCATAAAAAGGAGAGGATACAGAGCGGAACGTAGGCTCAACCCCAAGCTTCCTCATATAATCTATGGCATCATATACAGCTTTACGGTAATTTACCTGCACACCAGCCTTAGGAATCGGTGCCCAAAAATAAACGGGAACTCGTTTGAAGTCTAATTTAATGTAAAGCACGTCATCCTTTTCTGCATACTCCATTTTCCCATCGGTACCCCAAATGAATAGGTTCGTGAAGGACAGGTCAGAACATTCTGCACCCCAAGGCTTTGTATAACTTTCAATCAAAGGCTTTTTATCTAAAGTAAAGGGTTTGAATTGAAACACTGAATTTGTGTCTTTTATTTGATTTTTATTTTCTATATCATTTTTATTCATACACTGCGTCTCTGGCATAAGATTGCCTCCAATTTTAATATTCATCTATAATATAACATTTACATTTTGGTAATGCCCCATTTATATAGTCAAATCCATCTTGACTATAGATTGTGACAAATTGACTTACCTCATCCAATGAAACATAACCCATTAAAACACCCAAAAAATGTCCTGCTGCTATCTTTATCGCTGCTTGACCTTGGGCTTTCTTTCCATCAAAGCTAAAAATACCATTGTTTTCAGATACCATTTCATCAAAAACTTCAACTTTGTATGGACAATGTATTTCTAATTTTTTTAATATTCCACTTATATTGCAAACACCAGCCACGCCTTTTTGCTGAAGTGTTTTTTTTCCAAACTTAGGTGCAATCTCCAAATCAGGGGGTAACTTAATGGCAACTTCCCTGCCATTGGCAGCTGCAACGATTTCTTCCAATAATTTATTGTAATAGCCTTCCTTTGCCACGGCCTCCGGGCAAACCAGCTTGTTTTCCATTAGGTAAACAAAGGCATAGCCTTGTATTTCATCCTCTTTTAAAACAATGCATTTGCCGCCGTCTGAGGCATAATCATCACCTTTTCGCAAAAATTCGGCTTTTGTACGTTTTAAGGCACCGCTATACTTCTCAGCAATATTTCTTTCATAAATGGGAAATAATTCCTCCCATTGTGTGTGATGGAAATAATGAACTTCTTTTTGTACTCCCCCACCGCTTTTGCCCTGAATATATACAGCATCAGCCACGGGGAAATGCCCATAGGCAAAATAGCTTTCTAAAACCGCAGGGGTATGTACTGCTAACAGCACACCCTTATTACTCAGTAGGTTCATTTCTTTCGTAAAAATCCTACGCATATACCCCTTTTTTCTATGATCAGGGTGGGTTGAAACACCACAAAGCATGGCACCTGGTAAATCTTTACCCCGAACGCCTATTGTATATGGCACTGCTTGCATGGCACTAACTATTTCTCCATATTTTTCCAAACATACAGACCAGTTGGGGACAAACCTTTTTTGGAACAACCAGTTGCAAAAACTATCGCTATCTCCAAAACAGATTTGCCAAAGGCGATAAAAGCCTTCTACATCTTCGTTTTTTGCTATTCTAACAGTTTCATTGTTATCCATAGTTCGCTTCACCCAATTCTTATGGAATTAACATCTCATACTATTGTACTAAGGAAATGAAAAAAAATCAATTGATAATAATTATCAATAAATAATTTTTTTGATAATTTTTTTGTATACCTTTACAAATTCCTGTTCCTGACAGTAGTTACTAATTTCATCAATAGGTATCCATGCCACAGCGGAATTTTCATCTTCCTTAATGATTAATTTTTCATTTTCTGATGCTTTGAATGCATAGGTGGCGTTGACATGGAGATGATTTGGAACATATTCTCCTTTTTTATAATGCCCTGCTACCAGAAGAATATCTAATGAAACAATTTCTTCTGTAATAGGTATGGCTGCGAAAACCCCCGTCTCTTCCTGCAATTCCTTTTTGGCAACACAAAGTAAGTCTGCCTCACCATCTGCATGGCCACCAACACAAGCCCATGTGCCAAAAATATTATGCCTCACCATTAAAACCTTATCTTTTTTTTCATTAAAAACCATAGCCGTTGCGGTAGCATGGACAAGTTGAGAAGTACGGAATAAAATATTCTCGCCTTTTTGCTCCAATAGCTCCAAAATGATTTGTCTTTCCTTGCCCTCTTCCATAGTATACGGCTGATAGGTCCCAACTGATTGTAAAATATTCATTTTATTTCTTCCTCCAAAGTTTCACAGCCCTCTTGCCAAATTTTTTTAAAAGCTGAGGGTAAGGCATATTCTTTCTCTATTTGATGTCTATCGAGCCACAAAAACGTATGACCTTCCTTTTCCTTAACTGCAACAAAATAGCAATCCATATGCCATTCGATATGGGTAAAAATATGCTTTTGGCCTTTCATCCTTTTTATTTCACCGTTGATAATGCCCCAATCCCGAAGGGCAACTGGCACTGCTTTTTCCCTATCACAATTGGGCAACTGCCATAAGGCAGAAAGAAGCCCTTTTTCACCCCGCTTGCTAATGGCAATGTTGCCTTGATCCACCAAAAAGAAAACCGAAAGGTATTCCTTAGTTCGTTGCTTTTTCGGGCTTTTCACTGGGTATTGCAAAACCACATTTTTTTTGTAAGCTTGACAATGCTCCCTCACGGGGCAACCCTGGCATTTTGGCATTCCATTGGGCAAGCAAACTGTGGCCCCAAGCTCCATCAGTGCCTGGGTAAAGGTTCCCTCCTCACCCTTTGGCATTACCGATGTAAGTTCTTCCTCCCAGGCTGTTTTTGTGGCGGGCAAAGTAATGTCTCTGGGATCTGCTGCCAAGCGTGACATAACCCGAAGTACATTGCCATCCACGGCAGCATGGGGCAAAGAAAAAGCAATGGATGCAATGGCCCCTGCCGTATAAGGGCCTATTCCCTTCAGCTTACGCAAGGCAAAATAGTCGGCAGGCAGATTTCCTCCATATTCTCCTACCACTGTTTGTGCAGCCTTTTGCAGGTTTCTTACCCGGCTATAATAACCCAACCCCTCCCATAACTTCAAAATCGTTTCTTCATCGGCATTCGCCAAGGCTTCAATGGTTGGTAAAGTATGGATAAAACGCTGGAAGTAGGGTTTGACCGCCTCCACCCTGGTTTGTTGTAGCATGATTTCCGATAGCCAAATATGATAGGGATTTTTCGTTTTACGCCAAGGTAAATCCCTTGCATTCGATTGATACCAAAGTATTAGTTTATTTATGATTTCATTATATTCGTACATAAAGGCTCCTTAATTTTAACTAAAATAAACAATTAAAATATTAAACTATATTTGAAAAGTAAAGTGTTAAAAAGATTAACCTTTACTTATATCATTTCCTTTCACGCAAAGTCTATTGTTCTTTCTATCATTAGGCCTTTGGCAAAATATATCCTATCTATAAATTAATAAAAATAAAAGCCCTTTCTAGTATTCACTTGGAAAGAGCATCTATCTATCTTATCTTAAACGAAAGAGCTTTAAATATGCGGGAATCAGCAATCCACCCAAACTGTTCCCTATTGTGGTAATTATAATAGAAACTACCGTATGAGCATCCCATGCATTTGCTAGGCTAAAATAAAACATATTCGCAATTACGTGTTCAAATCCACTTAGAATAAAAACCATTACGGGGACAAAAATGGCAATACATTTCAGCATGGACCCTTGCATATTTCGGTAAAGATCTACTGCGATAAACATCAACAAGCCACAAAGAATTGCCAAGAAAAAAATGCTCAACAACGAATCACCAAGTTTTAGTGCTGAAATCCCTGCTACTTTTTCAGAGATACCTGTATAAAGCCTTGTATGTCGAATCATCCAAGCCAATATGTATGTTCCAATCAAATTGCCCAACCAGGTAATGCCAAGTTCAATGAAATAAACCGACTTTTCAAAAATAAGATAACCGATTTTCCCCGTAAAAAGCTGCAACTGAAAACCAACGATAGTAAATAGCCCAATGGCAAATAACGAACTACCAACAATGGGGTTTTCCAAGGAAAGAAAAGCAGTACCGCCAATGCCAACCAACATACCCGCAATTACCCCAGAAACCAGCTGCCTTACCCTTTCCATGCCCTCTTTCCCCCTTTAAAATAATAGGTTTAGTATACTATAAATAAAAAATCTATGCAATATATAGTAAGAAAAATAAGGTTTCAACTAAATGTAGACCCTCTTGCAGACTTTCATGCAATATGATAGGATGAAAGGATAAATATGGGTTATCTTTAGCAAAAACAAACAATACACTGGAGGGAATATGCATGAAACAAGAACTGTGGAACCAAATTCAGTGCAAAAACTTATTAAAAAAAGTTGGCGAAGGCAAAGAAGTGGTGTGGATCAATGAAAACTTAGAGACTGCCGCAAAGGGGCTTTCTAAAATCAACCTATCTATCAAAGATATTGATGAAGCGGAAGCACGTTTGGCTCGTTTCGCACCTTTTATTTTAAAAGTGTTTCCCGAAACTGCTGCAGAAAATGGCTTGATTGAATCTGAACTGAAAGAAATTGCAACCATGAAGACAAAGTTGGAAGAAGAATATGCCACCACCATTCCTGGAAGACTTTTCTTGAAACAGGATAGCCACCTTGCTATTTCCGGCTCCATCAAAGCCAGAGGCGGAATTTATGAAGTACTGAAACACGCAGAAGACTTGGCACTGGAACACGGCCTACTCAAAGAAAGTGACGATTATAGTATCTTTGCCTCTGACCAGTTCAAAACATTCTTTCGGAAATTTAAAATCCAAGTTGGATCTACCGGCAACCTTGGCATGAGCATTGGCATTATGAGTGCAGCTCTAGGGTTTCATGTCATTGTTCATATGTCTGCCGATGCAAAGAAGTGGAAAAAAGACCTCCTACGCAAACGAGGCGCGGAAGTGATAGAATATGAAGATGACTATAGCAAGGCCGTTGAAGTTGGACGTGAAAACTCCGATGCAGACCCAACAAGCTACTTCGTAGATGATGAAAACTCTGTCACCCTATTTTTAGGTTATGCCGTTGCTGCCAACCGAATCAAAAAGCAATTTGAAGCACAAGGCATCCTAATTGATGATGACCATCCCCTGTTTGTATATATTCCTTGTGGCGTAGGCGGGGCACCAGGTGGCGTTGCATTTGGCTTAAAGCAACTATTTGGTGATACTGTTCATGTATTTTTTGTAGAACCGACCCAAGCACCTTGTATGCTGGTAGGCATGGCTTCCGGCTTGCAAAACCACGTTTGCGTCCAAGACTTTGGTCTAAGCGGGCAAACCCACGCTGATGGTCTGGCTGTTGGCCGACCCTCCGGCTTTGTTGGTCAGGTGATGACTCCCCTGTTATCCGGCATTCTAACTTTGGAAGATTATCATATCTACGACTTGATGCGAGACATTCTAAATACCGAAGATATCTTCTTAGAGCCTTCTGCCTGTGCATCTTTCTGGGGGCCAATCCAGCTCATGAAAGATGAGGAAAGCAAATGTTATATCAAAAAAATGGGATTAACTGAGAAAATGGGCAACGCAATTCATGTGCCTTGGGCAACAGGGGGCAGCTTAGTTCCCCAAGAAATTCGTGACGAATATATGCACACATACTTGAAATAGAATTACCATATCATTTTCATTTGAATTTTAGAATTTAGGGCTTATCCTCTTGTAAAAGAGGATAAGCCCTTTTGATTGACCAAAAATCCCCAATTATTCAAGACCTCAAACCCATTCAGCCTCTCTATTTGTTCAAGCATTTTTTTAAAAACCAGGCTTAATGGATCGTATTTTTGCTTTAGATAGATAAAAATTCACTTCAAAAAAGGTCTAAATAAAAAAGCGGCAACCACCCATGTAGTTACCGCAAAACTTCAAATTTGAATATAGATTACTTTTTGAAAAGCCCTGTAAAATCAAATGTGGCAAAATAATCTTCAGGCGTTTCTGCTCGCCGCATCAACGCCACTTCCCCATTTTCTTTTAAAAGAAGTTCAGCAGAGCGTAATTTGCCGTTATAGTTGTATCCCATGGAATGGCCATGAGCACCCGTATCATGGATATAAACAATGTCGCCGATTTCAATTTCCGGCAGCATACGGTCCACAGCAAACTTATCGTTGTTTTCACAAAGGCCACCTACCACATCATAAGTGTGGTCACAGGGTTTATCCTCTTTCCCCAAAATTGTAAGATGATGATAGGCACCATACATTGCAGGACGCATTAAGTTTGCCGCACAAGCGTCTAAACCAACATACTCTTTATAGATATGTTTTGCATGAATGGCAGTTGCAATCAGGCTTCCGTAGGGTGCCAACATATAACGTCCCATTTCGGTGAAAATGGCTACGTCACCCATGCCTTCCGGCTCCAAAATTTCTTCATAAGCCAGTCTAACACCTTCGCCAATTGTCATAATGTCGCAGGGAGTTTCGTCGGGGCCATATGGAACACCAACGCCACCAGAAAGATTGATAAAGGCAATATGAATATCTAATTCTTTTTTTAATTCGACAGCCAACTCAAATAAAATCTTTGCGAGCATTGGATAGTAGGTATTGGAGCTGGTACTGCTGGCTAAGAAAGAGTGAATACCAAAGTGTTTCGCACCCTTTTGTTTTAAAATGCGAAAAGCCTCCTTCATTTGGTCTTTTGTCATACCATATTTGGCGTCGCCTGGGTTGTCCATAATTTCGTTGGCAACCTGAAAAACGCCACCAGGATTGTATCTGCAACAAACAGTTTCGGGTATTTCAGCTAATTTTTCAAAAAAAGCAATATGGGTAAAATCGTCAAAATTAATAATGGAACCCAACTCACTTGCCAAAACAAAATCTTCAGCAGGAGTCATATTGGACGAAAACATAATATCTTCACCAGCAAAACCAACGGCTTCGGCCATTTTCAACTCTGTATAGGATGAGCAATCTGCACCGCAGCCTTCTTCTTTTAAAACCTGCAAGATGCCTGGGGTGGGCGTTGCCTTAACTGCAAAGTATTCTTTAAACCCTTTGTTCCAAGAAAAAGCACGATTCACCAAGCGAGCATTTTCACGTATCCCTTTTTCATCATAAAGATGAAAAGGCGTTGGGTATTGTTCTATTATTTTTTTTGCCTGTTCTAAAGAAACAAATGGTGTTTTCATTTGTAATATACTCCTTTTTAGATAAAATTTTTCTTAGATAAAATTTGTTATCAATTATAACAAACAATCCTTTGCTTTGCAATGATACCGCTCAGAATTTTGTAAAAAACATTTTTATAGATTTCCATACAAAGCATTTCCACTTACTACAAAAGAGTGTATAATAGAGTCGATATACATTTTTTTCTGAGAGGGAGTACAATGAAAGATTTTTTACGACAATTAAAAAGGGTGAAACTTTCACCAAGTGAAATATTATATGACCTATTCAAAACTATTTTAGTTTTCCTTATAGCAACCTCATTTGCCTTGTGTGTCGTTGAAATGAACGTAATTAGCGATAATATCTTTGGGGTATATATGCTTGCTGTTGCAGTAACATCTGTCATAACCAGTGGCTTTATTTGGGGAATCCTTTCCTCTGTGGGAGGGGTTGTAGCCGTTAACTTTTTCTTCACCTACCCATATTTTGCCATCAATTTCTCTATGGCAGGGTATCCCGTAACCTTTGCATTACTACTTTTGATGTCGGTATTAACCAGTGCATTAACCACAAGAGTAAAAAAAGCCGCCATTTTATCTGCCAACCGTGAACGGCGCGCAGAAAATTTGACGGAAATGAGCAACGCCCTTTTATCCGCAAACACCCTGAATAAAATAATGAAAATTACCCTTGATTATTTTTTCGAGTCCAATCAATGCAGTGTGGTTGCATATCTGGGCAATCCCAGTAATCCTCAAATTAAGCTCACAAAAACCATGCAAGCCCAGGATGAGCTGATTTTTGAAAGCCCATTGGAAGTACAAATCGCCATAGATTCATTTGCAAAGAATGAAATCACTGGCATTGTTTTAGAACCAAAAGTACAAAACTGCAAGGGTACTTATATCCCTATTTCCACAGAGACTAAGGTTTATGGTGTGATTGGCCTTTTATTTGAAAAGCCCGATGACGTTTTATTCGATACCTATAAATTCTCAAACATTATGGTTTCGCAAACCATTTTAGCTTTAGAACGACAAGCCATTGAGGAAAAGGCTCAGCTTATTCTTTTGGAGAAAGAAAAAGAAAAAATGCGAAGCAATCTACTTCGGGCTGTTTCTCACGATTTACGCACACCCCTCACCTGCATTTTAGGTGCCAGCACTACCTTACAGGAGAACAAAGATAAACTGGAAGAAGCCATCTTCGACCAATTGCTAAGCGATATTCATCACGATGCTCAATGGTTGATTCATATGGTTGAAAATTTGCTCTCCATTACTAAAATCAGCAGTGAGCATGCAAAAGTTAAAAAACAAGATGAAATTGTGGAAGAAATCGTGGCTGAATCTGTTTCCAGAATACATAAGAGGTTTCCTAATTCCACCATCCATGTATCCGTTCCTGACGAGTTATTAATTGTACCAATGGATGCAACCTTAATTGAGCAAGTTTTGATAAACCTCCTGGAAAATGCCATTCGCCACTCTGGAACCTCACTACCCATAAGGCTAAAAGTTTCCAGAGACGAAAATGAGGCCATCTTTACCGTTACTGACTATGGTAAGGGCATTGACCCCGCCAGACTTTCCACTATTTTTGAAGGTAAAAGCGGGTCTATCTCCGCCGATTCTAACCGCGGCTTAGGCATTGGCCTTTCCATTTGCAAGACAATTATCCTTGCCCACAACGGCAGAATAGCTGCAAAAAATCATTCCTGCGGTGGCGCAAGCTTTACCTTTGTATTACCTATGAAAGGAGATCTTTGTTATGACTATGAAAGCAAAAATACTAATTGTTGAAGATGAAGAACCTATCAGCAACTTTATAGAGACAACATTAAAATCCAACGATTACTCAGTACTTTCTGCAAGAAACGGACAAGAGGCCTTATCAATGATTCCTTCTCATTGCCCTGACTTGGTATTGTTGGATTTAGGTTTGCCGGATGTAGATGGAATCACCATCTTAAAACACCTGAGAACTTGGAGCTCTACCCCTGTGATCGTTGTTTCTGCTCGTGTTGATGAAAGCGATAAAGTGGAGGCCCTAGATATTGGCGCAGACGATTATATCGTCAAGCCGTTTGGTACATCTGAGCTGTTGGCCCGTATTCGTACTGCTATTCGCCACAGCACAAACATCCGCTCTGGTGCATCCGATAGCGTTTTTACTGTGAAAGGGCTGAAAATTGATTTCCCTAAGAGGCTGGTAACCATTGATGGAAATGAAGTTCATCTCACTCAAATCGAATACAAAATTGTATGTCTTTTAGCCAAATCTGCTGGCCGTGTTTTGACATATGACAATATCATCACTGAACTGTGGGGGCCTTATGCATTAAAAGATAACCAGATTCTAAGGGTAAATATGGCAAACATCCGCCGAAAGTTGGAAAAAAATCCTGCCGCCCCTGAATATATTTTTACGGAAGTTGGGGTTGGATACCGTATGGTGGAAGAATAATCAGCCCAACGAAAATTTACACCATATCTGTCCATCACCTTTATTCAATAAAACGAAGCATCTGCACTTTTCCTTTGGCAGATGCTTCGTTTTATTAAATGGTGTAATAGGTATTTTGTTTTCATGTTTATTATATTTTTGAGGAATTTCACCTATCATCGTTTATATTGAAATATTATTTGATCTAATTCGAAAAGAAGGATATATAATGTATTCACTTTATGTCCATACTTTTTTCAGCCTTCCATCAAGCGATCCGTCTTTGGTGAAATCTCTTGGGTGGAATACTTTAGTATGATGGAGATATTTGGGAATTCTTTACGATATATTTTTAGAAGTCTTTGGGCAACCATATTGGCTGAATCACTTGTTGTATAGGGTAATAAAATTAAGTATTGGTTTACGCTATATCTCGTGAAAACGTCCCCACTACGAATATTAAATTGAATCGTCGTCTTCAAGGCATCCATAGCTCTATTCAAAACTCTACGGGAAGGAATGCCCACAGTGTTTCTGTCTACAACGGATATTAAGCACAAAAATGACGTATCCCCAGTTCTACCAATACTTCTTGACTCCAAGCGATAAACAAGTTTAAAAAATTCGTACTCGCAAAAAACACATCCAATATTTTCTTTACATTCATCCAATTTATTTTTAATCACGCTTAAGTTCAATTCAGGAGTTTTGATGGTTTTAACCACATCTTTGTATAAAGCCAAAAGCTCCTCCGAAGGGGTTACTCCCAACTCTCTCATGAACAATTCCGTCACATGATGGTACAAATCCAGTGCCTTTTCCAGATGGCCTGTACAGATTAAAACCTGAATTAGGTAAATATACAATTGTTCTTCATAAGGCTCAAAAAGTATGGCCTTCTGACAAACTGAAGAAAGCTGTTCAAACTTTTTGTGCTCATAAAGGATTTTTGCCAAATCCAATACCACACGATTATATAGGGTACGATAATAATTGGAGATTGGGATAACCCAAGGCTCTGAAGCTTTTTTATTTAAAAAATGACCCTGATATAAGTTTTCTGCTTGCAATAGCAATGCAATTCTTCTTGCATCGTCCTCCGTCTCCAAATCACTTTCGTAAATCAGCCTTTGGAATTCATCAACGTCAGTCACACAGTTAAAATCTTGGTTCCAACCATAAGCACCATTTCGATATAATATCATGCGTCTACTGTCTTCAAAATCCAAGTCTTCCAACGTAGTACGTACTCGGTGCATTAAAACCTTCAAAGTGTTAATGGGGTCTCGGGAGTTACTATCTGACCAGAGCAATTCTATTAACTCATCCTGGGAGACAAAACGCTTTCTATGAACAATAATATACTCCAACAAAGTCCATACCTTTTTAGAACGGTTGGATTGGTCGGATATTACGCTTTCCCCATGCTCAATTGTAAACTCTCCAAACATTGTTACTCTAAATTCCTCATTCACTGGCCTCATCCTTTTCTTTCTCACACAAAGCGGAAATGATTTCACGCCCAAATTTACTTGATTCAATTTTATATATACTTTATGGTCAGCTTAAATATAAAACCCACCCATTAA
Organism: Anaerotignum sp.; assembly: GCF_040307045.1. Taxonomy (GTDB): domain Bacteria; phylum Bacillota; class Clostridia; order Lachnospirales; family Anaerotignaceae; genus Chakrabartyella. Next base: position 55,234 of record NZ_JAWRKF010000002.1, read on the forward strand.
AAACGTGCTTTATCGTTGTTTTTACGCTACCCCTTATTTCTCACTCCCCAAAATAAGAAAGGTGGTGAGAAACAATGTCGTGTCGTTAGATTGTTTTTCCTTCTGCTATCATGCACTAAAGTCCTTTCACAACAAAACGATAATCCCTTCTTTCACCAACGGTGCAAGGAAAGAGGGTTTAAATTTTATCTGCAACAGTTGGCATATATTGGCTAGAAATGATGCTAGACTCTTTTATAGGCCTAAGTATCTCCTCTATTTCTTCTTTGTTTTAGAAAAAATGTCATAAGTGGGATTCAAAACAAGGGCTGCATACACAGATAAGATTTATATTCCAATTGTCCCTCTGGCATATTCATTTTTTTGTTCATCAGCAAAGCTTTCCTCTTGGAAATCCATCAGACTCCCTAACATTTCCTTATCTTTGATATAGTACCTATTAAAAAATGCTATGGGATTTGGATTAATTCATAGTATTCTCTTGCTCTAGAAAGATACTATCGACGGATGAACTTTGGTTGTCATAAGTATAATTTAAAATAATAATCAATGTTCCTTCTCTAAAAGCAAAGGCTAATGGAATCAAGTTCCAGTAACGGGAATCCGTGAAAAATATCAGGCTAATCCTGTGCAATTGATGAAAATTAACTGCCTACTAGCATCTGACAAACCATTACCTTCCTCCCCTGAAATAGTATCGCTTTTCGCTGGTTTAAATTGATTCACCCTATTATAAGGTAGAAAATCGTTCCCAATGGGGCGAGAGAATATTCAAAATAACAGCACAAACTAAAATCAGTAAGGGACGTAACGCCCTTTACTTTATTCCTTACCTCCTTAAATTTCCTTTCAGGCGCTTCTCCAGAAGTTCAGAGTGCAGAGCATATTGCAAGGCCGTATCAATGGTTATGCGCCCTTTTGAGGCTAACTCAAACAGACTATTATCCATAGAAACCATGCCCTCCCCTCCAGACATACCAATCACAGATTCAATTTGATAAACCTTAGACTCTCGTATCATATTGCGCACCGCATTGTTTACATGCATAACTTCAAAAACCGGAGCCAATCCTCCATCTACCGTTGGTACCAACTGCTGAGAAACCACAGTTTTTAGTGCCATGGATAACTGCACTCGAACCTGCTGCTGTTGATTGGGAGGAAAAATATCGATAATTCGGTCTATGGTATTAACCGCCCCCACTGTATGTAACGTAGACATGATTAAATGCCCTGTTTCCGCAGCTGTCATAGCAATTTGAATGGTTTCATGATCTCTCATTTCCCCCACTAAAATCACATCTGGCGATTGCCTCAGGCTTGAACGCAAAGCAGTAACAAAATTCTTAGTGTCCAACCCAATTTCACGCTGACTTACAATGGATTTTTTATTTCGATATAAAAACTCAATGGGATCCTCCAAGGTAATGATATGACTACTTCTCATTTCGTTGATTCTTTGCAAAATACAGGCCAGGGTTGTGGATTTTCCATTGCCGGCAGAGCCTGTAACAAGAACCAACCCTTTTTGTTTGTTTGCCAGATTCATAACTTCTTCAGGAATACCGATTGCACTGTAATCTGGAATACCATATGCCACAATACGTAGGACTGCTGCCACAGAACCCCTTTGCTTATAGCAATTCACCCTGAGCCTTGTCAAATTTGGCACAGAAATGGCAAAATCATCATCGCCTTCCTCCATGAGACGACCCAGTTCTCTATTCGCCAGCCCATATGCCTCTTCTACCAATTGCATAGAATAATCGGGCATAACCTTTTCATCGTTCAATTGATAAATCGTTTTTCCTTTTTTATAGGATAGGGGCTTACCAGCAACAACAAAAATATCGGAAGCCCCCAGCTCCATTGACTGCCTCAAAACTTCTAAAAATGAAAGCATACTTGCCTCCCAACATTATTCAATACTTTCTCCGTCCCATATGTGTAAGCTCTGATCTGCCACCCATTCTTTGGTAGCCTGAACACTCCAGCGTTGTATCTCAAAAGTTTCACCCACTGAAATCTCCACAAAAAGAGCCTGTCTTTCATCAATAGGGCACTGATATGAAAAGTATATCTCATTTTCTTCCAATTGACAATGCAGATTGTTTTCTATGGCGAAAGTCTTTAATTCACTAATATCCCCTTTTTCTTCCCAAATCTTACCTAGGCTGTTGGCAATCTGACTGCAATATGTTTCAGCCTCATAATAATTTTTTAGTGCTTCTGCTGATTTTTGGGATAAATTCCTTTCAAAAATGGCAGTAGATAAGGTCAAAACGGAAAAAATTGTAAAACAAAGTACCGTAAGGATTACCACTAGTGAGGTAATTCCCACACTAATTTTAGAACCCCTTTGATCACGCACCAAACATCACCGCCTCTGAAAGGATGGAGAAAATCTCCTGATCACCATCAAATACAATAATTTTTGCGGTGGCATCCTGAATGATAACAGATAAGGAAAATTTTTCCTTCGCTTCCGCTCGATTCCAATTCTCGTCAAAGTAAAGGAACAGCTCTGAACCATTTCCTTCCGCTTGTAAAAGCTCAGCGGTATCTTTGATGTTTCCCTTTGTCCTTTGCCAATATTCCGCTACCATTTGTGCCTGCATACAGGCCTTATCCAGTTGGTAACTTTCCTGGGAAATTCTTTTGCCCTCTACAAATATTTTTAGGCAAATACCAGCAGAAATTGCAAACACCAATAACATAATCACCATTTCCATAAGAAACAAAGGGGTTTTTGAACGATAACTCATGAAACCGCCCCCTTCTCTACACTATGCAAAGCCAAAACTGTAAAAGCATCTTCCTCTAATCGTTTGCAGTAAATGGATACCATCCCGTTTTCCATGGTTACTTCTAAACTATCAATGAGCATAATCTGCTGCCCATCTTCCGGAAGAAATTCTCCCTCTGCACTACAAAACAACTCCATCAAATACCCATCAAAGGCGTAAATGTAGGTTACAAATTCCTGTCCATCATAGCTTTCATATAGGGCAAGGGCATTCGTATCTCCTATTTTTCTTGGTTCAATGTCACCCTGCTGATCATAATGGCGAACCTTGGCCGTTAGGTAGTTTATGCAAGTGGTTGTTGAATATTGTTCATCCAAAACGGAAGAAACACCTTGATAAACCTTGGCTCCTGCCAGAAGCGTCGCAAGCAAGCAAGCCAAAAACAAAAAAAACAGCATTAAACTGGGGATGGTTTCTAGAAATCGGGTATTTTTTTTCATCCTTTGCCCCTCACTTCTCAACTACAGTAATTTCTGGCATCATGTTTGATGCAAAAATATCATAAAAAATGGCGTATTTGTCCTCATTCACCTGAACACCATAGTTTTCTTTTAAATACGCATAATTTGGCGGATAAACCCCCTCTAAGGCATAACAGCGGATAGTACCATGCAATATACTCTCTTTGGCAACACGAAGAGCCTCCTCCCCTTGGGCAACCTTTGCCTGATTTAGCCCATAGATTGTAAATACACCAACCACAATAAATAGGCAAAGTGGCAATCCATATTCTTTTAAAAAATCCCAACCGTTTTTCAACATGTTCACCCCTTATCCTAAGGAACTCATAATCCCCACTAAGGGAAACATCACAGAAAGAAGCAAAATACCAACCAACACCGATAAAGAAATAACAACAATGGGCTCTACCATAGAGGCTGCCTTTGTGAAAGCCCAAACGGCATCTTCCTCCGTTCTTCTTGCAATTTCACTTAAAACCTCGTCCAGATTACCACTTTTGATTCCCACAGCTAGCATGCGGCAATACATGGAATTTATTAGCCCCTCTTGTTCTACTGCTTCGGCAAAAGCCATACCCTGCTGTGTGTTAATCCTACAAGCCCTAATTTTTTCTTTCAGGATGGAATCGGCACAAAAATCCTCGGCAATTTCTAAGGCACGATTTGTATCTAAGCCACTGCTAATTGTCATGGACAAGGCAGAGGCAAAATGAGCTTTTGCAGAAAGTAAGCCAATTTTTCTCTTTGAAAATACCCCTTGAAAATAAGAAATCGCCTTTTGGTGCAGGTTGGAATTAACCAAGACCAATACCAACATAATACCCACGGCAACAAAAATCCCCAAAAAAATGTAACGACCTTTTTTCATAGAAAAACCAATGTTTAAGAAGAACAACGCCACAGGCGGCAATGTTCCTCCCAATTGGACAAAAACATTTTGAAATATAGGCAAAACCTCTATCAATAACACTGTCACAACTGCTAACATCAGCACAAATAACACTACAGGAAACATAACCGTTTCTTTTAATAATTTGGTGGTTCTGATTTTGTGGTCAAAATAACCAGATAGAGAAGCAAAGCACTCTTCCAAATGTCCCGTCTCCTCGCCAATATAAATGAACCTTAGCATATAGGGTGGAAACACACCTGCTTCCACCATTGTTTCATGTACAGAATAACTTTGGACTGTTTTTTCGTATAGGGAATATAAAAAATCCCTTTTCTTTGGGTCCCTTTCATTTTCTGAAAGGATTAGAAAACCCTCACCCACAGACATGCCTGTTTTTAAAAGTAGTGCAAATTCAAGGCAAAATGCTGAAAGATCCTCGTTTGACCAATAGCTCTGCTTCATAACATACCCCCGTATACACGACGAACCGCTGAATTTCAGCGGTTTCGTCTTTCTTCCTGTTATAAACTTAATATAGATATTTTTCTTGATAGTTCTTACCATCGCCAATGTATTTCATAATTGTGTCACTGGAGTTACCAGTAGAAGCAAAAGTAGGATCCATCAGTCGCCAAGTCGTTCCATCAAAGAAAATAATTCCCTCTACCCAGCCGGTTTCATCGGTATAGGTGGAAATCCAAGCATGATACACCGAACCGGTATAGCCTGTTACTAGCTTTGTGGGGATACCCTGGCTTCTTAACATGGAGGCCATTACGGCGGCATAATCAAAGCAGATGCCTTTTTTCCCTTTCAAAACTTCATCAACCACTGGAACATAACCACTTTGTACTGTTTGTGCCTTTTGTTTGTCGTAAGTTATATTTTTGATTACATAGTCATAGATTTTTTCTACTTTTTCAATGTCGTTTTTGCAGCTAGAAACCAAGGAGGCTGCCACACCAACAACTTGGCTTTTATCGTTGTAATTTACATATTGATTTGGACGTAAAAATGGTGCAAACTCGTTGGTCAAGGTAACCTTAAAACTCTTTGTAAACAAAGTGCTGTATTTTGTTCCCGAGATATTTTTGTAAACCCCTATGGAATATTGCCCACTGCCATCGGAAAGGATAAATGTTTCATAATTTCCTTTGTTGCTTAGATTATAGGTATATTTAACGCCGCTAGGGCCAGTTAAAATCACTTTTAACTTTTCAGAGGCATCGCCGCTATACTTAACCATAACGTAGCCCTCTGCTGTATTTGAGGCGTCAATGGTGACTTCTTTGCTCCCGCTACTGGTATAAACCACCTTACCTGCAGCCTGAGGTGCTTGAAAAATAGCTGCTTTTGGGTCTCCTGCCAAGGGAACCATAGGTTCTGCTAAGGCTTCCTCTAGGGTATGGGTATCTTTTTCAGAGTAAAGCTCAATAGGAAATCGGCCTGTATTGCCCTGCTCAAAGGAAGCAGATGAAGGACCACAGCCGCTTAATAACAATGCCGCCACACAAAAAATTGTAATGAAATTTTTCAGTCTTTTTTTTCCCATTTTATCACCCCAATTCAGATTAGAATATGTCCCCTCTTATTATATTCGCTCAAACCAAAATTACCCATTATTTAGTAAATTTTATCATAAAAACAGATGTCAGTCAATGAACCCAGCTAAAGAAAAGGCTCATGTTTAAATCTACCATTCATTCCTGCAGTGATTTTGATAAAGCCATTTATTTTTTATAGTACATCAACTGACAGATTTTCGCTGTTCCCTCTCCGATATTTTTGTACATATGGGGTTGATTTGCATCAAACCTCATAGCACAACCTTCTTGCAATAGAAATTTTTTATCCATTATCTTCAGCTGTATAGAGCCCGAAAAGACCATCATATAGGTCTCTACACCATCCTCTCTGGGCAGAGATTCTGACAGAGACCCAGTATCAAGCTCCACCACAAAAATTTCGAATCTTTTATTATCATCATATGGGAAAAAGGGATAAAGCCTAAAGTGTCCATGGTTGCTGAATAAAGGGCTCAAATCTTCTTTATTGATTATCTTCATTGGTCTTTCGTCATCTTCTAAAAGACCAGTCAGTGATGTATGTAATCCCGACGCAATTTTGGATAAAGTGGCCACTGTAGGACTAGACTCTCCTCTTTCAATTTGACCCAACATACTTTTACTTACCCCTGTCATATCTGCAACGTTATCTAGGCTTAGTTTTTTATCCCTACGGATTTTTCTTAGGTTTGAAGCAATAATGCCACTTAGAGCGTCCATCTCTATGCCCTCCTATATTTTCATCTCACTCTTACACTACAGTCCTCTGTAATGAAACCCTTGGATACCCCTTTTGTGTTACCTCGCTTCTAACCTTTTGCCCACAAACTCTTTGACTTAATGGGCTTAAGGCTTAGATTCAAATCCCCCATCCGAATCTAGGTTAAGCGCTCACGAATAAAAAATAATCAACGAACTAAAATTAGTTCTGCCTACAAATTACAAAAAGGCGCATCTCTTTTTAGGGATACGCCTTTTCATCAACCCTTTAATTTCAGGATTTCATCAATAATCTTATGAGCAACCATTTCTTTTGTCAGAAGCTCAAGCTGAACCTCTTCCTCCTTGGAAATCATAGTTACGACATTCGTATCCGTTCCAAAGCCGCTACCAGCAACCTTTAAGTTGTTGGCAACGATCATATCGATATTCTTTTTTTCCAGCTTTATTCTGGAATTTTCCAGCATATTCTGGGTTTCCATAGAAAATCCACAGAAAAATTGTCCTGCCCTTCGGTGTTCACCCATATACTTTAAAATGTCCTGTGTGCGATCCAGCTCGATACTCATTTCCCCGTCTTTTTTCTTCATCTTATCATCTGCTACAGTTTTAGGCTTATAATCTGCCACTGCCGCAGACTTGATGATGATATCATTTTCTAAGAAATGATCCCGCATAGCCTCAAACATATCAGCTGCACTTTTTACTTGAATATATTTTACAAACGCAGGTTTCTCCAACGAAGTCACACCACTAACCAATGTAACTTCTGCCCCACGAAGCATGGCAGCTTTAGCTAGCTCATAGCCCATTTTTCCTGTTGAATGGTTTGTAATGTATCTTACCGGGTCAATGCTTTCTTGGGTAGGTCCGGCAGTAATAATGACTTTTTGCCCCGCCAAGTCCTTTTCATAGGCGATTTCTCGCAGGATATGGGCAACCAGCACTTCTTCCTTTGGTAACTTACCATCCCCACTATCTCTGCAAGCTAGCATACCACTTTCAGGTTGAATCACCTCATAACCAAAAGCTTCGAGCTTCTTTAAATTATCTTGCAAAATAGGATTGTGGTACATATTGGTATTCATGGTTGGTGCAATGATCTTTTTTGCATTACAAGCCATGGCTGTTGTTGTTAACATATCGTCAGCAATTCCACAAGCCAATTTTCCAATCACATTGGCAGAGGCAGGCGCAATCAAAAATGCATCAGCCTTTTTAGCCAAAGAGATATGGGCAACATGAAATTGAAAATTCCTATCAAAAGTGTCCACCAGGCATTTATTGCCAGTTAGAGTTTCAAAGGTAATGGGGGTAATAAAATGAGTTGCGTTTTCCGTCATAATCACATGAACGTCACATTCCATTTTTACCAGCATACTTGCTACATTAGCCATTTTGTACGCCGCAATGCTCCCCGTAACGCCTAAAACCACAGTTTTTCCTTTAAGTAACATAGCATACTCCTTTTGTTCCGTATTTGCTTTTACCTTTGTTCGTATTATAACAAACATTCCCAATTACTACTAGCTATTTCAGAAAAAAATACAATTAAAAGTTCAAAAAAGTAATCCCTTCTTGTACGACCAAAATTTGTAGACCAACCCTATCATTCATATCTCCAATGACATAAACGGTATAAGCACTGCCACCATCTAAATTCACATCTGGCTCTTCTACCAAAACACCCCCACTTATATAGTCTCTCATTTTTAAATTATGGCTGCCAGGAGAAGTTGTTAAATAACGGCTTACCTCTCTAAAATCAATTTCTGCCAACACAAGGCTATCATCCAGATACGCATCCATCACCGGTGCAGTTGCAGATAGTTGTACAAACCTCAAAAATGAACTTCTTCTAGGCAGGGGGCGAATACTGTCATTGATTAATTCCAATCCCGCTTCTTCCCCCGTACCTGTAATTGCTGCAGTATAAATACGATAGCCAATTAAGCTGATAAATGTAACCAAAAGAGGTGTTTGCGTTGTTCCCGCCTCAAAAACTTGAATACGATAATATCCGGGAAAAGTCTTATAATAGTCGGTAAAAAATCTGTACTTTAAATCAGAGGCAACTCTTTTTCCATTTACATAGATATCTACCGCAGGTACAGATGGAAATGCATTGAAAAATCTAAGGTAACTATAAAGGGTGATCCCAGGAATTATGGGGATCAATGTGTCCTTTACATTAGGGATAATATTGATTTCTGGTAATAAACGGCGAATTAAATCGGCACTACCCTCCATTGTTAAGGCTTCTTCCCTTAGCCCTGCCAGCTCATCCTCCGTTAATGGTAACGGAATGATCATTTCCTCACTGGTTTCTACTCCATTCATGTTTTTCTCATCCATAGCCACAACCTCACCATTCTTTTTCTTTCACAATATGGCAGGACAAAATTTTTGGTGAGCAAAAACATGGGAACAGTCACCGGAACCGCCCAAACTGCATAGCATTTAGACTTATTCTGTCTGTTAATACAAAAGCGTATACATTGTCTGTATACGCTTAGCAGTATTCCGTTATAGCAACCCTTTCAACCAGATTAAAATGACCCTCTCAAAAGGCGAGATAGCCTAGGCTTGATTTTATTCTTTGTGTAGGCTGATGAGTTGTATTTTAGCAGGTAATTTTTAATTGTATTATAAAACCAAGGAGGGAGCTGCATAAACCCTTGCCTTTAATTCGTTATCTAACATGTACAGACCCTTAGGATCGCTTCCAAATAATTCCATCTTTGTGATTAAGTTATTTGCATTTGTTTCTTCTTCGCCCTGCTCTTTTACGAACCAATCCAAAAACTGTGTGGTTCTAAAATCGTTCACTTGCTGGGCTGCTGCATAAATCTTATGGATCAAATCCGTAACATATTCCTCATGGGCTAATGCTGCTTTTAAGGGGTCCATCAATGTTTCCATATGGATGTCGGGCTTATCAATAGCCTGGAATTCCACATGCTGATTATTATTATGCAAATACTGATAGAAGAGCATTGCATGATCTCTTTCTTCTTGTGCTTGGATTTTATACCAGTTTGCAAAACCCTCTAAACCCTTGGATTCATAGAAGTTTGCAAAATCCAGATACAAATATGCAGAGAAAAATTCTTTGTTTACCTGATTATTTAAGAGCTCAATTACTTTTTTATCTAACATTTTTACCCCTCCTGTGTTTTTCATAATAAATTCTATTCTTTTTCAGTATTTACCGTCTCCGGGCTTTCTAAACCCAAAGCCAAAACCTTTTCGATTCGCTTTTCCTCAATACTTTCAATGCGAAACAGCCAATTTTCCACGATAATTTCAGGTTTTTCTCCATCTTCCGGAATTCTACCCAAACGACCGATGAGATATCCGCCCAAAGTATCATAGTCCTGCTCATCTTCAAAGGTGATTTGCAGTAAATCTGCAACATCCGTTAAATCTGTTGTACCATTGATTCGATAGGTATTTTTATCAATGACGAAAATATCTTCTTCTTCCTCAAGGTCATACTCATCGAATATATTCCCTACAATTTCTTCAATCAAGTCTTCCATGGTAACCAAACCTGCGGTTCCACCATACTCATCAATGACAATTGCCATATGTACTTTGTCTCTTTGCATTTCTTGAAAAAGTTCATCTGTTTTTTTAGAAAAAGGCACAAAATACGGTTTTTTCAGTATATCCTTTAAATCAAAACCTTTTTTCTCATGCTCCTGGGACAGAAAATATTTTACCACATCTTTTACATGAAATAGACCGATAATATTATCGATATTTTCTTCATAAACAACAATGCGCGAATATTTTTCCTCAGAAATCACCTTCATTATCTCTAAAAAAGTGGCATCAAGAGCAACGGCAACAATATCCGTTCGGTGGGTTGCAATTTCTCCCACAGAAGTATTGCTAAGCTCAAAAATATTGTTGATCATTTCTTTTTCTGTTTCATCAATACTGCCATTATTACCACCAGCATCCACCATCATGCGGATGCCTTCTTCTGTAATGATTGCACGTTTTTTCACTTCATTCATGCGCCAAAATATGGCCAGCAGTGAAATATTCAAAAGTACGGACATGGCTAAACCTATTACGGTTCCCAAAATAGAATCATCCTCCAGAAAATGCTAAAATATTCCTACATTAGTAGTTTAGTGGGAAATTCCAATAATGTCAAGGCTTGACTCTTGTTTGACAAACCGACAAATGATTACAAAATCTTCCACATTGCACAAGCTTTTCTTGACAAACCAGCTTGATAATTGTATAATTATTACAACTTTTTATAAAGTTTTTTTACCTTTTTCATGTGAAAGGAGATAGAGTATGGCTGAAAAAAACATCCCCCGTATTGACAGTAGACTGAGAAAACATATCGTTACCATGCCTGAAGAAATTTGGAGTGCCAGTGGCATTGTAATTTGGGGAAAACGTATTAAATCATTGATCTTTTCAACCGACATTGCGATTATCCGTAACTGTAATGCCGACGCAGTTTTGGCAGTATATCCTTTTACACCTCAGCAAATTATTGCAGACGCAATCGTTTCTGCCTCTAGCATTCCTGTTTTTTGTGGGGTTGGCGGTGGCACAACAACAGGACCTCGTGTTGTAATGTTAGCAAAAGATGCAGAAGCATTAGGAGCCATGGGTGTGGTAGTAAATGCACCTACCAGTAATTCCGTTATTCAACATATTCATGAAATTGTAGACATACCTATTATTGTTACAGTTTTGGACGAAAATAGCGATATTGAAGGCAGACTGGCAGCAGGAACAAGCATCCTGAACGTATCAGCGGCGGGCCGCACCCCTGACGTAATCCGTGCCATTCGCAAAAATTACCCCCATGTTCCCATTATTGCAACAGGTGGCCCAACTAGGGAAAGTATCAAGGAAACCATACAGGCTGGAGCCAACGCAATCAGCTTTACGCCACCCACAGCTATGGATTTATTCCACGGTTTAATGAGCCGTTATCGCACAGAGCACGAACAACAACAAAAAACAAGCACTTTAGAAGAATAAAGCTGATGCCCCCATTGGATTTTAAACATAGGGGGCTTTTTTTGCTCTTTCACCTAAAGTTGAAGAAACCTGGTCTTTTTTACCAAATTTTACCTAATCCTTGGAAAACTCTCTTTTTTCTGTGTAATTTTTTATATTACTAAAGCATAGTGCATAAAAACTCCAAGTCTCATTTATTCAATATTGCATATGAACAAGTGATTTTTTGATAGTAAATAAAAAAAGGAGATTAGTCTCCTTTTTATTTTTCATCTTTTTTTTCTGGTTTATTGCAACTTGCACTATGGGCACAACCGCTACAACCACCACTGCAACCATTTTTCATGTTCTTTAAGTTCTTTTGCATTTTGTACATATTGTAGACAACAATGCAAATCACCAATATGATGGGTATCACCGTGGTAAACAGCGTTTCTTTATCCATTTCTTCATCTCCTTAGATATAACGGTCAGTGAAACGGTGAAGCAAAGCCTCCCATTCCTTTTCATCAACGATATTTTTTGCCATATCCTCGATGCGAGTTTGATCAGTTGGCTGCATTCGGTATAGATAGTTCCAGTCCAAGGGGAACCCCATACGTCTTGCCAATTGATACTTCTTTTGTTGTAACTCCGGAAGTGCCAAGTAAGAGTCAATGTATTCCAACATCCAAGGCAAATCTTTATCCATATAGCCCGTTACTTCTTGTAATAGGTTAATGATATGGTCGCTGGTAATTTTACCATGAGCCTTTTTGGGATCCACATGGGCAAGCAATTTTCTAATTTCCAACAATTTGTCAATATCCCTTTGCTCCTGGTAGGTTCCTGCATCCCTCAGTTCCTCCATCAGCGATCCACTTCTTAAAACAAAGGTACGCAGGCGTACAAAATCCGGATCTACTTCGTTGATTACCTTTGCCGTTTCAATGGCATTTTCACCAGATAAAGCCTTTCCGCCTACACCAGGCATAAAGTAAATGGAAAGCTCAATGCCTGCCTCCTTCACTTTTTTACCCCCCACGATTTCATCCTCTTGCGTTGCACCCTTTGCAATCATCTCCAAAACCTTATCGGAGCCCGATTCGTAGCCAGAATGAATGCGATCTAACCCTGCCTCTCGCAAGCATTTGAAGTCCTCCTCAGAAATGCGTGCCAAGGTATTTGCTCTGCCATAAGATGTGATTCTTTGAATTTCTGGCAAACGCTGTCTCACATAGCGAACGATTTCAATCAACCAATCAGGGCGCAAAACCATTGTATTTGCATCCTGCAAGAAAATAGCCTGCTTATCCCCCTCGGTCAACCAGGTGAACACCATTTGATAGCACATCCTTGCCTCGTCGCTGGGCAAAGCCTGATATTCCCGCTGAATTGCTTCCATATCATATTCCCCATTGTGTTGGTGGGCCAGAATTCTATCTCGATACTCTGCCATATAATCGATATCTTTTTTCACCTCTGCCACAGGCCTAGTGTGAAAATCATTTTTCTTATAAAGCATACAAAACTTGCATTTATTCCATGGGCAGTTTTCCGTTACACGAAGTAACAAACTGTTTGCTTCGCTAGGTGGACGAATGGGACCAATCTTAAATACACCCTGTTCCATAAATACACTCCTTTCAAAGAGTCAAAGCCCTTTCTTGCATTTTATATAATCCTATGTGAAAAAGCAAGTCGAAGTTATCTGTTATTTAGAGTATGCAGCAAGAACAACATTTTTTAATGCAGTTTGAATTGTTCCTTTACCCAAAGCCCCTATTTAGACTTCCCTCCCCATCTTATAAAGTGCTTCTTTTTCTCTTTATGGGTAAACAATCCATTTTTCCTCAAGGGAAACAACGAATGTTTATTTCCCAAGAAATATTTTTAAAAAAAGAGGGATGAAGTTCCATCCCTCTAAAGCTATGTCAAATTTGTAATTTATTGAAAACAATGTTAGATGTTTAGTTCAACTTAGAAAGTTCCACGGCAATTTTGGATGCTACCTTTGCGTTATGATACGCAAGCTGCAAATTAGATGCAAAAGAAACGCCTTCTGTCATATCCTTGATGTGCTTTAATAAGAAAGGGGTAGTATCCTTGCCTCGAATGCCCTGTTCCTTGGCCAATTCCAAGGCACGGTTTATTACGGCTTCCATCTCATCAAAGTCCAGCTCATACTCCACAGGAATGGGATTTGCAATCAATGCTCCCCCTTGGATATTAAGGTCCCATTTGGTTTTCAAGATTTTTGCAATGAGTTTTTCATCCTTTGCGTTAAAGTCTACCTTAAAACCACTTCTTCTGCAATAAAAAGCAGGGAAATCATCGGTATCCACACCGATTACCGGCACGCCCATGGTTTCCAAATACTCCAACGTAAGGCCAATATCTAACAAGGACTTTGCACCTGCACCTACCACGGCTACAGGTGTGTGTGCCAATTCCTGTAAGTCAGCACTAATATCCATGGTTTCAGTTGCACCTCTATGCACACCGCCAATGCCCCCTGTGGCAAAAATAGGGATGCCTGCCATTGCAGCAATCATCATTGTGGTTGCAACGGTTGTTGCGCCAACCTTGCCCGTCGCCAGGTAAACAGCAACATCACGGCGGCTCACCTTACCCACGTTTTCGCCTTTGCACATCAACTCCAACTCATCGGCAGTAAGGCCAACTTTTAGTTTGCCATCAATAATTGCTGTTGTGGCAGGAATGGCACCTTCGCCACGTACAATTTCCTCAACCTTATGGGCAAATTCAACATTTTGAGGATAAGGCATTCCATGGCTTAAAATGGTGCTTTCTAAAGCAACCACAGGCTTATTGTTGGCAATTGCTTCTTTTATTTCTGGGGTAATGGTTAAATATTTTTCTAAATTCATAGTCTTCTTTCCTCCAATATTTTTTCTATTAAATCAACACCCATTTTGGGGTTAATGGTACCTCTATAAGAAATTGCAGCAACACCCGCTGCCAATGCAAAGTCCAGTGTTTCCTCTACACCAAAGTCCAACATACGAGAATATAAAACCGCTGCCATAAAGGCATCGCCGCCCCCTGTGGCATTTTCCATCTGTTCCAACGGTTTCAGTGCCCGCTTGATCTTAATGCCATCCCGATTCATGTAGAAACAGCCCTCAGCACCAAGGCTAATATAAATGTGCTTTAAACCTTTTTCCAAGAGAATATCAGCTGCCTTTTCCAAATCTGTTTCGTTATGGATTTGAATACCACTGATCACTTCCGTTTCCATTCGGTTGGGTTTTAGTGTGTCTACCTTACCAATGTAAGGCTTTATCTTCTCTGCATAGGTGCAGGAAACAGGATCTACAAATACAGGTGTTTGGGAACCATATATATCCAAAATCCCCTCTAAAACTTCTTCGGGAAGACCCGTATCACAAGTGATGAATTTTGCACTACTGATAATGCCAGCTTTAGACTTCAAGAAGTCCATATTCATCCGTTGCAACACAGACATATCTGACATGGCAACATACATATCTCCTTTTTCATCTAAAATGGAGATATAGGTGGATGATGGATGCTTTTCTACCACCATGCTGTGGGAAAAATCAATACCAGCCGCTGTGCAATCATTTCGAATTTGCTCAGCATAAACATCGTCACCCAAAGCTGTAATTAGCTTTACTGGTGCCCCAAGCCTTGATAAATTCTCAGAAACATTTCTCGTCACTCCCCCTGCAGAGGAACTCATATTGCCTGGATTGCTATCCCTAAGAATGATACTTTTTTTGCTTCTGCCATGAATGTCCACATTGGCAGCACCAATCCCAACGATGTAGTCCTGCTCTTTCAGCAAATACCCTCGTCCTAAAATGTACCCTTTTTTTTGCAAATTTGCGATATGAACCGCCACAGAACTTCTTGTTATATTGAGTTTTTGGGCAATATCGCTTTGTTCAATCATAGGCATTTCTCGGATAATTTCGTATATTTCCCGTTCTCTTTGCGTCAACTTCTCACCTTCTTTACATATGTTTATAATCTAAGCATACTTTTATAATAGACCTCTTTTTTTTCGTTGTCAAGCCGTTTTTTTCATATTCTTGCGTCCTAATTGATATATTGGTAAAAAAGCTCGGAGGTAGCATAATGAAATTGTTCAAAGCAATACATATCAGAAAAAAACATATTTTAGGGGCTTTGGCTCTGGTTGCCTGTGTGGGTGTTTGTAGCTGCTTGGTACCACCTGCGGCCGCAAAAGTATCCTCTATTGTATCAGCAAAAACCGAACGGAAACTCCCTATTTACTGTGTAGAAACCGACAAACCTCAGGTTTCCGTTAGTTTTGATGCAGCGTGGGGTGCAGATGACACTGATGAATTACTTCGCATTCTTGGGGAGAATGATGTAAAAGCGACCTTTTTCCTTTGTGGTTATTGGGTTGAGGATTTTCCCGAAGAAGTCAAAAAAATTGCTTCAGCTGGCCATGATTTAGGCAATCACTCCTCAACCCACCCCCACATGAATCAATTATCTGCAGAACAAATTTCCAAAGAATTGGCAGACTGCCACAAAGCAGTGAAAGATCTGACAGGCATTGACATGGATTTATTCCGTCCTCCTTTTGGGGAATATAACAACACCGTTGTGGAAACATCTTTCGCCAACTCCTACTATCCAATTCAGTGGGACATTGACAGTTTGGATTGGAAGGAATTGGGTGCTGATCACGAAATAAATCAGGTGCTCAACCATAAACACCTGGGCAATGGTTCTATCATTCTTTTCCATAATGATGCCAAATATACACCTCAGGTACTAGATAGAATTTTAAAAGGTTTAAAGGAAAAAGGCTATGAAATCGTTCCCATTTCTCAGCTCATTCACAGGGATAACTTTGAAATGGATCATGAAGGTAGACAAAAAATATCTACCACTGCATCATAACTTCTTTCATTCTAGAAATTATGAAGGGACACCCAGCCAAGTAAACCATCCGTTTTTTTAGCTTTTACTTTCACTATTTTGCAAAGCCATGCCCCTTCAACTCTTACCTCAAGCAAAGCCTTGATCTACAAAAAGTGAAATTTTATTGTAGTTTTACATTAATACAAAAAAGGCCCCTTGCTCTGATTCACATCTTTCACCTTGTGAATAGCAAAGGGGCTTTTTGTTTTGAATCTAAATTTGTAAAAAGGATCCTTCAGACCCAAATTATAACAAAATATCGATAAACTGTTCTTTGGAAAGTCCATGGAAATATTTTTCAATCTCTATGTTTTCCAACGCCTTTTGTAGTGTTTCTTTTTTTAATTCCCAACCTTTCAATGCCTCTGACACCTCTATATGGTCACAAACACCAAAGAAATCGCCATAGAATTTTACCTCTACAATCTTACCCTCTTTTGTATTCATGTGGGCTTCAATTTTTCCGCATCCATCAATGCGACGTTCTTTCTGTACAGTGTATTCGGGAGATTTTCCGTAGTTCCAATCCCACTGGGCATAACGCTCCTCTTTGATTTTCTCAATTGCTTCAATGTCACCTTGGGTAAGGTCATATGTTTCAACAGGATTCTCAGCAAAAACATAAGAAACCAGCTTCTCTTGAAATTCCGCCAAGGTTAATTCGTTTTTTAAGAATGGCTTTACATTTGTAACTCGACTTTTTACTGACTTTGCGGCCTTTGATTGAAATTTATCCCCCGCAACATTTAAAACAGCGGCAACAAAATCTAAATCAGAGTTGTACATAATGGTACCGTGGTGCATAATACGGCCTTCTTTTAAATATTGGGAGTTCCCAGAAAACTTTTTGCCTTCTATTGTAATATCATTTCTGCCATTAACCTGGGCATCTACTCCTAGCTCTTGAAGCAAAGAGGCAACAGGCTGGCAAAAAAGTTTAATATCCAAATCGCTGGCATCTTTTGCATCCATAATAAAGGTGAAGTTAAGATTTCCTAAGTCATGATAAACTGCACCACCGCCAGAAAGACGACGAATAACCTGAACTCCTTTTTCTTCAATTGCTTTTGGATTTACTTCGCCAAATGTATTTTGATTTTTACCAACAATAACAGCGTTATGATTCTGCCATAACATGAAATATTCTTTGCTACGATCCATTTTATCAAAAACGTATTGCTCTAACGCCAAATTGAATGCGGGATCAGTGCTGGGTGATTTTAAATAAACCATTGACATTTTAATTCCTCCTCTGGCCAAAAAAGCCAATTCTTTTGTACTAATAGCCCCTTTATTTTACCATCAAATCATTGGAAAATCCATTGCAAATTCATGAACATAAAAATAACATGATTTATCTCGTTTTTATCCTGGCCTTAGGCCATTTTACCAAAAAAAATCTTCCAGATCCTTTTTCAAGCATCCGGAAGATTTTCATCTGCACTTTATTAATTTATTCCAAAATTACTATCATCCCAAATTTCATCATCGGGAATCCAGCCATCTATTCCTTCATCCGTTGGCGGATTGGTACCAGAACCATTGCCGCCCGTATTATCATCTCCACCCGAAGGGAAATTTCCATCGATAGGTGGGAAAATTGAGCTTGGTGTATGGTCCATGGTGCAAGTTTCATGGATATTGATGTCCATCCTTCCTTCAGGAATTGTAGAAGGTTTACCAACGATGTTTCCATTTTCATCTACTGCAAGAACCACATCCATGTGGCAAGAGCTAGGGCACTTATCAGATACAAGTTTTCCTGACTCTGTGCAAACGGTAAATACCTTGTGCATCTTACATACTTCAGTAGGTCCTTTAAAGTCTGATGCCGCCAAATCAGAATGGGTTGTATAACCATAATAATCCTGACCGCACAAATCTGTTGGGATGTCCCCAGAAGCGGCACAATATGTCTGTGTTACAAGGCCACTTGGTTTTTCAAATTCTTTATTCGAAAGGCCTTGGTGCACCTGATTCATCACCGTACGCCAAATTTTCAGGTGGGCATTGCCTGGATTGCTGATTACTTTTGCAGTATCATACCCCATCCAAATACCTGCTGTATAATAAGGTGTATAACCATAGAAGGTTAAGTCCTTGGTATCATTGGTTGTACCTGTCTTACCTGCTACACGCATACCGCTAAGTGCCGCCTGACCACCAGTACCACCAGTAATAACATCTTTCATCATATCAGTTAGCATATAAGCCGTTGTTTCTTTGATCACACGGTGGGTTTTTGCACCGGAGTTATCTAGCAGTACGTTACCATCATGGTCATACACAACGGTATAATACTGTGGCTCATTATAAACGCCACCATTGGCAATGGTTGCATAGGCCGCTGTACCTTCAAGCACAGAGATACCCTTGGTTAAACCACCTAAAGCCGTTGTTGCCGCCTTATCTTCTTGCACCAAGGTGGATAAGCCAAAGTCCTCCATATATTTGAAGGATGCATCTGCACCAACCATCATAAAGGTTTTGATGGCTAAAATATTCATGGAATCTCTGATACCCTGTCTCACTGTACGAGGGCCAAGGAATTTGCCGTTCCAGTTTTTTGGTGACCAAGTGCCATAGGTTACAGGTTCATCAATGATAACAGACCCTGGCATCAAAATGCCCATATCGATTGCTGGCGCATAGGATGCCAAAGGCTTCATTGCAGAACCCTGCTGACGCAGTGCCTGGGTTGCACGGTTAAATACAGAGTCACCGGGCTTTTGCCCTCTACCCCCAACCAATGCTTTGATCTGACCATTGTGCTGATCCATAATAACCATTGCTGCCTGCAAGGACTTAGAAACAGTTACCTTATCCAAAACCAACACATGGGTTTCATCCAGCAGTTCTTCCTTCACAGAAGCAACAAAAGCATCTACCTCTTCTTGGCTTCTGGCTGTGGTTTTTCTTTCATAGTGAGACTGATTACTTTTCGTATCTGAATTGGTGGTATCCATAACTGAAATCAAATATGTTACGTCAAGGGTACCATCAGAAGCAGGGAAAAGGCTGTCATCCAAAAATGCTGATTCCAAGGCTGACTGCATAGCAGTGTCCATGGTTGAATAAATTTGTAAACCACCACTATAAATCAGGTCGTAGGCCTGTGCCTTATTATAGTTCTTCTTGGCAACCAAGTCCTTGGCAATTTGATCAATCATTGCCTCCACAAAATAATTATGGTTTGCTGTTGCGGTTTCGTCCTCGGCGTCACTGCAAACTAGGTTTGCATAAATATCCTCCGCCGCCGCCTGATCATACTCACTTTGGGTAATATGATTTAAATCCAGCATTTTTTTCAAAACCGTCATTTGACGTTCTTTATTTTTTTCAGGTTTTGTGTCCGGCGCATACTGGCTTGGATTTTTGGTTATACCTGCGATGGAAGCACATTCAGCCAGGGTAAGCTGGCTTGCGTTCTTACCAAAATAATACTGGGCTGCCGATTCCACACCATTTAAACCATGGCTCAAACCAATGGTGTTCAAGTATAATTCCAAAATATAATCCTTTGCAGCTTTTTTGGAGCCCAGCTGTTTTTCCAAAGAATTTTCTAGGGATACTGCCAAATATTGTTCTTTAATTTTTCTAACAATTGTTTTTTCGTTCGTTAAAACTTCGTTTTTAATGAGCTGCTGTGTAAGTGTGCTGGCACCTTGGGAGAAGCTAAAGGTTTTTATATTTTCAACCATAGCCCTCATGATACCTCGCATATCAATACCATTATGCTCATAAAAACGCTCGTCCTCAATGGAGATAACAGCCTTTTGCAAATATTCAGGAATTTGACTCAGCTTAACATATTCTCTATTTTCGTCTCCATGAAGTTTATCAAACTCTTCACCCTTCGCATCGAATATCAGCGAAGTATAAGATTCAGGTGTAACATCTGCAGTGTTTAATACATCCGTGCCTTTTAGGATACCAAACACTGTACCTAGCCCAGCCCCGACAACGGCAAAGCCAATGATGATGACAATTGCCATCAAAACTTTCCAAACTTTACTCGAACCTTTACGCTTTCGACGCTTTTTCTTGTTTTGATTTGAGCGCTGTGAGCGTGAGGAGTTCGATGAGTTTGATGAGCTAGATGTGCGAGAAGAGCGAGATGACGAACTGCTTCTTTGGGATCCGTCAGATGGACGTCTCCGCTGATGCGTATCACTCATGTACATAAACCCCCTTTATTTCAATATGATTATAGCAGAAATCCCCAATGAGGAAAAGGAAAATTTCATTACAACAATCTTAATCCTTTGATTTTGCATTTTTTATTCATTATGTGGAAATTTTTTGTTCACCATTTCTCTTTGATATTCTAGGGTTTTCTATCATACCTTAGATTTAAGGAGGTGAAAAAAAATGGGAAAAAAACTTCGCAAAAAAAATAAGAATCAAGGCTTAATCTCATTGATTATTATTTTTATTTTTGCCTTTTTGCTTACAATTTTAGTCCTGCGACAATTTGAGAAAACCATTGTGCCTTCCTTGCAGGCCATTTCCCATAATCGATCCATGGCCATTGCCAATGAAATGATAGATGATTGTATACAAAGTGTTATGAAAGAGCTCCCTCTTTCCACAGAGGATTTCTTAACCATAACTGATCAAGAAAACCCTACATATAGCACTAACACTCAGCAAATAAACTTATTTTGCACCACCCTAAACAAAAAAATTAATACTTCTATGCAAAATATTTCCAACGAGAGAATATTAATTCCTCTGGGTGCAGCCTCAAAGTCTAACTTTTTTTCAAACTGGGGTCCAAAAATCCCTTTTACCCTAATGCCCGGTGGCGGAGTTGACTCCGACTACGAAACCTCTTTTGTTTCAGCAGGGATCAATCAGATAAATTATAAAATTTGGATCAATTTATCCTTGGAAATGCAAATCGTCAATCCTCTTTATCAAGAAAAAATAACTCTTACAAAAAAAATTATGCTGGTAGACACCATTATTGGGGGAAAAGTTCCCAACTACCTCTTCAACCCCAAACAAAGCGAGAATATCTATTGACAGAATGAACAAAATATTATTAAATGTTAAATAGATTAGGATTTACTATTTTTTGGAGGTACTGGAAATGGTTAAAACACTAAAGCAATTTTTGAGTGAACTTGGTAGTCTTTCTTATGACAATGGAGATTATACCGTTGTAAAAGGAAAGTTTAAAGAAAATGAAGTAAAAAGCTTCGTTGAATGCTTCCTTGCAGGCACTGAAATTTTAAGTGATGGGAAAAATGGAAAACCCCTAACCTTAAAAGGCTCTGCAAACAGTGACAAAGGTGCAACTGGCACGGAAGAACTGGAATTCACAGGGTATCAGCTTTACGATTATTCCGATTCCGATGGAAATTGGTATTTGATTACCTTCCCTTCCATTGAAAAATTGGAGGAACATCTTTTAAGCGAAGGGGGATACCTGAATTATTACAGCACGCAAATGTTTGTGTTTGAAAATGGCGTAGAAAAGCCTTTTGAAATTATGTTTAATGGCGATAATGACACCGTTGTTGGCATTGATAAAGATGCCATGGATTCTCCTTTGGATATTCCCGCTATGCAGGGAAGAATTTGGGTTAGATGGAGATCTCCCGAAGAATTGAAACCTCTCACCGATGCTGACGTTGCAAAATATAAGCAGTCCATCGGTAAGTAAATAAAATTCCCAAGTGAAAAACAGCAATTGATCAGTTTTCCTGAAAAATTGCTGTTTTTTATTTGCTGAGAAGCCCTTTCGCCCCAACAACTTCCCTCTTGAGTACGCTTGAATTACCCTGTGTCCTTTGGTAAAATACTACCACATTTCATTTTTATAGCTTTTTTTACAATAAGAAAGGAAAAGATATGTATGCGGTGATAGGTGCCCTATTATTTTTCATGATTTCCATCTTAACCCTTTTTGTTGCTTTCGGCCTCCCCCTAGAGGAATAATACAATGGGCGGGCAAACAAAATACTTCCTTCTAAAATGAGGGTTGCGGCGGGCATTTCTTTCTTCATCCAGCTCTTTGCAATGGTCGTAGTTTTGCAAGCTTTTGGATGAGCGCTAACCACATATAATATCATAAATTCAACAAATACAATTTTTCTCCTTTAAACAATCAAAAGCCGCAGATTCCTCTGCGGCTTTTTTATGTTAATTCATTTTGCTGGAAAGGATTGCTTTGAAAATCCGTCTGATCCTTTTTAGCACCAAAACTACATCTATTCTTTACTTCTCTTTTGCAAAAGATACCAACAGGTCGCCCTGGCTTACCTTTTCCCCTTCTACAGCATAGATTTTATCAATTACGCCATCTTCTTTAGCAACAATAGATGTTTCCATCTTCATTGCTTCAACTGTAAGCAGAGGCTGATTTTTCTTAACTGCATCCCCTTCTTTCACAAAAATTTTGCTAATTGTACCAGGGATGGAGGAACCCAAATGGAAAGGATTGCTCTTATCTGCTTTTAATCTTCGATCACTCTTAACTTCCAAGTTCTGATCCAATACTTTCACTTCACGAACAGAGCCGTTGATTTCAAAAGTAAGGGTACGGAAGCCTTCAGAGTCAGGGTCGGACATATCGATATATTTGATTAAGATGTTTTTGCCTTCCCCAATTTCGATGGAAGTTTCTTCCCCCTTAGCCAAACCAAAGAAGTAAACATCACTGGTTAATTTGGACACGTCTGTGTAGTATTCCCAGTGGAAGCAATAGTCATCATATACCTTTGGATACATAGCGTAGCTAATGATATTTCTAGGGTTGATGCGCTTCATAGTATGGGTTTCAAGCAAATGCTTTTCAATGGCCTTTAAGTCTGCAGGAGGCAACAATGCGCCCGCTCTGCCTTCGATAGGCTTCTGACCCTTCAGAACAATTTTCTGTAATTCTTCTGGGAAACCACCTTCTGGCTTACCGATGTTGCCCATGAAGTAATCCACAACGGAGTCAGGATAGGATAAATCCTTTCCTTCTGTAAGGATGTTATCTTTGTTCAAACCATTCTTGGACATAAAGATGGCCATATCCCCCACAACCTTGGAGGATGGTGTAACTTTGATGATGTTGCCCAAAAGGTCATTTGCTTGCTTATAAAGGTGCTTGATTTCTTCAAAATTGTCAGCAGAGCCCATAGCCTTCACCTGTGCCAATAAGTTTGAATACTGGCCGCCAGGAATTTCATATTTATAAATTTCAGTATTGGGTGTTTTCATTTCACTTTCAAAGCCTGTGAAAATTTGACGAACACCTTCATAATAGCGGCTTAATTCTGTCAATTGATCCGTATCCAAGCCCGTGTCTCTCTCTGTGCCCTTCAACGCCTCTGCAACAGCATTCATGGAAGGCTGACTGGTTAGGGAGCTCATAGACTGGATTGCCAAGTCGGCAATGTTTACCCCTGCTTCTGCTGCCATTAAAACGGTGCTCACACCGTTACCTGTTGTGTCATGGGTATGCAGGTGCAAAGGAATATTCAATTCGGACTTCAGCGCTGCAAACAGCTCTTTGGCTGCATATGGCTTCAGCAACCCTGCCATATCTTTGATGGCAAAAATGTGACATCCCAATGCTTCCAACTCTTTTGCTTTACGCACATAGTAATCCAATGTGTATTTTGTTTCTTTAGGATCTAGAATATCGCCTGTGTAACAAATGGCGCCCTCAACAATTTTTCCTGTTTTTAAGGATTCTTCGATAGGCATTTTCATGTTTTCAATCCAGTTTAAGCTGTCGAAAATACGGAAAACGTCTACGCCTCGTTCCGCGGAAATTTTAATAAACTCCTGAACTACATTGTCAGGGTAGTTTGCGTATCCAACGGCGTTGGATGCACGCAACAACATCTGAATCAATGTGTTTGGCATAGCCTTAGATAACTGCTGAAGTCGAATCCAAGGGGACTCCTTTAGGAAGCGATATGCCACGTCGAAGGTTGCACCGCCCCATGCTTCAACGGAGAACGCATTTTCCATAGCCATGTTCGTTGCAGGTGCTGCCACAATCAAGTCGTTTGTACGCAAACGTGTTGCCATTAATGACTGGTGGGCATCACGCATGGTTGTATCTGTCACAAAGAGGCGTTTTTCCTTCATTAAGCTCTGTGTGAATTCTTTTGCGCCCATTTTTAAGAATGCGTTTTTAGCACCATTGACTTCAATAGTAGTTCCATCTTCATTTTTTCCAAAAGAAGGAGGCACAATCTTATCAAATTCAGGCTTGCGGCCTTTGGATTCATTTACAATTTTATTGCCAATAAATTCTGCAATTTTGGTTGCTCGGTCTTTACCAGGAACAATGTGAAATAATTCAGGTGTACTTTCGATAAATGTAGTTGTACACTTACCATCGCTCCAAATCTGGCTCTGCAACACGTTGATGAGGAAGGGAATATTGGTTTTCACACCACGAATTCTGGTTTCTTTGATGGCACGAATTGCTTTGTGGGTTGCACCTTCAAAGCGTCTGTCGTGGGCAATGATTTTAACCAGCAAGCTATCATAGTAAGGAGTGATTTCAGCACCTGTATAGGCTGTGCCCCCATCCAAACGAATGCCCTTACCTGCAGAGGAACGGTACACGTTGATTTTTCCAGTATCAGGCAAGAAGTTGTTTGCTGGATCTTCTGTGGTGATACGCAATTGAATGGCATACCCATTGCAAGCAATGTCTTCCTGAGAACTAATACCGATTTCTGGGGAGTTCAAAGGATATCCTTCTTCGATCAAAATCTGAGCCTGAACGATATCAATACCTGTTACTTCTTCTGTAACGGTATGTTCAACCTGGATTCTAGGGTTCATTTCGATGAAATAGTAGTTTTCATCAGCATCCACCAAGAATTCCAACGTGCCCGCATTTTTATAGGAAACATGTCTGGAAAGACGAACAGCATCGGCAAAAATCTTTTCACGAACAGCATCGCTTATAGTAAAAGCTGGGGCAAATTCCACAACTTTCTGATGGCGTCTTTGCACGGAACAGTCACGGTCAAACAGATGAACCACATTGCCATATTTATCACCCAAAACCTGCACTTCGATGTGCTTGGGGTTACGCAGATATTTTTCTACGAAAATTTTATCATCACCAAAGGCTTTTTTCGCTTCGTTTCTAGCTTCTTCAAACTCTTTGGGCATATCAGCGGAGCTATTGACAATACGCATACCACGGCCGCCACCACCATTGCTTGCCTTAAGCATAACAGGGTAGCCTACCTTTTCAGCAACTGCCATCACCTCGTCTAAATCACGAATTGCATGATCTACACCAGGGATGATAGGCACATTGCATTCGATGGCCATTTGCTTAGAGGAGATTTTATCACCCATTGCGTACATAACTTCAACCTCGGGACCAATAAAAGCAATTCCTGCTTTTTTACAAGCAGACACAAAGTCAGGATTTTCGGAAAGGAAGCCATAGCCAGGATGGATAGCATCTGCCCCCTTGGCCTTTGCAATCTTGATGATATTATCAATGTCTAAATATGCATCGATAGGCCCCTTCTCAGGATTGAGCATGTAAGCCTCATCTGTTTTGGTGCGGAACAGAGAATATTTATCTTCTTTGGAAAAGATACCTATAGTCTGGATTCCCAGTTCGTTCAAGGCACGATACACACGAATGGCGATTTCGCCACGGTTCGCTACAAGCACCTTTTTAAATTTCTTAATTTGTACTTCCTGCATTTTTATACCTCCTTAATCATTATGTCTTAAAATTAGAATCCCAAGTTTACAATTAAAAACCTTGTTCACTATTATAATATACGATGGCTTATTCGTAAACTAAAAATCTGTAAAGAATTATATAAGTAAAACTTATACACTTCGTCATTTTTTCCCATGGGGGAAAATTTTTTCCATTAAATGTGTGAGGTTTTTGCATTCAACCACCTCTAAATTATCTAATTTTACTTTTTTTGCCCCCTCAGCAGCGACAAATGCCTTTGTAAATCCCATTCTATCCAATTCACGAATACGGCCCTCCATGGCAGGTATTTTTTTCAATTCACCCGTCAACCCTACATCGGCAATGAATGCCCAGTCTGATGGCAAAGCCACATCCTTTACACCTGACACAATGCTCATTAGCACTGCCAAGTTTGCAGCCTGTTCTTTTAAATATAACCCACCTGTAGTTTTTACAACCACATTCTTATCATAAAGTTTAATCCCACCACGTTGTTCCAACACAGAAATCAGCGTATTTAGGGTGTCCTTTTTCATTGTTTCGCTAATTCTGGAGGGATATGGTGTAAAAGAGTTGGAAACCAAGCTTTCAATTTCCGCCACAACAGCACGAGAACCCTCTCGCAAAACAGTAATGGCACTTCCTGAAACGGCATCCTCCTTTTTTCTTTTGGTTACAAAAAATTCTGACGGGTTATCTATAGATGTAAGACCTTTTTCCGTCATAGCAAAAAAGCCCATCTCACCTGTGCTGCCAAAGCGATTTTTGGTGGCTGTTAAACTTCTCAATTCCTCTGCACCATCGCCCTCCAAAACTAAAACTGTATCCACCAAATGCTCTAAAGCTCTTAGGCCTGCAATTTCATCGTTTTTGTTCATCTGCCCAATCATAAAAACCGCCCTTGGTCGAGCCTTGTTTTTTGCAATTTGCACCAAGGCCGAGGCACATTCCATGGTCTGGGTGGGGTTTCCCGCCCGTGAGGGATAATACTCCGCCAAAGCAAAGGTTTGAATGCTATCTAAAATAACAAAATCCGCATCCACTTCTAAAATTGCTTCCAGACCACGGTCCATGGAGGTATCTGCCAAAATCCAAATATTTTCTTCTACTTTTTCCAAAATACGCTCAGCGCGGCTCTTAATCTGGCTATCACTTTCTTCCCCAGAGGCATACAGCACCCGCTTTCCACCCTTTGCCAATTGACTGGCCACCATTAAGGATAATGTGGATTTGCCACCACCAGGAGGGGACGTAATGATGGTAACAGAATCCCTAACGATGCCGCCGCCCATAACACGGTCAAACTCTGAAATGCCCGTAAAAAAGCGTTCATCCCCCATAATCTGCACCTCAGACAGACGAGAAATGGGCTGATAGGAAGGGGTTTTGCCATTGGCCTTTGCGCCAAGGGAACCCTTTGCACCTTTTATTTCTTCTCGCTCCTCGAACGTATTCCATTCTCCACAGCTGGTACATTTACCTGCCCATTTTGGACTTTTATATCCACAAGAGGAACAAATATACACTGTTTTTGTTTTCATATCTCCACTCCCACACCCAAAAATGCTTCAGAATTTAGAAAAAAGTGGGCTGTATGAATTATACAGTCCACTTTTTGTTTCTTAACCGATCTTTTCAACCTTCACATATGGCGTATTGTTTTGTAATTCTACCCCTAGAGTTACTTTACCTGCCATATTTGTTTTTACTTTTCCAACGTTTACATCATCAATTAAAATTTTGTAATCTGTTGTAGGTTCCATTTCTAAGGTTAACTGAACGTCTTCTTGACCTTCAACCATAAAATATGCACCCTTATCAGTCAATGTGAATTTATGTATGGTAGCGCCAGGCACTACCTCCATGAGCATCTTTCCGTTCTTTTCCAGCTTGGTAATTTCATTGTATGTTTTAACCTTGTAAAGATCACCTTGCACTTCAAAGTCCAATACTTTTTTCTTTTCATCCATCAAATAGTTGCCGAAGCTGATACTTCCATCTTCTTCTTGACGAATCAATTCTTCGATTACAGCCATTACGCTACCTCCCAAAATTTCACTTTCTGAATATACTTTTCGATATATAATCCCAAATATCGCCAAATTTCTCTCATCATTTGGATTAGGATGATTATAACACAAAACACAGTTTTGGTATATACCCAAATTTTTAATTTCCACTGGAAAACTTACAATTATTTCACAATTCTGAAGGAAAAACCGTTGGATTTCACGCCTACAGATACCTTGGTGCCTTTTTGGATATTTCCACTCAAAAATTCTTCGGCAAATACATCCTCAATCTTGGTTTGCAGAGCGCGGCGCAAGGGTCTTGCACCATAAGCCTTGTCATAGCCTTCCTCTGCAATTTTTTCGATTGCTTTGTCTGTAAAGGTTAACGTAATGTCCATATTTTCCAAAACTCTGTGAGAGAGGGTTTTTGCCATCAGTTTTACAATTTCTACAATATCCTTCTGTTCCAATGGATGGAACACAATGATATCATCGATACGGTTGATAAACTCCGGCTTAAAAATATTTTTCACTTCGTCCATTACACCTTTTTTCATAGATTCATAGCTTTGTTGGGCTGTTTCCACACTGGTAAAGCCAAGTTTTTTGGGTGCAGCAATGCTTCTTGCTCCTGCGTTTGAGGTCATGATAATAACCGTATTTTTGAAATCCACCTTTCTGCCCTGGCCATCGGTAATATGCCCATCATCCAGTACCTGTAAGAGCACGTTAAATACCTCGGGGGATGCCTTTTCAATCTCATCAAAAAGAATCACAGAATAAGGATTTCTGCGAACTTTCTCACTGAGCTGGCCCCCTTCTTCATAGCCAACATACCCAGGAGGAGCCCCCACCATTCTGGCTACACTATGCTTTTCCATATATTCTGACATATCAATGCGAATCATGGAGTTTTCATCGCCAAAAAGGGCTTGGGCTAACGCCTTTGAAAGTTCAGTTTTACCCACACCTGTGGGGCCTAAAAACAAAAAAGAGCCAATGGGTCTATTGGGATCTTTTAGGCCAACGCGGCCACGGCGCACTGCTCTTGCTACGGCTTTCACTGCTTCATGCTGTCCCACAACCCTTTCGTGCAGGGTGTCTTCCAAGGCAAGCAGTCTTGTTGTTTCTTCCTCTTTTAAGCTTTGCAAAGGAATTCCCGTCCAACGGGAAAGAACTTCTGCCACTTCTTCGGCAGTCACAGTCTGACCGTTGGTATCGTTTTCTTTTTCCCATGCTTTCTGGGCCTCTTTCAACTGCGTACGCAAAATATCCTGTTGTTTTTTAATTTGGCCTGCCTTTTCAAAATCCTCGGTTTTGATGGATTCTTCCTTTTCTTTTTCCATCTCCACCAGTTTCTTTTTTAAATCTTTCACGCCTGTTGGCGCAGTATAAGCTTTTAAACGCAAACGAGAAGCAGCCTCATCAATCAAATCAATGGCTTTATCCGGCAAAAAACGGTCGGACACATAACGCATAGAAAGCTTCACTGCCGCTTCCACCGCTTCATCGGTAATGGTCACTTTATGATGCACTTCATATCTGTCACGTAGAGCCCGCAGCATGGCAATGGCGGCCTGCTCTGTGGGTTCTTCCACCTTAACCGGCTGAAAACGGCGTTCAAAGGCAGCATCCTTTTCAATATATTTACGATATTCATCCATGGTTGTGGCACCAATGAGCTGAATTTCTCCCCTTGCCAAGGATGGCTTTAAAATATTGGATGCATCAATGGCTCCCTCGGCTGCACCGGCTCCGATGATGGTATGAATTTCATCAATGAATAAAATAATGTTGCCATCGGCACGGACTTCTGCCAAAGCTTTTTTCATTCTATCTTCAAATTCACCGCGATATTTTGAACCAGCAACCACAGCAGAGAGGTCTAAGCTGATGATTTTTTTATTTTTTAAAACATCAGGAATATTACCATCGGCAATTTTTTGCGCAAGACCCTCAACAATCGCAGTTTTCCCCACACCGGGGTCTCCCACCAAGCAAGGATTATTTTTTGTTCTGCGGCTCAAAATCTGGATGATACGCTCAATTTCCAAATCCCTACCTACAATAGGGTCAAATTTATTATTTTTAGCCATATCTGTTAGATTGCGGCTAAACTTATCCAAAGTTTCTGTGGCACTTTTTTCTGTCTCTTCCCCATGAGGATTCATGCCCTTTGCACCTGAAACTTCGCTTTCCCCCGCACCCAACATATTCATGATTTCCGCATAAACCTGCTGACGATTTACGTTTAAGTCCCTCAAAATTTTGGTTGCGATATTATCTTCTTCCCGAATTAAGGAAATCAGCATATGCTCTGTACCAACATAGCCCATTCCCATTTTTGTTGCTTCCTGCAAGCTAAATTCAACCACCCTTTTTGCTCTAGGGGTATAATCTGCAGGAACATAAAAGGTTTTGTTATATTCATTTAATGCAACGATTCTATCCATAACCTGATGGTAGGTAACCCCTTGGGCTTCTAGGGCTTTTGCTGCAACACTCTCCTGAACTAAGGTTAACCCTAGCAAAATATGCTCAGTACCTACATACTTATTACCTAGTTTTAATGCCGCCTCTTGGGCTCTCGCTAAAACCTCTTGTGCTTTTTTTGTATATTTTCCTTCCATGTTCTTCACCTTCCTTAGCTTGTTAGCCATCAAAGCTTGTGATTGCTAAATCTATGTTTAAAATAAAAGAACTTTGCAGTTCTTCTATTCTTTTTCT
Source organism: Anaerotignum sp. (assembly GCF_040307045.1). Lineage (GTDB taxonomy): Bacteria > Bacillota > Clostridia > Lachnospirales > Anaerotignaceae > Chakrabartyella. Next base: position 86,033 of record NZ_JAWRKF010000002.1, read on the forward strand.
ATTTAAAATAATTATACGAACAATATCTTGCGAGGATACCTGAAATATTTTCATTTAAATGAAATTAAGACCCCTTTTTATGGGTAAGCTAACCTTACATTCGGATACCCACATTATAATACACATATTAGGAAAATGCAAAGCTTGTTTTATCATTTTCCAGCAAAAAACTGAAATGCGCCTTCCCTGGGAAAATCCTCAAAATACCAAGGCTTTTTCGTAATGGGATGAACGCCCTTTAAAGCGTAAGACCAAAGGGCAATTTCTGTTCTACCACCCCTTTGAAAAAGGGGATTATACTTTTTATCCCCCCAGATTGGGGCTCCTGCATGGCAGGTCTGCACACGAATTTGATGATGACGTCCCGTTTCCAATTGTATTTCCACATAACTCAAAACTTGATCCTCTTCCGTTATGGTTTGTAAAACTTGATAGTGCAAAACTGCCTTTTTTGCCATTTTGTCCTTGGAAGAAACAACCTCAGAAAGGTTTGTTCTCATATTTTTTTTCAAATAATTAATAAGACTACCTTTTTCTTGGGGCAAACGCCCACAAAGGACGGTGTGATAGCGTTTTTCCAAAAGTCCCTCTTGCATTTGCTTTGCTAAGGCCATTTCCGCATTTTTTGTTTTAGCGAAAACCAAAAGCCCCCCAACAGGTCTATCTAAGCGGTGAACCAAGCCCAAAGGATGACCACAATGCTGCTGTAAGGCAGAAAGCAAATCCAAATCCCCTGTTTTATCTGCCTGAGTTGGCATACCTTGGGGCTTTCTTACCACAAGCATTGCCTCATCCTCAAAAATTATTTTCCAATCCATTTCTACACTTCCTTTAAAAGAACCCCACTTTTGGGCGGCAACAAAATCCGCAGGTGGCCATTTTCTACTTTATAAGTTGTACTTTTCTGGTGATAACCCCATTCCTCTGTAGTAACAAGGGTTTTCATCCGTCCTTTCTCTCTGACACCAATTTGCCAAACAGGAATAAAGATTTCTTTGTCGGTTTCATTGTTATTCAGTATAACAACACATTTATTTGCCTCAGTAAATCTTCCATAGCCAATGACACCATACTCTCCAAAAAGCTGCTTTAAAGAGCCAAAGCGCAACGCCTCATTTTCTTTGCGCAGACCAATGCAGGTTTTATGGTATGCAATAAGATCTAAGTTTTCTTTCCCCCAAGGGTAAGTTCTGCGGTTATCAGGATCCGTCCACCCCGTCACCCCCGCTTCATCGCCATAATAGATGGTGGGTGCCCCTAGCCAAGTCATTTGAAACAGCACTGCCTCCCGCATCACGCTAAGGCGAACATCCGCCTCTGCCCCCTTTGCCCCATGGGTTTCCAATCGACCTATCTGACCATTGGTACGGGTTAAAAAACGGGAATGGTCATGGTTGGAAAGTTGATTCATAGCAGTATTCATTGCCTGAAAAGGCAGTTTTGCCATCTGGTAGCTCATGCTGCCCCAAAACACATCAGAATTGTTATACAAATCATCCCGTCCCTCGGTGCTATGCTTAGAAACCCCCGTCAAAAACCAAGTCAATGGTTCCATAAAGGCATCATAGTTCATGATGCTATCCCATTCATCCCCCCAAAGCCAAGGCTTTGCCTCTCCATAATGCTCCGCTAATATAAAGGCATCAGGGTTAGCCTTTTTTATCACATTTCTAAACTCACGCCAAAAGGCATGGTTAAATGCTTCCGTACGACCCAAGTCTGCCGCAACATCTAGCCTCCAACCATCTGCACAATAAGGCGGGGAAACCCATTTCTCCCCGATCTTAAATATTTCTTCCCGTAATTTTGCACAGCCTTCTACATTGAGCTTAGGATGATTTTCAAACCCCCACCAGCCCTCATAGCTACGACCATCCTCTTTCCAATAAAAGTAGGGACGATAGGGGCTGCTTTCCCCCTGATAGGCACCCACATTTTTTCCAATATAAATCCCCTCTTTATCCATCCATTTATGGAAGGCACCACAGTGGTTAAACACACCGTCCATGATAACCTTGATTCCTCTTTGATGGGCTTCTTCCACCAAAGCGGCAAAAAGCATATCGCTCTTTTCTAAATTTGTTTCATTGGTCACACGGGTGATATACCTGGTTGCCTCCACATTGTCCTCCCCACCAAAAAGCAGGGCACCTTCATCCTTTTCAATTATGCCAAGGTGGGGATCAATATGCTCATAATCCTGAATGTCGTATTTATGATTGCTTGGGGATACAAAAATCGGATTTAAATAAAGAGCTTCAATGCCCAAATCCTCCAGATAATCCATCTTATCCATAATTCCTTGCAAATCTCCCCCATAAAAATTACGAATATCCTGGGGCTGAGGGTTTTTATACCAATCTTCCACCCGATTAACGGGTTTTCCCAAATACATATACTCGTTGGTCAAAACATCATTTTTCTGATCTCCATTGAAAAAACGATCCGGGTAGATTTGATACATCACCCCACCCTTTGCCCACTGAGGTGTGTGGTAATCCTTCAAAATTTCGAACCAGCCTTCCCTCTGATACTCTCCAAAAACACCATACTTGGTGTAATAGAGGGTAAAACCCTCCCCCTCTATACAAAAATAGTACCGCACTGCTTCTGCCGAAGGTGGTAACACCACTTGATAATAATCAAAAACAAAATTTGCCCTCATTTTAACCATAGGAAAACGGGTTTTATCTGTGCATAGATAAGGCTGCAACTCTATATCCCGACCTGCCCTAAGGGTAACCGTAACCGTATCGAATTGGGAGGGTTCTACGGGTATTCTATAATTTATAGTTTCATCGCTAAATATAGCTTGAGAACAAAAATAGGGAATCTTTCTAAGCCAAGAAAAATCAGTATAATTTGGCAAACAATCACCACCTTTACCCAGGTTTACACGATTCTATTATTATCCCAGAAAAAGGATGGGACGTCAAAGTCGACATTTGCTTTTTCCGGATGATATGAATAGCTTTTCTATAAGCAATATAAAAAAGCATATACTATCTTAAAACATCTTGTACTATAAATAACTTTTGCTTAATCATCGTAAAAAGTTCGATTATTATATCATGGCCTCGCACAACTCCAAAAAAACACTGATTGAAAAAATATTTTCACAGAATATCACAAAATGGTCAAGAACCATCAAAAAGCTTAATGAAAATCATATTTCACATAATCCTATTTATTTATTATACCATAAAATGGGTGGAAATATATATTTGAAGCGAAACCTATAGTATTTCTTTTCATTTTTGATTCATAATTTCGTATTTTGAACAAAGGAAAAAGAGCAGCCTGCCGATGACTGCTCTTTTCCAAAAAGAGAAGGTATTTCTTATTGGGATTACGGATTTACCGCAATGTGAAAATATTGGGGAGTTTTCACATTTTTTATTATAACACGTGGGACAAAAAATGTCTAGCTAAAAATACTGAAAAATTAACAAAAATCAGCTTGTAAAATCGGACAATAATCTCACCAGATTTTCCTCACCCAGCACACTGATCCCCTCTGCCAATTGGTTGCGTTCTGTTTCAGGCAACACAGACACAGGCACATCCGTTAATTCTTTTAGCCTCATCTTTTTATCAATATCCTCCACAAACACTGCCAGGAACCCCTCATGTTCTTTTAGCAAAAATACCTCGCTGCTTTTCCCCTCCACAGAACACCGCAATATTACTTTTTCCGGGGAAAAATAGACAATTTGCCATCCGTTATAAATGCTTTGCATTTGCTCTCTGTTCAGACCCTCCAAAAAGTCAGGAACAGGCTCTTCCACTTCTTTTGTTATGGCATCTTTTGTATAATAATACTGGTAAAGAATTTTACCTTCTTTTTTCACAGTCACTTCCCTCTTTCCAACCTGCACAGACTCCTCATGCGTTGGAAGAGTTTGCTTTTCTTGATTATCCACAGAAAAGAAGTAGCCTAGTCCCAACGATAGAAAAAAGCCGGCAAGGGCCATGAATACAACTTTTTTCTTCATAATAATCCACCTCAAAAAAAGTATGTACTCTTTTGGAAAATTTTATACAAAAACACCTAAATCTTTGAAATACCTTTTTTTGCGCTGAAAAAAACCCCCTTCAGCTAGGGCAAGCTATGACTTAAATTTACCTTTCCATGAAAACCTAAGGAATGTTCCCCTTCTCTCGCTCTCATTCCAGTCATGCCCAATTCATTCTTCATTTAATCTGATATGCACGGGTACCCCATTTTTATATGTGCAAGGCAACTCACCTTGAATCAAAGGTAACAAATAGTCAATCATTTCTTGGGTAACATCATTGCCATCTTCATGAATCCATTCAAGGGGTACTTCCTTCACATGGTTTGCAATCTTATCAATCTCTACAAACTGGATTTCAAAGCGATATGGCTTTGAGGATGTTCTTTTTAATGCTGCCATTTTTCCCGTTCCTCCAGAAATGGCATAGTCGGCCGCAGCCGAACCCAAAAGTTTTGACTCGTAAATATCAGAAGCACTTGCCACATGAGATGCACATCGCTGCATCAAGTTAAGCTCCACACTTCTTACCTTACAGCCAATTTCCTGGCGTACGGTTTCTTCCAGAAATGTACCAACACCCGCCAAAATTTTGTGTCCAAAGGCGTCGGTTGTTTCATCCTGCAAGCTTTCCGTAATGTAGATACCATCTTCGTTCTTCACACCCTCGCTGATTGCAACAACCACAGCGTGCTTTTCTGCCAGCTTCTGCCTAATATCCTGCAAAAATCTTTCCACTGAAAAAGGCTTTTCACAAAGATAAATTAAGTCGGGGGCACTATCCCCATTTATTTTTGCCAAAGCTGATGAAGCCGTTAACCAGCCCGCATCACGCCCCATTATTTCAACAATGGTTACAGCAGGCACAGCATATACATTACAATCGCAAGCAATTTCAGATAACGTAGTGGCAATATATTTTGCAGCAGAACCAAAACCAGGGCAATGATCTGTTTCCATCAGATCGTTATCAATGGTTTTTGGCGCACCTACAATACAAATATCGTCAATTTTATTTAATTTACAATAAGCGGCAAGTTTTTGCACCGTATCCATGGAGTCGTTCCCGCCGATATAGATAAAATATCCAATGTTATACTTTCTGAACGTGGAGATTATTTTTTCATATTCAAAGGTGCTTTCCTCCCAATGGGATAGTTTCATTCTGCAAGAGCCCAACGCAGAGGAAGGTGTCTGGCACAAAAGCTGCAACGCTTCGGGGTCGGAAAGCAAAGGATTCAGCTCAATGATTTTATCCGCCAAAATCCCTACAATCCCGTTCTTTGCACCGTATACCTTGTCAATATTTCTATCTGCAAAGCATTTTTCAACCACACCACATAAAGTTGCATTAATTGCTGCCGATGGCCCACCCGATTGGGCAACCAATAAGTTTTTCATGTATATCCGCCTTTCTGAACCATTCATATTGTTAAAACCCTAAGGCATATTATAGATGCATTCTCGACAAGAAACAACAACATTTTATTTTTCCCATTATTTTGTTCCTACTGCTTATTATTTTATGTCTTTACCAATGGAAACAGTAAAAATAAGCATAAAAAAAGCCTGCCACCAGAAACCGTGACAGACTTTTGGTTTAACCTAAAATAAGCTTAAAGAAAAACAAGATACCTATGATTACAATAACTGGGTTCAAATCCTTGCTTCTGCCACTAAGCAGTTTTAACAAAACATAAGAAATTACACCAAAAACCAAACCTTCGGAAATGCTATATGCAACAACCATCATAAGGATTGTCATAAATGCAGGGAAACCTTCAGTATAATCGCCAAATTCAATATCTCTGATATTTTCAACCATAAACAGCCCCACAACCACCAACGCCGGTGTCGTTGCAAAAGAAGGGATGGTTGTTAAAATGGGTGAAAACAACAAGGCAATCAAAAACAAAATTGCCGTTGTAAAGGCAGTCATACCTGTTCGCCCACCGTCAGTTACCCCGGAAGCACTTTCTACGAAAGTGGTAACTGTGGATGTACCCAAGGCAGCACCACAAGTGGTGGCAACAGCATCGGCAAATAGCGCGCCTTTGATGCGAGGCAATTTACCGTTTTTATCAATAAAGCCAGCCTTGGAGGAAACACCAATCAAAGTGCCTAATGTATCAAATAAATCAACAAACAAGAAAGCAAAAATAACTGTAATGAAATCAAGAATATGAATTCCTTCAAAGCTCATTTTCATTGCGATTGGCGCAATGCTAGGTGGCATTGAAATGATACCCTGAGGAATCAAAGAATACATACCCGCTTCAATATCAACCACATAAATTCCTGTCAGCTGACAAATAATACCCAAAATCCAAGTTAAGATAATACCTAGGAACAAAGCGCCCTTTACTCTTTTGATAACCAGAGCTAAGGTAATAATAATACCGACTAAAGATAAGGCAACGGATATATTTTTGATATCTCCCAAAGCCACACAAACAACGGGATCTGCAACAATAACGCCGGAATTTTGCAAGCCGATAAAAGCAATAAACATACCAATCCCAACGCTTGTTGCTTTTTTCATGTTGGTAGGTATTGCGTTGAAGATGGCCTCTCTAACATTAACAGCAGAAAGTAAAATAAAGATAAGACCCTCAATGAATACTGCTGCCAATGCAACTTCCCACCCGTAACCATACTGGCCACAAACGGTATAGGCAAAGTATGCATTTAACCCCATGCCCGGAGCCAGTGCAAAGGGATAGTTGGCAAAAAACGCCATAAACATTGTACCCAATGCAGAGGCAATACAAGTTGCAGTTAAAAGGGCGCCTGCGTCCATGCCAGTGGTGCTTAATATGCTTGGGTTTACTACAAGAATATATGCCATTGTCATGAATGTAGTTAAACCAGCAAGAATTTCGGTTTTCATAGTTGTATTATTTTGTTTTAATTTAAAACATTTTTCGAAAAAACCCATGTTTTCCCCTCCTTAGTAAATAAAATGATGACATATGAATCATAATAAAAATTGACAACGACTTTAAAATGATAGCAAAGTAAAGTAAACCTGTCAACGGGTTCCTTTTGTATACTCCACAAAGATTATGGGAAGAAAACAGCTTATTTCATAGGTTTTTTCTCTTGTCAATATTTGTGGGCTATGCTAATATAAACAAAGAACCTGTCGTCGGAGTCTTTCGACGGCTTTTCTTTTCAAAAGAACGGATCATAATGAAATTTTTTATGGAGGTTAATGATGAACCACGAAATGATTATCGTATTAGACTTTGGCGGCCAGTATAACCAGCTGATTGCACGCCGTGTCAGAGAACATCATGTATATTGTGAAATCATGCCTTGGAATAAGCCTATTGCAGAAATCAAGGCAAAAAATCCCAAAGGTATCATTTTCACCGGAGGACCCAATAGTGTGTATGATGAAAAATCACCCCATTGCGATCCCGCCATTTTCCAATTAGGTGTTCCTGTTTTAGGTATTTGCTATGGCTGCCAATTAATGGCGTACACTTTGGGCGGCAAAGTGGGCAATGCCCATGAAAAAAGCGAATACGGCAAAACGGAAGTTACTTTCGATACAAGCAGCAAACTCCTTAAGGGAATCGATGAAAAAGAAATCTGCTGGATGAGCCATACAGACTTCGTTACAGACCTTCCCGAAGGCTTCCGCATAGTGGGAAAAACGGCAACTTGTCCTGCCGCTGCCATTGAGTGCCCAGATAAAGGCTTTTATGGCGTTCAGTTCCATCCTGAAGTTAATCATACCCCAAAAGGCACCGATATGATTCATAACTTCTTATATGAAGTTTGTCAGTGCAGTGGTGATTGGACTATGACAAACTATATAGAAGACCAGATTAAGAAAATTCGTGAAAAAGTTGGTGATGGCAAAGCACTTTGTGCCCTTTCTGGCGGTGTCGACTCCAGCGTTGTTGCTGCATTGGTTTCCAAGGCAATTGGCAAACAGTTAACTTGCGTATTTGTTGACCATGGCTTGATGCGTAAAAACGAAGGCGACGAAGTTGAAGCTGTGTTTGACGGCTTCTTTGATTCCCACTTTGTTCGTGCCAATGCCCAGGAGCGTTTCTTGAATAAGCTGAAAGGCATCACAGAGCCCGAAGCAAAAAGAAAAACAATAGGCGAAGAATTTATTCGTGTTTTTGAAGATGAAGCCAAAAAAATAGGCAAAGTTCAGTATTTGGTTCAGGGAACAATCTACCCCGACGTAATCGAAAGTGGCTTAGGGGATTCCGCTGTCATCAAATCTCACCACAACGTTGGCGGTTTACCTTCCGTAGTGGACTTTGAAGAATTGATTGAACCTTTGCGTTTGCTTTTTAAAGACGAGGTACGTCAAATGGGTATTGAACTTGGTCTGCCTGAAAACCTTGTTTGGCGTCAGCCTTTCCCCGGCCCTGGCTTAGGCATTCGTGTTATCGGTGAAGTAACCGAAGACAAATTGGCAATTTTAAGGGAAGCCGATGCTATCTTCCGTGAAGAAATTGCGAATGCCGGATTAGATCGTAGCATCAACCAGTATTTTGCTGTTATCACAGACGTACGTTCTGTTGGTGTTATGGGTGACTTTAGAACCTATGACTATACCGTTGCACTTCGTGGTGTTACAACCACAGACTTTATGACCGCTGACTGGGCACGCATCCCTTACGACGTGTTGGATCGTGTGAGCGTTCGTATTGTAAATGAAGTAAAGCATATCAACCGTATCGTGTATGATATTACTTCCAAGCCACCTGCAACTATTGAGTGGGAATAAAAAAGTCAACCCCTGCACACCTTGATTTTACTGGGTTTGTAGGGGTTTTTATTTTGAAAACGTACTAAAAACGTACTACTTTTTTCCCTTAGATTAATTTATCTAATTTCGATAACATCAAAACCGCCCTTTCCGTAGAACTGGTATGAGTATTTTTCCACGCTGAAAAACTGCTTCTATATCCGTAGGAATTAATTATATCCATCCTGTACGGCTCTAACAATTCCTTATAGGCTCGTTTTCTTCTCATGGTAGAAAGTGCCTTTACCTCAATATCTCGTGTCTTAGAATAGGTCAAGCCTGCTGTATCGGCTATTTCTTTAACCGTCTTATCTGAATAGTATTTCCCTTGGATAACTTCTTTTTGTAATGGATCGAGCATATCAAGGCATTTTCCCAAATCATCATGCAGCTTTTTCAAATACTCTTTTTCAATTACGCTTTCCATTTTATAATTAGCTTCCACGCTCTCTAATGTATCCCCAAACACAAGCCCTTCTTCGTCACTTTTTAAAGGCTTGTCTAGGCTTATTGAAGTATTGAGAAGGTTATTCCTACCGCCTGCCGTCCTAAGTCCCACAACGCCGTTAAAACGGTTAAGAAGTGGGTACTTTATATAGGAAAGCAACTTGTTTTCTGTGGTTGTGTCATAGGCTTTTATTGCATCCAATAAAGCAAAATAGCCCTCTTGGTACAAATCATCAAAGGTAACGCCTGCCCTCTGGAAAAGGCCGGCTTTTTCGACCATATACTTATTGACATATAACTTAATAAACTTTTCAACCTGGTTCCAAAGTGCCGGTATTAACTCGCTGTGGCCGTCTTTAATTTGCTTAGCTAATTCTTCATTGGTCAAATGTCCCCACTCCAATTCTAAAAAAAATAGGTATGTGGCAAAACACCACACACCCAAATAACGCACCCTATCGACTATCTACCTAATTTACAGTACAAATTCAAATCCGTTTTATTTCCTTCAAACGAATCTATTCTTGTAATGTTGTAAAACTTTCCTCTAAACTTGACTTGTATATATGTATCAATATCATTACGCCAATTTATAGTAAAAAGGACTTCTTCCGTTGCTTGTGTACTTGCCGCTGCAAAATATTCTTGCCCAGATAGTTGCCTAAAATAAGCCCATATAGGGGAAGGCGTTATATTTGAAAGAACTAGCCTTTGTTGTCCTATATCGTCCTCTATATATTCCTTTTTAAAAAGTTCGATCTTTTTATCTTTCAACTTTTTTACCATGTATTTTCTCCCCCTTATAAAGCATTTACAAACTCGGAAAAGTGTTCATATAGTCCAACGTAAGAATCAAGCAAACTTGCCGTACCGTCTATACGCTGTTTTGCAGACTGATTTTTAATAGGAACTATATTTCCGTTTCTATCTGTCTGTATGCCTGTATTAGTTAAACACCATTTTAAAATTGGGTTATTATTGTAATTGATTTTTTTCGATTGCAAGTCAGCCCCTAGCATTTGCATTGGCAGGCTCAAAGTTTTTGCCCCCTGGATGCAGCGTACCATTTTAAAGCCGTTGTTTTCCATTTCCTCAACCCAATACTTAGCTGAGTAGCTATCGTAGTAAATCCATGCCGGGGTTATTCCATAGTCATTTACCATTTCTAAAAACCATGAAGTAACATCACCATAATTAATACTATTGCCGTTGCATAGCCTTAAAAGCCCCCTGTCAAGCCACTTGTCATAGGGTATTTTATCCTGCTGTACACGCTTTTCAAAGCTGTCACGAGGTAACCAATACATTTGAGTAATAAAGCGTTCCTGTGTGTCTTTATCCATCATTAAGAGGGTAGCACAAGTTAAATCCGTTGTTATACTCAAATCGGCTCCACCTATTGCGTAGCAGTTTTTAAAGCGTGAAATATCAAAAGTTTTTTCGTTGTTTATATCGTCAAAACTAAGCCATGCGGTGCTGATTGTATCGCGGATATTGAAATCCTTTACCAAAATACCGCTTAAATCTTTGGGGTTATTTTTGGCACGTTCAACCTTTTCTACAAGGTCGGAAACCTTTTTAATACTTCCCAATCCTGGGTTGGCTTTCTCCCATGCCTTAGGGTTCGCCCATTCTGCCCGGCTGTCCAATTCATAGATAACTGGTAAAAACGTATCGTCTTTAAAAGTGCCATCTGTAACGCCGCAAGCATAGGCATACATATCATCAAAAATACACTCTCTAACGGTTCCGGCTGTGGTTATCATAATTAATAACGGCTGCCGCCTTGCGCTCTGGCTCTGCTTCATTACTTCATATAGGTTTCTATCTTTCACGCTGTGCAATTCGTCCATAATAACACAATGAGCATTTAAGCCGTCTAATGTGTCGCTGTTTTTCCCTAACGGCTGAAATTTACCCATAGACAAAGGAAAATACAAATCTGTTTTGCGCTTCTTAATGTATTTGTTTAAGTCTGGGCTTTGCTTTATCATATTATGGGTTTCATCAAATATAATTCTTGCCTGGTCTTTCTTTGTGGCTGTTGCGAATACGTCCGCGCCTGGTTCATTATCTGCAATTAGCATATAAAGGGCAATCCCTGCAAGCATGGTACTTTTACCATTTTTTCTGGCAACCATAAACATAGTTTCTTTATATTTTCGTAGCCCTGTTTCTTTATGTATGAACCCAAATAAGGCGGCTATATAAGCCTTTTGGAATAGTTCCAAAGTAACCGGCTTTCCTGCCCATTCCCCTTTAGAATGCTTGCAAAACTGCTCTATAAAGCGAATAGGCTTGTTTGCGCGGCTCTCGTCAAAAACAAAGTCACCAACTGGGTTGTTTATATCGAATACAAGCTTTTCATATGTTTTTCTTACCCTGTTGGATACCGTACAACTTCCTTCTTGTATTGACTGCCAATATTCAAGGATATAATTCATAGGCTTAACCTCGCTTTATAAACTCATATAGCGCGCTGTCTGTGTTGTCCTGTGTCTGCTTGGGTAATAGGTCGGTGAATTGCTTATAAAGCAAACTATACCGCTGTATCGTGGTATTATAGGCTTTTAAAGCAGGGCTTTCACGCATGAATTTTTGCTTGCCTTGCTCAAATAAATCAACCGCACCACGTTCTTTCACAGTGTCCTTTAATTCGTCCAAAGTTTCAGCCATGAAAACAATTTCTTTTGCAAGCTTTTCTGCTATGGGCTTCCGATCTTCCGGTATTTGTTTAATCATTTTTTTAAGTTGCTTCATATCTAAGCAAACGTTTGCATCTTGTTGTATCTTCAAAATAAATCACCTCATTTTTGATTGTTTTGTTGGTTGTCTTAACTCCCCCTCATGTACAAACCCTTGGAGGGGCTTCTTGACCTCCCCTTCTCGGTGTCCTAAGAGTTATAATTATATTGTACCTGGGGGGTATTGGTGTACTGGTATGCCTTTGTATTTATGTTTTACATTTTAGGAAAACATCAAAGGATAGTGTTTCATTTAAACTGATACGGAATTTCCGTACTCGTTTAATGGAAATGTATAAACAACAGAAAAAGAAAGAGGGTTATTCTATACAAAGGCATAACACTATATCAATTCATAAATTAATGGTTGTATATAAGGTTGCCGTCCTTATCAAAGGTAACACCTTCTACACAACTACTAGAACACATATGTTCTTTATTGTGGCAATCAATACATAATGCTTCTAGGTTGTCCCAACTTAAAGTAATATTTGGATCATTTATATTGCTTGGTGAAATATACTTGATATGGTGGACTATACGCGCCATACTTCCACAACGTTCACATATATAGTGTTGGCTTGCCATATATGCCGCCTGTGTATCCTTCCAACGTCTGCTATTGTAAAAGCCTTTCGCATAGTCCTTTGCCATATCTCATAATCTCCTAAATGGTAGGTGTTCTTGCCATCACAGAAAGAGCCTTGAAAAGTCCATCAATGGTTCGCTGTAACTTATCGCTGTCTGACTGCTCCGCATTATACCAAAGTTGCAGTATAAACTTAGCTACTGTCTTGGCTAATGGTTCAATGTTCTGCTGTGCTACTGACATACCTGTACTGACTTCTATATATCCTGGAATGGCATCCAACAACGACGATATAATAACATCGTTGTCAGTGCCGTCTAACCGTAGGAAGTCCCTTGCTTCATTAATAGTAAGCATTAAATCAGCCCCTTATGCTGTTGCTCTTGTAAGCTTAACAAACGCTTCGGAAACAATAGGTTTGCAGTCTGCTACTGCCATTGCTCTATAATCAATCAAACCGGACTTAAAGCTACTTTCTCTGGATACTTCAATAATAATACCCTCTGGAATGTTATATCCCATGTAAGAGAAGTTACCAAACAAGATAACTTCATCCGCAAGGTTATCGTCAATTACAACTTCAAACCCTAAAATTTTACCGATACTTTCCGCCTTTGGATCAGTAATAAAAATTGGTCTGCCGTTGGTATCAACAAGGCCATAGAATAGGTTATAAAGTGTAGCGTTATTCATAGCCCATTTTGCACCTGCTGCATAACCTCTTTTAAGCATACCTACCACTTTTACACAATCGGCATATTTAAGGCCTGCTGTTTTTCCAAAAGTCGTACTATTTGTGGCATCCCATGCAATACCTGTAAGAATGCCTGTACCTTGATTTGTTCCTGTACCATTTACAAGGCCATCTGCAATACATTCCATAACGCAATTTGTAAGTTCATCAATCATGTAGCTTTCAAATGCTGCAATGCTCATTTTCTTAGCTGCCGCACTGATAGAAAATACTTTTAAAATCTCATAACCATTAAAGGCTACTGTTGCGACTGTATTTGTCTCACTTGCTACTGCTGTACCCTCTGTATGCCATGCCGCTTTAGATGCAGGAGTTCCCACAGGTACGGCAATCTTGGAAGGAATATTGAAACCTCTACAAACGGAAAGCAAGCCGCCCATAGTACGCGCTTTTTTCACAACCTCATTAAGTGTTGCAGTAGGAAGGACAGCCGCCGCACTTGTTACAGTATTAAAGGCATCCGCTCTTTTTTCAGCTTCCACAATACCCATAGCACGCTGAAAAGCTGCATCTTCAAACGTTGTCAATTTCTGGCCTAAAAGGCTTTTGAAAAACGCTGTACGATATTCTGTACTTGCGAAAACGTCGCCCTCTGTTGCTTCCTGACTTGCTCTTGTTTCAAAACTCATGCCGGTAATAGGGTTAAATCCTGCGGCCTGTGTAGCTGCTCTTTGCTCAACATTTGCTTTAGCTTGTTTTAAGCCGTCTAATTCAATGTTAAGGCTTGCAATGTCTGCGCCGGCATCAGTATCAATAATATTGGCGATCTCTGCCGCTCTTTTTTCAATGTCTGCTACTGTGCTGTTCATGTAATGATTAAAAGCTTCTGCGATATTTTTAAATTTCATAATTAAACACTCCTTTTTAATATTTGATTGATTTTGATTTTTGCGGCTATCTTTAACGGATCGTTTACAGCCTTTATTGCGGCTCTTGCTTCAACGCTTGTTTGTGGGTAGGCAGGATATGGCGTAATGCTCACCTCATAGACCTTTTCAATTTTGAGAATCTCCCTTGTGTTGGTGTTTGGATCGTATCGGTCGCCGCCTGCCGGTACTTTAAAAGCAAAACTCATTCCGGATAAATCGCCGCGTTGTACTGCCGTATGTACGCTTCTTGCTTCTGCTGTATCCGGTAAACTTGCAACCATTTTCAACCCTGCCGCATCTCTAATGAATTGCATTGTTTTTGGCGTTCTTGCTAATGGTACCTTACTAAGATCGTGGTTATACAAAAGCCTTGCATCGGACAAATCCGCATCATCCAACGCCCCACTTCTTATAATTTCGATATACTTTCCTGCCGGATCGTTTATCATGGTGGGCTGATTGTAAACAATCGGTAAGCCCTCTAATATAAGGCTGTCCGCTCCTGCCGGTGCTTCTGCTCTTATTTCGCAAATTCGTAATTCTTTCATTCTTCCACCCCTGTTTCTTCGGTTTCTTCCAAGTCTTTTTCAATCTGTTGAATAATTTCAACCAATTTTTCCATTATTGCCACCCCCTAATTGGTATGTATTCGCGTTTTGTGCATCAACTACATTCAAAGTCTGTAAACGCTTGTCGCCATCTTCCACGCCTGGAAGGTTCAAAATTTCCAATGCCTGGTTGACGGTAAGCAACCCAAAAGGCATAAGCTGTGCAATTAAATTCACCTTTGTAGCATTGCTGCTAAACTGTAAACGGCCACTTTCAAAAATTACACAATTCCCAAAAGCTTGCTCGCGGTCGTTAAAAATCTTCCTGGTAAATTCTAGCCCCATTTGTACGGCCATAGGCTCAATGGTACTTTCATAGAACGCCGCCCATTCATCCTCTGTATAACTGCTATTTACGATTTTTTCAGACACTCCCAAATAATCATAAATTTTAGTTTTAATTGCTTGAATTTGCTTATCGTCAATGGTTGCAGGGTTCACAGTGATAGGAATATATTCCGTTTTCTGATCCGTTGCAACAATGCCGCCGTTATTGGCAATCTGCAAATAATCATTGATAAAAGCGTCCTTTTCCTCTTTCAGCTTCTCCGGTGCCATGATCTGGGTAAACTTCAAAATACCCCTTATGTTGGCACTACTTTTGATTGAATTGGATATACCTTCATTTTGGGTATGCGCCAACTCTAAAGCAGGCATTAAAGCGGTATTTGCATCCCCTAACAAATCATTATCATTGAAGTTGCGGCGTAAATGGATAATATCGGTATAAGGTAAAGTAACTTCCTTACCGTTCCCAAACAAAAAGCGACAATATAGTTCGCCTATACCATCGCTTAAAAATTCAGCATTTAATGCCCTTATGGGGAAAATCCCTTTTATCTGTCCACGCTCGTCTTTTTGGAGATATGCAAAAGCATTGTTATACAAAAAGTAATGAGTAACAAGCTTATAGATCATATCAAATGCACTCATGTAGGGGTTAGGCTGAATTTGTAGCAGCCTGTTAAGCCTACAATCTCCGTCAACCTTTGTATGGTCTTGATACCTAACAACATGAGAACCTTTCAACTTCGCCGCATTTCTGGCGATTGCATCAATGGCACCCCTGTAAATATCGTTTGCATACGCATCACCACTCCAGGCCGTAAATACTGCATTGTAGCCGTTTATGAGTTCGGCTCTCTCAACGGTAGGCGGCGGCGTTCTGCCTTTAAAAATCTTTTGGAATACGTTAATTTTACTCACCCTCTCAATGGTTCATTATGATCGTCGGGATATATTGAGAAAATGTCGGCTGTATTAATAAATAGCCTTTGTCCCGAACGAGTAACTACCTCTAAAAATTCTGGAAACAATGTACTCCTCTTTACCTCAACATTATAAAAATCTTCCCCGTATTTCATTTCTATGTACTTACATTTCATGTCCGCACCTCTTTCTCCGCTCCTGCTCTTGTCTAATATGTAAGACTGCTTCAAATGGCGTGAGGTCTTTGAACCCATACACATTCTTTAAAGACAGTAATTGTTCCATCTTTTTGTTGTTTCTTGTTTTCGTTCTTGATTTTGGCAATAGCCTACCCCCTCGCTTCGGAAACACTTTTTAGTGACATCAAAACGCATATGTTGTGATTATTTAATTTAATTATACCATATTTTGTGGTTAAAGTCAATTTCATAGCACTTTAAGCTTGTTTTATATGGTACCGTTTTTCCAGTTCATCCACCAACAAAACGAATAATTTCTGTTCCGTTTCGCCTATGAAATACTCTCCCATTTCCGCCACATAATCCCAATACTCCTCGCTGCCTCTGGTTGATTGTAAGAGTGGATAAAATTTATTCCAAAATGCAGCTGCCTTGCTGAATGGATCGCTGTAAGTTCCCATAGCCTTAATTTCCTTTTCCGCTTGCTCTAGCACCACTAGCAAAGGCAAGAACCACTCTCACCTGTGCAGGGTTTAACTCGTCAATCATGGCTTTTAAATATTTCTTTGCTTCTTCTTCCTGTTTTTTGCGAATCACATTCAAACCCCCTCTAATTAGTTTTGAATTTTAGCCTTCTTCTTCTCCTGCGCCTGCTGATACCGTACGCCTTTCATGAAACCATAGTTAAAAATCATACAAATTCCTTCACATGTATCACTCGATACCAGGTTAAAAAATTCTCGTATTTCGGCAACTGTTATACTGGCACCACGTTTCCCAAAATATTTCTTTTCAACTTCGCTACAAGCTTTCTTTGCGCTTTTCAATACATCTTCCATTTTTCAACTCTCCTTTATGATTTTTTAAAAGTGATTTTCCAGTGAGTTTCAAGTGGCTTTCCAGTGAATATTCAGTGAGTTTCAAAACCTCTGAAAACCTTGATTTCTCGGCGTTTCTGTTTTTCAAGTGGAAAAAGTGGGTGTTTTCGGAAGTCCTTTTATAATATTTACGTTAATATAAAAACACGCGATATTTATAGGCTATTCCATTTAAAATATTTTTCCTATAATTTTATAGTCACTTTATCCACTTGTTTATAATAAACTTGTAAAAAACGTTGATTTTGTGGGGTTTATAGGACTTTTAAAAAAACACTTTTTATCCACTTTTTATCCACTTTTGCCCACTTACCTTTTGTAACGTTAATTAGCAGTTTTCAACCCAACTTGTGCCATTGCAGGCGGTTTAAAGTATTTGCTATCAAACCTATATTGCACGCCTTTGTAGTATTGGTAACCATAATACACGCCACACTCTATGCCGTTCTTCTCTGCTCTAGCTTGAATGTTTTTTGAATTTAATCCTTCAATTTCCTTATCTTCGCACCAATCCCGGTAGGCTTTTTCTAATTCTGTTTTCTTAATGCGATCACTTTTGGTATCGCCTGTAAGCTCGCAGTTTTCAATCAAGAAGGAATAAAAGGTATCCTGTACCGCTCGCCATTCGGAAATGGCTTCCTCATTGGCCTTACACTGTGTAAAGCAGAATTGATTTTTCAATAACCTTTTAAGGCCTTCTAGTCCCCACATGAAAACACCGTCCAATTCGTTCAATATCTTCATTTCAAGGGTTTTATCTCTTTTTTCATGGGGAATAACATTGGTACACTTTATTAAATTAAATCGTTCAAACAAATGTGTTCCCTTGTCGCCCTTAAAAGAGGGTAAATCATTACAAATTGAAACTATTCCACCGGTAAAAAGAAAGTTAAAGCCGCCCTTTCCCTTCATTTCACAGCGAACATAGTCCCCACCGGTTAATTCTTTATAGGTGCTGCTGTCCTCAATATCGTTGCCTTTCTGGTCGCCTGTAACAATAAGCCGCCGTCCGTATATGTCAGCCAGTGCGAACCTATCGCTTAGGTTTTGCATCGGAACGTTATTCGTATTTTCCGCGCCTAGTATTGCGATTAAAGGCTTAGGGAAAATTGACTTGCCTGTGTTCCCTAGTGACGAATAAAGGCATAAGGATTGTTTCACCCTGTAAACGGAATAATTAGATAAAATCAAGCCTACCCATTCTTGGAGAACTGCAACGCGTTCATGATCTACTACACCGCACACCGTACACAAATCATTAATATACTTTAGCCAATGTTTAGGCTCTGGGGCGTTTTCGTTAAAATTGCAGTTAAGCTGTATTGTACTTAGATTCTTCGGGGAATGAGGAATAAGTTTAAAGCCTATTGTGTCAAGAATCCCATTTTTTAGATTGATATACCTTTCATTACTATTCACAGCTTCAAAGGTTTTTACTTTACCTTCGGAAGAAAGCAGCAAATTGTATACATTGTTTAAAATGGCATCCTTAACTAAACTATCGGGAAGGTATTTTCTTATATAGGCTTTAATTTCTGGCCGCCTACATTCTTTGTAAACACCATCCACATAAAGACAAAACTTGTCCACTTCAACGCCTGCCTTGCGTAAAATAATATATTCCATTGACTGCTCAACGCTTTTCGCAAGAATACCTTCGTTCACTCGCAAGCCGTTTTTGCCTGCCTGTATCCATGGTGCATACTTCCACTCTGTTTCCTTAACGAGTTCTTGAAAATCCGCCTTTGTATACCCTTCTTTTATGTAGTCGGTAATATCTCCCTTTTCAGCCTGGGAAGTGATTACCGCCTTTGTAGCGTGAGCATAATTTTTCAAATCTCTCAAAACCTCGTCTTTAAGTTTAAAGCCTGGCTCATCATTATCGGGAAGAATAATCACCCTTGCACCAATGAAAAACTTTGCAAACTCTGGCTTCCAATCGCTCACACTTCCTGCGGTAGTGGCTGCAAAGCCCATTTCTCGCAGCGTATCGCAGTCTTTTTCACCCTCGCAGTAGTAAACAGGATACCCACCATTTACGGCCTTAATAACTGAATTAAGGTTATATAGTACGCGTGGCGTTTCTCCTATCCCTGTATTGAAAAAGCTGTGATCTTCATTGATTTTCCCAAAAATGATTTCTTTCCCTGCAAATCTAACTTTAGAATATAGGTACTTTTCCTTTGCATCGTTATAATTATAAACCGCTTCAATAGGTTTTCCCTTCCACGCTTCAAGCTTTTCTTTCCACGTCTGGGGAGTTTTCCCCTCTCCAATATCAGCCCATGAAAGCCCTGCCGCTTGAAGTATATTTTCAGTTTCGCAGCCTGCGTGACAATGAAACAATATTTTTCCCTTCTCTTTACTAATAGTAAGGCTTGCTTGCTTATCGTCATGGACTGGACACTTAACTTGCCACCTGTCAGCACCAATTTTCTTTGCACCGCTGAACCTTTCCAAAATTTCTGAAATTTCTATTTTGTTCACCCCCCTACCCTTTGTAACGTAATTACAGACAAACCTTCTCTTCGAAATACCGACGTGAAACTTTGCCGGCGATTGTCAAAAAGCCTTTCGCTTCAAGTTCTTTGTTTAGGCTGCGGATCATGCGGTATGCTGTTGATAAACTAATGCCCCAAATCTCCGCCACTTCCTCGGCTGTTACAAATCTAGAATTGCTGTTCTCCTGCTGTGTTTTGATTTCTTTCATATAAATTCTCCTCTCTTTTATGGTCTATTATTTTTCTTGTTTAGCATTGTAGCAAATATGTCCACAATCACCAATAGCAAAATAAAGTTATAAATTTTCATTGTCCCAGTGGGACTAAATATGTCTTAAAAAATTTTTATTCAATGATTTCTGATACATCAACGCCTAAAGCCTGTGCAATAATGGCGGCTGTATCTGGCTTAATTCGCTTGCCTGCTTTCGCCAAACTAAGTGTAGCCCTTGAAATGCCGCTCAATGCTGCAAGCTGTGTTAAGTTGAGTTTCTTTTTTGCCATGATAACAGCAAGCTTAATTTCGTCCAAACGCATAATTTTTACCTCCTTCAATCTTTCATTTGCACTAATATACTTAGATTATAAGTGCTAACGCACTATTTGTCAACAATTCGTTAAAATATTTTTTTCAAACGCACTAATTTTATTGAAATTTTGGATAGATTATGTTTTAATAGAGTTAAAGGAGGTGTTTATTTTGGGAGTTGGTTCGAACATTAAAAAGCTTCTAAAAGAAAAGAATAAAACTTTGGTATGGCTTTCTGGAGAAACTGGAATATCAAAAAATACACTTTACTCAATTACAAAAAGAGATAGTTCCAGGGTGGATCCTGATACCCTTCAAAAAATAGCAGACAAACTAGATGTACCGCCGGAAAGCTTGTTTTGGGGTGAAAGTGCAAAGGTGACAGTAGACCAAAACGGGGATACAGTAATTGACATTACCTATAAAAGGCACTTAAAACAAATTACACGAGCGTTTGACGCTCTTAATGTCCGGGGCAGAGAGGAAGTTATAGCGTTTGCAACAGATTTGGCACAAATGAGTAGATATACAAAGCCATGGGACAGCTTCACTAAGAACGAATATATGGAAATGTTTCCGGAATTGTTCAATGAAGATACAGAGGGCAGTCCAAAACTGGACACTCCAACTAATAATGAAAAAGATAAATAGTTTTTATTAAAGGGGACAGCACAAAATTAGCAATACTTTCTTCCAAAAACGAAAAAAAGCCCCTCCTGCGACAACAGGAAGGACTTCATAAATTGCGGTCTTTTCAACCACTTTTAGCCATTTAAAGTATATCACAAGGCCGTAGAAATTACTACACCTAAATATAAAAGGAGGCCTTGTTTTATGCCTGTTTATAAGAATGAAACATTAAATACTTGGTACTGCAAGTTTTATTATAAAGACTGGCAAGGAAACCGCAAACAAAAGAAAAAAGAGGGTTTCAAAACCCAACGTGAAGCAAAGGCTTTTGAGCGCGAATTTCTCCACAAAGAAGAAGGTTCCTGTGATATGGCTTTTGGTAGCTTGGTAGAACTGTATATAGACGACTGCAAAAGCCGCTTGAAACCTACCACGTTAAGCAATAAAGAATATGTATTAAAGCATAAGGTAACGCCTTTCTTCAAAGATATGCCCATTAATACTATCACGCCTACCACTGTGAGAAAATGGCAAAATGAACTTTTAGCACATGAAAGCGATTTTAGCCCAACTTATTTGAAAACCATAAATAATCAGCTATCAGCCATTTTTAATTATGCCATGAAATATTACCGGCTCCCTTCCAATCCTGCTAGAGATTGCGGCAGTATGGGAAAGAAAAACGCTGAAAGTATGCAGTTCTGGACAACGGAAGAATATAATAAATTCATAGAAATAGTAAATGATAAACCTATATCAAAAGTTGTATTTCCTCTTTTGTTCTGGACTGGTATTCGTTCCGGGGAATTGTTAGCCCTTACATTGAATGACTTTGACTTTGAAAACCGTATATTAAGCATTAACAAAAATTATGCTAGGCTTGAAGGGAAAGACTTAACCCTTGAACCCAAAACACCCAAAAGCAAAAGATTAATAAATATTCCACCTTTCCTCTGTGATCTTGTCAATGAATATGTTACAATGTTATATGACTATCAACCAAATGAGCGTTTATTTAATGTAACCAAATTCTATTTAAGGCATGAAATGAATAGGGGCTGTGAAAAGTCTGGTGTAAAGAAAATTCGTATACACGACTTGCGCCATTCCCACGCTTCACTCTTAATCGAACTTGGATTTTCTCCCCTTCTCATATCGGAAAGATTAGGCCACGAAAACATTGAAACCACGTTACAAACATATAGCCATTTGTACCCTAATAAGCAAAGTGAAGTCGCTGACAAGCTGCAAAATCTCGCCGTACTAAAAACGTACTAATAATTTTTGAAGCCATTTTTTATAGATGAAAATATAAAGAAATACGGTATTAAAACTACCAAAAAAGCCCAAAAACACCACTGAAAACGCATTTTTCACAGAGTGGGAATAATTAAAGAAATCCCCAAAAACCTTGTAAGCACAAGGTTTTTGGGGTGTTTTTTTATTGTTTTATCGCTCTTTCTAATACCAAATTCCTATCAATGAGAAAAAACAACCTTTTTTATAGCCTGCAAGCTACACTTTCTTATATTGTGAAGAGTCTTACTCCCCCCATGCTTTCTGAAAAATGTTTGCTATTTACAGCTCCCCTGCCTGCTGTTGAATCTCCTGTAAAATTTGAATGACGCCTTTCATTTTGCTAAACAACAAAAAATACATTTCTTTATAGTCTGTGATAAAATCACCTATTTTTTATAAATCCCGCTTTTTCTGATTTAACACTCTCTGTGTAATAAACCTTTCCCTTTGATTCAAATAAATGTTCAAACTTTATACTCAGACATGAACCGATTTACCATAACAACCATCTGCCCACGGGTTGCAATTTCCTTGGGTGCCAATGTTTCATGGGGTGTGCCTATCAAAATCCCACGGTCTATGGCCCACATTAATCCATCAAAAGCCCATTTTTCTGCTTCGTCTATGTCTCTAAATTTCGAAATGGGGCCATCCTTTAAAAGCGCCACATCATATCCCTTTAATTTTGCATAGCGGTATAAAATCTCCACCAGTTCCTCTCTCTTTATGCCCCTTTGGGGGTGATAAAGTTCATTCCCATAGCCAACAGCAATTCTATTTTCCTTTGCCCATAAAATCCCACGGGAGTACCATTTCCCTTCAGCCACATCCTTAAAATTTGTGGCATTCAAAACACCTTGCCGCCCATCTAAACGATATAAAACATCCACTGCCATATCACGCTTTGCATCCTCCCATGGTGCGAATGTAGTCTTGCTGACACCTGAAACCATATGGGATTCATATAAATTACAAATAGCCATATAATACCATTCATCCCCTCTTACATCGGTAAAAGGTAATTCTCTTTGACACCCATTCTGATGCTTCTCAATAAAAACATCCTCCGTAAAAAAGTCTAAATCCACCTTGCAGGAAATACCAGAAACTTCACCTTTGTCTGAATGCTGCCACCCTACCCATTTCTGCCAAATGCCTGTTTTGGGGATGTTCTCTCCACTATAATTGGCAACCCACAAAGGGTATCTAGTAAGTGCATCTTCCCATAGGGAAGCTGTTCTATAAGAACTAGAATAAAACATAGGGGTTGTATTTGTGTGCTCCGCCAAGGTTTCGATAAAAGCAATGGCAATATCGTTGGTTTCCGCCTTTGTCAACCCACTAAACTGCTCAAAATCTACGGCCGGAATACACTCATAGGAATCATCCTTGATCAAATCAGCGAAAAACTTTGCTTGTTTTTGTGCTTCTGCAACATTTAGAGCTGTTACATAGAAATAAAACCCCCGTTTCAGTTTAGCCGCTTTTGCCCCTTCGGCATTTTCCCGAAATTTCCTGTCCTGCGCAATGCCATAGCCAGCCCGGATATAGACAATATCTTTTCCTGCTTCCTTTACCTTAGTAAAATCAATGTCCCCCTGCCAAACACTCACATCAATCCCTTCATATCTCCTATCCCCTGCGTAAACTGAAAGTGGTGTAAAAATTTGACATATCATAAAAAAACATGTAAAGAAGCCCGCAAGCACCCTCATGAAGCTCACCCATACTTTCTTTGAGATTATAATACACTATATGGAGTGGGACAGCCTTTGGTGCGGCAGGACATATTGATTGCGCGCAAAAAGGTTCCTTCTAACCTAATCAATTTAAAAATTTCCAAGCTGGTTTTTCTATTTCCCCTTGAAGCTTTACTAAAAAAGGTAAATAAAGACCCTTTCGAGACATCCCTATGTCTACGTTTTTGCCCATCGCCAACAAAAACGAATTTAAAAGTGGGTTCATCTCGAAAGGGTGAAAAAGGAGGTTTCTTGCGGGTACTCAGCTCTATCCATGAAAACAACTCACATGAAGCACTGCTAAACGCACAAGCAAACATATTGCTTCTTTAGGGGGCTATTAGCCATCCTTTCTTTTGTTCTTACTTTATATTATGTCTGTCCTATGTGATGTGTTCACACTTGTCCCTTGGTCAAGTTTAATTTGTTTTTCCCAGGAATTTTTGTGTAACAAAAAAGGTCATCCTAACATAGATGGCCTTTTTAGCTTAATTTAAATTTTAATGAAATATTGCATCAAAAACAGGGCCCATTTCTTTAATCCAAGCACACTTTTCTCGATCATAAAACTTTGTGTCAGAGTTGACCGCAAAGGGAATTCCAGCCTTATCCAGCTGTTTTGTCATATATTTTGAAAACTCAATCTGTTCTGCCACTGAATAGTCATCCCCATCGTTATAATTTCCAGGCATCCATGCCCCTACCCAAGTGGGAATTGCTGTTTTCTTTTGCCATGCAAGGGCATAATCAATTATTTCTGTAATGCGTTTTTTCTCCTGGGCTGTGCCAGTGGTCCAAAGCTTACGCTCATTATCTTTGCTAGGACCCGATGCATAGAAATGCCATTCTGCCATCAAATAGCCATTATGCTGGGTAGGGATTTTCAGCTCATCTAGATATTGAGAGTCAGAACGCAACCTTGGAGAAATCATGATAATTCTATCAGGGCTAACCTCACGAATCCTAGAAACCACCGTTTCATATATTTCATTCAGTTTTTCTGGTTGCTTGTTTAATACATCGGTGGCCTCGATCAAAAGGTCAAAGGAAAGCAAGTAAGACTTATCTTTATATCTTTGAGCCATGGTGTACCACCAATCTGCAACCGCATCGATATTGTTTTGACTAGGTTCATTCTTAAATTCATCTGCTTGATATGCAAGCACAGGGATTAAGCCGTTCTCCAAACAATCATCTATTTGCTTATCTAAATACTTGAATAAATTCTCATCGGCGTTATCTTTCACACGTATCCTAACATGGGAAACCCCAGCTTTTTTAAAATCTTCCACTGCTTTCGTGTCATATGCTTCTTTCCCCTGCTCTGTTTTGGACCAATCCACATCCATCCCCTTGCCTAGCATCTTCTGATATTCCCAAGGTTTGATGGGGGTAATGCCTACTTGTTGGCCATAGCCTTTCTGGCTAGATATTTCCACTGTTTTCGTGTCATCATTCCAATCAACACCAAAGTTTAGCGCTTCTCCCAAATCTCTCAGCTTTAAATAGTTATTTCCATTGATTAAATATACCGCCATTTCAATCTCCTCTCCGTCCAACTTTATTTTGGAAGTAGCAGGGATGGCGGTTTGGGTGGCTTGGTTAGAAGAAGTGCCCATTTCTGTTCCTACGGGGGCATACGGCTTTCCTGTTTTCAAAACAACGGCGTTATTTTCCTTTTGCCATTCCACAGAAAATTCCTTTTCCGTATTATTTAAGATAAATGCCACATCACGCAAGTTGAAGTAGCTATAATTATTTACGGTGTACGCCTCAAAGGAACGAGGAGTATGATTAACCTGAACCGTTGCTGTGCTTTTTTTCGCCTCATAGCCAGCAGCATAGGCATTCATAGGTAGTAAAGTAGTACCAACAAACAATGCCATTAAAACAAGGTACTCTCTTTTCTTCATGATATCTCCTTTCATTTGTCCAAATATTTCATAATGCAGGCCTATTATAGCATGAAAACTTGAAGTATTTATTACATTTATATTGCATTTATGCAAATTTCATATAAAGAAAGAACTACCGATGATTCAACCGCTTTTATTAAAGCAACAGCTTAGGGCCATGAAACTGCGAAAAAATAATACTACCTCCCATCCGGCTAGAAACAACATTATTTTCAGAGTAACTTCAATTTTTCTCTTGCAGATATTCCAAAATCTCTTGGGCATTAGTGTCAGGTTTTACCTTTGGCATCACTTTTTCAATCAGTCCCTGCTCATCAATCACATAGGTTCCTCGAACCACACCCATACCCACTTTTCCATAGAGTTTCTTCTCTTTCCACACATCGTAGGCCTGAATGGCAACCAAATCAGGGTCGGATAGCAACATAAAAGGCAAATTATGTTTTTGGGCAAATTTTTCATGGGATGTCACAGTGTCCTTGCTAATGCCAATGACCACCACGTTTTGCTTTTGAAACCCATCATAATTCCTTGCAAAGGCACACGCTTGGCGGGTACAGCCAGGGGTATTATCCTTTGGATAAAAGTATAACACAACCTTTTTCCCTAGAAAATCCCTTAAGGATACCGGGTTTCCATTCTTATCCTGAAGGGTAAAATCAGGGGCTTTTGTATTCACTTCTAACATTTCATTCTCCTCCTTTTATAAATATCAAGTGATTTTCTGTAGAGTGTTTTTCGGAAAAAGTATAACCAAGACGGTCAAATGATTTGATACCAGCAACATGTGTAATTTTATTTTCTGCTAAAAATCTTACCATCTCTCCCCGTGCCATTTTGCACATGGTACCCTTTTCCACCACTTTTCCTTCCTTTTCTTCACCAAAGGTACAGTTCAGCACATGGGTTTTATGAAATAGATGGGGCGTCACCCCTTTGCTATATTCCTTCGATGCTAGGTTTAGAACAAAGTCCGTCTCCTGAGACAATTGGTTTGCGAGACGATCTCCCCAATACGCATATAAGTTTTTCTTGCCTTCCACCATAAGCTTTGCCTGCATTTCCAAACGGTAGGGCACGATGCCATCCAAAGGGCAAAGCATACCATAAAATCCCGATAATATCCGCAGGTGTTGTTGCAAAAATTCCAACTGCCCATCCTCAAACACCCCAGGCGCCATATATTGATACTGAATCCCTTCGTAGGAAAGAATGGCTGGTGTTAGGTTTTTTTCCAAATCCATCCCCTGTAAGCGTTGGTAGTTTAGCTTGGCAATGGCATCATTACATCGCCACAGGGCTTGAAGCTTGTGGAGGGGCATCCTTTGGAGGCATTGCTTTATTTTTTGGGCTTCGGGTAAAAACCGGGGAACACCTCGAATACCTAAGCTATCGCTATCAATGTTCATTTTTTTTGCGGGTGAAATGATTATTCTCATTTACTTATTCCTCATATTCCATAAATTCCAAAGGTTTCAGGGGGTTTGTCTGCCCCAAATCCATGGTATCTCTCAGGATTCACGCCACACCCATTTTACATTTTGAAAAAAATGCAAAATAAATCATGGCATAATCACAACTTTTTCATGTGCATAGTCTTCACCATCCACCACCATACGGCAAATACTAATTTCCAGGTCAAAGCGTCGTTTACCACAACTGCCTGGGTTTAAAAATAGAATACCATCCACCAGCTTTGATTCATACTTATGGGAATGGCCATAAATCACTACGTCAACGCCCGTTAAATCCTTGGGAATATCTTTTTTGTTATGGACGATTAAGAAGCACACTTCCTCAACCCTTACTTTCAAAAAATCGGGCAAATACGCCGCCCACTCTTTATCATTATTGCCCCGAACGATATATGCCTGTCCAAAGGATTTGATTTGTTCCACTAGGGCATGGGTATTTACATCCCCCCCATGGAAAATGATATCAGCAGAGTTTAACTCCTTTTTCACTTCTTCTCGCAGCAAGCCATGGGTATCTGAAATAATGGAGATTTTTTTCATGTTACGCCCCCTTAGACGAAAATACATGGTTTTTATAATTATAACAAAAAAGAATCATTCTCTCAAAACAATTTTTATTAAAAATAGAAATTTTTAAAAAAGTGCCAATTTAGCAAACGCCTCCTTAACTATTTTTCAAATGATGTAAGCTTAATTTATGTTGGTGTATATTTTTTATAACTTTATCTAATTCAATCTTTTACTTAGCAATCCTGGGCAGTTCTTTGGTACATTGGTATCTGTAGTGTGCTTACCAACTGTGATATGCTCTAGGAATCCTTTTATGATATAGCCATGGTTAGTATTCCCTACTGGTTTTCCCTAAAACCCTGGCCGAATGAGCTAGGTCTTTTTTGTCCTAATCATGCCCATAAAATCATCTTTTATGGCTTTTCTCACAAATTCCAGTCTTTTGATTTTTCTTTTTACCTTTTCAAACAAGGGAATGTATGCTATAATGTTCCACTCTATCCCAGTTGTTTCCTTAAGGGCTTTATCCTTAGGTATTTTATATTTTTAGAAAAGGTTTTGGACAAAAAAAAAAACACCTTCCGGTGTTCTTTTTTTCTACGGAGACGGTGGGATTCGAACCCACGGACGGGGTTAACCGCCAAACGATTTCGAGTCGTTCTCGTTATGACCACTTCGATACGTCTCCCTATAAAATAAAGCTTAACCATTTGGCAGCGAAAACCAAACATTGATTTAGCCCATTTATTATATCAACCTTCGCATAAAAAATCAAGAATTTTGTCAATAATATTGCACAAGGGCTAAGCCATTGCCTTGACACAAAAACCAAACTAATGTAAATTAATATATATTGGGATAAATTTACTTCTTACCTATATATATGGGGTCAGATAACAAATAAAGCAGGTGTTTTCATGAAATCAAAAGAAAATTCAACTTATACAAACGAAAGTATCACCTCCCTGAAAGGTGCGGATCGTGTGCGACTTCGCCCAGGTGTTATTTTTGGTTCCGATGGACTGGATGGCTGTGAGCACGCAGTCTTTGAAATCCTATCTAACTCTATTGACGAGGCCCGTGAAGGCTACGGAAAGAAAATCGAAGTGGTTCGCTATGCTGATCATTCCATTATGGTGAAGGACTATGGGCGAGGTATCCCTGTAGATTATAATAGCAAAGAGGACCGGTTTAACTGGGAATTGGTTTTCTGCGAACTTTACGCAGGGGGCAAATATCAAAACAACTCAGGGGAAAACTATGAGTTTAGCTTGGGCCTAAATGGCCTAGGTACCTGTGCCACCCAGTATGCCTCCGAATATATGGATGTGGTCATCTATCGTGATAATACTTGTTACAGCCTCCACTTTGAAAAAGGGGAAAATGTAGCAGGCCTCATGAAAGAGCGTGCCGACAAACACCCTTCCGGCACTCAAATTAAGTGGCGTCCCGATCGTGACGTTTTTACAGAAATTAATATCCCCCTGTCCTATTTTCAAGATGTATTAAAAAAACAGGCAGTGGTAAATGCCGGCTTAACCTTTGAATTATTTGATGAAGCAAGCGGCGAAAAATTCATTTATTGCTATGAAAACGGCATAAAAGATTATTTGGTTGAGCTCTCCGGCAAAGATAGCCTTACCGATGTGCATTACTTACAAACAGAAACAAAGGGCAAAGATCGGGAGGACAAGCCCGAGTATAAGCTTAAGTTTGAGGCGGCTTTTTGCTTTAACAATCAGGTGAATGCTTTGGAATATTACCATAATTCCAGCTTTTTGGAATATGGCGGTTCCCCTGACAAAGCAGTGAAAAACGCCTTTGTTTTTGCCATCGACAAATACTTAAAAACCAATAATCTCTATAAAAAAGATGAAAAGAAAATCACATTTGCAGATATTGAGGATAGTTTGATTTTGGTCATCAATTCCTTCTCCACCGTTACCAGCTACGAAAACCAAACAAAAAAATCCATCACCAATAAGTTCATACAAGATGCTATGACGGACTTTTTCCGTGAGCAATTAGAAATTTATTTTATTGAAAATAAAATAGATGCAGAAAAAATTGCCGCCCAGGTTTTGGCAAACAAACGAAGCCGTGAAACAGCGGAAAAAACACGAATTTCCATCCGTAAAAAGCTCACAGGCACATTGGATATGAACAATCGTGTTGAAAAATTCGTCAACTGCCGAACCAAGGATACCAACCGCCGGGAAATTTACATCGTTGAAGGTGACTCTGCATTGGGTGCCTGTAAGCTGGGCAGAGATGCAGAATTCCAGGCAATCATCCCCATCCGAGGGAAGATTTTAAATTGCCTAAAAGCAGACTACAATAAAATTTTTGCTAACGACATCATTACCGACCTTTTAAAGGTTTTAGGCTGTGGCGTAGAAATCAAGTCAAAGCACACATCAGACCTAAACTCCTTTGATTTGAGCCAGTTGCGCTGGAACAAAATTATCCTGTGCACCGATGCCGATGTGGACGGATTCCAGATTCGCACCCTGCTTTTGACCATGCTGTATCGGTTGGTGCCAACCCTAATCCATGAGAAAAAGGTTTATATCGCCGAGTCCCCTCTTTATGAGATTATCAACGGCAAGCAAACCTATTTTGCATATTCTGAAACAGAAAAAGCTGAAATTTTAAGCAAACTAAAAGGGAAAACGAAAATCAACCGCTCCAAGGGGCTTGGTGAAAACCAACCAGAAATGATGTGGGAAACCACCATGAACCCTGCTTCCAGGCGGTTGATCTTAGTGACTCCCGATGATGCCGCCCGTACCCAGAAAATGTTCGAACTTTTACTGGGGGAAAACTTGGCAGGCAGAAAAGAATTTATCGCCGAAGAAGGCCACAAATATCTGGATTTGACAGACATTAGTTAGAAAGACGGTGTACCAACATGGCAAAAAAGAAAAATACAACCACAGAGGTAAACGACATTTTCATTCATGAGCAGGCAATTACCCAAACTTTGGAGCTCAACTATATGCCCTATGCCATGAGTGTGATTGTTTCCCGTGCAATTCCCGAAATTGACGGGTTCAAGCCCTCCCACAGAAAGCTTTTGTACACCATGTACCTGATGAACTTACTCAAAGGTGACAGAACAAAATCTTCCAATGTGGTCGGGCAAACCATGAAGCTTAACCCCCATGGTGACGGGGCAATTTACGAAACCCTGGTGCGTTTGACAGAAGGTAACGGTGCCCTTTTGGTTCCCTTTGTGGATTCCAAGGGGAACTTTGGCAAGCAATACTCCAGAGATATGGCTTATGCAGCACCCCGTTATACAGAGGTAAAACTGGGAACCATTTGTAATGAGCTTTTTGGGGATATTGAAAAAAATACAGTGGATTTTATAGATAACTACGATGGCACAATCAAAGAGCCTACCCTTCTGCCTACCACCTTCCCAAATATTTTGGCTAATCCAAATTTAGGAATCGCCGTAGGTATGGCCAGTTCCATTTGCAGCTTCAACTTATCAGAGCTTTGCGAAGCAACCATTCAATACATCAAGAACGACTCCATCGACCTTTGCGACCATCTCCCCGCCCCTGATTTTTCAACTGGAGGCGAGTTGATTTATAACCGTAAGGATCTGGAACAGATTTATAAAACAGGCCGTGGTAGCTTCAAACTAAGGGCAAAATACCGCTTTGATAAGGCCAATAGCTGCATTGAAATATACGAAATCCCATACACCACAAATATCGAAAGCATTATTGATAAGATTTTGACTTTGGTCAAGAGTGGAAAAATCAGAGATATTACTGACGTCAGAGACGAAACGGACTTAAACGGCTTAAAAATCACCTTAGATGTGAAGCGAAATACGGATCCTCAGCTTTTGATGCACAAGCTGTTCCGCTTAACCCCCCTTTCTGATAGCTTTAGCTGCAACTTCAACGTGTTGATCCACGGCAAACCAATGACTTTGGGTGTTGGGGATATTTTAAAGCATTGGGTGGATTTTCGCATGGATTCGATCCGCCGTCAGCTTGCCTTTGATATCAATAAAAAAGAAGAAAAGTATCATTTGTTACAGGGTCTTTCCAAAATTCTTATGGATATCGACAAGGCCATTTCCATCATACGAAATACGGAGCAGGAAAGCATGGTTGTGCCAAATTTAATGGGTGGGTTTGATATTGACCAAATCCAAGGGGAGTATATTGCTGAAATTAAGCTGAGAAATATCAATAAAGAATATATTTTACGACGTATTGAAGAACGAAAAACCTTGGCAGAGGAAATACAAGATTTAAAAGATACCCTAAAAAGTGAAACAAAAATACGAAATATCATTTGCAAACAGCTTAAAACTGTGCAGAAAAAATTCGGTAAGCCAAGAAAAACCGAAATTGTACAGGAAGAGGAGATTGTCACCATCACCAAAGACGACCTAATTGAGGATTACGGCATCCGCCTTTTCCTAACGGAAGAAAATTATTTCAAAAAAATACCCCTGGCTTCCTTGCGCTCTGCTGGGGAACAAAAACTGAAGGATGAAGATAAAATCCTATACGAATTGGAAAGCACCAACCGTACAGACATCCTTTTCTTCTCTGATCAATACAATGTGTACAAAATGAAAGCCAGTGATATTGCCGACACCAAAGCCAGCATTTTAGGGGACTACTTGCCAAACCTTTTGGGCATGGATCCAGATGAAAAAATCATCTATATGACTGCCACCTCGGACTATACAGGCTTTATGGTTTTTTTCTTTGAAAATGGTAAGGCGGCTAAAGTGCAGCTTTCGGCATATGCCACCAAGATGAACCGACGCAAGCTGGTGAATGCATATTCCTCTCGGGCAAAGCTGATTTTTATGGAAAAACTGGACGCCGAGGTGGATTATCTCCTAATGCGTAACAGCGACAAAGCCACCTTGTTAAACACCGAAATGATTCCCATGAATGCTTCCAAGAGTGCATCTGGTATACAAGTTTACACATTGAAGAAAAACAGTACCGTTTCTAACGTATTCAAGCCCCAGCAGTTCGCCTCCCTAGACTTGGAATACTACCGCACAAAGAAAATACCCTCCACAGGGCATTTTATCCAGGAAAAAGATAAAGCGGCAAACGGGTTACTATCCCAAATTCAATTGGAAGATACCTTATAACGCAAACTTTATAAAAAAAGCGGTAATTACAATAAATGTAGCTACCGCTTTTTAAAATGCTTTTATAATTTTATAATAAGTAATACTTCCATATCTTTTTGTTTTATCAACCCAATTTGTCTTGAAATTGGAATTTTCTATTTCCTTAAAATAAACTACTACAGCGTTCTTCTAACTTTTCAAAGGATAGCACATAAAACCTGTTTTTTACATATTCTAAATATCCTTCTTTACTGCATTCAGCAATGGCTCTGTTTAAACTACGTAAAGGAATAAAAGTATCTGCACACACACGGGCTTTTGTTAACATTTTTAAATCCCCAAATTTATAGTGGGAGTAAATATAATACATTAGCCTATCCTTCACACTAAGCAATGAAACCGCTGTAAGTTTTTTGGAATTTATCAATATTTTTTCAGATAACTCCTCCATTAGGCGCAGTGTAAATTGAAAATCAGCCTTCATCCAATCGATGACAAATTTCTTATGCAAAATAATTAAATCGCAATCAGAATTGCTTACCACCGTTGCAGTTTTTGCCCTGGAATGAAACAACTCCAACTCACCAAAGCAGCTATTGGTTTCAAAGGAATATAAAATCAGCCCTACCCCTGCTGTATTTTGGGCTACCACACTGGCACTGCCTTTCGTAATAATATATAAATAATTATTTTCTTCCCCAGCATGAATGATTATGCTTCCCTTGGGATAGCTTCGATAAATAAAAGCATCTTTTATATTTTTGGGTGCATTTTGAACATAGTGTTCCATTATTTAGCACCACCCCCCCTATTCCTTCATTTCTTGGTCATTTGACCTATTTTTAGTTTAGCACTTATTTTATAATAAATTCAACATTTTTCTCACAGATAGGAGGACTTTATGAGACGAATTATCATTGATACAGATTGTGGGAGTGATGATGCTGTAGCACTAATGATGGCCCTAAAGTCAAAAAAAATTCATATTGAAGCCATCACAACAGTATGCGGCAATGTTCCCGTTGAGCTGGCAACCAAAAACACCCTAATGACCATTGAAGTGGTCAACAAACAACAGCCCCCCGTCTATGTTGGTGCGGCGAATCCTCTCATGAGGAAACTGGTTACAGCTGGCAATGTGCACGGTGAGGATGGAATGGGAGATTTGGATTTGATCCATCCCACAATTTCCGAAGAACATGGGTATGCCGTTGATGCAATTTTAAAGGTTGTGAATGGGCACCCCAACGAAGTTGAAATCGTAGCCTTAGGCCCTGTAACAAATATAGCTCTGGCAATTCTAAAAGACCCGAAAATTATGCAAAAAGTAAAGCATATTTATTCCATGGGGACGGCAGGCTTTGGTCGCGGCAACGCCAGCCCTGTTGCTGAATATAACGTTTTTGTAGATGCAGAAGCCTATGACATTATGCTAAAATCTGGAATACCCATCACAATTATCGGGTTTGATGTGTGCCTTGGGGATGCTGCACTTAACAGTGAGGACATGGATATGCTCCTGGCCAGTGAAAAAAAAGAGGCCATTTTTGCCGTTGAATGCAACCGCTCTTTATTTCAGTTTAACTTAAAGCAAAGTGGAGGCCATTTTGTTGACCTGCCCGATGCCATTGCCATGGGAGTTGCCCTTTGGCCAGATATTCTTTTAGAGTCGGTGTCTTGTTTTTGCCATACCTGCATCATGGACCCCTTTACCTATGGCCAAGTCATTATAAATGATAAACAACTTTGTTCCATTCAAGATGCGCACTGGAACAAAAAAGGAAACGCAACCCTATGTAAAAAAATTGACACAAAAGCCTTCAAATCCAAGCTGTTTCAGGTTTTGACAAATTAGTACGCCTTTTGAAAAATACCTATGGAAAAAGCCCCTCAGAATAATTATGAGGGGCTTTTTAGGGGATATTACAAAGGAAAATTGGCATACCATTTTGTCCTCTTTTACCACGCCATTGTGGCAAAAACAAGGACATTTTTAAAACTCCAATAGACAACTTGCAAGCTTACTTGGGCTTTTCCATTAACCTTATTTGGCTATATACATAGGAAATCCCTTTTGTTATTGTTTATGATAACGCTACTTTTTTTGAAACAAGGGGGATATAGATATTTTTATTTTCCTTGCATAATCTCAATCACTTTCATATCTACATCGGCTAGGCCTTCATGGGAAAGCTTTGCTAAGCTCTTTGCCGTCTCTTCTGCCTTTTCGCTGATAATACCATCTGTGGGCTGAATAATGCTATTATCCATTGCAAAAAGCGCTGAGTACACTGCCTCCCCGGCACAAATGGAAAGCTTTAATGCACATCCACCTTTGGCACCATCGCAGAACATACCTGCAACACCGCCTATCATGTTTTGGACAGCTCCAGAAATCTGTTCCAAATTTCCATCCATCATATAAACCATGCCCGCCGCACTGCCGGCCCCGGCCAAGGTTGCACCACAAATGGGGGATAATCTGCCCACATGATATTTCATGTACATAATAATCAGCATACCCAAAAACTCGGCCCGCAAAAGCTTTTCTTCCGGAACATTCATATGCTTTGCAAAAACTGCCATAGGCACCATAGTTTCAATCCCCTGGTTGCCACTACCCAGAAATGTCATAACGGAGCCATTCCCACCACTCATACGAAAATCACTGGCTGCTGCAGTAAGCTGCTTAATATCCATAAGCATATCATTGGAAAGCTTTCCGCTTTCTGCAAGTTTTTTTAAGGTTGGCCCAACGCCGATGGCATATTTTTTCTTCATGCCTAATTCTGCAATGGAAAGGTTCATTTCTATGCCCTCTTTGATGAAAGCCAAGTCTGACCCATCCACTGCATTTGCCCATTCATAAAAGTCAGCAAAGGTATATTTTGTGATATCAAAAGTATTCTCCGTCTTTTCTTGGCTGTTAGTATTTTTCTTGTTTACGGTTACATTGCCGTCTTTTTCAGCAAAAATCATGTTATCATGGGCTTTTTCTGTAATGGTTTGGGCTTTTTCCTGGGCATTGGTAGCCACACACTCGATATAAAATTCACTGCTAGGAAGCACTTTGACAGAAACAAAGCCCTCCTTTACCAACCTTTTTGCCTCTGTTACCTGATTGGGATGGATTTGTGCAAAAATCTCCATGGTGTTACCTGGCTTGCTTAAGATATACCCCAAGGCACAGGACAGCTCAATGCCGTTGGTGCCAGCATTTGGGATTTGAACGCTATACGCATTTTTAAAAATATTGGAGCTAATAACCATATCTAAGTGGGTTGCAGGCTTTGTTAAAAGCTCGCAGGTTCTGGATACTGCCAAACCAATGGCAACTGGCTCTGTACAGCCCATGCTCGGTTTCATTTCACTTTTTATGGCATCAAAGATGATATTCATATTCATAAAAGATTCCTCCTTGTTGATAAACTTCCCTTTTCCTCTTATCTCTATGAATCTATATAAAGCAATTTTGATGCCAAAATAAAAATCCCCTTTTTTAAGGCATATTATATTTTAGAATTCTCAATTTTGAGAAAACAAAAAAGAAACAATTTTAATATCATTCCAATAAAAAATAAAAACCTCTTAACAAACACAAAAAAATTATGTTTCGTTAAAAGGTTTTCCCCATTCTTCCTTGAAAAAGACTTAATTTTTAACTTCTCAATAATGAGATGATTTCTCAAAAATGAGATTAAAGTAAGTTGTATTTTTTTAGTTTTCGATATAAAGTGGCACGGCTAATCTGCAATGACTCCGCCATTTGCTCCTTGTCTTCCACGGTGGACTCCCCACGAATCATATTGGTCAGCACACGCTTTTCGTATTCCTCCATAATTTTATCCAGGGACCAGGTTTCGTAACCCTTTGCCGAGCGTAAAACGATATGATCGGGTAAATCCGAAAGCTGCACTTCCTCTCCCTCTACAATATTGGCAAAATATTCAATGATATTTTTCAACTCCCGCACATTTCCTGGCCAATGGTAATTCACTAAGGTTTCCATGCCTTGGGCAGAAACCCCGCGGATCTGCTTGCCCAACTTTTGATTATAATATGCGATGTAATACTTCACCAAGGAGGGGATATCCTCCTTACGCTTGCGTAGGGGCGGCAATTCGATGGGGATAATATTCAGACGGTAATACAAGTCCTCACGGAAAGTTCCTTCCTCCACCATGTGCTGAATGTCCTTGTTGGTGGCACAAATCACCCGAATGTCGATGGGGATGGTTTTCTGCCCACCAATACGCTCCAGCTTGCTCTCTTGTAGCACCCGAAGAAGCTTGGTTTGCACAGGAAGGGGCATATCGCCGATTTCATCCAGAAAAATGGTGCTTTTATCCGCCAGTTCAAACTTTCCGATGGCACCCTTTTTCTTTGCCCCCGTAAAAGCCCCCTCCTCGTAGCCAAACAATTCACTTTCCACCAAATTTTCAGGGATTGCCGCACAGTTGATTGAAATCATCAGTTTATCTCGCCTATGACTTAAATCATGAATCATTTTTGCCATAATCTCTTTTCCAGTACCACTTTCCCCTCGTAAAAAAACAGTGGAATCGGACTTGGCCACCTTCTGCCCAATGGCAATTGCTTCCTGCATCTTTTGGCTTTTGCCCACAAAAGACCACACCTTGTTATCATCATGCACCACCTGCAACTGCTGCTCTAAGCGGTCTTTTGCCTCCGAGGTATAAAGCTTGCTTTCCAAAAGCATTGTCATATATTTCAAAAATTCTTCTAACTGGGGGCGGTTTTTCAGTAGGTTTTCTCTCTGCTTTTCTTGGAAAGCGATGATGGAAATAACACCCACCACAACCCCATTTTTGAAAATGGGGTATGCTAAGTTGGCCAATTCCTTGCAATAGGAACGTTTTTCACAGCCAATACAATTTGGGTCTTCCGCCACATTTGTAATGATGCCGCTCTCCCCTGACCTTAGAATACCGTCAAAAAAGTTGGCATGGGCAATGGTGTTACCAATTTCAACGGCATAGTTACCCGTTCCTGCGACTCGAATCAGCTCGTTATCCACCACCGTTACGTCAGACTCCAAAATGGAGGAAATTGCTTGGGCATAGGCCTGTATAAAGGTTTGAATCTTCATCAAAGCAGTCACATCTCTCACCTCTTCTTTTTTCAGTATAGCGGAAATTTTTAAAACACACAACAAAAAATCCCCAAAGCTTTTTTCATTTCTACCCATAACCACAGGACTTTCTCCCACCATACCAAAAACTCCTTCCCAATGCTGGATTTCTACTGCATAATGTATTCCCTGGAAATACAATTTTAAATAAGCTTAAATCTGTTGAATTTTTTTATGATTTTTTCCCCCCTACCCAACAAATAAAAAAGCATATTGAATCCCGAAAAGACTGTAAGCCTTGGTTTCATCTTTTTCAACAAATATGTTTTATGTTGTTTTTTGTTTTCCAAAACAGTCTAAAATATATGTACAAAAAGAAATAAATATTTTTTTCTTTGTAAAACTATCCCAAAAAATCAACCTTTTTCCCCTTTTTCCTCGCCTTTTACCAAAGCTAGCTCCCTTGCCATAGGCCCATATATTTAGTATACTTAAATTGTATTTTACAAATGATAAGGAGGGCTTAATATGATTTTTTTTCAGCCAAAAGAAACTGACGCTGCACTGCATTTTGCATCCGAAGAATACTGCATGACTGCCTTGGGTCAATCCCAAGATATTTTCATGCTTTGGCAAACGGACAACTGCGCTATGCTTGGCAGCAATCAAATCGCCCAAGACGAAATTGATCTTGACCTTGCAAAGGAGCATGGTGTGCAAATCGTTCGCCGTTCTAGTGGTGGCGGAACAATTTATACCGACCATGGCACTTTATTGTGCACCCTAATCACCCCATTTACCCCTGGGGACGACGCAAAGGCTATGGGGCGTACCCGTTTGGCAGAACCCATTATTGAGGCTTTGCAAAAAATGGGCATCCATGCTGAAGTCAAAGGGAGAAACGATATGCTTTTAGACGGAAAAAAGATTTCTGGCTTAGCACAGCGTTTGGGGAAAAACTACCTTTGCAGCCACTGTTCCCTTTTATTTGACGCAGAACTTTCAGTTTTGGAAAAAATCCTCACTGTGGATGAATCTAAGATGAAAAACAAGGGCATTTCCTCTGTGCGTAGTCGTGTGACAAATATCAGCGAACATCTTCCAGAAAAATATACAACACAGGAATTTAAGGCTCTTTTTATTCAGGCTTTACAAGAAATTATGCCTATGGAAAGCTACCAATTTACCCAAGAGGATATGAACGGCATTGCAAAAATCCGTGATGAAAAATATGCAAATCCCCTTTGGACATACCGCACCAACACCAACTTTACCCACCATAGCGACACACGTCTGCCTTTAGGTAAGGTTGAGACTTATTTGGAAGTACAAGAAGGTATGATTGCAGCTTGCTCCATCCGTGGGGACTTTCTTTCCATGAAACCCATAGAGGAATTAGAGACTATTTTAACCAACAAAGCATTTCATAAAGATGCCCTGTTGGCCTACCTTAAGGAAATTGACTTATTCCCCTATCTGGGCGGCATTACGGCAGAAGAGTTTGTTGCCGTACTATTTTCTTAAGCCTTTTTGAAATAGCAAATCAGGCTTTATTTCTATGCCTTGTGTTTCAATTTCTAAGTATATGATAAATGGAGGAACCAAACATGTTAGAAAAACCCGAATGGTTAAAAAGAACTTATAGAGAAGATCCCAACTTAAAATATGTACGCCAAATGTTAAGCACGCTCCACCTCAACACCATTTGCGATGAAGCCATGTGTCCAAACTTTGTGGATTGCTTTTCCAAAAAAACTGCAACTTTTATGATTTTGGGGGTAAATTGCACCCGTAACTGCCGTTTTTGCAACGTAACCAACAGCGAACCCCAAAAAATTGATGTAGATGAACCAAAACGAGTTGCAGAGGCAGTATCCAAACTAGGGCTGAAATACGTTGTCATCACCTCTGTAACCAGAGATGACCTGCCCGATGGTGGTGCCGCCCACTTTGCAGCAACCATCCGTGCAATTCATAAATCAAACCCCGACACAGCCGTTGAGGTTTTGATCCCCGATTTCCTGGGAAATCGAGATGCTTTAAAAGTTGTTGCTGATGCAAACCCCGAAGTGATTAGCCATAACATGGAAACTGTGAAAGAATTATACGACCAAGTTCGCCCTCAGGCAATCTATGGAAGATCCTTGGAAGTGCTGAAATCCATCAAGGAATTGGCACCCAAAATTCGTTCCAAAACAGGCATTATGTTGGGTCTTGGGGAGACACCAGAGCAGGTTTATGAAGTGATGGACGATTTAAGAGCCGTTGGCTGTGAATTCTTAACCATTGGTCAATATCTGGCGCCTTCCACTGCTCATTACCCCGTTCAGGAATATATCACCCCCGAACAGTTTGACCTGTATGGCAAAGTTGCAGAGGACAAGGGCTTTGCTTTTGTTGCTTCCGCCCCCTTTGTCCGTAGTTCCTACAATGCGGCTGAAGCATTGGAGGCACAGGTATAACAAATACATAAAAAAAAGGCAAGCATTCGTTTGAATACTTGCCTTTTTATTTTGCTGCAAAGGATATACCCCTTTTTATTTGGTTTTTTTTGCCTAAAACAAAAGAGGAGACAATTGCTAGGCACTGAAAATAACTTCTGTTCAAATAAGCCAAGCCTGTAAGCCAAATCCCACAACAGTTAAACGAGAAAATACCCTGCCCATCCCCTATCCTCCCTAATCGGAAAACAACAACTGATTTTTAATAAAACAAAAGGCCGCCAAATCCATTGGCAACCCTTTGCTCCTTTGTCGAGTTTTCCGTTAAGTCATTCGAGGTACTTATCAGAATATTCAATCCATCTGTCTTGCTTACGCACCTACCTGCGCTTTATAGGTGTCATAAATATCTAGTGAAGTACCGCTCATCAAAAGACGGTATTCTTCCCAAGCCAAATCATAATCGTATGCAGCCGCCATTAACGCCAGCTCATTTTGCTTGAACTGAAGTTCTAATGCCTGAATTTCAACAGAGGATAGCATCCCCACTTCAGCTGTTTTTTGCTGTTGTTCTAATTGGGTTTTTGCCTTCTCATAAGTATCTTTTTGAATTTGATAAGCGGATGCCGCTTTGTTAATGCTATCCAGCTTCTTTTTCAAATCATTGGCAATAGCAATTTCCTGATTTTCCATGGAAACTTTGGCAATATCCATATCTAACTGATGGGCTTTAATTTGGCCTGAATATAGTGTGTTATCTTTGGTTTTTTGTTCTGCCTGCTGATAGTCTCTACGCAAGGTTTTCAGCTGATAGTTCTTATCCTTTGCCTCTTTCAGCAGTTCTTCGCTATATTCTGGGGCATATTCGATTACTCTTGCCATATCAGGCGCAACGATTTCTAATTCACCATCAATCGGCTTACCCATCAAATCGTTAATTTGGCGTTTCAACAGTGTCAGACCATCCTTTGCATCTTGAACATCCTTGCTATTTTCTGACACGGTTAATTTTGCCTGCTTTAGGTCTGTTTTGATGCTTAATCCCAAGGATTCCTTCTTTTCTTCAATGGTATAAAGGCGTTCCATCAAATCCTGCTTTTCCTCCAGCAAGCCGATACCCTTTTCCACCTGGGCTGTTTTTACAACCAAGAGCTGGGAAACCAAGAGAGCTTGATTATTCCAATCTTCCTGGGTTTTGTTTAAATCCTGCTTTGTGTTTTTTAAGCTCTGCTGTTGGTTTTCCAGTTCATCACGTTTTTGGTCTACTATGCTGTCCGTCATATCCTCCATGGCACTTGCTGTTTTGGCACTGCCGGAAAGAAGGCCAATACTAACCTTGCCTAAATTGGGATCAATTGCTCCCCCCAAAATCCCACCGGTAATTTGAGATGAGGTGCTTGATGCAATCTCCCCAGCCTGCCTTCTAGCATGGGCAGCGCTATCCTGAGTATCCTTCAAATCACTTAAGCCCTCATCAATGGCATCCAACCCCGACAGAACTTTTTTATAATTCAAATTCAATGTTGTTTTCAGCCGATTGCTTTTCAATACCTGCTTTTGTATTTCTTCCAAAGTCATTGGCCCATCTATGTTTTCTTCCGCCGCTGTTGCAACTACAGTCTTTGCAAAAACGGGTGTTGTCATGCCAAAGGTTAGCAGACCTGTCAAACAAAAGGCACTCCATTTTTTATATTTTAACCTTCCCATACCATTGCTCTCCTTTCAACCTTCACTGAGCCATTGCTTCTGCCCCTTCATCCACCACAGGCATTTGCAGCTTCTGTTCTTTCTTCTCAATACTTTTTAACCTTACCGTCCAAATGATGCAGCTTAAAACAAAGCATCCCCCACTGATGCAAGCTAAACTTACCATCTGTTGATGAATAGCCTCAAAACCACAGCCCATAAGAGCCACATTTCTGTAACCCAAAGCAAAATGTGTTAAGGGAAATACTTGTGCCAATTTCTGATAAAAACCCGTCAACGCCATGGTTGGCCATGTGTATCCACTCAAAACCAAGGAGGGAGAGGTGAATACCAAAGAAAAAGACGTAGCAAAAACGGGGTTTGGCAATATGGAGGAAAATAGCTGTCCCAAGGTAACAATGGATAAGATAAATAAAGAGCTGTATGCAAGCCACACATCAGGGCTACCCTTCATGGGAATGCCAAATTTATTTACCATAATCCAACAGCAAGCCATCCAAGTTGCCATGGCTATGATAAAATAAACCAAACATTTTATCACAACCTGAAAAATGGGATGAACCCCTTTTAGCTCCCCTAATTTGCCGCTTTCCTTTTCTCGAATCAAAGAAATCGCCGCAAAATAGATCAAAACCTGCTGCACCGTTGCAATGATAAAACCAAAGGAGAGGAAATAGCTAAAGTTATTGGTTGGGTTATACCATTGCCGGGTATAAAAGCCAACAGGGTTCATTTTTGCCAAAGCATCATCTACGGTAGAACCCTTTGCCACCAAGCTTTTTACTGCCATTTGGGTGGAAACCGTACCCAAAACCTCGGAACCCTTTACGTTTATGGTACTGCCATAGCTCATATTGACTGCATTGGAGCCCAGCAAAACCTCGGCCTGACGCCCCTGCTGCAAGTTTTTAGTAAAATCCGTAGGGAAAATCAAACAACCTACAATTTCACCGTTTTTCATTGCTGTTTCCAGCAATTCTTCATTTTCATAATACCCCACGATTTCAAAATAGGGAGATTGCTGAAAAGCCTCAACAACCTCTCTGGTTTGGGCACTATAACTATAGTCCACCACGCCCATTTTCAAATCTGAAAAGTACCCTTTTTCATAACTGGTGCCACAAAGAAGGGTTACAAAAATAGGCACCAAAACCATCAAAACCAAACTACGAGGACGCTTCAACAGATAAAGCCATTCCCGAAAAAACATACGAAAGCCTGCTATCATGCCTGAACGACCTCCTTTTCTGCCGCCTTAGGGTGCATCCGCTTCTTTGCTTCATAGGCTTTCCCCGCAAAAACAAGAACACTCAGCACAAATGCCCCAAGTGCCAACAATAGAAGCATTTCCTTGCCATGGGCAACGGTTTTTGTTTCAAACCCCACCCCCATGAGAACAATTTCTCGTACGGGGGAAAGAAAATGGGTGGAGGGCAAAAACTGTGCCCCGTCCACCAAGGCTTTTGGCATTTCACTATGAGGCCAAGAAAAGCCCGATAGAATAAATAGCGGGTATGTCAATGCCATAAGCCACTGAATGGCGTGAATTGTGTTTTTGCAAAGGGTGCCCAAAAGGGCTCCCACCCCAAGGAGACTCAGAATAAAACAGCCACACAAAATGGCCAAATCCTGCTGATTTCCCCGCATGGGAAAATGAAATACTTTTAAAATGGCATAGTAGTTGAATAAAATATTGGCATAGCCCAATCCACCATAAAAAATAAATTTATTCACAAAATGAATGGCACTTTCCATGGCTGTCATTTTGCCAGAAAGAATGCCTTCTTTTTTTTCCTCGGCAAAAGCGGTGGCCACAGTCATCAAAAACAGCTGATGAAAAATCAAGCCCGTTAAGCCCAAGCC
This sequence comes from Anaerotignum sp., assembly GCF_040307045.1. Taxonomy (GTDB): domain Bacteria; phylum Bacillota; class Clostridia; order Lachnospirales; family Anaerotignaceae; genus Chakrabartyella. The sequence continues at coordinate 129,930 of NZ_JAWRKF010000002.1, forward strand.
CAAATAAGTCAAATAGCTAAACTGGGGGTTAAACCAAGGGCGTAACACCGTAGAAATGGGCATAACCTTTGCAGTGCCATCCCCAAGGGTGCTCCCCCCTGCCACAAAGCTTTTGACTGCAATCTGGGAAGAAACGGTTTTAACCACCTGCATGATGGAAACCACTGCACTGTTGCCCACAATGTTATTGGCACTATTAACCCCAACCAAAACTTCAGCCTGCTGACCAATCTGCAACGCACGGGTATAATCGGCAGGAATGACAATGACGCCCAACACCTCCCCTGATTCCATAAGGCTTAGGGCCTCCTCCTGATCCGTAACCACATAAGGCACGTAAAAACGGTCAGATTGGTCAAAAGCATCAATTAACGCCCTTGTTTTGGCTGATGAGTTGCTGTCAACTGCCGCCAATGGAATGTTATTGACTATGCCGCCGCTAAAAGCTCCGCAAACCACAATGCTTAAAGCAACAGGGGCAACGAGAAACATAAAAAGCATTCGCTTATCATGCCAGAGCATTTTGATTTCTCTACCGAAGCCCTTTAAAAATATTCTAATCATTCAGTCTCACCCACTTCATCCAGGTTAACGCTTACAAGCATACCCGGGTAAAGCATGATGTCATCTTCCCCGGAAAGGGCGATTTTCACTTTATATGTAACCACGTCTTGGTCATTCAGCTCATTTGTAGATTTTTTCACCGCAAAGTCTGGATTTTTGCTTACATTTACAATGGTGCCATGGAAAACCGTGTTGGGATAAGCCTTGCTTGTTAAAGGGAGAGTCTGTCCGATTTGTAATTTACCAATTTCATACTCATCCACATTTGCATTTATCCAACGATCATCATAATCTGTCAAGGTAATAATGGTTGTACCACTGCCCACCAATTCGCCAACGGAAGAGGAAACCAAGGTTACAGTGCCATTGCAAGGTGCATATTGGGCAGTTTGGCTCAAATTCAGGTTTACCTCAGACAAAACCCCCTGAGCCGCCTCATACTGAGAGGTTGCAGCTTGCACATCCAACCTTGCCGCTTCCAACTGAGTGGTCAGCTTATCCATGGTATCAGGGGCAACTGCTTCAATTTCATACAGCTCTTGGTATTTTGCATACTGCTCCTCCAAAAGGGCAACATTGGCCTGGGCCTTTTCCATCACAGCTTTAGCACCATTGACAGTGGCAGACGCCTGGGTTTGTTTTACCTGCACATCTCTCTTGTCCGACGAAAAAAGCAAGTCCCCCTTGGCCACTTCCTGTCCTTCGATAACAGGGATTTCTGTAAGATACCCAGGAATTTTTGCACGAATATATACCTCTTTACATTCAACCGTACCTGTAACGATATTGGGTTCAACCACCGGCGCAGACACCTGTGCAGCGTCGGTTGTGCATCCGCTTGTTGCAAAGCAACCTGCCACCAGCAACGCAAGTAATGTTCTTTTTTTGTTCAGCATACTCTTTCATACTCCTTTTCTCATTTTGCTCTTTGAAAATTGTTAGGGTAATAAAATATTAAAAATGGGACGAATTAATGTCATAGCCAAATCCGTCATTTCTTCCTTAGACATGGGCATCCCCTCTAAGAGCCACTGCTTCACCATCCCCATGGCGCCGCAAGCAATAAATTGGTGAATATACTCCTCTTTGTTGGGATCAAACTCCAACCCCATTTCCTCCTTTACCTGCATCCCCTTTCCCTTCATGATTTCTGTCAACTTTCTGGCGAAGCGATCGCTTCTTGGGTTTAGCAAGAGGCAACGGCATAACCTTTGGTTTTCCACAATATAATCACAAATTTGCCCAATCATAGGGTACTCCCAATCTTCCCCCAATTTTACCTCTACCTTATATAACATCTGGGAAAAATCTCCCGCAACCTCATTTTCAAGCTCATCCAAAAGCTCAAACACATTGTTATAATGCAAATAAAAAGTTGCTCGGTTTAAATCCGCCCGACTGGTAATATCCTTTGCTGTGATTTCTCCAAAAGACATTTCATCCATCAAATCCATCAATGCATCACGCATCATATTTTTTGTTCTTTTTATTCTTCGATCCACCTTTTCTTCTTTCATGGTGTCCTTCCTTTCCTCTGGGTTGCCTCGCTAACCAAGATCATCTCCTTTGCTTCCATGCTTTTCCTTTGAAGGCATTATATCACTACAAAAAAAGATAATCAACAATTTTCGTTTAATTAAAAAAATTTTATTTACAGCTTGTTGTTTATAAAGCAACAACTTCTTTCTAGCTAGGAATTGTTATTTTTCTCATTTTCACCATTTTCAAACAAAAAAAGCCGTTGGTAAAAGAATACCAACGACTTCCACTTTTTATTTTGATTTATCTCCCATTATTTGAATCAGGGTTTGAAAAAGTTCTTTGGCATCAATGGGTTTTGATAGGTGAGCATCCATTCCCGCTTCAAAACTCATACGAATATCCTCATCAAAAGCATTCGCCGTCATGGCAATGATAGGCACAGTTTTTGCATCCTCCCGCTGCAACGAACGAATAAACCTGGTTGCGTCAAACCCATTTATCAGAGGCATTCTGATATCCATCAAAACAGCATCATAATACTGACTAGGTGATTTTTCAAACATTTCTATGGCGATTCGCCCATTTTCACCATGTTCCACAATACAGCCTTTTTTCTCTAAAAGGGTTTGGGCAATCATGGTATTTAAAGGATGATCTTCGCATAATAAGATTCGCTTTCCTTTTAATACGTTATCATCAAATAATTCCATTTCTGAAGGGATCTGCTTGCTCCCTTGTAAAATATCCGCATTTATTTCAACGATAAACTCCGTCCCTACACCAGCCTGGCTGTTACACTGAATGCTACCGCCCATCAAATCCACCAACTGCTTCACAATGGACAAGCCCAAACCTGTACCCCCATCTACGCCAAGATTTACCCCTTGTTCCTGCTCAAAAGGCTGAAACATCTTTTTTTGAAACTCTGGGCTCATGCCGATACCCGTGTCTCGAATGGTAAATACAGCCTTGATCTGTTCCGGGCTAATGGGAATCACATCTGTAAAAAATGTAACCTTCCCCCCTGGCGGTGTAAATTTGATGGCATTATTGATGAGGTTAATAAAGATTTGTTGCAGACGAAGCTTATCAAACATTGCAGCCTGCTGGAAGTTTGTGCAAAGATGGGTCTCCAATGTAACACCCTTTTCCATAGCACTATCGTGCATAATGGTTTCTATGGCCAATATAAATTCATTGTAATTATAGGGTTCTGGGTTTAATTTCATTTTATTATTTTCTATGGTACTCATATCTAAGGTATCGTTGATCAGCGTTAGAAGGTATTGGCTTGTATGATTTACTTTTTCATGGTATTCCTTGGATAGTTCAATGTCATGACAGCTCTTGCCCAGGGTAGACATACCAACAATTGCATTCATGGGGGTACGCATATCGTGGCTCATATGGGACAAAAAATCAGACTTTGCTTTGTTGGCGATTTGCAAAATTTCATTCTGTTTGTTTTTAATAGAATAAAGGATATAGATGGTAAAATACGCCACCAAAACAAAAAAAATGAACAGCAAAAGCACAACAAACTGCACAGGATTGGTATACATCATATCCAACAAGCTGCTTTCCTGAGGGTGATTGATATGTAATCGCACCATATTGCGCAGTTCCTCCTGGGAAACAGTTCCTAAGCCTTTGGCCATGATTGAAAGTAAGATAGGGTCTGCATTTTTGGATACACCTACGCTAATTTGCTCAGACAGACCCTGCACAGTGCTATACTGCAAAACCCGATACTTGGGAATAGACATATAAAACTCGGCTTCATATGCATTGGCATAAGTAAAATCCGCCTCACCATTGCTCACCGCTTCCATACACTCCTCCACCGTGTCAAAAAAGGTGATGGACTTCCCTTCATACAACTTTTTTTCCACCAATTCAGAAACATAAAACCCCTTGGGCAAAGCAAGGCGATGGTTTTTCTCATCGCTACTGCGGTAAACCATCATATAGTCAATATCAATATATGGTTGGGTGATATAAGCATTCAAACGATTTGCCCATTGGTAAGAATACACCATGGTAGAAACAAGGTCATATTCCCCTGTTTGAAACATAGCCGCTTTTTCTTGCTGGTTATGTGTGGGTGTATATTCAAAATCAATGCCAATGGCCTTAGAAATCTCCTCAAGCACATCAATAGATATTCCGTGTGCCTCCCCCTTTTCATCTACCCTTTCAAAGGGGGCCCAACTGGCATCATACAACACACGAATGGTTGGGTGTTCCTTTATATATTCCATTTCCTCCTTGGTTAAAACCGCAGATTGGTCAACGGCAAAACTGAAATATTTCTCCCTCAAAGTACTATCAAAATTTGGCGTTGCCAATTTGATTCTTTCCAAGGCGTCGTTTAACCCCTTTAATATTTTTGTATTTCCCTTTGTGGTTGCATAATAAACGTTGCTTACATCAAACCTTGCAATGACTCGAAAATCAGGTGAATTTTGGTTGGTGCTAATTAACCCTGCATCCACCTTACCCTTACGAATGGCCTCAATCAACTCAGCATTGGTGTCATAAGTAATGGTCTCTACCGAAAAATCATTTTTCTGGCAATACTGTAATAAGCCTTCGTTTCTGACAAAGCCCTTTTGAATGCCAACGGTTATGCCATCAAATGCCTGAAAGTCCTCATATAAAAGCCTATCGTCATCCTCATTTGTAACCAAAAGAGACATACTAAGCCCTGATGAAAAACTGGGGTAATCGTAAATTTCCTCTCGCTGGGGTGTTTTTTGCAATACCCCCATGATATCGATCTCCCCTTTTTTCAGCATTTCCAGGCACTCATAAAAAGAGACCCCTGTTACATATTCATACTCCCACCCTGTATATTGGGCTATGGCTTGCAAATAATCATAGCTATAACCGGAATATGTACCATCCACCTCAATATTTTGATATATGGGTATTTCAAAAAAACCGACCCTAACTTTTTCTGTATCTTCATCTGCCCTAATAGGGATACTCCATACAAAAAAAAGTGCCAAAGAAAGGAAAGCCGTAATTAGTCTTTTCCCTTTGGACCTCATCCTGGTATCTCCACCTTTCCTCATTTTTCCTTGTGCCATGGAAAATCCACAAAGCCTTGGGAACAACCTCTTAAAAAATATAGTTCAAGGCTTTATTCACCTTGCTGACTCATTAGAAACTGAACCACCCTAAAAAAGCTATAAAAGCCCTGTGGTTTTTTCATTCCTTTTACAATGTTTCCTCATGGTTTATTCCTATGAAAATCTGTAGTCAATTTCCTCCATTGTTGTATCAAATGATTGAAAAAGAGTTACTTTTTATACAAAATAACTCCTATGGTATGTTGCATAAAATGTCGAAAAACCACAAAAAAAATATCTATATTTATAATATTCTTTTTTTGCCTAAAAAGCAATAAATTATCCCATCTCCATGATAAAGATGCGCAAAGTTAGCAAAATATACGAATCCATTCAAAGTGGCCCAACTTCTATTCATGTTGTCATGTATATTCTTCGGAAAACCTGTACTATTTTTGCATTTTATTCACTATCATTTACCTTCCTTATATTATGTAATATACAAACAATAATAAGGTGGTGCTTTTATGGCAATTAGAATTTATATAGATCAAGGTCATAGCCGAGGCGTAAATGCCGGTGCCGAGGGCTTTGGACTTGTGGAGCAGGATGTTGTTTTTCAGGTAGGCCTTTATTTGGCAACTCTTTTGAATAATACCCCTGGCTATGAGGCCAGACTTTCTCGCCCAGATATCGATACCGTTTTAGGGTTTAACAACAGCACAAGCCTTGCAGCCAGAGTGGCCGATGCAAACAATTGGGGTGCCGACTACTTCATGAGTATTCATACCAATGCCTCCGTCGATCCTAACTATAACGGCACAGAAGTTTATATTTATAATGAGCTTTCCCAGTCCTACCCCTTAGCCTTGTCCATACTCAATCAGATTGTTGCAGAGGTTGGCACGAGGGACAATGGCGTGCGGGTAAACCCTAGACTTTATGTGCTTAGAAGGACAACTATGCCCTCCCTACTAATCGAATTGGCCTATATCACAAACCCTCAGGATGCAGAAAAGCTACGGAACAACCAGTTTGAATTTGCTCAGGCAATTTACGATGGCATTCGAATTGAGTTAGGTTAATTTTACCCCTCCAAAAAATAACCTCTTTCATCATAGCAATAATCACTTTTAGGTGGTTATTGCTTTTGTTTTTCCCAAGCCTTGAAGATTACACCTTTCCTCAATGGCATAGCCCATTGGGCATATATCACCCTAGAGCTTGAATATAATAAGGTAAACCAATAAAGTGAGAATGCAAATGAAACCATTATCTTTCAAAACCAATAAAATTTCCATACTGCCAAAAAGAAAATTTCTGTTTTTCCTTCTTTTATGCATCATCTTTGGTGTAGCTTACTCTTTTATCGCCTATCAAAGGCAGGAAACTGCCATTATGGTTATGGGTGGCTCATTACAGGCGCAGTGCATAGAATGTGAAGATCCTATGGAGTTTTATCAAAGGGATTTAGAAACCTTCTACCGCCCATCCAACCTACCCATTTTAAACAATAAAATCCCCTCTGCCAATTTTTTCGACCCCTACTTTGGGAAAAAACCTGAAGATATTACTTTACCTAACACTCTGGCAGATACACCAGAAAATACGATTTTAAACTACTTCAGCATTTTGCGTGAAGCCGCCAACCCTGTTAAAGGCAAAGGGGCAGGCTGTGGCACAATTGGCAATGCAACGATTCCATACCCCATTTCCTATGAATTTTTATCCTCCCAGTACCAAAAAAATATGCCCTATGAAAAGTATTTGAAAACCTATGAAAATATACTACATATTAATCTAATCAAATATCATCAGGTGCCCGGGAAAACAGAAAACACCTATCGCTATTTTGTGGAACTGGAAACCATTGAGGGCACCGACAAAGAAACAGGGGCATTTACTTATTATTATGGCTTTGTAGACCTGGAAAAAGTGGGCAATCAGTATAAAATAACGGACCTTCATTACTTCGGTGAAAACTTTCTTTGTGCCCCTTATCATGGCTGGCAGTGGGATGCACAAGGCAACGTAGAAGTTCGCTATGGTGAGTGGTGCAAACTCATAAAAGGCGAACTGAAAAAAACCCAAAATGATTATATCATCCGCATTTATTTCCAAGGTAGTGATGGATACGAATACTGCATTGTTTTTTTCCAGCTCACCAACGGCACAGACCTGGAGGTTGCCCAATACCGCAAGACCCTAGGGGGTAACTGGATCCCAATCTATATGAACCTAGAGGATTGCCTTGAAAATAGCATTCGCGCCTTTTATATCAAAACATAAATAAGCGCAAAAAGGACCCGACCATGGCAAAACCAGTATCGGATCCTTTTTTTATCTTTTGTTTTAGACTTTAAAAAATAACACCTGGCAAGAACACAGGAACATAAACAATCAAGAAGAAAATGGTAATCAAACCAATCAAAAACGGTATTACTGCCTTTGAAATCTTCTCAATTGGCATACCCGTTATGCTGGATGCAACAAATAAGTTGATTGCAACAGGTGGTGTAATCATACCAATGGCAATGCCCACGGTAAAGAGAATGCCAAAGTGAATTAAATTCACTTCCAAGGCCTTCATCAAAGGTAAAAATACGGGGGTCAAAATGATAACTGCAGAAGATGTTTCCATAAACACCCCGGCAATCAAAATAATCACAGAAACCAAGAACAAAATCACAAACTTGTCGCTAGAAACAGATAACACGGCTGTTGCAATGGTTTCGGGGATTTTCCAGTTTGCCAAAACCCAACCAAAAACACCACTGCAAGCAATGATAATCATGATGATTGCTGATGTTTTTACACTGCCTACCATAATGTTATAAAGAGATTTCAACGTCAAATCCCTATAAACAAAGGCAGATACAATCAGTGCATATACAACGGCAACAACCGCTGCCTCAGACGGTGTGAAATATCCAGAGAAGATACCGCCTAAAATAATCAAAGGCATCAATAAGCCCCAAATTGATCTCTTTAATGTTTCCCATACATTTTTGAAAGAAAAAGGTGTTCCCTTTGGATAGTCAAACTTATATGCCTGCCACAGGGAAATGATGATAAGACAAAGACCCATCAAACACCCAGGCAAAAAGCCGTTTTGAAACAGCTTTGTTACGCTCTGCTCTGCAACTACGGCATACAAAACCATAGGTACCGAAGGAGGAATAACAACGCCGATTGTTCCTGCTGAGGCGATCAAAGCCGCCGATGACTCAGGACGGTAACCCCTTTCCTCCAATTCGGGAATCAAGGTTGCACCAACAGCCGCTGTGGTTGCCGCACCAGAGCCAGAAATAGCGGCAAAGAACATACCAGCAACAACGGAAACGATGGAAAGCCCACCTCGGATGCTACCCACCAAGGATTCTGCAAAAGCAACCAGACGCTTGCTAATTGCCCCACTTGCCAGCAAATCGCCGGCAAAGATGAAAAAGGGAATGGCAATCAGTGAAAACGAATCTGAGGCGGCAAACATTCTTTGCACAACGACCAATCGGTCAACACCGCCAACAAAAAGCACAGACACCGCTGCTAGGCCGATGGAGAATGCAACTGGCACTCCGATGATTAAGCATAAAAAAAACACACCAAATAATACAAAGGTCATTGCGCATCAGCCTCCTTCCCAAATATCTCGCCCAAAATGGCATCTAGCGCATGGAATTCCATAATGCCGCAACCAAGGGGCACAGCAAGGTACATATATTTCATTGGGATATGTAATGCTGCCGATTTTTGTGTGCCCATCAAACCCATATAGCGAATGCCATGATAGATTGCAAGGGCAAAAAATACACCGCAAAGAATATACACCAATATTTTTGCAATTTTCTTCAGGTTTTCCGGCAACAAATTTTGTACAAACAAAACGGCAATATTACTGCCAGATTTGTAAACACAACCTGCCCCCAACAAAGATGACCAAATCAAAAGATATCTTGCCAATTCTTCGCTCCACGACAGAGCAGTGAAGAATACTCGACAAATAATTTGTACAAACGTAATTACTACCATTGCGCCCAGAAGGGCTACACAAATCGCCAAACACACTTTGTTCATGGTATCACTTACTTTTCTAAAAAATGTTACGACTGACATAAGTAGCCCTCCCCTAGCTCAAGCAAAAATTATTCGCTTAATGCGTCTTCAATCTGCGCGATCAAATCTGCATACTGAGTACCAAATTTATCATAGGTAGGCTGAACAGCAGCTTTAAACGATTCCACATCTGGGTTCTCAACTACTTCTACGCCATTTGCTTTGATGTCTTCCAACTGGCTTGCTTCGTTATCAGCAACCCACTGGCGTTCATATTCAGCAGCACCCTGGGCAGCCTCTTTGAAAGCAACCTGCACATCCTCAGGCAATGCATTGAATTTCTGCAGGCTCATGGTGATGATAGCAGAAGCATATGCATGACGAGTCATGGTTAAGTGCTTCTGGGATTCCCACAGCTTGAAGGAATGGATAACGTTTACAGGGTTTTCCTGACCATCAATGGTTTGCTGCTGCAAAGCGGTTAAAGCTTCAGACCAAGCCATAGGCACGGCATTTACACCCAAAGATTCAAAAGTGGAGATATAAACTTCGTTTTCCATAACACGAACTTTTAAGCCCTTTACATCTGCTGCGGATGTAACTGCTTTTTTATTGTTTGTTAAGTTTCTGAAGCCTCTTTCAGCATAGGCCAAACCTTTTAAGTTTGCACTTTCAAATTTGTCCAACAAAGACTGGCCAATTTCGCCGTCCAATACCTTATATGCCGATGCATTGTCAGGGAACAAGAAAGGCATATCCAACACGCCCATTTCAGGCACGAAGTTTACGAAAGGTCCGCTGGTGATGATACCCATATCCAGAGTGCCCATCTGCATACTTTCCAACATGGTTCTTTCATCGCCCAAAGAGCCATTGGGATAAATTTCGATGACATAAGCACCGTCTGTTTTTTCCTCTACCAATTCTTTGAACTTTTCAGCTGCAATCTGGAAGCTGTCCTGCTCATTTACTGTGGTACCCAATTTAATTACTGTAGGTTCTGCTGATGCTGCATCATTATTTGCAGCAGGTTGATTGCTTTCACCGCCACCACAAGCGCTCAAAGCTACAACAAGTGCGGTTGTCATGGCAACCGTAGACAAGAATCGTTTCATACTACTACCCCTTCCTAGATATGTAATGTTTATGTTTTCAACCTTTCCCGTTTCACCCCATAGAAAGAACCTAAAATTCTTTTAAGAAGCAAAATATGAGGCTTTCACCGAAAGGCTTGTAGCCCTAAAGCTTTTTTACAAGAAACCCACCAAGGGAGGATGAAAGGTTTTACCAGCTGAAACCAAAAGTTTCCTCTCTCACCCTTACACCCCAAGGAAAAAAATCCACTTCCCCACCCTAAAGTGGGGAGAATTTCTATTGTTTTTTCTAAAGCCAATTCATCAACGCCTCTGATGAATACTCTTTTGTCATTATTTGAATACAGCACCGGTATTTGCACTGGTTACCAAATCTCTGTATCTTCTCAAATAGCCCTCGGGAACTTCTTTTACCACTGGTTTAAAGTCGGCTTTTCTTCTTTCCAATTCGCCATCGTCTACCTTCAATTCCAATTTGTTATTGGGAATATCGATGCTGATGATGTCGCCATCCTGAATCAAACCAATCACGCCGCCCGCAGCCGCCTCGGGGGAAATATGACCAATGGATGCACCTTTAGATGCACCGGAGAATCTACCATCTGTAATCAAAGCAACGCTGTTATCCAATCCTTTTCCTGCCAAAGACGCAGTGGGTGCCAGCATTTCTCTCATACCAGGGCCACCTTTCGGGCCTTCGTAACGAATAACCACAACATCTCCTGCAACAACCTCATCGGATAAGATTGCTTCGATAGATTCTTCCTCACTGTTATAAACCTTTGCTGGGCCTTCATGCACCAACATTTCAGGCAGAACTGCGCCTTTTTTGACAACGGCTCCGTCGGGGCCAATATTTCCCCACAGAATTGCCAAACCACCATCGGGTGAGTATGCAGTTTCCTTAGAGCGAATCACGTTGGGATTCAAAACTTTGGCATTGGCAATGTTTTCGCCAACGGTTTTGCCAGTGCAGGTAATCAAATCCGTATCAAACAGGCCATATTCAGCCAATTCTTTCAAAACTGCACTGATGCCCCCTGCATCGTTTAGGTCAACCAAGCAGTCCACACCGGCAGGGCTTAGCTTAACCAAATGAGGTGTTTCTTTGCTGATTTTATTGATTTCTTCAAAATCCACCTGAATTCCTGCTGCATGGGCGATAGCAGGCAAATGCAAAATTGTGTTGGTGGAACAGCCCAAAGCCATATCTGCGTGTAATGCGTTACGCAGGGATTTTTCGGTCACGATGTCTCTAGGGCAGATATTTTTTTCTAAAATTTCCATAATCTTCATGCCAGCTTCTTTTGCTAGACGGATACGAGCCGCACTAATGGCAGGGATTGTACCGTTTCCAGGCAAGCCTAAACCGATGACCTCAGTCATGCAGTTCATGGAGTTTGCTGTAAACATACCTGCGCAAGAGCCACACCCAGGACAAGCATTGTCCTCCACATCTTTCAGATGTTCCTCTGTAACACCCTCTTTACCAACGGCACCAACCACTTCAAATGCATTGGAAAGAGTGATTTTTGAGCCATCCATGGTTCTACCGGGCATCATAGGGCCACCACTTACGAAAATGCTGGGGATATTCAGTCTTAATGCTGCCATAATCATACCTGGTACGATTTTATCGCAGTTTGGGATGAACACCAAAGCGTCAAAAGGATGAGCCATAGCCATAATTTCAACGGAGTCGGCAATATGCTCTCTGCTGATGAGGGAGTATCTCATGCCTGTGTGTCCCATGGCAATTCCATCACAAACGCCAATTGCAGGGAACACAAAGGGTGTACCCCCTGCCATACGAATGCCTGCCTGAACAGCTTCGGCAATCTTATCCAAATGGGAATGACCGGGAATGATATCATTCTTAGCACAAACCACACCAATCATCGGTCTTCTAATTTCCTCATCAGTCAAGCCCAAAGCCTTAAATAATGATCTGTGGGGAATTTTGGTTGATCCTGTTTTCATTGCGTCACTTCTCATTTTGCAATCCTCCTCTATGTATAAAATTTTTACAATTCCACTTTATTTCATACAGTCTGCGCCCCATAAGCGGTCAGACATCTTTTATTCGTTATCAAAAATTATATGCTTTTTTCCTGGCTTGTCAATAAAAAATTTGCCTTTTATTCACTTTTGTGCAAACAGTCATAGACACATGGTAAAAACCGGTGCTATAATTGGTCATACAACTTATGATGTAGAATATGTCTTACGGGTTCCGATTATGATTTTTTTCAAACAAATTTTAAGAATAAATGTGATAGGGGCTTTTTCTAAAAATCTCTTTTTGTTTTAGCAGAAAAAGGTAAATTGAAATAGAACCAGACTCTTGGTATAATCTTCCTATCTGCATCACTTTTCCCAAGGGTGATGTCAGCAAGTGGGTAGGGGTTGGGCATAGCCTTATGGAAAATCCCCCCTGATCCATGGCACAAAAGAGAATGCCCATGTCTGGATTCATGCTTCAGATTGTCCTGCTGTCTTTTGCCAGAACACTCAAAAGTCCTTTTTGTCCCTAGGGGTTTTTTACATAGACAAATGATAGATTCTATTTCGTATATCTTTTTCTGCATTTCAATCAAAAAGGAGGAGCAATTATGAAAAACGAGTTTATTCCCGCCTCTCAGGTTGTAGCAAATGAACTGAGCGACATGATTTTTTTACAAAAGCTATATCAGCCCAACGAAAAGCTACCCAACGAGCATGAGCTTTCTGCCCAATTGGGGGTTAGCCGTGCAACCTTGCGAGAGGCAATTAAGCTTTTGGCAGCAAAGGGCGTTTTAACCATCAAACGTGGCAGTGGAACCTTTGTGACTGCACCCGAGGATCAAGCCTCCGATATGTTTGGGCTCACTTATTTAAAAGATAAAGTAAAGCTCATTAACAGTTGGTTTGAATTTCGCCTAATTTTGGAGCCCCCTTGTATCCGCCTTGCCATTGAAAACGGCACCCCAGAGGAGCTTCAGGCAATCATTGATTCGGCAAACCGCATGACCAACTGTGGGGCGGTGGAAAAAGAAGCAATCATCAAAGAGGATCAAATTTTTCATATTGCCATTGCCACTGCTACCCATAACGACATTATCCAGTTGATTATGCCCTCCCTTGCCACCGCAGTTAGAGATTCTATCATCACTGCAACCCAAATTGGCACAGACATAAAATCCATCGATAATGCCATGACCTATCATGCAAAGATTGCCGAGTTTATAGAAATGAGAGACGCCGATGGTGCTGCTTTGGCCATGCGCTATCACCTCTCCAAGGGCATCAAAGATTTAAACAACCCAGAGAAGAAGTTCTAATCCCCACAAAAAAACAAAACTGTATTTCCTTGTTAAAAGCAGAATTATATTTTTTTAGAAAAAAGTATTGACATCCATACACTTTTCTGTTAGAGTACTCCTTAAATTGTATTAAAATAAATGCAAAGAAAAGGAATAGTAAACTATTTTATACTTACAGAGAGCTGCCGGGTGGTGCGAGGCAGTGGTAGGAAATAAGTTGAACTCGCCTTGGAGCAGGACACTGAAAAGACTTTTTTTGTCGGTAGGTGTTCCCGGAATTTCCGCCGTTACACGGAAAAGGATATGCTAGTATCCTGACAAGTGCGTCTTTTTCTAGACGAATAAGAGTGGTACCGTGGAAGCTAAACCTTTCACCTCTTTGCAAAATTCTGCAAATTGGTGAAAGGTTTTTTTGTTTTCTGATAAACAATTTAGGTACCACCACTTATTTACACCGCTTTCTATGGGGCGAAAAGCGAGGCAAATTTCATTTTCTTGTTGCAGGCAACGGGAAAAATTATGGAGAAGAAGAGATTTAGGAGGAAGAAAAATGAAAAATTTTCAAAAGTATAAAGCTTATGAAACAGTGGAAATGCCAGATAGAACTTGGCCTAGTAACCGTCTGACCAAAGCACCCCACTGGTGCAGTGTTGACCTGCGTGATGGCAATCAGGCCTTGGAAACTCCCATGGGCTTGGAACAAAAGCTGGAATTTTTTGATTTTCTTGTAAAAATGGGTTTTAAGGAAATCGAGATTGGGTTTCCTGCCGCATCGGACACAGAATATGAATTTACAAGAGCTTTGATTGAAAACAACCTAATCCCCGATGATGTGACCATTCAAGTATTGACCCAATCCCGTGGGCACATCATTCAAAAAACCTTTGAAGCGTTAAAGGGTGCTAAAAATGCTATTGTGCATTTGTATAATTCCACATCCACATTGCAAAGAGATGTGGTTTTTAGAAATTCCCAAAAAGAAACCATTGATTTGGCAATTTATGGTGCAAAACTGATTGACCAAATTGCCCAAGACTATCCGGAAACAAATTTCCGTTTCGAATATTCCCCAGAAAGCTTTACGGGGACAGAAATGGATTTTGCCGCTGAAATCTGTAATGCTGTTATTCACGTTTGGCAGCCCACAGCGGCTAAAAAAGTGATTATCAACCTGCCTGCAACGGTAGAAATGGCGACCCCCAACCTGTATGCAGACCAGATTGAGTATATGTGTGGCCATTTGAACAACAGGGAAAACATCATCGTTAGCCTTCATGCCCATAATGACCGTGGCACCGCCGTTGCAGCAACGGAGCTGGGTATGCTTGCTGGGGCTGACCGTGTGGAAGGTACCTTATTTGGTAATGGGGAGCGCACAGGCAATGCCGACATTATGACCGTTGCCATGAACCTGTTTACCCAGGGCATCGACCCTATGCTAGACTTCACAAAGATTGATGAGGTTGTTGAAATTTATGAAACAGCGACAAAAATGAGCGTTCACCCTCGCCATCCTTACGCCGGCCAATTGGTATACACCGCTTTCTCCGGCAGCCATCAGGATGCCATCCGCAAGGGTATGGAAGGCATGAAAAAGCACCCCGACCACTGGGAGGTGCCCTATCTGCCCATCGATCCTATGGATGTGGGCAGAAATTACGACCCCATCATCCGTATCAACAGCCAGTCGGGCAAAGGCGGCGTAACCTTTATCTTGGAGCAATATTACTCCCTGCATATGCCTAAGTCCTTCCAAAAGGATGTGGGTGCAGTCATTACCCGAGTCTCCGACGAGATGCAGTGTGAATTAAGCCCAGAAAAGATATACGAGATTTTCAATCAGGAGTTTGTTGATATCCGCACACCTTTGAAGCTGATTCAATACCGCACAGAAACGGTGGATCCGGAAAGAGATGTACTCACCATTGAGGCAGAAATTGAGTTTAAAGGGGAGAAGCATTTCATTCATGGCGAGGGTAACGGTGTGGTTTCTGCATTCTGCCACGCTGTGGATGATTTCATACAAATGCCCATTGATATTATCGACTATCGTGGACATTCCATGGAGCTTGGCACAAACTCAAAGGCTATCTCCTATATCGAAACGAAGGATGCCACAGGTAAGCGTTACTATGGCGCAGGCACCTCCTCCAGTGTTGGCAAGTCGTCCCTGCGGGCAGTGGTAAGTACCATAAACAAAATGCTGATGATTTAACCTAACCCTTGCGGCTTTGCCTTAAGGCCTTGGGGCTTTGCCCCAATCTATGCATACAAGTCTTGGAAAAGGCTTGACCTAAACTTTATTTTTGGAGATGGGGATGAAAAATGGAATTCTTCTATAAGCAATCCCTCCCAACCCCTTGAAGTTTTCTCCCCACGGGACAGGGTATAGACAACGTCTGTACCACAATCATAGGTCTAGGGAGGAACTCCCTTGCTGGGTGTTAGGGACAGCGTCCCTAAGGTCTTAGGTCTTACTATCAAAATATTTATTGAAAGGATGATTTTATTATATGGGAATGACAATGACACAAAAAATACTGGCAAAACACGCTGGCTTAGACTCCGTGGTGGCAGGCCAACTGATCCAAGCAAAATTAGACATCGTCATGGGAAATGACATCACCACCGCAGTTGCCCTAAAAGAATTTGCAAAAACAGGAGCAAACGAGGTTTTTGATCAGGAGAAAGTGGTTATCGTTTTGGACCACTTCACACCCAATAAGGATATTAAAGCGGCAGAACAGTGTAAGAGCTGTCGTACCTTTGCCTATGATATGAACATCAAAAACTTCTTCGATGTTGGTAAAGCTGGCATCGAACACGCACTTTTACCCGAACAGGGCATTGTCGTGCCTGGTCAGGTTATCATCGGCGCCGATAGTCA
This sequence comes from Anaerotignum sp., assembly GCF_040307045.1. Classification (GTDB taxonomy): domain Bacteria; phylum Bacillota; class Clostridia; order Lachnospirales; family Anaerotignaceae; genus Chakrabartyella. The sequence continues at coordinate 146,386 of NZ_JAWRKF010000002.1, forward strand.
CACCTGCACCTATGGTGCATTGGGCGCCTTCTCCACTGGCATCGGCTCAACGGATATGGCAATCGGAATGGCAACAGGAGAATGTTGGTTTAAAGTCCCTTCTGCCATCAAGTTTAACATCATTGGCAAAAAATCGCCCCATGTGAGTGGCAAAGATGTCATTTTACATATCATCGGGATGATTGGCGTGGATGGCGCATTATACCGCTCCATGGAGTTTGTGGGGGAAGGCATCAAAGAACTGACCATGGATGATCGTTTCACCATCGCTAATATGGCCATCGAAGCAGGGGCAAAGAATGGTATCTTCCCCATTGACGAGGCTTGCATCGCCTATGCAAAGGAGCATTCAACAAAGCCTTTTGATATTTATGAAGGGGATGAGGATGCGGAATATGATGAGGAAATCACCATAGATCTTTCCACCCTTCAGCCAACCATTTCCTTCCCTCACCTGCCCGATAACACACGCACCATTGGTGAAGTTGGCGATGTGAAAATTGACCAGGTTGTAATCGGCTCTTGCACCAACGGCAGAATCGACGATATGCAAATCGCCGCCGATATTCTCCGAGGCAATAAGGTTTCTGACCGTGTGCGTACCATTATCATCCCTGCCACCCAAGAAATTTATCTGGAATGCATCCGCCGTGGCTATGTGACAGATTTTATCCAGGCTGGCGCCATCTTCTCCATGCCCACTTGTGGCCCTTGCTTAGGGGGACACATGGGAATTCTGGCATCGGGAGAGCGTTGCGTTTCCACCACAAACAGAAACTTCGTTGGTCGTATGGGTCATGTGGAAAGCGAGGTTTATTTGGCTAGCCCTGCTGTTGCGGCGGCATCGGCCATTGCAGGTAAAATTGCTGACCCAAGAAAGATTGGAGGTAGTGCACAATGAATGCAAAAGGAACTGTTTTAAAATATGGCGACAACGTGGATACTGACGTAATTATCCCGGCTAGATACCTAAACGTATCCAATGGTGACGAATTGGCAAAGTATTGCATGATTGATATTGACCCAGATTTCACCACCAAAGTAAAAGAAGGAGATATTATGGTTGCATTAAAGAACTTCGGCTGTGGCTCCTCCAGAGAACACGCCCCCCTTGCCATCAAGTGTGCAGGCATCACCTGTGTCATTGCCAGCACCTTCGCCCGCATCTTCTATCGCAATGCCATCAATATCGGGTTGCCCATTTTGGAATGCGACGAAGCGGCAAATGACATCGACAGCGGCAACGAGGTAAGCATTGACTTTGACAGTGGCATCATCACCAACCACACCAAACATCGCACCTATCAGGCACAGCCCTTCCCTCCTTTTATAAAGGAAATTATGGCGGCAGGCGGCTTGGTTGAGCAGACAAAAGAGAAAATAAAGGGGTAATGATTATGGGAAAATATAAAATTGCGGTCATTCCCGGGGACGGTATCGGCCCCGAGGTTACACAGGAAGCTGTAAATGTATTAAAAGCCATTGGCGAAAAATTTCAGCATACCTTTACATTTGAATATGCATTGGCAGGTGGCTGTGCCATTGATGCCTGCGGTGAGTGCTTGCCCGAGGAAACCCTTGAAATTTGCAAGCATTCCAACAGCGTTATGTTGGGTGCCGTTGGTGGCCCCAAGTGGGACAATGTGCCCAATGCCCAGCGTCCCGAAAAAGCCCTTTTGGGTCTGCGGGCAGAATTGGGATTATTTTCAAACCTGCGCCCTGCAAAAATTTATGATGCCTTAGCAGAGGCCTGCCCTTTAAAGGCAGAAATTGTGAAAGGCGGGTTGGATATTTTGATTGTACGGGAACTGACAGGGGGTATTTACTTTGGCGAGCGTGGTTACCGTCAAGGCAAATATGGGGAAGAAGCTTACGACGTGGAAACTTATAGCGAAGTGGAAATCAAACGTATTCTCAAAAATGCCTTGGAAATTGCCATGCAAAGAGATAAAAAAGTCTGTTGTGTTGACAAGGCAAATGTTTTGGAAACCTCCCGCCTTTGGAGAAAGGTTGCCCAAGAGGTGAAAAACGACTACCCTGAGGTTGAACTTACCTATATGTATGTGGATAATGCGGCAATGCAGTTGGTGCGTAACCCCAAGCAGTTTGACGTTATGGTTACCTCCAATATGTTTGGAGATATTTTATCCGACGAGGCTAGCATGATCACAGGCTCCATCGGTCTGCTGCCCTCTGCCAGCTTGGGTGAAGGGACTTTTGGTATGTATGAGCCCATCCATGGCTCCGCCCCCGACATCGCCAGGGAAAACAAAGCAAACCCCATCGCGGCTATCTTATCCGTAGCCATGATGTTAAAATATTCTTTCCATTTGACAAAAGAAGCTGATGCAATAGAGGCTGCCGTAAAAACTGTTTTAGAAAAAGGGCTGCGCACCCCCGATATTTTCTCTCAAGGTACAACCCTTCTGGGAACAAAGGAAATGGGTGAGGCAATTCAAAATTGTATTTAATTATGTAGAAACAGCTTATAAAACTTTTATTCCCTTTTTATCTTCATCATAAAAAATCCCCTATTAAAAGGGTTTTTTCCATGTCAAAGACTGGTGCTAAGCTTTTAGCATCCTAAAAAAAAAACAGCTAGGGTATCATCTCCATAAAAAGATAGTACCCTAGCTATTTTTAAACCCCTTTTCTCCCAAAAAGGTATTACGAGATGCCATGTTCTATGGCAAATTTTTTTAATAGAGTTGCCGGAATCAAACCAGCAAGGATTTATATTCTATTTACCCCTTTGGTGAATCAATAATCACCATTAGAAATCTGTCTAGGCCAAGAAAGCAGTAAATGCTTAGAAATTTTCAAACCCTTTTCCTTAGGAAAATATAAATCACAGAAAAAATTATGATAGTTGGCTGTCCAAACATACTTATCCCATACAAAGATGTTCTCTTGATGTTTTAATAACATTTCCTCAAGTTTTTCTTTGTGTTTTTCCAACAACTTAATTTGAACGATATCAAACTCGTATTCGTTATTGCACACTTTATAATATTTAAAAATGGTGTTTAAGTAGCTGATAAACCATTTACCATCGGTGTCAATTAAAATAATATGATCATCTGGCATCCTATTGTAGTTTTGGATATACTTTTGCAACTGCCCCACGGTTTTATCATCCAGCACAATTCTTGGGTAGCAAGCGATTTGGCTTTCTTGAAAATGGGCATCCAACAATGCGGGTCCAAACACAATGTCATCGTTGATATAGAATTTGCCAATACTAATCCCCCCACGGACAAATAAACCCTCCAACGCCAAATTAAATTGATACTCGGCAACATTGCCCAAAACCTCATTTAACTCTGCCTCTCCATCCTGATTGATTGGGTATGCAACAACCATATTATCGGTAAATATTTTTATTTTCCCTTGACTAAATTTATTAGGAACAATACATTTTTTGTTTTTTTCTATCAGATGATTGATTTCATTTAGCAGCTTGTTACCCAAATCGTTCTGGCAAGAATCCAGTATCATCTGAGAAAACCCTAATATATCTATTGCACATACAATAGAATTGATCAATTTAGGAGAATTTTCATCATATCGTATTTTATCCATAGCTATATTTCCTTTCCTATCAGATTTTTATTCCCATTGGTTATAAAACAATTCATCTGTATTACAACTATAACACGTCATAGTGGTATCCACAACCAAAGAACCCATTTGATTGAACCAAGATTGGCTAATCCTAGAAAAGAGACAACCACATAATTTCGTAGTTGCCTCCTCTCAAATCACGCCCAGCCGTCATGTACTTTTGCCAAATACCTTTATGGATTGGCCAAAAGTTCGTGTTCCTTGCGCTCTTGCTCTCTGGTTGTGACAATCAGCTCACAGTAGCAATTTTCAAACTGTTGTCCTAAGGCCTGATTCACCTGAAATGTCACTTCCTCCAACTTTATGATGGGCAAACTTTCTTCAAAAATCTCAAAATACACGGCAATCCAAAGCCTCCGCCCCGTTCTGGTAATGTCATAAAACACAGGGACAAAACCATTGGGCAGTAAAACTTCATTGGAAATTTCCTTTATTTCATTGACTGTGCTCTCCTCAGGGGAAAATAAAAACACATCCTGCATGGCCCCCCAAAGCATTTTTATATTCTCAGGAAGCATAAAAACCACAATGCCAATGGCAACCAAAGAATCAAAATAAGGCACAATGAAGGAAACGGGGGTTTTATCTAAAAAAGTGGAAACAAAAAATGCCCCCGACATCCCAATGCTATACGCCGTATCCAGCTTCCAGCCCAAAAGCTCCCCATCTACCGTGGGGGATGAAACAGAGCGGTTTAGGTGGCGCATCACCATGTAAATACCGATGCTAATAAACCCTAATATTAATTGGAACAAAGAGATTTGAGCCCCATTTACATGGTTGCCACCTGTCAATGCCGATTGAATCACATTCATAGAAAGCCCCAGAGTTACGGAAAGCATCATAAACCCTTTGATAATCAAAAACATGGACTCAATTTGAAAAAAGCCGAAAGGCCGCTTTTCAGATATGGGCTTGTGAAACAAGGGGGTGAGAAACAAGATCAAAATAATAAAAATCAATTCCGATGCATCATAGGCTGCATCCATCAAAACCGATTGGGAGTGGGTGTAAATTGCAAATACAAACTCCGCAATTGCAAATAACAACCCAGCGATAAATGAGATCAATAAAATTTTCTTTTCTTTCTTTTCCGAAGTCATGTTAACCTTTCTTTCTTTTTTTATCATACTTTTCGCTACACCAAAATGCAGACTACTTTGGGCGTATGCCCCCTTGTTTTTTTGCTGCGGCTCATGTTTTGTTCCAAAAAAACCTCAAAGTTTAACAGAAAAAATCCTTTCTCATTCGAAATGATCCGAATCTTCTTTGGAAAAAACCAAAAACAAGATATTGTCTCCTCCCTTATTTTAAAGATGGTTTCCTGTCAAAAAAAATCCATCTTCCCTTTCTTCATTCCCAAAAAACGTTTCACTATCATCAAGGGCATCATAGATGTAACCCATGATGCCCAGGCTTATCTCAAGCTTACCTTGTTTTAACCATTATATTACTTCTGTAAAAACAAGAATATCATTTTCTTGCAACACCGTACCTCCATTTGGAATGACAACGCTCTCACCCCGTTTAATCAAAACGATGCGCTCATCCCCCAAAGTGACATCGGCAATTTTTTTATCGTACCAACGGGTTTCTTTCTTCACCTTGGTTTCGTATAAGGATAGGCCATTGATTTTTTTGGGAGATTTCCCACTTAAAATCAGTATATCCTCCCCAAGGATTTCTGTTTCACCATTGGGAATAATATTTTCCGCTCCTCGCACAATCAAAAGCAAAAAAGAATCCGGGGGCAACAAAATATCTTTTACCCTTTGGTGCACCCAGGGATAATCACCAGGGATTGATAATTGCAAAAACTGCACGGGCAGTTCATCCATATAGTCGTTAAAGGTGCTCATAACGTCAATATCATTATCCGTCATATCCAATTTTTTTGCAACATAAGGCAGTAAAGTTCCTTGAATCAAAATGGAGAACAGGACAATAAAGAACACAATATGAAAAATATCATGGTTCATGGTGATGGGGTGAATGACTGCCATAATGGCAAATACAATGGATGCCGCCCCCCTCATTCCTGCCCAAGAAACCAGTAGTTTCTGTCCTTTCGTGCTATGAAATGGCGTTAAAATAGCAAACACCACCAAAGGACGGGCAACAAAAGTTAAAAAGAGGGAGATTGCCAAGGCCAACAGGGCAACTTGAGGTAAGTGGGATGGAAAAGATAGTAACCCCAGCAAGAAAAACAGCAAAATCTGCATCAACCCTGTGATACCATCAAAAAAGTGAACCAATTCAGCTTTATCCTGAATTTTGCTATTGCCCAGGATAATCCCTGTGATATAGGCGCTCAAATATCCATTCCCATCCATTAGACTTGGGCCTGCATAGGAAATAAGGGCAATCGCCAGCACAAAAATAGAATAAAAACCCGAAGATGTCAATCTGATTTTTTTGAAAAAATGCACCGTCACAACGGCAAGAACAATGCCAAACACTGCCCCATATACGATTTGAGAAAAGATTAAATAAGCAAATTCAGAAAAAGAACTGCCCCCACCCATAAGAGAAAGCACAATGATGGTAAGCATATAAGCAAAGGGGTCATTGCTACCACTTTCAATTTCCAACAAGGATGCGGTGTTATCCCGTAGGTTTAACCGCTTGGAACGTAAGATGGAGAAGACCGAGGCAGCATCGGTGGAGCTTACCACTGCCCCAATCAGTAGCCCCTCTAAAAAAGAAATTCCCAAAACTAGATTGCAAAAAATGCCAACAAGTCCTGCTGTCATGATGGTGCCCAAGGAAGACAGAAGCATTGCTTTGTTGGCAACAGGCTTTGCTTCCTCCCACTTTGTGCCAAATCCACCATAAAACATGATAAAAATCAATGCAATGGAGCAAACCTGCTCCGCAAACACATAATCATCAAAATAGATTTGTATAGGTCCGTCAGAACCAAAAAACATCCCTAGTAAAATAAATGCGAAAAGCACCGGCATACCGATTTTGTTTGATACTTTGTTGCTAACGACACAAATGATAATGACAACTGCTGTTACAAGTAAATTTACAACCATTATTTCCTCCTTTCAAACCCAATGGGATGGGGAAAGACCATTGGTGTTTTTGCTACGCCATAATACCTATAACCAACAGCATTTTAAATTGCCTACCCATTCCCCAGGCTCTCTATGATATGCTGCACCAAATAGATTGGTGGGTATCCACCGTCAAAACGGGGCTACCTATGTTGGTTAATTTCCAATGATTCCGTAAGGCAGTAACCCATCTAACCCTTGAAAATACTGGCTTCCCAATTCAACTTATAGGTTTAGTATAACAAAAATAGGTTTTTATGTAAATTTAAGTTTTCGCTAAGATTTTATTATGGTTGTTTTTTTCCCCTTTCATTCAGCTTATGCTAACCTCATCCGATTAACTCCCCCATTTTTATTCCCTTTTTATTTGCTACTATTTATGGGTCACAATCAGTTACCCTTAGGCATAAAAATAGGCTAATATGAAGTAACATCAAAATTATATTCTTTGATTCTGTTTTTCATGAAATAAAAAAACACCACCCCACCGATGATGTTATTTTATGCACCAACCTCTGTACGAAGCCTATTCAACCTTGCTCTCAATTTTTCTTCATTTTTCTGAGTTTTATAAACAATTTTCGCTATGCCCACAAGAAAGGTTAGGCTTGTTGCCAAAAAAGGATTCACAAATTGGAAATAGCGGAAAATATAAAAACCCAAAAATGAAACCCCACCAAGAACAAGGAATTGCAAAGCAAAAAGCTGACCAATCAATTTCTTTTCGGAAAAAACATTGAAATACGCTTTCCAATCACTCTCGGTATATTTACCTACTTTTTGCTTTAAAATGACACCAACTAAAAATACTCCAGCACTGATTAGCCCCGATAGAAAAACAAGCCCCATAACCAAGGCAAGTAAACCGATAAGCCGCAAACTACCACCTCTTTTCTCTATATTGTCATTATATCAAAGCAAAAAAAAGTTGCAATAAATTGCAATATATTTTAGATAGATTAGAAAAATTTTATCTACTTTCTTTCCCCTTGTCTATACAGATTTCGCTATCTTTTTGCTACCCATTTTAAAATTAAAAACACTTTCAAAAGACTCACATATGATTTAGTACCTTATACCCGTCCATAAGGTTTCCACTAAAATAGGTTTGCCTCAAATGAAACTTTTCCCACAAAGACCGGACTTTATGGTTCTAAGAAAAAGCCTTTTTCACAAGGCGAAGCTGGATTGTGTCTATGAAATGCCAATCTCAACCACTTCCAGGAGCTGTTTTGCTCCTTTTAGGAAAAGCCGAAAATCATGGGCAGATGAAAACAAGAAAACAGGCCATTACATATCTCATGGAATCTATCCCTTTGGATCAAGCCTCCTTAGCTCATATTTTGAATGCAGAGGGCGAAAAACCGCAAAAGGCTTTTAAACTTCATTCTTTTTTCGCCCATTGCATACAGAACCCAAAAACTGTGTGCAATGGGCTTTTTCATCCCAATGGTAGGAGGCATGATATGGTTTAATTTTTTCCTTATCTCCTTTGATCCAATATGTAAAAAAATCTTCTTCGAAGGGCATAAAAGCCTGATCTACTAGTGGGGATATCCAAATATTCATAGGGTATTCCATCGGTTACACTTTCCAAAATATATCCGTATAAGTCACCGTCGGTTTCCATTGCCGCCTGCTCGATCAGCCTCAGCTCATCGCTCAATCGGGCTTTTTTTATGGCGATATTAGCGGTTCTGTCAGAAATGACGCCTCCTCTTTTCATGCCCAGTGGGGCAGATGAGAGCTCTGTAATGGAGGAAAGCTTTTCTTTTTTTTCCCTATATTGTCTGCAAAAATATTTCAACTCACGATAACGGTTATCGGAAATATCATAATTCAAGAGTTTCAAATCCTTCTCTTTTGCCAACGGCGTCACCTCTTAACTCTGTTTATCCTCTGTCGCTTGTATAACTCAACCTCATCGTTATTGACAGTGCGTGCCTCTCTTAGTTTGTCCAGTTTTTCCCGCTCCTCCTTATAACGAAAGCAGCTGGCATGACAAAGTGGGTATCGCTCTTGGCAGTGGTAGCAGCAAGTAATTTTATAACACATTCAAACCCCTCCCTATTGCAAAAATACGCCCCAACTCTGCTGCATATACCTTGGAAACTAGCCAAAAGCAACGACCGTCAATTTGCATGAAAAACAGCTTGAAATTTTTTCATTTTTCTCCTCATATTTGGTGGTAGCCACCCCTCATAGTTGGTTTCAAAAAATAGCCTTAACCCATAGAAAAACTTCTTGTGAATATTCTTTGAGGGAGCCAATGCAATGGTGTGATGCCCATCAGGCCAATGTATCACCACCCTCTGCTTTTTCTGGAAACTTGGTCACATCTTCACAAAACCGGACCAAATCTTTATCTTCCACCAACCGAGAAATCCCTTCTTTCACTTCCGGCGGTATCATTGCCACCTGCCTATCCTTGCTTTGTTTGCCTTCAAAAAGCTTAATAAAATGGGCTCTGTCGGCAATGGCATTTTCGCTCTTACACAAATCCAGCCAACCAAGGCGTCGCACAACTTCTGCTGTGGCAGGATGCATACTGGAAAGGGCTTCTTCCCCGCGGGTGTAGCCAAATCGGCGTATGGCATCTTGCACCTGCCCCCACGCCATGATACTGTCTAATCCTTGGCCGTTTTTTGCCTCCACCAACACACCACGAACCTCAGCGATGGTGGGTGGAAATACGTTGGTGGCAATGAGTTGCTTTACCGCATAACTCACCATCCGCCCGTCCTCCTGGGCAAACATAGATGCCCAAAGGTTGATGGTGTTTTCTGCATCTTGCTTTGAAAGCTTGGAAAAATGACTGGGATATGCCGTTTTCAAAATACTTAAAATCCCGATGATACCTTCTCTGGTCAAAATAACCCCTCCTCCACGCCGATATGATAAAATACATTTCCTCCGTCGTTGCCTTGGGTGGTAAAGCCAAAGTCCCTGCTTTGATCTTTCTCCCATCGGCAATTGCCGCTTTCCAATCCTGCATTTTGTTGACACCAACCATCCAGCCCTTGCTCTCGTAAAAGTCAACAAAACGTTGGGCATCCACTTGGTTTTTTCGCTCTAGGCAATACTGACGCACCGATGCAACACTAGGTGGGCAAAAGGTGGGTGGGGGATCTTTTTCTTTTTTTTCTTTTTCTCTCCCCCCATTTACATTCCCATTGGCATTTTCATTTTCATTTACATTTTCATTTACATTAGGTTTTTGTTTTGTCCCATTTTCATAAACCATTGGTTTTTCTGTTTTCCCATTTTCATAAACCATTGGTTTTTCTGTTTTCCCATTTTCACAAACCATTGGTTTTTCTGTTTTCCCATTTTCATAAACCATTGGTTTTTCTGTTTTCTCATTTTCACAAACCATTGGTTTTTCTGTTTTCTCATTTTCTTGAACCGCTGGTTCTTCATTAAACTCAATTTCAATAACTTTGCCCTTTTCTAAAGGGATGGTTGTTTTTTTCCTCTTTCGCCCCTTTTCATCTTCATCCAAAAAATCCTTTGGGCGTCCCCCAACACTGCCGTTCCTAGCCCTTTGCATATTGGCAGAAATCTGGGGCTTTGCCATTGCCAAAACAATCCCCGCCAAACCATCAACCTGCTGTTCCTGGCTATTTAACGCAAACTCCATAATAGCTTCGTATGCCTTCACCTTGTCCTCTGCCGATGGCAAAAGGGCTATGCCTTCAAAAAATGATCGATAAAAAATAAAACTATCCCTCTCCATTCTTGTTCTCCTCTCCCCATTATTTTTATGGATATTACAGCCCATTCCCCAGTTTTATAACTACTCTCACGCCTCTCCTGTTCATGGAACGGGAGCTTTATCGTTAACTATAAAGGACAACCTTTCATCAATGGAAAATCTTTTTGAGGCAAACCCCATTTCAATAAGACCCCTTTCCTCCCATTGATAGCAATGTTTCTTAAACCCCACAGCTATAGCGTTTCCTTGCCAGCCACCAAGCCCTATATATATCTTCTATCCATGCATTCATCGCAACCAATCCATTCATTTCCCAGGAAATATCGTGCCTCATAGCCCAGGCTTCCACAGTTTGGACAAAGTTCTGTTTCATCCTGGCAATCGCCACAACCATCACAATCCTTTTCTACAAATCTGCATTGATAAGACACCCTTACACCTCCTTTCCCCATGGAAAGCACATGGATTTCCCCCTTTAATCCAAGGAAAGACAACCCCTTCTGTTTCTCCTTACTGTCACCTAAAACAAACTTAAAATGAATCCTGTTGTATAAAATTTTTATCAAAAATCCTTTCAGTGATACAATTGTTCCATTTTGTTGCGTCAATTCCACACTTTTTCTTTGCACTTTTGTCATCCCCTCCTAACGAATGGGACAATAAATGTTTAGTCGCATTTATGCGACAATCATGCAAAAAAAATTTTCACTGCATCCGTCCCTTCCATTTCCAAAATCCTTACCATTGCTTGGACCTCTTTAATGGTGAAACAATCTTCACTGCCTTCTAGTTTTTTAAATAAAATATCCTGTTCCAATTTTAACTTTTCGGCAATTTGTTCCGTGGTAAAACCTCTTTCCCAAATCATATTCATAAGTAAATTCTTATTAATCATAGACTCCCCTCCTTAAGTCGCATATTATGCGACACCTTAATACTAACGAAATTTTGTCGAAAAGTCAACCATTTTTGTAAAATTTTTCAAATTATCGCATTTTGCGCAACATTTTTTCTCATATCTATTGCATATATGCGATTTTGTGCTATACTAATTTTATAGTCGAAAGGAGGTCGGACAAAATGGATGTTGGACAAAGAATGAAAGAATGTAGAATGAAAAAAGGTCTCACCGTGGATGAGCTAGCAGAAAAGTTGAAAAAAAATCGTGCCACGGTGTACCGTTACGAAAATGGTGATATTGAAAATCTACCCATCACTATACTAGAACCCATTGCAAAGGCTTTAGACACAACCCCTGCTTTTTTAATGGGCTGGGCAGAAAACAGGGAAAACGCATCACAAGCTACGAGGAACAGTGAGATTATGGAAACCAAAAAAGCTTATTATCTCACAGAACATGAGCTGGCAGTTTTAACTGCTTACCGTAATCAACCCCCAATGCAACCTGCCGTTGATCGTATTTTAGGAGTTTCTCAAAAGTCTTAAACGCGTTGAAAGGGGAAAGTAGCCGCCAGAGGGTTCAAAGTAACCATAGCAAAAGACAGTTTGAATTCTACAGCTGATGACATAAAAAGCAACTGGATCGATCTACCTAGAAATTATTTCTAGTATTGAAAATTATGGAAACCCCATAAATTTTTTTTGTCAAATCATTGAATAACCCAATTTTTTTTTGATTTCAACCATTTTATTTTGATACAATACCCATAAAAAAGAGGGGTGTCATTTAAGTTTGGTTTCTATGAACAGGCAAGAAATCTTTCTTGGGTCTTAAACATACATTATAAAATCATTTGCTTTCCTATAGACCTGGGCACCATTTGTTGGGAATACAAACACTCCCTATTCTAAATTTAGCCTTTGGGATAAGATGGATCCACCGAAAAAAGGGGGAAGGGTTTTCACTAGAATTTGAAGATCAGTATTACATCATTTTTTATAATTATATAAACAATTTAAGACGTATCCCATGTATCGTAGCCCATGAAACAGGTCATATCTTATTAGGTCATGTTGAAATAATCACTTTCCACCAAAATAGCGAAATAGTCTCCTAAACAAAAAAAGAGGACGGGCTCATATCTTTCCATGAGATCTTCTTATTGTCCTGGCCTATGCTTTGTTCCCTTGATGTACATATGCAACTTTAGCAATTTGCAATTTCACCATGGAATCTACGGATATTGGAGCCCAAAGATTGGCCATGCTGATTCAAATGGGTGTTTTCCAATACATCTCCTTCCACCCTGGGTGACACAGCAGTTTTCCATTATATTGAAAACAAAATAGCAGGAATAAATAGTCCCCTGAGGTTAAACAACGACCTCAGGGGACTATTTCCCTAATTATAATGAAGCATTTTTTGTTTTTTGCCCAAAGCCCAGCTACAACCAATGGACTTTTTAGGGCCAAATGAAACCCTTTCACTTAGTGTGTTATCAATACTTGCCATCATAATTGGAAAAATTCATATCCGAATATCCGCCACTATTGGATTCCATTGAATTCAAACTCGCTTCTTGATTGCCCTTCAGCTTAAACTGACCAATCAATTCCTTCAACATCATAGACTGACCGGAAAGCTCCTCACTAGCTGCCGCACTCTCCTCAGCTGTAGCAGAGTTTGTTTGCACAACTGCAGCAATCTGCTCAACCCCAAGGTTTACTTGCTCAATAGAGGTTGCCTGCTCCTCACTGGCATCGGCAATGAATTGAATGATGCGGGTAGATTTGTCTGCACTGTTCACTACATCATCCAGAGATTTGGCAGTTTCATTTACAATATTTACCCCTTGTTCTACAGCATAAACAGATTTTTCAATCAATGCAGCTGTGTTCTTTGCACTTTCAGCAGATTTTCCTGCCAAGTTACGCACTTCATCAGCAACAACTGCAAAGCCTTTTCCTGCTTCCCCTGCCCTGGCAGCTTCCACAGCGGCATTTAACGCTAAAATATTGGTCTGGAATGCAATGTCCTCGATTGCCTTAATGATTTTACCAATTTCATTGGATGTGTTACTGATTTCCTCCATGGATTTTACCATCAGATTCATTTGATCCTTGCCACGGTGAATGACGTTGGTTGTTTCAATGGCAATTGCCTTTGCTTCTTCTGCATTCTTTGCCGTTTTCTCACTATGGGCAGAAACTTCGTTCATAGAAGCAGACAACTCCTGAATGGCACTTGCCTGTTCTGTTGCCCCCTGGGAAAGACCCTGTGCCCCTGCTGCAACCTGTTCAGAGCCACTTGCCACCTGCTCCGCCGCAATATTGATCTGAGTGAGGGTATCATTCAGCATATCAGCTGTGGTGGTCAATGCCTGCTTTACTTTAGCAAAGTCTCCATCATATGTATTTTGGAAAGCAAGACTTAAATTTCCATGGCCCATTTCCTCTAATAAATAGGAAATCTCATCGATATATTTGATATATGTTTTTAATCTTTCTGTCAAAATGCCCATTGATGCGGCCAGTTGACCCACTTCATCCCCACTGTTTATGCCAATTTCTGTGTCCAAATTGCCTTCAGCAAGAGCCCGAGTGACCTTATTCAACTTGCCAATTGGCCTTACGATGCTTATCACGATGTACAGACCAAGTGAACATGAAACGGCAACGCACACTAGGATAATCACAATCAAATCAAAAATGGATTTCTGAATCCCTGCCTCAACAATTCCACTTTGCTCAGCAATATAGTTATCTATAAAGTCTGTGTAATTTCCTGTGCCTAAAACCCAATCAAAGGGTTCAAAATAAACAGAATATCCTCTTTTGGGTGATGCATCTGTTTCTCCTGCTTTTGGGAAGGCAAAATCCGTAAATCCGCCACCCTGTAATGCCTGATTTTTAATTTCCTGAATAAAAGGGAAGCCGTTGGCATCCTTTGCGTCAGCACGATTGGTACCTTCTGTGTCCTTACCCAATAAAACAACACAAGTTCCATCTTTCTTGTCAGCCCAGAAATATCCATCTGTGCCATATCTCATGTTTCTTAGTAAATTTGCGCCAATTTTTTCTGCTTCTTCCTTGGTGTAAACACCTGCCAAATGGTCATCATAAACCCTTTGCAAAACAGAAACAGCATTATCCACCTGTTCCTTTATTTTTTGGTCAAAGTCTGCCCTAATTTGCAACTCCATGGTTTCCATGACAATTTCTTTTTGATCCTGCATTTTAAAGATTGCCATACCTGCCACACTAATCCCAGAAAGTACAACAAGCAGCATCAAAATAGCCATTTTTGTTTTGATTTTCATCGATTTCACATAACTCCTCCATTCATCATCACACCATTAAAATTTCAAGCGTTTCTGAAATTTTATTCCTCCATTGTTCCTTTCCCTCTTAGAAATATTAAAAATATCCTGTATGGAAAATTATAGCATGAATTTGACAATTTGCAACATTTTTCTTGTTGTTATATGCAAAAATAGAATTAATTCATCAAAATCATTGTGTATTTTGCATACAAATTTTTAAAAAAAGTTGTAACCCAGTCTCATTCCTGTCTACTTGCAACTTTTTTGTAAAAAAAATCCATGATACTTTGCTGTTTATTTTCTATGACCCAACCCATCTCTGTTTTTTTATAATTGCCTTGGTTTTTAACCCCTCACTATGTTATAATTAAAAAAAGCAACATAATTTACAATTTGATGGGAGAAAGTTCGACTCAAAACTTTCCACAAAAACCATTGGTTATTTCGTGGTAAAGCCAATAATGAGATGTAATTGGGTCCCGTAAATAACAGGGTACTACTTTGAAAAGAGGTGTCATTATGCTTAACGATTATATCGGTATCATCGGTGCTGTTGCTGGTTCTGTCAGCACACTCCTAGCAATGGAGGGCATCCATCGCCTAGGCGGCGTCAAGGTTTACCCTAGAGAAGTGCGAATCAAATATCACATGAACAGCAGTTTTAAAAACTCCATGTATGAAGAAGTCAAGCAGCCTTTTCGCCTTGGCTATGATTTGGATATCTTTAATAGCGCAAACATCCCCAATGTTTTGCATGGCTTTTCTTTGGCATTTTATAAAGGCAATACCTTAGTTTTGGAGGATCGCCCCAAGTGCGACGGCAGTGTTTTGAACGTCAACCCAAGGCAGATTGTTCCTGTCACCCAGGTTTTTGATATGGACGACTTGGACGATGTCCTAGTTGGAATCACAAAAATTGTCTTAAAATATAGAACCTCTAAAAGAGGTACCCGCAAGTTTGTGCTGTATGACGGTCAACCTTTATACCCCGATACAGGCAAAAAAATCTGATTCCTCCCCCTGATCCCCAAATGAAAAAACCATCCTCTAGGATGTTGTTTTAATGATTACCAAAATAAAAAAAACCGAAAATCATTATGTTTTCGGCTTTTTTTATTTGCTTCCTCGTGACAAATGCACTCTTTTTTGCCTCACACCACAAAAAAGCCCTCCTGGGAAAATGGCCTTAGCAATTTTTCCCAAAAGGGATCTTTTCTTCCTAATCAACCTTCTTACCCAGGAGATCCAATTGTTTCAAACCAAAGTCTGTGTTTTTACACCTCAAAAGTGATATTATCAATCAATCTGGTCTTGCCGATATATACCGCAATGGGAATTAACACATTGTTCTTAATTTCTCCATTGATGCTTTCAAGGTTTTCCTTGTCAACCACTTCCACATAATCGATTTTTGCCATAGGCTCTTGAATGATGCAAGAAAGAATGGCTGCCTTCAATATAGGAGCGTTTCGCTCACCCTGTTCCAACACGCTTTTTGCCATTTTCAGACTTCTGTTCAACACCTGTGCCGCCTTGCGCTCCTCCTCAGATAAATACACATTTCTGGAGCTAATGGCTAAGCCATCTTCCTCACGCACAATGGGGCAAGATATAATTTCCACCTCAAAATTCATATCCCGCACCAATCTTTTCATTACGGCAACCTGCTGGGCATCTTTCTGTCCAAAGTATGCCTTGTCTGGCCCAATGATGTTAAAAAATTTGGATACCACCAAACAAACACCATCAAAGTGACCTGGCCTTTTGCTGCCACAAAGAACATCCGTCAAACCGGAAATATGCACCGTTGTGCATTTGTCAGACAAATATAATTCCTGGGCATCGGGAGCAAACACTGCATGGACACCAACCTGGTCGCACAATGCCCCATCCTTGGCCAAATCTCTGGGGTAAGCCTCAAAGTCCTCGTCGGGGCCAAATTGGGTGGGGTTTACAAAAATGCTGGTAATCACCCTATCATTTTCTGCCATCGCTCGCTCCATCAGGCTTTTATGCCCTTCGTGCAAAGCGCCCATGGTTGGCACAAAGCCCACAGAAAACCCTTCGTCTCTCCATCCTTTCACTAAATCTCGAATTTCTCCAATGGTTTTTACAATCATGATTTTATCTCCTGTTATCTCATCTTTTCTTAATATAGCTTCTTTAATTGCTCCTCATCTATTTTAAAAGTATGTTTCTCCTGGGGAAAGAGTCCCTTTTCCACCTCTTGGATATACATACCAATTGCCTCTTTCATAGTCTTGCCCAAATTGGCATATTGCTTAACAAACTTTGGAACAAAATCATCAAACATACCCAACATATCTTGATAAACCAAAATTTGCCCATCACATTCTTTACCGGCACCGATACCGATGGTAGGAATGGAAACTGCCTTTGTGATTAACTCTGCAACCTTGGCGGGAATCCCCTCCAAAACAATGGCAAAAGCCCCTGCTTCTTCCAGAGCAACTCCATCCGCAATCAACTGTTTTGCCGTTTCTTCCTTTTTTCCCTGCACCTTAAAGCCCCCAAAAGCATTGACCGATTGGGGGGTTAACCCCAAATGCCCCATAACAGGAATTTGCGCATCCACAATTGCCTTTACCTGCGGCAATACATTTGCGCCACCCTCAAGTTTAACTGCATGGGCGCCACCCTCTTTTACCATACGCCCCGCATGATAAATGGCATCTTCAATGGAAGTATGATAGGACAAAAAAGGCATATCACTGACGATGAGAGCGTTTTTAGCCCCTCTTTTTACTGCCTTGGTGTGATAGATTATTTCATCCACCGTAACCGAAAGGGTGTTTTCCTCCCCTTTTATTACCATTCCTAAAGAATCTCCAATCAAAATACCGTTAATTCCGCTTTCATCAATGATTTTTGCCATGGAATAGTCGTATGCTGTTAGCATAGTCAACTTATTTCCTTTTGCCTTTGCCTCTTTAAATGTTAAAACCGTATTCTTCATTTTTCCAATCCTTTCAAACAAAGCTCTACCTTTTTGTAGCTGTTTTCCTTATCTATGCTTCCCATTTTCCGTGATAACCTTAAAAGATGAAGGGAAAGAGCTTGATAAATTTCTTTATCCTCCTCCTTGATCACGAAAAGGTGGCGTTGCACCGTTTTCCAGTCCCCCCTGGGAACAGGCCCAGTGAGAGAAGAAAGGAACCCCTTTTCCTCTATATTTCTGATATTGCCTTTGACCAAAGGCATTATCGCAGAAATTGCTTCCTGCTCAGAAAGTCCCATTTCTCGGAAATAGGAAACACCTATATCCAATAGGGCCAAGGTAAGGTTGGATACAAACACATTGGCAAGGTGATACGTTGCCGAGGTTTTTGCATTTCGAATGAAATAAAAGTTGCCTATTTTATCCATCAATTGCAACACCAAATCATCATTTTCCCGCAAAAAGTCACCCTCTAAGGAGAACCTCACAGTTTGTAGTTCCTTTAAATCCACAGTTTTATGAGAAAATGCATAGATGGGATGGATTGAATATACGGCTGCACCTGCATTTTTTGAAAATTGCAAAGCCGTTGAAGAAAGTGAGCCACTGGCGTGGCAAATTGATTTGCCTTTTACGTTCAACTTTGAAATTTCTTTTTCTATCGTTGGAATCGTGTCATCGGGAGTTGTAATCCATAAAACATCATTTTCGTCAACAATTTTATTTAAACTGTTGTATTTTTTTGTTCCTGTTTTTTGGCAAGCCTCTTGGGTGTGTTCCAAGGTTCTGCCATAAAAACCACTTACGTTTATTCCATGTTGAATAAAGTAGCGGGCGAGATTCACCCCTACTTTGCCTGGTCCAATAAAGCCAATTTTGATATAATACCACCTCCGAGAGCATGGTACAACATCGGTGTCAATCTCATTCCCGATAGATATGAGTTGCCAAAAGGTAAATCCTAAGCGTTTCCTCACAAAAAATCTGCCATGTGATGACGTCTTTCCTTTCCAAAACTAGATAAAGTGACGCCCCTATGCAGGATGCAAAAAAACGAAAAACACTTTGGTGCAGTTTTTTCAATACCACCCGCAGACAGGATACCACCAAACCTTTCATAACTCAACCTTTTTTTACACGCAACAGAAATTTAGTTAATTTTTCATAACACTATAGGATAAATTATTATGCTTTTTTGCCCCATCATCTTTGCATAATTATGATATTTATACATAGTTTCTAGGTGGTTTGAATGACTATTTCGGGGGTTTTAGTCAATGTAAATAGAAAAACCACCCTTCGGCAATGCCATATATTTACAACTTTTGCAAACATATTACCCTATCCCATAAAAAAATGCCCATAGTGCTGAACCATAGGCATTTGAAACCAATCGTTATTTAAAAGCCAAACTTTTTTTCCAAATAGATTTGCTACCTGTGCCTGGTTTGAAAGTTTTTTTGAAAAAGCCATACCCATCATTCCAAGGGAGGGACTATACACCTAGCGCACATCGTTTCCATATAATTTATTTAATCCCGAAATCGACTTGACCTGTTGATACCCATTCCCCTGACATAACCTTGCCCCTGTTTTTTATTTTCTTTATCCTGATACATCAAAGCATCTGCCATTTTGAAGGCTTCTTGAATACTATTTTGGCTGGTTTCTGATTGAAAAGCCATGCCCCAAGAGGCACTCAGGTTGTACTGGCTTTCCTTGTTATTTAAAAGAATGGCATCTCTAAGTTTATTGGAATAACTTAATAGTTCTTCCCTCTGCCCCCTAAGGACTACAGCAAATTCATCGCCTCCAATGCGAAAACACTTGCCCTCCTGACAAAAAACTGAAGTCAGGCATTCCGCCATATAACAAATTAACTGATCTCCCATCCAATGGCCATAGGTGTCATTTGCAAATTTTAATCCATCCACATCAATCACGAAAATAGCATTGTCAATATCTCCAACTGGCTCCTTTTGTGCCATTTCTTCCAATATCTGATCAAAGGCATATCGGTTGCCTACTTGGGTTAACGCATCTGTAAATGCGGCTTTTTTCAATGCACTAGCCTCAAATCCAATTTTTATGAGCTCCAAGTTTTTATTAAACTCTCCTCTTGCAATAATGCCTAAAGAAAGCAGGGTTCCCACTTGTAATAACACGGTGTTATCACTATTATTGGTAGTGTAAAATAGGAAAATGTCTGTGATGCCAAATAGGATAAACACGCTAACCCCAACAAACAAAAACTTTGCCCGACGATAGGAGTAGTCTCGGTTAAAGGTTACTAGGGTGTGAATCACCAGCAGCATACTTAAAATGATAAACAAATGGCAAAGGGGTAACCACTGGTAAAAATCAATGAGACCCAAAGTTTGCGCTACTACCATCAAAAAGAAATTAATAATTATTCCGGAGCATAAATGCTCATAGACACGTTGGTTTTCAGGCTGCAGGGCACTGCTAAAAAATAATAGTGCCGGAATCGGTATTAATGCGGTGGATAGAAAAACCATTTGATATGGCAATAGTATCTTCCCCGTAAAAAATTGGGAAAACTTGGACTCTCCGAAAAACCAAACCCCTAAAAGAAGGGCAAATAAACCAAGGTATATAAAATTGGCCGAATGCCTCACTTTATATATGTAAAGACCATAAATAACCAGTATAAACCCTAGAATAAAAACCAATGTACTGCTACATAATGCAGGGAAATATTGGATAGCAATATGAAACAAAATTGCACTTTTGCTCCCCAACATTATTTCATTTATCATCCCTTGAAAAAAGCCATAAGGCGATAAGGAAGAAATTTTTATCACTTGTCCGGGGTTGATTGGTGGTAAGGCAATAATATGCCATGCACTGCCTGGTGAGCTTGGCATAGTTGGCACACTCTCTGCCTTGCCATAGAAATATATCACCTCATCATCAACAGAAACGGACACCTCCTGCTGAGAAGATCGAAACCCCAAACAAATTCCTTCAGGAATCCTTTGATTTATGGTTTGATAAATTTCAAAGGGCTTGCCCCTGGCAGTAGGCACCTTTCCAGGAGGTACAAATGCTTGGCTTTGTCCGTCTTGCCTTTGATAAAACCATCCATCCGTTAAAATCTGAACTTCTTCTTGATTAAAGCCAACATCTCTTGGGTCAAAAGCAACGGAAATTCCGCAGATGATCATACAAACGATCATCCCTAGGGAAAAAAGTGAAATCATTATCTTTCTCATAAATCACCTCCCACTTTCACCAACATCCTTTTATCATGCATTTTCTTTTCGTCTATAACACATACTTATTTTAACATAAATTATTTTAAATGAAAGTAAAGTTCATGTTAAATGGAAATTTTTCCGCTTTTAAAAAAAAAGGATTTGATAGGTTTTTTCTCATAAAAAAGCTATGTAATATTAATTCTGGACGCAAGTGTTTTTCTAATCTTTCCTATTTTCCTCACCCCTTAAAAATTATATTTTCATACTATCTATTGCCAAATATAAAAAACGGAACTCCTTTTAAACTTTTCTCCAATGAAAAAAATGCCACAGAATTAAACTCTGTGACACCCTTTTTCTTTCACTTTTACCAAATTTTCTAACCAATAAAACTCAAAGCCCTTTTAAATAAGCTTTTCCTTTTTCGGTCAAACCGCAAATAATGTAATCTGCCCCACAGCACATATCAATTTCAATGACCTCAATAAAGCCCTCATTCTCTAAAAGGGGAATTGCCTCCTGCACCTCTTTCATCGTGAAAGAAGATCCAAGCCTGACCATATCCGTAGGATCCAACTCCTTGCCGTTGACACAATTGCTTTGAATGAGCTGTAGCATCTCTATGTGTTTTTCCTTCATGTGTTTTCCCTCCTAATGCCTTTAGTTTATCATAAAAAGTCGGAAAAACCCATGCATATCTAATGTATTTTTTACATTCTTATTTTTTACAGCACGCTGAATAATAATTCGGCGTATGTAGGAAATGGCCAATATTTTTCGCCAACTTCTTCTTCCATCTTATCAGCAATTCTACGCAAATCTGCCATAGCTGGAATAACAGCATCCCTGTAATACTCCCCTTCTTTTTGCCCATCGGCAATGTCATGGGCTTTGGCCAAACATTCTTTTAGGTCGGATATTTTATCCACAAAATCTGCGCACAATTGGGACAATTCCAAAGCCAGGATTTCTTCGCTACGGCAGTTAATGGAAGGGGAAATTTGTCTTTTGAACGAAATGGTTTCCGCCAATTCCTTTACATAGGCACTAACCGCAGGTAAAATACTCTTTTTTGCAAGCTCTAACATGGTCAAAGCTTCAATATGAACAACTTTAATATAGTTCTCTGCCAATATTTCATAACGAGAATGAATTTCTTCTTCTGTCAAAACGCCATGCTTTGTAAATGTGGCAATGTTTTTCTCCGTCACATAATAAGGCAGTGCATCTACCGTTGTCTTTAGGTTCAAAAGGCCTCTTTTTTCAGCTTCCACAACCCACTCATCAGAATAATTGTTGCCGTTAAAGATGATGCGTTTGTGTTCTGTCACAGTCTTGCGAATCAGCTCATTTACCGCCGTTAGGAAGTTTTCAGCAGCTTCCAGTTGATCCGCAAACTGAGCCAGTTCTTCCGCCACAATGGTATTTAAAATAAAGTTAGGGCAAGCAATGGAAACTGCACTGCCTAACATACGGAACTCAAATTTATTGCCCGTAAAAGCAAAGGGAGAGGTTCTGTTTCTATCTGTTGTATCTTTGAAAAATCTTGGCAAAACGTGCACGCCAACCTTCATCATTTCTCTGTCCCTGCCTGCATACTCAGCACCACTTTCAATGCTATTTAATACTTCCTGCAAATCTTCCCCAACAAACATGGATACGATGGCAGGAGGTGCTTCATTGGCACCCAAGCGGTGGTCATTGCCTGCGGAAGCAACAGAAATACGCAACATATCCTGATATTCATCTACGGCCTTAATCAGAGCCACCAAAAACAGCAAAAATCTTGTGTTTTCCACAGGCGAATCCCCAGGTTCCAGTAGGTTTACCCCCTTATCCGTAGAGATGGACCAGTTGTTGTGTTTCCCACTGCCGTTCACCCCATCGAAGGGCTTTTCGTGGAGCAAGCAAACCAAACCGTGTTTATCTGCCACTTTTTTCATGACTTCCATGGTCACCTGGTTGTGATCACAAGCAATATTAACTGTTGTAAACACAGGGGCCAATTCGTGCTGGGCAGGGGCAACTTCGTTATGCTCTGTTTTTGCCAGAATGCCCAATTTCCAAAGCTCAATATTCAAGTCGCTCATGAATGCCTTCACCCTAGGCTTGATTGCCCCAAAATAGTGGTCATCCAGTTCCTGGCCTTTGGGAGGTTTTGCGCCAAACAAAGTTCTTCCGCAATAAACCAGGTCCTTGCGCTGCAAGTATACAGCCTTATCAATCAAAAAGTATTCCTGTTCAGAGCCGACGGTTGTGTTCACACGGCTTGTTTCTGTGTCACCAAACACCCTCATGATGCGCATTGCTTGCTTATTGAAGGCTTCCATCGAGCGCAGCAAAGGAGTTTTCTTATCCAACGCCTGACCGCCATAGGAATAGAACGCAGTGGGAATGCACAATGTATTATCTTTAATAAATGCAAAAGAAGTAGGATCCCAAGCAGTGTAGCCCCTTGCCTCAAATGTAGCACGCAAGCCACCATTGGGGAAACTGGAGGCATCAGGCTCTCCTTGAATCAGCTCTTTGCCGGAAAACTCCATAATTATCTGTCCGTCACCTGCAGGTGCAATAAAGCTGTCGTGCTTTTCTGCTGTAATGCCTGTCATAGGCTGGAACCAGTGTGTAAAGTGAGTTGCTCCTTTTTCAACGGCCCAGTCCTTCATGGCATTGGCCACAATGTCCGCCACTTCCTTGTCCAAGCGTTTGCCTTCTTGCATTACCTTGCACATTGTTTTATAAGTACTTTTTGGTAATCTTTCCTTCATCACATGCTCATGAAAAACCATCGAACCAAATAATTCGGGAACCCTATTTTCCATATTTTCCAGCCTCCTTTGTGGTGTTTAATTATACCGACTTGAAATGCCAAGGGGGCTGCAGATAGACCTATGACCATAAGAAAGTTACAAATAACTCTTCTCTTATGGGAACACGTCTAGCCGCAGCCCCTTCGCTGTATACCACGTCATTATATGGGCTGCCTTGTTGACTGTCAACAAAAATATTTCCCTGCAAAAAACAAAAAGGAAAGATAAATTCACAGGATTGAATAAGGAATTCTGGCAATTTCAAATTTCAACTGTGCATATTTCAGCCATTGGCTGTGGACATTTGTATTTTATATCACCATTTACGTTGTACAAAAGGGAATACAATGGAAATTATTTGGTGAAAATATATGGTGATGTATTTTCCCCTCTATTTTTACTCCTAAAAATTAACTATTGACAACGAAATAAAAGAGGAGTAGAATACAACACAAAATTGAAAACGGCGTTGAGGAAGACAAGTAATATAAAAAAACCGCCCCAGTGAGCAAAGGATAGTGAGAACTTTGTGTAGGCTTTTATATGAATAACACTTCTTAGCTTCGATCTGAACCTCCTTTGGAGCAGTAGGTAAGACGGTTTGTTCCCCGTTACGGAACACGGGTTTATTTGAACCCAGAAAGAGACTGTTTTAACAGTAATTTAGGTGGCACCGCGGATGGCAGCTATTCGTCCTAATTTTAAAAAAATTTAGGATAACTAGCTGCATAATTACATTCGGAGGTGTTTTTTTATGTGTTCAATTATGGGTTTTACAAAACAGCAGGATTTTGAAAAAATGATGGAGTGCTTCCGCCGCACCATTTCCAGAGGGCCTGATCTATCCCGCACCTTAAAAGCGGGAGATGGTATGCTCTGTTTTCACCGCCTTGCCATCATGGGTTTAGATGAAAGGGGAATGCAACCTTTTTGCTATGAGGGCGACGCTGTGGTTTGCAATGGGGAGCTTTATGGCTTCCGTTCCATCAAAGAAAAACTGACTGAGAAGTATACCTTCGTCAGTGAATCCGACTGCGAAATTATTCTTCCTATGTACCACGAATATGGCCTTGATATGTTTCAAATGTTGGATGCGGAGTTTGCCCTAATTCTCTATGATAGCAAAAAAGATTCCTTGATTGCCGCCAGAGACCCCCTGGGCATCCGCCCTTTGTTCTATGGTTATTGTCAAGATGGCTCCATGGTGTTTGCCAGCGAAGCCAAAAACCTAATTGGCCTTTGTAAGGAAATCACGCCCTTCCCTCCCGGCCATTACTATGCTGACGGCCAGTTTGTACGCTACTGCGATTTAACAACAGTAGACACCTTTTCTACCGATGATTTAGAGACCACCTGTAGCAAAATCCGTGATTTATTGGTAAAGGGTATCAAAAAAAGATTGGACGCTGACGCACCTTTGGGCTTTTTGCTCAGCGGCGGCCTAGACAGCAGCTTGGTTTGTTCTGTTGCCACAAAGATTTTGAAAAAACCAATCCGTACCTTTGCAATTGGTATGGCAACGGATGCCATTGACTTACGCTATGCAAAAGAAGTTGCCGATTATCTACACTGTGACCATACAGAAATCATCATTTCCCGTGAGGATGTTTTGGAAGCTTTGGATTATGTTATCTATACCCTAGGCACCTATGATATTACGACCATCCGTGCCAGCATGGGTATGTACCTCATTTGCAAGGCAATCCATGAGCAGACAGATATCCGTGTATTGCTGACAGGAGAAATCTCCGATGAGCTTTTCGGCTACAAATATACAGACTTTGCACCTAGCCCCCAAGCTTTCCAGGCAGAGGCAAAAAAACGAGTGGATGAACTTTATATGTATGATGTTTTACGAGCTGACCGTTGCATTTCCGTTAACTCTTTGGAGGCCAGGGTTCCCTTTGGGGATTTAGACTTTGTGCGTTATGTTATGTCCATCCATCCTGCCATGAAAATGAACACTTATGGCATGGGTAAATACCTTCTGCGCCACGCCTTTGAAGGGGATTGGTTGCCTCATTCAATTTTATATCGTGAAAAAGCTGCTTTCAGTGATGCCGTTGGGCACTCTATGGTGGATGACCTAAAAGAATATGCCCAAGGCAAATATAGCGATGCAGAATTTGAAGCAAAGTGCAAACAGTATGAATTTGCCACTCCTTTCACCAAGGAAAGCCTAATGTATCGTGAAATTTTTGAAAAGCATTATCCAGGTCAGGCAAGAATGGTGAAAGCCTTCTGGATGCCTAACAAAGAGTGGAAGGGCTGTGATGTTAACGACCCCTCTGCCCGTGTTTTATCTAACTATGGCGCAAGCGGAAAATAATATTTCGTTGGCAGTATCCCCTTTTTTACCTTCCAATTTGTAAGGGGATACTGCACCCTTCCTTTTTTCGAGAACATTCAATTAAAAATTTTGGAGGATGTTTTTAGCCCTATCTCCCCCAGCTTCATAAAAAGTGTTTGCTTCTGCCTTGGGTACCCTCTTTTTATTTACAAAATGAAAAGGGGGTTCTTTTTCTTTGATTTTTCCTTTTAGGGCTTTATGAAATTTAATTTCTCCTTTTTGGGAGAGGTACTCCATTCATAATGTAGAAATTTTTTCTAAAGCTCCTACCTCAATGAAAAAACGCCGATGAGAAAGGGCATCAGCGTTTGAAAATTTGTTTTATTATTTTTCATGCCTTCTCCACCAATGTATTCATCATCCCTTGGGCAAAGGCAGTGGCTCTTTCTCCGATCCCCTCAACTTTTAAAATGCTTGCAGGATCGTTTGCAGTTTCTACCATTGCATACCGAGGGGGCAAACGGAAGGTTTTATTCATGCTAAGGGCGCTGATTAGCTGCTCTGCAACAATATCCCCACCGCTATAGCCAGAAACCACAATGGCGTATAAATGCTTATCGTAAAATTGGTTTTTTCGAAATAATGCTGTCAAACGATTGATAAATGCCGTAATATTGGCACTCACGGCATCGTTATAGTTGGGCGCAAGAATAACCAGTGCGTCGCAAGCAAGAATTGCAGGGTAAACCTCCTTGGTAATTACCCCACCATAATAACAGCTTGCCTTTTCGCTAAAGTGCATACACATGCGATAAGGGCAACCGCTGCAATCCTGAATGGTACCATTTCTCAGGGAAAGCTCTGTAATATCGCAGTTTCTAAGTTGATCCCGAATCATATTCCAAAGGCCAGCAGTGTTGGATGTGCTGTAATTGCTGGCATGAAGCACAAGAATATTCCCCCGTTTTTTGGCCAATGGCTGATATGCCATCACCCGCTTCACCATTTCTGCCGCTGAAATGTGATACGCCGTCAGGTTATCCGTTTCCAAATTCATGGCTTGTATGTTGTAGTTTAACAAATCCTTGGTGCCCTCAACCATGGCACGCCCCGGGAAGGAACATCCCGCCTGGTTTGCCGTAAACATCAACCCTCGCGCCACGGATTTTGTGTAAAGTTCACTTTCCCCATCAATAATAATGCCGCCAATGCTCCCCTCCAGCATGGAAGTATCCGTTCTCATTTTTTTCAGAAAACGACAATACTCCAAATTGACCCCGGAAATACCCAGTGGGATTGCAAAAATAATCCGTCGGTTTTTCAATGGGCCAAACCCATCCACAGTTTGAATGGTTTCCACTTCATAATCACCTAAGACATCTTCTAGCAAGGCACGCAGCCTTTTGGTACGAATTGCATCCTCACATTTTGGATAAACCAAAGTCAATTTTTCCTTCATTACATCTCCTCCAATCCACGAAAGGCTTTTTCCAATCTGTCAAAAAGCGGTTTCGGCAGTGGCAAGCTTTCCAATTCCAGTCCCCAAGGTGTACTTCTATTTTTGCATCCCATAAATACACCGCCCAAAAAGTTTGAGCTATAATGCCATTCTCCCTGCAAGGTTAAAATTAATGAGATGGCCGCCGAGGAAATGGCTGGTGCAACGTAGGGCTTAAAGCCCAAATCCCTAGTGCGTAAATTGGCATCAATGGCTAACTGGGTTAATTCCTTAGAAAGGCTATCATCGTAAGCTTCTATGCTGTTGGCAATAACCAAATCCTGACCGTGGGGGCCATAGGCTCTGCCCTCCCTTAAAAAGGAAGAAAAGCGTTTCTCCTTCTTCGCATAGTAGGCGGCACGGGCATTCATAACTCCCAAGCCATAGCCCTGAATCTGTTCGGGTAAAAGCCCTTTGCCATCAAAATTCCCAAGCCCATCGGTGTTACTTGCCAAAAATGCCACCTTACACAAGGGGTCAACGGGGTCAGAAACCACTGCAAAAAGCCCTTGAAATCCACATTCTCTAGCCTTTTTTGCAAAAATGAAAATAATGCCTCGGTTGGCTTCAAATTGCGCCATTCGTACATCTTTCACCTCTGCCCCAACGGGCGGAATACCTTTAGACGCACAAAATACGAATATGTCACACTGAAAAAGCTCATCTTCTTTTAATATCACAACCTCTGGCATCTTATGGTAATCCCAAGGATAAGCAGCCTGGTTTAATTCCATTTCCCATCTTTTACAAACAGCATCGTTCACATCATAAATGCCCAAGGTATGGATGCAATCGCCGCCCAAAAGCTTCAAGGCCGTCAAAACCGTACTTCCTACGTCCCCAAGGGCTAATAAATGAACTCTTTTTTTGTGGTCCTTCTTCTTTTCTAGGCGTTCTTTCCATTGTTCTGCCGTGGCCCAATTGAGATTAATCAAAACTGCATTGCCCTTTTCAATGTCTTTGGAAAATAACGCTCGTTCTCCTTGGGATAGCTTTTTGGTCTGCTCCCCTAGGGCGTTGCTGTCAAGGCAAAACAACCCCTCGCCACCCACCAGCTGGCCTAAGTTGGTTAGCCTGCAACAGCCTTTGTTTTTTTCTTTGGGTAATGAAACAGGAATCATTACGCCATGTTGAAATTCATATCGTTCCATGCTTCTCTCCTCTTTACTTCACCAAATGCTTCAGTCGAATTAGCCGTTCAATGTCATTCTCCAAATAAACCGATGCAGGCAAGTGGTAGTCGTAGCTCATACAATTGCCTCGGTCGGGGCATCTGGGAGAAATAACCACCTCGTTTAATCTGTCTAAGGTTAAGCTTCGCTCAAAGGCCCTTTGATATTCCTGCTCCAAAACCCGTAAAATATCCCTGGCATTTTGCAGACATACCATAGATAAATCAAAAATGGCATCTTTCGTTGCATTACTCAAAAATCCGGGCATCACATAGGGCAGCATCAAATTCACAGAATCGATCATACCACTATCTCTGCTTCTGATTTGCTCTACGCCATCCCCACCAATAAAGGGGTACATAGACGTTTCCACAAACCAAGCCAAAAGAGAGGGAATAAAGTATGCACTTTCTACCTGTCGGCCTTGAATTTCCATTAAATCTCGGCCACGGCCCGAAAGCACCCCAACAACAATGCGGTCAATATTCACCCCTTCTTCCTCAAAAAGAGGGTTTAACTCCCGAATTCGATAGCCTTTATGCAAAAGGTCATCCACCAAAATAACAGGGCGGCGGAAAGATTTTATCATCCTTACCTGGCAATCCAAGGGCAAGTATTGGGGAAATTCTTTGATTTTGAAAGATTTGATCTCCCGATCAAACACCTTTTCTGTATGCAAAACCTTAGTGACCGTGTTGGGGATTACAATACCCTTTAAAATTTTGCCAAAGGGTACACACATATTGGGCCCTAATTTTTTTACAGAACTAGGCTCCTTTGGGACACTGTTTGCCTTGGTGATTAGCTCGATCAGACGGTTGTGCATCATTCCTGCATCAAAGGAAATCACCAGCTCCCCTGGGTTCAATTTTGTCATTGCCCTTTGCATTTTACAATGGGCCTCACGCAAGGTAGCCAAAACCCGCTGGTTGCTGTTAAAGGGTTCTTTGATGGATGTTTGCACATTGTGATACAGGGTGATGGGGCTTTTCATATCCACAACGTAAATATCTCTGGCTGCATTTTTCACCAGCTTTAAAAAGCCTTGCCGCTCCAGCACATCCTTTACTTTTTCTGTAATCTCCCCTGACTTCAGGCTGAAAATGCAGTAGGTATAATCCTCCTCCAAGGCCTTAGCGATAGATTCTGTAAATAAAATCTGTTCCAAATCCTCTATTTTTGAATTTTCTCTGGAATAGCAAGCCTCAAATAAGATAATTTTACCCGATGTATTTTCCCTAATATAACTTGCCGTCTCAATGTTTTCAAACTCCCTATAAAGCTCTGTGGTTGCCAAATGACGATAAACCATAATGCCGTCGGGCTTGCCTCGGCCAAACTTATCAAACACCACAGTCATGCCACTGCCACTTTTATGCATGGCCTCCAACAGGTTAGCCACCACATCCGAGGGGATGGTGCTGCCAAAAAGCACCCCTTCCGCCTCCTCCACATCGGTATAACAGGCAACCTCCACGGCTTTGGTTTCTAGGAGCTGTTTATATTGTGGCTCTCTCAAATAAAGGCTGTTTTCATAAATATAGTTTTGCGCCACTGTATCAATTAGGTTGGAAATATCTCGGTTATGGTCAATATTCTCTCGAATACGGGTAGAACTTACATCCTCAAAGTGGGTGGGCAGTTTTAGCTCCAAAACCTCATTTTGGATGCAGTCGTAGGTTCCTTTCTTCTTTGCCCCTGTGTCGACATCCGTCTCCCTTAAGAAAAGGATATGAGGAAAGGTTTGTATGGAATGCTCCACAGGCTCAATTTTATAGGAAGATGCATTTTGCATCACATCACTTCCTGCCACCATATAAACCTCTTTATCGGGAAAAAGCTCCCTTAGACGTTTCAAATCCTCAGGGTTGGCAATATTTACCGGCACATTTTCTGGGAACAGATAAATATTTTCCTCGTTGGCAACAGACATATTGATAATCCGCCGTCTCACCATATGAGGTTGGGTTTTTTTTGACCAAGAAAATTCATCAATGGCCAAATACACAATAAAACCCATATTCCGAATCTCTTTTGCAATTTCCTTATGTCCCAAGGAAAAGGGGTCAAAACTGCCGGGGAAAAAGGCAACTTTGTTGGGCTCCACAAAAGAAAAACTGCCTTGGGTAAACAAATAATCACTAATAAAGCGGTAAATGGCATTCCAACTAGCGGTGTCATTGAAAAATGCCAACTCAGAGGTTTCAGTTTTATCTGTCAATGTCACTAGCTTTTTGCTGATAAAAGCAAAAATATTTTTCTTTTCATCTAGGGTTAGTCCATCACTACCAAATAGTTCGTGGCCAACAACCCAGAAAGCCTCTCGGTTTACGTTGGTGTGATAGCTGGCAAAGCCACTGAGTATCATCCCCATGATTTTCTTTTTTCTTTCCTCATAAATAGCCACATACTCAGGAAATCTAGCGCTATATTTTTCATAATGGCGTACCATAACACCAAGGGTATCCAGGGCAACACTGGCAATACGGTCGTTTGTGCTGCACTGCAAACGATGAATATCTAGGAGAAATTCGTTTAACTCTTTGGGATGCAAATACATCACATATTCACCCAAATATTGAGGGATGTATTTGGAAAACTCAAATTCCCCAATTTCCAAACCCTTGGTCAATTCAATGGCAACCTCGTTACGCTGATCCCAAGAAAGCAAGGGAGCAAGCTTCACCAATGTTTCCCCGGCAAAGTGGCGCACGGTCACCTGCTCACTTACCTTCAATAGGTTGGAGAGATGAGTAGCAACATGAAGCTTTGGCATGGTAACACCCATACGAATTCGTACATACAAAAGCTCAATATTAATAATCTTTATTTTCCATGGGGTTGCGGCCTTTAGGTTTTCCAAAAAAATATCGGAAACCACCCGATCATCCTGAAAAATGCGGTGGAAAGAAACCCCCCTAATTTTGTCTCTAATTCCGTAAGACTCCCCGATCATATATAACAAAAATTCCAAGCTCACATTACCCTTTATCGTGAGGCGTTCCACAATTCTCACCACATACTCAACCAGATCAGCTTTCTTACCATAATCCCCAGCCATTTCTTTTAAGTTCAAAAGAATGGCAGCCCGAATCTCCAAAGATTCCTTCTGGGCAAAGCTTTCCATAAAGGAAATAAGAATTTTTTGTTCCTCATCGTTCAATAAATTTTGTGGCACAGATGGCAGGGTATCTATCAAGATAAAAGCCGTGTCATCAGCCCAATCCGTCACTTTATAATACTCTAAAATAGAGGCAATATATTTTCCCCTTGCTTCTACCTTGCAGTTTTCCAGCAAAGATGTGACCACCCTTTTTAAGCCGTAACCCAACCAACGACGGTGTCGGTCTATCATTTTATGATCGGGCACGATGATCATATGCAGATATTTCTGCCACACATCAAAGCTGGAATTTTCATCCAGAATAATATCAACATTCAAGGGCAATTCCTTTCCATACTCCACATCGTAGCCAGCAATCATATTGCCCAGTAAGTCCCCGGCCTGACGGCGAATATCACCCTCTCTGTGTACCATCAATTCATACAAAAAGCTAATAGACATCTGCTTTTGCTTTTGGTTCATATATGTGAAATATTCAGAAAAAATATCCAAGTATGCCCTTGAATTTTTCCAATCTCTGGCACTTCTAGCTGTTTCTAAAATCGCCCCAAAGGATGCCTCGCGGCTTAATTTGTGCATCAAGCGAATATTGTGATCCACTGCAATATTTTTAAACACATCCACCGTTTCGTTAATATCCAACAATGCCAATTCCTTGTGGGATACCTCGCTAAGTTGCTCCTTGGTCAAATCTGTATTTACGCCAATGGAGTGCATATAGTGTTCAAAGTCCACTAATCGTGAATAGACATGGCGATAGCGGTTTTCTTTGGCTGGATCCAAATTATCCAGCTTGTCTAAAATCACCCGAAAGGATTCTTCCAAAGAATACAGCTCCATGACTTCCTTACCATTTATAAAGCCCTTGCTTTTCACCCGAAAATCGGCATAAATTAAAATCAAAGACTCAGCCGGCAAGTTTTCCAGCTCCAAGTCCCAGGTGGAGTGGTTGGCAGCAATATGGCCAATGTCGGAAAGGCCATTATTTTTAAACCAAATATCTGTGTAATAATAATGCAAATACGGAATTCGTTTTGCCTCGTTGTCCTTACAGCCAAATTTTCCAAGATCGTGACCTGCCGCCGCCCCGGAAATCAACCCCAAATCCACAGGCACATTGGCCTTTGCCAGCTGCCTGCCGATATGCATGGCAATATAATGTACTCCCGCCACATGGGCAAGGGTATCATAGGGTGTAACCTCTCGGCCAATTCTCATAATCTCATAGATATATTGCTCATTAAAACGGCTTAAAAACTTTGCATATTGCCCTTCATAGGGGCTATTTTTCATTTCCTCTGCTGTTGCAAAGGCAAAATCTCGGTTGATGCCAAAGGGTAGCTTTTCTTTTTCATAGGCCAAAAAAACCCGTAATACTTCCAAATAAAAATAAATCCCACGGCGTTCATGAACGTCAAGGATGATGTCCTTTCGATGGGGATACATCTCTTTGATTAAGAAGCGAAAGGTATAACTTAACCAACCCTCCTTCGGCACTTCTTTTGACAAGGAGGCAAGCATTTCTTCGCAATAGAACAGAACCTTTTGGCAAGAAACCTCATCCGTCTCTGTTATGGCAGCAATGGCATGAAACCAATACTCCTTATCCAAAAACATAGCGATGGACTTCTTTTTTAAGCCGGTTTTTCTAAGAAAATCTTTATTGGTAAGGGCCAAGTAAAGCCCTCTGTATATCACAGCGCTTCTTTTTTTATTCATAAGCAGCCTCCCTTGCATCTCTTTTTTCAATTTTAACACTACACCCCCATGCTTTCAATAGGCGTAACCTGTTTGCACAAGATTTCAATGAAATATTTTCAGTTGTTATGACAAATCAACAAAGTTTGTATGGGTTGTTTTCAACTTTAAAACCGAGTATGGTTTTGCATACCAAAATAGTATTCCCTATTAAAATAAGCTTCTCTTTTCTTTGATTTTTTTGTCTCAACAAACCTATTTTTCGCAAGAAAGCTATGAAAACACAGCCTCTCCTTGTATATCCCTGTAGCTTCTTTCTCCTTCTTAATAAAAAAAGCTCGCCTGCTTCAAATCAAGGCTAGCCTTGTTGAAGCAATCGAGCTTTTTTAACAGCGAATCTCACGCTAAAATTTTAGGGGTAGGGCATTTAGTTGTTTTTATCTGCAATGATTAGTTTTAAGTCATGGCCTGTTTCGCCATTTCTTACAACGTGAACATCCACAGTGTCACCCACTTTTGTTTCACCAATGATTTGAACCAGTGAGTCCATATCCATTACAGTTTTGCCGTTGACACTTGTAATAATATCGCCAACCATAATACCAGCCTTTTCCGCAGGGCCACCTTCGGTTACTTCCATGATCAGTGCCCCCACAGGCAATTTATAGAGATTTGCATTTTCGGAAGTAATGCTTGTGCCTTTTATGCCAATATAAGGCTTTGGCTGTGTTCCGTTTTCCAATAACTCTTCTACGATAGGCACAATCACATTGCTTGGAATAGCATAGCCCATGCCCTCAGCCATAGAGGAGTTGTATTTTGCTGTGTTGATACCAACGACTTCCCCAGCACTGTTTACCAAAGGTCCACCACTGTTACCACCATTGATTGCTGCACTGGTTTGCAAAACAGTCAGTTGATTGCCTTCTACATTAATGTTTTGTTCTGTCATACTAACCATACCATCTGTAGCAGAAAGACCCATACCCATGGCATTACCAATGGCAATTACGCTATCGCCAACTTCAAGGCTATCAGAATCACCAAAGGAAGCCACGCTTACATCTTTAACCCCTGCACTTTTCAGATCGTTCCAAGAAACGGTAAGAACTGCCAGGTCTGATTCGCTCTTTGTACCAACCACCTTCGCAGGAACCGTTACATCACCTTCCAATGTTACATAAATAGAAGTGGCACCGTCAATTACATGGTTGTTTGTAGCAATGGCAATCTTTGCATCATCGGAGAAGAAAATTACACCACTGCCTACGCCGTTGGATTCATAAGGAACGCTAAAGGAGCCAAAGTAATCTGCTGTACCGGAAACCTTTGTGGAAATGCTGACAACAGATGGCTTCACCCCTTTGATAATATCCACGGCTGACATGCCAGTCACATTGGAAGAAACCTTTTGTGCGATAACAGGGGTTTTTGTCACCGTAGGTTCATCCTCCAAATAATATTTTACAGCTCCATAGCCTGCGCCAATGCTGGCACCACCAGCAATGCTCACAATTAAGCAAGCCGCAATAAACTTGCCCCAATTGCGTCTTTTCTTAGGCGTTTTTTTCACCTGCTCTTCATAATGATACTCACGGACAGTGGGGCCATCCCCTTTTTCATCTTCATTAGTCTTCTCGTGATCCGCCTCTACATGGGCTTCTTCTTGGTCAAGGCGTTCCTCGTCCATTGTTTGTGTTTCCTCTCCCATAACGTTTTCTGTCATGGTCTCATCTATAGGTTCAGGCTCTGTTGCCGCCACCTTGTTTTCAGTCATTTCTGAATTTTCTGTTTCATTTTTTTTATTGTTTTGATTCATATCTTCGGGTTCGAACATATTGTATGCCTCCGTTCATTCATTTTATGTTATGAGTATACCGCAACCTTTTGAACAAAATATGAACGTAAAATAAATAATCGGTTAATTTAACGAACTTTCCACATACCCTTTAAAAAAGAGGGAAAGCTGTCGAATTTAAATTCGCCTGGTGGGGCTATTCCCTGTCAATGGGAAGTAATATAAGCACCTAGGTTTGAATTGGGCAAAGGCC
Organism: Anaerotignum sp.; assembly: GCF_040307045.1. Lineage (GTDB taxonomy): Bacteria > Bacillota > Clostridia > Lachnospirales > Anaerotignaceae > Chakrabartyella. The sequence goes on from NZ_JAWRKF010000002.1 coordinate 181,833, forward strand.
CTTGGAATTTCATCTATAATTTTACTTTTCCCACTTCCTAAGCAAGCAAGAAAACCATGCCCCATTTATTTAGACCAATGAGGCAACCCCTGTTGCATAGGGCTATGGGCAAAAAAATAAATTTCTTTTTACCCATAACTCTTAAGGAACTCAAAAAAAGCATTGGAAAAAAAGCACGTACGGGCACAATTTGGCTTACATCTTCCAACGAATATCTTTGGTTTTATAGGTATACCTATGGTGACTTTCCCAAAAGTATACCTAATAAAGCCTTAACATCAACCCTCTAACCATGTGCTCTTATCGAATTTTTGTGGGAAAACCAACTTTTTTCTGAACCTTTGTTAAAGTTCTTTCTGCCATACGGCCTGCTTTTTCTGCACCGTTTTTAATCACATTGTCCAGATAATCTTTATTGGCCTCCAACTCCTTCACACGCTTTTGAATTGGCTCTAGATTTGCAACAACGGCCTCTCCAACAGCAGCCTTAAAGGTACCATAGCCTGCATTTGCAAATTCTCGTTCCGCGGCCTGGGGTGTGGCTCCTGTTACAGCACAATAAATCCCCAAAAGATTAGAAATCCCCGGCTTGTCCTCGCCAAAGCGCACCTGATTATCAGAATCTGTCATGGCACGTTTGAATTTATTCATAATCACCCCTGGCTCATCCATCAGTGCTATGGTGTTATTCTTATTTTCGTCGGACTTAGACATTTTCTTTGTAGGCTCTTGCAGTGCCATAATCCTTGCACCAACCTTGCCAATATAAGCCTCGGGAATTTTGAATGTATCGCCATAAACCCCGTTGAAACGTGCTGCAATATCCCTAGTGATTTCCAGATGCTGACGCTGATCCTCTCCAACAGGAACCAAATCTGCCTGATAAAGCAGAATGTCTGACGCCATTAAAACAGGGTAGGTGTATAAACCTGCGTTAATATTATCGGCGTGCTTGGATGCCTTATCCTTAAACTGCGTCATTCTGTTCAGCTCGCCCATGTAGGTGTAACAATTGAGAATCCAGCCCAATTCTGCATGCTGAGATACATGGGATTGATAGTAAATAATATTTTTTTCTGGGTCTAACCCCACCGCAAGGTACTGGGTTAATAAGTCCCTGGCTTGCTTGCGAAGCTTAATGGGATCCTGACGCACTGTAATTGCGTGCATATCAACAATGCAATATAAGCAGTCATAGTCATCCTGCAGTTTTGTCCAGTTGTTTAATGCCCCCAAGTAATTACCCAAAGTAATCAACCCTGAAGGCTGCATTCCACTAAATATTCTTTTCTTTTCATCCGCCATTTGTTTATCTCCTCTCCCGCAACACAATGAAAAAGATGGCCTGTGGAAACTCCCCAGTGCCACCTTACTGTTAGTCTTTTTCTTTATACTCGCCATCGATGTAGCCTGTATCTACAGGAATGATACAAACACAGATAACATAAGCCAAAATACCGATTAAAAATCCTGTGAAAACACTACCCAAAACCCAAACCAAACGAATCAAAGTAGGGTCGATGCTAAAATACTCACCAATACCTCCGCAAACACCGGAAATTTTTACATTCGCACTAGAACGATATAATTTTTTTGTCATAACTGTCCCTCCATAACTTCTTTATTCAATAATTTATTTTCCAGAAAACTAAATGTAGCACCATCCGCAACAATAATATGGTCTATCAATTGAACTTCAATGGCATACAACAATCTTGCCAATTTCGTTGTTGTTTCTATATCTTCAAAAGTAGGTTTACAACTGCCCCCGGGATGGTTGTGGGTAAAAATCACCGCCGAGGCTTGCATTTTCAGGGCAGCCTCCACCACAAACCTTGGGTGTATGACTGCTGAGTTAACAGTCCCTCCTGAAATTTTAACAGAATTAATGACCCTGCGCTTATTATCAAGACAAATCAAATAGAAAAATTCTTTGTTTTTATACGCCATTAAGGATAAGCAATACTCCACTGCCAGGCTTAACGAGTTTAGTACGGGCTTATTCCGCCATCTAGCTTGTATGCATCGCTGGCTGAGCTCCTTTTGCAAAGAAATCAATAAGGCTGTATTTATATTTATGCCACAAAGGCTGGCAATATCATAGGGTTCTGCTTCAACCAGGGTGGCCAGAGAGCCGAATTCTTTTATCATTTTATGGGCAAGAGGGTTTGTATCTCCCCTAGGCACAGCGTAGTAAAGAAGCATCTCCAAAAGCTCGTGGTCCCTAAAACCTTCGCCGCCCTCTTGAAAAAACCGCTGCCGCATTCGTTCCCGATGCCCACTGTGGATATTTGTCCCCATAAGCTACTCCTCTATTTCTAAGGGTTGAATCAAAGCGTCAAAGCCATTGCTATAAATGGTCTGCAATAGCGCATCCAACCGCCTAATGGCATCTTTGACATTTTTTATGGAAATCATACCATTATCCAAGCAATCCGCCAATTCTGCCAAATCAACCACCTTCACGAAACCATTTTCAAAAACGATAACATCCGCCAATAAATCGCTAAAAATATATGCATTATCTTCTTCATTATATTCCGTATCGATTATATCACAATAAAAATAAACCAGCTGGTTTTTTTCGTTCAAAAACTTGCTAACCTTATATCCCTTTCTTATGTAATAGCAGGACATTCCGTGATCAAAGTTTTCCTTAGGACGAAAAACACGCCACTTTGTTATAATCTTGTCCTCATCTTGATAAAGAATTTTATCATCCTTTAAGTATATTGTTTCACTTGGTACAAACCGCTTACGGTAGAGCTTTAGTTTATTCAATGCCGCACCCATCCTCATCTAAAAAAGCTCATTAAATAGGTAACACATCACACTGCATCAATTGGGAATCTTCCTTCAACTGCTGTATGAGAGGCACATAGGTTGTAAAGTGAGGGGAGCTTCTGTGGGCGTCCACCGCTGCTTGGTCCACATATTTTTCTACAAAGTAAAAAACACCCTCCTCCTTGGTATCTCTCACCAAGTCGTAATAAACACAACCCACTTCTTTTCTTGTTTCTTCAACCATTTTTGTGGCTAACTTTAAGTATTCATTTTCATTCTGCTTTGCCACCACATTTTTTGCGATTAACACGATCATGTTTCTCATTCCTTTTATTTTTTATTTGAATTTAGTTTATTATAAGAAATTATACCATAAATTACAAGAATGGAACTTCAAAACCATTGAATTATTTTATAATTATTTATTAATTTTTTTCAACGATCAGGTTAGTCCCGTCTTTAATGGCTTTGTTTTTTTCTAATTTGGTTATTTCATGGAACCCATGGCCATGAGGCGGCTCAAAATTTCCTGGTCTGCGGGGCAAAAATCGTATTTTGGAATCTCATCTACCTTTATCCACCGCAAATCGTTATGCTCTAGCAGCCGGGGTGTGCCTTGTAAAATTGTGGCTCGAAACAAGGTAAGGCCAATGGTAATGTCAGGGTAAACATGGGTTACTTCCATAAAAATCTCCCCCACTTGCACGGTAATACCCAATTCTTCCTGACACTCCCGAATCAAGGCTTGCTCTTTGGTTTCGCCTACTTCTTTCTTCCCCCCAACAAACTCCCATAAAAGGCCTCTGGCTTTATGGACAGGGCGTTGGCAAATCAAAAATTGGTCACCTTGGGAAATGAGGGCTGCAACAACTTCCGTCATATTCCCCACCTCTTAACCAAAATAGCCGCATTCACAAAGCAACCCTAGGCAGTCATTTACTTCCCTGTCGTCAAACAGAGAGCCATATTCACCCTTTACAACCAGTGACTCCATGGATAAATCCAAACGATTGTGCTTTTTCAAAATTTCAAAGTTTTCCGAGGAACCATTTCTGTCTAAAGCCCTCTTGGCAACAGAAACTCCTCCACGCTCGCCAATCTCTTTTAAAAGCCTTGCTGCGTTATAGCCATCTAACCCTTGGGATTCTTCCGCTTTTTTCATCCATTCTGCCGAGAATTTTTTCTCCATATCTGTCATGTTGCTTTCCTCCTGTTTTTTTATCTTCCAAGTATCTATATTATCTATTGATATTTAAAAATATAATTCGTCCCAAAATACACCCAATCACCAGTCCAACAAAGCCGGAATCAATGAAGCTATCACCACTAAAATATACCAAAACCCCTCTGCATAGAAACATTAGGATTAAAAACTTTATAAGTTCCTTCATCATCCGTCGATTCATGTCTCCCCCCCTAAATAAATTAGTAAAAGTTGCTTTTATCTGGTCATGCTTTCCTTCTATTTTTTTAGATGGTTGATTTTCAAGCTTCCACCGCCATAGGCTGGTTCAATCCCCCCAATAAAGGTGGAGCGAACCACCGTTTCCCTTCCATATTTTTTCCGTATCTCATCCATAGCAATATCCGCCTGTTTTTCCTTTGTCCAATCCTCATCCAACAAAGAAAGCTGAATGCAATCTTCCCTACAAAGGTGGCCCGCCCGAATGCCCAAATGGCGTAAAGGCTCTTTTTTCCATGCTTCATCAAAAATACGCTTTGCTGTTTCATACACCGCATTGGTGCAATCAATGGCATTTAAAAGCTTTGTTTGGTGGGAATACACCTGAAAGTCAGTGGTCTTCATGACCACCCCAATCTCCCTTGCGCAAACATTGCCTCCTCGCAGGCGCATGGAAACAGTCTCTGCCAAAGAGAGCAGAATTTTATAGGCCTCCTCCCGTTCCTCCACATCATAAGGAATCGTAGTGCTATTCCCAATGCTTTTCACCTCCTGCACCGAATCAGCCTGAGCAACTGCCGTATCATCTATACCATTGGCGTAGGCATGAAGCAATTTCCCATAACTTTTAAATTCTTGTTCCAAAAGAGCCACTGGGTACTTTGCCAATTCCCCAATGGTGCGAATCCCCATTTTCCGAAGGCGTGGTGCTGTTTTTCTTCCCACCATAAACATCTCCTCCACAGGCAACGGCCAAAGCTTCTGGGGCAACTCCTGGGGATATAAGGTTATGATTTTATCGGGTTTTTCCAGCTCACCTGCCATTTTTGCCAAAAGCTTGTTGCAGCTAATGCCAATATTTACGGTAAACCCCAACTCTTTTTTAATATGTTCTTTTATTTTTTTTGCTCCCTCCAAGGGAGGACCAAACAATAGCTCCATGCCTGTATAATCAAGAAAACCCTCATCAATGCTAAACGGCTCAATGCGATCGGAGTAATTGGAAAGAATGCGAAACATTTCTTCCGAATTTCTGGTATAGAGAGCAAAATCCGGAGGTACGCAAATGAGCTCTGGACACTTTTGCAAGGCAAACCCCTTTGGCTCACCCGTGACAATGCCATATTTTTTTGCCGGGGTGCTTTTGGCAAGGATGATGCCACGACGGCTTTCGCTATCACCTGCAACGGCTGAGGGAACGGTGCGCAAATCCAGCATACCGCCTTCTCTTAGCATTTGAATGGCACTCCAACTTAAAAACGCACTATTCACATCAATATGAAAAATTGTTCTCACGCTGCTGCCTCCTTTTTTCTAGAGTATACCATGATTAAGTCCTAGCTTCAATCTTAGGGGCGATGTGTAAAGTAGAAGAATAGAAAAAATCTCTCTCACCGCCTGACCTTATTTCCCAGTTTTCATGGCTATTATTTTTTACAAAAAGGGTAGATTTCAATCTCCCTTTTAACATATCATTAGAATTTTTATCTACTAAGGTAAAATCCTTTTAAGTTGTAAATAGAAATGCTTGTGTCATCTATGCCCCAAACTTTCAGATTTGTCATCAAACCAAAGATAAGTTTTCAGAGTAAACTTCAGAAATATTTCCACAAAAAACCTTTCAAATCTAGTATGAAACAGAATAAAATCCATCCCCTTTTCAAAAATTATAAAAACCTTTCTTGTTTTCCCTAATAAACAATTTTATAATAAAGAAATACTATGAAAAATGGCGGTGAACCCTTTGAACTATTTTAAAACAAAAATTGCCTGTTCTTTTATAGGTATGGCAGGCTTTTTATACTGGCAAAACAACGGCCTTATGTTAACCCCAAAAACCCTTTGCAAAAATGTTCCCCAGGGCTTTGATGGTTATAAAATTTTGCAAGTTTCCGATTTGCAAAACAAAGCCTTTGGCAAAAATCAAGAAAAACTCCTTCGCAAAATCACAAATGCCACACCAGATATCATTGTCATCACCGGTGATCTTATTGACCGAAACCGTACCAATTTAAATTTAGCCATGGATTTTGTGGATAATGCAGTTCACATCGCTCCCGTTTATTATGTTAGCGGAAACCACGAGCATCAATCGGGGTATTTTGATGAGCTGATAGAAAGGTTAACCAATGCTGGTGTAACTGTCCTAGAAAATGGGAAGTCTATCATTGAAAGGAATGGTGATGCAATAGAGCTAATTGGCCTTGCCGACAAGCGGGTAAACCCTTATTATGAGCAGGTGCTTTCCACCCTACTAAAGGGTTGTCATGAGGGACGCTTTCAGATCCTCCTTTGTCACCGTCCCGAATTATTCCAAACCTATGTAAAAAAAGGGTTGAACCTTGTTTTTACAGGCCATGCCCATGGGGGACAAATTCGTCTCCCCTGGATCGGTGGCATTTTTGCTCCAAACCAAGGTTTTTTCCCCACCTATACTTCTGGGATTTATGAAAAAGGCAGGACTACCATGATGGTAAGCAGAGGACTGGGGAATAGCACTTTCCCTTTTCGCATCTTCAACCGCCCGGAGCTAGTCCAGGTAACCTTAGTCAAAGAAAATAAAGTTTCTAAGAATATTTGATTCCCCTTCCACATTATGCTATAATGAGCCAAGCTATCCCGTTGAAAGGGACAAAAAAGCTCCAAGCCCTTTAGGGTTAGGCTTTCAAATGATTTTTGGCATAAACAAGCATTTTTCTGGCTGAATATCATTTTAAATTTGAATATGAAAGGAAGATTATAATGGCAAAAAACCCAGTTGTAACTTTTGAAATGCAAAATGGCAGCGTAATGAAGGCGGAACTTTATCCTGAAATCGCTCCCAATACAGTGAATAATTTTATTTCCTTGGTGAACAAAGGCTACTACAACGGTCTTATTTTCCACCGTGTAATCAATGGTTTTATGATTCAGGGGGGTTGCCCTGAAGGCACAGGCATGGGTGGTCCTGGCTATCAGATTCGTGGCGAATTTTCTATGAATGGCGTAAAAAACAACTTAAACCATGACAAAGGTGTTCTTTCCATGGCACGTGCTATGAACCCTAACAGTGCAGGTTCTCAGTTCTTTATTATGCACGAAAGATCCCCCCATCTGGATGGTCAGTATGCATCCTTCGGTAAGGTGATTGAAGGTCAGGACGTGGTAGATGCCATTGCAACCGTTCGTACAAGCCGTGGTGACCGCCCTGTGGAGGATCAAGTTATGGTTAAAGTAACCGTTAATACCTTCGGCGAAGTATACCCTGAACCAGAAAAAATGTAAAATTTTCAAAAAAAAAATAAAAAACTGCTTGCATTATAATTTATTTTATGTTAATATAAGCAAGCAGTTTTCCTTGCGGATGTGGCGGAACTGGCAGACGCACCAGACTCAAAATCTGGCGGTAGTGATATCGTGTGGGTTCGAGTCCCACCATCCGCACTTATAAAGCCCGAACATTTTTGTTCGGGTTTTATTTTTTTGTGCTATTCCCCACCTCCATCTACTCATCTGTAGTATATCCCCAAGGCTTTTCTTCCTGCCTCTGGGATACGCCCATTTAGTATGAGCAACTGTTGTGCCCTCCCCCTTGCCTAAGGTCTCTTACTCTTCCTTCTTATATAATAAAAAAGAGGCCCCCGAAAGGTACCTCTCATCTCTATTTTATTTTCCTACGATAATAGTCTGCCGCCTGTTCTGGCAAAACGGCGTTTATGTAACTGCCTGTGGCAAATTCAAAGCCTGCAAAACCTCCGATGCGAGGCAAAATTTCCAAATGCCAATGAAAATCTCCCCCCACTTGACCATCAATCAAGCATATGTTGTAGCCTACATCTTCTTTTAATACACAAACCTTTTGCAAATTTTTTTGCAGCAAAACAGCCAATGCCTCCAACTCCCCCTCAGTCACATTGGCAAAGGTTGAAATGTGCCTTTTGGGGCAAATCCAAAGCTCATAGGGAAATCTAGAGGCATAAGGTGTGATGGCCAGGAAATCTTCGTTTTCCATGACCACACGCAGGGCCTGCTCCTTTTCAAACTGAAGCATCTTGCAAAAAAGGCAACTCTCCTGTTGCATATGTCCCTGCATCAACACTTCCCTTTGGGGCACCATTGGCAAGCCTAATATTTGCCAGTGGGAATGGCGAATGCTCATACCTGCTGAAGGGCCGCAGTTTTTAAATATCTGAATATATTTTACATCTTCTTCCACCACCATCTTGCAATACCGCTGCTGCAACACCCCAAAGATCTTAGTCAGCCTTTGGGCAGAAAATTGGTCAATGGTTACTTCATGATAGGGGGTATCCACCAAAACCTCGTGTTGCCCTTTGCCTGAAATCAGTTCATAGAAGGGGTTCTGGCACAAATCCTTTGCCTCCTTGCTTACAGCAGGAAACATATTGGGAAAAACCCGAATTTGCCAGCAGTCGTCGTCACCATCTTGATAAAGGGGGGCCGTTGTTTTTTCCTCATGCCCACTACAAAAAGGGCATTGCTCACTGCCTTTAGCCTTTACCTCCGTTTTGTGTAAAAATTCATAGGGACGATTCTTTCTGTTTTCTGCACAAAGGGTCCATTCACCCGTAAATGGATTTTTTCTTAATTCAGACATTGTCTCCCCCCTATTCTTTTTTGCTATTAAATGTCCATTCATTGATGGTGTAGAAAATATTTTCTTCTGTTGGTACAACAATGCCCCCAACTCGGTTAGATGTGAACATTGCCTGGTTGCGATATGCAATGCTGATATATGGCAATTCCTCTGCAATTCGCTTTTGCAGGCTGCTATATGCCAGCAGAGTTTCCCCCTCACCCACAGCCTGGTTTGCTGCCAAAAGCAAGGCGTCCATCTGCTCATTTTCATATCCAATGTAGTTTAAGTCACCATTGCTGCCAAAAAAAGAGTATAAATCCGTAACAGGCGACATTTTCCATCCACCTACCACCAAATCAAAATCACCATTCGTAAACTTTTCTTGATACTGCTCAAAAGGCTGTATGTCTAAGGAAACATCAAAACCTAAAAGAGTCAGTTCATCCCGAAGCTTTGTGGCAACCTGTCTTCTGGCACTGTTTTCTTGGTTTGCCAGAATGCTCACATGTAACTGCTCTTGGCCATTCTCCCCTTCTTTTTCCAGCCTGCCATCACCATTTTTATCCACCCAGCCCACATTTTTCAATAGAGTGGCTGCCATATCACTGTCATACTCAAAGGGTGCCACATTCTCCTCATACAACCAGGAGCTAGGGCTTACAGGGGTATTGGCCATCTTTGCATATTGCAAATACACGGTTTCGCAAATTGATTTTTTGGGCAATGCATAGGCAATGGCTTGGCGCATACTTTTATCTTGGAATAGAGTTCTTTTGAAATTAAACCCGATAAAATCATATTGACTGCAGGTGAATTGATATACCCCAGAAACCCCTTCATCGGCATAACGTCCCGTTTCTATGGCATCCGTCACCAAGATATCCGTCATCCCTTGGTCAAAGGCATAGACATCCGTTTCTGCCCCTCCTGTGGTACGGACCGAGATATTTTCAATGGTAGGCGTTCCCCCAATATAGGAAGGGTTTACAGTCAGCTTCATCTCCGAGGCAATGGAGTATGATTGCATGGCATAGGGACCACTGCCCATGGGTGATAAATTTACATCACTTTTAGGGTCTGTTTGCCCCTGATAATACCCACCAGAAATAACGGGGAAGCTTAGTGCCGCCAAGTTTTTGCTAAACGGTGCACGAAAATGGATGTCTATGGAGTATGTTCCTGTTTTGCTGTAACCCGAAACATAATCCAACACTTTTTTATATACCGCATCCTCCTCTGATGCCCGAATGGTCTCGATGGAAAATGCCACATCATCGGCAGTTAGGGCAGCACCGTTTTGCCAAGTAATGTCGTTGCGAAGCTGAAGGGAAACCGTTAGCCCATCTTTGGAGATACTCCAGCTTTCAGCAACAGAGGGGGCAGGTTTACCTGCCTCATCAATGGCAATCAAAGGCTGGTAAATCAGCTTTAAAATGGTATCCACTGTTTCTTCTCTGTTACGCAGTGGGTTCAAAGTTTCCGGCACACGCATAGACAGGGTCAGGACACGGTTTTCAGCCTGACTTTGCTCCACACCGCCAGAAACGGTAAAATTATTGTTTTCTCCATCCTCCTTTGCACATCCAGAAAAAATCAGAGTGCCCAGAAGGAGAAAGACTGTTAATCTCTTTTTCATATGTGCCTCCCGAAAGCTACATACCATAACAAAGCTTATAAAGCTTTTGCACAAGCTCAACTTTTTTTACATAACTATTCGTCTCTGGAAAAGGAATTTCTTCCAGATGATAACCATCCTCGCTATACTGTTGATCCGCCAGCCATTGGCTCACCTTTCCATGACCTGCATTATAAGCGGCTAAAACTGTGGGCTGAACCTCGTGAAACTTTTCCTCCAGCCATTGCAAATACCATGTGCCTACGGCAATACTGGTTTCTGGGTCTTTTAAATCAAGGGTCTCCCCATCCAAGGTGTCCACCCGACTGGCAACCCACCAACCCGTTTCTGTCGTTACCTGCATCAAGCCTTTGGCATCCGCCCTGGAATGGGCATTGGGGTCAAACCTGCTTTCACAGAAAATCACTGCATATATTAAAGATTCTTCCACATCATACAAATTTGCATATTTCTCAACCTGCTCCTTATACTTAACGGGTAGCACCCTTGGTAGCACCACATAATAACCCATTGCTGCCACTGCCAGAAACAGGATGAGCCAGGTAACCAATCTCCTGATAATACGAAACATCTCTTCACCCACGATTCTATTTATATATGAAAGGTTTTTTCGAAAACCTTTTATGCAATATGCTAAATCACCTTAAAATCACATGTTTACTTAAAGATAAAGAACCACAGCAAAACCCTCCCTTTCCTACCTTTTGGGGAGGCTAGTTTTTTTGTGCAGCAAAAATGTCATCTTAACTTGCCCTAAAGCAAGCTTTTTCCCATCCCACAAAAACCCTTTGAAAAAAGAATGTTTATGTGGAACACTTCTCAAAGTATCCATTTAACAAGGCACTTCTCCTTGTCATTTAAAATTATAGTACTCCTGCATTTTAAGCCGGTGTGAATCCCATCCTAGCAAATGCCGGATTCCTATTGTATGGCCATATAAGCCATTTTCACACCAAATTATCGTCCCAGCCAAAAGCATCAGTTCTGTCCATACTTTTTCATCAACGAAGTCACTTGAGCCTGCACATTTTCCAAGGATGAACTGTTATCAATTATTTCTTGGGCATAACTTTTATATTCTGCCCATGATTTTTGATTTCCTATACGCGCCATTGCCATTTCATATGTAACGCCGTCCCGCTCAATGATACGGCGGGCGCGAACTTCTTCATCGGCATAAACAACCCAAATAGCATCACAAATTTCCACTAGGCCAGCTTCCACCAGCAAAGGGGCATCGATGATAATGCATTTTGCATTGTTTTGTTCTTTCAGCTCTTGTATTTGAAGTTGAATCTCCTGTGCGATATATTTATGGGTACATTGGTTCAGAAATTCCAACTTTTCTTTCTCCCGAAAAACAATCTCACCAAGCTTACGGCGAAAAATTTGTCCATCTTCTTGCAAAATACCCTCACCAAAATAGTTCACCAGCTCTGCATAGGCAGGTCGACCTTTTTTTATAATATCATGGGCAATCAGGTCTGCGTCAATGATGGCAGCCCCCTGTGCTTTTAAGCATTGGCTGACAACCCCCTTACCGCTGCCTGTGCCCCCTGTTAGTCCAATTACATTCATAGCAAATCCCTCATCTTTTATTTCGCCTCAAACCATGAGTTACCCTCATGGACATCAACATCCAAAGGAACCAAAAGCTGTGCCGCCTGTTCCATGTTTTCCTTCAAAATCCTTGCCACTTCATCTTTTTCTTCAACATGGGTCTCAATCAGCAGTTCATCGTGAACCTGCAAAATCAAACGAGAGCGATAGCCCCCCTCTTTTAGTGCCCTATGCACACGCACCATGGCAATTTTGATAATATCCGCGGCACTTCCTTGAATAGGCATATTCATGGCAACCCTTTCTCCAAAGGATCTCTGAATAAAATTGTTGCTTTGCAGCTCAGGCATGGCCCTTCTTCTGTGCCACAAGGTAGAAACATAACCGTTTTCTGTGGCCTGAACAATGGTATCATCCAAATATTTTTTGATGTTGGGATATTTTGCAAAATAGGCAGCAATATACTGCTCTGCCTCTTTTCTTGTGATACCCAAATCCTGACTCAAGCTAAAAGAGCCAATGCCATAAACAATGCCAAAATTAACGGCCTTTGCATTGCTTCTTTGCAACGGTGTAACTTCATCAAAAGGCACATGGAAAACCTGAGAGGCCGTCAACCTATGAATATCTTGATTGTTGCAAAAAGCATTGATCAATGTTTCATCCCCGGCAATGTGGGCAAGGACACGCAATTCAATCTGGGAGTAGTCCGCATCCAAGAAGCAGTAATCCTTGCTTTCTGGGATAAAAACTTTCCGTAGCTCCCTGCCCAATTCCAACCGAACAGGAATGTTTTGCAAGTTTGGCTCTGTGGAGCTGATGCGGCCTGTGGCGGTAATGGTTTGGTTAAAGGTAGAGTAGATCTTCTCTGTTTTGTCATCCATCACAGCCAGAAGCCCATCGGCATAAGTGCTTTTCAGCTTTGCCAATTGGCGGTAATATAATATTTTTTCCACCATAGGGTGTTCATATTTCAGCTTTTCCAAAACGTCAGCGGCTGTGGAATAGCCTGTTTTTGTTTTCTTTCCACCCTTCAAGCCTAATTTTTCAAACAAAATCACACCCAACTGTTTGGGTGAATTCAAGTTAAACTCTTCCCCCGAAAGGGCATATATCTCCTTTGTAATCACATCTATGCTTTCTTCCAAATTTTTTTGGTACACCAATAAAGCCTGTTTATCCACCCGAACGCCGTATTCTTCCATATCAGCCAGGACGTAAATCAAAGGCATCTCTATTTCATAAAAAAGCTGATTTTGCTGGTTGTCCTCCAGCTGCTTCTCCATAATTTTTTTAGCTTCAAAAGTTACTTTTGCTTGGGCTGTGGCAAAATTTTTTCTTTCATCTTGGGATAGTTGTTTAAAGTTCTTTTTGTTTCTGCCCTTGCCCAAAACCTCCTCTGCCCCTGGGAAAACCTGGTTTAAAAAGGTTCTGGCTAAATCGTCGTATTCATAGGAAGAACCTGTGGGATTTAAAATATAAGCTCCAATGGCAGTATCAAATGTAATCTTTGGGGTAACGCCAATCAGCCCACGCAAAAGTTTGATATCCTTTTTAATATCGTGGCCAATTTTAACAAATTCCTGGTTCGAAAAGAAGTCTGTTGCCAATTCAAAAAGTTGCTTTTGGCTTAATTCCTGCCCCAATTCAATCCAGCATCCCCCCAACTCCTCCTGAAATAAGGCCATACCTTGACACACGTTTTCATCAGTATAAAGAATGTATGCTGTTTCTTTTTTTTCTAAAATTGCAAAGAAAGCCTTTGCCTCATCAAAAGTATAAATCCCTTTAAAATCATGGATTTGCTCCGCCTGCACCTCTCCTTTTTCAAAGCGGTCATACATACTTTTCAGCTCCAAGCGCTTCACCAAGTCATAGGCGGTAGGGTTAAACAAATCTCGAATTTTGGTTTGCTCTTTCTCAAAGGGAATAGGCATATCCCTCACAATGGTAGCCAAAAATTTGCTTAGCCTGGCCTGTTCTTGAAAAGCACCAAGGTTTTCCGAGGCTTTTTTGGGCTTCACCTCCGGGCTATGGGCGATGGCATTTTCCAAGTCATGATAGGTCTGAATGATTTTAACTGCAGTTTTCTCCCCAATACCAGGGACCCCAGGAATATTATCAGAAGCATCTCCCATCAATGCCTTTACGTCAATAAATTCCAATGGCGTCACGCCATATTTTTCAATCACATCTTTTGCATAGTAATCTTCAGTTTCTGTGCGTCCGCCCTTTGTCTTGGGGATACGTACCTTTAGGGTTTCACTGGCAAGCTGCAATAAATCTCGATCACCAGAAACAACAACGGGCAAAACCCCCTGTTCCTCCGCCTTGGCAGAAAGAGTGCCTAAAATATCGTCGGCCTCATAGCCTTCCACCTCGTATATCTGAATGTTCATTGCTTTAAGCATTTCCTTAAGCAAAGGCATCTGCTCCCGCAATTCATCAGGCATCCCTTTTCTTGTTCCCTTGTATCCGTCAAACTCCTTGTGGCGAAAGGTGGGGGCATGTAAATCGAAGGCAACCGCCAAATGTTCAGGCTTCTCCTCCTCCATCAGCTTAAAAAGAATATTCAAAAATCCATAAACCCCGTTTGTATAACGTCCTTCGCTGTTTGTCAGCAAAGGAACGCCATAAAACGCCCGGTTTACGATGCTATTGCCGTCTATCAACATTATTTTTTCAGTCATAATAGACCTCCTAGTTTTTATAAAAACCCAAAATGGGGAAATCTGTGCGCACTTAGCCATGCTAATAGTTTATTATACACCAAATTTATGAAAAAACATATTACAAAAACCGAAATTTTCCCACGGACAATTTGAATTTCCCCTACCCCTTGCATATAGTAGCAATAAAAACATCCGCAGGAGGTCACTCATGAAAAAGTTCATATCCCTATTCTTAGCAAGCGGAATGACATTATCCCTTTTGGCAGGTTGTTCTTCCCAGCCCACTGCTGAAGCAGAACGAATCCCTGTTAGACTCAATGAAGTGGTACATTCCGTTTTCTATGCACCCCAATATGTTGCGCAAGAACTAGGCTTTTTTGAAGAAGAAGGTTTGGATGTAACGGTTGCCATTGGCAATGGCGCAGATAAATCTATGACTGCATTGCTGTCTGACTCCGCCGACATCGCCCTTTTGGGTACAGAAGCAGGGCTTTACGTTTACAACGAAGGCAAAGAGGACTATCCCAAAGCCTTCTTACAGCTTACCCAAAGAGCCGGCAACTTCCTTGTTTCCCGTGTTGATGAGCCCGATTTTAAGTGGGAAAACCTAAAAGGCAAATCCGTTATCGGTGGTAGATTGGGCGGCATGCCAGAAATGGTTTTAGAGTATGTACTAAAAGAAAACGGCTTAAAACTCAATGAAGATGTAGAAGTTATCAACAATATTGATTTTTCCTCTACAGCAGGGGCATTCACAGGCAACGTAGGGGATTATACCGTTGAGTTTGAACCCGTAGCCACTACATTGGAAAGCAGTGGCAGTGGCTTTATCGTTGCTTCCTTGGGTGAAGCAAGTGGCTATGTTCCCTATACCGTTTATATGGCTAGAGATGCTTTTATGGATGAACATCCCGATGTCATCGAAGCTTTTACAAGAGCAATTTATAAGGGTCAGGTTTGGGTAAAAGAGCATTCCTCAGAAGAAATTGCCAAAGCCATCTCCCCTCAGTTCCCCGATTCTGATATTGCAACTTTGACAACCATTGTAGAACGCTATAAAGCACAGGATACCTGGAAAGAAGACCCTGTATTCTCAGAAGAAGGCTTTAACCTGATTCAAGATATTATGGAAGAAGGCGGACAGTTAACAGCAAGAGTACCTTTTGCCGACTTAGTTAGAACTGACTTTGCAGAAAAAGTAATGAAAAAATAGTATTCCTCGTATCCCAGTGGGCTTTCTGTAGTAATACAGAAAGCCTGTTTTATTTGCTACGACTCACCACCATTTATGTATTATTCGTCAAAATAAATCATTTATTTTTTGCATAAATTTAATATGATTTTTTATTATTATTTATTTTTTCTATTAATATAATTCTACATATCACTAAAAATTGCTGGAATATAGGCATATTTTTGTAAAATGCCCAATTATATATATTAAAATTATGAATTATTTCATATTGACGCAATACAAATTAATTGATATATTTAATAAATAAAAGTTTGTTACAGTGGTAGTGATATCAAAAAACGGGGGGATTAAATGATAACTTTCAACGAAAAAACCAACCTACTAGAACTGAGAAAATACCAGTACAACTTACAAAACGTAGACGAACCAAACCTCTATCGGGATAATTACAACTATGATGAAATCCCAAAATGCACGTTTAACTATCGTTTGGTTCCAATGAATACACCCGAAGAAATCTGGATGACCGATACTACCTTTCGCGACGGTCAGCAAGCCAGAACACCATACACAGTAAAACAAATCACAACCCTTTACGAAATGCTAAGCCGCCTTGGGGGCCCCAAAGGAAAAATCCGCCAGTGCGAATTCTTCCTTTATAGCGAAACGGACCGCAAAGCCATTCGTGCTTGTCAGGAAATGGGGCTTAAGTTTCCCGAAATCACAGGCTGGATTCGTGCCACCAAGGAAGACTTTAAACTTGTAAAGGATATGAATTTACAGGAATGTGGTATTTTGGTAAGTTGCTCCGACTACCATATTTTTAACAAACTGCATAAAACAAGAGAACAAGCTCTCCATGACTATTTAGAAATTGTCAAGGCAGCCCTTGACTTGGGCATTCGCCCTCGTTGCCATTTTGAAGATGTAACACGAGCGGACTATTATGGCTTTGTTGTTCCCTTCGCAACGGAGCTGAAAAAGCTTATGGATCAGTATCAAATCCCCGTAAAAATCCGCTTCTGTGATACTATGGGCTACGGTGTGCCTTACCCAGGTGCAACCCTTCCCCGAAGCGTTGCAGGTATTATTTATGGCATCAACCACTTTGCTCAAATTCCCAGCGAATTGATTGAGTGGCACGGCCACAACGATTTCTATAAAGCAGTGGTAAATGCAACCACAGCATGGCTTTACGGTGCTTCCTCCGTCAACTGCTCTTTGCTTGGCATTGGCGAAAGAACAGGCAACACCCCCTTGGAAGCCATGGTAATTGAATATGCCCAAATGCGTGGCACACTGGATGGTATGGATACCACGGTTATTACAGAAATTGCTGAGTATTATGAAAAGGAATTGAACTATGAAATTCCCGATAGAACGCCTTTCGTAGGCAGAGATTTTAACGTAACTCGTGCTGGCATTCATGCCGATGGCATGGCAAAGGACGAAGAAATTTATAATATTTTTAACACAGCAAAAATCCTAAACCGCCCCATCGGCGTTGAAATCAATAAAAACTCCGGCTCTGCAGGCATCGCTTATTGGTTAAACCAGTACCTAGGTTTAAAAGGGGAAGCAATGATTCACAAAAGCTCTCCGGAAGCAACCGCACTGAAAGATTGGGTAGACAGCCTTTACGAAGATGGCCGTGTCACCTTTATCAGCAAAGAAGAAATGGTTGAAGCCATGAAAACTTTAACCCCCCATCTATACGCAAGAAAGAACAAGAACTAAGGAGGAACCTTATTTATGAACCTTACAGAAAAACTCATCAGCACCCATTTGGTAAGCGGAGATATGACACCCGGCAAGGAAATTGCCATTAAAATTGATCAAACTTTAACCCAGGATTCCACGGGAACCATGGCTTACCTGCAATTCGAAGCTATGGGCATTCCTCGGGTAAAAACAGAGCGTTCTGTGGCTTATATTGACCACAACACATTGCAAACAGGCTTTGAAAACGCAGATGACCACAAATATATCCAAACCGTAGCAAAAAAACACGGCATCTTCTTCTCCAAACCGGGCAATGGCATTTGCCACCAGGTGCATTTAGAACGATTTGGCAAACCGGGAAAAACCCTTTTGGGCTCTGATAGTCATACTCCTACCGGTGGTGGCATTGGTATGCTGGCCATTGGTGCTGGCGGCCTGGATGTTGCCGTTGCCATGGGTGGCGGTGCGTATTATTTGGCAATGCCTAAGGTTTGTAAAATCAATCTGGTGGGTTCCTTGCAGCCTTGGGTAACTGCAAAAGACGTTATTTTGGAAGTTCTTCGCCTCCTTTCTGTAAAAGGCGGCGTTGGCAAAGTAATGGAATACAGCGGGGAAGGCGTAAAAACCTTGAGTGTTCCCCAAAGAGCTACCATTACCAACATGGGTGCAGAATTGGGTGCAACCACTTCTGTTTTCCCAAGTGATGAAGTTACAAAGGCATTCTTAAAAGCACAAGGCCGTGAAGAAGATTGGATGCCTCTTTTTGCCGATGCTGGCGCTACATATGACGAAGAAATCACCGTGGACTTGAGCAAAATCGTACCTCTGGTTGCTTGCCCTCATAGCCCCGATAACATCAAACAGGTAAAAGAAATTGCAGGTTTGGCCGTAGATCAGGTGGCCATCGGCAGTTGTACCAACTCATCCTATACAGATATGATGACCGTAGCCGCTTTGTTAAAGGGCAAAACCGTTGACCCAAATGTTAGCTTGGTCATCGCTCCCGGCTCCAAGCAAGTTATGAATATGCTGGCGGCAAATGGCGCCCTTGCAGATATTATTTCCGCCGGTGCTCGTATTTTGGAATGCGGCTGTGGCCCTTGCATTGGTATGGGTCAAGCCCCAGCAACCAATGCTGTTTCCTTAAGAACCATCAACCGCAACTTTGAAGGTAGAAGCGGCACAAAATCTGCACAGGTTTATATCGTAAGCCCCGAAACAGCCATTGCTAGTGCTCTTTCCGGCAAGGTTACTGACCCCCACGCCTTAGGGGAGGCACCTTTGGTTTCCATGCCAGAGCACTTCTTGGTTAATGATAACTTGATTGTAGCACCTGCACCGGAAGGTGAAGTGGTAAATGTGGTAAGGGGCCCCAACATCCAGCCCTTCCCCAAAAACACAAAAGTACCTAAGGATATTTGTGGCGGCGCATTGATTAAAGTAAATGATAACATCACCACCGATCACATCATGCCCTCCAATGCAAAGCTTCTTCCCTATCGCTCTAATGTGCCTTACCTGGCAGATTATTGCTTAACCCCCTGTGATCCAAAATTCCCTGCTCGTGCGAAAGCAGCAGGGGGCGGCTTTATTATCGCAGGACAAAACTATGGTCAAGGCAGTAGCCGTGAGCACGCAGCATTGGCACCCTTACAATTGGGGGTAAAAGCCGTTCTGGCAAAATCCTTCGCCAGAATTCATATGGCAAATTTGATTAACAATGGTATTCTGCCTCTGGTTTTTGTAAACGAATGGGATTATGACTCCATTCACTTGGGTGATGACTTCACAATCAAATATGCTGTAGACCAAATTCGAGGCGCAGTGGATGGACAGGATGTCATCGTAACCCATGTCCGTACAGGGGAAGAAATTCGCACGCGCCTGAATATTTCCGTAAGACAGAGAGATATCCTTTTGGCAGGGGGCTTGTTGAATTATACGAAAGAATCAAACTAAGGACCAATCCCAGTTAAAATGTTTAGCACAATTTATTACAAAAAAACAGCCACGAAAATGGGTTCTACCCCTACCATCCCTAGAGGGGATAGAACCATTCGTTATATAGCAGGAGGAAAAAAAATGGCATATCATGTTACTTTAATCCCCGGAGACGGCAGCGGCCCCGAAGTGATTGCAGCAGCAAAGAAGGTTGTAGAGGCAACAGGTGTAGATATCCAGTGGGAAATGGCAGAGGCAGGTGCGGCCATGTTGGAAAAATACGGCACCCCCCTGCCTGATGAAACAATTGAATCTATCCGCAAAACGGGTGTAGCCTTAAAAGGTCCTATCACCACCCCTGTGGGCAAAGGCTTTCGTAGTGTGAATGTTGCTATGAGGAAAACCTTTGACTTGTATGCAAATGTGCGTCCCGCAAAAACTTATCCAGGCGTAATCACAAAGTTTGAAAATATAAATTTGGTTATCGTCCGTGAAAACACAGAGGATCTTTATGCCGGCATAGAACGTATGGTAGATAAGGATACCGCCGAAAGCATCAAGCTTTTCACAAGAAAAGGCTGTGAACGCATTATTCGTTACGCCTTTGACTTTGCTGTTAGAGAAGGCAGAAAAAAAGTAACCGCTGTCCATAAAGCAAACATCATGAAATGCACAGACGGTATGTTTCTTGATATTGCCCGGGAAATAGCCAAAGAATATCCACAAATTCAATTTAACGATAGCATTGTTGATGCCATGTGTATGCGCTTGGTGATGCACCCCGAGGATTATGACGTTTTGGTATGCCCTAACCTCTATGGCGATATTGTTTCTGACCTTTGCGCAGGTTTAGTGGGTGGACTTGGCCTTACCCCCAGCGCAAACATTGGTGTGGGCGGAGCGATTTTTGAGCCAATTCATGGCTCTGCTCCTGATATTGCAGGACAGCACATCATTAACCCTACGGCGGCTATTTTATCCGCCTCTCTTATGCTTGCCCATTTGGGTGCAGGCAGTGCTGCGGCAAGCATAGAAAAAGCCATTGAAAGAGTAATCGGCGAAGGTAAAACTCTTACTGTAGATATGGGCGGAACAGCTACCACTGAAGCGTTTACTGATGCAGTTATTGCAGCTTTATAGGCCTTTGAAAGCAATACCTGCATAAACAACGAAAGTGTTCGGATTATAAAATAGGTGGTGCCCATGCAGTTTTGTTTTTCCCTTCTCCCCTTCCCCTATTTTTTTAACCTTATACAAGTAAGTGATATGGATTTTTTAAATCCCAAAATAAAAACCCCCCCTTGTCTACAGTAATAAAACTGCATACAAGGGGGGTTTTTTCGTCTTATTCTTTAATTCCACCACAAAAATCAATGGTTACATAAAGATCCTTCTCTTTTTGTGCAACCCCAATTCCAACGGAATCCATAGATGAGTCCAACATACTGTGATACTGGGCTGGAGTACGAATCCACTGTTGATAAATATTGATGGCGTCGCCTCTTTGCTTTACAATAATCTCCGATGCATTTGTAAAATTTACACCACCCAGTAAAATTCGGGTAAAAGGGTTACTCCCATCTTTTGCAGTATAGCTAAAATAGTTGTTATCCACCATATCCTTTGAATGGCTAAAAGCAGTGCTGGCAAGCTTTTGGTTTTCTACCAAAAGGGGTAGCCCTTGCTCCTTGCGTTTGACTTGGATAATGTCAAACAATTCGTTTTTCAAAGAATCTCTCTCTGACGCAGTCAAACCACTCTTTAGATTGTTTCCATAGGCAAAAGCTCTATTTTGCAACAGTACACCCCGAATGGTGCCCTCGTAATCCAACGGGATTCTGACATAGGTATTATCGGACTCAATAATCCCACTATGCTCCACCAAGCTAATGAAGTTTAACTGCTTAATATCAGAAGAATTTCCCTCTCCCTTTGTTCCCAAATAAGAAAAATGTTTGTTTGGTGCAAATATTTCGACAATTTTGTTGTTTTCAATGGTTGCAAAAAAGTAGGTTTCATAATGACCAAGGTAAATATATCTCTTTAGCCCATAAACCGTATCATCAATACGGTCTGGCTCTCCCCACGCAGACTTCAGCTGTTCTGTGGTTTCACCCAATGAAATAGGCTTGTTTTTGATATAAACCGTTTCATATATATTTCTAAATTCCTTCACTTCTTGGGTTTGAGCCACTTCATTAGAGGAGGTCTTGCTTTCTTCCTTTGGCTTCTCCACCTTTGGGGTTTCCTCTACCTTATCAGCCTTCTTCTCCTCTGTCACTGTCTGTGTTTTATCCAAAGGTAACGGCAGATTCCCCTCAGAATAAGCAACTGCTTTCAAAAGGCCTATTACCGCCTCCTGAAATTGCAAATCTCTCATGGGATAAAACTTTCCATCATTGCCCCCAACCAGGATTTCCGCTTTACGGATCTTGTTAATCACATCAATGGATTGTTGAAATAGCATGGAAATATCCGAGAAAGCATATTCCTCTGGGGCAGAGGGTAAGGTAATGCCCCATACCTTCAAAATCCTGTTTAGCATGATTGCCAATTGCTCTCTGGTCAAGCTATTGTTCGGTTCAAACTTGGTTGGCTCGGTTCCGCTAATGATTCCAGCCTCATAAGCCACAATAACCGCTGGATCATCGCAATCCGTAAAGGGGCTTTCTCCCTTTGCAACCAATTTTTCTCCTTTGCTTTTTTCATATAAAAGCACTACGATCTTACAAAACTCAAGCCTTGTAATTTTTCTTCTGGCATCCAGCAGATCCTCTTGGGAAATCAGCCCCTTGGTATACGCCAGTTCCATAGAAGCCTCAGCCCATGGATCAGCATTCGTCACGATTGCTGCAAAAGCCGGCAAAGATGTTCCCATTGCCATCAGCAGCGTCATGATTACTGCGATAAGCCGCTTCATGTTATCATCCTCTCTATCATTCTTTGGTCTACATTTTTGGTTATATCAGTATCATCAAAGAAACAACTTGTCCCTTCGCAGTGACCTTCCCATAAGTTCATTTGTAAATGTTTTTTTCACCATATATTCTGCACAAGCACTAGAAAATTATACCAAAATCCCAATTCATTAGAATTTTATTAAATATTCCTGTGAAAAATAACAATCTTTCAGAATGAAAAGGACTACAAGCCCTTAAGTCATAATCCAAACAATTTTATCAAAAACAATGAAATGAGACATGATGCAGTCAAGAAAATATCTTTCATCCATAGCTTGGCTGTACCATGCCTTTATTTTTTTTCAATAATATCAAATCACGCCTACCAAAGGCTGTTGCGCTTTTTGTTTTGAGTAAGCTGCACATTATAAGCAAATGAAGACGTCAACCTTCTCTTTCAGGTTTTTTCTTTCCCTAAAGCCAATGCTTCTTTGCCGCCTTATGCCCTTTTAAAGCTTGTCCACCCAATACTTGATCACAAAAAACCTCCCACCGCCCCATCAAAAGGCGGTGGGATAAAAAGGTTCTACATAAGGCTTTTACGAAAAAACTATGAATATTATATCATAATATCTGAAAAACGCAAAATTTTTAGATATCAGCAAATATTTCCCCTTACACACAGCAATTTTATGGGTTGAAATTCGTCATTTGAACGGTTTCCGTTGGTTTTTTGGTCCACTCCAGCTCATCCTCTGGAAGTAGCTCCTGACTTCCGTCTTCCCTTTGTACCAAATAAGTATTTTCAATAAGGCCTGCCAAAGCATAAGGGCCATTGTCTATGTCTTGCAATACAGCGATAGGTTTGCCAGTCTTTTTTTCTATCGCCTCACCAATGATAAATCGATTCCATTGTTGAGACCAATAAATTTCCTCTATTACAACACGATCGCTCTGCTGCACAAACTTAGCATCTGACGGCAATTGCTTTCCAGTATCACCTGCAACCAAATATTTTTGATACCGCGTTAGGTTCAACTTAGGTGCATCCCCTTGGGTATTCCATTTGGCATCTGCGGCTTCACGTACCTTCACCCAGTTGTTGGGGTCTTCCAACTCCGGATTGTTCCAAATTTCATTCCAAGTGGCTTCAATTGCAATTGTTGTATTTAAAACAGATGAAAAATCTGAATCCCTATTATACAAAAATCCCCGCAAAAGTGTGGAGTTTTCAAAAGCACCTACCATCTGGTTTGCAGTTTCCTGCACTATAACAACATCCTTGCCCAACGAATCAACGGGAACAAACTGAATGTTATCCACTTGATAAAATTTCCCTATATCTCCTACATACTCATATACCTCTCCGCTAGGCGTATATGCTGCAACCACTGTATCCTTAGGACCAAAGTTTACAGAAACCACCACATCTTTTTCACCTTGTTCTTTATCCCCATTCACATTTCCATAATACACCGTTACTTTATTCAAGTCGTTTAAATCATAAGTATCCATTCTGCCCGTATCCTTCAGTACGCTTTTTGCTATGTCCTCTTGATTCTTCTCATTCATGCCTGTTATTTGCTTTTTCGTCAGCTTATCCGTCTGCCCATAAATACCCGCTGTATATCCACCAATTAGAACACAAACAACAGCGACGATCACCCATCGTTTTCGTTTCATTCTTCCACCTCCCCCTCCAATATATGCCCACAAAAATAAAAATATTTTAAAAATCCCAAAAGTTGGTTTTTGCAATCCAAGAATGAATGGGAACAAGCATATTTATTCTATTGATTCCCCCTCGCTCTCTCGTGGTTGAGCCATTCTTATACTCTTTTATATGATTTAGCCAGTTAAATATGCAATGATTCCATTTCCTTTTGCAAGTAAGGAAAAGCCCCACAAATCTTCCCTTTTTGTCGTTACCTTCCCCATAATACGAAAAATCTCCTTTATCTCACCAAAGGAACCATGGGTAAGCACTCCAACAAAAACCCATATTTTCCCATATAAATAAGGACGCCATGGTTTCCCAACAATGACGTCCTTTTTTTATCAATTATGCTAATTTCAACCGTGCCATAAGCCCCGGATTTTTCATCAACTGGCGGAAAACAGCATATCCCAAACAGGATACAGCCAAAAACTCACCTAGGGCAACGGTAAACATACCAAAAACCAAAGGGCATTCCCCTAATAAGTAAAGCTCAATACCAATAAAAGCATTGCAAAATACAGGCCACAAGCTAGCACCGAATAATGTTTTGCTGTGGGTGATTCCCCAAAGTGCTGCCGCAGTACAGGTTGTGCCAAAGAACACATCCATCATTCCAAAAGGGCTAAATAAATTTGCAATAAAGCAGCCTAAAATCAGCCCGGGCACATAGCGCTTATCAATAAACGCCAAAAGCACCAAAACCTCTGAGATACGCAATTGGATGGGACCAAAGGCCAATGGCGCAATTGCTGTTGTCATAACAACATAGATTGCGGCGACCATGGCCGTCACAACCAAAAGTTTTGTAGATACTTTGTTTTTTTCCATAAAAAAAACCCCCTGTTTTTTATTTTACGAGATGGTGGGACGGTCTTCCGTCCGTAGCAAGGAACATCTCATATATTTAATTATCCTTAACATATGGCATTATACAGGGGTTTCCCCAAAAATGCAAGGGTTATTTTCTTGGCAATGCTTTGGCCGCTAGGAAGCATAGGTATACCCCGATAAACCCAAATTTGTTTTTTATTGTTTCTTTTTCTAAGGGCATCATCCAGTGTGCTCCCCGATAAGCATCCACGAAGGAATCTGTTTTGACAAAAATAAAAAGCCCTTATGACAAAGGGCTTATCATAAACCATCTGGGTGTTTCCCTTTGCTTCTAAGGACTATATCAAAAAACAACCACCAATAACATCTTAAATCTTTCTTTGCCCAAAACAGCATGGGGATGCTTGGCAGGCATCACGATGGATTGCCCCTCCTTTAGCTCATATTTAACCCCGTCAATTGTAATTTGTCCTACCCCATCCAAGCAAGTCACAACGGCATCCCCATCGGATTCATGGGAGCTAATTTCTTCCCCTTTGTCAAAAGAAAAAATGGTCATGCTTACTGCTGAATTTTGCACCAAAGTCTTACTTACAACCTGTCCATCCTGATAGGAAATCTCATCTTTGAAGGTTAAAATCTGTGCTTTTTTGATATTTTTCAGCTTTTCATTCATTCATATCACCTCATAATTTTTTGTATTTATCTTTTTCCTAGTTCTTCTATTCTTTGCTGTTTACTGAATGTTTTGTTTGCTTAACCAGTCATCAAACTGTCTTTTTGTTTCTTCCGCCTCAAGTGAACCCTCAAATTCCTCTGTCTCCTGATTTACCAACTCAAGGAATCCCAGTGGCAAGCTTCGGTTTGCAAAGGTAAATGCCACATTGTCCTCTTTCTCGATATGCCTTTTCAAAAGGGCAGCATATTCCGATGCATTGGTTATAACATCAAGCTTCACTGCCGATGATGGCCCTTTATCATATTCCTCAAGTGCCTTTTCCAGCTCACCCAAATGATATCGGCCTAAGTCATGTTCTACCAACATACCTGTACGAATTAACTTTTCCGCCACCGTTCCCAATTCTGCCATCATAATGCGAAAAAGAATTTTTTCCTCTTTTCCATGGTGGTGCTTATCTGCATAAACCCTGCAAAAATAAATAAACTCTCGAAACCGCTGTGTATCAACAGCCTTTCCCTCCAAAATTTCAATGCACTCCTCCTTCATCACCTGTGTAAGCTTAATAATATTTTTATGTTCTTCCATTAGTAACTGAATTCCGTCCATATACGCCTCCTCATCTTGTGGCCACATCTTATTTCTTCTTAACTCCACATCCTGTTTGTCCACAAATACGATTTATCATTTTTTCCTTTATCACACTTACTTAAAAATAGTATTGCCTTCAAATGCTGGAGTAATCCCAAAATAACTTTCAATCCATCCTGACACAAGTTTCCCATAGTTTTTCAAATCTGTTTCATAGGTATACGATATACCAAAGTGTTATTTTACTCTGTTGTAAAAACAACACAATTTAAATAAAAAATGAAAATTCTACCTTCCATAAAACTAGATATAAAAACCCCAATAAATTTCAACTTCCCAAACCACAAAAATAGGATGCAAAAAAAGGCATATCCCTAAAATTCTAAGGGCATATGACGTTTTACAATAGGCTATCAAAAACGAAAAGCAAAACAACCACACGATTTGCTTTGTTGTGTAATATCTTTTCATCACACACTTCCTATGGCAAAAAGGGGAACTGGGTATATATCATCTTGTAAAGATTCTGAAACACCCTGTCCCACTTGACCATCTTTTTATGCAACAATCACCAACTATTATGAAAAATTCCCATCATTAAAAAAAGTATAAGTTAAAACGGACCATCTCCCTTTTGCACCTGCAACCATTGGGTAAGCTTGCTAAGGTTTTCAACGGTTTTGCGGTTTAAGAAATGTTCGATTTTTTCAACCTGCTCCAACTCATTGTCCGATTGGTTCAGTATGCGTAAAAATCCGTTCACTACCTCGTGGCGATATAAGAGATATTCCCCTTGGGCAAATCCCAGCTCGGTTAGGTCTATCTGTCCATACTTTTCGGAATGAACATAGCCCAAATCCTTAAGCTGCTGAACCATTTTCGTAACGGAGGAGGGTTTCACATTCAGCATCTTGGACAAATCACTTACCCGCACAATTCCGCTACCTTTATAAATTCGATACACCATTTCTAAGTAATCCTCCATGGCAGAGGTCAACTCTATGTCTTCATTTAATTGATATCCCTTTAAGGTGTAAAACTCATCTGACATATTCATTATTTTTTCCCCTTAATTTTATAACCCATAACATACACGTTTCTGTAATACTAGAATACTATGGTCTTAGAAAGTTTCCTTAACCTAAATTTATTCGAAAGGCGGAATTACTATGAATGTCAATTCTTTGAATGATATAAATCCTGGTGAACACGCTATTGTCAATGCTTTACTGTCTACAGGCAGTATGCGTAGGCGGTTGTTAGATATTGGTTTGGTTGAAAATACAGATGTTGAATGTCTTGGCAGAAGTCCTGGCGGCGACCCCTCCGCTTTCTTAATTCGTGGTGCTGTAATCGCAATACGCTCTGAAGACTGTAAAAATATTATAGTAACGAAAATGTAATCGGAATAAAAAGGGGGAGGTGCACAAATGGGTCTCACAAATAGTTCTATCGGAATCAGGGCAATTGATTCTGGCTTAGAAATTAAAAAACAAACACCTGATGATAAGGTGATTGCCCTTGCAGGCAATCCAAACGTAGGGAAAAGCACGGTGTTCAATGGTCTTACAGGCATGAATCAGCACACCGGAAACTGGCCGGGAAAAACGGTAACCAATGCCCAGGGCTTTTGCTCAACCAAGAGTCACTCTTACGTTCTTGTGGATATTCCGGGAACATATTCCCTTATGGCCCATTCCGCCGAAGAGGAAGTAGCCAGAAATTTTATCTGCTTTGGCAATCCCGATGCCGTAGTTGTTGTGTGCGATGCAACTTGCTTGGAGCGAAATTTAAACCTGGTGTTGCAGACTATTGAGATTTCGGAAAAGGTAATTGTCTGCATTAACCTAATGGATGAGGCAAAAAGGAAGCATATTAAAATAGACTTAGATACAATTTCTCAAAGGCTGGGTGTACCTGTCGTTGGTGCTGTGGCAAGAAAAAAGAAAAGCCTCTCTGACCTTATGGATGTTGTTGATAAAGTTACCGATGGCAGTATTAAGCCTACCCCTTTATCGCTGCGCTACCAAAAGGAAATTGAAGAAGCCATTGCTGTTTTGGAACCCGTCGTAAACAAAAAAGCCGGGGGGAAATTAAATAGCCGATGGTTGAGTATCAAATTGCTAGATCAGGATCAGTCGTTGATCAAAGAAATTGATTCTTACTTGGGGGCTGATTTTTTAAGAGATGGGGATTTAACCGAAGCATTGGATGCAGCAAAAGCCATTCTAGCAAAATACCAGTTAACCTTAGATCAATTCAAGGATAAAATTGTTTCTTCCATTGTTGCCGAAGCAGAAAAAGTTTGCCTTGGTGCTGTGACCCATGAAAAGGAAGGCTATCATGCATCTGACAGAAAAATAGATAAAATTCTTACCAGTAAGCTTACAGGTTACCCCATAATGCTGGCACTTCTTGCTCTGGTGTTTTGGCTAACCATAACCGGTGCAAACTATCCGTCCCAAGCATTGGCAGATGGTTTGTTTTGGGTGCAAGACCGCCTGACTGAGCTCTTTCAATATATGAACGCCCCTGACTGGCTTCACGGAATTTTGATATTAGGGGTCTATCGTGTTTTGGCATGGGTTGTTTCCGTTATGCTGCCGCCAATGGCTATCTTCTTTCCTTTGTTTACATTGCTAGAGGATGCAGGCTATTTGCCAAGGGTTGCCTATAACCTAGATAAATCCTTTAAGCGTTGTTGTGCTTGCGGAAAGCAGGCACTAACCATGTGCATGGGGTATACTATTTTGCAACTTAATTTCGGGGTTGAAGGAAACCCATGCATGACCAGTTCTTATTTCTACAAAGATAATTTACCACCACCAAAAAAAGCCCACGCGTTTCCCATAGGCTTTTCTTTATCTGATAGAACATATAAAATTTCACCATAAACACAGCGTTTTGATTTTTTTGTATCAATGAAAATGATAAATAAAAATATCTATTGTCCTTCTACAAAAAACCCTGGGTAAATGGGTCAAGCAATGTTTTTCTACTTGATTCCTTTTCCAATGAAATCAGCAAATTTCCTGTACCCGTCCTACCTGCCCATCTGTTAACATTACTTTAATCCCATGGGGGTGAAAGTTACTGTTGGTCAAAATTTTCCCAACTATCCCTTCGGTAAGTTTTCCTGTCCTTTGATCAGCCTTTAATACAATTTTAACTCTCCCGCCAATCTTAACATCTGCTCTGTTTTGTCCGTTCATAAACTCTCCTTCTTCCTACCGTATTCTATGCTTCTTGTTCAAGCAGTTATTTCAATTGAACAAACCTAAGGCATCCCCCTTTGTTTTTTTCTAAAAACGGGTTGCATACCCACACCGACGACAAAGTTCCTCACTAGGCTGTCGTGCCGAAAAACCTTTATAGAGGGCCTGAGCACGATCACCCCATAGAATTTCCGTAAGTGGTTTTTCAAAAATATTTCCCAGAGCAATATCCCCTCGGCTATCTAAACAGCAAGGCACAACGGTTCCATCACATAAAACCGCCATCTGGCTACGTAGCCCATGACAAAAAATAGGCTGATTTGTAGGTGGTTGGTCCAAACTGGGCCATGTAAAGCGTTCAGCCTTTCCCAGAAAAAGCCTAGGCGCCAGTGTGGTATTGCCTCTCTGCCTAAGTTTGCTTCTTGCCTCATCTTGGGCAGCTCCCTTCAATCCTAAAAAGCTGCATAAAGGGATAAAAATCCCCTCATTGTCAATGTCATTTGCCCCCAAATTCCACATCCTCAGTTCACAAAAAATCCCTTTTGCTGTTGCAGCTGTAACAAACTTCGCCACACCTTGCAGATACGCTTCCTTAGAATATGCACTGCCTTGCTCCATGCTGTGCAACGATACGCTGACTTTTCGTAATGCAGATGCATGCAACAAAATTTCTTGGGTTTGGGGAAACAACGTACCGTTTGTAGTAATATTCACGTTCATGGAAAGGCCATGGGCCACAGCTAAAATTTCCTCCAACTGAGGGTGAATCAAAGGCTCCCCTAATACGTGGAGATAAATATGGTCCGTATACGGCTTTGCTTGCTGAATGATATATGAGAACTCATCAATCGTCATAAACCGTGATTCACGAGGGTTCCCAACACAAAAACTGCAGGACAGATTACACACATTTGTGATTTCGATGTAGACACGAGATATTTTCTTCATAAGGTTTGCTCACTTTCATTGCTTTTACCCAAAAATTGAAATTACTAATACTTTTTCCTTCATTCAGTTGACAAATTTATGGCTTTAAACCATTGACTGTACCGCAAATAAACATTAACCCAAGTTTCGGAATAAATCAAATCTTTTTTCTTCCCCTTAAACTTACATGGTGTATCATTGCCAAAAACGGCTGACTTTCAAATCAAACTATTCTTGCTTATGGCCAAACCGCCACATGAGCAGAGCTGAAAACATGACTCTCTTTCCAAAAGAGCCTGCATCATAAAACAGAAAAAAGGCTTTGCCCTCCTTACCGAATTGGCCGTAAATTTAAGGGAATGCTTCATAGTAAAATTTACCTAAGTAAGTTCCACCATACACATTCATACATCCCCCTCCATACAATAGAAAGGAGGTGAAAACCATGAAAAAAGCACCCTATGATAGAGAAAAAGCGGTATCCTATGCTCACCAATGGGCATATGGCCGCAATCCTCAATTTTATAACTTTGATCTTCTTGGTGGAGACTGCACAAATTTCGTATCTCAGGCGGTGTATGCCGGTGCTGGGGTTATGAATCCAAAACCCACCTTCGGCTGGTATTATTACAGCCTAAACAACCGGGCTCCAGCGTGGACTGGCGTTGAATTCCTGTACAAATTCCTTGTAAAAAATCTGGGAGTGGGTCCTGTTGGGGTAGAAACAGATATGACTCAAGTTGCACCGGGGGATATTATTCAACTTGCATCAGAGGGAATGGCATACACTCATTCCACGGTAATTGTTTCCGTTGGAGCAAGCCCCTCTCCCGCAAACATCCTTGTGGCGGCACACACCCTTGACACTGACAACCGCCCATTGGATACGTATGAGTATGTTAATGTGAGGTATTTGCACATCACCCATGTAAACTCCTGGTAATTCTTCGCTAGCATCATGCCACTCCGCCTTGGTATCACCCCAAGGCATACTTATAAAGGAAGTTGAGCCCTAGTGGTAAAACTCAATAACCTCAGTACCTATATATTTTAAGTACTTTTCATAACTACTGTTTTTTTTAATTGCTTGCCTAGCAGGTTATGCTGCCTTCATAGTTGCTTTTATACACATTTTAACCATTTGACTTTGCGTCCAGGAATATGAATTCAACCTCGCAAAACTTCAATTTCATGCAAATTTCCCTACGAAGGTGGTTATTTTTACTTTGTTTTTTCCACTGGTCTTAGATACTTAAAATGCCGTTCAGGATTAAAATAAAAATAAATCAATCTGCCTGGGGAAGTGTCAAAACAGTAATCCGTGCTTTCAAAATCAAAAGTAGCCATTGCCTTTTCAATTTTTTCCTCAACACTTCGATTTTCCTGCTCGTAATCAAATGGTCCATGCTCAAAAACCAAATATTCCCCTTCAGGCACATCCACCATGAGCATTTGGGGTGGCACTTCCCCTTTATCATCAATAGAAAGGCGTACGCCATAACATTCCGTACGGGGAATCCCCCAATCGCAGAGTCTTCCCTTGGGATCATTCATATATGCCATAATTTGACCACTGCCGCTGTTAGGCTGGCTCCCTCCATCGTCATCCAGTTTGCCCTTAATACTATCCAGCAAGCCACAAATCGTTTCATAGTCTTGTCCGGGAATAAGGCTTTGTTTTTGCCAAAAGTCCCAATATCCATTGCTTTCATAATTTTTAATGTGCAAAAATTTGTGTGCAGAAATGGTTACCAAATAAATTTTAACATCCTCTGTGGATTTTATCATTCCAATCTCTCCAAAACCGAAAAAGTAGCGATCGAAAGGGTTAATTTTTGTACGAAGGACAACAGGCTTTGGCTTTTTTCGGTATTCACTTGGCGTTATACCATATGCACCCTTAAAAGCTCTTGTAAAAGCTTCATTGGATGAGAACCCATAGTCAAGGGCAATTTCCAAAATGCTCTTTTCCCCATCTCGAACTTCTTTTAATGCAAAAGCTAACTTCCGAAGTCGTAAATAGTCTCTAAATTGCATACCCGAAATCTCTTTAAATTTTCTCGTTGTATGAAACTCAGAATAACCCAACTTATGGGAAAGAACCCGTAGCGTTAGTGCCTCATCGTCCTGGCGGGTAATACATTCATCAATTTCGTCTACAATGCATTGAATTTGCTTATGCCACCGGTACATCTTTATGTTCACCTCATTTCCATCGCCCTAATTTTATTATAAAGAAATTTGGGATCATTGGCTTGATTTTACTTGCTGTTATTCTTCCACTTTTTTGGTTCAACCCTCTTAGCTTTTTCCCGCCTTGACTATGGCGGGCTTCTATCTATAGCAATCAGGTTTTACCTTTTCTACCATGTCCAAAGCCCATTGTATAACCCTGCTTTCCTCAAAAGGCTTGTCTGTCCATAGGGCTTACACCCATTTATCAATATTTGTGGTATTTTCTTGAAACATATTGCAAAGTAGTCTTCTTGCTGTTTCTGGTAATTGGTCCTCCCTTGTCACATACCCTCTCACGCTGTTTCTAACCTCACCGTTTGCCATGAAATGGGTCATCTTTCCTTTCCGCTTTTGCCTTTGTTCTGTCATGCCAACACCCCCCTTGCCTTATACTTATGAAAGCTAAAATTTGTCCTATACCCCACCTGAGCAACTAGCCTTGGGATTTTCCCATTGTTTAATCTTTTATCTTCTTAATACGCCTTCTTTCTAATCAAATGAAATGCACAATTAGCCTTCAAAGGCGTTGACAGTATAGGTAGGATAATAGACAAAGGTCTGGGGTTTTTTCATTGATAAAACCTTGTAACCTAACATATCATTTATTAATAACCCATAATCCCCCACAGCCCTATATGTGGGAAAGGGATTTCAAGGAGCTGAACCCATGGATAAAACATATGCGGTTTTTGGCTACGTCCGTGTATCCACTGACAATCAGCTTGAAAATTATAGCATCGAGGAGCAAATTCATCGTATAACGGCATATTGCAAGGCGAAAGGCTGGGTTTTGATAAAAATATATACCGACGGTGGCTTTTCCGGAGGCAATATGCATCGCCCTGCCTTGCAACAAATGCTTGATGATATGAT
The DNA here is from genome assembly GCF_040307045.1 of Anaerotignum sp. GTDB lineage: Bacteria > Bacillota > Clostridia > Lachnospirales > Anaerotignaceae > Chakrabartyella. Next base: position 215,295 of record NZ_JAWRKF010000002.1, read on the forward strand.
AAAGGTGAATGTAGATGCTGTAATCGTTTATAAGCTTGACCGTCTAAGCCGTAGCCAAAAAGATACCCTCATGCTGATTGAGGATCAGTTCCTTTCGCACAATGTTGACTTCATCTCCATAAACGAAAATTTTGATACCTCTACCCCCTTCGGTCGGGCAATGATAGGTATTTTATCGGTGTTTGCCCAGTTGGAAAAGGATCAAATTACAGAAAGATTCACCATGGGTAGAATTGGCCGAGGAAAAGCAGGCTACTTTCATGGCGGTGGAAATGCACCCCATGGTTATGATTATGTAAATGGTGAATTAATGGTAAATGACTATGAAGCAATGCAAATTGAGGAGATCTATAACCTGTTTATTCAGGGAAAAAGTATCAATGCCATAACAAAAAGCATGAATGGCAAATATAAAAATCGTAACTGGACAGCAGCAGCCATCAGTAATGCCCTAAAAAACACCCTCTACATTGGCAAGGTGCATTTTAAAGGTGTTGCATATGACGGAAAACATACACCAATAATCTCTCTAGATCAATTCAATGAAGTGCAACGTCTGCTAAACTCTCAACAACGTCAGAATGGAAAAAACACAGCACAAAAGTCCCCTTTTCGTGGAGGGTACCTTTTATCCAGTTTGATTTATTGTGGCCGTTGCGGTGCACGGTATAGTGCAAACCATGGTTATTATAAATGTTATTCTCGCTCAAAGTCTTATTCAAAATTTATTATGGATCCAAACTGTAGAAACGAAAATTGGAACATTCAAGAGCTGGACTCCATAGTAATAGAAACCATCAGTGAGCTACTGGAAAATAAAGAGATGATTCAGCAGCTTATTCTAAAACCTGCATACAACAAAAATCACCCAATCGTTGCAGAAAAAATCAACTCCCGCATTGACACCATTAACAAACAGCTAACAAAACTCATTGAGCTGTACCAGGTAGGTAGCCTACCTATAGAAATACTAACCGACAAGGCGGCTGCCCTAGACCAAGAAAAGAAAATTCTACTTGAACAACTCCCTAGCAAAGAGGGCAATACCCATACCCTCACCCCCTTTATTGGAACAATAAGCACCTTTGAAACAGGTTTTAAAACCTTAGATTTGGATGCCCAAAGGTTGCTGATTGCAACCCTTATCCAACGAATTGAAATCAACGGGGACAATGTGAAACTGCTATGGAGATTATAATTTACCAACCCCATTTGTTATATTATCCTCAACGTTTCGTAATACAAAAATTATAGCATCAATTAAAAGGAAAATATACCGTAACCCATTTTTTTATATTTGGCAACAAAAATACATAACTGAAAAAGGCAGAACTAAGAGTACAGTTTTGCCTTTTTTCAATAACCTTTTGTAAAAATCTAACACGTAGGAAATCTAGAACATTTATTTTTCTTGTTTTCCAGCAAAGAAATCCCTACCGAACATAAAATGCATAAACCAGTGCCAACCAAAACCTCACTCATCCCCAATGGCGTACCCAAAAACTTCCATGCAATGCTGCCGAAAAATCCTGCTAATGTCCCCCAAATAATTCCTCCTGCTGTTGCCTTTTTCCAAAATAAGGCTAATACAGCGGGGATACCAACAGAGGCAGCATAAAAAGTCCAAGCAAACATTAACACATTATACACTCCCTCTACATAAAGAGCGATGATTACAGCAACAATCCCTCCAATCACCGTAAAAATTTTTGAATACCGTAACTCCTCTTTTTGAGATAACTCTCTACTCATCAGTGGTTCCATAAAATCAACCACGAAGGTTTGCGTAGAGATCAATAAATATGTATCTGCCGTTGACATAATGACTGCAATAATGCCGGAAATGGCTAAACCCAAGAGTCCCGTTGGGAGCACCCCAACAATTAATGCAGGTAACGCAGCATCTGCTGTTCCATACACCTCAACCACATCGGGAAAAAGGACAACCGCTGACAATGATAGTATTAAGGTCACAAAAATTGTACCGGCATAAACAGTGTTTCCAATAAACATTCCCCGTCTTGCAACCTTTGGGCTTTTTGATGAAAAAGCTCTTTGCCACATTTCTGCCCCAGCAAATGTGAAGATTAACGTTGTAAAAATAATACCGATAATATCCGGTGTTATATTCATTTTTAAATGATCAGCGGGCACTGATTCAAACAAAACTTTTAAACCACCAATTTTTTCTACGCTCAGTATTGGTAAAATCAGATATACAGACGAAATCAATACCAAAAACTGCAATACATCCGTATAGACCACACCAAACAAACCAGATACAGATGTATAACCAACGATGATAAAAAGGGCAATCCAAACTCCAATCTCAAAGGATACGCCTGTCACTGTCCGTAGTACAGTGGCAAAAGCCGCCAGTTGACTGGCAACCGTAGCCATCATAGCAAAAGAAATTAGCCCCGCAATCAGCAACCGAGCCTTTCGCCCAAAGCGATACTCCATAAGCTCAGGTATTGACTTAATATTGTACTTTGCCCCTATGCCTTGAATGCGTCCAGACATTGCAGAAAAAATATACATACCACGCAAATACGGTAACCCAAGCATGATGCCAACCAAACCTGATGAATACATAATTCCTCCACGGCCAATCATTGCTGACCCTCCTAGGATGGAGGCGCAGACTGTTGCCGCTATGACCAGTGTACCCAAACTTCTGGATGCAACAAAATAATCATCAGAATTCTTCACTTTTTTTCTGCACCAAAGTCCAACGTAGAGAATTACCAGCATATATACAAAAATAATGCATATATCCAGCCCACCAATATTTAGCTTCATTCCTTATCCTCCCTACTTTTTCTGCATTTCCTTGTGTATTCCCTGGCTAAAGTGCCACCCCTTCCTCCACCAACTCAAGATTTTCATCATAGTCTGCTTTTGGCATAAAAATATTGAAATAAGCAAAAAGAACAGTTAGCAGTGTTGCTGCCCATGCAGCGAAGGCATATGGCACATAACTCCAAGGGAGCACGCCAAGGGTAGAAATCACAAGCACTCCGCCACCACTCCATGGCACCAATCCGCCATAGTGGGCTGCCCCTTCAGATAAAGTTCTAGACAAACAAACCATATCTAACCCCATTTTACGGTAAGCCTTATCATACATTCTTCCGTTTAAAATGATAGATACATAAACAGATGAGCTTAGTAGCACAGTTGCCATTGATGTTAACACATTACAAAGCACCAAGGCTCCTTGGCTCTTTACCCGATTCAATAATTTTTCCATAATTGTATCTAAAACACCAATTTTCTCTAGTAAGCCTGCAAAGGTAAACGCGGCAAACAATAACATTACAAGACCTGCAAGGCTCATACAGCCACCACGACTTAATAGTGAATCAATTACCAAATTGCCGGTTGCAGACTTGTATCCATTCCAAACAATACCTGTGATTTCCTTAAATCCTACCCCCTGAAAAATTACAGCTTCGCCCATACCTAAAATAACGCCAATAAACAATACTGGTAAAGCAGGATATTTCATAGCAGCAAAGACAAAAACAAAAATAATAGGAATTAGCAACAAAATGTTAAAATCAAAGGATGCCGCAAGACCATCCCGTAAAGTTGTAATCTCCCCTATGCTTGCTCCCCCACTTTGGGGCAGCATAAACCCCATCACCAAATAGATGATCCCAGCAATCAACGCACCGCCACCGGCAGTTGGAATCATGTTGGTAAATAGTTTAATAATATTCTGTCCTGTGGAAGCAGCAGCCAGGTTGGGTGTATCCGATAAGGGGGACCACTTATCTCCCAAAAAACACCCTGAAACAATTGCACCGGCGGCCATAGGCAAGGGAATACCCAATCCCGTTGCAATACCACCCAGAGCCAAGCCTAAAGAGGTTAATATGCCCCAACTTGTACCTGTTACCATAGCTGCAACTGCCGTCATCAAAAAGGCTGAAAACAGAAATATTGCAGGCTTAATAATGCCTAGGCCAAGATAAATCATATACGGGATTGTTCCACTTGCAATCCATGCGGCTGAAACAAAGCCCGTTAACATCAAGAAATACAACGCAGGCATAGCAGTTTGTGCAACCTTATACACGTTGGAAAATAAGTCGTCCCATCCATGTCCTAAATAAACGCCATAAACGCCGCAAATCACTGCACAATATAAAACCCCCATGGCAGTAGGCGCCTTTGCTATTAAAGCGGTCCATATCATAATCACAACAAAAACAATCAGTAGTAGGATTGACTCTACTAAAGAAATCTTCCTTGGAACTTTTTTTGTTTTTTTCTCTTTCATACTAACTCCAAAATCTGGGCTAATTATGCTTTTTGATATTAGCCAGCAGTTCCGTTTTAAAGCCAACGGGGGGCCGAATAGTATTAAAAATTACATGTATGCTTTTATAAAACAAGCCTTACATATCAAAGAGGGGATGTAAGACTTGTTTTCAGGGAATCATTTACTAGCTTATGTAAAATCAATTTTCCTTTGTCATGCTTTGTTTTTTACTTAAAAATCGGCCACTTCCATCAATGGCAATACTCTGCCAATGCCTTTCTCCACTGCCTTTTCATATATATATTGTCCTAAGGCAATATCCTCTGCCGCAAAGCCAATATTAAATGCCAAAAAGCTCTCGTTGTCATTTTTTCTACCAATTTTACCGTTTACCAACTCTCCTAATTGGCAGTAAAATTCGGGCAAACCACCTTGGAACGCACCTGTCGTACCATAGGACATAGTCTGTTCTAAATGGTCAGTAATAATTTTATCTACACCGCCGTGGAGTAACTCTTTGGGCCATGCACGGCCTGCTTCAAGCCCTGCACCAACCATGCCCGGTTTGATTGCCTCAGCCGGAATGATAGGCGCATGTAATTTTTGGGTACAAGTTACAATAATATCAACATCCTTTACTGCTTCCGCTACGGAAGTAAAAGGAATCACTTCACATCCGCTTTTTTCTGGCATTTTGAGGCGATAATCCTCCAGCATACTCTCCTTCACATCACAAATATGGCAAGTTTCAATGGAGGGCAAAACATTTTTAATCGCCAATAGGTGCATTCTGCCTTGCACACCAGCACCAATAATTGCAATTTTCTTCGAATCCTTTCTTGCACAATATTTCATTGTGATTGCTGTTGCTGCTGCTGTTCGCACTGCAGTCAGCCAGCGACAATCCATAATACAAGTAGGCACTCCAGTTTCAGGGCAATTCATAATCTGTATCCCTAAAATCTGGGGCAAATCATGTTTGTAATTTGAAGGGTACCCACTAACCCACTTAATGCCACAAGCATCCATCCCTTTTAGATAAACAGGCATTTCATGTATAAAGCAATCCTCTCTGGAATGTACACCTCTTTTGGGTGGACACTCGATGGTACCCTTTGCTTGCTCACTGCATGCTCTCTCTATCGATGCAATAATTTCCTCCCATCCAATATTCAAGGAAATTACATCCTCCTGAGATAAATACAAAAACTCAACTTTCTTCATAAATCCTTCCTCCTTACCATCTAATTTTTGTAATGTTTGCACTTCTATAAAAATTAGTGTATAATGAGAAAACCCAGACCATGGGTAAGAAAGGGCTTTTCTGTACCGTGCCGCCAAGCTGGATTACAGAAATGTCCTTTTTCTCTTTCACACTAAATCCTATCTTCGTTCAATTGATCTAGGGTACTTTGATTATGTTCAATTGCCGCCTGATAACATTTTTGCGGGTCTCTTTGACGCAACGCATCCATAATTATTTTGTGTTCCCGAATAGCAAAGGAATCTTCCAGTGGTGTAACTTGAAACTTATCATAAAACAGCAAAAATACGTTGCACCGAATGGTCAGCTCTTGAATATACTTCTGAAAAAAAGAATTCCTTGATGCTTTGGCAATAACAAGATGAAACTTCTCATTAATTTCTAAAAATGCCTGCATATCGTGGGCTTCATGAACGATAATCTGCTGTTTAAAAATGTCCTCAAGTTCCTTCAATTCTTCATCCGTAATATGATAGCAAGCGCACCTAGTGGCTTCCGCTTCTAAAAGTTTCCTGCACTCATATGCATCCTGCATATCTTTTTTGGTTGGCATGGCAACAAAAGAGCCCTTCATGGGATAAGAAACCAATAATCCCTCATAGCTTAGTCGTTTTAAAGCTGCCCGAATGGGGGTCCTACTAATTCCAGTTTCTGCAGCCAGCTGTTCCTCAACAATTTTGTTCCCCGGATACAACTCTCTTGCTATAATTTGCTGTCTGATATAGTAATAAATATAGTCCTCGGGTCTCTGTCCATTTAATTCCATCAGATCTTCCTTTCCAGTTTATCCTATGTTTTATAAATCAATAATACACTATTGTATACAATCTTGTATACTGATATAAGTCCTAAACTTAAGTTCTATTTTTTATGAAGAATTGCTAATATACTTTTCCCAAAGCAACATTTATAGTTAATTTGCCAATGAGATGAATTTTGTTCAAATAAAATAGCTGAATGCCCAGGCCAGATAGACAATAAGGCATTCCTACTATCCTATCCACTTTGTATCACAATCCCAAACGACTGAACTCAAATCATTCTTGAACCCATTCTAACAAATGCTTTTCTTTCTATGCCTTTACAATATGTAATCATCAGATGCATTTTTATAGGCAACTGCAATAAAAATCGTAATACAAAATCATATATCCCATGTGCATGGGATTCGGTTGTAACGCTGCTGGTATTGTTGGCTGCCGCATTATTGACTCCCCAAGAGAGCGCCTTCTAGCAATCCTGACCAACAATTTTGTGCCTTGCAACGGTAGATTTCCTACTTTAATTGCAATTCTAACCATGTTTTTTGTAGGAACAGCAGGTGGTCCTATGGCCTCCCTCCTCTCCTCGTTATTACTAACACTAGTCATTGTGCTAGGCATCCTGGTTACCTTTGCTGTAACAAAACTTCTTTCCAAAACAATCCTAAAAGGCGTTCCATCATCCTTTACCTTAGAGCTGCCTCCATATCGCAAGCCACAAATTGGCAAGGTAATCCTTCGCTCCATTTTTGACAGAACCCTGTTTGTGTTAGGCAGAGCAATTGTTGTTGCTGCCCCTGCTGGTATGGTTATATGGTTGATGGCAAATATAAATATGGGTGATACCAGTGTTTTAAATCATTGTGCCGCCTTTTTAAATCCTTTTGCATCACTTATGGGGCTGGATGGTGTCATCCTTTTGGCTTTCATTCTTGGGTTTCCTGCCAATGAAATTGTAATTCCAATTATCATCATGACTTATATGGCACAGGGAAGTATTCTTGAATTAGATAGCCTGGTTCAAATGAAACAATTATTCGTGAACAATGGATGGACCTGGATTACTGCAATTTGCACCATGCTTTTCTCTCTCATGCACTGGCCCTGTTCTACTGCCCTATTAACAATAAAAAAAGAAACAGGCAGCCTTAAATGGACCTTCCTAGCCTTTGCTATTCCAACTTCCATTGGCGTGCTATCTTGTATCCTCTTTGCAACAATAGCAAGGCTATTTATTTAATTCCCTTTTTACCTAATGCTTCATTCAAAAAAGGCATACTCGTTTAACCAAGTGTGCCTTTTTTCTTTTACCTTCTACTATGCCAACACAAAGTTTCTTTTCTTGGTCTGGCTTCCCCTTTAGTCAAACCCAAGGTGAGACTTAGTCATTTCTATACCTTTCATATAACCTTCCCCTTATCTTCCCATAAAAGTGAATATACCAGGCTTGGTTGAAATTTTGATTTCAAGGAAAAACCTACAGGAACTACCTCTTTGATTGCCGTACCAAATCCCATAATTTTATATGATCTACAAATCTTTTCCATGCCTGTTTCAAGGTTTATTTTTGTAAAGTCCATCCTTCATAAAATACTGGTCTTTAATAGGTTTGCATCAAAAAATTTTCCGAAAATATTTTTACTTACATTATTTATTTCAATTGATTACTCTTTATTTTCTTAGCCTATGTTAAAAATAGTATGCTAAGATGCATGGTTGTATCTTCCTAACGGCGCAAAAAGACCCCCAACCGCTTAGTATTAAAACGGTTAAGAGGTCTTTTGTAGATAAAATTCAGCCTAAGCTAAAAGCCCATGGTTCCCTTCGTTAAGCCTTTGCAATTATATCACAGAGGTTTGAATTAATATTTAAAATCATCTTCCCCTTCATCAAACTGATCCATATCTTCATAGCTTTCTTTTTCCATGCTGTTGAAAAAAGTTTCTCTTGCCCCTACATCAGACTTTAATGTAAACCTTGACAACAATTCTTGTAACAACTGAGCCTGTGCAGACAGTTCTTCGCTGGCTGCCGCTTCTTCTTCAGCAGTAGCACTATTTGTTTGCACAACGGCAGAGATTTGTTCTACCCCAAGGTTTACTTGTGTGATGGCCTGAGCCTGCTCATTGCTTGCATTGGCAATATATTGAATGATTTCAGCGGATTCTTCAGAACCATGCACAATTTCTTCCAAAGAATTTGCAGTACGATTCACAATTAAAGTACCCTTTTCTATTGCATGCAAAGCACTTTCAATCAATGCAGAAGTATTTTTTGCACTTTCTGCAGATTTGCTTGCAAGGTTACGCACTTCATCAGCAACCACGGCAAAACCCCTACCTGCACTTCCTGCCCTTGCAGCCTCAACAGCCGCATTCAAAGCAAGGATGTTTGTCTGGAAGGCAATATCATCAATATTTTTAATGATTTTTCCAATCTCATTGGAAGTACGGCTGATTTCTTCCATAGCCTCAACCATAAGCTGCATCTGCTCCTGTCCATGGTTCGTTGCAGTGGTTGCATGCTGGGCAATGGCCTTTGCCTTTGTTGCATTTTCTGCTGTTTGCTTAATCTGAGAAGAAATGTCATTCATCGTAGCGGATAACTCCTCAATGGAGCTAGCCTGTTCTGTTGCACCTTGGGAAAGGGCCTGTGCACCACTAGAAACTTGATCAGAACCGGATGCAACCTGCTGTGAAGCCACACTAATCTGGCTAAGGGTATCATTTAACATTTCTGTCGTAGAAACCAGTGCCTCTTTGATAATTGCAAACTCACCATCATAGTTTTGCTTAAAATCAAGCTGCAAATTACCAGTACCAATTCGTTTTAACAATTCGGAAATCTCCTCAATGTAGGCAATATAGCCCTTCAGCCGCACAACCGTCTTGTTAAAGGAGTTGGCCACCAATGACGTCTCATCCCTTGTCTTAATATTAAGTTCAACATCCAAATCGCCCTCAGCAATTTTATCTGATACATTAGCCAACTGGCGTAAAGGTTTTACAATATTTCTAGCCGCTATATAGATGATTGCGCAGATTACCAACATAATCGCGCTAATAAAGATAAACAAGATATTTTGAGTTTGTTTAAATGGCTTTTCAAACTCTTGACTAGGCATAGCCGAAACCACTTTCCATCCCGTACTACCAATTGATGAAGTAAAGCCATATAGTTTTTGTCCATCCACATCGTATTCAACAACGTCTGCAGATACATTCATAAGCATATTCTCTGCTTCATCGCCAATAGGAAGGTCAGAAACGGACTGCATTACATACTCAGTCTTTGGGTGATACAAAACAGTGTTATTTCTTGTTACAAAGCAGTAATAACCCGTTTCCCCTAATTTCAGCCCACTAAACATTGTGGTTAATTGGTCCAAGGACATATCAACACCATAAGCACCAACCATTTTGCCATTATTATAAACAGGGCATGCAATTGTCACGACTAATTTTTGTGTACTTTGATCTATATAGGGTTCAGAAACAGCTACCCCCAGTCTTTCCATCATAGAAATATACCAAGCACGTTCTGTAATCTCCCAATCTCCACCCAAATCAGACACATATCCGTCAGACATGATTAACTGGCTTGAATCCAAATCTCCAATCCAAGCTGCTTGAATGTTTGTTGTATCAAGGTATTCTAGCTGCTTTAATTCATTCATGACTGCTTCAAAATCAGGTGAGTCTTTTGCATTCGTTTCAGGTCCAACATTTTCCATAAAATTTTTAAAAGTATTGTTTACAGCACCTGTCTCAACCATAGACATATAATCCGTTAGATATTGACTAATCTGCCATGATGCACTGATGGAACTTCTTTTTATGACTTCATTTGATTGCTCACTGATACTTTCTTTCACATGACCAACGACAATAAAAATAAGAACTAAAAACATAATTACAGATGGTACTATCGTCGTTAAAATCATTTTTCTTACAATGCTTTTTGTAAAAAACTTCATGTTTACACCCCTTTTTCCCCTTGTTTTCCTACAATCCAATTTCAAACTTTGAAATCCGCAAAATAATTCCTCCTATGTTTGGTGAAGGAGGTTAAATCGATTGATTTTATAAATAATGGCGGATTATGTTTACAATTTGCTGATATTACTAGGCCTCAGGCCTTTTTTGCAGCGTTTTTTTAATCTTGCAGAGAAACTTGATTTTTTTCTTAAGTAATTTACTTGCAGTAGCGAATCCCATTATAAGGGAATCCGCAAACAGTCCCACTTGCATTCAAATCAATTTAATTCTATTTTATTTTGTATGTCTGACAAAATAAAATCCTTCTTAGCGAAACCTTATGTAATCCCCTCCTGCTTGCAATATTTGCTGTGCACCGCTTTCCCCTTACAGTACAATTTGGTTTCCGGATCAATGCAATTCATAATCATCTTTCCACCCATTGTTTTATCTGTACAAAGCAAAACCCTTTAAATTTGATATAAAAACAACAGCATCCATGGGCGTCACAATGCCAAAATAAAACTATAGTGATTTATTACAAAATATGTAAAAAATTAATATAATTATTTTGCCTATAAAAAACACCCAATTATTTTGTTAAAATTTGTATATCCTTAATTTAACATAATTTTCCCCGATAATCAATCAAATTATACTAAAAAAATTTTATCTTCGACAAAATTTTGTTTATTTCATGAAAAAACTAGAGTTCAAGGAAAAATAAATTAATTATTTTTTTGAAATTAGAACGTGAAAGAACTCCAGCAAATTCTTCCCTTTGTTAAGAAACCAAATAATTCATATAAAAAAACAATGATATTGCCATTTCTAACTGCATTTTCTGTATTTTTTCTAATACTTAGTTACAATTTCTAATTCCTTTTTGTACCTTAAACTTTCACAAACATAAGTTTTACAGCCATTCTGTTTGCAATTGAGAATATAAATCAACAAATCTATTGTTCATTGTGACCAATAAAAAAGTGCGGCTTAATTGCCGCACTCAATGCTAATTGAAGTAAAGACATCTAATATATCTTCCACCTTCATTTTTTTCTTTTCTTCCTCTGCCAAATCCATGACGATGCCACCCTTATCCATCATGATTAGGCGGTTGCCATATTCCACGGCATACCGCAAATTATGGGTTACCATCATAGCGGTCAAATTCTTCTCTTTTACAACCTTGCCTGTCAATTCCATTATGATCTCAGCGGTCTTAGGGTCTAATGCCGCTGTGTGTTCATCTAAAATCAAGAACTCAATAGGTGTTAATGTCGACATAATTAAAGCTGCCGCCTGTCTTTGTCCTCCCGAAAGTGCCCCCAGCTTTACATCCATTTTATTTTCCAAACCCAAACCTAAAATAGAAAGTTGTTCTTTGTAGAAATTTTCCCTGGATTTATTGATCCCAAAGGATAAGCCAAAAGGTTTCCCCTTGTTATCTGCCAAAGACATATTCTCAAGCATTGTTAAGTTAGGGCAAGTGCCCATTGAAGGGTTTTGGTATACACGCCCAATGGATCGGTACCTTTGATAATCCTTCATTTTAGCAATATCTTTGCCGCCAACCAACACCTCCCCACCCTCGATGGGAATACTGCCGCAAATAATGTTAAGCATAGAGGTCTTTCCACTACCATTGCTGCCAACGATGGAAACAAATTGCCCGTCGCCAACAGTAAGGTGGAATTTATCAAACAAGCACATCTCTGTAACTTGCCCAGGATTATAGATTTTTGTTATATTTTTCAACTCAAGCATGTTCAGCACCGCCTTTCTTTCTGTCCCCCAAAACAAGGACTACCAAGAACAGCCCAGCCATTGCCAACTTTAGTAGGTTTGCGGGAAGCCCCATGCTAATTGCAATTTGAATACAGATTTTATAAAACACACTGCCAACCAAAACAGCAGTGGTGCCTTTTACAAAACCAAAACGCCTAAACAAGGTAGTACCAATGATAACCGTTGCCAAGCCAAATACCACCTGACCCGTACCCATAGTACTGGAGAAGGCTCTTTGTTCTTGGCAAACCACACTGCCGCATAGGGCAACCAACCCATTTGCAATGACAAGACCCAAAATCTTCATGGTGCCTTTATCCTTTGCTAAGGTTGTGACCAAGGTACTGTTATCCCCCACTGCTCGCAATAGCAATCCATTTTTTGTTTTTAAGTATAAATCCAACAAAAGCTTTACAATCAAAGCAAGGACTAGGGCAACGATAAACTTGCGATACATTAAAGACATGGAGCCCAAAACTGTCATTGTTGGCCCTGCCGTAAAAATGGTATCAATGGCACGTTCTACCGCAAGGTTAGATCCAGCAATTTGCAGATTAATTGAGAACAATGCAGTCATGGTAATAATACCTGCCAGCAAATCTCTTACACCCAACCTCACATGAATAAAACCTGTTACAAAACCTGCCAAAGCGCCAAAAGCAGCAGAAATCAAAAGCACCAAATAGGGATCCACCCCGTTTACCAAAAGTACTGCTGTGATGGCAGCCCCTAAAGGAAAGCTACCATCAACGGTTAAATCGGGAAAATCCAATATTTTATAGGTGATAAAAACCCCATAGGATAGCAATGCGTAAATAAAGCCCTGCGTTAGTGTACTAATCAATAAATCAACAAAAACCATACTCCAGACCTCTTTCTATATTCTCTCCTCCAAGATGGGAAAAGCTTTAATTTGTAGCTTCAATTGCTTTTTCTGCAATATCAGCAGGGACTGTGATTCCCATTTCTTCAATGGCACCGGAATTGATATATGTGTCAAAGCTTGTAATGGTTTCGTAAGGCATATCCTCAGCTGCACCTTCGCCCTTCAGTATTTTGGCTGCCATTGCACCAGTCTGCTTACCTAATGCAATGTAATCAATGCCCGCAGAAGCCACACAGCCCAATTTGACCTGCTCGATTTCACTACCGTAAACGGGAATTCCGGCATCGTTGGTTTTTTCTAAAATAGAAGGTAACACTCCAACAACGTTATTATCTGTCAAGTTTGAAATACAATCCACACCTTTTGCAATGATGCTGTCAGCGGCCTGTAAAACCTCTGCTTGCTGTGTTACACCAATGGTTTCAACTGCAAAACCATAAGCAGGGCCTTTTTCCTCATACTCTTTAATTGCAGAAACAGAGTTTGGCTCACTTGTTGTATAAATGATACCAATTGTTTTTGAATCAGGCTGTAATGCACGGATTAATTCCAGCTGTGCCTCCACAGGAAGCTTATCACTGGTACCTGTGATATTGCCTGTGTCCAGTTTTGCCTGTACAGGGTCGGTAATTGCTGTAAAAATAACAGGGATATTTTTATCCTCCGCCGCTGCATAGCAAGCTGTTGCAGAAGGTGTTGCCACGGCACACATCAGTGCCACATTGTTAGCAGAAAAATTCTGTGCAATCTGCATTGCAATATTATCATCAAATCCAGCATTCTGGTAATCTATGGTATAGTCGGTGCCTTCAACCAAGCCGCTTTCCTCTAAGCCCAGTAAAAAACCCTCACGGCAGTTATCCAAAGATGCATGCTGTCCATACTGAGAAATACCAATTACCGGCACATTGGCATTTGCGCTGTCACCCTGTGTTTCGTTGTTACCTCCACAACCTGTTAATGCTGACATACCCAGAACCATTGCCATTGTCATTGCTAAAAATTTTTTCATATAAACCTCTCCTTTTTCTCATCTAATACTTTTTCTATTCTCGTCTCATCTAATCCTATGTAACCGCCTAAGTGGGCACCCAACATCTTTTTCTTTTTATGAGCAAAAGAAAAAGCCCTATCCCCTTAATGTTATGGGACAAGACTTGAAATCCTGCGATACCACCCAAATTGACGATAAAAATCGCCCACTCGCTCACTGTACGATTATACAGTCCGTCTGGATAACGGGTACGGTTCCCGTCGGGTACTACTTGCCGAAGCTTTCGCCCGCCCTCTTAAGTCCATTCACCTATCGCCCTACTGTTGCAATCCCACCATCTGCAACTCTCTGAAAGCGGAACAAAAAGGTTACTCCTCTTAATCATCGGTTTATTTTAGATAAAATCATTATAGCACGCTCACCCAATAAGTCAAGAATTTTCATAAAAATGAAGCTAAAAAAGTTAAAACCTTTCCTTTTATTTCTTTGAGCTTTTACCAAAAGAATGACTTTTCCATACGCATTTAAGAATCCACCTTCCCATTGCTACAACTATTTTCATCTGATATACTTAAATTAAATGCAAACCTTATTTGCGAAACTTAAAATCTTAAAGCAAGGAGAAAATACATTGAAAAAATTCTGCTTATTCCTATTGGTATTTGTCAGCTGGTTTTGCTCTGCCTGCACCACCCCAGTGGATAACACAACAATGTCTATCCAACCCAGTAATTTTTCTAAGGAAACCCAAGAAGTACTAGAAATATTTGATGATGAAGTTGTTTTTTTTGACTGCAATTTAGATGAATCTGTAGCGTCTTATGCCGTCGATTTATGGGCATATCAGGATGGAAAATGGATTTTAAAAGGAAATACCTCAGGGGGCATTGAACGCTTAAATAATAGACTTGCCCTTAGGTTAATGGATAATGGCTACGACTTATATATTATTGATGAAAGTGGCTACTCCAAATACAGTGCCGATGATATTGGCACCGACTTCTCAGTAAGCACATCTGTACTCTCCAAAAAAATAACAAACCCAGTCCCCATTGAATGTAACAAAGAAATTCCCCTGTGGGTGAAAATAGGCACGGATAAACACGGAATTTCTCTTGGGGAAGCCTATGATTTCAGAAATGCGGATTGTAATTCGGGCGTTGCCATAACTGTTACATTCTCAGATAAACAGGTTTGAACCTCACCCCTATAACAACAGAATAGCACAAAAAAAGCAATTCGCCATCTGTGGGGAATACATAAATAGTATTTTTTGCTATACTTTTATTTGTTAAAGGAGGTAGCCCATATGAATCAGAACCAAATAGGAAAATTTATAGCAGAATTAAGAAAAGAAAGAGGATTAACACAAATAGAACTTGGTTCAAAAATTGGCGTTACAAACAAAACAATTTCTCGTTGGGAAAATGGAAATTATATGCCAGATTTGTCACTTATTATGCCCTTATGCATAGAGTTGGGTATCAGTGCAAATGAACTACTGTGTGCACAACGTTTATCTGATTCCGAATTTAAGATGAAAGCTGACGACAATCTACTAGAAGCAATTCAGCAGATAAAAAACTTGAAACACGAAAAAACGATTATTGATTTTTTTACTGGTGGCGGAACTGGTATCGTACTTTCGTGTATCTTTTCTCCCCCTTCAATTAGAAAAACATTTTCCCTACTCATCGGAATTTCAATAATTGGAATAGGCTGGTATAGAAAAGCAAAATTCGACAGATTAATTTTACAATACTTAGTAATATGTAATGAAAATACTTCGGTAAAAACAACATAAATGAACCTATCAAAAAATCAGGGCTCGCCAAAACTTATGGTGACGCCCTGATTTTTCACATAACCTTTATCTTTTGTACCCTAGGATCTTCCTATTCATTTCTCTTTTGAATAGCTTGGCTTGCATTGACCTTGATTCTATTTATTGGGAATATGAATTGCTCTTTTTTCAGCGGCTAAAGCTGCTTCACGCACCGCCTCAGTTACCGTTGGATGGGCATGAATTGTATTAATAACCTCGTCCACCGTTGCTTCTAAGCCAATGGCAAGAGCCCCTTCGCCAATCATATCCGTTGCCCTTGGCCCAAGGATATGCACTCCTAACACTTCGTTATACTTCTTGCCATACAAAATTTTGATAGCACCTACACCGCCGTTAGCAATGAGGGCCTTTCCGTTGGCAAACAGAGGGAAGTTCCCCACTCCATAATCAATGCCCTTTTCTTTTGCACTTTCTTCAGTCAAGCCAACTCCTGCGAATTCTGGCATTGTATAGACACAAGATGGGTTTGTTTTGCTGTCAAAGCTAGCTTTGTGTCCCAAAGCATTTTCCGCTGCCAGCTCTCCTTGGGCAGAGGCGATGTGTGCCAACATAATCTGCCCCAAGCAGTCACCAATGGCATAAATATCCTTTACACTGGTTTCCATATATTCGTTAACCTTAATTTTACCTCTATCGTGGCGGATGCCAACCTTATCAAGCTGCAACGCGGCAGTGTCTGTTCTTCTGCCTACGGCAACCAAAACCTTTTCTGCACTGAAGGCTTTCTTCGTACCCTTCATATCAACCTGAACTTCAGCATCGCCACCTTTATTCCCTACAGACAAAACCTTTGCCTCTGTCAAAATTTCGATACCTTTTTTCTCCATCAAACCACGGAGCATTGTTGTTAACTCGCCATCCATCATTGGCAATAACTTTGGCAATGCCTCAATAATTGTTACCTTTGTGCCAAACGCATGATACGCCGTCGCCAACTCCATACCAATGACGCCACCGCCAATAACTAGCAGGCTCTTTGGTGGATTCTCCAAAGAAAGTGCCCCTGTTGAGTCGATGCAAGCAGGGTTGCCTTCAACCCCAGGAATAGGGGGAATGGCAGGAACAGAACCTGCCGCAATGATAATTTTATCAGCAGTAATTGTTTCTGTTTTTCCATCTTTGTTTTTTACAGATAGGGTTTTTGCCCCTGTAAAAGAAGCCTCTCCTTCCATTACTTTTACTTTGTTTGCCTTCAATAAACCCTTTACACCGCCAACCAACTGGTTCACAACGGCACCCTTTTTAGCCAAAACCGCTTTCCAGTCATAGCCCTCAGCTTTTACCTGGATGCCATATTCAACGGCATGGTTCATTTCTTCCATAATTTCAGCGGCATGAAGCAACGCCTTCGTGGGGATACAACCAACATTTAAACAGGTACCACCCAGTCTGTTTTTTTCTACCAATGTAACCTCTGCCCCAAGCTGTGCGGCACGAATTGCCGCCACATAACCACCGGGGCCACCGCCTATTACAATTACACTTGTTTTATTCGCCATAATGATTTATCGGCTGGCCCAGTCAAAATGATCGAGCCCCGCCGTTTCCTCCTTTATCTTATACAAAAATTAACTCAGGGTTTTCCAAAAGCTGTTTCATATCACCCAAAACTTCCCCTGCCTCTCTACCATCAAACACTCTATGGTCAAAAGTCAACATCATATGCATCATAGTTCTAGGGCAGAATTCTCCTTTGTATTCCACAAATTTTTTCTTTGCAGTACCAAACCCAAGAATCCCCACCTGTGGAGGAGATATAACAGGCGTTCCAAAGTCAATATGATACATACCAACATTTGTAACTGTAAATGTTGCTCCTGATTGCTCTCCTCCCACAAGGGTGTCATCTTTTGCTCTTAGTGCAAGGTCACGCAAAGCCTTGCTCATTTCCAACAAGGAATACTGATCTGCATTCTTTAGTACCGGAACAACCAAGCCTTCAGCAAGGCCAACTGCCATACCCAAATTTACATAAGGGTAAGAACTTATGGTTTCACCATCAAAGGTGGAGTTCAACATCGGGTGTTTTTTTAACATTTTCACTGTTGCCAACATCAGCATATCGTTCATTGAAATTTTGCAACCTAAAACTTCCGCTTTATCCACATATTTTTGGCGCATTGACATCAAATTTGTAACGTCTACTTCTGCAAATACAGTCAAAGGTGCCATGGTTTCGAAGCACTTTCTCATATTCTTGGCAATAGATTTTCTGCGGCCACTTAAAGAAATTTTCACTACTTCCCCACTAGGATGTACATTCTTTACTTCGGGGGCTGCAATAGGTGCCACCTTTGGAGCTTCTAAGTATGCATAAACATCTTTTGCAACAATTCTTCCGTTGGGGCCTGTGCCACCAACCAAAGTCAGGCTGATGCCTGCACTTTTGGCAATGTTTCTTGCCAATCCTGTTGCTCTCACGTGGCCATCCCTTGCTACAGCATTGCCACCCTGAGGAGCACCCTCAGCCATAGCCAATGCTACGGATTTATGGCATACTTCGCACTCATTTGCACACATTGCCTGACTACCTGGAGTTGCCCCCTTGATCAATGCATCATAAGCCTCTTTTGTAGCCGCCACATAAGCAACGGTATGACCAACCTTAACGGTTTCGCCTGTTTTGGCAACCTGATGCAAAATACCATCTGCTGTTGCTTCACATTCCATTGTGGTTTTTTCATTTTCAAATTCAAAGATAGCCTGACCTTTTTTAACTGTTTCGCCTTCTGCAAGCTTCCATTCCCCAACCACACCTTCAATCATGGTTAAGCCTGCTTTGGGCATAACAACCTCACAGACATCAACAGTTGCAGAGGCATCTTGCGTCTCCTGAGGAGCCTCAACCTTTGCAGCATTCGTCTCATCCTTGCTTTCAGCAATGATTGCTACTGCCTCGCCAACCTTAACAACATCACCAACCTGTGCAAGGATTTTAATAAATCCGTCTGCATTTGCTTCGCATTCCATTGTGGTTTTTTCGTTTTCAAACTCCATCACCACATCACCTTTTTTTACCGCCACCCCATCTTCCACTTTCCAAGTAGAGATAGTGCCTTCAATCATGGTTAACCCAGCCTTGGGCATTACTAATTCAACACTCATATATTTTACCCGTAACCCCAAAAGGGTTACAGTTTCCTCCTATTCTTTGGATTTTTTTCAACGTAACCTAAAGTCAAGACAATGCATGCTTTTGCCACACAAAATCATTAAAATGGATACCTTTATCAACAAAGCATTTCTAATCCATTAGAATAAAGCCTTTACCGCATCTACAATCTTATCTGCATTAGGAACGCAAACCAATTCCAACGCTACGTCGTATGGCAAAGGTACATCCAAAGCCGCAACTCTCAAAACAGGGCCGTCTAATTCATCATACATTTCTTCCTGCATCATTGCGGCAATTTCTGCACCAATACCGCCAGTTTTGTTGCCTTCTTCAACAACAATTGCTCTGTGGGTTTTTTCTACAGATTTACGAATTGCTTCTTTATCTAAAGGAGCAATGGTTCTTGGATCCAAAACTTCTGCGCTAATGCCTTCTGCCGCCAATTTTTCTGCCGCTTCCAAAGCTTTTTTCACCATCAAGCCCATAGCAATGATAGTAATATCAGAACCCTCTCTTTTAATGTCTGCAACGCCAATGGGAATTGTATAATCGCCTTCAGGAATTTCTTCCTTCACCTGATATAACTGCTTATGCTCAAAGAACAAAACAGGGTTGTCAGAACGAATTGCACTCTTTAAAAGGCCTTTTGCATCTGCCGCAGTGGAAGGGCTGATGATGATTAGACCAGGGGTATGCATAAATAAGCTTTCCACACAATTGGAGTGCTCTGCTCCTGCGCCAAAAGCAGAACCTGCCGCCGCACGAATCACCATTGGAATTTTATACTGATCGCCATGCATAAATCTCCACTTAGCTACGCAGTGGTAAATTTCACTGAAAGCTACCAGTAAAAAGTCAGAATACATTAACTCAATACAAGGTCTTAATCCTGTCAGTGCCGCACCCGCCCCAACACCAATGATAGATGTTTCAGAGATAGGTGTATTTTTTACTCTATCTTCACCAAAAATTTCATATAAACCTCTTGTAATACCAAAAATACCGCCGTGCTGGGCAACGTCCTCACCAAACACAACAACTTTGTCATCTCTTTCCATTTCTTCTCTTAAGGCATCTGCAACTGCCTGACCATATGTAACCTGCATATTCGAAAACCTCCTTCGATTTTATCCACTAAAATTAAGCAAAAATGTTGTTGAACAAATCCTCAGCTGTTGCTTTGGGAGACGCCTCTGCGAAATCCACCGCTGCATTTAACTCAGCATCAATCTCTTCATACATTGTTTTGATTTCATCCTCTGTGATAAAATCGTTTTCCAGCATATAATTTTCCATTTTTTTCACGCAGTTTCTCTTTTTCTGCCACTTCTCAGTAATTGCAGGGTCACGATATTTACATTGATCCCCTTCAAAGTGCCCTCTCCAGCGGTAGTTCTTCGCCTCCAAAATAGCAGGGCCATTGCCAGCACGAACATATTCGGATAATTCTTTTGCAGCTTCATACACTGCTAAAACATCTGTACCATCAACAACCTTAGATGCCATGCCATAAGCCGCTGCACGGTCAGCACCTGGGTTTTCGATTGCTGTGGACTCATAAATACAAGTGGAAATTGCCCACTGATTGTTATCCATAACAAAAAGGATTGGTAATTTCCAAGCGGCCGCCCAGTTCATCGCCTCGTGAACAGGTCCACGATTGGAAGTACCATCGCCATAATAGCAATACACAATGTTATCTTTCTTTTCCAATTTCAGCTTGTACGCCGCACCAACAGCAAATGGCATATCGCATCCCAAAGTACCGCTCATGCCCAAAATGCCTTTGCTAAAGTCTGCAATGTGATTCACACCGCCGCCCCCACGGGAGTTACCATCTTGTCTGCCTAAAATTTCTGCATATATTTTGCTAAAAGGCACACCCAGCACACTGGAAATACTAACTACACGGTGAGCAAGCTTGAAATAATCTCCCTCTTTGCTTGTAACAAGGGTTCCAACGTGAGTTGCCTCTTGCCCAACACCGCTGTGAATATGTCCAGGCACTCTGCCTTCTTTGTAGATTGCTACCAGTTTTTCTTCAGACAATCGAGTGCCCAATAATTTTTTGTATAGATCTGTTATGAATTCCTTTGAATAAGCCATATGTAGGACCTCCTAATTTATTTTTGAAATAGAATTCTTACTGATGCCTATATTAAAAGCAATTTACATGCCAAGCAAAAATAAAATCCTAAATATTATTATTTGTTCACGTCTTAAAGCCTTTAAATTGTGGCTTATTACCGAAAAAAAATTATTTCGCCCCTCGTCACTTCTTGAAAAAAAAACAAGATTCCAATCAAAAAAAGTGTAGTAAATTCCCAACATATGTTGGCATTCACCTACACTTTTATATTACTTGTCATTCTTGTATTATAAATTCGTCTGTTTTACCTTGTTTTTCAATCAATACATAATCGTTTTTTGTCTACTTTTTTAAAACCTATGAAAAAAGTGTAGTTTTTTTGCAACACTCAATTTTTTTTCTCTACTTCACATTATATCTTTTTATTTTATCATACAAAATACTTCTGTCTATATCCAACAAATCCGCAGCCTTCTTTTTATTCCCCTTGGTTTGCTTCAAAGCCCGCAATATGGCCAGCTTTTCTGCTTCCTCTCGGGCACCCCGAAGGGTAAAATTGTTTTCTAGCTTTTTCTCAGCAATGCTGATTTTTAACCGTAAGCGTTCAAAATCCTCCACCGATAGCTCTCCTGAGTTGGAATAGTTAAAAGCCCTCTCAATCATATTCTCCAGCTCACGAATGTTTCCGGGCCACTGATAGCTCTCCAACAAATCCAACGCTTTTTGATCAACACCCGTAATACGAGAACCCAGCTCTTCATTTAACTTCTCAATAAAATGATTTACCAAGAGAGGAATATCCCCTTTTCTTTGGCGCAAAGGGGGAATTCGAAGTTCTACAACGTTTATGCGGTAATATAAATCCTCACGGAATTTACCTTCTTTCACCATCTCCACCAAATCCTGATTTGTGGTAAACACAAACCTCACATCCACTTCTTTTGTTTTTCCTCCAACCACTTGTATCTCTTTTTCCTGCACAACACGCAAAAGCTTGGCCTGCAATTGTAGGGGCATAGAGTTTATCTCATCCAACAGAAGTGTTCCACCATCCGCCTGTTCAATCTTGCCCTTTTTACCACCCTTCAAAGCTCCTGTAAATGCCCCCTCAGCATAACCAAAAAGCTCAGATTCCAGCAAATTTTCAGGAATAGCCGCACAGTTTAAAATCACGAAAGGCATTTTTGACCTTTGGCTTAAATTGTGGATAGAATGGGCAAAAAGTTCCTTTCCTGTGCCACTTTCTCCGTGAATTAGCACGGCAGAGCGGGTTCTTGCCGCCCTTTTGGTAAATTCGATTAGGCTTTTCAATTCAGGATCTTGGGTAATAATTTGATCAATATTATATTTTGTTCCTGTGTTTTCAAAATAATTATCACGATAAAACTGCACCTGCTTGTTCAAAAAACTCATTTTACTTTCTAACTGCTTCAGGGTTAAACGGCTACCCGTTGACGTAAAAGCAACACCGCCTAATACTTCATCTCCTCGGCGAATCAGCAAGCGGTTTATGACCATAGTTCTTCCATCGTGCTCAAAAAATTCTTCCACGCATTCTTTCCCTGTGCGTACAACGGCACTTAGGCCTTCATTGGGTACAAATTCCTGTAACTTTCTGCCTATGGGATAAGGCTTTGAAATATTATACAATTCCGCGTATTTTTCTGTCATATAAATAATGCGGCTTTGGGTATCAATGATTACAACAACCCCTAAGGACTCCATAAACTCCTTAGCTATGTCCTCAAAATTAATGTTTTGCTTCATTTTAAAACCGCCTTCCTTACCCTATGACATAAATAAAAGAACACACATTAATGATACAAAAAAGCAAACCTGTTTCTAAGCTCCTATTTGTGAAACAACATAAATGAACAACAACGAAAAAAGGTTGATTTTTTACTTACGAATATATTTCGTTAAATACCTTAAACTAATATTAAATTGATTATAGCACAAAAACTACAAAAAAGGTTGCCTTACCAAAGAAAGCAAAAGATATTTGTTGGATTGACCCTAGGAATATTACCTATGTATTTTAAATTTTTTTGTTTAATCAAGCCTGTGTTGGGCATATTATGAATCATATGAAAGGAGGGGGGAAATTTGCGTGCAATAGAATTTACAGAAGGTACGTCTCAATTGCAAGAAGTACGTTATAGTACCCATTCAATCAAACGTCAACAACAGGGTAGAGAGCAACAATTTTTTGACAACGGTCGTGGCAAAACCCTGAACTCTGACTATGAACCCTTACACTACCAAGATATATAAAATAAAACCTCCCCTATAACACCAACGAAGGGGGGGTTTTTATCCCTTTCTACTATATTATTAATCAATATTCTCTTTTTAAACAAAAAAGGCACCCTCCATGTCGAATCAGAAGGGTGCCTCGTTATGTTTCCAAGGATTTCTAAACTTTTATAATTTTCATTCAATAAAATAACCTCACATCATTTTATTAATTTCTTTTTTCAACCTACCAATGATTTTTTTCTCTAACCTAGAGATGTAGGATTGAGAAATACCCAAAAGGTCTGCCACTTCTTTTTGTGTTTTTTCTGAGGTTTCTGGCAAAATTCCAAACCGCATTTCAACAATTTTCCTCTCTCTACCAGAAAGTTTACCCATGGCATTATTTAAAAGCTCCCGATCCACCTCTTCTTCGATGTTCTTATAAATCACATCACCCTCAGTTCCGAGAATATCGGAAAGCAACAGTTCATTTCCCTCCCAATCCACATTTAATGGCTCGTCGATGGATACTTCGGACTTTGTTTTGCTATTCCGTCGTAAGTACATCAATATCTCATTCTCAATACACCTGGATGCATAAGTTGCCAGCTTGATTTTTTTGTCTGGATTAAAGGTATTGATTGCTTTGATTAATCCAATGGTACCGATGGAAATCAAGTCTTCCACATTAACACCTGTGTTTTCAAATTTTCTAGCAATATAAACCACAAGACGCAAATTCCGTTCAATCAAAACAGACTTTACCCGAACTTCGTCTTCACCACCAAGTTGCGCAAGCAGGATCGCCTCCTCATCTGGTTTTAACGGTGGGGGAAAAACATCGCTGCCGCCTATGTAAAAAACATCTTGGCCTTTTCGTTGTAATTTACGCAAAAACAAACCAACACGGTATTTCAATAAAAACAGGAAATATTTCCAGTGCTTCATAATTCGTCCTCCTCCAACAAACAAGGGGGCATTAATCCCTCATATGCCCCTGTAAAAAGATCAAAGGATATACCTATGTATAACTCTTTGTAACCTAAAACCTTTTCACCAAAACAAATCCGACATTCATCCGCAATAAAACCCCATAATGCCCCTTCTGGATTTCCTAAGCTAGTGTAGTGCATAGGCACAAGGCATTCCCTTGCCCCACACATGATTTTTTCACCTTCCTCAACAGAAAACAAAGGTAACACGGTTCCAATTTCCATAACAATGACACCTCTGCCCTCTCTTTTTAGTCCATTGCCCGTATCAATCAACACGCGGCCTTCCGCCCATTTTCCGTTCTTTCGAATGTAAACAGTGCAGAAATCACGTCGTCGCCTGATATGCGCTTCGATCCATTTACCGCCCATTTTCAGCAATATATAGCTAACAGAAATCCCCCAAACCAAATATTGCCACGGAAAGAATCTCTGTTTTAGAATTAGCCCATTACCTAAAATTTTTTGTGCCTGGGTGGACATAAACAGTACATTTAATCCGCCTCCAAGCAAAAAAGATGCAAATAAGGCAGTAAAAAAAAGACGTACAAAATTTTTTAAGCTCTTGGGTAAGTAAGCAATGGAAAGTCCAAGTATGATTAGCCCAAAAGAGAATAAAATGCTCCCATTATTGGGGAAAAATAAGAGCAAAAATAAGCAGTGACAGAAAGCAGATAGAAAAGCGCCTACAAAAAGCCGCCACCCTTTGGCATGAAAACCACTGATTCTTCCTGCTGCCCATAATAGGAATAAATCCATCATCCACTCCCAAAAAAACAACACATCTATGTAAATTGAAGCCTCCATTCTTTCCCTCCTGAAACAAATTATAGGCACGTTCCAGTGCGAAATCTGTCACAATCACTGAAAAAGAACAAAAAAAGAATGGCAGAGTTCGACTTCCTTCGACTCACCATTCTCTTTATTTTGATTTACAGTTTAAGAAACTGCTCTCTGTTTTCAATTTCAAAGTGATGAAATACCATTGGTTACAAAATTGCTCTTAAGAATAAGATACTAATTATTCATTTTCAATTCTTGCAACCACTCGACAAGGATTTCCAGTAAAACCTTCATAGTTCATTGGGAAAGTACACGCCTTGAAAAAGGCAACTTTCTTCCCATTTAATATGGACTTCAAATTACATAAGTTTTCAATTACAAATGGTTCTTGTTCTAATGAAAAATAGTGAATCAGTTTTTTTAGTCTGCATTTGCTTGATCTGACAAAATCCAAGCCTACAATACAAACATTTCTCTTTAGCAATTCATTCAAAATTTCAAAAGAAATTTTTGGAGGCTTGTTATAATACTCTTGGCTACCGTAGCCAACCGTTTCGCTATAGTTACTACAAAAAGCAACAAACATCCCTTCCTCAACTAAGGATAAATCAATATCAGTGGATTCGACCTCTCGCCCCTCTATGGTTGAAATATCAAACACAACACCCTGCCGCTCTAGGTACTCTAATGGAAATTCTTGATTTGTGCAATCAAAGTGGGTTCCAATATGTCCCGGTAAACATTGAGCTGCATTGCCTATGGCCTCGACAAACATTTTGGATGTCATTTTTAATGTGACATCTATAAGCATAATTCTATCTCCTCCCTCTTTTTCAACAAGATGTATTATATCATCATATTTTCTTCTGTGATAGCGTTTTCTTTCGGCAAAAATCTTCATTTTCGGCCTAGTTTAACATAAGAAATTACTATTCATGAAACGGCAAACAAGCTATTTTAGGCTGTAATCACTCTAATTTTGTATTTTTTTCTAAAACATTGGTTTACTAAAATTCTTTAGTTATGGTAAATTTTTTTGTGATTTATTAAAAATAAAAAAAACCTGTATTACAAGGAAATTTTCCCTTTTATCATACAGGCTTTACATTCTCAAAATGTATTTTTTTATTTTTTAATGATATACACGAATAATGGAAGACACTTCTTTCACCATAGACATAGTGGAAATAACGGTCATAGAGTCCATAAACTGCTTTTCCAAAACATCATAGGTTACTATAACCACCTCAGCAGTATTTCCTTGCTTTGTTTTTTGCAGCAGCATGGAAATGCTTACATTATTACTGCCAAACAAACCAGCCAACGCCGCCAATGTACCTGCCCGATCCTCTAGCTTCATCCGTACATAGTAACTGCTTTTGGTTTCACCAATATCTTTAACTGGAATTTTTTTATAACAACTACAGCCAATTCTTCCATTGCAATGAAAGTGCATATTCCTTGCAACATCAATAATATCCCCAACCACTGCGCTACCTGTAGGCATTTCCCCTGCTCCACGGCCATAGAACATGGCATCATCTACTGCATCCCCATGGATAAAAACCGCATTAAAGGAATCTTTTACAGATGCCAAAGGATGGCTTGAAGGAATCATAGTAGGATGAACCTTAACTTCAATTCCATTTTCTGTGTTTTTTGCGATGCCCAATAATTTAATTTCACATCCAAGCTCATGGGCATAGCGAATATCCTTGGCTGTAATCTTTGAAATGCCCTCAGTGTAAACATCATGGAAGGTTACTGGAGAGTGGAACGCAATGGAGGCCAAAATAGCCAGCTTTCTACCTGCATCATATCCCTCAATGTCTGCAGTGGGATCCGCTTCTGCATACCCCAAATCCGTAGCCAACTGCAAGGCATCGGCAAACTCCATACCATCTTCTGTCATCTTTGTTAAAATAAAGTTGGTAGTACCATTGATAATACCCATCACTTCTGTTATTTCATTTCCCCCTAGGCATTGTTTCAATGGGCGGATAATGGGGATACCCCCTGCTACAGCCGCTTCAAATAGCAAATCACACTTATTCTCTTTTGCAATTTCCAAAAGTTCATGCCCCTGCACAGCCATCAAGTCTTTGTTTGCAGTCACAACGTGTTTACCCTTTTGCAAAGCTTCTTTTATGTAAGTTCCAGCAGGTTCAATTCCACCCATAACCTCAACAATCATATCAATGCTATCATCGTTGATAATTTCACTCCACTGATCGGTAAGTTTTTCTGGTGCCACCTTATCCACATACTTCCCTTTGTTACGCACCAATATTTTTGAAATCTCAAGTTCGCTTCCAACTTTGCAAACCATTTGATCCTTCTGTTTTTCAATAATTTTATATACACCGCCGCCAACGGTTCCCATTCCCAAAAGGGCAATTTTACGAATATTTTGGTTCATTATGCTTTCCTCCATCTTACATAACTCATATTAGCTTTGATCATAAAAATATGACCGATATAAAGATTGTACGCATGAAAAGAGCAGATGTCAATATAAAAATGTCTTTTTTTGAAAAACATTTTTCCTTGACTCATATACACATATGTGAACTTTGTCTTTGAAATCTTCTAAAGTTGAAAAAAAACGCCTTTCATATAGTCATCCTTTCTAAAAAAAGAGTAGCGTCCCCTTTATTGAACAAGGCATTCAAAAATCAACGTTTTAAATAAAAAGAACGCATATTTCAAATTGATATGCGCCCTGAATTTTATCTTTTATTTATTTTTTCGTCATCTGGATAATATGTTCTTTAAATTTTTCAACGGCCGGTGGTAAGTATCGATTCACCACATAAGCCAGGTAGACCATTCGCTTAGAATAAGCCGTATCAAAATCCAATTTAACTACATTATAATTTTGAACAGATGGGTTGTCTGTAATAATGGCAATGCCTTGGTTTGCAGCAACCAACCCCGCCATAGAATTTACGTCTTCAAACTGGCATAAAATGTTGGGCATAATTTGCGCCTTTGAAAATAAATCATCAATGATACGGCGCATTCCGCTTTCCTTCGTATAACAAATCAAAGGGTAGGGACAAATATCTTGAATGGATACTTTCTTTTTTGTTGCCAAAGGGTGATTTTCAGGTACGATAACAACCAATCCCTGCTCATACACGGGGATAAACTCTACATCGCCTTCGTTTTCAACCATAGAGCAGAAAATCAAATCATATTTTTCTCTTTTTAAGTTATAAATTAATGTTTTTGTATTTCCTTCGTAGCATGAAAAAGAAATATTTTTATTTTGGGGATCATCCAAAAATCCTGCAATGATTTCCGGCACAAAATTGGTCCCCACAGATGTCATGTATGCCAAACCAACGTGACCGCCACCCACAGAAATCAGCCTCTCGATTTGGTTCTTCCCCAGTTCCAATTGGGTCAGTGCATTCTCCACATAAAACATATAAATCCTGCCGTACTTTGTCAAAACAACATTTCTTCCCTGCTTTTCAAAAAGATTTGCCCCCAACTCTTTTTCCATTGCAGCAATAGAATGGCTTAGCGTAGGCTGAGAAATATTTAATCTCTCCGCCGCTTTTGTATAATGTTCAAGTTCAGCCAGCGTTTTGAAATAATATAATTGGTTTAAATTCATCTCCTACCTCCTTTTTTCAATCATCTTCAACTTAATTATAGCAAAAACATAGAAATAAGCTATATTTTTTTGCCTTTTCGTCATAATCAATAAAAAAAAATAATGAATTTTACATATTAGTCATTTTATTTCAGATTACTTTGTAATTTTTACTATATTTTCCAATCATTTTTATTGGGGACTACTAATTTTTTTTATTAATCTTTTGGTGGATTCTTACTACATCTTGGTTTTTACTAATATTTCTTAAAACATACCTAACAAATTGCTTCGTTTGACTGATACGGACTTAAAACCCAAAGCTTCACCCAATATTTTTAAACAAAATTTTAGTGTTGTTTCAAGACTTGCCATTGTCACTTTTTCTTTTTCCCATTTTAAAAAAGCAGGTATCAATTTGATACCTGCTTTTTTAATGAAAAGCCAAAATTCTTCTTATTCATTAGGCGTAACCTGAAATTTTAAAATAAAATCTTCTTCACTGAGAATAGGAATTCCCAATTCTTTGGCCTTTGTATTTTTGGAAGATGAAGAATATACGTCATTATTAATCAAACAATTGGTTTTCTTCGTCACACTACCTGTCACCTTTCCACCTTTGCTTTCAATGGCTTCAGTAAGAGCTTTTCGGTTGGAAAACTTGACCAAATCCCCAGTGACAACAAAGGTCAACCCCCTAATCAAGGAGTCCTCATCCTCTGTCAAAACCGGCATTTTAATCCTCAAGTATTCCAAAGCTTCATCCAGCAGTTCCCTATGAGAATCAACCTGAAAATAGTGGCTGATACTATGGGCAATTACAGCACCAAAACCATCAATCGCCTGCAATTGGTCTTCCGTGGCACTTTTGATTTTTTCCAAATCATATGCAAACTGAGTGCAAAGCAGCTTTGCATTGCGTAGCCCTACCTGGTCAATCCCTAAGGCATAAATAAAATTGGGCAGCTCAACGTCTTTTGCTTTTTCTATAGAATTGATTAAATTTTGATATGACTTCTCGCCAAAACCCTCCATATTTTTGATTTCATTTTCAAATCTTTGCAACCTAAAAATATCAGGATACTGTTCAATAAAGCCCTTTTCCATAAATTTCTTTAAAGTTTCTTCAGAAAGGCCCTCCATATTCATGGCATCTCTAGAAACAAAATGGGTAAGCCTTTGAATGCGTTGTGCTGAACACTCTGGGTTTGTACAATATAATGCCTCTCCATCCCGTTGTTTTTTCAGCTGTGTTTCACCGCCGCAAACAAAACAGTTTTCTGGGATTTCTGCTGTGTCAGAACCTGTTAGATTCTCAGCAATTTGGGGAATAATCATATTTGCCTTGTAAACCCGAAGGGTATCGCCAATGCCTAATTTCAGTTCCCGCAAAATGCTAACATTATGCACGCTGGCACGGCTAACTGTGGAACCCTCCAGCTCCACAGGGTCAAAAACTGCTATGGGGTTCATCAGCCCAGTTCTGGATGTATTCCATTCAATTTTCCTTAGTGTGGTTTCTGCCATTTCATCCGCCCATTTAAAAGCAATAGAATCCTTAGGGAACTTTGCCGTTGTGCCAAGGCCTTCGCTCAAAGAAATACTATCAAAGGTAAGCACAAGTCCATCGGAAGCAATATCATTTTCCTTTACATGGCTACGAAACCATTCCACCTTTTCAGCCACTGAATTTACTGTGACCACTGTATGCTCCACAACGTCAAACCCCAGTTGTTTCAGCCATTGCAAGTTTTCCGCCTTGCTATCAGACAATTCTCTCCCTTGGGCTTTTACCAATGTAAAGGCAAAAAACTGCACTCGCCTTTTTGCTGCAATCTCACTATTTAGCTGGCGCACAGTGCCACTACATAGGTTTCTGGGGTTTTTATAGGCTTCTTCTTCATCCAATTCTTCATTGATGCGCTTGAACTCTGAGTAGGAAATAACCCCCTCCCCACGCAGCACCAAGCTACCTTTAAACCCAATGTGTAAAGGTAAATTGGCAAACACCTTAGCATTGTGGGTGACATCCTCACCGATTTCTCCATTCCCCCGAGTGATGGCTTGCACCAGTTCACCATTTTCATAGGTTAGCACAATGGTAAGTCCATCTAGCTTCCAGGAAAGAATTCCTGTTTTGTCGCCCAAAAAACTTTTTAGCTTAGCTGTGTCCTTTGTTTTATCCAAGGATAGTATGGGGCTGTCATGTTTCATTTTTTTCAAATTGCTCAAAACGGTATAGCCAACCCTTTGAGTAGGACTATTTGCCAAAACAATGCCACTTTGTTTTTCCAACTCTAACAATTCGTCATATAAGCGGTCATATTCTTGGTTAGGCATGATTTCCATATCATCTTGGTAATAAGCCTTGCTGGCTTCATTCAAAAGAGAAATCAATTCCTTTATTCGTTTCACCATTGAGCCTCAACTCCTAATCCTTTATTCGCTTACTTTGATGAGTTTTGATAATTTCGCCATAAATTTCTTTGTACCTTTTTCGCCAAAAGAAACCTCAACTTCAAAATCCGCGCCACCATTTTGGATTGATTTTACTACACCGATGCCATACTTTGGCGCACGAACCTTATCCCCTTCTTTATAATCCAAAACAAAGTCCTTAGGTGCAGGCATGGGTTTGCGACCAAAGGGTGATGAGATGGTAGATGCTGGCCTTCCTGTTCCTCTTCCACCCACTTGTTGCTGCTTTAAAGATGTAATGGGGGACAGCTTCATGCTTTCTTTCATGGCATACTTCTTTGCCATATCCGAAATCTGGCGAGTAGGCATATCTACCAACTCTTGGGGGATTTCCTTTAAGAAACGTGAAGGGGGGTTATACTGGGTAATTCCATGCTGCATACGGCTTTTTGCATGGGTCAAAAACAGTTCCTCCCTAGCCCGTGTAATGCCCACATAGCAAAGGCGTCTTTCTTCTTCTATGTCTTTTTCTCCACCATACATAACTGCACGGAAGGTAGGGAACATTCCCTCTTCCATCCCAATCATATAAACATAGGGGAACTCCAGGCCTTTGGCACTATGCAGTGTCATTAATACAACGGCATCGTCTCCGGCCTCATAGCTGTCAATATCTGCTACCAACGCCACTTCTTCTAAAAATCCTGATAAGCCACCTTCAGGGTTAGTCTTATCGTATTCAACGGCTTTATTCACAAATTCATCTATATTCTGCAAACGAGATAGGGCTTCTTCCGTTCCTTCTGTCATCAAAAATTGAAAATATCCGGACCTCTTTACCACTGTGTCAATCAGCTCTGCTGCAGATAGGCTTTCCACATCCCTTTGCAAACTTGTGATTATCTCGTAAAAATCACGGAACTTAGATGCTCTGGTTTTCAAATCTGTAATTTCATCCAACCTGCCCAAGGCTTCAAACAAAGAAAGATTATTTTC
Source organism: Anaerotignum sp. (assembly GCF_040307045.1). Taxonomy (GTDB): domain Bacteria; phylum Bacillota; class Clostridia; order Lachnospirales; family Anaerotignaceae; genus Chakrabartyella. The sequence goes on from NZ_JAWRKF010000002.1 coordinate 247,316, forward strand.
TTCCGCAAAAAAAACAACTTTGTCAATGGATGCTTCACCAATTCCTCTTTTGGGAACATTGATAATACGACGCAATGCAATGGTATCCGCAGGATTTGCTAAAACCTTTAAATAAGAAAGAATATCTCTGATTTCCTTACGTTCATAGAATCTAACTCCGCCAAACAAGCGATAGGGAATACCTTTTCTTACAAATTGATCTTCCACAGCACGTGATTGGGCATTGGTACGATAAAGCACCGCCATATCCTTATGGGCTTTGCCTTCACTTACAATTTCTTGAATTCTTTCAGAAACAAAACGAGCTTCGTCATATTCATTTTCAGCTTTGTAAATATGCAGGATACTGCCCCCATCGTTTTCTGTCCAAAGGGACTTGTCCTTTCTTGTTTGGTTGTTATGAATCACTGCATTTGCCGCTTCCAAAATTTTCTTTGTAGAGCGGTAGTTTTGCTCTAATTTAATGACTACAGTTTCTGGGAAATCCTTTTCAAACTCTAAAATATTGCGGATATTTGCCCCTCTCCAGCCATAAATACTCTGGTCATCATCACCCACTACACAAAGGTTTTTGTACTTGGCTGCCAACATATAAACCAATTCATATTGGGAAGTATTGGTATCCTGATATTCATCAACCATGATGTATCTAAATTTTTCCTGATATTTATCCAAAACCTCAGGATGGTTACGAAAAAGCATAACTGTCTTATAAATCAAATCGTCAAAATCTAAGGCATTGTTTTCCTTTAATCTTTTTTGGTAAAGACGATAAACCTTTGCAACACGGCTTGCCTTTAAATCGCTGGGGTCAGCTGTTTTTAGGTAATCCTCCCAAGGAATCATTTCTTCCTTGAGGCTGCTGATGATAGACATGGCACCCTTTACGGAAAACGATTTATCGGTTGTAGCAAAATCCAGCTGTTTAAAAACTTCACGCATTAGCTTTTCTTGGTCATCGGCATCATATATGGAAAACTGCCCATCATAGTCCAAGTGGTGAATTTCTCGGCGTAAAATCCGCACACAGGTAGCATGGAATGTGCTAATCCAAATTTCCTCTGCTCCCTCTTTCACCAACTTATGAACCCTCTCCTTCATTTCCTTTGCCGCTTTATTGGTAAAGGTAATGGCAAGGATATTCCACGGCTTCACCCCTGTTTCTAATAAATGGGCAATACGCACGGTCAACGCCCCAGTTTTACCACTACCTGCCCCTGCCAAGACCAAAACAGGACCATCCTTTTGCAAAACAGCCTTCTGCTGCATTTCATTTAGCTGTTCAAACCCTATCATACTACAATTCTCCTCTTCCCTTTTTTAATTCTCAAAATTCCTGAGTTCTGATCATACCTATAATAAAAAAATCATTTTTTAGTTTTCAAATTAAGTTGCTGCCTCTCATCTTTCCAAATCTATAATACCCTTTGCAGGTTTATTAAATTTAGCCTGAGAATACAAATCAAAATACACTGCCTTTTCCAGCTTTTCTATCCCTACTGTATAAGTAAACCTCTCTCCTAAAGGTAAAACCTCTCCCCTAAAGGCAAACGAATATCTCAATATAAAATAACATAATCTTTCAAGTATAACATTTTTCAAGCCCAATCCTAAGCCCGATCCTTTCCTTTCTTTTTCAGTCAGGATTTAAATAAAAAACCCTCGGTTTGGGTTGATTTTTTCTATCAAGACATATTCTTTTTCATGCCGTAAAAGCGGCAAGAAAGGCTGACATCAACGAAAGCGGGAACAAAGTTCCTCTGCCTCATCGATCATCAGCCCTTACATTTTTTGATTCTTGGTCACTTATTTTTCTTCTGCTTCTTGTAATGCCTTAACCCGATCTATTGCCATTTTATACCCGTCTGTCCCGTAATGAAGACACCGATTAACTCTACTGATTGTTGCGGTTGAGGCGCCGGTTTTTTCGGCAATTTCCACATAAGTACATTTTGCATCCAGCATCGCTGCAACTTCCATTCTCTGGGCAATGGCCTGAATCTCATTCACTGTACAAAGATCCTCGAAAAGTTGATAACATTCTTCGATTGTATTCAAACTCAAAATACATTGGAAAAGCTTGTCTGTAAGTTCTGTTTTAATTTTCTTATTCATTTCCAAAGGCCACCTCTTTTGCACTAAAATTTCCCTATATATTAACATACTAAAGTGTTAAAGTAAAGGTTTTTCATCCTCTTTTTTCAGCCTTTGTTGCGTTTTATAGCGTACATTAATTTCTGAGGGTCCGTGTTCAAAACCAGCTCCTTGGGAAAATCAATTTTTTCCATCAACCTTTCTACATACATAACATCCCCTATTCCTGTGTAAAAATGGGCATCACTACTAACCACCACAGGTACATCCTCTTTCATAGCCATGCGAAGCAAAAACACAATGTTCTCATCGCTTCCAGCACGAAAGCCACCTGGCACCAAAGATGCATTGTTGATTTCCAATAATGTACCCGTTTGCTTTGACACCTTAAATATTTCCTCATAATCCATAGGGTATCTTGGATCCCCAGGGTGCCCTAAAATATCAACCAAGGGGTTTTCCATAGCACGAATGCAAGCCCTTGTATTTTCCTCTTTTGTACCTGGGGCAATGCAAGGTGTATGTAAACTGGCGATGGAAATATCAAGCCTAGACAGTGTCCGTTCATCCATGTCTATGGTTCCCTCAAAATCAATGATGTTTAGTTCCACCCCTTTTAACACACGAACACCAAACAACTCATCGGGGATTACATGGAGGTTGGCAAAATACGCATGGGATGTTGTATTTTGCATTGCTGGAGCATGATCTGTAAGGGCAATTAATTCCAAGCCTTTATCTGCCGCCGCCCTGATATTCTCTTGAATGGTACTGTATGCATGACCACTGGCCATACAATGGGTATGGGTATCTGCTAAGATTTTCATAGTCTTCCCTTTCTATTTATACCAATTGACAAACCGAAACCTTCACTTCCACAAAGGCCTTGACGCAAGAATCTATAAATAGTCTGATAAAAATGATTGGTCTGTCAAATTTTTTTGTGCTGTTAGATTTTCAGATTACACGTCTGTTTTTTATTGATATAAAACTTGTGCTTCCTTTTTTCAGCCTAATCTAAATTATTATATCACATTCAGACTTCAAAAGCAAAAAAGGTCTCTACATTATTCGCAGAGACCTTGAGGGTGGAGAAAGTCAACTTTAACAAGTATTCAAGCTTTCATGTTCCCTTATCTATTAAAACAGACGGGATATAAGTGTATCCTTGGGGAAAAATCCACTATTTCCCTAGGTCTAAATACATCCTTCGAAATCAACTTTGAAATTTCTTTGCCTCAGCCCCTTTGTGCCGCCCTAACATACAGTTCTTCCACAGTCACAGATCAGTTACAAAATACTCTCGTCAAGGCCGTGTCGGCTATCTCTCCCATTATCAATACTTCCCATTAAATCAAACAACCGGATCGTTTTTCCATGTTTCAAGTCACTCTATACCCATAAAAACAAACAATTGCCCCTCGCCCTCTGAATTTAAATTAGATAGCCTTGCCAGCTAAAATTTCTTGATAATCCCTCCAATTGCTTTCCAATAACTTTGGTGTGTCTAACCCGTAGGGACATTTCGATTTGCAATGTCCACAATGTAAGCAATCTTCAATTTTGTTCATTTTCTCCTGCCACTGAGGGGTCAAATAATCAGCAGCCGGCGCACGCCGTAATAACAAAGACATTCTAGCACACATACTTATAGAGATACCTGCAGGACATGGCATACAATAACCACAGCCTCTACAAAAATCTGCCATTAGTTCTTCCCTATCTTTTTTAATAATAGACTGAATCTCTTCCGACATTTGGGGAGGTGTCAATTGAAAACTCAGAAAATCATTTAACTCTTTTTCCTTTTGAATGCCCCATATTGGTAAAACATCATATTGGGCTTGAAATGCATATGCCGCAGCAGCATCATGAATTAAACCACCAGATAAAGCCTTCATGGATATAAATCCCATATCCGCTTTCAGGCACCTTTCCACCAAGTCAATATCTTGCTCTGTGGCTAAATAGCTAAAAGGAAACTGAAGTGTTTCATATAATCCACTTTCGATAATCTCCAGAGCAACTGCCAAACGGTGGTTTGTGATGCCAATATGGCGAATAAGCCCCTTTTCCTTGGCTTCAAGCATAGCCTCGTAAATGCCAGTGCCATCCCCAGGCTTTGGACAGAATGGTGGGTTATGGAATTGATATATATCAATGTAGTTAGTCTGTAATTTTTCTAAACTAATGTATAAATCGTCCCAGAATTTCTGGACGGTCACGGCCTCTGTTTTAGTAGCAATATAAATGCTTTGCCTTACGCCCTTCAATGCATATCCGATTTTTTCCTCGCTATCGCTATACATTCTTGCAGTGTCAAAATAGTTAATCCCATTTTTATAAGCCTTTTGTAATAAAAGGGCAGCTTCGTCCATTCCAATACGTTGTATCGGCAAAGCACCAAATCCATTTTTACTTACGACAATCCCTGTTTTTCCCAAATTTATTTTTTCCATGCAATTCCCCCTTGTATTCTAAATCCTTCTGTTCCTTTTAATTAATCGAATGCAACAAAATTATTTATACTCCTTAGAATCCCTTCAGTATTTCAGGAAATATATTAGAAGTCCCCTCCACCAATAAAACTGGTGAGGAGACTTCTTTTCATTCACATTGCCCTTAGTCTTCGTAAATTGGATATTTATCTGTCAACGCTCTAACACGCTTTGTAGCTTCTTCCTTTGTTCCTTCAAAATCTTTTAAAACCATGGCAATCACCGCTGCAATTTCCTTCATATCTTCCTCTACCATCCCTCTAGAGGTAATAGCAGGAGTACCAATTCGAATGCCACTGGTTACAAATGGAGATTGTGGATCGTTGGGAATGGTATTTTTATTTACTGTAATTCCAACTTCATCCAGCATCTTTTCTGCTTCTTTACCGGTAACATTTAATGCACGTAGATCAACCAGCATTAAGTGGTTGTCTGTGCCTCCCGAAACAATGTCAACACCATTTTGTTTCAGGCTTTCAGCCAAAACCTTAGCATTTTTAACTACCTGCGCCATGTACTCCTTGTAGGAAGGGTCCAATGCCTCTTTAAAGCATACTGCCTTAGACGCAATTGTATGCATCAGAGGTCCCCCCTGGATACCAGGGAAAATTGCTTTGTCAATCTTTTGTGCATATTCTTCCTTACACATAATCATACCGCCACGTGGCCCACGCAATGTTTTGTGGGTTGTGGTTGTAACAAAATCAGCATGAGGCACGGGAGAAGGATGTAAGCCCGCTGCAACCAAACCTGCAATATGGGCTATATCTACCATAAAATATGCCCCAACCTCTTTTGCTACACTGCCCATAAATTCAAAGTCTATAGTTCTCGCATATGCACTAGCACCAGCAACAATCATTTTAGGTTTTACTTCCAAAGCCTTGGCACGAAATGCTTCATAATCGATAAAGCCATTATCGTCTACTCCATAGGCAACAAAATTAAAGTATTTACCAGAAAGATTTACAGGGCTTCCGTGGGTCAAATGACCGCCGTGGTCTAAGTTCATGCCCATCACAGTGTCGCCATACTGCAACATTGCAAAATAAACAGCTTGATTTGCCTGAGAACCGCTGTGTGGTTGTACATTCACATGATCACAAACAAATAACTCTTTTGCTCTTTCTCTAGCTAAGTTTTCAACAATATCAACTTTTTCACAGCCACCATAATAACGCTTCGCAGGGTAGCCTTCTGCATATTTGTTTGTCAAGGGAGTACCCATCGCCAGCATAACTGCCTTAGAAACAATATTTTCTGATGCAATTAATTCAATATTATGTTGTTGGCGTTCTAATTCCGCCTCAATCGCCTGTGCCACCTGCACATCAACGCTTTTAATTTCTTCAAATTCTAATCCCATTGGTTCTCCTCCTATTCGCTTCATACAGGTTACTTCATATGACTCCACCTACATTGTACCCTCATCCAACGCTACTTTCAACACCTTAAACCAATACAATTATTCCAAATGAGATCATTATTGCTCTTTTGGGGTAAAAATAACTGTTCGATTTACTAAAAGAGTATAACCAGAGTATACCATTTATAAGACAAAAAACATATTTGGAATAATAGATAAAAAAACAAATGTGCTTGTAATAAATACAGTTAAAATTCCTAACCCCATTTATATAAGATAAACATAACTACCAACAAAATTTATTCTACCCCTATCACCCATTTTCACCCTCTACATACTATATAGAAGAACAACAAACAACTCAAAGGAGGCAATCTTATGGGAGCTTTTGAATTTGATTACAATACTGAACTCAGTGCAAGAAACTGTGGATGTGGATGTAGCTCCAATTCTGACAAAGGCGAGGTTTGCATCATCGCGCAAAAAATCTTCGACCAATGCCGTATTCAAAAATGCTTAACTTCTGACATTTTAGGACCTGCAAGAGCTGCAAAGAATCCAGTTCCCAGCTGTAACGAAATGCTTTGCGAGGGAGATATCATCGTTCCTCCTTGCAACGCTGCTGATGTATCTATCAAAGATTTGGAACTTAAGAAAATCGAAATTATCCGCAAAAAACCCAATCCATTACAGAAAGGGTGCTGGGATATCGAATTGAAGTATGTTTTTGAATATACTTTGGAATTCCGTCGTGCAGATGGCTGTATCATCGGTTGCATCGATGCTACAAACAGCTATAACTTAAGAGTAACTCTGTTTGGCTCTACCGAAGCAGATGTTACAACTGCAACTGATCTGTTTGACTGCTGTGGCAACTCCAAGGGTGGTCCTTTCGTTATCGCCGAAGGCAAAGCTTTAGCATTGGCTGCAGACCTGAAGTATCCTGGTTGCGGCGGTGGCTGTGGCTGCGGTTGTGGCTGTGGTTGTGGCTGTGGCTGCGGTGGCTGCGGTGGCGGATGTGGCTGCAACGATGGTTGCTGTGGCGACATGACAATGGGTGCTCCTGTTGCTGTTAATGTTACAATCGGTCTGTTTACAATCGTTAAATTGTTCCGCACAGTAAATATGCTGGTAGAATCTTTAGGTAGATGCTTACCTGAATCTTGCACATCTACTGCTTCCACAGGAGATCCTTGTGGTAACTTTGAATCTATGCGTTTCCCTCTTGATATGTTCTCTCCTTCTGCAGAATCTAAGTCCTGCTGTGGTTTTGGCCCTACTTTCGGTTCTTCGAACTGCGAAGTTGATAAAGCTTGTGGATGCAACAATACTGGCAACAATACTGGCAACAACAACTGTGGTTGCAACAACAACTGTGGCTGCAATAACAACTGTGGCTGCAATAACAACTGCGGTTGCAGATAATCTTTTTGACCTCACCAAATCACTCTATATCTTCCCCGACCTTCGGTCGGGGATTCTTTTTGCACAATTACCTATTATCCGCTTTTCAACTAATAAAAAAGCCCCATTGGGGGCAAGGGGCTATGATTATGTAAGGGGATGTTTCTCCCCCTTTAAAGCAGCTTAACTTTGAAGCCATCTATAAGTTTATGATAACAATCTTGGCATAGATCAAAAGAGTCATTTCGGCCATCCTGCTCAGAGTAATAACCCCAGGATTTTTCACCATGAAAATACTCTTCCCAAATGCCCTCGCCAACCAGGGGTATCTCCTTACCACAACAATTACAAACCACTTTTGTAAGCACATGGTTTTCTTGAACTGCCATCCCTAATTCCCGCATTTCTTCGCCCCCCAATTTTTCTTTTCATTTCGACTTATAACTGCATTTTATCACAAGAGTTTGCATTTTTCTATATGAAACTGTTTCTAATCGTGGTATCATATAGAAAAATAAACGAACCTCTATTGGGTAATTGCCCACCTTAATCAATAGGGGTAGGCAGAAAGCAGGTTTTACATATGGATCAATATGAAGGGGTTTTGTCCCGTTGTAACGTCTGCCCAAGACATTGTAATATAAACCGGCTCCAAGGACAAAAAGGCTTTTGCCAAAGCGGAGAACTTCCAAAAATTGCATTGGTCAGCTCCCATTTATGGGAGGAACCAATCATAAGTGGTACAAGAGGTTCAGGTACCGTTTTCTTTTCCCACTGTAATTTGCGGTGTGCTTTTTGTCAAAATTACCAGATTAGTGAGGATGGTTTTGGAATGGAGATACCCGTTACACGTTTGGCAGAAATCTTCCTAGAACAACAGAAAAAAGGCTTGCATAATATCAATTTGGTTTCACCCACTCAATTTATACCTCAAATTGCCATGGCAATTTCCATTGCAAAAAGCAACGGCTTGCATATCCCCGTTGTATATAACTCCAATGGATATGAAACTTTGCAGGGGCTTCGTCTTTTGGACGGGCTGATTGATGTTTATTTGCCCGATTTCAAATATTGGGATGAAGCAATTGCAGTGGAATACTCTTCTGCCCCCAACTACCCCAAAATCGCTGCACAGGCCATCTTGGAAATGAGAAGACAGGTTCCCCAAGATATTTTAGATGGAAATGGAATGATGCAAAAAGGGTTGATTATACGCCATTTGGTTCTTCCATCTCACCATAGAGACAGTTGCAACGTGTTAGACTGGATAAAAGCCAACCTAGGTGAAAACACCTATGTTTCCCTACTGAACCAATACACCCCCATGCATCGCGCAAAAACAATCAAACCTTTATCCCGTAAGCTTACAACATTTGAATATCAAAAGGTTACGGAATATTTTTTAAATATCGGCTTACAAAACGGCTTTACGCAAAAAAGAAGTTCAGCAACTTCTGATTACACCCCAATTTTTGATTTAAGGGGTGTAGAAAAACGAACTTTTTCATAAAAGAGAGGAGTACAATTATTATGGTAAGAAAAGAAAGAATCGTATCAGTGGAAGGCTTAAGAGATGGCAAAGGCACCGTGGAAATTCATCACTTCTTAGAAAAAGAAGAAATGATGGGTCATGGTGGTATGTATGCTCGTGTTATTTTAAAACCTCACAGCAGCATTGGCTGGCATCAGCATATTGGCAATACAGAGCCCTATGCAATTATCAAAGGAGAGGGAACCTTCATCGATAATGATGGTTCCAAAACAACCGTATATCCTGGCGACGTTTGTCTGATTGAAGTTGGTCAGTGGCACTCCATTGAAAATAATACCGATGAAGATATGGAGATGATTGCACTGATTCTCAATGAAGAAGCAAAATAAAATGTAATCAAAGGCCACATACATTTGGCAAACCTTCTTCATAAAAAGGTGCGCCTGGCCACTGAAAATCTAAAAATGGTTCTTTTAAGGGCAAAAAACTCTTGAAAATTTGAGCGGGTAGCTTTGGTTATTCGCTCTATTTACATTTACATAATCCCTATTTCCCTAAAGGTCAAATACTCTCCTACTCCAAAAGGTATGAGATGAAACTGCCCTTGTCCTTCCACTTTATTTACTTCAAATTCAAAAAGTAACAGCGGTGGTGCACTTAGTAGCCGTTAAAAATATTTTATTTTCTTAAGAAATACTTTCCTACACCAATTCTTTTATTTGGAAAAAGTGATCGCAAAGGTATTGTTTTATTAGGAGGTGATTCACAATAAAAAACCTAAAAAAGCTTAGAATCATAATTTGGTTAGGTATTATTGGAGGTTCTTTTTGATTTCTTTGCTTCAAGGATACGTTTATCTTTATTTCTTTATTAGGCCTATTCCTTGTGGTGGGAACCCTAATTTATGATGGTATCCACTTTAAATGCCCATTCTGCAAAAAACACCTAGATTTAAGAACACCTGTAGAAGTTTTCTGCCCAAAATGCGGCAAGAGATTAGCAGATTAAATAATTTGCACCAAAAAAGGGCCCAAAGTCAAGTTACTTTGAAGCCCTTTTTAACTTTATAAAAAAATCTGTCCCTTATGAAAAAGTTTCCTTGGGTACGATTTTTCCAACATTTGGTCTGTCTGGAAAAATAATCATTCCAAAGCCAGTTAACTCCGATAACTTCGTCACCAAAGCTTCTGTTCCCTCATTTTGTTTCAAGTCGATTTCCTCTTTATATAACGGAATTAAGGTGTAAAAGTTCACTTGTGTTTCATCCTTGCCTCGCAAAACACTGATTTCCTCTTGCAAAGCCCCTAGCATTACACCGCACAGTTGGGTGCTTTCATCATAAGGCTCATATGCCTCAGAGTTTGGGATGGTATGCCCCCAGCCCAGCCAAGTTTTCAATTCGTGGGGAAATCTGGACAAATACTTCATCAAATTCACTGGCCACCATAGGCGATTATCCACCTTGCCATCCTCAGGTACCATAAGATTCCACTCCGCTGGAAGCAAAAGCATCAGCTCTGCCCGCTCCAAATCCTTATATTGTGGCAGTAAATCTGGTGGTAAAGTCATTGGCAGGGCACTCATCCCCACAGTATAAAGCACATGAAAATCTTTCTTTGTAGGTGCTTCTAATAAATGTACATCTATTTGTAAAAATTCTGAGCTTTGCTCGTAGAAAACCCTTTCCTTTCGGTTAGGAAATAACGCTTTCATATGTTTGTCAATATCCTTATCATAAGGTGTGGTATGCACCGGTCTTTTTTTCTTAGGTGCCATTGGTTCCTTATAGTAAAATTCCGAAACATTTTTTTGATTTTCCATGATAAAACTTCTCCTTATTCCCCAAATAATGCTCTCGCAAATTCTCTGGCATCAAATTTTTGCAAATCCTGTATACCTTCACCAACACCAATGTAGCGTACAGGGATTTGCAGTTCGCTCTTAATTGCCACTACTATACCGCCTTTAGCCGTTCCATCCAGTTTCGTTAAAATAATACCTGTAATACCTGCAACCTCCTGGAATACCTTTGCCTGTTGCAATGCGTTTTGCCCCGTTGTTGCATCCAGCACCAAGTATACCTCTTTATGAGCATTGGGATGTTCCCTTTCAATAACCTTTCCAATCTTGCGTAACTCTTCCATCAAATTTTTCTTATTGTGCAAACGTCCAGCAGTATCGCATATCAAAAGGTCATAATTTTTGTTTCTTGCCGCATGAACAGCATCATAAACTACTGCCGCAGGGTCAGAGTTTTCCTCCTGTTTGATTACTTCAATATCAGAGCGCTGTCCCCAAACCTCTAGCTGATCAATGGCTGCTGCACGGAAGGTATCCGCCGCCGCCAGCAAAACAGAACGCCCCTCGCCTTTATAGCGGCTTGCCAACTTACCAATGGTTGTGGTTTTGCCAACGCCGTTAACACCAATTACTAAAATAACAGAAGGGTTTGGCAATGTTTCTTCTTCTTGAACACCCTCGGATAATATCGCTGTAATTTCATCTGCTAGCATACCTTTGATGAGCGCTGGGTCTGTTGCATGCTCTCTCTTCACTCGCTTACGCAAATTTTCAACGATATTCATAGTAGTTTGTACGCCCATATCCGCCATTATCAGCGCTTCTTCTAACTCTTCAAAAAGGTCTTCATCAATTTTTGTAAAGCCCCCTAAAACAGCATCAACACCACCCATAATATTTTTACGAGTTTTGTCTAAACCTGCCTTCAACTTTGCAAAAAATCCAAACTTCTTTTCTTCCTGTACAGGTTCTTCTACAGTGGTCTTTTCAGCCGATTCTTCTTGTGATACCTCGTCAGCAGCCGCCCCTTCAACAAAATCTTCTGCTTCTTGGGGTGCTTCTATGTCAGCTTGCTCCTCTTCCATGTTCCCATTTTCTTCTTGCACAGCTTCTTCAACAAAATGAGTAACAGCCTCAGTCAACTCATCCAGAAAAGATTCTCCCTCGTCTGTATCTTCTTCCACAAAGCAATCGCCCTCTACTGTTGTAACGAGAATTTCTTCCTCTCCACTTGGCTTTTCCGCCATTTCTGCCGCCAGGTGGGAAAGTTCCTCAACAAAGGCGATTCCCTCTACTTCGTCTTCCACTACAAAGGCTTCTCCATCGTCCAAGGTGATTTCTATCTCCGCCTCATCCACACTTTCTTCTGGAATACACTGTCCTTCCTTATGCTGAACTTCTTGATACAATGTATCGTCGCTTGCTCTATAAATTTGGATTTCCTCGGTACCCATGGCCTTGCCCACCGCCTGCTCCACCGCTGCAGCTTTATCAACACCATCTTCTACTTCTAAAACAAAGTTTTGGGTGTTTTCCTGGGGTGTTTCCACCTCAATACCCTCCAACTCAATTACGCCCTCTTCTTTTTCTTCAGCAAAAAGCTCATCCTTAGTTTTTTTCTTAAAAAAATCAAACAATCCCATTTGTTTTCACCTCTATACCATTTTTCTTTTTTTCTGCCCTGTTATGAAAGCATTCATTTTCTGCTAGGGGTTTTTGTAAAATTTATGTTACCAATTCAAACTTTTCCTTTTCTACATAGCATCTTTTTGTTCCTCAGAAAAGTCAACTGAAATCAATTTCGATATCCCTTTTTCCTGCATGGTTACGCCATACATTACATCAGCATACTCCATAGTTCCCTTTCTATGGGTAATTACAATAAACTGGGTATCTTTTGAGAACTTCTTTAAATATTGAGCATATCTGCTTACGTTTGCATCATCCAATGCAGCTTCAATTTCATCCAAAATGCAAAAGGGCGATGGCTTCATGTGCAAAATAGAAAATAAAATTGCAATTGCCGTCAATGCCCGTTCTCCACCAGATAATAACTGCATATTTTGTAGGTTTTTCCCCGGGGGCTGTGCCACAATTTCAATAGGAGATTCCAACACCCGTTCCGTATCAACCAATTTCAAATATGCCTTACCGCCGCCAAACATCTCTTGGAATACACGACTAAAGTTTTCAGAAATCACTGCAAACTGCTCCCTAAATTGCTTCTCCATTAAAATAGAAAGCTCATCAATAATTCCTCTCAGTTTTTCCTCTGCCTCCAATATATCAGCCCGCTGCTGTGTCAAAAAAGCATATCTTTCTTTTACTTCTTTATACTGCTCAATAGCACCCACATTTACATCACCCAAACCACGAATTTGTGCTCTAATCTCTTTTACAGTACGTCCTACTTCCCGACCTTGCCTACTTTGGGCATATTCCTTTGCCATGCGATGGGTCATTTCATATTCTTCCCATAACTGAGTTGTAATGCGGATTTTTTCTTCTTCTATCTTCTCTCGATTTGTTTCCATGCGGAACAATTCGTTTTCCATCAGCCTTGCAGATTCTCTTTGTCCCATTGCCTTTTCTTCTAGGATTTCAGCCTCTTGGCTAACTTGTGATCTTTGCTCTGTGGTCTTGCCCAGCATTTCTTGCATAGCTGTGGTTTTTTGTCCTAACCCATCTGCATCTTCCCGAAGCTTCCGCTTCAGGCTTTCTTTCATTTCAATGCTTTCCATGAAAGACAGAATTTTTTCTTCATCCTCATTGATTTGTTTCAAAAGGGTTTGATTCTCTGTTTTCAAACGCAAGTTTGTTTCTTCGATATTTCCAATACTCTGACTGTTTTTGGAGATGGCTATCCTAAGCCCTGTTATTTCCTCCATCAGCGCATCACGCTTGCCCTTATCATCCGTTAAAGTATCCTGGAATTTACCAAGTTCTTCACTAACCTCTGCCATTCTTTTTTCGCAGAGGGAAAGAGTCTGTTGGTTATCATTTATATCTTTTTCAGCCCGTTGAAGCTGTTCATTCAACTGACTCTCTTCCAAAAGAACCAAATGCAAACGTTCTTGGCTTTCTTTTGCATCACGTTCCGTTTTTTCCTTATCCCCGTGGCTACCACTCAGGGTAACTGTCAGTTTTTGCAGTCCCAGCCTTTTTTCCACAATTTGCTCTTCAATGTCCTCCATGTCCTCCTGGAGTAGAGCCAGCTTGTCTTGCAATTCTTTAACGACCTTGCCTGCCTCATCCATATTTTCGTGCAACGTGTGTATTTCTCTGCTTCGGCTGAAAATATGGGCAGCTTTTTTCTGCTTGGAACCACCGGTCATAGCACCACCAGGGTTCAAAATATCTCCATCTAAGGTTACCATTTTGTACTGATGCTTATATTTCTTGGCCAAGACCACTGCCTGCTCCAAGTTATCTACAATAACCGTTCGACCCAACAGGTTTTCAACCACCTGACGGTAAATCTCCTCAAAGCCCACCAACTGATGGCCAGTGCCAATTACGCCTATTTCATCCAAAATGGCAGGTCTACCCTCAAAGGTACGGCCTTTGATTGCAGAAATGGGTAGAAATGTCGCCCTACCAAGGTTTTTGTTTTTTAAATAGCCAATAGCCTCTCTGGCATCTTCCTCGGTTTTGGTAACAACATTTTGCAAAGCTCCACCCAAAGCCGCCTCAATAGCAACCTCATAAGCTTCATCCACTTTAAGCAATTGTCCAACAGCACCACAAATACCACGTTTTTCTTTATCGGGTAGGTTCAACAGACTCTTTACACTATGGAAAAACCCTTCATTTTCTTTTTCCATCTCTTTTAAAACCGATAATCGAGATTGAATCTCAGAAAAATTCTTTTCTCCTTTGGATAAAAGTACCTGTGCGCCATCTTTTTCCTTTTGCGCCTCTACCCTATCCTGCTCCAAAGCAAGGAGTTCTTGTTCCATGAAAGTGATATTTTCTCTCATTTCATTTTCTTGTTTTTCCAAAACCTGTATATGTACCTCAAGCTGATGCAAACGACTTTCCAAATGACCCTTTTCAGTATGCAATTGTTCCATTCGGCCTAAAAATTGTTCTTTTAATGCTTCACGTTTTGCAATTTCACCTTTTGCCTCAGTACTCATCTTAATCTGTTCAAAAATTTCATCCTTGAAGCTTTCCGCTTGTGATTCATCACGGTGTACGGCTGAACTTAAGGATGCATATTCTGCCTCCAACAGAGAAAGCTTTTCTTGTTGGTGACCCTTCTCAATGGACAGCGCTGTCATGCGGCTATTGCAGAGTTCCAACTGGTTTTCATTTTCTCCTTTTTGCGCCTGCTTTAGCAAAATCTCCCCTTTGATTCTTTCAAGGTTTGCTACATCATTTTGACGTTGCTCCTCAGCCAGGCGAATTTCTCCTTCTTTTCTCTCTTTTTCTTCCCTTAGTAGGCCAATTTCTTGGTTATGCTGTTGCAGCAATGCTTCTAATTCTTCAGATTTATTTTTCAGAGCTTGAGCTGCATTTTTGCTAGTTTCTTCTTGTAAGAGGTGGTTCTGCAACTGCTCCTGGGCAATCACCTTATTTTTCACTATGCTTAGCAGTTCTTGCTCCATATGGTCTAAATCCTTACAAAAAGCCACAACCTCAGCCTGTTTCAGTTCTTCTTTAAAGGCCAAATAACGATTTGCCTTTTCACTTTGTTTTTCCAAGGGCTCCAGCTGAACTTCCAGCTCCCCAATAATATCATCCACACGCAATAAGTTTTGTTGTTCTTTTTCCAGCTTGTTAGCCGCCTCGTTACGACGGGTTTTATATTTTACGATTCCTGCCGCCTCTTCAAAAATACGGCGACGCTCCTCGCCTTTTGCGCTTAGAATTTCATCAATTCTGCCCTGTCCAATGATAGAATACCCTTCTCGGCCAACACCGGTATCCATAAATAGCTCCTGTATGTCTTTTAAGCGACACGCTGTCCCGTTTATACGATATTCACTCTCTCCCGAACGAAACACTCGTCGTGTTACTTGAACCTCGGTATATTCCAAGGGCAGTTTTTGATCTTGATTATCAATGGTAATGGAAACCTCGGCAAAGCCAAGGGGTTTCCGGTTTTCCGTTCCCGCAAAAATAACATCCTCCATTTTATCCCCACGGAGGCTTTTTGCCCTTTGTTCACCCAAAACCCAACGAACCGCATCAGAAACGTTGCTTTTCCCACTTCCATTGGGGCCAACAACGGCGGTCACACCTTGGTTGAACTCTAATTTCACTTTTTCAGGAAAGGACTTAAAGCCCTGCAAATTCAATCGTTTTAAATACATCCCTGCACCTCGTTTACATCTATCACATGAGAAGTTTGCCGCCAACCATGGTATATATCACCCTTCCCCTTACTTCCCAATCGGCAAAGGGTGAAAATTTTGCTTTGGAGGCAAAATGCTTTGGATCAATATGGTATCCTTGACGAAAATCAACCACTATTAAATCGGCATCCTTCCCCTTGGCAATTCTCCCTTTATTTTCTAATTTTAGTATTTCAGCCGGCTTTGTGCTCATTAGTTCCACCAACTTAGAAAGGGAAATAAATCCCGTTTTCACCAAACCCGTATAACTTAATGAAAAAGCTGTTTCCAAAGCAGAAATTCCATAAACAGCACTGGAAAATACTTTGTTTTTGTCTCCTTCGTTAGATGGGCTATGGCCTGAAGCAATTACGTCAATGCTACCGTCAGAGACAGCTTTTATGATTGCCTCCACATCCTCTTTGGTGCGCAAGGGCGGGTTTACCTTAGCCAATGTGTTATAATCCTCTACTGCTTCTTCCGTCAAAAGGAAATAATGAGGGCAGGTCTCTCCTGTTACCCTGGCACCTCTTTTTTTTGCCTCACGAATCAACTGAGCAGAGCCCTTGGTACTCACATGGGTAACATGAAGTCTGGCACCTGTGTTTTCCGCCAAAATAATGTTTCGGGCAACCATAACTTCTTCGGCCTCTCGAGGCATCCCTGCCAAGCCCAAGCACGATGATGTGAACCCAGCATTCATTACCCCGTTGCCCGATAATCCTCTATCTTCACAATGGGTGATGACAGGCATATCAAACATTTTTACATATAACATGACATTGCGCAAAAAAGATGCTTCATCTGTAAATTCATCGCCATCGGAAACCCCCACAATACCCGCATCATACATTTCACCAATCTCAGCCATTTCTTGGCCTTTGCACCCCATAGACATACTGCCATAAGGGTAAATATTTACCAATGCATGATTCTTTGACTTAGATACGATATATTCCACAACCGTTTTGTTGTCAATGACTGGGTCTGTATTGGGTTCGCAAGTAATGGTAGTAAATCCGCCCCTTGCGGCACTGCGAGAAACAGTTTCAATATTTTCTAAATATTCAAATCCGGGGTCGCAGATATTGCAGTGCATATCAATCAGCCCAGGCAAAACAGTATTTCCACCAATATCCATTATCTTTACATCCTGCATTTCCAAGTTCTTTCCAATTTCTTCTATGATGCCATTTTCCACATAAATGTCGAATACCTCATCTTCTTTGAAACCGGGAGATATTATATGACAGTTTTTCAGCAATGTTTTCATCGGAAAGCACCCCCCATTTGAGTCAATATATAATAAATTGCCATTCGAACAGCAACACTGTTGGCAATTTGATCATTCACAATGCATTGAGGGCTGTTAATCACACCTGCAGAAATCTCAATACCCCGGCGGATAGGCCCAGGGTGCATCACAATGGCATCTTTTTTTGCATAGCGCAACAATGCCTCGTCAATGCGAAAAAACCGCTTATATTCGTCCAAAGATGGTAAAACCATAGTATTTCGGCTATCTTTATGCATCCGAGTGGTTAAAATAACATCAGCATTATTAACTGCCTCTCTGGCATCATAATATACATCCACCCCAAACTTTTCAATTTCTGGTGAAATCAAAGTGGGTGGGCCAGAAACACGAACCTCTGCCCCCAATTTGGTCAATGCCCAAATGTTACTTTTAGACACACGGCTATGAATTAAATCGCCCACAATGGCAACCTTCAATCCTTCAAAACCGGCCTTTTGCTCTTTGATTGTCATTAAATCCAGCAAAGCCTGGCCTGGGTTTTCATTAAATCCATC
Organism: Anaerotignum sp.; assembly: GCF_040307045.1. GTDB lineage: Bacteria > Bacillota > Clostridia > Lachnospirales > Anaerotignaceae > Chakrabartyella. The sequence continues at coordinate 265,121 of NZ_JAWRKF010000002.1, forward strand.
CCCTGCATTGATAACCGATGCGTCAACAGTGCTTGCCAACAACTGAGATGCCCCCGCCATGGGATGGCGCAGAATAATAAAATCTGCCCCCATTTGATCAACCAGCTGCCCCATATCCACCAAGCTATCGAACTCCTTGTTTTGAATAGAGCTGGTCATATCTACCACGCTGGCACTTAAGTGTCGTGCCGCAAGTTCATAGGAAAGCTTAGCCCTTGCACTAGCCTCATAGAACAAAATAATAACGGACTTTCCTCTTAAGTGGGGCGATGTTTTATTTTTCTGACTTAGTATATATTTCATTGTTTCTGCAGTACCAAGAATATACCGAATGTCCTCCGCAGACAGGTCCTTCAGACCAAAAAAATCCTTTTTTATCAGCGGCATTTTCTGTTCCTCCTAAACTTTAAGCCTTTAGGCGCATCAATAGTTTTTCAAAGCTTTCGGGTAGTGGTGCCTCAAATTCCATGTATTCACCCGTTGAGGGATGAATAAACCCCAAAACTCTGGCATGCAAAGCTTGTCCTTCTACTTTAAAGGGCTGTTTTTTAGGGCCATATACCAAGTCCCCCAAAAGGGGATGGCCAATAAAGGTCATATGAACACGAATTTGATGGGTTCTACCAGTTTCTAGCTGGGCCTCAATCAACGTAAAATTTCCCATTTTTTCAATTACCCTGTAATGGGTTACTGCCCTACGGCTATACTTATGGGTCACTGCCATTTTCTTTCGATCCAATGGGTTTCGGCCAATTGGTTGGTCCACAGTGCCCTCCTCCTCTTGGAAGCCATTAAACACAATGGCATTATATTTTCTGGTGATGCTATGCTCTGCCAACTGCTCCGCAAGGGAGCGGTGTGCAGCATCATTTTTTGCTACCATCAACACCCCAGATGTATCCTTATCGATACGATGGACAATGCCTGGACGCTTTTCTCCATTTATACCCGAAAGCTCATCACCACAGTGGAACAAAAGAGCATTTACCAAAGTTCCTGATGTATGCCCGGGAGCCGGATGCACCACCATGCCCTGGGGCTTATTTACTACAATTAAATCTTTGTCTTCATACAAAATATCAAGAGTAATATCTTCGGGTAAAATTTCAACTGCCTTTGCCTCAGGAATTTCCACGTCAATAACGTCTTTTTCCCTTAACTTGTAATTTGCCTTTACAGCGCCACCGTTCAGGCGAATATGACCCACTTCAATGAGCCTTTGTACCCCACTTCGAGAGAGGCCTTCCATATTTTCAGCAATGAAGATATCGATCCGACAGCCAACATCCTCCTGCTCAGCACCAAAAGTAAAATATTCCATATTATTCATCCTTCTTTTTTTCTTCTTCAGGATCTTTGATTACAAACATAATCAAAAATGCCAATACAGCAACACCAATCACTACATAAATGTCTGCCACATTAAACACAGGCCAGTTAAAAAATGTGAATTCAAAAAAATCAACAACATATCCACGGAAAATACGATCAATCATATTCCCAATAGCGCCAGCAAAAATGAGCACCATGGCCATCCGTACGTACTTATACTCCTTTGTTTTTGGCAGATTCAAATAAAAATAAACCAAAGCGGCAGTTATCAAACCGGTCAGCAGTAAGATGAACCACCGTTGCCCAGAAAACATCCCAAAAGCCACACCCCGATTCTCCACAAAAGTTAAATCCATAAAGCCGTCAATCAAAGCCATAGAACCTATGGGCTTGAGATTTGCCAAAGCCAAAAGTTTTGTGGCTTGATCTAAGCCAATTAAAATTGCTGCTGCAATTGCAGGTATTAACCACATAATTCCTTCATCCTTTTTTCTTTTAAGTTTAAATTTACATTTTTAGTCCCAAAGTGCATCCTTTGCCCATGAGAATCATGATTTTTTTGGTGCATAACAGGGGACAAAAAACCTTCCTCAGTAAAATGCAAAATAGCCGTGGCAGCAAAAATGCTTAGTCACAGCTTATTTTAGTCGCCCCATGTGACCTGAAGAATTTAATATTCCCCAAACCGCACAAAAAGCGGCTTCTCGGGAAAATAATCTCTGTCCACCGCTTTTCTTGGCTTAATATTCAGTTGCTTTTCTTTCCTCATCCTTTTCAGCAAGGATTTCGTTTTTGTCTAGCAGTTCGATTTCAGCATATAATAAAAGTTTTACCCTTGTACGCATCAATTCATAACGGGTTTGTAGCCCCGCCAGTTCCTGCTCTAATTCATAGGTTTTGGTTCGTGCCCTTTGAATAATTTCTTCTGCTTCAAGTTTTGCGTTTTTTACAATCAATTCTCCTTCTGCCTTTGCAGCTGCCTTTGTTTCTTCTGCAGCAGCCTCTGCTAAAGTTAAAGTTCGCTCTAAGGTTTTTTGTAAATTGGAAAATTGCTCTGTTTGTATATCTACCTCGTCAACCTTAGCTTTTCCTTTCAAGCTTTCGTTATAGATCTTTTCATAGTCTTCATAAAGATCGTCCAAAAAGGTATCGACCTCTTCAGGCGAGTACCCCACAGCAACCTTCTTAAAATCCTTGGTAGCAATGTCGTTTGGTGTAATCACGCAAAATCCTCCTTATCAAATGTACACTTCCAGCTCAAGCCCGACTCTATCTTTTTTGGTTTTTCCGCCTATTTCACCCACGCGAAACCTCCCAAAGCCTCGGGCCGAAACCATATCTCCTGTTTTCAATATGTATGATGAATTGGCAACAATTGACCAATTGACGCTTACCTTTTCACTTGATATTAATGTTTGTGCCTTTCCCCGAGAAAGGTGTAGCCCTTCGCCTAAAATTGCATCCAGGCGCATTGAGGCTACAGTAACACGGCGAATTTCTGTGGATTTTGGTGCAAAAACCTGAGCCTTGTCTGCCATCTTCACAGTCACCACAGTCCTAGAAACCTTGTTTAGATTGGCTTGAATATAATCAGCCATTTCTTCTTCAACAAAGCACACTGCTCCGTCCTCAGAAACCAAAATATCTCCAATCTTTCCACGCTCTATCCCTAAACCTAGGATAGAACCAAGATAATCCCTATGGCTTAAATCCGTCTGTCCAAACTTTTTACTCTTTGGTGCTATTTGCAGGGCGATAATGGGAAAATGCTCCTTAGCAATCCATATTTCTCTTGGCGCAAAGCCAAGCATCATCCTCTCTGCATCCTCCACGCCACCAAAAGCCAGCATTTCAACGTCAACAGCGTGTTTTAATCGCTCCATAATCCGAGCACACTTCGCCACATCCATAAAATCACTATACTGTGCTTCATAGCGCTTTAATGCAAACGCAACCTGATCCAACACTTTAGCAAAAAGTAGGCGTTCCTCTCTATCTTGAATGCCTCTTAGCATCTGCTGCTTATTCACAGAATCACCCGCTTCTTACAGCAACATAATTGCCCCTAAAATCAACTGCTTTGCAAGCATCATTAAAATCAAAGCAATCACTGGGGAAAAGTCTAACATCATCCCACCACCCAGGGGAGATTTGTCCAACATCCTACGGCAGGGGCCTAAAATAGGCTCTGTCATTGTGTAAAGAAACTGTCCAATGGGGTTATTGTACCCCAGGGGCAACCATGAAAGTAGGATTCGCCCAAAAATAAGAAGCTCCATCACATAAAAAAACAGGTCTACCGCTCTTACCAGTAAAAATTGTAAATTTTCCAATATTCATTACCATCCTTATCTACTACTGCTTACCCAAGGAAGAATAACTCCCTTTGTTTTTAACTCCTCTTTAAAATCACCTGAAATATCAACATTTTCCGGTGCAATAATAAATATATTATTGGCAACCCTCTGAATAGAACCTTCCAAAGAATAGCAAGTGCCACTCAAAAAGTCCATAATACGCTGAGCAACAGGATATTCTACTTTTTCAAGGTTTACCACAACGGGACGTTTTGTTTTAATTTGATCACAAATTTCCTGGGCATCTTCATAACAGCCAGGTTTGATAATCACTACCTGCATCTGAACATTTGTATTAATACTATATACCTGAGGATTGGCCCTGGATGTTGTAGTTTTACGAGGTGCTGGTGCAGAATACTCCGTCTCTCTGGAAACCTCTCGCAGTCCGTAAGAACTGGGTGCCGCTTCCCTTACAGGAACATCATATTCTTCATCTTCATAATAATCATCATCTTCGTATTCGCCAAACATTAAGTCCTTCATTTTATCTAATATTTTAGCCACTTGTCTGCTTCCTCCTAGTCGTTACATTCTTTATTTTCCTCGGTTAGAGTAATCTCTTTCGCCAAAAATTCCCGTGCCTACCCTAACGACGGTCGCCCCTTCTTCGATGGCAACTTCATAATCTCCCGTCATCCCCATGGATAGCACGTCCATTACTACATTATCAATTTTTTTTGCATTGATGTCAACCTGTAATTGTTTCATTTGACGGAAATATTCCCTATTTTCCTCCGAATTTTCAACAAAAGGTGCCACGGTCATCAAACCTCTGACACGTATATGCTCCTTCTTGGCAAGCTCTCGAATGAACTCCTCTGCATTTTTTGGTGTGATACCAAACTTACTTTCCTCCTCGGCCATGTTTACTTCCACCAAAATATCCATTATCAAACCCTTGGCTGCAGCTCTTTTTTCAATTTCCTCTGCCAGCTTCAAACTTTCCACAGAATGAATCATATCCACCTTGTCGATAATGTATTTTACCTTATTGGTCTGTAAATGGCCGATGAGGTGCCAGTGTACCCCCTCTCCCATTGGTTCATATTTGTCCATAATTTCTTGTACTTTATTTTCACCTAGGGAGGTAAGTCCACACCCAACCGCCTGGCGTATGACTTCAACGGGTTGGGTTTTGCTTACAGCCAAAAGAAGAATATCCTCTCTTTTTCTTCCACTTCTTTGTGCTGCAGCTGTAACCTTAGCCTCTACTTCCCTGATATTTTCTGCAATATAACTCATGTGTGTCGTTCCTCTCTTAATAAAGGTCTTGACCTTCTTTAATATTCTTCGCATCCGATACGATTAAGTCGTAAGCCTGCAATCCATAGGTTGTGCCAGAGCGAATGATAGCATACTCCTGATTTTGATCTAGAATATCAATGGGGACAAATTTCGCCATGGAGCTGTTTGCAACATAAACTCCCGTTCTTGGGGATAAGCTAGCAACCGTGTATTGCTTTGCCGTTTCACCCGCGCCTTGCAAAATAACATCACCTAGCTTTAACTCACCATTTTGATCTACATAAACGTTTTCCTCATCGAATGAAACAATGGAAACCGGCAAAAATTTTGTGTTGCTACCATTTACCAAAAGAACACCATTGTTGCCCAAACTTTCCGTCATACAATCTTTTGGCAGAGAAATCAGAGATTTTTCTACAATGGCATCGTTAGGCACCTTTAATCCCTCGATAGTTGTTTCTTCTAAATAAAACTCTAAAATTCTCCTATTAATAAAGGATTCCATCTGCCCATAGCTAGAGAATATCACTTTTGATTCTTTTTCTCCAACCTCTACCGATTCCACCTTTGCATTTATTTTCTGAACCTCTTCTTCCTGCTGTAAATTCAGCATCTTGTTTTCACCCTTACCCCAATTCACTGTTGCAGAATTTGGTAAGTAGGCAACAATATACCATTGATTACTGGCAGTGATTTTAAACAAGGGATCTCCCTCTGAGGTAGCTTTTGCCTTTGAAATATAGCTTACTTTGCTATCGCCAATTTGCCCTTTGGTAATTCCACCCAAGGTTTCTGGAGTCAATGTCTCCTCCAAGCCATCATAGCTAAGGCACAGCACCCCGCTTCTTTCCGCCCGAATGCTACTTTGGTTTTGGGCTAATTTTTGCTCATACTGAGATTTTTCCTCCGTCAGTTGGGACAGGCTATCAACATTTTCTGTCAACCAAATCTCATTTCTTTGCATCATAAAGCCTTGCACCTGTTCCTTCATGTCATAAAGAAAACTTGCATCGCTTTTCATGTTTCTCCCTCCGTAGGAATCCACAACTCGCTGAATATTTTCTTCAATTCTAGTGATGTCCTCGGAAAATGCAGATAAATCTGATCGATTTTTTTGGCTTTTTAGTATATCTTTATCTAGCTTGTCCAGCATATTTTCGATATCGTTGGTAGTATTCGTATCTTTTACTGTACAAACCACAGCATCTTTGGAAACATAATCCCCCTCAGAATACTGATAAAAAGGCTGGCCAGTTCGGTTGCTTTTAACCAAATATTCGTCTCTGACAATAAGCCCCGTGTATCTTTTTGGGGTATCAATACCACCATAACCAACCGTTTCCACATTCACATCGGAACTCTTAGCCGTCATGGTAACAATTTGTCCAAAAAGATATAGCCCAATTATCATAAAAACAAACATGGGTAAAACACGGCTGACGCGGATACGTCTTTTTCTTTTTCTCCTTCTTTCTTCCTCCCTTTGAGGTGTCACTTCCCTGTTATGTAGTTCTCTTCTGCCCTGAGGAGATGCTTGATCAAGCTTATACAGGGTTCCTTTTGTTGGGTATGACCCCTTGGGCTGTGGCGGATGTTTTTGTGGTTGCCTTTGAGGCCGCTGTTCCGTCCGCTGCGGTGGTTTCCTTTTTCTATTCTTTGAGGAATCTTTTTTCATTGAAATCCTCCTTATCATCTTTTTCAAACAAATTTTATCATATCATTATATAATATTTTTCCAATAAGGTAAACAAAAAATAATCCATTATGTTCCACAGTTCTCTATTCTTTGCACTTTAATTGATTGGCCATCAATTCCTGAGGTAGCATTTCCTCATCTCCTCCCTTGCTGTTACCCAAACCAACCCTGCTACTCTTTCTTAATTGTGCTGTCAACCAATACATAAGCACCCTCTTTTCTCAAATCAACTGATAGTAACAACAGAATGAAAAAAAATAGGCGTGTTACCTTCCTTTGGTCAAAAAATAATCTGGCAAAAAAAATTAAAACTTTACTTTTGGAATTAGTTTCTATGGAAAAGGAAAACAGCCCGACGAATACGGCACTTCCATTTACAATGAAACCCCCACAAGATAGGTCATACTGTATGAGGCTTTAAAAAATGGCTTTGAACTTTTATGGCTTAAAGCATAAAGGCAGACAACTATAAACATATCCAAAACCATATAAATGCGATAAAACGAAACTTTATTCTCAACAGAAATTTCTCATTGATGCATAAAGTAACTACGTCCTTCCAACCTTTCCATAGCATTCTTCATTCTTTTTTTCCTTGTTATTCTCTTTACGGCAAAGCAGGCAAACATCTGAGAAACCGCCCAAACCATCAAAAGCTGAATCCCTACATTTTCTAATAATGGTATTTCATACAACGTCACGAGCGCAAGTATTATTCCATAAAAAAGCATATGAGATTCATATAACTTGGTGCTATACAGTCTAACATAATCGTTATGGATCTTCAGTTTATCAGGCATTGCCAATAATAGCAAAAATAATAGTACTGTTCCTGGTACCAGAAACAAGGTCAAGTTATAGTCCACAGCTAACTCATAATGACTCAGAATATATATTTCAAATCCCCCAAACAAAAGTGTGGCCAAAAACCACGGAAAAGCCTTGCTGGTGGCAGGAATCCCGCTACTTTTGGCAATCATTACACCCATCAGCACAAAGGGCAAACCGAAAAAGATACCATTTCTTGTAGTCAGAAAAACGTCCTGATACACTGCCATAGATTGGTAAATCCATTGGGGCAAATAATGCAAAATTCCATAATATCCATCACCAAGCAACCCAATCAAATAAAGACAGGTGGCTATGATAATCACCATTGAAATAGGTATGCGCGTAATTAAAAAGTGAAGGCTGAATGTAGCAATGATAATAGCTGGGAAATACCATAAATGAACAAAGGTGCCTCGAACCAGTATGCTCTGAAAATATCCCAACAAACCTGCCTTATGAAATGTGCCCAAAAATGTCATCTTCACTAGCTCTAAGGGAATGTAAATGAGGGATAACATAGCATATAACTTCAATATTTTTTTGTTGAACCCTAGTACCACCTTCCCATTTTCAATCCCTTCTCCTGCTAGAAAATATCCTGTGCAACAAAAGAAAAAAGGCACTGCCAGCCTAGCAATGCCTTGCACGAAGAAAAATACCAGAAAATTATTTATTTCTGTACCACTTAATACATGAACCACAATTACAAAAACGGAGGCAATATACTTTGCTAAGTCAATACTTTCATATTTTGTATTAATAACGTTTCACATCCTTATTTTACACTTTTGTCTTTTTAGAACCCCCACAGCTTTTAGCCCCAAAAAGTAACCAAGGCTTTGCTAGACCTTTTAGAAAACTTATCCGTAAATTCCTATGTATTAGAAAGAAGTTCAACGCCAATCCAATATACAGGGGTAAATCCCCCTAAAGAGGGGTGGAATAAACCAAAATACATCATACAGCCCTAAATGTCAAAACCATAATCATTCCTTGATAGACTCCAATATCTATAAATAGTGCCAGGGTTCCTTGGTAATCCAAGCACTCTTGTCCATAGGTATTATGATTTAACCGTTTGCACAGCTTGTGCTTTTCAATTCCAATTACCGTTATATGTATTTCCTAGTATTCACCAATCTTATTCAACAGATCTTCTTTCCCAAGGTCTATAGGGGAAAAATGCATTTGACCAAAAGGGACTGTTAAAATTCATCATTTTATTTTGAAGCTCCTATGCAACACAGTAATTACCGATTTCTCCCGCATAAACCACTTCTCCCGCGCCAACAGACAAAAAATCGTGGGGACGAACCAAACTTTCCTCCTTATCAAACAGCTCTATGCCTGCTTGTTTTAGGAGTTCGGCTACAAATTGAGAACAGAAATATTTATTTTTCCGTTTAACAGGAATGCCTAGATAGCAATATGCTAAACCAAGTAGGCTATATTTATACTGGTTTTTCTGCTGTTTAAATTGAGTAATACCTTCACTGGCCTGATTCCACTGTTCTTCCGTCACCGGTATTTGTAACACCGCAACATCCGAATACTTATGAACTGCAAAAAAACCATCGCTTATGCTTTCTCTGACAAAACCAGCCCGAAAAAAATTATGTATTTCTTTACGCCCAAAAGAAAAAATATCCTCTAGACTATCATCCAGGGAAACTGAACAATGGTTATATCCAACGCCCAACTGCCTTTGAATAAACTTTCCTAAAGTAGTGTTCGTTTTTGATATAACAATATAAATATACCTTTTGTCATAATTTGACATATTTATTTCTCCTTAATATGCAAAAAAATTTTAAAATCCGTCGAGTAGCTCGGCGGTTTTTATGAATAAAGACCTTTAAGATTATATACATTCTGGCCCAAGAAATCCACTGTAAATCACAAGCAAAACAAAATAAAAGATGCATGCTAACTATTGACAGCAGTTTCATTTTACAAAAGAGCCAGCGATTTTGTTTGGTTTTATGTGCAATAGCATTTGAAGTTTATCATCTTATACCTCTAAAACAACAACCCCATAATTCCATCCATAAGAGAAAAAGGGTTATTCCTTGGCTATTTCCATCCCTTGCTCTACCCCAACAAAATTTGTGGTAAGTTTTAATATTTTGTCTTGTGGTTTGCATTTTAATGGCTTTTCTTTGCTGTAATAAAACAACAGCAACGTTTCACGATTGCAACCACAACAACATTGGTACTTTTTTGTAGTACTCTTACTTTACCCCAGCAACACTGTAAAAGTAAACAACAAATTTCAAGGATTTTAACTTACATTGGTTTATTATTCAATTTTAGCCTTTGCTTGTATGCATATCAATTTCTTTTCACCCCCTTGAAAAAAAATTAGCGCTATCAATCCCTTAGAAGAATTCAAAAAACCTTCTGTACAATGATGCTATAATCTGTTTTTCTCTTTAATTTTATAGGCAGCCTTGTTCAGGGCAAACCTTCAAATGCATTTCATGCCTTAACCTACATCTAGGCATTTTAGTTTACACGTTTTCATGTTAAAGACCGCCGTATGCCATGTTGCTTTCTTATCAGTGCTTCAAAATCATAACCAAATAATCCAGAAGTATCTTTTTGAGTTCAAGTATAGTCTCTTTGGTAGGTTACCATTTCAAATTCCCACTCTCATAAGACCATGAAGATGAATGGCCATTCTGCCCTGCTTCCAAAGCACCATCGTTGCATTGAAACATCGCTGCTAATACATCCGAGAAATTACTTTTCTGTTACCAATTTTAATAGAGGTTAGAGGGACTAAAAAACAAAAGCATCATTGTATCCCTTTGGATTAATACTAAGAAAAGTATTCTATAAAAATAATGTAGTCCTGCCAGAAAAATATAACACCAAAATTGAGAAATAAATTTTTTTGATGTATTGACAAAATTTAAAAAGATTCATATACTGTTCATATCAAAATGATTTGATTTGAGGTGATTTGGTTTGGATACAGCCCACAAAAAAAATGCTAAAATCTTCAAAGCGTTTTGCGATGAAAAACGTCTTGCTATTTTGGATCTGTTACGTAGTGGTGAAAAATGTGCTTGTGTGCTCATTGATGAAATGGAAATCGGGCAATCCTCTTTGTCCTATCACATGAAAATCTTATGTGAGTCCGGAGTGGTTGATAGTAGGCAGGAAGGGAAATGGACACACTATCGCATAAGCCAGTCTGGCAGCAAATATGCGGCAGATCTATTGGTTCAGCTAACAACCCCTTGCTTAGAACAAATACCGGACAAATGTTGAAACGAAATAACCATCCTTTGATGGTTTTTCTTTAAGACAACATATCAAATTTTTTTGATATAATATTTTAAGAATGGAGGGGTTTTCTTGCAAACTCTACAATCGGCATGGCTGTTTTTTCAAGATCAGATTTTGGGAATGAAGTGGCTCAATACTTTCATTGGCAACCTGTTATCTACTTTTGGCCTAGACATAAACAACCGGTGGGGGGGCAGTATTCAGTTTTTTCTTTATGATGTGATTAAAATAACTGTACTTTTATGTGTTTTGATTTTTATAATCTCCTACATCCAAAGTTATTTCCCACCGGAAAAAAGTAAAAAAATACTAGGGCGTTTTCGGGGTATATGGGCAAACATTATCGCTGCCCTTCTGGGGACAGTAACCCCCTTTTGCTCCTGCTCATCTATTCCACTGTTTATTGGTTTTACTAGTGCGGGTTTGCCCCTTGGTGTAACATTCTCTTTCCTGATTTCATCCCCAATGGTGGATTTAGGTAGCCTAGTTTTATTGATGAGTATTTTTGGCGCAAAGGTGGCCATTGTTTATGTCATAATCGGCCTAGTGATTGCTGTCGTTGGCGGTACTCTCATAGAAAAAATGGGTATGGACAAATATGTGGAAGAATTCATACGAAATGCCAGTAGCGTGGATATAGATTCGCCCACCCTTACCAAAAAGGAACGTAGGGTGTACGCCAAAGATCAGGTGCTATCCACTTTCAAAAAGGTTCTCCCCTATATTCTGCTTGGGGTTGGTATCGGTGCCATTATCCATAACTGGATTCCCGAGTACTGGATTGAGGCGGTATTGGGTAGCAATAATCCCTTTGGTGTAATTTTAGCCACACTCATTGGCGTACCTATGTATGCAGATATTTTTGGCACAATACCAGTGGCAGAAGCCCTACTCTATAAAGGTGCACAGCTTGGTACTATTCTTAGCTTTATGATGGCGGTTACCACCCTAAGCTTACCCTCCATGATTATGCTTCGAAAGGCGGTAAAGCCCAGGCTTTTGAGTGTTTTCATAGCCATCTGTACCATTGGGATCATTATTGTTGGTTATATGTTTAATGCATTTCAATTTTTACTAATTTAATTTTAAGGAGGATTAGATCATGGCTTTATTTGGTTTTGGTAAAAAGAAAGTAGAAGATAAAAAGGTACAGTGTGCTTGCAACGGCGACCCGTCACCTACTGAAGCCCCAGCAAAAAAGGCAGTTGAAATTGAACAGACATTCTCTGGCTGTTGCTGTGGTGGTCAATGTAACAAAGAAACCATGTCCCAAGCAGAAGCTGCTAAAACAACTGGTGCTTCCATCAAGGTTCTTGGCTCTGGTTGTGCAAAGTGCAATCAACTGGAGGCTGCAACTTTCCAGGCACTAACAGAGCTGGATATGGACACTACAATCGACCATATCACTGACTTTTCCCAAATTGCAGCCTATGGCGTAATGACAACTCCAGCCCTCATCGTGGATGGTAAAGTGGTTTCCTATGGTAAGGTTTTGAAAAAAGATGAAGTGATCAAAATTCTGAAGGAAAACAGGGGGTAACCCAATGGCAGAAAAGAGAAACATTGGTATCGGATTTTTTGAACGCTATCTAACGCTATGGGTTGTCCTATGCATGATAGTCGGGGTTCTAATTGGAAAATTTTTACCTGCAATACCGATTTTTTTAGGTAGATTTGAGTATGCAAATGTATCCATACCCATAGCAATTTTAATTTGGCTTATGATTTATCCCATGATGTTAAAGGTGGACTTTCGTAGCATCAAAAATGTAGGCAATAACCCCAAGGGCTTATTTGTCACTTGGGTAATCAATTGGCTTGTCAAGCCATTCACAATGTTTGGCATTGCATGGCTATTTTTCTTCGTATTGTTCAAAAGCTTCATTCCCACAGACCTGGCTCTTGACTATCTGGCAGGCGCAGTGCTTTTGGGGGCTGCCCCTTGCACCGCAATGGTATTTGTTTGGAGTCATCTAACAAAAGGGGATGCCGCTTATACGGTGGTACAGGTGGCGACCAACGACCTCATCCTTTTAGCGGCTTTCACACCAATTGTTGCCTTTCTTTTGGGCGTAAGTGGTGTGCAAATCCCTTGGGATACCTTATTACTATCTGTAGTTTTATTTGTCGTTATTCCCTTAAGCGGTGGTGTAATTACCCGCCACCTTGTGGTCAAGAAAAAAGGAATTGGGTATTTTCAAAATAATTTTATCCCTAAGTTTGATCATATTACTGTTGTAGGTCTTCTCCTAACGCTGATTATTATTTTCTCTTTTCAGGGAGAGGTAATCCTAGAAAACCCATTGCATATTGTTCTCATTGCAATCCCCCTTATTTTGCAGACATTTCTTATCTTTGCCATTGCCTATATTGCCTGCAAAGCACTAAAGCTTCCCCATAGTATTGCCGCACCTGCCGGAATGATTGGTGCATCAAACTTCTTCGAGCTGGCGGTAGCCGTTGCTATTGCCCTTTTTGGAGCTGGAAGTCCAGTGGCCCTAGCTACCATTGTAGGCGTTCTGGTGGAAGTGCCTGTTATGCTGATGCTCGTACACTTTGCTAACAAAACGAAAGGATGGTTCATAAATGAATAAACCAAAAGTTGCTTTTATATGTGTCCACAATTCTTGTCGCAGCCAAATCGCAGAGGCACTGGGTAAACATCTGGCATCCCATGTGTTTGAAAGCTATTCCGCTGGTACTGAAACAAAACCCCAAATCAATCAAGATGCAGTTCGCCTCATGAAACAAATATACTCTATTGATATGGAGCAAACACAACGAAGCAAGCTCCTGGCAGACATTCCTTTGGTAGATGTGGTGATAACAATGGGTTGTAACGTACAATGCCCTACCCTCCCCTGTAAGCACAGGGAGGATTGGGGCATTGACGATCCCACAGGAAAGTCCGATGAGGATTTCATAAAAACCATTGGCCTCATTGAGCAAAAAATAAATGATCTATGTAACCGTATCAATCAGAAAAGCATATAGAAAAAACTGGTAAGTGAAATCACTTACCAGTTTTTTTGAATTATATGTATTTTATCCTGATCTTCATATATCTTTATCTTAAGGGGCTTACTTTTCGAAAGATAAACTCCTATATTTTTAACAATGCCTTGCTGTAGGGAAGTTCAGCCAGCAACGATTTAGCACACCACAATCTGATTTCTACCATTCTCCTTTGCTTGATACAATGCGGAATCAACACGATACAGACAACTATCAATCCCTTCTGCTGTTTTGTGTTCCGTTATACCAATACTTACAGTAATGCTACAATGGTTTGGCAAAAGCAATTCTTTTTCAGCACAACTGCGAATTCTTTCAGCAACCTTTACCGCCGATAATTCATCCGTATCGAGCAGGATAATCAAAAATTCCTCTCCTCCATAGCGAATGATCATATCCTTATCTCCACAGGCTTCCTTAAGCAACTCCGAAAACCTCACCAAAATCTTGTCTCCCATAGAATGGCCAAAATTATCATTAACCAATTTAAAATGGTCCAAATCAGCTAATAGAAAATAGACGGGTTGCTTTTTATTTTCATTGCTACCCACCACTTTTTGCACAAGCTCACCCAATACCCGTCGATTATAAATATTCGTCAAATAATCAAGCCTGGCCATCTCATGGATTTGCTTATTCGCCAATTCTAATTTATCAATATTCTTCTTTAATTCATTCTTCAAGTTGGTTTGAGTGGAAATATCAACAATCTCTCCAATCAGACCCTGGATTTTTGTTTGTTCCGTCATAAATCCCTTGCTCCAGTAGAGTGCATCCCCATGGTTTTTGTCAGACAATTGGAAACACTTCTCATGATATTGAACGAGCCCCGTTTGTATTAACTTAGTATCTTCCTTATGGTATTTCTCTCGTTCGTTTAATGGTAGATAATCCAAAGAATACACCGTACGATTTAAATAGTCCTCTGGATTCATATTAAAATATTTTTGGTATGCCTCATTAAAGAATATGAATTCAGCTCGACTATTCTTCATAAAAATAGGGTTTGGCAAAGCGTTTAATGCAGTCAAATAGAATTCCTGTTTTTTATTGGCATTTTTCAATTGATTCTTTAACTCCAAGCCTTCCTGCTCTTTCCTACTGATTTCATTCTTACAATCCTTTATCAGTTCTAATATATCATGATTGGTATCTAACTTATTATCTAGACTTAATATCAAAGCCTCTAATCGTCTGATGGAACTCTTTAATTTATCCATATTTAAGCGAGCATCCCCCTACAAATAAATTTTTACAAATTTATTAATATCAAAATTATAACATATCCTTCCATCAGAATAAAAGTAAATTATTTTTTAGGAAAAACCAAGTTTGGATGTTCCAGCAATCATCCCTTGTCAAAATAAAATAATTTTAAGAAAAAATGGTCCCTTTATAGCTTTTGTCTCATCCGCGCCTTTTTGTTTCAAAGCAAACTATCCCTTCCACCGTACATATATGCAAACTTTATTCCCCTGCCCAAGGTAATTATAACATGATCGCACATTTTCTATGGTTTCTGTCAATATAATGTATGTATATTATTAAGTAAGTGATGAATATAGCTTGTAAAACATGTCCCCCCACAAGGGTAAAAACAGGAATAAACGTAGCAAGCAAAATGGTCACCCGTATTCTCATATTCTCTTTTTTTTCTAGCTTTGCACAGTTACCTAAAATGGGGTGAAAATTATGCCAAGAAATTATAGATACGTCGCTAGTACTCCTAGGTTCAGGTTTCCCACCAATAAAAATTCAACAGACTTTAGATTAGATGAAGAAAAAAATCCATTTATCAGTGATATCGAGGTTATCGTCAAGTTTAATGGCGACATTTACAGTTTATCACAAAAGCTAGGTGCTGAGGCTGAAATACTATATAACGACTATGCAATCATTAGAATTGAGAAAACCAAACTTTCATTACTCAATGCAAACCCACAAATTGAACACCTGGAACTACCAAAAAAACTATATTTAGAAGGACCAAATAGCCTAATCAGCTCCTGCATACCCAGTGTTCAAAGAAGCACAGGTTTGGGCCTACGAGGTAACGGCGTCATTGTGGCCATCATTGATTCCGGCATAGATTATACTCACCCCGATTTTCGAAATAAAGATGGAACCAGTAGAATTCTCTTTATTTGGGATCAAACCCAAATGGGTACTCCTCCCCCAGGTTTCTTTAGTGGTAGCGAGTATAATACCCAACAAATCAATAATGCCCTGCAAAGCCCAGACCCTTTTCTTGTTGTACCAAGTGTGGATACCAATGGTCACGGAACAGCTATTTCAGGCATCGCTGCTGGCAACGGCAATGCTAGTGACAGTGTAAACATTGGCGTAGCCCCCGAAGCAGATATTATTGCTGTAAAGGTAGGTTATAAAGGTTTTCAATCTTTTGCCAGATCAACAGAATTGATGAGGGCCTTAAAATACGTCATTGACAAAGCAAAAGGTCTCAACAAACCCGTTTGCATTAACATGAGTTTTGGTATGAACAATGGATCTCACCGAGGCAACTCTCTTTTTGAAACATTCATCTCAGATATTTCTAGTGAATGGAAAACCTCCATTATCGTGCCCACAGGAAACGAAGGGGCTGCCGGCCATCACTTTAGCGGTATAATCAAAACAAATGAAATAAAAGAGATTGAATTTTTTACAGCACCAGGGCTTGAAAGTTTATATCTATCATTGTGGAAAAACTTCGTCGATGATTTTGAGATTGAATTGATCTTCCCAGACGGAAGTTCCTCCGGAATAGTTGGTATAGAAAACCAGACAAAAACAATTCGAAGACCAAATTATGATGTAGATATATTTTATGGCCAACCAAGTCACTATTCTGATTTACAGGAAATATTTGTTGTTTATAGAGCCAGGAATGGAACTTTAAGTGCGGGCCTAAATAAGATTAGGCTGTATGCTCAGACAATCGTAGATGGTAATTTTGACATTTGGCTTCCTACCCTAGAGGAGGTAACAGCACAGACCTTTTTTACCGATTCATCTATCTATAACACGTTAACCATTCCCAGTACGGCTGCTAGGGTGATTAAAGTCGCCGGGTATAACGATCGAGTGGGAAATATTGCAGCATTTTCCGGTAGAGGTGGTGTTCAGCCAAATTCCATCATTCCTGATCTTGCCGCCCCAGCCGTTAATATATTAACCACCAAAACTGGTGGTGGTTATGATACTTTTACCGGCACCAGCTTTGCTGCACCTTATGTTACAGGCTCCGCTGCCCTGATGATGGAATGGGGCATTGTAAAAAATAATGATCCCTTTCTGTACGGCGAACGGGTTAAAGCCTTTTTACGAAAAGGTGCGACAAGGCGAGAGGATATCTTGTACCCTAACGCGACTTTTGGTTACGGCACTCTATGTTTACAAACTACAATGAACTACTTAGTAGAATATAGGTTAGGAGCTGATTATTTTTGGCTAATGGTGTAAATATGAATGGAATTGATCTACCCTTGGAGGAGTTTATTAAACTGCCAACAACCGTAGATTTCAACGTAGTTAATACTGATCGCTTTAAGCAATTTGCAAAAGATAGACCCTTTTTAAGACTCGGTACCCAATTTGCAAATGAATTGGTTATTGTATATACAAACCAAGATAACTTGCCAACTTTATTTGAAGAATTAGGAAATGATATAAATGGGTTCTTCCCCAAAATTATGTCCCCCTTAGACAGCCAAAGCAATGAAGACAGTGGCATCACCCAAATTTTAAATCAACCTTTTATTAATCTTTCCGGCAGAGGTATCATCATTGGCTTTATTGACACCGGAATTGACTTTACAAAAGAGGCTTTCCAATTTGAAGATGGTTCATCTAAGATTTTGAATATTTGGGATCAATCTCTTGAAGGAAGCCGCTCTGACGATGTATACTTTGGTTCCGTTTATACCCAAGAAGATATCAATGCCGCTTTAAAGTCAGAGGATCCCTTTTCCATCGT
Organism: Anaerotignum sp.; assembly: GCF_040307045.1. GTDB lineage: Bacteria > Bacillota > Clostridia > Lachnospirales > Anaerotignaceae > Chakrabartyella. The sequence continues at coordinate 282,870 of NZ_JAWRKF010000002.1, forward strand.
CCCTTCAATAGATGAAGATGGTCATGGAACCTTTTTGGCCTCCGTGGCAGCCAGTAATGAAAAAGGAGAATATATAGGCGCTGCACCCAAATCCTATATTATGGCTGTAAAACTACGTCGTGCTAAAGAGTATTACATTGATAGATTTCTTTTACCAAAGGACAATCCAAACCTTTACCAATCCACGGATTATCTACTAGGAATTAAGTATATATTGGATCGTTCTGAGGAGTTGAATTTACCAGTGGTTATTTGCATCAGCATGGGATCCAACTCAAGCGGCCACGATGGGAACACCCTCTTTGAAGACTATATTTCTTTCGTATCCCAAAGAGCAGGATATGCATTTGTTGCCGCAGCTGGCAACGAAAGCAACCAAAGGCACCATACCCAAGGGCGAATTCCAAGAACAGGAGACACAGATACTTTTAGTATTAATGTAGGTGAACAGGATACTTCCTTCATTGTTTCCGTTTCTAGCCCCGCCTACGACAAGATTTCCGTTGGCGTTACATCTCCAACGGGGGAGGTCATTGCAAGAATCCCCTTCCGAGTAGGCAGAAAATTCAATCAAAAGTTGATTTTTGAAAGAACTTCAGTATCCATTGAATACTTTAAAGGTGTTAATAACGTCATCCACATTGGTTTTCATAATACGACACAAGGCATTTGGGATGTAACAATTTATGGAGATCATATTATAAGCGGAGAGTATTTTGTCTGGCTACCCATTCAAGGCCAAGTTAGTCCTTTGGTGGAATTATTAAAACCCATACCTGAATACACCATTGTATACCCCGCCACTGCCCCAAGGTGCATTACTTGTGGTGCCTATAATAGTAAGGACAATAGTCTTTATGTTTCATCTTCTTGGGGGCCAACAAGATTACCCCGTATGGCTCCGGATTTGGTGGCTCCCGGCGTTGGTGTAAAAGGAATTTATCCCTATGGTTATGGCACAAAAACAGGAACCAGTGTTTCTGCCGCTATTACTGCTGGTGCAGCAGCACTCATTTTGGAGTGGGGCATTATTCAAGGTAATGTTCCATCAATGGATGGAGATCTGGTTCGAACTTTTTTGATTAGCGGTAGTACAAGAGAACAAAACATGGTCTACCCCAATATAAAATGGGGCTATGGTAGACTTAATCTATATAATAGTTTTTCTGTAATCAAAGAATCTATTATTAATTACAATTTATTATAATGCTCTCTTTAAGAAGGAGGTTTATTATGCTTGGCAATAAAATTTCCATACGTTCAAATTACTTAGGCGGAACTGGGCTTCTTGAAATGAATACTTACCTCACGAATATAGGCAGACCAGCCGAGGGGGCAACCGTAAGTATCATTAACCCTGATAACAATGAAATCATAGAGGAGGTAAAAACCGACGCTTTGGGTCAGATCCCTCCCATACCTTTAGCTGCTCCCCCCATTGAATATTCCATGGATGACAACATGCCTCGCCCCTTTAATCAGTATAACGTAAAAGTAACTTTAGAAGATTACAACGATGCAAACATTAATAATGTGCAAATTTATCCGGAAACCACTGCCGTCCAACAGGTTTCCCTAACACCAAAGTTTGAAGATATTAATATACCTTACCCAGTGCTATTTGGAGACTTTCCGCCCAAAATCCCCGAGTCCGAGGTCAAAAGGCTGCCCTTACCAACAGGGCAAGTTGTACTCCCCCAACCTGTTGTGCCAAGCATTATAATTGTCCACGCCGGCGTACCTGAAGATGCATCTGCACCCAACTACACCGTAGACTTTAAGGACTATATAAAAAACGTTGCCAGCAGCGAAATTTATGCTACTTGGCCAAGAGAGGCTTTGAAGGCAAACATTCACGCAATGCTTTCTTTCACCCTAAACAGAGTCTATACTGAATGGTATCGAGGTAAAGGGTTTAACTTTACCATTACCAATTCCACTGCCTATGATCAAGCTTTTAGCTTTGGCAGAAATATTTTTCAAGAGGTTTCCGAAGTTGTTGACGAAATCTTTACAAGCTATATTACAAGGCCCGATATCAAACAGCCCCTACTTACCCAGTATAGTGACGGTAGACGGGTCAAACGAGATGGTTGGCTTAGTCAATGGGGCTCTAAGGAACTGGCTGACCAAGGATTGACTGCACTGCAGATTTTAAAAAATTACTATGGTAGCGACATTATAATTCAGCAGGCAGAAAAAGTAGAAGGGGTGCCTGCCTCCTTTCCCGGTGCCCCCCTCAATATAGGGTCAACAGGAGAGAGTGTACGAGTAATTCAGGAGCAGTTAAATGCAATCTCCAATAATTACCCTCTCATCCCAAAATTAATAGAGGATGGCGTCTTTGGTCAAAACACGGCAGAATCCGTTAAGATTTTTCAACAAATTTTCAAACTCCCCCAAACGGGAGAAGTTAACCTTGCCACTTGGTATAAAATTTCCGATGTTTTTGTTGCTGTAACCAGACTTGCCTAAATTAATATAAACTAAAAAAAGTACCTATTCTTTTCAGAGTAGATACTTTTTTGTTTTTTATAATCTCTAATTTATTACTATTTTTTAATTCATATTTTGAGATCAAAAACTTTTTTGAATGATGCTGCCATCCCCATGCTGATGCAACATACACTCCCCATGCTGAAGATAAAAAACTTCCATTTTATCTTTTCCCTTGGCCTCAAAAACTTTTTTTGCAAAGTGGCTGTTCTCCAAAACCTTTTCCTTATCTTGCTGCTTATTACTAAAGGCTATTGTTCCTGTAACCTTTACATAATTATATTTTTCATCTGTTGCACAAAAGCAAATATTAGGATTCGCCTTTAACTGTTTGCTTAATGCTGTGTCAGAAGATGCGTAAAAGAAAAACCCTTCCTCACAAATATACGCCACCTCAAAGGGACGGGCGTCGGGTTTACTTCCATCACAGGTTGCCAAGTTCCCAAATTTATTCTTATTCAAAAAATCAATAATCTCTTTCATGTCTACCTCCAAAGTTAAATATTCTTTCCTTTATTTTTATCCTTTTCAAGATAGATATACACAATTTATCACATTACATTTTTATATTTATTTTAACTAGCTGCCTATTTAATTCTATGTAAAATTTTCAAAACCCAATCACTACTTTATACTTTCTGATTTGCTTCATAAAAATAAACGATTAACCCTTGCAAACCAGTTTTTAAACAAAACAAAAGGGTTGTTGTCTCTCGACAACAACCCTTTTGTGCATTAAAGTATAATGCAAATCAAACCGCCGCTTCCTTCGTTTACGATCTTTTGCAGGGTTTCTGCCAATTTAATTTGTGCATCCTCTGGCATACGATAAATTTTGTTTTGCATACCATCACTAACCATAGAGCTTAAGGTACGGCCAAAAATATTCAAATCCCAAATCTTTTCAGGTTCAGATTCATAATCTGAGATTAAGTTATCAATAAATTCTCTAGATTGTTCCTCGTTTCCAATAATTGGTGATACTTCTGTTTCCACGTCCGCTTTAATCAAATGGATGGATTCACCCTTGGCACGCAGTTTAATTCCATATCGACTTCCTTGCTTAAATACTTCTGGTTTTTCCAGCATAATCTCCTCAAATACGGGAGTAACCACGCCATAACCTTTCCGCTTCACATCATTAAGAGCTGTGGCAATCTTATCATATTCTTTCTTCGTTTCAGAAAGCATTCGGATGGTTGAAATCAAGGAATAATCGTTTTCAATGGGCAAATCAACTGTTTCACTCAAAATACGGTAGAATAACCCGTCGTCGAAGGTCAGGGCAACATCCACAGCCCCCTCCCCTGGCAATACCTTATCAGGGAATACTTTCTTTAAGAAATCTTTGTCCTCCAGGCTCACAATGGCATTAGAAACATCTGCCAAGCGTTCTGCATTGTCCATTACTTCTTTTAACCCTGCCACAAGGGATCTTTTCAACCAATGGTCGTCTTCCAAAGTTTCTACCCAGCCAGGGAAGTAGAAACGAATTTCTTTCATGGGGAATTGATATAATACCCGCTCCAAAATCTTTTTGATATCATCAGCCTTCAACTGAGCCACATTTACAGGAATAACCGGAACTCCATGTTCCTCCTCCATGTCTTTGCCCAAGGCAATTGCCGTTTCCCCATAGGGTGCTGCAGTGTTCAAAAGGATAACAAACGGTTTGCCCATTTCTTTCAGCTCGCCTACAACCCTTTCTTCTGCGTCAATATAATTTTCCCTAGGAAGTTCGGTAACAGTACCGTCGGTTGTTACCACAATGCCAATGGTAGAATGGTCAGTAATAACCTTTTTGGTGCCCATTTCTGCCGCTTCCAAAAATGGCATTGCATTTTCTGACCAAGGAGTATGTACCATACGAGGGATTTCCCCATCCATATGTCCCTCTGCCTCTGGAACCAAGTAGCCAACACAGTCAATCATGCGCACCCGCATATCGGTATTGTCCCCAAGGGTAATCTGAACTGCCTCATTGGGCACAAACTTAGGCTCTGTCGTCATAATTGTCTTGCCTGATGCGGATTGTGGCAACTCATCTTTGGCCCGTTCTCTTGAGTGGGCATTCGGAATATTGGGAAGCACCAATAAATCCATAAAACGCTTGATAAACGTAGACTTTCCTGTACGCACAGGCCCAACCACGCCAATATAAATATCTCCGCCTGTCCTGTCTGCAATATCTTTATAAATATCGAATTTCTCCACTATAATTTCCTCCTTTGATTTCAAACTGTATCCATACAATATATTTCTATGAGAAAATAACGGGAATAGAACGAAGAACAGAATATTTTTATTTTTTATCAAGAACTTCATGCCTACTAAAATCTTTATCAACAATTTTTTGTAGACAGGACACCCCTTGTGATTTAGCAGTTACCAAGTATTTGCCTCACAACAAATTATTGAAAACCAAAAAAGTTGATATACAATATTGTTTTTGATATAATTAAGGCACTTTATGAAAAGAATTTATAGAATATACCGTGAAAAAATGAGGAGAAAAAAATGTACAGCATACCACCGGATATTGGAAAAGAAATGCGAAAAATACGAACAGAAATGAGAATTAGTCTAGACACCGCCGCAAGACTTACGGGTGTCTCCAAGGCTATGCTTGGTCAAATCGAAAGAGGGGAATCTATTCCCACTATTTCAACCCTATGGAAAATTTCAACAGGTTATAAAGTAACCTTTTCAAATTTTATTTCAAAGCCCTCCGTGGAAAAAAACATTTTAAGCATTGATGATATTTATCCGCTGCAGGAAGAAAATGGAGATATGCTACTCTATAATTATTTCCCCTTTGACCCTATTTCTGGTTTGGATTTTTTACAGATTCACATGAAACCCCATTGTCGTCACGAATCCTTTCCCCATACAAACGTATTAAACGAATACATTGTAGTAATTAAGGGTCAACTAGAAATGACAATAAGCGAAAAAGTTTATTTACTTAAAGAAGGAGATGCCGTTTCCTTTCATGGGGAATTGAGCCATGCCTATGCAAATCCTTCGAATGAAGAAACGGTTTTTCATAATGTAATTCGATATCGATAATGGGTTCTTTGTGGCAAAATCATCTATAGGTTTTGTCACTTTTTTTATACCCATATTACGCCTATTGGCAACAAAAATTTTGAACTGTTTTTCTCTCCTATCCCCATAAAGCACCGTAACAATAAAATATTCTACTGTAAAACATCCTAAATTTCCATGTGTTTTTATTGGCTAATTTATTTATAGTCATACCACTCTATCACTCTTTTTTGCAGATCAAAAAGATATTTTTTATCTTAATTTGTTCAATCTAACGTGAAATCATTTATTTTCTCTATAGATTTTTGAAATTTGTATTCGTCTTTAATAATTTATATGCATGTTCTAAAAATAATGATTCATTTTGTTGTAATCCATATTGACAAATCCCAAAAACGGTGTAATAGTAAAACCATGATCGAGCGTTATAACATACAATTAATGTAACTCATAACTTTTAAAACGCATGAATGTCATAAGAATGAATAGCTGTTTTCTACGAATTCCATCATCATGTGATTCAACACAACCATCAAAGGAGGTTCAAAATGGATACAACCAATCGAATTGAACGTTTACGCCAAAATTATGTTAACTCAAAGCCATCGATTTGCATTGAGCGAGCAAGAATTTTTACCCAGTCTCATATGCGTACAGAGGGACAGCCTACTCCCATTCGTAGAGCCCAGGCCTTTTATGATTTTTGCAATGAATTTGAGATTCAAATATTCGATGATGAGCTGATCGTGGGAACGGCAGGAAAATTCAGAAGAAGTGGTATCCTAACCCCTGAATTCTCTTGGAGATGGGTAGATAAAGAAATGGATATGTTCGACAAACGCCCCCAAGATCCTTATGAAATGACAGATGAGCAAAGAGAATATGTTCGGAAAAATATTTTTCCATATTGGAAAGGAAAATCCCTTGAAGAACATTTTCTTTCAATTCTACCCGATGCAACTGCAAAAATTGCTGTTGATACAGGAATTGTGGATAATGACTCAAAGTGGCGCCAGGCAGTGGGCGAAGTTACACCAGATTACCAAGACGTTTTATTTCCTCTGGGCTTTCAGGGAATTCTAAAGCAGGCAGAAGAAAACCTGGCAAAATTAGATTATGCTAACCCTGATGACTTAGATAAAATCACATTCTATCAATCAACCATCTTAACCAGCAAAGGCATCATACGCCTTGCCGAAAGATATGCTGAGTTGGCCGAACAACTGGCAAATCAAGTGAGAGAAGAAGATCGCAGCAATGAGCTCTTAAAAATTTCAAAGGTGTGTCGTAATGTTCCTGCAAATCCACCTACCTCTTTCCACGAAGCAGTTCAATTTGTTTGGTTTGTGCAATTGGGTGCAATTATTTCGGAAAATCCCTTGGCGTTAAACCCAGGGCGATTTGATCAATATATGTTCCCATACTATGATGCTGATATAAAATCCGGGGTAATGAGAAGAGAAGATGCCGAGGAATTTGTGCAAGCCCTTTGGCTAAAATTTTCCGAATGGGTTTGGACCATCTCAGCCAATACTACAGGGTATTTTGCTGGATATAATCAATTTCAAAACCTTACCGTGGGAGGTAGAAAACGGGATGGATCCGACGCTACCAATGAGCTCTCCTACATTTGCTTGGAAGCAACCAACAAGGTTAAAACCCATCAGCCCGGGTTAAGTGTCAGAATTCATGCTGACTGTCCTCAAAAATTCTTGGATGCCATAGTAGAACTGGTGAGCAAAGGCACAGGCTTCCCCGCAATACATAATGATCAGGCTGGAGTACAAATGCTTCTTCAAGCTGGATATGAGCCTGAGGATGCCAGAGACTGGAGTAACTGTGGTTGTGTTGTTCCCCACTTCCGTAAAACAGGCCAATGGACCGCTGCTGTAAACATCAACTTTGCGGCTGCTTTGGAATATGCACTCAATGAGGGCAAAAGCAGACTCACCGGAGAAAAACTAGGATTGGATGCCAAACCTGTAACCCAATATCAGTCTTACCAAGAAGTAAAATCCGCAGCTTTGGAGCAACTGAAAAACCTTATCTATCATAGTGTGGTTGCAACAGTTATAGCCCAAAAACTACATACGAAACTGGTTCCAAGACCCTTCCTCTCCACCTGCGTAGAGGACTGTATAAAAAATGGAAAAGACCTTTCTCAAGGAGGTGCCCACTATAATGTAGGTCCTGTCCTTACCGGTATCGGCCTTGCCGTTGTCGCAAACTCCCTAGCCGTAATCAAAAAGCTTGTTTTTGAAGATGAAGTTACCACCATGGCGGAGTTAGATGCAGCATTAAATGCAAATTGGGTGGGCTATGAGGATTTGCGAGCAAAGGCCCTTAGTGTGCCAAAATACGGTAATGATGATGATTATGTAGACAACATTGCCAGAGAAATCGCAAATTACTATTATTTAGAAACAAGAGCTCATACAGATATTTTCGGTTCGAAGTTTAATTCTGCCTTCATGGGGATTTCCAATTACATCCCCACCGGAAGAATTGTAGGTGCAACACCTTGTGGCAGAGAGGCCAAAAAACCCATTACCGAGGGAGTTTCCCCTTATGCCGGAAGCGATATTTCAAGCCCCTTGGCAGCAATGCGCTCTAGTGCAAAAATGAACCATGATGTCCATACTGGCGGCACTTTGCTAAATCTGCGTTTAAGCCAAGACATGGTGAAAACAGCAAAAGGAAAAAGGGATTTAGGCAATATCATCCGTGCTTATTTTTCCCTTGGGGCATTCCACGTTCAATTTAACACTCTTTCCACAGACGTTTTGAGAAAGGCACAAGAAAATCCTCAGGATTACAAGGACCTCTTGGTGCGTGTTGCCGGTTATAGCACCCAATTTGTGAATTTATCTCCAGAGATGCAAGAGGCAATTATTGCAAGAACCGCCCATGAAACCATATAATCACTACAAAAAAACACCTGCTCCCTTTTTGGGGCAGGGGGTGCAAATAGGAGAAATGGTATGAACCAATATACAAATCAAGGTGTCATTATACAAATGCAAGATTACTCTATTCACGATGGTGATGGTGTAAGAACTACCCTATTTCTTGCTGGTTGCAATCTACGCTGTCAATGGTGTGCCAACCCCGAATCATGGACAAAAAAGCAAAAATTGATCTTTTATCGCCACAAATGCATTGGTTGCATGAAATGTACACTAGCCTGTCCCCAAAAATTAGTGCCCTGTGAAATGAACCGTCCTAATGAGCATTGTTTGGTTTGCGGTGCATGCGTTAATGTCTGCACAAAAAAAGCATTGGATTTGGCCTGCATGAAAAAAAGTGTAGACGATGTCATGAAGAAAATAGAAAGAGATGCCTTATTTTTTCGTTATACGGGAGGTGGCGTTACCTTCTCTGGTGGAGAGCCATTTTTACAGCATGAATTCATGGCAGCTTTATTAATAAAACTTGAAGAATTGGGCGTGGAATCATGGGTAGAAACCTGTGGATATTTTGACTTTGAAGTAGTGAAAGAGATATTGCCAAAGTTCGGCCATGTCTTTTTGGATATAAAACATATGAATAAAGAAAAACATAAGCAGTTTACTGGCTGTGATAACAAAATTATATTAGAAAATGCAAAAAAAATATATGCCCTGGGCATCCCTATCACCATTCGAATCCCCGCCATCGTTGAAGTAAATTTAGATGATGCAAATCTAAATAACACAGCAGATTTTATGCAAAAGCATTTACCAAATGCCAATATTGAATTGCTACCCTATCACGAATTGGGAAAGGCAAAATATATTTCTTTGGGTATAAAAGACAAATTTGTTTCCTTTACAACGCCATCACAAGAGCAAATGAACCATGCATACAAAATTTTTAGAAACCACGGAATCGAAGTTGTCACCTATTAATCATCGTGGTAATAAGCGTGTTGCCAAGTTTTTTGCGGGCACTCTATCCCATTGGGCCTCCTTGTTTCAGTTCTATTTCAAGTATGTATTCAAGCCTTTCCCCGGGGAATACTTCTGCCAATGGGACTTCCCGAAATCCGTACAAAAACTCCCTGTTCTTATTTTATACTGTGTGAAACAACAGAATGAGTAGGAACAGGGAACGCAGCATTTAGGTAATAATTTTTACAATGGTTAAATTCAAAACCTTCATTAAATCGATTTCTTTTTGTGTTTCTGTAATGACAACCTTTGGTCTCAAATGATGAATTCGGTTTTGCTGAACCACCAAAGCATTTTGACCATTGGAAAGCTGAACAGTTATCCCCGTGGGGTATGGGGATACATATTCCATTATTTTTTTCACACAATATACATCAAACATAATCCAACAGTTTGACATCAAATACTCTAAGGCGTCAGCCGGGTTCATCGCTTTTCTATAAACTCTATTGGACACCAGAGCATCATACACATCACACACATGAATGATCTTCGCATACAAGTGGATTTGATTACCCTTTAGCTGACGAGGGTAACCAGTTCCATCTTCATTTTCATGATGAGAAAGGACTGCATTCTTTACAATTCCGGAAATCATAAAGTTGTCTTTGATAATATTGTACCCTTCTTCCGCATGGGAACGAATTATTTTCATTTCATCGTTGGTTAGTTTTTCTTTTTTGTTTAGAATATCAAGGCTAATGTTAACCTTGCCAATATCATGAAGGAGTGCCGCTTCAGATAGATGCTTTAATTGGTTATAATTCAAACCCATGCCAATGCCTACAATAACAGATAGCACTGCAACATTAATACAATGAGCGTAAGTATAATTGTCAAAGGCAGCAATATTGACCATATCCACAGATACATCAGATTGACTTAGCAGTTCGTCCACAATGGAATGGGCCATAAGCCTACACGCATCAAGGTTAAAGGATTTCAAGGCCTTAACGGTACTTCTTTTTAGTTGCTCAGAAAGTAATTCCTTTACAAATATGCCCTCGGATATATCATCGTAGATATATAACCCCGCATAGCCAAGTAATGATAATTTGCTTATGTACGCACGTTTCAATATGGTATTCGCATTTAACAGAATACTCCCGCTATCATTATACACAGGAATTGCCAATATCGATTCTTCATTAATTTGGTGTATTGGTAAATATCGCATTGATTGCCACCTATTTACTTTCTATGTACTGGGGACACCGCTTTTAGCTTGTCCATACTAATGGGATACCTACAACTTAGAAATGCACTTTTATAATATGACAAATTTCCATATATTATTTATTTTAATAGATTTATTCAAATAAGCAATACCCTTTGAATCTAGTTTTCTCAATTACAATCTCCCTCTAAATACACGTTTAAAAAACACACCCCCAGAAACGAAAAACAGACATGGTAGAGTAATGAACTATTGGTATTTCATGAAAATTTCGAGTTTAATTTAGAATTATAATCCAACCATTGCTAACGATATATCATACATTTCAGTAAAACCTATTTTACCAAATTACAGCAAAAAATGCAAATTACATTTCAAATTTACGAAATATAATTTAATTATTTTTTTTCATTTATATAACAAAAAAAGGTTATTTTTTGTTATATTACAATCAAAATTTTAGTATTTTAACGCTCTAGTTTTATTTTAAATTACAAAAAAATAATTTTAACTTTATTTTTTCAAAAAAAGAAAAGGTTTTTATGCATAAAAAAATGAATTATTCATTAAAAATTTTAATTTATTCGCCTTTTATAACTATTTTGTTTTCTGGGTTACTTTAGTTATAAAATTTCCACTTTAAATAACACTTAAATTTATGTTTTTAATGAAAATACAACTCTTAATTAAAAAACTACAATTTGTATCCCTTAACATAAAAAATATCCCCACCTTAAACCTAAAAGTGAGGACATTGAACCAGTACAATATTTGACCTATTCTATGATTTCCATTTCTTTTTAAAAGTGCTAAAAAGTTGTGAAGCATTTTTCCTTTCATATGCAAAGAGAAGACAAAGTTACCTGGGCTGGCACTAAATTCTTATTTTTAGTCATTCAGATATTTCAGTGCCGCTCTAATTTGCAATTCTGCCCCAAATTTCATGACATCTTCATCAATACTAAACTGAGGGTGATTTTGTGGAAAAACATTACCCTTTTCCTCATTATGAACCCCCAAAAAGGTCATAACCGACGGAACTCTATGACTAACCTCTGCAAAATCTTCCCCCATCAACCCTGTAAAGCTATCGATATTAAACTCTGTTCCAAAGGTATTTGAAGCAACACTTTTCATGAGATATACCAACTTCTTATCATTGATTAAAGAAGGGTTACTAGGAATAAATTGCACTTTATACTCCATGGAGTATGTTTCGCAAACACCCCGCACAACCCGCTTAAAAGCCGCTATCACTCGCTCCTTGTTTTCTTTTTCATCGGGAAAAAGAAATCTGATTGTACCACCCATTTTCACTTCATCTGAAATAATGGTTCTGGCTGTTCCACCAGAAATCTGACCAATCATAATGACCATGGGGTGCATTGGGTTGTACTCTCTGGTTTCTAAAAATTGTAATGCCTCTATGATCTTTGCAGCGCACATAATGGCATCCTTTCCTGTGTTAGGTGCAGAAGTGTTGCCAGATTTTCCATAAATCGTAATTTCAAATTCCTCTGTTGTCCCCAATACAGCCCCCGCCGTAAGGCCCAACCTCCCTGATTCGATGGCACTCCAATGCCGTAATGCAAATGCTGCATCCACAGGTGGATTTTCTAAAATCCCGTCATCAATCATAGACAACATTCCTGCCTCTTCTTCATTGGGCTGAAATACAAACTTTATATTGCCCTTAAATATATCCCTGTGCCTTGCAAGAACCTTAGCCACAACCAAGAGCACAGCCATATCTCCATCGTGTCCCGATGCATGCATCACACCATCAAAAACAGAAGTGAAGGGAAGACCTGTCTTTTCTTGCATAGGTAAGGCGTCCATACTGGCTCGGAGTAAAATGGTTTTACCACAGCCTTTTTCTCCATTTAAAATACCTACAACACCTGTTCTAGAAATATTTTTCACTTCCATATTTAGCTTTTTCAAATAATCATATATTATTTTTGAAGTTCGAAACTCCTTAAAACCAAGTTCTGGGTTTTCATGAAAATCCCTTCTGAGTGCAATAAGTTCACTTTCAAATCCACTTACTTCCTTCTTTACATCAATCATACTCAATCTCCCCAACATTCGTTCGTTTTGCTGCTTTATTCGATGATGATATACTTAAAACGCATACTGAACTTATCATAAATAATATGCCCACAATTTTCAAAAAAGTGATTGATTCGTTATACAAAACGATACCAGCAACAGAGGCAACCATCAGTTCAAATGTAGAGATAACTGCCGCCACACTTACATCCACTTTGGAAAGCCCTTTTGCATATAACAGATATGGCACAACTGAAACAACCATAGCATACAAAATCATAAAGGGCAATGTATTCATCTGAAAAATTTTTACAATTGTTGTAATTGGATTGGCCAGAATTCCCATCAAAATAGTAGCAATGATAAACGTATATAATGTAACTGTTTCCGATGAATATTTATCTAAAGATCGTTTTCCAAATACATCATAAATTGCGAAACCTATCCCAGATGCCACGCCCCAAGCTATCCCCTTAAATGTAATGGAAACTTGCTGTGGTGAAAAGACACCCGATATACATAAACACCCCAAAATGGTTAGCATAATAATTAGCAAGCTTTTTAAAGTAATCTTCTTCCCAAATACAAATGAGGAGAATACCAACACAAGCCCAGTCTTGGTATAAAGCATTGCCCCTGCAAGGCCTACCCCTATTTCATTTACCGTAAAAATATATGCCACGGAATAAAGGGAGTACCCAAAAATGCTAATTGTAATAAAATCTTTCAGATCAGCCTTTTTTTTTAACTTGTATACACCTTTACCTTTCTTGCTAAAGTAAACCATCAAGATAAGCATAGCAATGAATGTTTTTATGAAACCCATTTCCATGGGTGTAAAGCCATGGCGGGTAATTACCTTTGTAAAAATACCGCTAATTCCCCAGCAAAAAGCTGCAATCATAATGAACAATGGGTATGCATTACTATTCTTCATATTATCTCACCTTAAGAATATCCAAGGCCATATTTAGAAATAATTTTATTTCAATGAATATGCCCCCTGTTAACAACGAGTGAAAAAACTAATTTTTTACACCAGTGATATCTCTTTCAAACCATCGCTCCATTATTTTTTGAAAGACTACACTGTTTGTGAACCTATCATTCCCACCAAGATTTTTCGGCAAAAATCAAAATTGTAAATTGTTGAAAAACCCACGTAAGGGTGTCCTTTCGAGGGTTCTTCAACAATATTTTAGAAATGAGCGTTCACGATCTGTTTAACCTGAGACATGGGAATTCCACATCCAGTAATAATAATTGCTACGTTACTGCCTGGTTTGATGTAACCATCTCTCATAGCCAAAGCGACACCAGTTGCACTGGCTCCCTCAGCAATCAAATGATGGTTTTCCATGATATAAGCAACACCTTTTGCAATTTCATCCTCGCTAACCTGCATTGTTTCATCTACATAGTCACGAGTAATATCAAATGTATATTTATTATCTAATCCAATACCACCAAGGAGGCTGTCTGCAAGGGTTTCTTCTTCAGGCATTTCAATTGGATGACCTACCTTGAGGCTTTCAATCATAACCGCTGCCCTCTCATGGGAAACACCAATCAGCTTTACATCAGGAACTGTAAGCTTAAACCCAAGGGTTACCCCTGACATCAAACCGCCACCAGAAAGGGGAACAATGGCTGTATCGATCTCTGGGCAATCTTCGAGAATTTCAAGGCTCATTGTGCCCTGCCCGCAGATGATTTCTTTATCATCAAAAGGAGGAATTACAACAGTTCCTTCTTTTTCCTGTAACTCATAGCAGTAAACACCTGCTGCGTCCTGAGAATCCCAATTTTGCAAAATAGTGGGGTTCCATCTGCCAATGGCCTTTACTTTCACCGCAGGCACATTCTTTGACATACAAACAATGGCCTTAATTCCTAAACGGCTTGCAATGTGTGCAACTGCCATACCATGGTTACCAGTGGAAAATGTGGATACGCCTTTCTCTCTTTGCTCTTTTGTCAAGCTTAATATTTTGTTTGCGGCACCTCTTACCTTAAATGCACCAATCGCCTGAAGATTTTCAAATTTAAGGTAGATATTGGCACCCGTTTTTTCACTCAATTCAGGAGAATATACTAGGGGCGTTCTTGTAATAAACGGAGCAATTCTTTTTTTCGCCCTCCAGATATCTCTTGAAGTAATATCTTTTACCTGCATAACTTCCTCCAAATCCTTAAAATGTGTTTTTTATATCCGCCCAAAGAAAGGGCTTCTTTAGACGGGTCTTTCATATCACATTGTATTTCTAAAACAACCCTTGAGAATAAAGATGGCTTTCTATTTTATTTATCCTCATTTACTGTGCTTCAACTGCATTCACTTCTTCAATCAACTTATCCAAAATTGCTGCACCATCTTCACCAACGATTTTCTTATACACGCCGTATGCTTTCTGGGCTGCTTCTTCATAAGCTGCTCTTTCTTCGTCGGTAAGTGTCTCTACAACAATGCTTGATTCGGATGTGATCTTATCTAACGCACCACCATTTAATTCCTCCTGAATTTCGAAAGAGCGCGGAATCATTTCTTCTACTGTGTCTAAAACGATCTGCTGAATATCTGCGGGCAGACCATCAAAGAATGTGGGGTTAACACAAGTTGCTGTGATAAACAAGTTGGAGTTCGCCTCTGTTAAGTACTTCTGAACTTCATGGAACTTAGATGTATGAATAGCACTTGTAGGGTTTTCCTGTCCTTCAATCATGTTCAACTGCAAACCGGAATAAACCTCTGTATAGCTCATAGGTGTAGGGTTTGCACCATAGGCTTCATAAGCAGCAATGATCATAGGGGACTGCATTGTTCTAAATTTCATTCCCTTGAAATTTTTGATATCCTTTAAAGACTTGTTGGATGTCCAAGCCATTGCACCTTCTGTCCAAAAGCTCAAAGGTTTGATCTTCTTTTCAACATATTTGTCATGGAGCATACCATTCAACGCTTCACTTGTCTGCAATATTTCCTGTGTTTTTTCCCAATCCTGAGGGAATAAGAAATGTAAGGAGAACAGCTGATTCTCAGGAACTACTGTGCCTGTGTTACCAGGGCTGATAATTGCAAATTCCAAACCACCATTTTGCAACAATTCACACTGCTGTAACGCATCACCAATCTGACCTACTGGATAGATTTCAAGGTTAATTCTACCATCGGAGTTTTCATTCAGTTTCTGAGCGAACTCTTTTGCGTAAACATCCTGCATGTCCCCATCGTATTCTTCATGAGCAAGTCTCCAAGTATATGTTTCTGTACCATCGCTTTCACCGCCTGCTGAGGATGCACTGCTTCCGCCACCTGCACAACCACTTAACACACCGATAGACATAACACTCGCCATTGCAATTGCAAACAATCTTTTTTTCATGAACTTTTTCCTCCTTAAATTTTACGTTTTATTGGTTTATTTATTTAGGTAAGCCAATACGCTTCTTACCTGAAGCTCAACACCATATTTCATAACACTTTCATCAATATCAAATTTTGCATGATGATGGGGGAAATCACTTTTCTTTTTGGCATCTGCAATACCAACCCATGTCATTACAGATGGCACTCTTTGGCTAAACTCTGCAAAGTCTTCTCCAGCAAGGCTCTTAAATTCATCCACATTCCCTCTCGTCTCAAATACCTGGGCAGCGGCATCTTTTACAATTGATACCATATCGCTGCTGTTGAAAAGGGATGGATTGCTTGGAATATATTTAAGCTTATAATCCAAGTCGTTTGCCATACAAGTACCCTTTATCACTCTTTCGAAAGCCTCTAAAACCTTTGGCTTATTGATTTCTTCATCAGGGAAAAGGAATCTGATGGTGCCTCCCAGTTTTACACTGCCTGTGATAATATTTCTAGCAGTGCCGCCATTGATATAGCCAAACATCACGGCAATGGGTAATAATGGGTTAAACTCTCTGGTGCCAAGCTGCTGCACAGCCTGTACCACATTGCAAGCACCTAATAAGGCATCTTTTGCCGTATGTGGTGTTGAGGTGTGGCCTGCTTTACCGATAATTTCTAATTCAAATTCTTCTGTTGTGCCTAAAATAGGACCTTCCGAAAGACCAATACGCCCCGTACTAATTGGGCTCCAAAGATGAAGTGCAAGGGCAGCATCCACATGGGGATTTTCCAGTACACCGGCTTCAATCATATTTAAAGCGCCAGCTTCCTCCTCATTGGGCTGAAAAACAAACTTTACGTTTCCCTGCAACATATCTTTATGTCTGCACAACAGCTTTGCCACAATCAGCTGAATTGCTGTGTGACCGTCATGTCCGCAGGCATGCATGATGCCTGGATTTCTGCTTGCAAAGGGTAGCCCTGTATCTTCTGTAACCGGTAGTGCATCCATATCTGCACGCAACATAATGGTTTTGCATTTTTCTGGTGCTGCTTCGCCTTTTAACGTAGCAACCACACCTGTTTGGGTTACTGTTTCCACTTCAAGCCCTAAGGCAGTTAAATAACCGCATACTTTTTTTGAAGTCAAAAACTCCTGATAACCCAACTCGGGATACTGATGAAAATCTCGACGTAGTGCAATCAATTCATTTTCAAGCTCTGCAACTTCTTTTTTAATGTCAAACATTGTTTTTCCTCCTAATCAGCCATATCCATTGGTTTCAGTTAAATATGAATTCTCCCGTTCCATTGATGGCATTGGCAATCTATGCAAGAGGTGCAAACACCCAACTGCATAATCTGTTTGTACTTTCCATAAAAATATAAGACTAGTTCAATAAGAACAAGGAAAGCTGAGGGCAGAAAATAACAATCAAAGTTATCAATAGCAACATAATTAAGTAAGGTGGTAAACCTTTTACAATATCGCCATAGGGCCGATTAAATATTGCGCAACCAGTAAAGATGTTACATCCAAAAGGAGGAGAAACAGAGCCGATTGCTGCCTGCAAGGTAATAATAATACCTAAATGAATAGGGTCAATGCCGGCCTGCATTGCCAGAGGGAAGAAAATTGGTGAAAGAATGATGATAACAACCAAAGAGTCTACGAACATACAACCAATGAAGAAAAATACTGTTACAGTCAACAAAATCTTCACCGCTGAAGGATCCACACCTAAAATTGTAGATGTTAGCATCTGAGGAATCTTTGCGTAAGAAATAACCCAAGAGAACAACTGTCCACCGGCTACCAGAATAAATACTGCACAAGTTACAACGGCTGTACTCAATGCAATTTTCTGAAGATCTTTCATTTTTACATTCTTGAACACCAACATTTCAAGAATCAAAGCATATAAAACAGCAATTGCAGAAGCCTCTGTTGGGCTGAAGTAACCGCCATAGATGCCCACAAAAATAATGATAGGGAAACCCAAAGGAAGGATTGCTCTTTTGAAAGCCGCCACTCTCTGGGGCCATGTTGCTTTTTCTTGGCGAGGCATTTTTTTAAACCTTGCAAAAAGATAGCTATATACAGCAAAGAAAGCAAGCATCAATATACCAGGACCAACGCCAGCTATAAAGAGATTCCCCACAGAAGATCCTGTGACAACAGCATACATAATCATGGAAATGCTAGGAGGAATCAACAGTGCAATAATGGCGGAACAAATAATCAACCCGGAACTATCGCTGTCTTTATAACCTAACTTCAAAAGTCTTTGACGCATAGGTCTACCAATGGCAACTACCGTTGCCTGGGTGGAACCAGAAATTGCCCCAAACATGGTACAAGTTGCCGCTGTTGTAATTGCCATGCCACCATGGATATGTCCAACAAAAGTTTCAACTAAGTCTAACAATCTCTGGGTGGTAGACCCTGCACACATAATGTCAGCAGCGAAAATAAACATGGGCACCGAAAGGAGAACCTGTGCGGAAACACCAGCAATCAGCTGCTGAATAGACATAGCTAAATCCATGTTAGGCATAAATGCAATCATTACAGCCAAGGGTGCTGCAACCATTGGAATAACCATAGGGAAATTAAAAATTAAGAAAAAAACCATTAAACCCAATAATAAACCTACCATTATTTAGTTCACATCTCCCTTCTCAGATACTTCTACTTCTTCCATGTTTTCACCATGTCTGTAAATACTGGAAATAAAAATCTCGTCTTTGTTTTTCATATTTGCTATGAAAGTTCTCAGATATTCAACCCCACCAAGTAAAAACCCTAAGGGAATGGGAACATAGGTAATCCACATAGGGATTCTAAGAGCCGCAGTCACTCTACCCAATTCCAAAACACTTGTTACATAATGAATGCTTAGGTAAGTTAAGTAAAACATAATGATTGCAGTTACTAAGGAAATAATGCACATCATCACTTTTTTCCCTTTTTTACTTACAATGTCGTAGACCACAGACATACTTATATGTCTTGCCTGTCTTGCGCAATAGCCAATACCAAAAAATGTTACAATGATGTTTAACACTTGTCCAACTTCTTCTGTGAAGGTTAAACTAGAATTTAAAACAGCTCTTGCAAAAACACCGCAAATCAAAATAGCAGCCATCAAAATAATGGAATAGCTGAGAAATAATTCTTCAATTTTTGAAATCATCTCATCGACTTTTTTCACTTTCATACTCCCCTCTTGTCTTTCGAATACTCAAGGAATTTACCTTGAGTATCCGAAACCAGAATTGATTATTTCTTTACCAATAGTTCTCTCCTAAAGTTACAAAATGGTACAGCGCCTGTCTCAGTGATGTAGAAAGGTTCACTTGTATCTACACCGCAATCATCCAACCAAATCCCAGGAATCATGTGGAAAGTCATACCAGGCTGAAGAACTGTCTTGTCACCAGGACGAAGAGATGCTGTGTGTTCGCCCCAGTCAGGAGGGAAGTTCAAACCCATGGAGTATCCGATACGGGAATCTTTTACGAAACCACTCTTTGCAATTGTTTTTGCCCAAATTCTTTCTACATCCTCGGCAAACATACCAGGCTTAATGCCCTCCAATGCAGCTGTAAGACCCTCGGAAACGGTTGCACCCAAATCCAGAACCTTCTGAGGAGCATTACCCAACACCATTGTTCGAGCAAGAGGACAGTGGTAGTGACGGTAGTTACCACTCAATTCAAGAATCACTGTATCGCCATCTTTGTAAAGCTCATCTGTCCAGCTTAGGTGAGGGGTAGATGTTCTTACGCCAGCAGGCATCAATGGTACGATAGAAGAATACTCTCCACCATATTCTTTTGTACCTGTGATCTGTGCATGATAAACAGCTGCCGCTGCATCACACTGACGAACACCAATTTCTACGTTATCATAAGCAACCTGCATTACATTTTCAGCAATAACCGCTGCTTTTTTCATGAAAGCGATTTCGTTATCACTTTTAATGATTTTTACCCAGTTTACAATGTTGTTACCATCTTTAAACTTTGCATTTGGTAAGCTTGCTTCCAAAGCAACCTGGCACTTTGCAGAGTAGTAGTAAGCATCCATTTCTGTTGCCACGACTTTTTTATCGTGACCTCTTTCCTTTAAAATATCTGCCACATACTCATAAGGGTGTTTGGTTGTTGACTGCACATAGTCATCTGTATAAGCATAAATATTTTCTTCTGGAAGGTATGTAGTCAGTCTAGCTGCATTTCCATCCTGACCACGGCCAAACCAGATAGGGAATTTTTCGTCCAAAACTACAATTACACCCTGATGAACATAGAATGACCAGCCGTCAAACCCAGTAAGGTAGTTCATATTGCCAGGATCCGTAACGATTAAAACCTCAATCCCTTTTTCTTCCATGCTTTTTTTCGTATTCGAAACTCTTTGCATGTACTCATCAATAGAAAAATTCAATGTTTTCAATCTTATCTCTCCTTTTATAAATAAATCTAAAATTCATCATGCCTCGGTCATGATGATATTCATTGGAGGCAAGACAAAAAATACATCAGCAAATGGCTGGTTTTCACCTTTGTATCCCCTTGACCTCTAATTCATGAATCAATCATATGTTAATTCTCTGGACAAATCAATGAAACCACTTTAAAATTAGGAGCCGATTTTACAAAAAAAACAAGTTTTTTAGAATTTATGAGAAATGAGGTTTCTCTAAATAGAATGCATGTCCTCACCCCTTTTTTTATAAGTATTATACTTTTTTTTGATTGCAATTCCTTTTGAATTACACAAAAATTACAACGTGTCATACATTTAACCCTAAAATAGCAACAATTTAATCTTATAATTATAGGTATTATTTAATATTTTTTCTAAATTCAGTTTGGACATAATTCCTAAAAACTCCAAGTTATAATTTAATCTAGAAAATTCAAAACTGAAATAAAATCTTGTTTTAATGAACAAATTAGAAAAAAATGAAAATTATTTGAAATAAATCCCATATTTCAAGTAGGTCGTTTTATATAACAGAATTATTTGCTAAATAATAAAAAATACTAATTTATATTTCTTTTATTCGGAACAGTTTTTATATCTAAAATTATTTTTTTCCTTATTTGTATCAGTTCCTTTTCAATTGCATTCTCTAGTTTTATTTCTTTTCATTCGCTATTTTGTTTGTTATAATATAGTAATATCATTCCGTATAGAAGAAACACATAACATATAATAAAACACAAAGGAGAAATCTATGGAGCCATATACACCAAAATACCCCTTACACACCTTAAGCAATGCCCTTGAGGTTTTAAATGTCATCTCACAATCAACCTCTAGTGATGGTATGACCCTAAGTGCCATTAGCGAAAAGCTAAGCCTAAATAAAAGTACCATTCACCGTATTTTAGATACTCTACTGGCCTACCATTTTGTAGAGAAAACCCCAGGTGTGATTAAAACCTACCGTCTAAGTTGGGGTGCCTATAAAATTGGTAATTCTGTTCCGAAGTATCATACCTTGAATTCTTCAAGCTATGCCACCATTATCGAAGAACTTTCCAATAAATTAAATCGATCCTGCATTCTTAGTATTAACAACGAATATGCATCTGTAACAATTTATAAGGTTGACCCTTTAAGCCAGTTGCCTGCTCAAGCTTTGATTGGTGCTAGAAACCCCTTATATGCCACCGCCAGCGGAAAACTTTTTATGCTAAATTTTACAAACGAGGAAATCAAAAATTACTTTCAACATACAGACATTAAAAAATTTACCTCAAATACAATTCTGAACTACATTGACTTTCTGGATGAATTGACCAAAATAAAAACAAATAATTTTGCTATGGATAACAACGAGTATGAAGAAAACTCATCCTGCATTGCAATGCCAATACGTGATTATACAAATAAAATTGTGGCCGCTATTAGTGTA
The DNA here is from genome assembly GCF_040307045.1 of Anaerotignum sp. GTDB lineage: Bacteria > Bacillota > Clostridia > Lachnospirales > Anaerotignaceae > Chakrabartyella. Next base: position 304,863 of record NZ_JAWRKF010000002.1, read on the forward strand.
AATTACTCCACCGATGAAGTGAGTGAAGCCATCATCGAAGATATAAAAATTCACCTTAGAAAAGGATGTGATCAGATTTCTAGTTATTTGGGCTATAATATTTTTTGAAACCCAAATAAAAAAGGGCTTTCTACCTGTCATAGAAAGCCCTTTTGATCCCTTTGCAATTTCGTAACACACCCTTGTCAATCTCCGTTTCATTGAGAAAACGTGGTGCGTTTTGGTTTTTAACATCTAAATACTTTATCTGCATATTCTAAGGAAAACAAATATAAAGAAGGTATGTATTCTGGATTCAAACCATACTTTTGAGCAAACTCCGCCACCTCGCCCCAATTACTTTGTTCATAATTCCGAATGCATTCCAAGCTCTCTCCCAGAATCCCTTCCCCTTTTATTAATGTAGCCCTGGTTTTGTTTGGAAGTTCAAGTTCATTCAAGATTACATTAAGATTACCCTCTAAAGCATTATCGATTTTTGAAAACAAACCCACTAAATATGCATCTTGTATATCATTCTCTCTACCCATCTCCTCCATTAGCTTTTCCATAAATACCGCCCGTATGAGTGACTGCTTTGCCAACTCGTCATTTTCATTGCCGGTAATCTCTCTAAGTAAAAGCAACATAATCCAACGCTTCGTATTTTTTATTCCCAAATAGACCAAAGCACTTTTTATGGAAGTGATGCGATTTCCCCTATAAAATACCAGTGTGTTTAAATGGCCAAGGAGCTTATGCATCAAACCCACATCCACCTTTATAATTTCCTCTAATTCATTAAAATCCGGAGTCTCCTTTGATGCTTCTCGCCATAAACGAAAATAGGATGGTTGGGTAATGGTAATACTGCTTTTGGACACAATCATTGGCTTACTAAAATAATAACCCTGAAATAAATCATATCCATCCGCCAAAGCCATAGAAAAATCTTCTCGAGTCTCTATTCGCTCTGCCACAAGCCTCTTTACCCCCTTAAACCTGCGAGCCACCTTTTTTCTTTCCTCAGGAGAAAGGAGGGTGTATTCCACCTTGATGATATCTACAAAAGGCATAATGGTCTCATAGCGTCCATCGTTTACAAAATCATCTAAAGCAAGGATATACTGTTTCTTTTTTAAAAACTTTATTCGTTCAATTAGGGCCTTATCAACAACAACATCCTCCAATATTTCAATGACAATATTTTGCGGCTGGAATAGTAAAGGAACCTCTGACATCAAAATGGCTTTCGAAAAGTTAATAAATCCATATTTACCATTGGTTAACAATGAAAAATCAAACTCTGTTAGTATGTTGGATGCCAATTCTTTGGTGGCAAGCTCATCGTCTATTCCGGGAAAATTATTTTCTTCGCTATTTCTATATAATAATTCATATCCAAATAAGGTTTTGTCCTTATTAAAAATAGGCTGTCTGGCAATATATAGTTTCATATTAACCTCCAATCCTGAATTTTTTCCGCTTGTAGGAGATTTCATCATTTCGTGTCAGCAAGTAATCATTTTTTGGCCTTATATCATATGTTTATAAAAGGGAAAGGATACCAAGGAATAAATTTGGTCATGACTTACTCCCCCTTCCTCTCGAAACATAATTCTATTCTAATGCGACAAGCTATTTTAAGTTCAAGTAAACTTCTATTTACATAATAATTATACTACGAATATAAGGGGAAAAAAATAGAAACTTAAAGTTCTTTCTTAAATTCAGATATATATCCCAATTTTCTTACATTTATAAATAAAATGTAAAGTTTTCTTTTCTTAACTTCATCCCTTCCCTCCAGCAATCCATACTTATAAAATCGTCTGTTTTTCTAACACCACAGATAAATTCAATTTTTGTTCTTACAAAACTTTCTTGAATCAATTAATCTCTTTTCAAATCGTTGCATTTCTCCAGCAATCTGCTCTTGGGTATAGCCCTTATAGCTTTCCAAAAATAAATGATATCGATACTGCAAAGAATCAGGTTTTGGTGGAAACACAATTTCTTTTTCACCAACGAAATTACCCTCTAGTTCATTTCTACATATTTCATCATCTAAAACCGCCATGTACAGACAGGCTTTTGTATATTCCCGGTTCGGTATCCTTGGTAATCTTTTTTTACAAAACATCACCAATAGTAAAAACAAAGCACATAAGCCCCATGTTATCTTTTTTTTCAAATACTTTTTCACAAAAACACCTCCTATCCCTGTTTGAACCCCTGCCATTGTCTTAGCAGAAAAAATAGCCTTGCAAACGCAAGGCCAGAAAACAAATCTTTAGCATATCTTCTAACAACATAGCAAAATAGACGAGAACCCAAAGATCTCTATCCTCCTTACTTCAACCTCTGACGAACCACTTCATACATCAAAAGTCCTGCTGCCATTGAAGCATTTAAGGACTCCGCTTTCCCCGGCATAGGAATCTTGACCCAACAATCACAAAGGCTTGCCGCCTCATCTGATAGACCTCTTGCCTCATTGCCAATCAAAAAGCCACACCCTTTGGTCAAAGGTAAATCGTAAGGATATTTCTCTCCTTTTAAATGAGCAGCAAATAAAGAAATTCGCTGTTCTTTCATTTTACTGGCAATTTCTTGAACAGAAACATTTTGAAATATAGGTACATGAAATATGGATCCCATGGTTGCACGCAAAACTTTCCCATTATAAACATCCACACTACCTTTAGACAGAAAAATCCCATCAACACCTGCTGCATCCGCCGTACGAATCAATGTGCCTAGATTTCCCGGATCGTTAAGTTCCTCAGCCAAAATGAAAAAAGGAGCTTCTTTCTTCCAGATTGTTTCATCAAATTCTTCCTGTTTCTTACAAACCGCCAAAATCCCCTGGGGGTTTTCTGTATCAGAAACCAGGGCAAACAACTCATCACTTACTACATAGGTTTGTGCCCTTTCTTCATAGCATCCAAGTTCTTCTTCTTTTGCAAAATCCTCAGAAACCATAAACAGCTGTACTTCCCATTCCTCTGGAATTTCTGAGACAAAACGAAGGCCTTCTGCAATAAAAACACCTTCTTTATCCCTATTCTTTTTTAAACTTAAGCCTTTGACCCACTTCAATATCTTATTTTGATGGCTTTCAATTTTTTTTGTCATTGGTATCCCCCATTTCTTATTACTTAACCTTATCATAATACAAAAGGTATTTCCATTGCAACAAAAAGAGTTTTTTGTAAAAAAGCCTTCCCCATGGTTAAACCTTACAGTCACTTTAGCATTTACATGAAGTAACAACCATTCGTATAGGTAATATGTTGTTTTAATAGGCGTATATAAAAATATAAGAACTTTTCAATCTTCTATTTGTTTTTACCAATTCTATGATAAAATACAAGTAGCAAACTTAAATATGAAGGGAGATAAACAAAATGAGTACACCAATTGAAAAAAGAAACGGAGCTTTGTGTAAAGCCTTAGTAGCAAAACTAGAATCCAGACATTTTGAAGCATACTACTGTCCTACAGCCAAAGAGGCTATTGAAAAAGCAGTTTCCTTGGTTCCTGAAAAAAGCTCTGTTTCTTGGGGTGGATCAATGACCATCAGGGACATGGGTCTTACCAAGGCCTTTCACAATGGAGATTACCAAGTAATTGACAGAGACTTGGGCAAATCTCCCGAAGAAATTGGAGAACTGCATCGCAAGGGACTCTTAACTGACTATTTCATCACAAGTACCAACGCCCTCTCAGAAGAAGGGATTTTGGTAAATATTGATGGCACAGGCAACCGTGTTGCTGCACTATGCTTTGGCCCAAAAAATGTAATCGTAATCTGCAGTGTTAACAAAATAGCCCCTAACCTGGATGCGGCCATTTCCCGTGCTAGAAACGTGGCAGCACCTATTAATGCCTTCCGTTTCATGGGGAAAACTCCCTGCGTTACCACCGGTTCTTGCAAAAACTGCACCTCCCCCGATTGCATTTGCAGCCAGGTTGTGATTACAAGGCTAAGCAAACCAGCAAAAAGAATTAAAGTTATTTTGGTTGGGGAAGAATTTGGATTCTAATCTACTTACATATATTCCAAGCCAACTAATCATGATGAAATATCCTTCTAGGGTCATGTCGTAATTTTTGCAGCCATTGGGAGAAATATAATAAAAAATTTACTATGATTTTTATTAGCCACCAAATGAAAGAAAACTATGCTCTGCTCCGCAAAAAGCAGAGCTTTTTCTTGGTTTGGCCTGATGAAAAAAATTCCAAGGCTGTGGCTAGGACAAGTTCTCAAATATTGCCACAACGATGATTGAATGTAACTCTTTCCAATGTTTTGTTTTGTGTCTGTCCTTCCTTTTTTATGGAATACTATGCTTTAGGCATTTTCTGTTTGAAGGAGGGTGTCCCAATGAAATCGTTTATTAAAAAATACACTTCTTCTATGAAGTATGAACTATTTATGATAATGCTGGCACTCTTGGCAATCTCAGTTTTATTTGTGCCTATGGATTCAAAAGCCATTATCATCATTGATGACATCATCATTACTTTTTTTATCGTTGACTATCTAACCCGCCTTTATGCAGCGGATAACAAACCAGCATTTATCCGAAGCCATATTATTGATTTCATTGCAGCCCTACCCTTTCATGTTTTGTTCAAAGGCATACGCCTGCTTCGAGCCATTCGTTTCATGGAATTTTCAAGGATCGCTGCCATGCTGACAAAAGTTGGGCGGGTGCTCAGGCCTTTTTTCAAAACAAATGGATTTATTTATTTAATTTATTGGTCCTTTGGTTTTATTATACTGGGAACCCTTGGTATCGCAATCACAGAGCAAAAAAGTCTTTTTGATGCCCTGTGGTGGACCATTGTAACCATAACCACTGTAGGCTATGGAGATATTGCCCCTGTAACTTCCGGCGGGAAATTAATTGCCATCTTTTTGATGGTATTTGGTATTGGCTTTATCAGTACTCTAACCAGCACCCTCACCAACTACTTTGCCCAAAAGGCTCACGCTCAAAAACTTGAAATTCATAGCATTATTGATAGCCTTTCAGTGGTTCAGCAAAAAAAAGTTCTGACCTATGCAAGAAAAATAATTGAAGAAGATAAAACAATGCTTAATACAAAAGGAGAACAAAATGAAAATTCTAGTTGATGCAGATGCCTGCCCTGTTAAAGATATCATCGTAGATATAGCTAAAAAGTTTGCTCTTGAAGTTTTTATGGTTACGGACGCCTCTCATATTTTATTTTATCCTGAAGAAAATGTTCATGTTATCACTGTTGATCAAGGTGCTGATAGCGCTGATTTGGCCATAGCTAACCGCACACAACAAGGCGACCTTTGCATCACTGCTGATTATGGGCTGGCAACTTTAATTTTAGCAAAAAAAGCCATTGTGCTACATCCAAACGGTTTTTTCTATACTCCCGAAAATATAGACCGAATGCTTTTTGAACGTCACCTTTCCAGGGCAATGAGACGTCAGAAAAAGGGACGTAGTGGTCACATTCGCAAACGAACAAAAGAAGATGATGCTTCTTTCTTAGCTGTTTTTGAAAAGGCGATCAAACAAAGTATCTTTTGACGAAAAATAAAAAAGTTCTGGTTTCAACAAGTGGAACCTGGAACTTTTTATTTGTAAAATTTATTTACTTTCTAGGCTATTTTAAGATTAGTAACAAATAGCAGTATACCAGCAATGGTCAACATAGCGGGTAGTTTTTACCATTTCCTTTTCCATTCCCGGAAAAGACTTTTTACATCCTCCTGTTCATTTAAAATTATGGATGGATGCGTGCAATGCCCTCTTCTACTGCCACATCGGCAACCGCTTTCGCCACCGCATCCGCTACCGATTTATCCAATGCAGATGGTATGATGTTTTCATGATTCAGTTCAGCCTCAGTTATCATGGCAGCAATGGCATATGCAGCTCTTTGCTTCATTCCTTCAGTGATTTCTTTGGCACGAACCCCAAGGGCTCCTTTGAAAATACCCGGGAAAATCAAAACATTATTGATTTGATTTGGAAAGTCGGAACGGCCTGTGCCGACTACCGCCGCACCCGCTGCCAACGCCTCATCAGGCATTATTTCAGGGATAGGGTTCGCCATAGCAAAAACAATACCCTGATTCATGGAGGCCACCATATCTTTTGTGACCATGTTAGGGCGAGAAACCCCCACAAAGGCATCAGCACCCCTCATTGCATCGGCCAGTTTACCTTTTTCCTTTTTCAAATTGCTAATGTGAGAAATTTCCTCTTGACCTACATTCAAACCTGGGTCACCCTCGCAAATAATACCATTGATATCGCACATAACGATATTACCAAATCCCATGGAAATTAAAAGCTTGCCAATGGCGATACCAGCGGCACCTGCGCCATTGATTACAATTTTCATATCTCCCATTTTTTTGCCCACTACCTTCATCGCATTAATCATAGCAGCAGCAACTACAATAGCCGTCCCATGCTGATCATCATGAAAAACGGGAATATCGCAGATTTTTTTTAACCTTTCTTCTATTTCAAAGCAACGTGGTGCCGATATATCTTCTAAATTAATACCACCAAAGCTTTTGGAAATCAAATAAATGGTGTTTACAATAGTATCTACATCCTTAGAATCAATACACAAAGGGAACGCATCCACGCCGCCAAATTCTTTAAATAAGACACACTTTCCTTCCATGACAGGCATTCCTGCTGCAGGGCCAATATCCCCTAAGCCCAAAACCGCAGTCCCATCTGTCACGACAGCAACCAAATTGGAACGACGTGTCAATCGAAAAGATTCCTCATAATTTTTCTCTATCACACGGCAAGGTTCTGCCACTCCAGGGGTATATAGTAAAGAAAGATCCTCCCTTGTTGTTACCTCTTTTCTAGAAACCACTTCAATCTTCCCCTGCATTTCATAGTGCAGCTTTAACGCTTTTTCTTCAATACTCATGGATGATACCTCCTATTTACAAATGTATTGCATACCATTTATCTATCAATCCTAAACAAGTTTCATTTTCGCAATAATACCCTCTTGCTAAGGTTAAAAATTGTTATATTTCTTCAAAATACATATTGAATTTAATGTTGATTCAATTCATTTGATTATGCTCGTCCACCCTTCAGTGCCCCTTTGTTCGTAAGCATTAAACCATCTTTTCCGGGCAGAAAAATTCTTCAAATTTTTCATCCGTTAAAAAACCTAACGAAACACAGGCCTCCTTCAGAGAAATATTATCAGCATAAGCCTTTTTCGCAGTTTTAGCAGCATTTTCATAGCCAATATAGGGGTTTAAACAAGTAACCAACATCAAAGAACGCTGAAGGTTTTCATCCATTTTTTCTTTGTTTGCTTTGATTCCCGAAACACAATGCACACGGAAGGAATCTAAGCTATGTGCCAAAAGACGAACGGATTGCAAAAAATTATAAATGCACACAGGCATATAAACATTTAGCTCAAAATTCCCCTGGGACGCACAAATACCAATGGCAGTATCATTTGCCATCACCTGCACCGCCACCATGGTCACTGCCTCACTCTGTGTTGGGTTGACTTTTCCTGGCATAATTGAGCTGCCTGGTTCATTTTCAGGTATCAGAATCTCTCCCAAACCACACCTGGGACCACTGGCAAGCCAACGAACATCATTGGCAATTTTCATTAAGTTTGCCGCCAATGCCTTCAGTGCACCATGGGCAAACACCAATTCATCCTTTGCCGTTAATGCATGAAATTTATTTTCCGCAGTAATAAAGTGTTCCCCAGTCAGGGCAGACACCTCTTCTGCTGCCGCTTGTGCAAAACCTTCGGGAGCATTTAAACCCGTGCCAACAGCAGTGCCGCCCAATGCCAATTCTTGTACTCCTGTAAGACTCAATTCTATCATTGCTTTTGCCTTTTCCAGCATATTACGCCATCCGCTGATTTCCTGAGAAAAAGTAATGGGCGTTGCATCCTGCAAATGGGTTCTTCCTGTTTTTATGATTCCTTTATTGTCATTTTCCAATCGTAGCAGTTCGTCAATCATACGCTGTAACGCAGGAAGGAGCTGTCTTTTCGTTTCTAGGGCAGCCGCTATATGCATTGCCGTTGGAAATGTATCGTTGGAACTCTGGGACATATTCACGTGGTCGTTGGGGTGCAATATCTTCTCCCCTGCAATTTCATTACCTCTATTGGCAATAACCTCATTCACATTCATATTAGACTGGGTGCCACTTCCTGTTTGCCATACAGCCAAAGGAAACTGCTCATCCAACGTCCCTTCCAATATTTCATCGCAAACTAGGCTGATTAAACTACACTTTTGTTCATCCAACTTGCCTAGGCGAAAATTTGCTTTTGCCACAGCTTTTTTCAAAATGGCAAAGGCATAAATTACTTCTAATGGAATTTTCTCGGTGCTAATCTTAAAGTTTTCAAAGCTTCTTTGGGTTTGTGCACCCCAGTATACGCCCACAGGAACTTTTACTTCTCCCATAGAGTCTCTTTCGATACGGTAGTCCATGGCAAATCTCCTTATCTTTTCAAACATTTACATATACTCAATCATAAATTGATTATAACAAAAATCTATAGAAATTAATATTGTCCAAAATGCAAAAGTATTGCCCCTTTCTTGTGTTTTTTCGTGGAAAATGGTACACTTCTCAAGGAGGAGATGTAATAATCTGTACAACCAGTATGGCAATTCGAGTTTTGCCTAACACTACCGATATAGATAAAATCCTCTCTATTGTGGTTATTGTTATGGAATATATTGTCTTAAATGGCTTTCATTTTATGGCTGGACCTTTTGAAACCCCGTTGATGGAGATTTTAAAACACTTATGCATATCATGAAACGTTGTAAGAAATCCCCTTGGCACTGGCCACCCCATCAACTAAGGCAAATTTGAAGATTTTTAAACTCCCCATGGTATCTTAACCATAGCTGAAAAACCAATAAATAAAAATAACAAAGGAGACCCTATGAAAAATATTATTTTTGACCTTGACGGTACCTTAATAGATTCCATGCCTGTTTGGAAAAATACCGGCCAAAATTTTTTAGAAAACCACGGCTTTGTTGTCCCCGAAAATCTACATAGCGTAGTTAAAACGCAAACCCTTGGGCAAACAGCAGAATACTTCCGAACCCATCTTGGCGTGACCCACAGCACAGAAGATATTACGAAAGAAATTATAAACTTTGTTGAGGATGCTTATCGTAATACCATTCCCCTAAAGCCTTATGCCAAAGAATTTTTGGATAAAGAATATAAAAAAGGAACTAAAATGTGTATTTTGACTGCCTCAGAATCCAGCTATATTCAACCTGCACTAGAACGGTTGGACCTTTTAAAATATTTCCAGTTTATCCTTACCTGCACAGAAACCGGTCACTATAAAAACCAGCCGGAAGTTTTCCGCATTGCCATGAATAAACTTGGCGGAAATCTAGAAAATACTGTTGTTTTTGAGGATGCCCTCTATGCAGTAGAAGGCGCAAAAAAAGGTGGTTTTACTGTGTATGCCGTAGCTGACCCCGTTACCGAGGCAGATAGCAAAATAATTCAATCTGTGGCAGATAGATACATAAAAAGCTATAAAGACCTATTGTAAGCATAAAAACCCTATCATCATTGGAAGATAGGGTTTTTATATTCTTTTCTTCAGCCAAAACTTCATCCCATGAATCATTTCTTCTCATAAGTTGAAACTTGCTTTTATATAATTTTTTGTTTTTAGCAAATTCACTGTGTATAAGTTGCAAAAAAGATGAAACCAAATATTGTATGATTTGCAATATAGTGCTAATAATTCATGTATAATTGATTTTATAATACAGTAATTTTAACACAAATTCATGCTTTTGTTGCATATATGTATAATAATTTATAGATTTCTGAATAAAATTGTGATATAATTAATCATACTTTCTGAGAGGAGATTGATAAATGGATTTTTTACGTCATCATTTAGTCACACTTACCGAGGCAGCAATTTTAATGTTTGAATTTGTTGGGGTGGTGGTTTTGATCATCACCGGCATCTTGGGGATTTATAATTATATTCGCCATAGCCCACATACCCGTCTCAATCTTGCCAAAGGTTTGGCATTGGGGCTTGAGTTTAAAATGGGGGGCGAGATACTACGTACTGTTATCGTGCACGAATTCTCCGAAATCCTAGTTGTAGGTGGCATTATTATACTGCGCGCCGCTTTGGCATTTTTAATCCACTGGGGCATTAAAAATGAGGAAGCCGAAGCTCCTAAGGATGAGCTTAATCATGACGAACCTATAGTGACAATCGAACCTGTGGAATGTTAATCAATGTTACTTTTTTAAGGGCAAAACTGACCCTTTAAACTTTTTCGGCAAGAGTAATCCTTGCTAAAATTGTTTTAAAAAGCTTATTGTAAACAAAATCAGGTACCCCTTCTTTAAAATTCTGAGTTTTGACATGTTCGCCTTTTCACTAGTAATTTAAAACTGGTCATTGACTGAAACCGAATAGTCAATGACCAGTTTATTTTTTTCATATAAATCGAAACCTACAACCCTTATTGTACAGTGTGACTTCCAAACTTAAAATGCCTTTTCTTTGTTATCCAACAAAGAGTCCCAGTAAATGAAAAACTTCTTAAATTAAATTTTTTTTGTTGGATTCTAGTAATTTTTTCAAAAAAATCCTATACCTCTTGAAAATACAAGAGGTATAGGATTTTTGCTAATTATTCATCCCAGTTGTGGAAGACATTCTGAACATCATCATCGTTATCTAATAAATCTAATAATTTGTTCATTTTCTTAAGGTCATCTTCGGCTTTCAGCTCGGTATATGTCTGGGGTATCATTGTAACCTCAGCAGACGCCATAGGGATTTTTGCCCTTTCTAACGCTTCTCTAACTGCTGAAAAATCATCAGGATTTGTGGTGATTTCATAGCTATCTTCCTCTGCTGAAAAGTCTTCCGCTCCAGCTTCTAAAGCTACCATCATCAGTTCTTCTTCATCCATTTCAACTTCTTCTTTATCGATTACAATTAAACCCTTTTCGTCAAACATAAATGAAACACAACCCGTTGTGCCCATATTGCCGCCGCCTTTTGTAAACGCATTCCTAACATTAGCAGCAGCTCGATTTCTGTTATCTGTAAGAGCCTCTACAATAACTGCAACACCAGCAGGGCCATAGCCTTCATATCTGATTGTTTCGTATTCAACGCCTTCTTCATTACCTGCTGCTTTCTTTATGCTTCTATCAATTGTATCATTAGGCATGTTATTGGATTTGCACTTTGCAATAATATCTCTCAACTTGCCATTGCTGGCCGGGTCGGGTCCACCTGCCTTTACGGCCACCTGGATTTCTCTACCTAACATGGTAAAAATTTTCCCTTTTGCTGCGTCGTTTTTCTCTTTTTTGTGTTTGATATTTGCAAACTTAGAATGTCCTGACATTAGGAACCCTCCTCCATAAAATTTCACCAAAATAGTTTATCATTTTTTGTGCCAAAATTCAAGAAAAATCGCTTCTCTTAATCTCATATGGCTTTAAAGCCTCATAATCAATGCCTCATAATCAATGTTATTTGAGTTATTATAGTTTTCAATACAATCTCATTCTTTTCGTCCAAAATTTGTTGACCCCTAATATATTTTTCATTGTACCATTCGATTAACTCATACTGTTTCATCTTCCATTAAAGATAGTTTTTCTTCTTGCCACACACCGTAAACCTCGCCTTGCTTGCCAAAAGGTGTGCTTCCCCTAAAAATATCGGTGATTTTTTTCTCAAAACCTTTTGCTTCCTGAGATTTCACCAAAACGGTATAAATGACCTTGTCCAAATATTGAGTGTCAAAAAGAATATGACCATCCTGTATAATTTCATATTGAACTTTCCCTGATTCAGTGTATTCCGAAACCACTTCGTACTTAGCATATAAAATCAGCTCTGCTATTCCAGCAGCCAATACCCCTTCTTTGGCTGCCTTGCCATAGGCACGAACTAACCCTCCTGTTCCCAAAAGTGTACCCCCAAAATATCGGGTAACAACGATTGCTGCATTTTTGATATCTTCACCTTTTAATACATTTAAAACAGGCATACCAGCCGTTCCCTGAGGTTCGCCATCATCGCTAAAGCGCTGCAACTCGTTATGCTCACCTATCTGATAGGCAAACACATTATGGGTTGCATTCCAGTATTTTTTTTTCATTTCATCGATAAACTGCTTTGCCCCATCTTCTGTCTTTACAGGTCGTACAGTGGCAATAAAGCGAGACTTTTTCTCAACTATTTCCGTCTGTGCTTGTGTTAAAATTGTTTTATATTCGTTGAGCATATCTTCCACCCACTATTATAATTTTTCTATGACAAACTTGTCCCCAAAGGTCAGGTTCCAAGTCCTTTTATAAAATTATAACATAAAACACTACATTACAGAAATAAAAAAGCAGTTCTTATAAAAAAAGAAAATCCTTCTTTAAATCTCAAAACTTGGTAGAAACTATGATGGCTCAAACAGAATGAAACATCTGATTTTTGCACAAGATAATGCCGAGGTGATAAAAATGGCTCTAGAATATCAAGACCTTGACGACTTATTAAACAGAAATCCCAAAGCAAAAGATTTTTTTGATTCACTGCCGGAGGATCGTCAGTTTAATGTTCGTCAATATCAAAACAATATTCATTATGACTTAGACCTTCGGCGTTATGCTGAGCATCTATTGAGAGGAGGTTATTAAAAATGTTCGGAAAAGAGTATCGCGACTTGGCAGATTTACTTTTAAACAATGCAAGAGCCCAAAATTATTATAAAGGCTTACCGGATGGCGTTCAACAAGCTATTTCCCACAACAGCTCCGAAATTCGTACAATGAAATCTTTACGTCACTTTGCAAAAGCAGCCGAAAAAACAAACTGCTAATTCAAATGATTGATATAGCATAAAACGCGATACTTTTGCTAAAGTATCGCGTTTATTTTGTATTGATAATAAACAAAGACCGTAGGTTAAACCTACGGTATACAAAGCAGTGCATCACTATTTTGTCGAGGAATATGATTGCTCTGCTTAAAGAAATTAGCAAAATTTAGGCGCATCTCCATCTTTAAGAGGGTTTCATAATGGAGTTCGCTCATATACAGTGTTTATATTTTATCTGACAAACAAAACCATTTTTTATAGTCACCAAGCTAAGTTAGTTTAAACTCTTTCAAAAAATGTTATGTCTAGATACACATTTTCTATTACCCAGGGTCAGTGAATCGAGGAACGAATTTTTTTATAATAATGTATATTGGTTGTTTTTGTGGTACTAACACACTATACCCTAAAATTTGATCAAAATCTGCAAATTGCAAAAAAAACCAAAGTTTTTGCCATAAAATTCATATTTTTTCATACAAAACTTGATATGGTTTACTTATTCAATATTTTAATTTAAATTATTCCCATAGCAAACTTTTTTACATCATTCATCATTCACATAATCTTTCTAACTTAAACTTAAAAAATTACCCATTAAAAATTTCAACAAGCGTTTTATAGCATCATAAATCGTCTATTTTCAAGTTTTCCTTGGATTTTGAAACAAAACCACCTGTATTTGTGAAATGTTCTTTTGTAGTATCTTTAGGAATCGACGTCAAAGCCACACCCAATTTCCTCATTAAATTTTATCAACGAATATAGTTTTTATTTATTATCATTTATTCTAAAAAATCCATGAAAATGATGGCTTGGGTAAAGCCATTTTCTTTTTTCTTCTAATTACCCCATAAAACTTAATCATGCAATCCTAGGCGGAATCTCTAATAGCATATGGAATGGTCTGGACATTCTCGTGTTTTCAAAATCATCACGCCCTTCCACCCTCGTAGCATCCTCAAAATCTTTGCGTTCTCTTCTCTTATTTCATTTTAAAACCGTTTACTCCTGTATTTGCTGCAAACACTATGTGATATTTGCAATTCTACTATATAAAAGAAAACTATTTTGTCGTTAAGACTCATATCAAAAATTCCTTTGTTATTTCATTTTTTGTAGCTGCTGACTACAACTATATTATAACGAAGGGGATTGCTTTTTGCCTCATGGCAGTAGGTTTTTTTATTCAACCCGCCTAAACCCTGGCTTTCTTTTCTATAATAAAGGTGGTAGCTACAATGGAACATAGCTACCACCTTTTCAATCATCTCATACTAATAAACTCAGTCAAAGCCAGATGGTACATTAAATAACCTTATATTCCCCGTTTTCAACATCAACAGTTAATGTGCTATCCGGCATAACTTCATCACCAATAATTTTCTTTGCCAATAAAGTCTCAATGTTACGCTGAACCATTCTTTTTAAAGGTCTTGCACCAAATGCAGGGTCATAGCCTTCATCCACAATAAATTCTTTGGCTCTTGGCGTTAACTGACAACGCAACTGTTTATCTTCTAGGCGTTTGTTCAAGTCTGCCATAATCAGATCAATGATGTGGGTAATATTGTTTTTGTTTAATGGTTTGTAGAATACGATTTCATCCAAACGGTTTAAAAACTCTGGTCTAAATGAGCGATGAAGTAATTCCTCTACCGCCATACGAGCAGATTCCTTGATTTCCCCACTTTCATCCATCCCCTCTAATAAATAAGAGGAACCAAGGTTAGATGTTAGTATAATTACTGTGTTTTTAAAATCAACGGTTCTGCCTTGGGAATCGGTGATCCGTCCATCGTCCAATACCTGCAAAAGAATATTGAATACATCTGGATGAGCCTTTTCAATTTCATCAAAGAGTATAACGGAATAAGGCCTTCTGCGCACAGCCTCGGTGAGCTGGCCACCTTCCTCATAGCCTACATATCCCGGAGGCGCACCGATCAGACGAGACACACTGAATTTTTCCATATACTCCGACATATCAATTCGCACCATATTTTTTTCATCATCAAATAGGCTTTCTGCCAAAGTTTTAGCCAGCTCCGTCTTACCAACACCCGTAGGGCCTAGGAATAAGAAAGAACCTATTGGTCTATTGGGGCTTTGAATGCCGGCGCGGCTACGAAGTATAGCCTCAGAAACTTTTGTAACCGCCTCATCCTGTCCAATCACTCTCTGGTGCAAAATATCTTCTAAATGAAGAAGCTTTTCTCTTTCGCCCTCCATGAGCCTTGCCACCGGAATACCCGTCCAGCGCTCAATAATACGAGCAATTTCTTCCTCCGTCACCTTATCTCTTAGTAGTGTATTCTTACCGCTGTTTTCCTCTGCCAGACGCTCTTTTTCTTCCAATTCTTTTTGTAATTGGGGAAGTTTTCCATATTTTAACTCAGCGGCCCGGTTTAAGTCATACTTTCTTTCTGCTGCTTCAATTTCTGCATTCACATCTTCAATCTCTTCTCGGAGCTTTTGAACAATACCAATGGAATCCTTTTCGTTTTCCCATTTTGCCTTTAACGCAGCAAATTTATCACGCAATTCTGCCAGCTCTTTTTGAGTTTCCGCCAAACGCTCCTTCGATAATTTATCATCCTCTTTTTTCAAGGCAGCCTCTTCGATTTCATGTTGAATAATTTTCCTTTGTATAATATCCAACTCTGTGGGCATAGAGTCCATTTCAGTACGTATCATAGCACAAGCTTCGTCCACTAAGTCAATGGCCTTATCGGGCAAGAATCGATCGGTAATATATCTGTTAGATAAGGTAGCCGCACCAATTATTGCCTGATCCTGAATTTTTACACCATGGTAAACTTCGTATCTTTCTTTTAATCCACGCAATATTGCTATGGTATCTTCTACCGTTGGTTCACTGACCAAAACAGGCTGAAATCTTCTCTCCAAAGCAGGATCCTTTTCAATATACTGTTTATATTCGTTCAGGGTTGTTGCACCAATACAATGCAATTCACCCCTTGCCAGCATAGGTTTTAACAAATTTCCTGCATCCATAGCTCCATCGGTTTTCCCAGCACCAACTATGGTATGCAGTTCATCAATAAAAAGAATAATTTTTCCCTCACTTTTTTTCACTTCGTTCAAAACTGCTTTCAGACGTTCCTCAAACTCACCACGGAATTTCGCTCCAGCAATCAAAGCCCCCATATCCAAGGAAAAAATGGTTTTTTCCTTTAAACTATTGGGAACATCCTCTTTTACAATTCGTTGTGCCAAACCTTCTGCAATTGCAGTTTTCCCTACACCAGGCTCACCAATTAATACTGGGTTATTTTTTGTCTTGCGGGACAAAATCCGAATGACATTTCGAATTTCATCATCACGTCCAATTACAGGATCCAGTTTCTTGCTTCTTGCCTTTTCCACCAAGTCTATGCCATATTTTTGCAAAGCATCATAGGTTGCCTCTGGAGCATCGCTGGTAACACGGGTGTTGCCCCGAACAGACACAAGGATTTTCATAAATCTATCCTTAGTCACATCATATTGCTTAAAAATAGGCTTTAAAACACCATTAGGGGCATTAATCATCGCCATAAATATATGTTCCACAGAAACATATTCGTCGGTCATATTTTCTGCTAGTTTTTCAGATGCCACCAACGTTTTTTCCATATCCGAGCTTAAATAGGTCTGCCCACCAGACACACGGGGAAGTTTCCTAATCTCGGCCTCTACTGTTTGTAGAAGGCCGTTTACATTTACGCCCATCTTTTGTAAAAGTTGAGGAATCAAGCCATCCTCTTGGGTCAATAAATTTGCCAACAAATGCTGTTGGTCTATTTGCGGGTTTCCATATTCCACAGCCATAGACTGGGCATTTTGAATGGCTTCCAAAGATTTTTGTGTGAATTTCTGTAAGTTCATAACCATTCCACCTTCCTTACGAAAACAAAAACAAGTTTTCACTTTGTTTTACTTCTTATCATGGGCTTATTATACATTGTTAGCACTCACTTGTAAAGAGTGCTAACAGAAAAAAATATACAAATTATTTGCAATTGCATACATGTTTTTACAACATTTTGAAAGCCTTTCCTTCAGTTTTACCTATTTTTCTAAAATAATTACTTTTTATAATCCTCTTTCAAAATTTAATTCCCATAGATGCACCTCTTGATTTTTAAGCAACTCATTCCCTGCTCTAACACATTAAACCCTGGTTGGCCTTTGACACTCCTTAAAACTGTTTATAACCTTTTCAAAAGACAAAAACGGCACCCACTTGAACCCGTGAGCACCGTTAGTTACAATTATTTATAGCCTGCTGTAGTATCAATTCCTATAGTTGAAGTGTCTGCATCCCAGTTAACACCAACGTCTAAAAGTTTAGCAACATCTCTTAATTTGTAGTAAGTATAATCGTTGATTGTAAAAGCACTTACACTCTTTCTTTCGCCATCTAAGAATAGCTTTGCCGTAGAGGTGATTGCTGTTGTGTCTTTTGCTGCTACATTACTACCGATTGTACCGGAATAACTTAAACCTGTTAATAAGTTAATGGATGAATCCGCCTCATTCCAAACCGTGTCAAACTGTTTTTCTGTTCCACTGATGGAAGAAGCAATATCCCTCAATTTAAAGTATGTGTAATCATCAATAGTATAAACTTCAAAGGCAACCTGTGCCCCATTAACAATAATTTTTGATTTGGTTGCATAAGCCTTTTTCTTCTCAATCACCGTAGGCTTTTCAGGATCGGTAACCACAGGTGGTTCTTGTGCGGTGTAATATTTCTTTAATGCTACCGCAGCCCCTTGTCTATCGTCAAAAATATCTCTGGCACTAAAGAAGATACTACCATCCACATTATAGCCTTCATTTATTCTTAGCTGCTCTGTTATCTCCTTGGCTATCACATCTTTATAAATGCCTTGGCCAATATAAAGAGTAACTCCAGTGCCTTGTACCATGTTACTCCACCATTTTACCAAGGTTTCATAATCTGCGTACGAATATCCTCGTTCCCAATAAAGCTGTGGAACAATATAATCAACCCATCCTTTTTCTACCCAGGATTTTGCATCGCCATATACAGAATAATAGCCTTCTCCACCATTTGTTGCAGAACCTGCAGGATCAGAACTATTATTTTTCCAAATTCCCATAGGGCTTATCCCAAATTGAACTTTTGGATTAATTTTTTTCACTTCATCGCTTACCATGCGCACCATATCATTTACATGTTGTCGACGGCCATTTGCTTCCTGCCCATCTCTTGTTTGACCCTCAGGCAGTGGATAATTTGATGGGTAGAAGTAATCATCAAAATGGATTGCATCCACATCATAGTTCTTTACAACCTCGCCAACAGTGTCTCTAATATATTCCTTTACCTCAGTTTTACCAGGGTTATAATACATTGCACCATTATAGGTTAAGATCCAATCGGGATTTTTTCTGGCCATATTATCAGGAGAAAGCGCCGCCAGATCAGTCCCCGAGGTTGTAATTCGATAGGGGTTCATCCATGCATGAAATTCCATGCCTCTTTTGTGAGCTTCATCAATCATAAACTTCATAGGGTCATATCCTGGGTCTTTTCCCTGCACTCCAGTTAAAACTGCACTCCAAGGGTTTAATTCAGACTCATAAAATGCGTCTCCCTTTGGCCTAACTTGAACCACCACTGCGTTGATTCCCACAGCCTTTAGTTTATCTAATTTTTGTGTGAATTCAGCCTTTTGCGCCGCTATATTATTTTGCACAGAAGGATAATCAGCACTATACACCGTTGAAATCCATACACCTCGAAATTCCTTTGAATCAGCGGCATACGCAGTCATACCAGTGCTGCTCAATAAGAGGGATGCCGTTAAAATTGTTGCTCCTAATTTTTTTAACCACTTTTTCATCATTTTCTCCTATAATTTTACCAAGATTACCGTTTTTTCCTATTCTATCACATTTTTACCTCTATTGCCATTAAGAATATATTACAACCCCGTGGCAAATAATGGTACTATTTCAACGCTTTTGCCACTCGTGGTTGCACCTTAAAATTAATTCTTTCTATTATTCTAAATAGCCGGCTGAAATTTTAGTCAAAACCCCTTCTAAAATCAACGACAACCGCTTTGTAGCCTTAATTTTCATCTTTTAAAAAAAAGAAAACCCATAAACCTTGCATATTTCTTTTTAGTGTATTACCATAGGAGAAAATCAAAATTGTGAGGTGTATCCCAATGACATATGGCTTAATTGGAGAAAAACTTGGTCACAGTTTCTCCAAAATCGTTCATGAGCAATTAACAGATTATACATACAACCTGATCCCCCTATCCAAAGATTCCTTTCATGATTTTATGTTACGAAAAGATTTTAACGCAATTAATGTAACCATACCTTATAAAGAAATGGTGATTCCTTACCTTGATTGCATCGACCCAAAAGCCGAGGCCATCGGCGCTGTAAATACCATTGTTCATCGAAACAATAAGCTTTATGGTTATAACACAGATTATGACGGCTTCCGTTATATGCTGGTGAAACACCGAATAGAACCTCTAGACAAAAAGGTTTTGATTTTGGGAAAAGGCGGAGCAGCCAAAGCATGCATCGCTGTGGTGAAAGATATGGGGGCAAAGGAGGTTCTCACGGTTTACTACAAAGAAAATCCTGACACCATCTCTTACCAATCCTGCTATGACAGCCACCTTGATGCCGAAATTATTATTAATACAACACCTGTTGGAATGTATCCAAACACAGATAATAGCCCTATTGACCTTGCTCAATTTGAAAATTTAGAAGCAGTGGTTGATGTTGTTTATAATCCAATAAGAACTAAATTCGTGCTAGACGGGGCTTCCAAAGGGGTAACTGCTATTGGCGGGCTAGAAATGCTCATCGGGCAAGCCAAATGCGCCGTAGAAATTTTCTTAGGTAAAAAAATGGAAGATAGCATAATTCAAAAGCTATATACTTCCATACTAGAAGAACGAAGCAACCTAGTTTTAATCGGTATGAGCGGTTGCGGTAAAACAACCCTAGGTAAAAAAGCCGCCCAACAGCTGGGCAAAACTTTTATTGATATTGACGAGGAAATTGTAAAAGAAATTAAGATGCCAATTAGCGAGTACTTTATAAAAATAGGACAACCCTCCTTTCGTGCAATAGAAAAATCTATGGTACACAAATTTTCACAGCAAAATGGCCTTGTTATTTCTACGGGTGGTGGGGTTATCAAAGATAAGGAAAATATAGAAACTCTAAAGCACAATGGTCGTATCATTTGGATCAAAAGAGATGTTACTTTATTAGAAAATGGTAACGGGAGGCCACTTGCCCCTGATGCAGAGGCAACCTTTCGCCTTTATCAAGAACGCCTCCCCCTCTATACAGCTTCAGCTGAAATAGTAAGTGAAAACAATACCTCCTTAGAAGAAGGATTGGAAACTCTTATAAATAACTATATTCATCTAATTTTTAAAGCATAAAAAAAGCGGGGGTTCTTCATGGAACTGCCCCGCTTTTTTTATTTAATATCTTTTTATGTTCTGCCTCTGCCCTAATTTGTGTTCATCATTTGGTTCCCTTTCCATTCACCATGTGCATAAACCTAAGGCTTCTTGCATTCTCCATAATATGTTCTGTATCCCGCCTTTTTCATAGTAATTTTCCATAGGCACAGTATATTCGCCATCTTGGTTATAATAAATCCGATAAAAATAGTCTTGAATCTCTACGGCCTGTTTTGCGTCGGCTTTCATTACCATTTCAATATCTGACTCCAAATTATAGTCCTCTAAATTACGGCGGGTAAAGTTGCCACTACCAAGAACCACTCGGGCCTCCTCCACTTCAGAATAAAGAAAACACGCCATCTTAACATGATATTGCTCTCCCCTTGTATTATACCAGCGGACTTCAACTCGATCATGAAGATCTGCCAGGGTTGAAAGCGCTGGTCGGTTTGGAGATCCATTTTTTTCAACGCCAAATGCATCTTTATTAGGGTCAGCAACAATACGAACTGTAGCTCCTCGATCTGCCGCATTTCCTAAAGCATTTAAAACATCAAAATTACTGAGATAGAAAATCCCCATCCAAATTTCATCTTTGCTTTTTGCCCGATTAATGTTATCAAGAAGGGTATCATAAATTCCCCTCTCTGTAATCAGGCGCATCATAACCGATTCATCATCAATTTTTCCAACAGAGTCTATGCCTATTCTCATATCCTTTTGATATGTGATTTGGGGCACATCCCCGCCAGAAAAGGCAATTACGTTTTTTTCACTCTCCAGTATGTCCCCTACCACATTGCCTCGAAAACGTACCGCTACATTAGAATGATAGCTACTTGGGTCATGGGGATTGGCAGATGTCACAATGGCTTCATTCTCTGAAACAAAGGTCTTTCGATGATTTCCTTTGAAGTTGGCAAGTTTCAAAATAGAACGAACATTAACTCTGGGGCCATCATCATCAAAAAAATTAGGAATCCAACCTGCCCCTTGGGTGCCAAACCATTTCAGGTAACACCGATAAAATCCGGAATATAAAGGATTACTGTCTTTCATTTTGTTTAAATCAGTCACCACTACTTGTATTCCTGCATTTTTCAACCTGGTCAAATTCCTCTGCTCATATACCCCATAAAAATTATTAATCGGGTCTGTGATCAAAATAATAGGCATGTTAGGATACTCTTGTTTTTTTGCAATCAATGCATTTGTAATCTGCTCCACCGAGTTAGGATAGCTAACAATTTCCCTATGATATTCATCATTAAACAAAAATACATCCAATAACAAAAATTTTTCAGATTTTTCAATTAAGTCAAGTTCTGCCTTTAATATATTTTGTTCACGCACAGTTTCTCCATTTTTTTGGTAACTCAAATCATAAAGAAAGGCTACTTCATCCGCTGGATAATACTTCCCCTTAAAAGAAGTTCCTTCCGGATTTTTAGTGCTCTGACTTACAAGGATTGGAACAAAAAGCAGTAGCAAAACCATAATACATTTTGTTTTTATTTGAATTTTCATTTTATTCTGACTTAGCAAAACACATCCCCCTTCTCCCTAAGATTATTTGTTAGGAGTAATCCCCTTTCCAATTCATGAGGCTTATAAATAAGATTTTATTTCTCTGAACAGCCCTGTTATTCAAAGTTTATTTTTTCGTTTAAACATTATTAAACAGTAACGGCGACAACCACAAAATGTCGTGATTATCGCCGCTAGATTCACTTATATTCTTTTTCTACAAAAGTATTAGAACGACTAATCTGTTCCATTAAGATATCGCAACCTTGCCCACACGAATATTTTTATATTTACGCTCGGCAACCTCACACACAGCACAAGCCTTGTCAACAAAAGTAATAACAAAAGACTCAATATATCTGGGTGGTGTTAACGTGCACGGCCACATATGCTTACGAATGGCGTCCTTCTCGATTTTATTCAGCTCAGTTATTTTGCTTGCATTGTCCAAAGCCACTCTGGGATGCCAGGAGGCATGATGGGTCGGAACCCCTTTTTTGGTTCTCCAATCATACAAAAATAAATCATGAAGAAGTCCTGCTCTGGCAGCAGAACGATAGTCCCACCCCATACGAAAGCAAATCAAAAAGCTATAATATGAAACATTGATACTATGTTGCAGTCTGCTGGTATTGCAGTGCTGCACAAACGTATCCATCTTTTTCACCATTTCGTTTTCAATAATATCCCGTACACATTCATGGTACTCCGCTAACAATTCATCCTCGTTTAAGTTACTGAAATCTCTTTTGGAACCAATTGCCTTGTGCATTGGCATCACTTCCTTTTTAAGATTAACATAATGATATCACATAAGCGGATAAAATATTAGGGGAAAATAATGTATGCTTCCCTATCTTATTGCTAATCCTACGTTTTTCTAATTAACAAACTTTAGAATTTCAAACTTTTCAGCTACTCCGCTTTTGCTACTACATTATATCATATTTATTTTTTCCACACAAGGAACAAAAAAAGCAAAATTAAGGGTACTCTTTACCTATGGTTTTGTTACCATTAAACATGGGAATGCCCAATTTCCAACTAAAATTTTCACAAGAAGTTTGTCGACAATTGTCACTCCAATCCCCCTTTTTGTGTTTTATTTTTTGTCAACCTTTAAGGATTTCTTCCAAAGGAAAGCATACTACGTATCTTTTAATTTATATAGTAATGCAAACCTTTCTTTTTTCCGCTTAACACTATATGTTCTTCCTTTTAAATATCATAACATGGGAAAACGTTATAAGGTGTTTATCTCCGTATGAAAATATCTATGTATAATCCGTTGTGACATGATACACTATAGCTTTCCGTGAGCCAAATTTCACAAAAAAAAGCCCTATCTACGATAGGACTTTGTACTCATCTGATTTGCCGTTTACTTCTCTTTTGGATTGGCAAAAAGGGCAACAATAAAAGCAAAAACTACGGCAGCAGTTATTCCTCCCGCAGCTGCTTTTAATCCCCCTGTAAAAATCCCTAGTATGCCAGTCGAATCAACCTCTTTTATTACCCCCTCAGCCAAACGAAATCCGAATCCAGTTAAGGGTACCGTTGCACCAGCACCGCCGAATTCTTCCAATGGCTGATACAAGCCAAGGCCGCCCAATACGCAACCCACACAAACATATAGAACTAAAATTCTGCCAGAGGTTAACTTTGTCTTATCAATTAGAATTTGCCCAATGACGCAAAGGAGCCCTCCAACAAGAAATGCTTTCAAAAAGGGAAGCATCATTTCCCCTCCTTTCCACCACAGCCTTCAATGGCAACACCATGGGCAACCCCAGGAATATTTTGTCCCTGCTGAGAAGATGTTGTGCTAAGCAATGCACCTGTGGGAATAAAAAGCATTCTTCTGATTTCTCCCGACATTAGCTTAGGATAAAAATAGGCACAAAAAGTAACTGCAGAACACGCACAACCACTACCACCACTATGGGTATCCTGAGTCTTTTTATCAAAAATTTCGATGCCACAATCGGTAAACTGGGCACCCATGGTAAAGCCTTCTTTTTTCATCAAATCCACCACTAAACTACGGCCTATTTCTCCTAAATCACCAGTCGCAATCACATCATAATCCTCAGGGGTTCGTCCCGTATCTTTAAAGTGGTTGACTAATACATCCACCGCTGCAGGTGCCATGGCTGCACCCATATTATTTGCATCAGAAATCCCCATATCCATAACTTTACCAGTGGTTATTTCAGTAATACAAGGAAATTTCCCTTTTTTCGCCAAAACAACCGCACCATCTCCAGTTACTGTCCATGTAGAGGAGGGAGGTCTTTGATTACCTAAAGACAAAGGTGCACGAAATTGTTTTTCCGCTGCACAAAAGTGGCTAGACGCCCCCACTAATGTATGATTGGCAAAACCGCCATCAATCAACATTGCACCTAAACTCATAGATTCACCCATGGTTGAGCAAGCACCATATAAGCCGAAAAATGGAATTTGAAAATCTATTGTGCCAAAAGTGGAAGCCGTACACTGGTTCAATAGATCTCCGCAAAGCAGATAATCTATATCCTTCATCTTTAATCCAGCCTTTTGTACCGCCAGCTCCATATTTTCTCGAATAAATTTACTTTCAGCCAACTCCCAGCTTTTTTCCCCAAACATAGAATCTTCAATAATTTTATCAAAATATTTACCTAAGGGGCCTTCCCCTTCTTTTCTACTTACTGTGGATGCTGCCGACATGATACGAACACCCTCACTAAGGCGTACCGTTTGTTTCCCGATTTTTTTAACGCCCATTTTTCATCACCTACCTATAAAATAATAAACCAGTCCAACTACCATTGAGGTTAAAGTACCATATACAATGACAGGCCCTGCTAAGATAAACATTTTAGCACCTGTACCAAAAATAAAACCTTCTTTTTTAAATTCAATGGCTGGGGAAACAACGGAATTGGCAAACCCAGTAATAGGGATTATGGTTCCTGCCCCACAATGTTTGCCCATTTTTTCGTACAACCCAAAACCGGTTAAAACTGCCGCAATTCCGATTAGGGTAATGGATAGCAATAAGGCCGCCTCATCATCAGTGAACCCCGTGTTAAAATAATCTAATAGTAATTGCGCTAATCCACAAATCAGACCTCCTGAGAAAAAAGCCTTTATGCAGTCCATAAAAATAGGGCTATTAGGAGAAGCCTTTTTCACCATCTGATCATACTCTTGTTTGGCACGTTTGCTTGTGTCCATTTTTTTACCTCCTTCGCAATTTGGATACTTTAATTCCCATACCCAAAACTTATTATTTTCAAGTACACAAAAAAAATACCTCTTTCCCCCTGTGCTACTCATATTGGGAAAGATGCAGTAAAAAAAGTTAAGTTCTGACATCATCTATAAGACATAAAACCCATCCACACAGAAGTAAACCAAAGAACCTAAAACTTTACCCAAGGCAAAACATAAAAGTAACCAAGGCAGTCCCTTTGTTATTCTGCCTCGTCGTAATAAAATAGGCATTACGTTTAGCACTTCAGTCAATGCCATAGCCAAAACGCCTACAAAAACACCAATGGCAAGGGCATATCCTCCAGCCAAAATAGGTATCCTTGGCAAACGATAGTCCACAAACATTGTCGTTGTGCCAAAAACGCCACCCAACAAAATAACATCTTCATACAGCATGATATACTTTTCTGTTTTCGTTCTCTTAGCCATTCGTGGCACAATTCCCATAGCAGCAATAAAGGCAAAAATACCTGCTGCTATGGCTACCCCGGTTGAGAGACCTATTACAATTAGTAATGCCTTTGCAATCATTCTCCCCCTCCCCCCTTGGCATTGGTTTTATTCAATCTATCCACGACGCTTGCATTTGTCTCTTTTTCATAAGTGGTCATTTCAATTTCAATTGGTGTCGGGTCGTCTGTAATCTTTGCCTTTGAAAAGTGATTAAAAAATACCATGACACCAACAGCCAGACCAATCGTGTATGGCACAGATAATATAGCTGGCATATCCACATTCTCTCCAAAAAACATATAATAATAGTTTTGAAAAATGAGAGGTAGCTGTGTATCCGAATGGAAGCACATAATCGTGGTAGAAGCACCAGCAAACAAAATAATACAAACAATGCAAACCTTCAATAACTCTAGTGTTTTACTTTCTTTTTTTGCTTTTTTATGATATTCCACCAAAATATCCATTTCTCCTACATTTGAAACCGTTGCATCAGGATATTGATGGTTGATTGCTCGGATCACATCCAAAACTGAAATCAGGTAAGTTGCATTCTTATCTCCTGTTATCTGAAACACAACAATGCCCTCAATATCCCCTTTTGTCTGCCCACCAATATATACCTCAGCAATATCTTTCAGATAAACAAGCTTCCTTTCTATAATCTGGGCTTTTTCAATTGGCTTAATATAAATGTCCATCCCCACGCCTCCTCAATGGAAATTTTATCTATTGCTAATTTTGTTTATATGTTTCTCAGGTCATGATGTTTGGATTTTTTGAAAAAATGATGAGTTGATTATATTGAATACATCTTTCATAGCTACATTCCACTAGCATTCGTGTCCCTCCATCCAAAAAAACAATTCTTCACGCCTTGCTTCCATACAAAATTAAAATTATTCACCTTATCTTTAACTTCTTTTTTCAATTAAAAGAGATGCTGATCCAATGGAGTCTCTTTTGCAATAAAAAAGAAACCCAAAACAAGGTTATCCTGTCTTGGGTTATTATGCTGACTTTTATGAAATTCATTCTCATCGACTATATTTTAAAGCTTTTTACTGTGGGGTCTTCTGCCAAAAAGCTTGTAAGGTCAGTACAAGTGACCATTACATCCCTAGTAATATCTAAAACCACAGTAACCGTTCCGTCCCCATGTTTTTCCATCTCCATATGGAGTATTTCAATATTTCTCTCGCTTAGTTGTTTTTTAATAAAAGTAATGTCCGAAGGCGCATGGTAAAAAGTGATTAATATGGTATCATCAAAGCTTTTGTCTCTTTTGTTTAAATTGCTATGAAGCATGACTTGAATCATCAAAATAAATAAAGTAGTAAACACCCCTAGTGTATACATACCTGCGCCCAAGGCCAAACCGATTCCAGCTGTTGCCCAAAGCCCCGCCGCTGTTGTCAGGCCTTTTATAGAAATATTTTTCACAAAAATCACACCTGCACCTAAGAAAGAAATGCCTGTAATCACATTGGAGGCAATCCTTGAAACATCAACACCAATACCAGCAGTTGTAATAACATCAAAAAAACCATACTTTGAAACAATCATCATTAATGTAGAACCCACTGCAACAATGACATGCGTTCGTATTCCAGCCTCTTTTCTACGTCTTGATCTTTCGTAGCCAACAATTCCACCACAAATACAAGCGATGATGATCCTTAATATAAACTCTGCATTTCCATAAAAGCCAAGTATAGATTCCTCTAAAAACATTTGCTTTAGAATCATATAGGCCCCCTCCTTCCGCTAGTAACTAATATATTGAGCATATAAAAAAACAATACCTTTATCAGTTTATCCTCCTTATTCTTCACTTCAAATGCTTTTACTAAAATTTGAACGCTAATTCAGAAAAAGACCGGTAAAATACCGACCTTTTTTTGCTTTTAACAGTTATAAGTGCTCTTATTTGACGATCATATGTAAAAAGAATTGATCTACAATCAAAACTGTGCCCAAAATAAATACATATAAAGAGAACCATTTTAATTTACCATTTTTAATGATGTTAACCATAAAGCGAATGGCAAAGTAGCCTGAGACTGATGCAGCAATAAAACCCGCTATCATAGGTACCGTACCCAAGGCTTCTGTCAGAACCACTTCCCCCGTTAGCATATCCTTAATTGTAAGAACCATACCACCCAAAATTGCGGGGATAGAAAGCAAGAAGGAAAATCTCGCTGCATTTTCACGGTCCATACCTCGTGCTAAACAAGTACTAATTGTCATACCTGAACGAGAAACAGCCGGCAAAATAGCAACACCCTGCATGGTTCCCACAATCAAAGAATCAAAAATCGACATGTTACGAATTTTCTTTTTCCCACCAGTACGACTATCTGCATAAAGTAGAATCAAACTGGTAAGAATAAAGTTAAAACCAATAAATTTGCCTGTGCCAAAGATAGAATTAAATGTGTCATTAAACAACAATGCAATGACTACTGTTGGAATAGTAGCTGCAATCAAAAGGGCTGTTGTTCTTTGAAAGGGATGGCATATCAATTCCCAAATGTCTTTCCAGTAATAAATGAAAACCGCAATCAATGTTGCAACATGCAGTAAAATGGAAAAAGCTTGAGTTGCTTCATGTATGCCAAAAAGGTTCTGAAACAGCACCAGATGCCCGGAACTACTTACCGGCAAAAATTCTGTCAGACCTTGGATTAATCCCAAAACGATAGCTTCAATTATCTCCATTTTCAAAATTCCTCCTATTTCTAAGCATTTCTTGTAAATTAGTGACAATTCATTATATAACAGAGAATTCACCCTTGCAATTACTATTTTTCCCTGTTATTATAGAGCGTATGGTTTTTTTTTACGGAACCAAGGAAAAACAGTGCTTTAAAAGGGATTTTAAACAGGTATATTAAAAAGATCTTAAGAATATGCCCATTGCGAAAGCACTCATAATTAAATTTAAGTAGTCGAAAGAAAACGTGGAGGGTGACCTCTGACAAGCAATTTCCTTTTTTGTGGTTCTCTTCGGCTCAGGAAAGAAGAAAGGAAACAAAGAATGGAGCATTTAAAATTTGAAGAACTGAACTTATCCCCAGAAATCTGTCAGGCAGTATTAGATATGGGATTTGAGGAAGCAACACCAATTCAGTCAATGGCTATCAGCGTGGTAAAAGAAGGAAAAGACGTAATTGGTCAGTCCCAAACAGGCACTGGCAAAACTGCGGCCTTCGGTATCCCCTGCTTAGAGCGTGTAAACCCAGATGATAGACGTCTACAGGCATTAATCCTTTGCCCCACCAGAGAGTTAGCAATTCAGGTGAGTGAGGAATTCAGAAAACTTCTGAAATATAAGGATAATATTCGTGTACTGCCAATCTATGGTGGTCAGCCTATCGATAGACAGATTGCCGCATTAAAAAAAGGTGCGCATGTCGTAATCGGCACACCCGGCCGTGTTATGGATCATATGCGTCGTCGTACTTTAAAAATGGAAACAGTTCAAATGATGGTTCTGGACGAAGCCGATGAAATGTTAGATATGGGCTTCCGCGAAGATATCGAAATGATATTGACAAAAATTCCTGAAGATCATCAGACATTGCTGTTTTCCGCAACATTATCCCCCGAAATTTTGGACATTACCAGAAGATTCTTGAAAAACCCTGAATTTATCAAGGTTGTTCGTAAAGAATTGACCGTTCCTAATATTGAACAAGCTTACTTTGATGTAAAGGAAAAAACAAAGCTAGATGCTTTAACCCGTATCATCGATGTATATGACCCCCGTTTGGCAATGGTATTTTGTAATACCAAAAAGCGTGTAGATGATTTAGTAGAACAGCTTCAGGGTCGTGGTTATTTCGCTGAAGGTCTCCATGGAGATTTGAAACAGCCACAGCGTGACAAGGTGATGCAAAAATTCCGTAATGGAACAATCGAAATTCTCGTTGCAACTGACGTTGCAGCAAGAGGTATCGATGTTGATGATATCGATGTGGTTTTTAACTACGACGTTCCCCAGGATGAAGAATATTATGTGCATCGTATCGGCCGTACTGGCCGTGCCGGTCGTAATGGCAAAGCCTTCACTTTCTGTGTAGGCAAAGAAATCTACAAGCTTCGGGACATTATGCGCTATACAAAAACAAAAATTGTACAGCAAAAGTTGCCTACATTAAGCGATGTAGAAGAAATGAAAACAAATATCTTCTTGGAAAAAGTAAAAGAAGTTATCAATGAAGGTCACCTAACAAAATATGTTCATTTGGTAGACCGCCTAATGGAAGAAGATTTTACAGCCATTGATATCGCAGCGGCTCTGTTAAAAAATCATCTTGCAGATGTAAATGTTGACGAATTAGATGTGCTGGATGATATCAACTTGGGCGGAACGGAAATTTATGGTGGCGACGATTCTAAGATGGTTCGTATGTTTATCAATGCAGGTAAAAAAAGCAAAATTCGTGCTAAAGATATCGTTGGAGCCATTGCAAACGAATCCGGTGTTCCCGGTAAAGCCTTAGGTTCTATTGATCTGTATGATGATTATACTTTTGTAGATGTACCAAGAGAATATGTGAAAGATGTTTTGGCAGGTATGAAGAATACTAAAATCAAAAACAAAAGAATTCACATTGAAATTGCAAAAAAAGAAAAAAAGAAGTAATTTGTTTTTTATAAACGGGTTACAACCCTAGGGTTGTGATCCTTTTTTATTTACCATAAAAGTTTTGAAAACCTTTTTCTCATCGTGTTTCAAATCACTTTGTTTTTTCAAAGTCAAGCAGTATTAATTAGGTAGAAAAAGGTCTCAGTTTTCATTATATTTATGAATCAAGTCAAAATTAATTATAAGAACCTATTTGAACACAATCAAAGATCCTCTAATTCTAATCATTTTGAGTGTTTACCCTTCTCCCTTCACAACCCAATTCCTCTCCTTATTCTACAAATTTACTTATGCATCTTCCATAAAATCTATATTGTTTCATTTATACTCCTGTAATGCATAATACCCTACACCTGGCCTTACCACTTTATTAAAACAAAAAAGGCTGCATATTTTTATGCAACCCTTTTTTGTATAAAGTATGTGAGATTATTTGCCGTAATAAGCAGACAAATACATTTCTCTTATTTCACTCATCAAAGGATATCTGGGGTTAGCACCAGTACACTGATCATCGAATGCTTCTTCACACATTACGTCCAGTTTACCGAGGAATGCAGTCTCGTCTACACCATGTTCTTTAATAGACTTGGCAACGCCGACTGTAGCCTTCAACTCTTCAACCTTAGCAATTAAGCTATCAACTTTTTCTTCATCTGTTTTCCCAGGTAATCCCAAATATGTAGCTATTTCAGCATAACGTTCTCTTGCATGAGGATATTTGTACTGTGAGAAAGTACCCATCTTCTTAGGAACTTCTGCTGAGTTGTATTTGATGACTTCGGAAATTAACAGAGCATTTGCAATACCGTGCTGTACATGGTGGTGTGCACCAAGTTTGTGTGCCATAGAGTGACATACACCCAAGAATGCATTTGAGAATGCAATACCAGCGATTGTAGATGCATTTGCCATTCTTTCTCTAGCTTCCACATCATCCCGTCCATACTTATAGGCTCTAGGCAGATAATCAAATACCAACTTGGTAGCCTTTAATGCCAAACCATCTGTATAGTCAGTAGCCAGCATAGAAACGTATGCTTCCAAAGCATGGGTTAATACGTCAATTCCGGAAGATGCGGTTAAGCCCTTAGGCTGATCCATCATCATGTCAGCATCACTGATTGCCATTGTTGGCATGATTTCATAGTCAGCGATAGAGTATTTTGTCTGAGTGGAAGGATCAGTAATAATGGCAAAAGGTGTAACCTCGGAACCAGTACCAGAGGATGTAGCAATACATACTAGGATTGCCTTCTGACCCATCTTAGGGAATACAAATACTCTCTTACGAATATCGATGAAGCGCATTGCCAAGTCAGCAAAGTCTGCTTCGGGATGTTCGTACATAATCCACATCATCTTTGCAGCATCCATTGCAGAACCACCACCCAGAGCGATGATTACGTCAGGGCCGAATTCTCTCATGGCAGCTGCACCAGCCTGTGCACAAGGCAGAGTAGGGTCTGGGGTTACATCAAAGAATACATGGTGAGTGATACCCATATCATCTAACTGGTCTGTAATTGACTTTGTATAGCCGTTCTTAAATAAGAAACCATCTGTTACGATAAAAGCTTTCTTTGTTTTATAAACATCCTTCAATTCTTTTAATGCAACAGGAGTACAACCTTTTTTGAAATAAACCTTCTCAGGAGTTCTTAGCCAAAGCATATTTTCTCTCCTCTCAGCTACAGTCTTGATGTTCAATAATTCACGAATGCCTACGTTCTCAGATACAGCGTTGCCAGCCCAAGAACCACAACCCAAAGTAAGGGAAGGTAGCAATCTGAAGTTATAAAGATCACCAATGCCGCCATGAGATGAAGGAGTGTTAATTAAGATACGACAGGTCTTCATTCTTTGTTCAAAGCGTTTGATTTTATCAGGCCCCTTTACAGGATCTACATATAATACAGATGTATGACCAACACCACCATCGATAATCAATCTATCTGTAATATCCAATGCCTCGTCGTATGTATTTGCACGATACATAGCAAGGGTAGGAGAAAGTTTTTCATGTGCAAAAGGCTCTTTTGTAACGTCAACCTCCGATACTTCAGCAATCAAAACTTTTGCATCTTTAGGGCATTCAATTCCCGCTAACTGTGCAATTTGATAAGGGCTACGACCAACAATCTGAGCATTGATATTTCCGGCAGCATTCAGAATAATGCTTCCAACCTTTACTCGTTCTTCATCATTTAAGAAGTAGCATCCTCTATCCTGGAACTCTTTCTTGCACTGGTCATAAACTTTATCTAAAACGACTACCGACTGTTCGGAAGCGCAGATTGTACCGTTGTCAAATGTTTTGGAATGAATTACAGAGTTTACTGCCATAAGGATATCTGCAGTATCATCAATCAAAGCCGGTGTATTACCATTACCTACGCCTACAGCGGGTTTGCCAGAGGAGTAAGCGGATTTAACCATGGCAGGGCCACCAGTTGCCAATACCATATCCGCATCTTTCATAACCTCAACTGACATTTCAATGGAAGGCTCGTCAATCCAAGCAAGGATACCATCAGGTGCACCAGCTGCAACAGCTGCTTCCAAAACTACCTTAACCGCTGCGATGGTACAATTTTTCGCAGAGGGGTGTGGGGAGATAATAATACCGTTTCTTGTTTTTAAACAAATTAGGCATTTAAATATTGCAGTAGAGGTAGGGTTGGTTGTAGGAACAACCGCCGCAATAACGCCGATCGGCTCATAGATTCTTCTATAACCAAAAGCAGTATCTTCCTCTAAAACACCGCAGGTCTGAGCATCTTTATATGCGTTGTAAATATATTCTGATGCAAAGTGGTTTTTGATAACCTTATCTTCCACTACGCCCATTTTTGTTTCTTCTACAGCCATTTTTGCCAAAGGAATTCTATTTTTGGTCGCTGCAGTCGCTGCTGCTAAAAAGATTTTATCTACTTGTTCCTGTGTATAGGTGGAAAATTTTCTTTGTGCCTCTCTTACCTCTTCGATTCTTAGTTTCAAGGTTTCAACGCTGTTTACAATTTCGGGTCTTTTTGCTACGGGAGTTGCTTCTTTTTTCTTTTCTGCTGCCATTTAAAATCCCCCTTACATAGTTTTGGTTTCTTGAAATATTTATCTTTTATCTTATTTTGAAGTGCAGTTGCCCTGCACAAGCTGCCGTATCCCCCATCTATTTTTTGTATATGTAATATAAAATTTAGATGGGGTATGTTTTGACACAGAGAGCAAACCAAAAAAGAAAAATAAAACGCAATTGTGCATATATTATATTTGTCGAATCAATACACACATATTATTGTGCGTTTTTTCCTCTTGTTGCTAATAGTAGCATTACATCTTGTTTTAATCAATAAAAAAATCGAAAATGAACCATACCTATTTAGCGAATAGCATATATCATTTTATATATGGACATAAATTTAAAGCATAATTTTGTTTCCATTAAATAACAAATAGAATTCACATTTTCAACCTAATTTTTTGTTCTATTTGTACATTTTCCAGTACAATTATTCAAAAATGATAAAATTTTGCTTAAAAAACATACGGCTATCTTTGGATTCATCTTGTCTAATATTTTGTACTTACTACATTACCAAACAAACTCGTTCTGTTCTTAAAAAAATAGAAAACTTGATATTAATGAAATTTTAGAAGATAAAACTGCAATTCGCTAATTTTCGACAGATGTTTTCCAAACAAAAAAAGAAGACTCGTACCGATTTTCATCACAAGTCTTCCTCGTTTTTTATTGTAAAAATCTTTTTGTATTAAAATGAAACTATTATTTAATTCCGAATTTCATGTTTTTTCTTATCAACAGCTTCTTTTATTTTCAATGCAACCTTTTTCCCCAAACGGATTTGCCATACATTGCAATAAAACTATTTTTTCCATTAGAAATAACACCCAAATTCACGGGTTTTTTCTCTCAATTTATCAATCAGTTGCTTTTCATATTTCTTAGGGACATGATTTTCCTTAAATATCATAACATCCTTCATATATTTCGCATATGCACCACAGCGCATTTGTATCAGACCATATTTTTCAAGTATATTATCTGGTACGGGAGACACCCACATATACGAATTAGGCACAGTTGAAAGAACTTCAAATTGACTACCACGTTCATAAATATAAATTACCTTTTGTTGATAGCGTTCTTCTCTGTCATGGTCTGTCAAATCTATGTAATCGCCCGTTGGTAGCCGCTCATCCCCATGCACCACTTCAACGCAACCCTTTAAATCTGAATCAGACCTAATATGTTTGCCTGCAATAATACTATCTTTTGAGGTTAGCAGCAAATAATCAAACTCTAGGATTAGGCGGTATGACAAATTTTTCAGCTTAAATAAGGATAAATAATACCCCTCGTGCATCACGTTATAGCGAATGATGCCGACATCATAATGATAATCCAAAACATTCTGAATGGTCTTACTGGAGTTGGTTTCACAATAATGAATCCGCATATTTTCCTCATCATTCAACGTCGTCAAGTAATCAGAAAAAACTTCGGAGATATAGCTGGCTCTTGGAACGGAGATTTTTAAATTAACACCTCGATCATTAAAATCCGAGTAAGCATTGGTCAGATTATTCACCTGATACTGAATTTCCTTGGCATGGCGTAAAAATCTCTGTCCTTCTCTTGTGGTGATTACCCCTTTCGGGGTGCGTTTAAAAATAACTATATCAAATTCCTGTTCTAATTCTTTCACTGCTCGGCTCAAATTGGATTGTGCCACATACAAATTTTTCGCTGCTAGGGAAATGGAACCGCATTTATCAATTTCTATCACATATTTTAAATCGGTAAAATTCATCTAAGCCCCCCTCAAAGTTTACTACGTAAAAAAGTTACGATTTCTTAAAGTGCAAAATTGCCAAAAAAGAACATATTTATAATTATAATGTAATTTTGTTCTAAAATCCACACATTCGTCCTTTTTCTTGTTTTATGCCATATATTACAAACAAGTGCTTTATCTCTACAACCCGATATCTTGTACTCCTAATCCAAAAAACAAACATTGACATACCATCCCTAGCACATATCCTTACAAAATGAATATTGTATTTTATATCATTTTTCAGGGAGGTATCGTGAATGACAAATCTATCTGTTCACCTTACACCGATTCATTTTATATACCTCATTGGCGTTTTTACCATTCTTACCACAATGGTATTAAGAAAAGATACACCCATTGTTTGTGTAATGTTCATCTTCATTCTTGGGTTGGTTAGCAGTGGCAATGTGGTTGGCGGTATCCAGTCTGTTTTCCAAGCAATTCTTTATGCATCAAAAGAATTCATGGAAATCATAGCAACCATCGCCCTAGTAACGTCCCTTTCTAAATGTCTTACTGATTTGGGCAGCGACTTTCTTATGATGCGTTCCATGTCAAAAGTCATGAGAAACTCCTATGTTTCGTGGTGGATTCTAGGCATTACCATGATGATCTTCTCCCTATTTTTATGGCCTTCTCCTTCTGTTGCACTGGTAGGTGCAATTTTGGTTCCTTTGGCCGTAAAAAAAGGACTAACCCCTATTGCCGCTGCCATTGCAATGAATTTATTTGGCCATGGCATCGCCCTTAGCTCTGACATTGTTATTCAGGGCGCTCCCTCTATCACCGCTGCCTCTGCCGGTATTGAGCCACAACATATTTTGCAAAGTGGTTTTCCTCTGTTTCTTATGATGGGTGTTGTTACTGTAGTTTCTGCATTCATTTTAAACAGAAAAAGTATGGTAAATAAAGATGGTGGCACATTATATATGCAAAGCAACGAACAACTAACTACAACAAAGCCATCCAAAGGAGCTGTTTTTATTGCAATTTTAACGCCTCTTGCTTTTGTAATAGACATCATTCTTATGTTTGTGTACGACTTAAAAGGAGGAGACGCCACGAGTTTGGTTTCCGGCACAGCAATACTTGTTATGATAATTGGTTCAATCATTGGTTTTAAGGGAAAAAGTATGGAAAAGGTGACTGACTATATCAAAGATGGCTTTTTATTTGCCATTAAGATCTTTGCCCCTGTCATTATAATCGGTGGCTTTTTCTTCCTGGGTGGCCAGGGTATTACCTCCATTTTAGGGGAACAATATCAAAGTGGCATCTTAAATGATTGGGCAATTTGGCTTGCAGGCATTACACCCTTGAATAAATATATGGTTGTGTTTATTCAAATGGTGATTGGAGGTCTAACTGGTCTAGACGGTTCTGGCTTTTCCGGTCTTCCATTGGTTGGTGTATTGGCTCAAACCTTTGGCACAGCTGTCAATTGCTCCGTTCCAATTCTGGCAACCTTGGGCCAAATTACAGCTATTTTTGTTGGCGGTGGCACCATTGTTCCCTGGGGATTAATTCCTGTTGCAGCAATCTGTAATGTAAATCCTCTAGAATTAGCAAGGAAAAACCTACTTCCAGTGGGAATCGGCTTTTTATGTACTTTTATACTAGCTTGTATTTTAATTTAGCATTAGGAGGCGTATACTATGTGTGGTATTGCTGGATTCTTTAATCCAAAAAAGAACTATACAGAACAAAGAGTCTATTATACAAAAATATTAGAGGATATGTATTCCATTCAGCGTCACAGAGGACCCGATGACTGCGGAACCTTTTTAAATGATACTATTGGGTTAGCCCATGCAAGGCTTTCTATCATTGACTTAAAAACAGGGCGTCAGCCAATTACCAAAACTGTAGCCAATAAAACCTGGGCTATCGTATATAATGGCGAGCTTTATAATACAGAGGAGTTGCGCAAAAGTTTGTTATCAAAGGGATGGACCTTTGATACAGATTCAGACACTGAGGTTATCTTGGTAAGCTACATGGAATATGGACCTGAATTTGTACAACAACTAAACGGTATTTTTGCTTTGGCAATTTTTGATCCCATCAAAAATATTACCTTACTCTATCGTGATCGTTCTGGTGTAAAACCCCTTTTTTACTCCATCACAGGAGATGGCATTGTCTTTTCTTCAGAAATCAAAGGTATTTTTGCTTATCCCGGCATTACCCCTTTGCTGGATAAAGAAGGGCTGAATGAAGTTTTCAGCATTGGTCCTGCAAAAACCTATGGTAAAGGCGTATTTAAAGGTATTGACGAGGTGCTTCCAGGTCATTATATGACCATTTCAGAAGCAGGCACCCAATCTACCTGCTATTGGAAATTGGCAAGTCGTGTTCATGAGGATGATTATGACACAACCGTAGAAAAAACAAAAGAGCTTCTTATTGATTCCATTAAGCGGCAAATGGTTTCCCATGTACCCATCTGCTCTTTCCTATCCGGCGGAGTAGATAGTAGTATTGTAACTGCTGTTTGCGCAGCAGAATTGGCAAAAAAAGGAGAACAAATGAATACTTTCTCCTTTGACTTTGTAGGAAATGATAAATTTTTCGAAGCTTCCTCCTTCCAACCCTCTCAGGATAGACCTTTTGTGGATATTATGGTGAAATACTTGAATACCAACCATCGTTACTTGGAATGTAGTATTCAAGACCAGACCAATTGCTTAAAGGACTCCGTAGACGCCAGAGATTTGCCCGCAATGGCAGATGTGGATTCTTCCATGTTGTTTTTTTGCTCAAAGGTAAAAGATTATAATAAAGTTGCGTTGACGGGAGAATGCGCCGATGAAATTTTTGGTGGATACCCATGGTTTCACAAAAAAGAATGTTTTGAGGCAAACACTTTCCCTTGGACCATGGATTTGGAGGCAAGAAAAGTCTTATTAAAAGATGATTTTATAGAGTACTTGGATATGGATGATTATGTTGCAAAAACGTATGCAAAATCTGTTAGTGAGACCCCAAAACTAGCTGAAGATACTCCTGAGGAAGCCAGACGGCGTGAAATTGCGTATCTAAACCAAAAATGGTTTATGCAAACATTGTTAGATCGTATGGATCGCACCAGTATGTATAATGGCCTGGAGGCAAGAGTTCCTTTTGCCGACCACCGTTTGATTGAATATGTTTGGAATGTGCCTTGGGATATGAAAACAAGAAATGGTGTTGTAAAATCTTTATTAAGAGAGTGCGGCGTAGGTTATATGCCCGACGAGGTTTTGTTTAGAAGAAAATCCCCCTACCCCAAAATTTATGATAAAAACTATGAAAATTTATCGGCTGGCATGGTAATTGAAATAATGGAAAACCCCAACTCACCTGTTCTGCAATTTTTAGATCGGAAAAAGGTAGAGGCCTTTATCAAGAGTCCATCTGACTATGGGAAGCCATGGTATGGCCAACTAATGGCAGGGCCTCAGATGCTTGCCTATGTGGTTCAGATTAACTACTGGATGGAAAAATGGAATATCAAAATCGTTTAACTACCAATGCCATCCTATTACTTTTGTTTTAGCTTTTAAGCTTTCTGATGCTGAAAACTCGTCCCTTAGGAATCCAGATTATATTAAAAAGGAAGCCGGCACAAGGCGGATAAAGATGTCCCTGTGCCGGTTTATCTATCTTTACAATTTTTTTGATTGTAATTTCTTCTTACTCCTTTTCTGCATCTCTATGTCTTTTTGCTGATTCACACACTCTAAATAATTTTTGGTTGCCTGTTCCCAATTGATTACCCGAAACCAATCTTCAATATAATTGGCTCGTAGATTATAATGCTTTAGGAAGTAAGCATGCTCCCAAACATCTAGGGCAAAGATGGGGCAAAAACCTTTAGCAATGGGGTTATTTTGATTTGGCGTTGTTATAATCCTCAAAATTCCATTATCATAAACCAGCCATACGTAGCCAGAGCCGAAGACTTTCATCCCCTCGAATTTAAAGACTTCTTTAAAACTATTATAATTACCATATTGTGATTCAACCATTTCAAACAAAATTCCTCTTGGTGATAAATTTGTTGGCGGTGCCATCCCATTAAAATAAAACCGGTGATTATATACTCCTCCTGCGAAATTTTGCACTGGTACTTGTAATCCATCCTGATATAGGTCCTCAGAAATTGCTATCAACTCCTCCAGTGTCAAGGATTGTAATTCGGGAAAATCCTTTAAAAGTGCATTTAATGTGTTAATATAGGCTGGCAACTGTCTACCATAGTGGATTTCCATGGTTTTTGTATCAATGTAGGGTTCAAGAGCATTTAATTCATAGGGCAACGGCAAATTTACGTAAGGATATGTATTGTTTTCCATTTTCAGACCTCACTTTTCTTTTTCTATTTTAAGAATATTCACCAAAACTCATACTATGCCGAAATTTCACCCTATAAGTTTAAACAGACAAAACCCCCTTGGTTATTAAACAGCAGGTTTTTCCTAATAAATTGTTGTATTACATTTTGATGAAGTAATAATAAAAATGCTATTCCAATAATATTTATAAATTCTACATAACCTGAAACAAAGACAGCGGCAAATGGCTAGTATTTTGAGCCGTAAGCCCATTTCCAAATTAATGAATTTTCTGATTCTTTACTGCTTATGATGTTTAAGTTCACACACTCATATTCAATAATAGTTACGAATACAACTCATATAGTTCTGATTGGCTTTATCCCAATTCACCACCTGAAACCAATCATCAATATAATTTCCTCTTTCATTTAAATGCTTCAAGTAATACCCATGTTCCCAAACATCAATGGTAAAAATAGGGGAAAACCCTTGCTCAATCGGGCTATTTTGATTTGGTGTTGTCAGAATCTTGAGTTTACCTTTGTCGTAAACCAACCATGCATAACCAGCACCAAAAACGCCTAATGCCTCTTTTTTAAAAACATCTTTAAAACTTTGAAAATTGCCGTACTGTGCATTTAGCATTTCCATCAACTTACCCCTTGGCTTTTGATCTCTGGGGGAATCCATTCCATAAAAGTACACGCGATGATTGTATACGCCCCCTGCATAATTTCTGATAGGTGCCTGTAAACCTTTCGGTAACCGATCTGCATTTTCAATCAGTTGTTCCAATGTTAATAATTGCAAACCTTGATAGTCCTTTAAAACCTGATTCAAGTTATTGATATAGCCTTGCAGATGCTTAGCATGATGTACCTCCATTGTCTTTGCATCAATATATGGCTCAAGGTCATTATAATGATATGGTAAAGGTAGGTTCACGAAGGGGTACTGATTATTCTCCATTTTTAGCCCTCACTTTTCTTATTTTATTCTTAGAGTATTCCAATCAACCCCCTACTATGAAGAAATTCCTCCGCATAACTCAGCCTATAATCAACAAAAAAACCTGTTCAAAAAAACTGAACAGGTTTCTAATTGACTAAACCAATTGAATTCAAACACTGAAAAAACAATTGAAAGAGTGCTTATTCAATATTTGTTTTTTCTGCATACATTTGATAATCTTCATGCCATCTTTGATAGGCTTCATCTTCCCTATGATCAGGCAAATCATAAGTACTGTCTAAATAATCTCCAAACCATTGAGAAAGCTTAATGGATCCACCTAAATTCATATGACCCTGATCATAATAATCAGTAGAGGGGTCTAAACTCAATTGCGCCCTAATTTCCTCTCGATCAAAATCCAGATATGCAACCCCCATGCTTTTTGCAAAGCTTTCCATGGCCATGCTCTGTTGGTAACTCCAAGCCATTTTGGGCAAATGAATCATTAAAAGCGGAATATTTTTTTCTTTGCAAAGGGCGATAGATTTTTCGACATATTCCTTGGCGTTTTCATTAAACTCTGGTGAGGCATCTTCCGAAGGCTCCATAAAATCTGGGGGGAATTCCAGGGGTTCACCACCACGAAGATACACATGACCTTTTTTAATAGAATGTTTCATCAATGGAATAGGCTCTGCCTCTGCCCAGTTAATCTCCTTCCACCTTTCGTGATAACGAAATAATGGAAACATATAGGACAGCATTGTCTGTCTGTCATCTGCCGCTGTAACTTCCCTTACAATTTTGTATTTATGCTGTGACATTTTCATGCCATCTAATGCCCGTCGCAAATCTCCTTCTCGTTCCACATAGTCATAGTCCAAAAAAATATTATCACATAATAGCACCACTAATTCTGGTGTTTGATATTCCAAGGATTCAGACAAAAGCCCATACGTAACAGAGGGAGCCTGTAAAGCAGATGCCCTCACATAGCTAGTAAAACCCTGTTGCTGCCACATAACCATCGGGGATACCCCCCTTAAAATTGGGCTACTACCCATAAACAATACATCAATAGAATTTTTTGGTTCATCATAAAAAGCATGAATTTCATCGGACTCATCATCCGGACGGCGCAAATAATCTGACGTATTGGAAAACAATATGGTAAAAATAAACAAAAAGGCAATACACCTAAAAATGATTTTTAAACTTCCTTTCATACTAGAACCCCCTATAAATAAAGTCGGAGGCGTTATAATTTAAACCATATACGCCAAACAAAATGAATGAAAAAATAGCCGCTAAATAGATAACCCAACGGAAAAGTAGGTTTTGCTTCGCTAAAGCCTCTCTTACCTTTATCCCCGACTCTTGCAATAAGCTGATAGTAAGCCATATTAAAGATGAAAAAAGCAAAATCCATAGGTCTTGTACATCAAGACCTAATTTTAACAACCCACCATTTATTAAAGTATCTGAATCCCATTGGTTTATCATAGAATGCATCATATAAGCAGATGCACCCACGCCAGGGGCTCGTGTAATGATTTTGCCTAATGCCACTAAAATTAGTGTTCTTAAAACTTGGAACAAACGCCAACTAAAACACTGGTATTTTATTTCAAATTTTTCCATAAGTTTTTTTAGGGGTTGTTCAAATAAAATCCCCATAACAATTAATGTTCCGTTATAAAAGCCAAACGCAATGTACTTCCATTCTGCTCCATGCCAAATACCAATTAGGAAAAAAACAATAAACTGAGGAATCAATACAGGCAACAGTTTTCCTATGTAGTTGCCAAAAAGTTTTCTACCCTTTTTACCAACCTTCATAAAAAACTTGGATAGGGATAAGGGATAAAATACATAATCCCGAAACCACATACCCAAAGTAATATGCCATCTTCGCCAAAAATCAGGAATGCTGGTTGCCAAATAAGGTCGTTCAAAGTTCTTCTCCAACTCAATACCCAACACCTGAGCCGCACCAGTAGCAATATCAATACCTCCAGAGAAGTCTCCGTAAAGTTGAATGCAGTAAACCAAAGCAGCAACTGCCACATAGGTGCCACCAAAAGTATCTGGATATCCAAAAACCGTATCTACAATTACTCCAGCCCGATCCGCAATTACTAATTTTTTAAAAGCACCCCAAAGCATCAGCTGAACGCCAAACTTTACCCTTTCATAAGAAAAGCCATTGGGGCGGTAAAGCTGTTCAGCCAAAACATTATATCTCCCAATTGGTCCCTGCACAATCTGGGGAAAAAAGGAGATAAACAACCCAAACTTTGCCAAATTTCGCTGTGGTTCGTACTTTTCTCTATAAACATCGATAAGATAACCCACAGATTGAAAGGTATAGAATGATATACCCAATGGCAATAAAAAGCTATAAATGGGGACCTCAGCCCCAATAGAAAATCGGTCAAACAACGCATTTAAATTGACGCCCACGAAGTTATAATACTTTAGTACTGCCAAGATACCAAAGTTGAATAAGAGTGCTGGAATCAGCACCATACGTTTCTTTTTTGTAAAGTTAGCCTTCCAAGCTTTTTTCTGCTCTTTATCCATTTCAGCCTTAGCCAAAGCAAATGCCGCCTTGTTTTTAGCTGACATATTGCCAAGTTGGACTGCCGCCAGATAAATGGTCACTGTCGTTGCTAGCAGATATATAAAATAGCCTGCCCCCGCCATAAAATAAAAGATATAATTAACGAGGAAAAGCGTTACCCATCGGTAACGCTTCGGGGTCAGGAAATATGAAGTGGCCGCCAAAAACAGGAAAACCACAAATTGTACCGAAGTAAAAGCCATAACCCAATCTCCTTAAAATCAATCTTCTTGCAATCTCTGTACCAAAGCCATAATTGCTTCAACAGAATTGAAATTCTCGGGAACAATATCCTCCGCTCCTATTTCGATATCATAGGCATCACACAGTTCCCCAACCAATGACACGATGTCAAAGGAGTCTAGCTCACCGCTGTCAACCAGCTCTTTGTTGTCCTCAAAATCTACATCAGGTCTTAATTCTACTAAAATTTTCAAAAGAGTATCCATTTTCATTTTCCTTTCTGTTATGTGGTTTTCATCATTACAGGGGCTATTCTACCATCTGGCAGAAACCCAAACTTTTCATATAGCCCTAAGGCCGCAGGGTTATCCCTTCTAACCCAAAGCATATATTTTTTTGTCAAACCTTTTCTAGCAAAGAACCAGTCTTTCAAGAGCCCCTCGCCCACACCTAAGCCCCTAGCCTTGGGAGAAACGGCAATATGCCAAAGCATACACCCTTGTTTTTCATCCCCAAAGTGCAGAAAGCCCAAAATTTCTTCATTTTTTGTTGTAACAATAATCTTTTGCCCTTGAATATCATGAAGCAATTCCTCTTTTGTTGGCAACATGGATGTAAAAGGCTCAAAACTTTGATTCATCATAGAGAAAATATCCTCTAGCATCTCCTGGGATGCAAAGGTGAGCTGTCGCTCCTCAAAGATAATATTAGGGGCCATCAAATACATCCGTTGCCGCTCCAGATATGGCACAAGTCCAACCCTTGTCCAACTATCTTCAGAGGGCACTCTTTCTTTTGATGCTAATAGAACTTCCTCAAGTATAATAGGTTGCTGAAGTTCAGGCAATACCCCTGGGGATTTTTCCTTTTCCAAAAAATAATATAAGCGATATAACCTATCTTCTTCAACAAAGAAATATACCCCTCCATCAA
Source organism: Anaerotignum sp. (assembly GCF_040307045.1). Classification (GTDB taxonomy): domain Bacteria; phylum Bacillota; class Clostridia; order Lachnospirales; family Anaerotignaceae; genus Chakrabartyella. Next base: position 349,029 of record NZ_JAWRKF010000002.1, read on the forward strand.
AGTCAAATCGACAAACTTTACCCCTCTGTACTAGTTGATGCACATCCTTCTCGGAAAAAAAGAAGTTTGTCTTTTCACCTCTTGAAAGCCTGCTGGCAATCTCTTCCCAAAAAGCTTGCCCATCATTCATCTTTTTTATCATAATACTCCTTCAGACGTAACCTGTCTATCTTTCCATTTAAAGTATGTGGCATATCTTCCAGCATAATCATTACATTTGGAAACATATACTTTGGTACTTTATCCTTTAGCTTTTTCAGAATATAGCTTTGAGTGGCTTCTTTACCACAATAAAACAAAACAATTTTTTGACTTTCCGTATCATAAATACAAGCGCCGTTTTCCACCAAGTCAATGGAGTTTACGGCAGTCTCGATTTCACCCAGCTCAATGCGATGTCCCATATGCTTAATTTGATGGTCTTTTCTAGCCAAAAAAATGATCTCACCATACTCATTATACTTTGCCACATCACCCGTTTTATATATCTTTTCAGGATAATGGGGGTTCAAAGGATTTTGAACAAAGGCTTCTTCCGTTTTTTCCTGGTTATTATAATACCCTGGAGCCAAGCATCTACCACGGATGCACAGTTCTCCAGTTTCCCCCTCTTTTGCCAAACGATCTCCGTTTAATATGAATATGTCCGTATTTCTACATGGATATCCAATGGGCAAGGGTTCATCATCCGCAAATTCACGATCCACAATATAATAGGTGCAATCAACTGTCGCTTCTGTTGGTCCATAAATATTTGCGAATAAAGCCTTTGGGTATTTATTACGCCACGTATTATACTGCTTGGTAGGCATTATTTCACCACAAAAAGCAATTTTTTTTAGAGTTTCAGGCACTACTTTCTCAAGTGTTCCCGTGTTGGCAACAATACAAAATGCCGATGGCACCCAATCAATATAATTTACCTGCTTCTCTGCTACATATTCCATCAGCTTCATAGGGAAAGAAAACAACTGTTTGGGTATAATTTCCATTGTCGCCCCAGTCTTTAACACCGCATAAATGTCTTTGACAGATGAGTCAAAATAAAAAGGTGCTTGATTACCGATGATTTCCTGGTCTGAAATGTCAAAAGTTTCAGTGTACCATTCCGTCAAATTCACCACAGAATGATGGGTAATCACCACTCCCTTGGGTATTCCTGTGGACCCCGAAGTAAATAGGGCATATAGAGGATCTGCATCCACCGCCTTCTTTCTAATTTTTAACAGCGCCTCTTGATTTACCTCGGTTTCTAAAATATCTTCTAGAATCACGATTTCACCCGAGTACTCCAAGTAATCCGCATTTTTTTTGCTCTTGCGATCAATCAACAAAACTTGGGGCTGCAATGTATTTAATATTGAAAGAACCCGATCCTTTGGCATAGTAGAATCGATGGGCGTATAAAAATTCCCACTGTATACGCATCCTAAAAAAGCAGCTATAGAATATGGCGTTTTTTCCATCATTACCGCAACAGGAGCATTCCGTTTACCATATCTTAACAAAAAGGTGCCCACCCTCTTACTTAAAGCCAAAAGTTCTTGAAATGAGATAGCTTCCTCCTTGCTGGCAAAAGCTATTTTATCTGGCAGACGTACCGCAGTTGCTTCTAAATATTCCAATATATTTCTAATCATGTTTTCTCCTCGTTCCGTTAAAGGTTTTCCTTTTAAATCAATAGGAATAACTTGATTTTGAGTATAGCATTTTGCCTATAAATCGTCAAGATAAGGGGGCAAAACCAACAACTTTTTCCTTTCGGTCATCCTGTCACAAAAAAAATGAAGCGCAACACACGGGGAGTGTTACGCCTCAAAATTTTGTATCATCATTGCCCTGTCTCTCGCGTGGTTAAGCTAAGACTTAGCACAAATAATACCGCCTCTAAACAAACTTTTCATATAGCTAAAACGAAACAAAAATTCCAATGAAGGATTTTGTTGTAGCAAGCATATAGCCATCCAATTGAATACGGATATGTGTATACCTTTCACCTTATCAAAAAATTCAGGGAATGATTATTTTTATGCAAAAAAGGTAAAAATCAGTTTAAACAAAAATATAAAAACTGGCCCTTTGAATCAATTATTATTGCCAATATTATTGCCATTTATTTCCCTGAAGATAAGCAATGAACTTCATAGCAATGCAATAAAATAAATTGTCAACCACTTAACTTCTAAATTTTCGGTTATTTATGAAGGAATCATTTCTTTTCAGATTTACAAAGTATACCATATTAATTATCCGTTGACAATTATTTTATTCTCCTTTTTCTATTCCTTGCATAATTCCCTATTTTCTGCTATGATTTAAAAAAAATATAAGAATTATACTATCCGTACAAAAGGAGCTGTAATCATCATGTCAATTGAAATTGTACGGGCATATTTAAAAGAAATGAATTGCCCAAAAGAAGTTATGGAGTTCGCAACATCCAGCGCTACCGTTGAATTGGCAGCCCAAGCAGCGGGTGTCATCCCTGCTCGTATTACCAAAACACTATGCTTAATGTCCAAGGAAGGTCCTATTGTGATTGCCGTTGCAGGGGATGCAAAAATTGATAATAGAAAATTTAAAGATACTTTTGGTCTGAAGGCAAAAATGCTCACGCCAGAAGAAACCTTGGAATCAACAGGCCATGCCGTTGGTGGTGTTTGCCCCTTTGCATTGCCCCAAGGCACAAAAGCCTACGCAGATATATCCATGAAACGTTTCCAAACTGTTTTTCCAGCCGCAGGCAGTAGCAACTCTGCCATTGAGCTAACTTGTGATGAGTTGTTCCACTATGGAAAGTGCATAGAGTGGGTAGATATTTGCAAGGGCTGGGAAGAAGAAAATGAGGTGAACAAATGAAAATTTCAACTAGAGGGCGCTATGGAATTCGCCTTATGCTTTCATTGGCTATTAACTTTGAAAAAGGCACCCTGCCCCTAAAAGCCATTGCTCACGAGCAGCAAATCTCCGAAAAATATTTAGAACAAATTATCAATCCCCTCACCAAGGCTGGCCTGGTGAAAAGCTATAGAGGTGCTCAAGGGGGTTATATCCTTTCCCGCCATCCGAAAGAAATTAGTGTTGGCGAAATATTACAGGTATTGGAGGGTTCTCTCTCTCCCGTTGACTGTGTGGACAACCCAACCTGCCCTAACTCAGACTTTTGCGTTTCCCTTTCCTTGTGGAAGCGTATGAAAGATGCTTTGGATGAAGTAGTGGATAATACAACTCTAGAGAGCATGGCACAAGAATATTTAGAAAAAGAAACAGGCTACCTAAGACAACGAACCTGAGGCTTGAGCGGACGCCTTGTGTTCCTATTATTTCTTTTTCTTCTATATCAAACACATTTATGATTATTGAATATCTTTTAAGCAAGAATGATATAAATTCATTCATACACTACTTCATATGAAAAAGGATGTATCACTATGGAAGAACATATCGAACAAACAGTTTCTATTCCTCGCTATCAGCAAATTGCCGTTGAGCTTGCCTCTCGTATTGTCAATGAAGAATATACCGAAGGACAGAAAATATACGCCCGTTCTGCCGTGGCTAGTCAATACCGCGTTTCTCCAGAAACAGCTAGGAGGGCAATTTGTGTCCTTTGTGATTTAGACATTGTTACCTCTGAAAAAGGAAGCGGTGTAACCATAAAATCAAAAGAAAATGCTCGCAAATTTATTGATCAGTACGGCAAGCGAGAAACCATAGAAACCATAAAAGCAACCCTGATGCAAAGTATTACAAGGCAAAAAAATGAAATGAAAATTTTAAATTCCTGTTTGGCAGACCTAATTTCTGCCACAGAACATTTTCGTTCCACTAACCCCTTTATGCCCTTTCAAATTGAAATTACGGATAAATGTGTGCATTTGAATAAAAATATCTGTGAAATCCAACTTTGGCAACATACAGGAGCAACAGCAATTGCTGTGAAACGAGGAGAAAAGCTTATGCGCTCTCCCGGTCCATATATCGCTCTTACAGAAGGTGATGTCCTTTTTTTTATCACTCAGGATGACTCCTCCCAGAGAGTAGAAACCTATTTATATTCATGAAAAAAACCAACGACATTCGGACATTTAATCCGAATGTCGTTTTTTTCCCCTTGACAAAAGTAACAACTTGATAATAGAATAGAGTTGTTACTTTTAAAAAAAGGAGGAATGCATATGGTAAAATTTGAAAATATTTCAAAGAACTTTAAAACACAAAATGTTTTGAAAAACATTAACCTAGAAATACCAAAAGGACAATTGGTTGCCATCATTGGCGAAAGCGGTTGCGGCAAAACAACCCTGTTAAAAATGATAAATCGGCTAATAAAGCCATCAGGTGGTGCTATCTACATTGAAGATAAGAACATACAAAATATCAATGAAGTAGAACTTCGTAGAAAAATCGGATATGTAATTCAACAAACAGGTCTTTTCCCTCATATGACCATTAGGGAAAACATTGAGTTAATCCCAACTCTTGAAAAAGCCAATTTAAAGGATATCCAAGAAAACACAAAGAAGCTTATGGAAATGGTTGGGTTGGATTGTGAAACCTTCTTAGACCGATATCCCACTGAGTTAAGCGGGGGTCAGCAACAGCGTGTGGGGGTTGCCCGTGCTTTTGCCACAAACCCTGAAATCATTTTGATGGATGAACCCTTTTCTGCCTTGGATCCCATAACTCGTTCAGATTTACAGGATGAATTGGTTCAGCTTCAAATGAAAGTTAGAAAAACAATTATTTTCGTAACCCATGATATGGAAGAAGCCATCAAAATTGCAGATCGAATTTGTATTATGCGAAACGGTGAAATTCTCCAATATGACACCCCCGAAAATATTTTGAAAAATCCCTTGGACGAATTTGTTTCAAACTTTGTTGGTAAAAACCGTATTTGGTCGTCTCCTGAATACATAAAGGTGGGCGATATTATGATTGAAAATCCAATTACTACCTCAAAGGATTTACCAGTTTTAAAATGTATGGAACGTATGCGCCAGAAAAAGGTTGACAGCCTGTTGGTAGTGAATAAGGAAACTGGTAGCCTTTTAGGCATTGTCAAAGCAAGCCGCTTGCGTGGTGTAGAGGATAAAACACAGACGGCAGAAACATTTATGTCTACAAAATTCCCTACCCTTTGCTCCGAACAAAATATATTGGATGCCTTAAAAATTATAGCCGAAAGACAGCTATCCACCGTTCCCGTTGTTTCCCAGAATGGAAAATTAGAAGGACTTATTACAAGAAGTAGTTTAGTAACCACCCTAAGTCAGCAATACTTCGATTATGAACAGGAGGGTGAAGAATGAATTTAATAGATTATTTAGCAGCAAACTTATCCCAAATTCTGTCTCTGCTCATTGAACATATCAAACTAACAGGTATCTCCGTTGGGCTTGCCATTTTGATTGGTGTCCCCTTAGGCATTTTAATTTCTTATGCAGCTAAAGTAAGCAAACCTATATTATCCATTGCAAATATCATTCAAGCAATTCCCAGTATGGCTTTGCTTGGATTTATGATACCTTTTCTAGGCATCGGAACAGTGCCTGCTGTGGTTGCAGTAGTGCTCTACTCCCTATTGCCTATTATCAAAAACACTTATACCGGTATCCAAAGCATTAATCCTCAAACCTTAGAAGCCGCAAAAGGCATTGGTCTAACCCCCTTACAGGTTTTGACAAAGGTACAAATTCCCCTTGCCTTACCAGTAATTATGGCCGGTGTTAGGATCGCCGCTGTTACTGCTGTGGGATTGATGACAATGGCAGCCTTCATTGGTGCAGGCGGATTAGGCTATTTGGTTTTCTCCGGAATACGAACTGTAAACAATAGCCAAATTCTGGCTGGTGCAATTCCCGCCTGTCTTTTGGCACTGCTTATCGATTTCTTGCTTAGCATTGTTGAAAAGCTTGTAACACCCATTAGTTTACAAAAGGGTGAAACATCAGCGAAAAAGAAAAAACGCAAAACGCAAAAGGCAACTCTGGCTTTATTTGCAGTATTATTTGCAATGATTTTCTTTGTCTCTTCCATGGGAAATAGCATAAAAGCCGATAAAGTAATCACCGTTGGCTCCAAAGATTTTACAGAACAGGCTATATTAGGTAATTTGGCTGCAGATTTTATAGAGGATCGTACAGATATTACTGTCAACCGAAAAGTTGAACTTGGCGGCACACAGGTGTGCTTTGGTGCCTTGCAGACAGGTGATATCGATCTTTATATAGATTATAGCGGAACCGCCTATACGGATATGTTAAAACACCCACCCATTAGCGATATGGAAGAAGTGTATGAAACAGCAAAAAGAGAATTGAAAGAAAAGTACAACATTGACGTATTAAAACAAATGGGTTTTAATAATACCTATGTATTGGCCGTAACTGAAGACACAGCAAATAAATATAACTTGCAAACCATTAGTGATTTTGCAAAGGTAGCAAGCACCATGAAATCAGGAACCACCTTCGAATTCTTGAACCGTGAAGATGGGCTGCCTGGTTTGCAGAAAAAATATGGCTTTACTCTAAAAGAAAGTATTTCTTTAGATAGTTCTCCCCGCTATACCGCCTTGATTAATCAAGATGTGGATGTGGTGGATGCCTTTGCTACCGACGGGCTTTTGAAAAAGTTTTCTCTGGTTACCTTAAAGGATGACAAAAACTTTTTCCCTCCCTATTTTGCAATGCCTCTGGTTAAAGGGGAAACTTTGGAAAAATACCCCGAATTGATTCCTGTGATGGAGGAGTTAAGTGATGTTCTAACCGATGAGATTATGATTGAGCTTAATTACCGTGTAGATGAGCTTCAAGAGTCTCCTGACCAGGTTGCCCGTGACTTCTTAATTTCATCTGGATTAATTTCAGAATAATGATAAATAGAAGCCTTATTAACTAATCAACCCTCTTATTTTTTATATAAAAACCTCCTGTTTTGTTGGCAGATTTTTCTACCAAAAAAATAGGAGGTTTTTTCTTTGTATCTTTAATTGAGATTCGAACATCCAAACTGATATCTTGCTTTCCCCACCTTCTTAATTGATGAAACAACAAAAAAATAAAGCCCCTACCCTATAATCCCATTTCTTCAAAGCCCTTTGGTGTCCAAACCAATGTGGAGGCAAAGCCAATTTCTTTCGCCAGGGATGCAACTTCATGGAAACGAAACCCTAAAGAATTTCCATCATGGCTATCGCTAGAAAGCAAAATCGTTCCACCCCGTTTTTTAATCTCTTTTAGGAAATCTGGAGAAGGGTAGGCCTCAGAACGCATCCCCCTATAAATTGCCCCTGTATTAATCTCAAATGGCTTATGATAAGGAATTAAAGCCTCAATTGCATCAATCCCATAGTTTCGATAACGGCTGTCACTGGTTTCAAAAATATCCTTTGACTCATTAAATTTTGTCAGCAAGTCAAAATGCCCAATCATATCAGCCTTTGTTTTATCCAAAACCCCTGCCACAGTTTCAAAATACACCTTTGCATAAGCATAAGGGTCTCCACCAAATAACTCCTGAATATCCTTTTTCATAATTTCTGGGGCTTCATCTACCAACAAAAATTGTCCATCTTTTTTTATGTAATGAACAGATCCAATGGCATAATCAAACTCTGACACAAACTCCTCCGAATAAAAATCTTGCTCTATACCACAATAAATGGAAATTTTCTCAGCGTAAACTTCTTTTAAACGTAAAACTTCTTTTTGATACTCTTTTACTCCCTTTTTGCTCATACAATATCTTTCATCAAAATAGGTATAGCTGTGTCCGCTAAACCCAAGTGAAGTAAAGTTTTTTTCCATTGCCGCCAAAACCATGCTTTCAGCGGTTTCTTTCCCATCACAAAAGGTAGTATGGGTATGAAAGTTCATTTTCGGAATCATTTTGTCATCTTCTCCTGTTTCACCTTATGATCAATCACATGGCGAGACGCTAACTCTCCCCGAATATCATCCAAGGAAATGCCCGCCTCTACCATCAACACCATTACATGATACGCCAAATCTGCAATTTCGTAAATGGTTTCCTTTTTATCGTCAGATTTGGCGGCAATGATAACTTCCGTAGACTCCTCGCCTATTTTTTTTAATATCTTATCAACCCCCTTATCAAACAAATATGTAGTGTAGGAGCCCTCTTTCTTTTCAGCCTTTCTTCCTTCAATCAATTCCATCAGGCTATCCATGGAAAACTCATTATAATCCTCTTTCATAAAAACAGGGTTGTGAAAACAGGAATCTTCACCCAAATGACAAGCTGGCCCTTCTTTTTCCACCTCCACAGTTAGAGCATCCCTATCACAGTCAGTTGAAACAGAAATGATGTGCTGTACGTTACCCGATGTCTCCCCTTTTCGCCAAAGCTCCTGTCTGGATCTAGACCAAAAACAAGTTCTTTTTTCTTCTAGGCTAATTTCCAAGCTTTCACGGTTCATATATGCCAATGTTAACACCTTTTTGGTTTTAGCATCCACAACCACCGCCGGAATCAGTCCCTTTTCATCAAACTTCAATTCATCTATATTAATCACGGATTATACCTCCTTATCTTCTTACGATAATGTTATTCTCGGCCAATGTCTTTTTCAAATCTGGAATGGCAACTTCACCAAAGTGAAAAATGGATGCTGCCAAGCCTGCATCAACCTTAGGCAATGCATGAAAAAGCGTAACAAAATCTTCAATGCAGCCTGCACCGCCAGATGCAATGACCGGCACAGAAACAATATCACAAACTGCCTCCAGCATTTCTAAGTCAAACCCCTTCTTCACCCCATCGGTGTCAATGCTATTCACTACAATTTCACCTGCACCCATCTGATGGCATCGTTTGATCCAGCTTAGTGCCTCCATGCCCGTATTCTCCCTGCCACCTTTGGCAAAAACCATAAATTTGCCATCCACCCTTTTCATATCAACAGAAAGGACAACACATTGATCCCCGTACTTTTTTGCTGCCTCAAAAATTAGGTTTGGGTTCCTGATGGCGCCAGAATTCACACTTACCTTATCAGCACCGCATTTTAAAACTCGGTCAAAATCTTCCAAAGTATTTATCCCACCACCAACAGTGAGTGGAATAAATATTTGAGAAGCAACCTCACGCAAAATATCGGTGAACAACCCTCTGCCTTCCGCAGAGGCAGTAATATCATAAAACACCAATTCATCTGCCCCATTGTCACTATAAAATTTACCAAGGGACACAGGGGAGGAAACGTCAGAAAGCCCCTCAAAATTGACACCCTTTACAACCCGACCATCTCTAACATCCAAACAAGGAATGATACGCTTTGTAATCACAAAATCTCCTCCTTTGTCAAATTGATCGCCTGCTTTAAGTCAATATTGCCTGTGTACAGAGCTTTGCCTAAAATTGCTCCGTAAAGCCCCATGCTTTGCAGTTGATCAACGTCTTCCAAGGTGGTTACACCGCCTGATGCAACAATATCAACCCTAAATTTTTCAGACATCTCTTTGTACAACGCCAGATTTGTTCCTGCTAACAATCCATCTTTGGAGATATCTGTGCAAATGATTGTCTTGACCCCGATTTTCTCAAGCTTTTCGCAAAAGTCAAAACAACTTTCTTCTGAAAGTTCCGTCCAACCTTTGACAGCCACTTTGCCATCTTTGATATCTACACCAACCGCAATTTTATCACCATGTTTTTCCACCATTTTGATTAGAAACTGGGGATGATTCACTGCCGCTGTGCCTAAAATCACACGAAAAACGCCTGCCTCCAAATATTTTTCAACAGTTTCTTCCGAGCGAATTCCACCACCCACTTCAACCAGCAGTCCACTTTCATTTACAATTTCTCTAATCACTTCTAAATTTGGAGTGCCTCCATCCTTGGCCCCCTCTAAGTCTACCAAATGCAAATAAGTTGCCCCTGCTTCGGCAAAAGATTTTGCCACTGCAACAGGCTGGGTGCTATAAACGGTTTTTTTGGCATAATCCCCTTTTACAAGCCTTACAGCACACCCTTCTATAATATCAATTGCAGGAAAAAGCTTCATAAATTCCTCACTTTCTACAATTCACAAAATGCTTTTAATATTTTTAATCCCACTTCACCACTTTTTTCAGGATGAAACTGGGTGCCATAAACATTTTCTTTCTCTACTGATGCTGTTAGCAGATTCCCATATTCTGCCGTTGCTGAAATGGCCTTTTGGCAATCTGTGGCCGCAAAAGAATGAACAAAATAGACACATTCTCCCTCATCTAAGTAACGATATAAAACACTTTTTTCCCTTTCTTTTGGGAAAATCAAAGCATTCCAACCAATATGGGGCACCTTTAACCCCTCACCTATCATAGGGGCAATAGGCTTTACAGCACCTTTAATCAAACCCAAGCCCTCATGCTCACCATATTCTAAGCTTTTTTCAAACAACATCTGCATCCCCAAGCAAATTCCTAAAAGAGGTTTTCCCTTTTTTACTTCTTCCAGAATAACTTTATCCAACCCCGTCTGAGTTAGCTTTGCAATAGCATCTTCGAAGGCTCCCACACCAGGAAGAATAATTTTTTCACTGTTACGGATAACCTCCGCATCCCCTGTGATTTCCACTTGGGCACCAATTACGCCAAAGGAGCTCTTTAAAGAAAATAAATTTCCCACACCATAGTCAATAATTGCAATCACTTACAGCACCCCTTTCGTTGAGGGTATCTCATCCCGATAAGCTTCCTGAATGGATAGAGCCATGTTTAAGCTGCGGGCAACTGCCTTAAATGCCCCCTCAATAATATGGTGCCCATTCTTTCCTGCCATCTGCTTAATATGTAAGGTGATATTGCTCTTTCTGGTAAAGGCAATAAAAAATTCTTCGACCAATTCTGTATCAAAAGTTCCTACCTTTTCCGTAGGTATCTGCAAATCAAAGTCCAAATATCCTCGCCCGGAAATATCCACCGCTGATAAAATCAAAGCCTCATCCATAGGCAGAATAATATGTCCATATCTGGTGATGCCTGAACCATTTCCCAATGCTTCAGCAAATGCCATACCCAAGCAAATACCAATATCTTCCACCGAATGGTGGTCATCCACATAGGTATCACCTATACATTCAACATTCAAGTCAAAACGTCCATGTTTTGCAAAAAGGGTTAGCATATGATCCATAAAGCCACAGCCTGTGGCGATATGACTTTTGCCTGAACCATATAAGCAAAGGGAAAGTTGAATTTCCGTTTCTGCGGTTTTTCTTTTAATCTCACTATTTCCCATAGAACTCCTCCTATCTTTGTGCTATCACTTCTGTTGTTTTTTGTAAAAACAATTCCATCTGCTCCTCTGTACCAATGGTAATCCTAACAAAATCCTTAATTTCTTCTTTCCCAAAGTGGCGTACAAGAACGCCTTTTTTCTTTAGCTGGGTATACAAATCAGCCCCAGTAATTTTATCACTCTTTGCAAAAATAAAGTTTGCTTTAGAATCTAAGACATTAAAACCCAAAGCTTTTAATGCCACAACCGTTTTTTCACGGGTAGTAATGATTTTTTTTGCATTTTCCTTATAATAGCAATCACTATCCACTGCTGCCTCTCCGGCTACCAAAGTCAGACGGTTAATATTATATGGATTGGTGGAAAACTTAATTTTTTCCAAATCCTCGATGATTTCTTTTGAAGCAATGGCAAAACCAAGCCTTGCCCCTGCCATAGAACGTGATTTTGAAAAGGTCATGGACACCAATAAATTGGGGTATTTATCAATAAGCCCCACAGCGGAAACCCCTCCAAAATCAACATAGGCCTCATCAATCAAAACCACATGATTGGGGTTGGATTTTAGAATTTCTTCTATTTCCAAAAGCCCAATTACCATGCCCGTTGGTGCATTGGGGTTTGCGATTACCACCATTTTTTCTATCCCACAGTAATTTTTATAATCAAGTGAAAAATCTACCTTAAGGGGAATTTTTACATGAGGCACATGATATAAATCAGCATAAACAGGATAAAATCCATAACTGATTTCAGGAAAAGCCACACCCCTTTCGTCATCACAAAATGCCATAAAGGCAAAATTAAGAATATCGTCAGAGCCATTGGATAGAAAAATATTTTCTTTATCTACGCCATAAAGCTTGGCAAGCTTTTCTTTCAAAACCTTCCCTTCAGGATCGGGATATAAGTTTAACCGTTCTATTTCATCCTTATTTAGCCGTTCAAATACCTCCGGTGAAGGTGGATAAGGAGATTCATTGGTATTTAGCTTGATATATTGTTGATCTCTAGGTTGTTCCCCTGGGATATACGCCTCTAGGGATGCAAATCTGGGACTTAAAAATTGACTCATTCCTTCCTCTCCTTTTCTATGCGTATGGTAGCAGATTTCCCATGGGCAAATAAGCCTTCCCTCTGGGCAAAAATATTGATTTTATCTGCCTCTTTCGCCAGTGCATCTTTTGTATAATAAGTAAAGGAGGATTTTTTTATAAAATCGTCCACCGATAAGGGGCTAGCAAACCTTGCGCTTCCCGCCGTGGGTAGTGTGTGGTTTGTTCCTGCAAAATAATCTCCCAAAGCCTCGGGAGCATATCGACCTAAAAAAATGGAACCCGCATGACGAATGTCCGCCAAATAATCAAAGGGATTATCTATACATAACTCCAAATGCTCTGGGGCAATCTCATTTGACAGTTTGATTGCTTGGTGAATATTCTCTGTAAGAATAATCTTCCCATTGTCATCAATTGATTTTCTAGCTATATCCTTTCTTGGTAAAAAGGGAATTTGCTGTTCTAAGGAATTTGATACTTCATGTGCCAACTCCTTGCTATCTGTTATCAAAATCGCCCTTGCCATAACATCGTGCTCGGCTTGAGAAAGCATATCCGCGGCAACAATTGATGCATCTGACTTCCCATCGGCGATAACCAAAATCTCACTGGGTCCTGCAATCATATCAATAGAAACCTTACCAAAAACTTGTTTTTTTGCCTCTGCAACAAATGCATTTCCCGGGCCTACAATTTTGTCCACTCTAGGTATTGTTTCTGTGCCATATGCCAAAGCGGCAATGGCCTGTGCTCCACCCACCTTATAAATGCGGTCAATACCTGCAATCTTTGCTGCCACCAAAACATCAGCATTCATTTTGCCACCTTTTGCAGGGCTTACCATAATCACTTCTTTTACTCCAGCGATTTTGGCAGGAATTGCATTCATCAAAACTGTGGAAGGATAATTCGCTGTCCCTCCAGGCACATATAGCCCCACTCTTTCAAGGGGGGTGATCTTCTGTCCCAAGATAACGCCCTCCCTTGGTGTATAAACCATATCTGAGCGTTTTTGGTTTTGGTGATAACCACGAATATGTTCTGCCGCCTCTTCTAAAATGGAAATAAACCCTCTATCACATTCATCATAGGCTGATTGTATTTCTTCCAAAGTTACTTCCATTTTATCTAAGGCCGCCCCATCAAATCTCTGGCTGTATTCACCAAGAGCCTTATCTCCCTTTTGACGAACCTCAGAAATAATCTGAGAAACCACATTGGCAATATCGTTCTTTTCTTCTGTTGGAGATAAAATTTTCTCCATGGTAATTTCTTTATATGTATACTGTTTTATCATGGTATCACCTCAAGATTCCTTTGTAATGACCTCACCCATTTTTTCACACATCTGGCGAATTGGTCCGTTTCGAAACTTATAGCTAGATTTATTTGCAATAAACCTTGCACTAATCTGCACAATATCTTCCCACGGCTCCAAATTGTTTTCCAGCAGTGTGGTTCCCGTTTCCACAATATCCACAATGACATCGGACATTCCCAAAATTGGTGCAATTTCTATGGAGCCATGAAGTTCAATTATTTCAATTTCCAAGCTTTGCTTACGATAGTATTCCCTTGCAACATTGGGGAATTTTGTTGCTACCCTTAGGGTGCGATCGGTATCAATTCGACCTCCCTTTTTGCCTGCAACTGCCATGCGGCATTTACCCATTCCCAAATCCAGCAATTCATAAACGTCACTGGACTGCTCCAGAAGAATGTCTTTTCCAACAACACCAACATCAGCAACTCCACGCTCCACATAGATGGCAACATCAGAGGGTTTTACCCAAAAATAGCGAACTCCATTCTCTTCATTTTCAAAAATCAGCTTACGATTGTTTTCACGGATGGAGGGACAGCCATACCCGATACTTTCAAAAACGCCATAGGCCTTTTCTCCTAACCTGCCTTTTGGCAAGGCAATATTAATCATTTTCTGCAACAATTTCAAGCCCCCTCTCTTTCATGCTCCAAAGCTGCTTATACTTTACTGCACCATTGTTGTTCCTTTGCACCATTACGCTTTGGCCATTACCAGTTAGCATCTCAACAGATTTCAGCAAAGCCGCCGTGTCTGTATTTTCTGCATACAGCAATAAAATATCTGTATCATATTCTTTTTGTAAGTTTTCAAATCGTTCCAACAAATCCAGATAAACTGCAAATCCAATGGCATCTGCATTCTTTTCTAACTTCCGTAGCAAGTTATCATATCTGCCACCAGAGAGAATGCTGCTTGGTACCCCATTGATAAACCCTTGAAAAATAATACCATTATAGTAATCCATGCCGTTAACAATGGAAAAATCTAGGTTCAAATTTTCGCTGCCACCATTGGCCTTAAGGTCAGCAAAGACTGCATCCAGTTCCTCCAAGGCTAGCTTCATCTTTTGATTCACACAAAGAGCCTTTGCTTTTGATAACGTCTCTCCCATAGAACCGTAAAGGGATGACACCTCTACCAGCACTTGCTCCAGCTCATCCTTTACACCGTATTGCTTACAAATGGCCTGAATACTATGTACATTTTTCTCGCTAATGCCCTTCAAGAGTGCCTCATTTTGGGCATTGCCCAACCCAAGTTCTTCAACCAATCCCAGTACAAAACCCATATGGGAAATATCCATAATATAATCATCACTTATAATGGTCAGGCTTTTTTGAGCCAAGCGAATGACTTCCAAAGTGGCGTAACGATCCACCTCTCCTATGTATTCCAATCCCACTTGCATAATTTCTTTATATTCTGCTGCCCCTTTTCTAACACGGTAAACATTTTCGTTGTAGTAAACCCGCTGGGGAATTAGAAAATTTCCTTTTGTATTTTTCACAATGGAAAGGGTTACATCTGGCTTTAGTGCCAATAGTTTTCCATCCAGTCCACTAAAAGTCAATATATTTTCACTACTTAGAAAGTTTCTATTTTCTGCATAAAAGTCATATTCTTCAAACTTGCTCATTTTAAATTGTTTATAACCAAATTGTTCAAACAAAGCACGTAAGCGAAATATCACTTCTTCTTCCTTTTTTAAAAGCATTTTGGGTAACGTCATAAAGCACCTCCGTACGTAAATTTACTTTAATCTTATATCAGTTTACCACTTTAGTCAAGTAGAACATTAAAGTTTACCATCTCTACCTAAATCCCCCCATAGTCGGGTATTAAATTGTAAAAATGATATAAAATGGAAGTTTTTTTGTGTCTCAATGGTTTTTTTCTGAAAATAAACAACAAAAAAACGCCTTATTTCTAAAATAAATTAGAAACAAAAGCGTTTCACATCATTTTGACTCTACCGTCACTTCAAAAATCACATCATCGGTTTTTTCAGTTGATAACTCAATGCTACGGGTTTCGCCCAATTTTTTTAAACCACTCACGAAATCCGCTGATTTTGTTGAAGGGATAGAAATTTTTAAGGTATCATCCTCAGCCTTGCCTACCTCATAACCACCTAGGGAGGTTGCCAAAGTTCTTACATTGTCAATCATGCCCTCTTTATTTTCAACGGTTAATATGACTTGCTGTTGCGCTTCAACAGAAGGTTCCTCGTCCATCAAAGTATAAGTGAATCCTCTAGTCTCTAGGTTTCCAAGTTTTGATGCCGAATCTTCCTGCCCCTGATTCATTGCTATGGGAGCAGTACCTTCCTCTTTTTGACTTACAGCCTTAGGCAAACTCTCTGGCTCTGCCTGCATAGCTTTTTGTTGTGCTTGGTTCTGTGTCCCTTGAGGCGCATTCAATTGTTTTTCTTGTTTTGGTACAACTTCTGGTGCAACTTTTGGCGTTGCTTCCATCTTTTCAGCCTGTTCTGCCACCCCAGTAGCACCAACAGCACTATCCTGAGAATCTTCAGTATTTGCAACAACACTGTTGTTCATATCCTCGGCTCCACCTTCTGACATTTCCTGCACAATTTCATTTTGATTCCCGCGCAAGCTTAAAACCCCCTGCGCCCCTCCCACAGCCACAACAAGCAACGCTGCCGCAGCTACAAGGCTGAATTGTTTCCATTTATATTGAGGCTTTTTCCTAACAGGCAAAGGTACAACCTTTGTTTCCTGCGCCAATTTGTCCATCAATTCATCATGGTACCCCTCAGGCAATTCCTCCTCAGGAAGGTTTCTCAAAGAATCCATGATCTTTTGCAGTTGAACCGCTTCTTCTTGACAGACTTTACATTGCTCTAAATGCATAGCCACAAAATTAGCATCTTCCATATTTAATTCCTGTGCCAAATATGCCCACAATAATTCTTTACACTTGTCACAACTCATGGATTTTCCCCCTCCTTTCTACCTTTATGACGAGTGTCAGTACCACTTCGTTCCCGAATTTTAAAAATTTCTTCTTTTAGATGATTTCTGGCACGGGAAATTCTAGATTTTACTGTGCCTAGGGCAAGGCCGGTGATTTCTGAAATTTCCTCGTAGGAAAGTCCTCGAACATCCCTTAATATAAACACTGTTTTATAGTCCTGTGAAATAGCGTTCAAGGCCATGGTAATTTCATTTTTTTCCTCTTTGCGCATTAGGCTTTCTTCTGGGGTATCACCATCATCGGCTACTTCCTGCTTCCAGGTTCCTTCTTCATCCTCAAGCTCATTATCTAAAGATAAATTTTGTTTACCTTTTCGCTTTCTCATTTCATCTATACAGGTGTTTACCGTAATGCGATATATCCATGTGGAAAAGGTTGAGCGTTCATCAAAATTGGCTATGCTACGGTACGCCTTAATGAATACTTCCTGGGAAATATCCTTGGCATCTTCGCTATGATTCATCATTCTTAGTGCCACGTTATAAACAATTTTTTCGTGCTGTAAAACCAGCTCTTCAAACGCTACCATATCCCCTTCTTTGGCTTTCAAGAGTAAAGCCTTTTGATTCTGATCTTCGGGAGCTTCTTTCGCCATTTTGGATCACCTCCATTTCTTCTTTTCAATACAATCATCATAATATAGATTACATATAGAATCAAAGGAAATTTTTTAGCCAAACCAAAAGTCCGTTTTTTGCTTTCAAAATTCCACAAATTTGAATTCTTCCTAAAAAAGGCTTAACCATAAAGTATATTGGACGTTAAAAATCTTCATTTGTTTCATGATAGCAAAAAAAAATATCAATCTATTGTTAGTATAAACAGAATTTTTGCTTTCCTACAGAAACCAAAAAGGCAAACTTTTTACAAGTTCGCCTTTTTCCAATTATCCCTCTTGATACTGACTATCATCCAAACTAAGGGCTTCCCAAAGTTCAATATCTGGATTTTTCTGCATAAAATTGTTCATTGTATATTGATTTGCAAAAAGCAAAATGGGTCGTTCAAATCGGTCAAACACCAAAGTACTCCTCGCTACCAAGTGGTCTCTAATATCAGTCACTGTTTCTGGGTTTACCCAGCGAGCAACGCTATAATCCAAAGATTCCATACGAATATCTGAGTTGTACTCATTATTTAAGCGGTATTCAAAAACCTCAAACTGTAGTTGCCCAACGGCACCCAGGATAATATCATTATATTCATTATGATAAACCTGAATTGCACCCTCTTGAGCCAACTGTTGCACACCCTTCTGGAACTGTTTAGCCTTTAGGGAATTTACGGGATGCACACGCATAAATAACTCAGGAGGGAATGTTGGCAATGGCTCAAAGAACAACTTTTCCTTTCTATCTGTTAAGGTATCACCGATTTGATAGTTTCCGCTGTCGTAAATACCAATGATATCACCAACAACTGCTGTTTCTACTGTTTCACGCTCATTTGCCATTAACTGGGTGGACTGCGTTAGCTTTAATTGCTTGCCCGTTCTAGATAGAGTGACTGTCATACCTCTGGTGAAAGTGCCAGAACAGATACGCAAGAATGCCAGTCTATCTCTGTGGGCAGGATTCATATTTGCTTGTATTTTGAAAATAAACCCACTGAAGAATTCATCTGTTGGCTTCACTTCGCCTTCTGTGGTTTTTCTAATGCCAGGAGCCGGTGCCCACTCCAAGAAATGTTTTAAAAATGGTGTGATACCAAAATCCGCCAATGCAGAGCCAAAAAAAACAGGAGAAAGCTTACCTTCTTTGATTGCCTGTAAGTCAAATATATTTCCAGCACCATCTAGAAGTTCCATTTCTTCCCTCAAGATATCTAGGTTAGCCTGGGTAATTACCCCTTCTAACGCATCGCCAAAAACCCCTTTGGGACCTAATTCCACTACTCCGTTCTTTTGACGGTATAAAAAAACCTTATTTTCCAGTCTATCATAAATACCTTCAAAGGTAAGGCCATTGCCAATTGGCCATGTAACAGCTGTAGAAGGCAAGCCCAAAGCATCTTCCAAATCAGCCATACATTCCAATGGGTCTTTTGACTGACGATCTAACTTGTTGATAAAGGTGAAAATAGGAATTTTACGCATACTACAAACCTTAAACAGCTTTACCGTTTGTGTCTCCACACCTTTTGCTGCATCAATAACCATAACTGCACTATCTACAGAAGTCAAAATACGATAGGTGTCCTCACCAAAGTCATTATGACCGGGTGTATCCATAATGGAAACAACTTTGCCTTGATATTCAAACTGCATGACCGAAGATGTAACAGAAATACCACGCTGTTTTTCAATCTCCATCCAGTCGCTTTTTGCAGATTTTCCATTTCTTCTTGCTTTTACCGTACCAGCCTCACGAATGGCACCACCGTGGAGCAAAAGTTTTTCAGTTAATGTTGTTTTACCGGCATCAGGGTGAGAAATAATGCCGAAAATTCGTCTTCTTTGGATTTCTTCCAAAATACTCATTTCAGTAAGTTCCTTTCTTTCTATTGTTGACTTTAATTGTTCAATAAAAATACACATTGTTTTTATTTTACCCGAACTTGGAGAAAAAGGAAACAGAAAAATGTGCAAAAAACAAAAAATATGTACAAACTATATGTATGCGAGAAAAATACATTGACGAGAAAATGTCTTTGAGCTAGAATATAAGTAACGCAAAAAGTAAATAAAATCCATCTATAATTTTGGAGGTAATGATTATGATTAATGTTACAAGCACAGATAAGGCACCTGCAGCAATTGGCCCTTACTCTCAGGCAATGTCCGCAAACGGCTTCCTTTTCACAAGTGGCCAAATCGCTATTGATCCTGCTGTTGGGGATGTTGTTGCAACAACAATTGAAGAACAAACAGAACAGGTTATGAAAAACCTCAGTGCTGTTTTGGAAGCAAACGGTTTAACATTCGCTGATACAATCAAAACAACTTGCTTCTTATCCGATATGGGTAACTTTGCTGCCTTCAATGAAATTTATGGCAAATATTTTACAAACAAGCCTGCGCGTTCTTGTGTAGCTGTAAAAACACTTCCTAAAAATGTTTTATGCGAAGTGGAAGTAATTGCATTATTGAAGTAATTTTTATTTGAAATATACAAATTTTTTTCACTTACAGAGCCTTCTTGTATTATAATGAAGGCTTTTCTTATATAAAAGTCAGATAGTCTCATCAGACTGTCTGACTTTTATAGATTCATGAATGATTCATTTTATACTACATTTTCATTCCATCGGCTTTATGCTAAGGTATGTATTGTAAGCACCCGTTCCTCTTTCATTGGAACTGATTTTCTGGCTAGATCGCCTACATTGATTCTGCCAATTTTATTGCCTCCCGTCAAAGTCAGCAATTATCATGTTACCAAACTACCTGCATATGCCTACATAAAGTCTACATCTTTAGTCCCCAATCATGGTTTCTTTTTATTGTTCCATTTTAAATATCTTTTAAAAGTATTTTTTTGCAAGCCCTATCTATTCGTAAGATGCGAGCCAAAAACAGCCCTATAAGATAAAATCCATTTAAAAATCTGCCTTATTCTACTTACAACACCACTTAAATTGGGGAATATTAAGAAATTTGTTATTTGGATAAAGCTTTTTAACTCCCACAAATTTTACAACGGACCGAAAATGATTCTATCACTCCATCCCTTTTAACCCATCTGAAGAAAACGGGCTATCTTATTCAGAAATTCAACAAACAAATATAATATAAACATTTTCCTATCCTAGATTCAACATAAAAAAAGGTTCGCGAATTCCTCCTTCAAAAATCAAAATAAAAAGCCCAAAGCCTTTCCATTTTCCTTACTAATAAAAAAATATAAAATATAAAAGCTTTTTTCTGATGTATTATTGTATTTATGATTGAAAAACGATTAAAGTTTGGAAAAAGAAGTTATTTTTTGAATTCTTTATTATATTTTTAAAATTCTATTATTTTAAAAGTCAATTTTGTTTTTAAAATATGCCTCAAATGTTCAGGAATATATGCACAACGAATTTTGTATTTATATAAAAACATACAGCACTATTGCAAAAATTACCTATTGGTCAAAAAAAATCAAATTTATGTATTGACAAAAATACATTTTAGTTTTAAACTTCCAATAACAAATTTAAACGAAAGGGAGAACAAATCATGTATAACTTTAGCCAAACAGCAAACTACATTATTATTAGCATTATTAGCCTCGTCCTTGTCATTCTCGGTGGGGTTATTTGTGCTTGTAAAAAGTGGTTGGCTGATGATGTAGTCCATTTGGTTGGAGTCGAATGATTGTGATTCCCTAATCGAAGGCTGTACAGTGTATCCACTGTACAGCCTTTTTGTTTACCTAAAAATCAGTTAAGGAGGAATACGAATGGAACAAAGTGGTTGCCAAATTTTGATAGAAACCCTAATTGAACAAGGTGTCACAACTATCTTCGGTTATCCAGGAGGGCAAGTTCTTAACATTTACGATGAACTTTATAATAACAAACATCGTATCAACCATGTACTTACCGCCCATGAACAAGGTGCAACCCACGCAGCAGACGGTTACAGCCGAGCCAGTGGCAAGGTTGGCGTATGTATCGCCACCTCGGGTCCAGGAGCAACAAATCTGATTACAGGTCTTGCCACAGCCAATGCTGATTCCATTCCAATGGTTGCAATTACTGGGAATGTACCTATGGAACTAATTGGTTCTGATAGCTTCCAAGAGGTGGATACCTTCGGACTCTCCATCCCTGTAACAAAGCATAGTTTTCGCGTTAACAGCGTGGAAACCCTTGCCGAAACAGTTCGTGAGG
Organism: Anaerotignum sp.; assembly: GCF_040307045.1. Lineage (GTDB taxonomy): Bacteria > Bacillota > Clostridia > Lachnospirales > Anaerotignaceae > Chakrabartyella. The sequence goes on from NZ_JAWRKF010000002.1 coordinate 370,482, forward strand.
CTTTTCATCTGGCAAAAAGCGGTCGGCCCGGCCCCGTCCTAGTAGATATCCCCAAAAATATACAATTAGATAAAACTACATACGCTCCAAAAGGTATTGTGGAGAAGAAAACCGATCCAAAGCCTGATACAACCCTACTTGACCAGGCCTTGGAGTTGATAAATGAAAGCAAACGCCCTATTGTTTACTGCGGCGGTGGTGTAATAAACGCAAATTGCTCTACAATCATAACCAAACTCGTAGAAAAAACAGATGCTTATATGGTTTGCAGCATGATGGGCTTAACTGCAATGGATAATGACCATCCGAAATACTTAGGGATGAGTGGCATGCATGGAAGATTTGCCGCAATAAAAGCCATGAGTGAATGTGATCTGGTGATTGCTGCTGGTGTGCGATTTACAGATAGAGCAACTGGAAACAGACAAAAATTTGCTTCCAATGCAAAAATTATCCACTTGGATATTGACTCAGCTGAGCATGGAAAAAATATTAATGCAACGTTGCAAATTCCTGGTGATTTGAGTTTTGCACTAAATTACATAACTTCCAAACTGGAACCGAAGAAACATAAGGAGTGGGAAGAAACAGTGCATTCCTACAAAAACAAAACAAAAGATGTTCCCCCTTCTAAGTGCTACTTATTACCCTGGGAGGTGATCGGAGCGGTAAATGATAGAGCTAACCCCGACACAAATATCGCAACAGATGTTGGACAGCATCAAATGTGGGTAGCTCAATATTATAACTTTAAAAGGCCAAGAACCCATCAAACCAGTGGGGGCTTAGGCACAATGGGTTACGGGATGGGTGCTGCCATTGGTGCTACAATGGCAACCGGTAACAGAACCGTTCTTTTCACCGGAGATGGCAGTTTTGGTATGAACCTGAATGAATTGGCAACGGCAGTCTCCCAAAACCTACCGATGATAATCGTTATCTTAAATAATGGCATGCTGGGAATGATTCGACAGTGGCAAAATCTTTTTTTTGATAACCGCTTTATGGCTACAGATCTACAGAGAAAAACAGATTTCGTAAAACTTGCAGATGCTTTTGGAGCAAAAGGCTTTCGAGCTACAAACATAGAAGAATTAAACGAAACCTTAGATAAAGCCTTCGCCCTAAATAGCCCGGTAGTAATCGACTGTCTGATTCCCGATGCGGAAAGCGTTTTTCCAATGGTACCGCCAAATGGTTCTGTGGATAATATAATCTTGAAATGAGGTGATTTCATGTGTAAAGATCATAATCATCAATTTGCAGTTTCCATCCTAGTCACAAATCAATCAGGAACTCTAACAAGAATTTCCTCTCTGTTTAGTCAACGCAATTATAATATTGACAGCTTTACCTGTGGGGAAACAAATAACCCTCAAGTTTCCAGGATGACAATAACCGCAACAGGGGATGCCGCTAAAAAAGAGCAGCTCCTCAAGCAAATTTCAAAGCTCTATGATGTAAAAAAAGTAGAGCTAATGACCCCCGAAAACACAATTTTACGGGAGCTTTTAATCGCAAAAGTCAATGCAACAGGGGAAAGCCTGCAAACAGTGCTGGATGCAGCTAATGTTTTCCGCTCCAAAGTGGTAGATATGTCTCCCGGATCTGTCTGCATTGAAATGACTGGAGAAAGTAGTAAGCTAAACGCTTTTCTTACTTATGTAGCACCGTTTGGCATTCTTGAATATTGCCGAACAGGGCTCATTGCCGTAGAACGCGGCAATAAATGTTTATATGATGTAGAGTAAAACAAAAAACTATATTAATTACAAAGGAGAATTTAAAATGGCTAAAATGTATTATGAACAGGACGCAAAAAAAGAAATGTTAACAGGTAAGAAAGTTGCAGTAGTTGGTTATGGCTCCCAGGGTCATGCTCATGCACTTAATCTGAAAGATAGTGGCGCTGATGTTGTGGTTGCTCTCTATGAAGGTTCTAAGAGTAAAGAACGTGCTGAAGCTGATGGTTTGACAGTAATGACAACAGCTGAAGCAGTTAAATGTGCAGACATTATCATGATCTTAGTAAATGACGAAACACAGGCTAAAATGTACCAAGCCGATATCAAACCTTACTTGAAATCTGGTTCCACCTTAGCTTTTGCACATGGTTTTAATATCCACTACGGGCAGATTGTACCTCCTAGTGATGTTGACGTCATCATGATCGCTCCTAAAGGCCCCGGCCACGTTGTTAGAAGCACATACCAGGAAGGCTTTGGTGTTCCCGCTCTGATCGCTGTATACCAGGACGCTAGCGGTAATGCAAAGGACGTTGCTTTAGCATATGCCGATGGCTTGGGTGCAACTAGAGCTGGTGTATTGGAAACAACATTTAGAGAAGAAACAGAAACAGATCTTTTTGGTGAACAGGCAGTTTTGTGTGGCGGTGTTGCTGCACTGATGAAAGCTGGTTTTGATACATTGGTAGAGGCTGGATACCAGCCTGAAAACGCTTACTTTGAATGTATCCATGAAATGAAACTGATCATTGACTTGGTAGTAAAAGAAGGCCTTTCCTTCATGCGATATTCTTGTAGCGATACAGCTGAATATGGTGATTACATAACAGGACCAAAAATCATCACAGATCAGACAAGAGAAGCTATGCGTGGTATCTTAAAAGATATCCAAGATGGTTCCTTTGCTAGAGAATGGATCTTGGAAAATCAGGCAAACCGCCCTAACTTTAATGCCATGAGAAGAATGCAAAAAGCTCACCTGAGCGAATCTGTTGGTGCAGAATTGAGAAGTCACATGACAAGACATTAATCTCTACCTATTATATGTGGTTAAATTTTTTAAGTTTAATATGGGTGGGCCTCTCAATAGAATTTTTCTATTGGGGGTTAAAAAGCAGGTATCTGATGATGCCTGCTTTTCTATATAATACATTAACTAATCCATATTGATATGCCTCACACCATTTCGGCTGTTTTTGTTTCTACATATACTTACCAAAAACCACTTTAATATTATTTTGTTTTTGTCAAATAATAATTGTGAGGTGATTAAAGATGTCTATTTTAAATGATAAAGAAATACCTATCGGACTTGGTATGGCTCTCTCCCAAAATTTGGATGCAATGAAAGTTTTTGCTTCTATGGATGAAAAAGCTCGTCATAGAATAATTGAACGCTCTCATCATGCCCAGTCAAAAAGCGAAATGCAAAGTATCGTTACTGATTTAATAAGATAACCTGCCTAGCAGGTTATCTTATTAAAGAAAAGAATACCAGATGTTGGAGGTATTGAAGCCTAATGATCTATAAGCTTAAGAAACAAAAAAGGGGTTTTTCCAACTTTTTTTGCATATAATGTAGCAAATAATACAACTTTATGTATACTCTAAAAAACCAAAAAAAGTGTTGACATTTGGTTTTTCATGTTGTATTATATAGAAGTCTTCGACGAGGCGTGGCTCAGCTTGGTAGAGCGCTACATTAGGGATGTAGAGGTCGCAAGTTCAAATCTTGTCGCCTCGATGACTTATAAAAGGTGTTGGAAATGTTGGTTTAACAGCGTTTTCAGCACTTTTTTCTTTATGTTTTGAAGGTGAAATATTTTTATACATTAGCATGATTTTGTACTGTTTTGCTTGGTTTTGCAAGTCAAAATGCAAGTCATAATTTTTATATTAAAATATAAAAAACAACCCCTTTCGGGTCTGAATACGGTCTGCGTACAATTAGCTAAGAGCCAGGCGAAAGCCTGACTCTTTTATTATAATAAAAAAGTTCCCTCGGTGGGAGGGGAAAGCCTACTACCTTACTATTTCATCATGGTTTTAATTCTTTCTGTGGGCTTTCAATTTGCGGTTACTCTACTACTTATCATGTACCTCAGGAAAGCTTATGTAGATGTATCAAATGATTGTCTTTCTTTCCCCCAAAACATCACCTCTCTTAATAAACTTTAAACTTTTTTCTGCAATGCAATTATTTTTCAAAATTTTGCTTGACAGATCTCTTTTGTTGGTGTATACTAATATTAATTTCGTATGTATGATTATTCGTTCTTAAGTTCTGGTCGATAATTATTATCTGACTAATGCTTAAGAACTTTTTTATTTATATGCCCGAGATAATATTTTTTAGGAGGTACTGATTATGAATAACGGTACAGTAAAATGGTTTAATGCAGATAAGGGTTTTGGTTTTATCACACCCGCTAACGGCGGAGAAGATGTATTTGTACATTTCTCTTCTATCCAGACAAATGGTTTCAAATCTTTAAACGAAGGCCAGGCAGTAACTTTCGATACAGAAGCAGATCCCAAAGATAAACGCAAAACACGCGCTATCAATGTTTGTGCGAACTAAACCTTTTTCATTTGCCACCCCTTGGGGTGGCTTTTTTATTTCCTTTGAAATCTATTTATTTCACGCATTTTAACTTCTCACACATATCTGCAACTTGAATGAATGTGCTGCCTTTATAGCTCGATCTTTTATATATCCAACACATTCAAAACCCATTCCGCTTTCACAAATTACGCTCCACAGAACCTCTAAATTCTCAGTGGTACCACGGCTTTCTTCAACTGCCTCCTTAATTTCCTCTTTGATAATGGCATATCCCTTGTGTTGAGTAGATAACATCGGGAATTTCTGATTTTCATATAATAATTCCTCCACACCTCTTCTGCCTAAGGAAACACTAATTTTAACTAGTGTGGTTTCTTATTTTTTTGTGAGATTTTTAACAGTTAATTAACCCACTCTATACCATGAAACAGTTCCCTTATTGGATATACCCCAATATAGCAGGCAAAAAATGATGTTAAAACTATTTATGATTGACTCCTGTACCATACAGGGGTCAGTCCTTTTCATTTACATTTCATTCTGTGATTATTATAATCTTATATTTTCAACTCAACTTTTTGAGATAAAGCAACTCTGACTTAAGGGAGTAAAAAATTTTTCATGATCGAATTATCTAGGATCCCCTTTACTCTGAATAATGCCTAAGTCTTTCACCTTTTTAACATTATTATGTTGTTACAGCAACCTTAATAAGAATGGCAAGTGGCATACATGCTATCAGGGGGCGTTGCAAAACTTTATCAAGCAAAATTATTACTCATTGAAAAAAGGTGGGCGTCTGATGATATAACTATTAATGTACTCCCCAATTCCTTGTTCTCATTTTTTCCATAGTAAACTGTTTCTTTTCATTATGTTCCATTCTTTTACAATCAAAGAAAAATTAATCTGCATACTGTCAAAATGATAACTATTTGTACATGTTGCTTCAACTTAGTGTCAATCTAAAAGATACCGTATATTATATATTAAGACTAGTCCAGAAAGGATCATAAAAATGACAAAGAAAGAGGAACTCCTATTAACCTCCTTACAAGGAAAAACAGGCGAAGAAAAAAAAGAATTTTTAGCAAACAAATATAATTTAAACTGGAACATTAACGAAGGCCCTTGTAAAATTTGGTTTGCAAAGGTTTTCACTTATTGTACTGCTGATGAGTTAGAGGATGAACTCAACTTTTTCTTGTTCTTAGTTAACAGATATGGATACCTTTGGAATATTTGTTTTCATCAGGAAGCTACAATTTTCCTTGGTTGCACATTCCCTTGTGGAACCAAACAAACCATTCTTTATTATTCAATAACATTTGGCGAATAAAGATATACAGGAAAGTACTACAATTAGGTCATTTGAAGACAATGATAACTTAATCCCGCTACTCTGGTTCATCAAAGGACAACCCTCTTGATATTTTCACATAATGGCTAATGCTAAACTAAATGCTTGTTAAACACTTAAAAATCCTCCTGAGAGTGATTGCTGCTAACATCGCTCTTTCCAGGAGGATTTTAGTTATACCGCAAACCATAGTTCTATAAAATTCCGTAAACCTAACTCCAAAACTAAGTTGTGTTTGCATACTTTTCGAGATAAAATACTTTTTTACCAGGGATACGAATCAATACTTAAGCTTGATTTTTCCTACAATTTAGTTATATATCTCTACATAGAATTATTTAGTCCACTGCTCTCGTGCTGTTCCCTCTGTTCTCTCATGCTTTTATTAATCTTTCCATTACTATAAATTTTTACAGTATCTAAGCCTGATTACCTCTTTGTTCCAATCTTTTCTGAGAGCTAATTAAAAAATATTTTTGATAATAAAATTTTCTATCCTATTTTATTTTCTATTCCCAGCCTATCAACCTTAAGGTACTGCCTCGAACCTAGAAAACGTAGCATGTTTTCTAGTCCTGATTGGCAATTGGGCTCTATTCTGCTATAATGAAATACATTAAGGAGGTACAGATGTGGATAAGCCAAAAATATTTTACCAAGCAAAAACACTATGGTTTGTTATGAATTTTAATTCTTAGTATTCTTCATAGTCAAATATTCAATAATATAAATCGCCACATCTTAACATTATGAAAAAATATCTATTAGACATATCCTTTGCAGTCCTTTTATTTTTTTACTTATTAAAAGTAGATCTATATAACCTAACCCCCGCCAACTACTTTGCATTACTTCTGGTAGTTGTATGGCTAGCTCTTCTTGGTTATAAATTTACAAGATAAAAATGAACCCATAGCTTAACTGGGTTCATTTTATGACTTCATTATTTTTTTCCAAAATCTTTGTGTATCTTACTAACAACACCAGCCAACACAAATAGGGCTAAAACGTTTGGAATAACCATCAAACCATTAAAGAAATCCGCTAACTCCCAAACCAATTCAACCTTTAACATGGCGCCTATCACAATACAAACTACAACAACCATGGAGTATAACTTCACTGCTTTCGTCCCGAAAAGATACTTCACATTAATTGCACCAAAGAAATGCCAGCTCAAAATTGTGGAAAAGGCAAAGAACAACAAACAAATTGCAATAAATATATCCCCAAAAGAACCAAATCCTGTTGTAAATGCATGCTGAGTCAGGACAATCCCTGTTTTTCCAGTTGACATTGCATTTGTAGTAATAATGGAAAACGCCGTTAAATTTAGGATTATAAATGTATCTATAAAAACACTGACCATTGCTGTCAGTCCCTGTTCGTGGGGATTTTTAGCTGTGGCACGTGCATGGGCATGGGGTGTAGAACCCATACCAGCTTCATTGGAAAACAAACCTCTGGCCACACCATAACGAATAGCCTGCTGCACAGAAATACCTAATGCACCACCTGCAATTGACTGTGGCTTAAATGCACCCACAAAAATCATCTTGATTGCTTCTGGAATAAACTGAAAGTGCATACCGATCAAAATAATACTTCCCAAAATATAAACTCCAGCCATAACAGGCACAATTTTTTCTACAACGGAAGCCAACCTTGCCGTTCCACCAATAAAGATAAAAAATGCGAACAATGCCAAAGGTAAACCAATCCACAAGGGGTTTAATTGCATATCCCTTGCGCGAAAAACTTCTATAAATGCCGCTGCAATGGAATTGGATTGCACCATATTTCCCATAAACCCTAACGCTAGGATAATAAACACAGCAAAAGCTCCTGCCAACACCTTACCGAAATTTCCCTTGAATGCTTGCTTAATATAATAAACGGGCCCACCTGTCACGTTTCCATCTTCAACAACTTTATATTTCTGTGCCAAAGCTGCCTCAGCATAGATGGTAGACATGCCAAAAAATGCACTTACCCACATCCAAAAAATCGCACCTGGTCCTCCCGAAATCAGTGCCGTTGCTGCGCCAGTCAAGTTACCTGTGCCTACCTGTGCGGCAATGGCAGTGGCTAAGGATTGAAATGGAGTCATTTCACCATTTTTCCCTCTTTCCCCTTTGAAACTCATATTTCCAAAAACCAACTTAAAACCTTCTCCAAATTTTCTAATTTGGATAAAACGTAAGCGGATGGTGTAATAAATACCTGTTCCGCAAAGGAGAACAATTAACAAAAGCCCCCACATCAATGAATTAACACTTTGAACCATTTCTAACATAGTATTCTTCCTCTCTTTTTAACTTTTTCTTTCCGACACTGTTGGGAAAGATTGCAAAGACATTTGGAATTTAGGGCAAACCCAACGACACCATTGTCGATAGGGGCTTCGGATTTCAAAAGGAAAATTTTGCTTGTCTTGCTCCGTAATCACCCAAACAACCCACACTTTACTAAAAAATCTATATTCCTTTTTTTGTCTTTATGTCTTCCAACCACACGAAAAAAGAGCTGATTCTCATCAGCCCTCTAAAGAGTAGAACGTATGCACAGTATGAATTAAATAAATCCACTATGTATCTTTGCATACCCTGTCCTTTTGCCTGAGAGATAGACAAATGCATTCGCACTTGCGTTACACCTTCGGCGCTTCTAAAGAAGACTCTCCAGAGTACATCCCCTTTGGGAATGTAGTCATACTCTAACATAAAGTATGTCAACTTGCAATAATAAATTTCAGTCTTATATGAAAAATAATACTTTTTTGTTAATTATATTTGATTTTAACTGATTTTTCTTTGACTTTTCGTTAGTTATATTAAAACTACAGCTATTTACTCCTTTTATCACATTAATTATTTTTATTATGGTTTGAATTTTCAGCACAAATTCATATATTTTTTTGGATTTTACTCAAACTTATGTTGACTAAATACACTTTTTTAGACTTACACTTTGCTTCCTCTAACCCTTGCTTATAGATGGTTGGTACCAAAGCTTTTAGAACATAAAGTATGTATCAACCCTCCAGCTTCTTAACGATTTTTTCCCCTAGCCCTAATCAATTGTTAGAGCCATCTTATTACAGGTGACCATCAACACTTAAAACCCCTGGGTTTTGTGTGTTGGATGTTTCCTTTTTCGCTTACACATATATGAGCACTTAATATGCATCTGCCCACTGGATATTATCTTTTGCCCCCTTAATAAGACTTGCATTTGTAGGATATAACAGTTGGCACTAGCAGAAACCCCTGAGGGCGTACATAAAAATTTTACTTATGCATTATCCCTTCCGCTTACGTTAAAGAGATTTTTATATATGTTAAACTCCTAATTGTTACTACTTGTAAAAAAACGAAAGCTTTAGAACGTAACGAAAAACCATCCCTACCAACTACATAGCCGAGTTTGATCAAGCCAGTGAACAAAAATAGCGGTCAACCTTCCCTCTTAAGGGCTTGTTGACCGCTTTATGTTCGGTTTTATTTTACGATATAAGGCTGAACCTCACTTGGTAGATCTTCGCCTTTACAACTAATAATCATTGTAAAATCTGTTTCTGTTTCTTTAGAGATTGAATCCAGGTCGTTAATAAAGCTGACAAACTCTTTTTTATCCACCTTTTCTGCGATGTTATTTAATCCATCAATGTAAACCTTTTCAATATCACTATTTTGAGAGAGAATACCACAGACAAAACCTCTAAAGACCTGAGGGCTTTCCATAATAAATCTTGGAGTATCTACAAATCGCACACTATAATGAAGATCGTACATGTGACTACTGTCATCGTCTACAAACACAACGCAACCGTTTGCTTCCTTGCTTGCCTCGTTTGCCATAGTGATAAGTCGTTTTGTTTTACCTACACCTTTTTCGCCTGCAAGAATCTGAACCATTGCAATCTCCCCCTTTATACTGGTGAAATACCTCTGGATTTGAAATTATATAGTTTTAGTAACAAATAGTAGTTACTACTTGTTGTAATAGTAGTATTCTCCAAAACTGAGAAAAATCCTCTTATTTTTTAATCTTTTTCTACTAAAAAAGAATAATTGTTAGGTTTTCACAATGAACCCCTTTATTTTATAGGATATTTTCCATTTTATTGTTGCTATTGCCTATACTCTACTTTTGAAAAACCATTGCTGCCGCTCCATATATCCCTGCATCATTGCGCAGCTCTGCCAACGCAAACTTCTTATCTCTGCAGTGGGGAAAAACATTTGTAGCATATTCCTTTTGTATCATTTCAAGTAAAAATTGGCCAGCTTGGGAAACTCCACCACCAATGACAACCATTTCAGGGTCAACAATGTAACATGCATTGGCAACTGCCATTCCTAAAAGGCGAGAAACATACATGGTGATTTTCAATGCTAATTCATCACCGTTTTTTGCCTCATCCCACAAGTCTTTTGCCGTTACCTTTTCTAGTTTCCTTAAAGAAGATGGCTTGTCCGTCTCATCCAAAAAACTTTTAGCAACTCGCACCATGCCCGTTGCCGATGCATATTGCTCTAAACATCCCTTTTTTCCACAGCTACAGGAAAGGGTTTCAAAGGGATTGATGGTCATGTGGCCAATTTCTCCAGCTGTTCCTGTCTTCCCTGCTAGAATCTGACCATTTAATATAACCCCACCGCCAACCCCTGTTCCCAGGGTAAGCATTAGTAAGCTATTCACTTCTTTGCCAGCGCCAAAAATAAACTCACCAAACGCAGCCACCCTGGCATCGTTCCCAATAAAAACAGGCCTAATCCCAATCATTCTTTCTGCCTCTTCGCCAAGAAATACATCTCCCCAGCCAATGTTCACCGTACCTCTAAGCAAGCCATTGTCTGTTACAGGCCCAGGAGCCGTCAGGCCAATACCTGCGATTTCGTCTTTGTGCATGCTTTTTTCAAGCAAACACAACTCTATTGCCTCGGAAATATCCTGTAATAAGAGGGTGGGTTCTGATCCCTTTCTCGTAGGTATTTCCCATTTTTTTACAAGTCCTTCTCGACGGGAAAAAAATCCCATTTTTATTGAAGTTCCACCAATATCAACACCAAAGCAATAATCCATCTCTAGCCTCCTCGTAGCCATAAACCACCTTGTGAATTAAACTTTTGTATTTTTCAAAAACATCCTCAGAAATCTCTGTGGGTGTAGTCATCAATCTTAACGGTAGTACCCCTTGATCTTTTCTCATGGGTGGTTGTAAATATGGATAATCATTATAATAAAATCCATGTCTTTTATAAAAACCAATTCTTCTTTGGGCAAGTTCATCCTCTGGCATCTCAACCTCCAGCACAATGGGCCTTCCCGCCCATTTTACAATTTCATCCAACTTCCTTCCACCAAAACCTCCATTTCGAAATTCCGGCTTAATGGCAAAATGCTCGAAATAAAAGAACTCGTCAAAGTCCCACATGGCAAACACACCTTGTAATATCCCAGTGTCATCCTTAATTCCATAAAGGCGATATTGCTTCTTATCTAAAAGGCCTTTCTGCCGTTCCTTCTCACGCAATTCCTCCACGGGAAATGCTTCTTTTAAAATAGGATATACCATTTCAAAGGTATCCTTTGTAATTCTTTCAAACATGACTTCAATCCTCCTTGTTCCAAAGAATACTATAAAATTTTAAAAAAAGCAATCCCAACCAGCCGACTGGCATGGTATACCAAAAAAGCTGTGACCCAAGCTGTAATAAACCATAGGCAAAGGGCAAATATAAGGTTTTTTCCCTTTTTTTCCTCACACCAAAACGCAGAGACCGCTGCAACACAAGGTATGCTTAAAAGGTGAAAAACCATAAAAGATATGGCTGACAGAGGGGTAAATACTCCCTCCACTCCACCCAACACACCCAGTGAGGATACCACAGCTTCTTTGGCCGCAAACCCAGAGAGGATTGCCGCAGAAGCTTTCCATCCTTCCTCTCCTCCACCAAAACCAAGGGGTTCAAAAACAGGGCTCATCCCTCTGCCAATACAGGCCAATATACTTTCTGAAGAAAATTGGGTGTATTGAAAATCCAAAGAAACATGGGATGCAAGCCAAATCAAAATGCTCGCACATAATATTACGGTTGCTACCTTTGCAAGATATTCTTCCCCTCTTCTTCCCAGTGTACGCATCAAATTTTTCCACCTTGGTAAATGATAGGGTGGCATCTCCATTATAAAAGGTGCTTCTTCCCCAGGATGAATTATTTTCTCCAAAATCATTGCCCAAAAAACAGCAATTAATATCCCCCCACCGTATAGAAAAAAAATGATAATCCCACCTTTTTCAGGAAATAAAAAACTGACTAAAAGCACGTACAGTGGAAGCTTTGCCCCACATGAAAAGAAGGGAATAATAAGCCTTGTAATTCGTCTGCTTTTCTCCCGTTCTAGGGTTCTGACGCTCATCATAGCCGGAACAGAACATCCAAATCCCGTTAGTAATGGCAAAAAGGCTCTCCCTGATATTCCCAGCTTACGCATTGGTTTATCTAATAAAAATGCTGCCCTGGCCATGTATCCGCTATCTTCTAAAAAAGTAAGCCAAAAAAACAAACATAAAATTTGGGGCAAAAAGGAAAACGCCTTGCCTATTCCGCCAAATATCCCCTCTGATAGAAATGCCCTCCCCCAATAGGGCATATTCGAAAAAAAACGCATTACGATGTCCTGCAGCATCTCCATACCATATTCTGCTCCCTGCTTAAAAAAAACGCCAGGTGAAGGTATGCCTGTCCCCAAAAATGAGCTAGAAAACGTCATATGAAATACAAACGCCATACAAGCAAAAAATAAAGGAATCCCCCATAAGGGATGCAGAAAAACTCTATCTAGCTTTTCTGTTGGATTTGTCTTTGCCACCTTTTTGGTAATAACCTTATTACAGCAAGAAACTGAAAATTCGTATCTGATTGCAGCTAGTTCCCCTTCCCAATCAAACTTCTCATTATTTTCCAGCCACCGCATCCCAGAAAAAAGTCCTTGTTGTTCATTTAACTTTCTTGCAATCAAAGGTTCCAATTTTGACCAAAGCTTGTCCTCTTGCACAACAGTATGCCCCTTGCGTCCTTTGATCATTGCCATATGTAAATTCTTTGCCAGTTCCCCTTTTCCCTCTCCTGAAATGGCTGAGATCACAACAACAGGCACCCCTAATATTTCCGAAAGCCTATCTGTATCTATCATAATCCCTTGCTTTTGTGCGATATTCATCATATTTAATGCTATTACCATAGGTATGTCCAATTCTAACAGCTGTGATGTTAAATAAAGACTACGCTCCAAAACCGTACTATCCACCACTTGTAATAGAATATCTGGTTTTTCTTCTAAAATATATTGTACCGCCGCTCTTTCTTCCGGGGTGTATGGAGAGAGGGAGTAAATACCAGGCAAATCGATACAGAGATATTCCCCCGTCTCCCATATTCCTTCCTTTCTTTCCACTGTAACCCCTGGCCAATTTCCAACTCTGGCATCACTACCCGTTAATGCATTAAATAATGCACTTTTTCCGCAATTGGGGTTGCCTATGAAACCCAATTTATTCACACAATTCCCCTCCTTTCTCAATCACGATGGATGTGGCTTCGCTGTAACCCAAGGCTAATGAAAACCCCCTTATTCGTATCTCAATGGCACCCCTCCTAGGTGCCCAACGAATGCAGTGTATTACGGTGTTTGGCGTAACACCCATTTCTAAAAGCCTACGGTATATTTCTTTTCTACACTTTAATTCAACCACTCTACCTTCTTCGCCTATTTTTAAGAAATCCAAACTTGTCTTCATAGTCTATCCCTTCTATATCTATGCTATTTTTTTCTATTCCATGAAACATTAAGCTATTTTTCCAGACAATACCAATCTGTTTTTCTAGCTATTCTTGGAAATCTATGTTATACTCAAGCAGTAAAGGAAGTGAACGTATGCAACGAAAATTAAGGGGTTTTCTCCTCTTTTTTATACTCTGCTTTTGTGCTATGGCGCCAGCATCAGCTGGAAATATTGGGGTAAAACTAAACGGTTATCCCGTGGCTCTGTCAGCCCCTGCCATAATTCAAAACGATCGAGTTTTGGTACCTATGCGTAGCATCATGGAATCTCTTGGATTTACCGTTATTTGGCACCAAGAGACTTATACAGTAGAAGCCAATAAAGGGGAAACACAACTTCTTCTTACCATAGACAATCCTATAGGAACCGTAAATAAACAACGTGTGACTTTAGATGCAGCTGCAACCCTATCCGAAAATACAACGATGGTACCACTGCGTTTTGTGGCAGAGTATAGCGGAGCAACCGTTGAATGGGATGAGAAAAATGCTTCTGTTCTCATAACCACTAAACAGGTAGCCCAAGGTAACTTGACAGACTCCGTGGTATACATCCAAACAAACAAAATGCAGGGAAGTGGTATCATAATTTCTGCCGATGGCCTAATTGCGACTAATTTTCATGTAATTGAAAATGCGTCCACTGCTCAATTTGTTTTTGCCGATGGTTCCATCTACCAAGGAACTACTACCATCGTAGGCCTAGAGCCTCAAAAGGATGTTGCCATTTTGCAAATTGATAAAAAAAATCTTATCCCAGCAACAACGGAAACCTCTGTGATTAAAGGAGAAGCTGTTACTGCAGTGGGTGCACCCAACGGTGCTAGAAACACCCAAACATCCGGTGTGATTAACGGGTTTAATCAAGATATCATTGAAAGCAGTGCCCTTATTGCACATGGAAGTAGCGGCGGCGCATTATATAATAGCAAAGGCAAGTTAATTGGAATGACAGCTGCCTATAGCGACAATCAATATTTCTCTATTCCTATCAACGAGGTTTTGAAAGTTCCCAGAACTCTTTCTATGCCCATGGGAAGCATGAAAAATTATACATATTCCCCCAGTGCACCAAAAAACCTACGCTACTGGCTGGATGAAGACTATGCATATTTAACTTGGTCGCCCGTTTATGACGCAGAGTACTATCACGTTTATATTGCTTACTCCGAGGGTGGAAAATTTACAAAACTTCAAAACAAGGCCTTAGGCGGTGATGTGTGGTATTGGGGCTTCCCTCAATGCTTTGGTATTTCCACCTCTAATAATCGCTCTATTTATGTTAAAGTTTCTGCTGTAAGAAACGGCATCGAAACGGCAAGTTCAAGCGTTGTGAAGATTTGAATTTTAACTATGAACGAATAAAGCCCCAGCCATTCTGTTTTTTCTTAGGGAAGTTTGAAAAACTGGTTACTGGGCATCCAAAGGGCAGATAGTGGATTTTCACTATCTGCCCTTTGTCTCTCTCATCCTTTTCTATAATGATAATATCTGATATGATGTAGTATTGATTTTATTAAGTTCTAAAAAATCACTATCCACACAAAAAATCCACCCGCTGGCATTATAATATTTTTGAATATTCCCAAATGCTCAGGAATGTACCTGCCCAACTGTTAGATTTGCACCTTTGTTATATGGGTTAACCCTCTATATTGGTTGAATGAAATACAATATTATTTATAAACCTAGTAAAAATATGAAATCACCCATTTAATTTATATATAGAATTGTCTATGTTAACTATTCTTTTACTAAGGTGATCTCATAAAAAGACCTTTCCAACCTTTTGGGAAGGCAACCTTAGTTTTCTCCCCTATTTCAATCCAAAAGTTCTACGCTTTATGGAACACTCTCCACGGTGTTAGCCCTGTGCGCAACCTGATTTTCCTTTGGTAACGATAAATCCCATCTTTGTTGATAAAATATAGAGTACTTGCCTCATACTATAACACTATAATAATATATTTGTCTCCAAACAAAAAAGGTCATAAGGATTTTACTCCTCATAACCTTAATTTAATGAATTTCAAATTTCATTAATCTAATTGGCAGTTCTTTACTCAAACATCATTGCCATTATCATCCTTTAAGAAAATAAGCTGTCTTTCTCAATTGGCTTGATCTTAACCTAAGCAATGTTTTTACGATTCGCATTCAGCCCCAAACTTAAACCAATCATACCCTCATTGGCTAAGTTCTTTTGTTATGTCTGCCTCTGTGGCATCCACATAACCTATTAAATCATAGGGAGCAAGTATAACCTGCTCACCCCTAACACCAGCACTTATTGCAATCTCATCGAATAAAATGGCAGTTTCGTCAATAAAAGTAGGATATTTCTTTTTCATACCCACAGGTGAACACCCACCTCTTATATACCCCGTTAGTGCTAATAATTCTTTCATATGAGTCATTTCTAACTTTTTATTCTTAGATACAGATGCAGCCTTTTTTAAATCCAGTTCCATATTCACAGGAATGCAAAAAACCAAAATACCTGTTTTATCCCCTCGGGTTACTAGAGTTTTAAAAACCTGCTCTGGGGGAAAACCAATTTTTCCTGCCGCATCCAGGCCCGACAGGTTATTTTCATCATACTCATATTCAGATGTGCGGTACGAAATTCCCGCTGTTTCCAAAAGTCGCATTACATTGGTCTTTACCATTCCTTTTTACACCTTCCCTATTTTCATTTTTCTACCATAATGGAACAAATACTGCTGTGCAAACCCTGCATCATTTCCAAATCGTTGTGCGGCCAACCGTTGCAGTTCTTTTGCAGAATGCTTTTCACCACCACAATAAATATGACTAAAAACACGGTTAATCCAAACATCCATAGGAAAAACTTCATATCTGCCAAACGAAAATAATAGAATACAATCTGCTACCTTTTGCCCCACACCACATATGGACATAAGAAGCTGCCGAAGTTCATCTGTGGATAACTTTTCCATTTCTTCCCCAGAGAACTTTCCAGCCAGCACCTTTTCCACAGCATCCACCATATATCTACTACGAAACCCACAACCAAGGCCACGATACATTTCCTCTGTAACACCCTCAAGTTGTTGGGGCGTTGGAAAACTATAAAATTCCCCGTCTATGGGTGTGCCATATTCTTCAGAAAGTTTTTGAATCAAACCACGAATTCTTGGAATATGATTGTTCTGTGATAATATAAAGGACATTAATGTCTCGAAAAATTCTTGTCGCAATAAACGAATTCCAGGGGCAAACAAAACTGCCTCAGCCATAACCGGATCATCCTTACATAATCTTCCCTTTATCTCCCCATAGTTTCTATCTCCATCAAAATATCCTTTCCAAAACGGGATATCTTCCCCACCATAAAAAACGATACTGTCACCTTCTTGCTCAAGAGTAATCACCCTCTCACCAGAGATGACAGTATAACAATTGTCGTTTTCTTTTCGATAGCGGAAACATTGTCCACATTCTAAGGTTTGTGATAGAGAAAAGTCAGGGCAGTGCCAAAGGACTTTTTCCATTTGCATTCACACCTTATTTCAAAAATTAGTCATCCAGTATCAAAAATCCATAATCAATACCGGTTTTTTCCTTAAATAAATTTCTTGCCTTATTGTCGGAAGTAACATATTCCGCTTTCCAAATTCCATTTCCACTATAACAAGCATAACGATTGCCATTGGTTAAAACCACATATGCACAAGTAGAAGTTGCACACTGATATGCAATTTCATTGGCACTTGTAATTGCCTGTGCACTAAAAAGTGCAGCCACAGCCCCTCCTTGCTCAGAAACAATACTCCCCCTCCAAGAAGCCAAGGTATAGGGAGGTAATAAGTCTACATTAAAGGTTGGCAGATAACGATTGATAGAGGTAATTGGATAATATTCTGTCTGCGCATTGGGTAAAACTACTTCCCAAAAATTATTTTCATTCTCTAATATATACTGCTTAATATTTGAAGTATCTGTGCGGTTAGAGAAAACCACAACAGCGTGTTTATTATCCATACGGATTTCTCTTACATAATAATCATCAAATCGTCCTTCAAAAAGACTGATATAATTCAGAATACGTTCATACTCCGCAGACGCAGAAGAAAGTCTTACAATTTTACCATTGTTTTGGTTATATTTTCCCAAAAGCCTATTAAAACTCTCCTCACTTATGGTGCCAGCCTTTCCACTTGGTGATGCAATCAAATACTTTCCTGATTGCTTTGTAGCAGCAAATACGCCAAAGTCCATGCTGTCCTTGGAGACAGATGCTCCATCTATTTCCGCTAAGTCGCTACCATTTATCAATAAAATTTTGTAGTCCGAAGCAGCAAGTCCCTTTTCTAGGTAACCATCTGCCACTAAGGTATCCGTAGTTATGTATTTTCCATCATAATAATTGTACAACTCGCCATTTTTACTCATCCAACCTCTTTTGGGACCATTCACTTTATAATCCGTTTGAGCCGCTGAGGCAATGGACATTAAATTATTGGTCAGTCTTGTTGTTTCGCTTTGCCAAAAAGGCTTGGTGCTCTCAGGCTGTGTTTTTTCAGGCTCGATTTTGCCCACAGGCACACTCTCATTGGGTGATGAAACATCTCCCTCCAAAGAAGGTTCCTCTGTTTCATCTTTCACCGGCGTGATCTCAGGGGGATCATTTTGACCCTCTTGCTCCACAGGTGGCAAGGAGTTGCCTACTTCCGCTTTCCCCAATGCACATGCGCAACATAGAAAAAGCAAAACGCCTATTAAAATATAGGCATATCTCCACTTTTTATTCTTCACAGTAATCATCCTTTTTGTCCGCTATGGCATCGTAAACCGAAAGCAGTTCCTTTTTGTGAATTTCCATAATATCGGCAAACTTATTTTCCATTTCATCATAAATATCAGAATACGGAAAGCGAACTACCCAAACAGGATTATAATGACCGTCTTCTTCTTCAACACTGTCAACTACTCCTGCCAAGGGTTCTGTGTCATAATAATCAAAAATTGCATCATATTCCCAATCTTCAATCTCTTTGTTGCAAGTCAAACGTAAAACAACTTCTTTGCCCTCGTCCTGTTCTTCTGCATATATGTTGTAAACCATTCCCACTTCTTCAGAAAGAGTATAGCTACCTAACTCTTTTTCTAAAAAACCCGTCTCTCTATCCTTTAACATTATTACAATAACGGTATCTTCCATATAGCTCTCCTTCAATATACACAGTTTGTCTATTATTACTAAATTATACTACACTTTCTTTTGCTATGCAAGAAAACCCAGGTCAAAACACCTTTCCAATCCTTGGCTAAAACCCTGTGATTTCGCTTTTTTTTACATATGACGTAAATTGTAAGAATTTGTTCCCATGTTTCATAAAAAGAAAATGCCACCTAATAAATAGGCAGCACCCAACAATTATTTATATTTATTTCATAAGAATATCCCAAACTTATAATGCACTTTGTCTGCTGGTTGACGGCATTTGCAAGGCCCTCTATTAATCCTTAACCGATCCGTTACATCTTGTAACATCAAAAGCTTTCATCAGAGTAGTATTTCTGAAAACAACCTCAGCTGTATCTGCTAATATCATCCATGGTAATTCCAGGGTGTAAAGCTATATTTATGCCATTTGCAATAATATTAGAAAGCCTATCAATAACTGCATCAACTTCTTTTGGTGTAACAAACATATTCTCTGTGTATGGATCCAAAATTTCAGTAATCATTGTGTATTTTTCTTCCTGTTCTAAGCCTTGCAACATTTCATAAAAAGCAGATCCTTCCTCTGTTTGATCTATCATCCCGGCCAAAATCCGATCCATGGTGTCATTGACTAATGTTGCGGCATCCACCACCGTAGGTACCCCTATAGCAATAACGGGAATACCCAATGTTTCTTGATTCAGTTCCATTCTTTTGTTGCCCACGCCGGCACCAGGAGCAACGCCCGTATCAGACATTTGAATGGTAGCATTGATTCGGCTAGAGCGTCGTGCTGCCAATGCATCAATGGCAATCAATAAAGATGGTTTCAATTTTTCCACCAGGCCCTTAATAATTTCCCCCGTTTCAATACCCGTCAAACCCATAACTCCAGGGCTAATTGCCGCCACAGGACGAACAGTTCCCTCTATCTCCTCTGGCAATGCTCCCTGCAGATGTCTTGTGACCAAAATACGAGAAACAACCTTCGGCCCCAATGCATCCGGCGTAATATTCCAGTTACCAAGGCCTGCCACAAGGATGCAATCATCCTCTTTCATTTGAGCCAACTTCCGCAGCTGGTCTACCAATAGCTTAATAATCTCTTCATGACATTCAACGGCGTTTTCCTTTAATTTTTGAGACTCAATGGTTATATACTCACCCTTGGGTTTTCCCATAGCTTCACTGCCAGCGTCATTTACAATGCTTACCCTTGTCAAAGTATAGCAGTCACTTTCTTCCGTCTCTACCACAACACCGTTGGGTTCAGTTTCAACCTCAATGTGCTTTTCATGAATCATCTCCCTAGCTTCGATGGCCAAGTCCGTTCTAATCTGAAAAGCCTTCTTCTCTTTCTTTTTATTCTCTTCCTTCATTCTCCTCGCCGCCTTCACGTTTTTGCCTTATTTTTTCCGCCGTTTTGAAATATATTCATTGACTTATTTTCATTCATCGGGTAGAATATATGGTGTTGAATTAACCAAGGGATGTGCGCCATTGAGCGCCCCAGCCGTGTCGTAGGAGATTAAGCTCCTAAAGGTGGTTAATATGTAGTTATAAAAAGCGATATTCCCCAATATCGGAAACCACAGAAAATGAATGATTAACTAGGAGGAAAACACAGTGGCAAATATTAAATCCGCTAAGAAAAGAATTAAAGTAATCAACAAAAAAACTTTGAGAAATAAAATGATCAAATCTCAGGTTAAAACAGCTATGAAAAAAGTAATCATAGCCGTAAACGCAGGTGATAAGGAAGTAGCTTCTGTTGCATTGAAGAACGCTGTATCTGCTATTGACAGAGCTTATATCAAAGGCATCTACCACAAAAATGCAGTTGCTAGAAAAAAATCTTCTTTAACAAAATTGGTTAACAGCCTGTAATTTTTTATGTCCTAAAAGGATACCCTGCTTACGACTGGGGTATCCTTTCTTTATTTACAAAATTAAGTTTGTCTTTGAATTTTAAGAATCATGAATGCTAACTTCTTTTCGAAATTTCTAAAGCAACCTATTCTTAGGACAAACTATCCCAATCATTTTGCAAATCACTCTTTTGCATTTTCATGAAAACTCAAGTTTTTCCCCTTTTGTTTCAGTTGAAACTTGGGGAGTTGAAAGAGCAGCAAGGTGATAACAACAACTCTTTCATTATAAATATCCTAAAAACCGGGAGGTATCCAATGGATAGTAGAATCGAAAAAGTAATGGAAAACCATCATAAGGGTTATAACTGTTCTCAAGCAGTAGCCTGTGCATACTGCGATTTGTTTGGTGTTGATGAAAAGGAAGCTTTTCGAGCCGTTGAATGCTTTGGTCGAGGCATGGGCATTATGGGTCCCTGTGGTGCAGTTTCAGCTATGGCATACTTAGTTGGCCTAAAAGAGTCCGATGCAAACTTAGATAATCCTCGTAGTAAAGTAAGCTGCTATAACACCTTAAAACCTATGACACAAGCCTTTGTTGATAAAAATCAAAGTTTGGATTGTCGTGTTTTAAAGGGTGTTGATACAGGGGTGGTTTTGCGTAGCTGTACTGGTTGTATGCAGGATGCTGCTGAAATTATCGAATCCCATCTATTAAAACAAAAATAAAACATATTTACTTAAGACCACCTTTGTTAGCCAATTGCAAATCGAAGGCGGTCTTTTGCTTTGTAATGATTTTTTAAAGCAGTTGTGGTATAATAAAGGTATGAAAAACTTTTTTACTTCGAGCAAATGGATAGATGTTTTTATCCTTCTTTCAAAAAAAGTATTTTTTAATTTCTTTATTCATTTCGTGTATGGTAAAATAAATTAATCCCAGTATATCACTCGGTATATATGGTAGGCTTTAAAATTACTTTCTAAACTGATGCCTCATTTTATTAGAAAACCTGTTCAAGGAGGGCTTTTATGAATATCATAGATATCATTTTAAAAAAAAGAGATGGTAATAAATTATCTAATCAAGAAATTGCGTTTTTTGTAAAAGGCGTTACCGATGGAAGTCTGCCAGACTATCAGATTTCCGCCTTTCTTATGGCAGCATTTTTAAAAGATATGGATACAGAAGAAACAGCCTGTCTCACTATGGAAATGGCACGCTCTGGTTGTATGTTCGATTTTTCAGAGATTAAAGGTTTCAAAGCCGATAAACACAGCACCGGCGGCGTGGCAGATACCACCACATTGGTTTTGGCTCCATTGGTAGCCTCAACGGGTGTTCCAGTCATTAAAATGAGTGGCCGTGGTTTGGGTTTTTCTGGTGGCACCATTGATAAATTAGAGTCTATCCCTGGATTCAACGTGAATGTCACAGAAGAAGAAGCCATTGCCTTTGCCAAACAAAGTAATATTGTTTTGATGAGTCAAACAGATAACTTAACCCCGGCAGATAAGAAACTATATGCCCTTAGGGATGTAACGGGCACTGTTGATAGCATCCCCCTTATAGCCGGAAGCATTATGTCCAAAAAAATTGCGGCTGGTGCAGATGGCATCGTTTTAGACGTAAAATGCGGCAGTGGTGCTTTCATGCAGACTTTAGACTCAGCTAAAACCTTGGCCACTATCATGGTTGATATGGGTCGACATGTGGGTAGAAAGGTAACCGCTGTAATCAGCGGCATGGATCAACCCTTAGGAATGAACATCGGTAACAGCTTAGAAGTCATCGAGGCCATAGAAGTTCTAAAGGGTAATGTTAGTGGAGACCTTTTGGATGTTTCTCTTACCCTTGGTGCCCATATGCTCCTTTTGGCAGAACGGGTTAACACTGTAAGTGAAGGAAAAGATTTATTACAGAGCCATATTAAAAATGGCATGGGCCTAGCGAAGTTCCATGAGTTGTTGGTGCAGCAGGGTGGTAACCCTGAAATCATTAACAATTATTCTTTGTTGCCCTTAGCAAAGTGCAAAGAATTGGTTTGCTGCCAGAAGGATGGCTACCTCAATCATATGGATACCGCATTAATCGGCCGTGCATCCTTAGAAACAGGCGCCGGTAGAGCCTTTAAAGAACAGCCCTTAGATTTTGGTGCTGGGATTATCATGAAAAAACGCTTGGGCGACTTCATAAAAAAAGGAGAACCCTTGGCAGAGATTTATGCATCTACGGATGTACAATGTGCAAGTGCCGCAGACTATTTGCAGCAAGCAATTACAATTGGCGAAGATAAACAACCATTACCTCCGCTGATTTTAGAAATTATTTGATTTAAGAAAGGATGATGAATATGAAAAGAGCGATTATTGTTGTTTTAGACAGCGTAGGGATTGGTGAACTCCCTGATGCAAAAGACTTCGGCGATGTTGGTAGCAATACCCTGGTAAATATTAAAAAAGCCCGTCCCCAAACTGATTTGAAAAATTTGTGTGCTTTGGGTCTTGGCAATATTCAAGGCGAGGAAATACACCTCTTAGGGAAAACAGACTCACCTAAGGGTGCATATGGCAAAATGGCTGAAAAATCCATTGGTAAAGATACTACTACAGGCCACTGGGAAATTGCAGGTATTATCACTGCAAAGCCCTTCCCTACCTTTACTGAAACAGGCTTTCCAAAGGAAGTCATGGATGCCTTTGAGCAATCAATTGGAACAAAAACCCTTGGCAATTATGCCGCATCTGGTACAGAAATTATTAAGGATTTAGGCCCTGAGCACGTAAAAACAGGGTATCCTATTGTTTATACCTCGGCGGATAGCGTATTTCAAATCGCTGCCCATGAAGAAGTCATCTCCGTAGAAAAATTATATGAAATGTGCCAAAAAGCAAGAGAAATTCTCTCGGGTGATTATGGTGTTGCCCGCGTTATCGCCCGTCCTTTCGTTGGCGAAGAAGGAAATTATATCAGAACCAAAAATAGAAAGGACTTTTCCTTGGAACCCACAGGTATCACCCTCTTGGACTTGGCAAAGGAAAAGGGCCTTAATGTAACGGCTATCGGCAAAATTGAAGATATATTTGAGCATAGAGGAATAACCCGTACAGACCATACCACAAACAATAACGATGGTATTGACAAAACCATTTTCTATACCAAAGAAGATTTTGAAGGTATCCTTTTTACAAACCTGGTAGATACGGATATGATTTATGGTCATCGCAACGACGTAGAGGGCTATGCCACTGCTTTAGAATACTTCGATAGCAAGCTTCCCGAAATTATAGCTGAAATGAAAGAGGAGGATATTCTCTTCATTACCGCTGACCATGGTTGCGACCCCACAACACCCAGCACAGACCACTCCAGAGAGTATGTGCCTCTTTTGGTTTATGGCAAAAATGTGAAACCAGGGATAGACTTGGGTGTACGCAAATCTTTTGCAGACTTGGGACAAACCATCTCCGATTATTTAGGTCTGAATGCAAACTTTGATGCTGATAGTTTTTTAGATGATATTTTGAAATAACCTATGTAACAAAAAAGCGGTAAGCACTCATCCATGTGTTTATCGCTTTTTATTTCAAACCATCTACAAAATTTTTATTACCAATGACTGAAATTGCGTTTTGCTTCTTTCAGCCAACCAAAACCTTTAAACCCACAACATCTTTGTTCCGGAGGCACATATGAGCGAATTATTGAATTTACCGAACATCGGCAAAGCAGTTGAACAACAACTACAACAAATTGGCATTACTAACCTTAAACAGCTCAGTCAAGTTGGCAGTAAACAAGCTTGGTTAAGCATAAAAGCCTTCGACCCATCTGCCTGCTACAACCGTCTATGTGCACTAGAAGCCGCTATCCAAGGCGTTCGTTGGCACAATCTTGATGAAACAATAAAACAGGAACTAAAAAAGTTTTATCAAGTAAACAAATAATATTTTGAAATATCTTGATCCTTTTCTTCATTCTGTTGTCAAATAAAGATCTAAACTTTGTTTTTCTAAAAATACTCTCTTATAACGAAAAACTAGGAAGTCATGGTTTTCACACATTACTCCCTAGTTTTTTAGTAGAAACTCTTAAATAATTTTAATCCCAGATGCAAAGTGATATAACGCTCCAACTCCATTAAAACAAATGTTTTCCTCTTACAAATTTACCTACAACATGGCGCTCATCACTTAAATAAATCATACGTTCTAATCTCTCTGCCACTGTCAATTCCTGAGGATATGGCAATGTTGTATCATCCAAAACAACAGCATCCAACTCATAACCTTCCTCGAAACTACCCACTTTTCCAAAAAAACTTCCGCCACCGATTGTACCTAAATAAAAGGCTTCTTCCACGGTAAGGGGCCTTTTGCTCTGGTCTACCAATCGCCATCTTAACTTAGATAATTGAATTGCCTCAATCATAGCACGGAAAATGGATAGAACCGTCCCCCCTGCAATGTCACAACCCAATCCAACCCGAATTCCTTCATCTAAAAAATCTCGAATTGGTGGGATTCCGGAAAGCACATTGATGTTAGACTGAGGGCAATGAGCTACAAATATGCCCTGCTCTTTCATCATTTCCATTTCTTCCTTTGGTGGATGAACACAATGAGCCATAATTGTGGGTACATCCCCACCAAATAACCCAAACTGATGGTAGGCATCCCCATAAAATTTTGATGTAGGGCAAAGTTCCTTTACCAGTTCAATTTCACTCAAGTTTTCTGATAAATGAGATTGGACAGGGAGGTTATATTCCTTCTGTATTTCGCCTAACCTTTCCATCAATGG
Organism: Anaerotignum sp.; assembly: GCF_040307045.1. GTDB lineage: Bacteria > Bacillota > Clostridia > Lachnospirales > Anaerotignaceae > Chakrabartyella. The sequence goes on from NZ_JAWRKF010000002.1 coordinate 395,867, forward strand.
GTCTGTGCAGGACGGAATAAATCTTGGTGTAATAATTGGTTTCGTATTTTGAAAGTGCTTGGCAGTCCCCTCAATCCATCGAATTGTGTCCTCAGCGGACTTCTCTGCATTTTCTTCTTTTAAATAATCAGGCGCATTTCGGTCCATGTTAACCTTGCCCACATAAGACACTAAACCACTTTTTTCTAAAAGGTCCATCAGAACCCAGGTACCCTCCACATGTCTTGACGCAAAAATACAAGCTCTGGTCGTGGCACTTTTCAACAGGTCATCTACAAAAATCCCATAAGCTTTTTTGGCATACTCCACATCAGAAAACTTCCCTTCCTCAGGGAAGGCTCTGGCCTCCAGCCAATCTAACAACTCCATATCCATTCCTATTGAACGGAAGGAGTATTGAGGTGCGTGAACATGCATATCAACCAATCCTGGAATAATTAATTTATCCCCAAAGTCTTTCACAGCCAGATTTTTATATTTTTCTGGTATCTCATCAAACACACCTGCACTTTTACCATTCAGACAAACAACATAACCATTTTCAACACATCGTATTGTCTGTAAATTCTGACTGTAACATATATTTCCTTTTAAAATATAATCTTTCATAATAAACTACCTCTTTTTTTGATCTGTTATAAAGTTGATGCAAATATTTTCTTTTAACGATACATATTTTATTTCCATTCGACCTTCCCAGTATACCATAAGAATACCGAAAAACGATATAAAATCTATCTCCCTGATTTACGATATCCATTGTAAATTATTACAAAATTTATGAAATGTATTGTCCACCATAAAAATAAAGTGACTTTTACTCCATCTAGGTGTACAATCAAAAAAATATCGAAAGGATGATGCTTATGAATGAAAAAATCAAAATTCGCATTGCAACCTGGGCAGATGCAAAACAACTTTTAGCCATCTATGCCCCTTATGTTACAGAAACAACCGTAACCTTTGAATATGATGTCCCTTCCATAGAAGAGTTTACATATCGTATCAACAATGTCCTTCAATCATTCCCCTATTATGTGGCTGTTATGGATGATGAAGTTGTTGGTTACTGTTATGCCTCCCCCTTTCGCACTCGTGCCGCCTATCAGTGGATGGTAGAAACCACTATCTATATAAAACAAGACTTCCGTGGCTCAGGTATTGGCACCATGTTATATTCCTCCTTGGAAGCCACCCTAAAAAAACAAGGTATTTTAACGATGGTGGCCTGCATCGCCTACCCTAATCCTGCAAGCATTGCTTTCCATGAGGCCAACGGCTTTGAGAAAGTCGGCCATTTTTCGAAAAGTGGATATAAGCTTAGTCAGTGGGTGGACGTGGTTTGGATGGAAAAACATATTAATCCCCATAACCAAACTCCCACGCCCTTTGTTCCCTTTTCAAAAATAAAAGAGGGTAACATAACACATCTTTCTTAATACAAGATAATCAGACAATCTTATCTTCACTCTTTTTTTGGTAACTGAGGCAATATACAAGAAAATCTATAATTGTATAAAAAATTAAAAAGGTAGAAGTAGATATTTTATATCTCTCCTACCTTTAATATTGCTTTTATTTCATACTCATCTCATCTATCAGCTGGTTTTTTAACTGAGCTAATTTTTCCGATAAATCCACAGGAACGATATGAGGGTTGTTTAATCTAAGATGCTCGTCCCAAAGAGATTTTTTCTCTCTGTTACAAAATTCCTGAATTTCCATTGTACTTGGAGATTCATATACCAATTTACCATCAATAAAAATAGGAACCAAAAGTTCTTTTACATAATATGTGCCTGCTGGCAAATGCATATTGCGCCATTTTGCACTGTTATCACAGATTTTTAAGTACTGATTCTCATCTATGCTTTCGTCATCCATAGCAATCAAGTCAGCCTTAATTTTATCTGTCTTTTTATCATAAATTCGGAAAACCTTTTTAATACCAGGATTGGTCACTTTTCCAGGGTTATTGGAGAGCTTGATTTTCGGAATAAATGTACCATTTTCATCTTCTTCTGCTGCCAACTTATAAACCCCGCCAAAAGCAGGACAGTCATCACTGGTGATCAACTTTGTTCCAACACCCCAAAGGTTAATTTTTGCCCCCTGAGATTTCAGGCTTGCAATTAAATTTTCATCCAAATCACTAGAAGCACTGATGATTGCGTCTCCAAATCCGGCTTCTTCTAACATGATTTTTGCACACTTGGAAAGGTAAGCTAAATCTCCGCTGTCTAAACGAATACCATACTTCCCCGTCAATTTTCCTGCTGCTTTCATCTCCTGGAAAACCTTAATGGCATTTGGCACGCCACTTCCTAGTGTATTATAAGTATCTACCAGTAACAAACAGTTATCTGGGAATAACTTTGCATACGCTCTGAATGCTGTTATTTCATTAGGAAAACTCATAACCCAACTATGGGCATGCGTCCCTTTCACAGGAACATCAAACAACTTCCCTGTTAACACGTTACTTGTGCCACAGCAACCACCAATCACCGCAGCCCTTGCTCCTAAAGTTCCAGCATCTGGCCCTTGGGCCCTTCTAAGGCCAAATTCCATAACTGGATCACCCTGAGCAGCCCAAACAACTCGGGAAGCCTTCGTTGCAATCAAACTCTGGTGATTCACAATGTTCAATAATGCTGTTTCGATTAACTGAGCCTCCATAATCGGGGCTGTCACCCGCAACAGGGGTTCATGGGGAAATACTACCGTTCCTTCTGGAATTGCGTAAATATCTCCACTAAATCGAAACCCTTCTAAATAATAAATAAAGTCCTCATCAAAAATATTTAGACTTTTCAAATAGCTAATATCTTCTTTTGTAAATTGCAATCCTTTGATATACTCAATGGCCTGCTCCAATCCCGCGGCAATTGCATAACCATTTCCGCTGGGGTTCTTTCTGTAATAAAGATCAAACACTACTTTTTTCTTGTAGGCACCTGTAGCAAAATAACCCTGCATCATCGTCAATTCATACAGGTCTGTTAACAGTGCCATTTCTCGTCCTTTCATAGCTGATTTTCTCCTTTATTCTTCTCCTGCCAGCAGGAACATTTAACGAAACATTCTTATTATACACAAATTAAGGCAATAAAGCAAATTTTTCCACACTTGCTGCTCTATTTTTATACAATACTACTTTTATTTTGTAATAAACGTCGTTTGATATTGAAACCCAAGGCTAATCCTAAAATTAGTTTTATCTTTTTATGCTTTCCTTATTTTATCCTCATACGTGTATTTTTCATTTTTGATACTTGTAGTAAAAAACTGATATTATTATCCTCACTTTTCAGCTTTTGAGTCCCAAAAAATCGTATACAGTAGTCACGTATACAACATACTTGCAAAAAACAGAGAAAAAACTGCAAAAAACTCTTTACAACTTTTTAGGCACAATGTATAATGCTAACGTATAAAGATTAAAACACTATGAAGGAGACAGTATATATTTTCATTATGTTTGCAGAGAGTCGGGGCTTGGTGAAATCCCGTCATCATAGAAAATATAGAATATCACTCTGGAGTGGCAGACCAAACAGCATCAGCCTAGTAGACTCTGTCGTTAGCCCGCGTTAAGGGTCGGCGTCATTATTGTGATGCTTCGAGTGGATGGCAATGTTGCTGTCAAATCAGGTGGTACCGCGAGCCCTTTCGTCCTGTGTTGGATGAAAGGGCCTTTTTGGGTTTATTGTGGTAACAAAATACTTTCACTCAAAATTGTAATGGTTTCTGCAAAATCAATCATTTAACCATTTTTGCATGAAAGTTGAATGGTCATATTGAAACTCGTCAAGAATTGAAGAGTAACAACAGCATCATTCTCTACAGCAAAAACCACCGTTTCATTTTAGCTAATAATGTTTTTATAAATGAAAACAAGGAGGAATTAATATGTACGACAAAGTGCCCACCAATTTAAACTTCGTCGAAAGAGAAGTACAAGTAGAAAAGTATTGGAAAGACAATGACATCTTTGGTAAAAGTATCAAGGCAAGGGAAGGTGCTCCCGTTTTCACCTTTTATGATGGCCCCCCAACTGCAAACGGTAAACCCCACATCGGCCATATCATCACTAGAGCCGTAAAGGACCTGGTTCCCAGATATAAAACGATGAAGGGTTATAAGGTTTTAAGAAAAGCTGGCTGGGATACTCACGGCCTTCCCGTTGAATTAGAAGTAGAGAAAGTTTTGGGTTTGGATGGCAAACCACAAATTGAAAAATATGGTGTAGAGCCTTTCATCGGCAAATGTAAAGAAAGCGTTTGGACATACGAAAAAGAATGGCGTTCCATGAGTGATCGTGTTGGCTTCTGGGCTGATATGGATCATCCATATGTAACATACCATAACGAATATATTGAATCCGAGTGGTGGGCATTAAAGCAAATCTGGGATAAAGGCCTCCTATATAAAGGACATAAAGTTGTTCCTTACTGCCCTCGATGTGGAACTGCTCTTTCTTCCCACGAAGTTGCTCAGGGCTATAAAGACGTTAAGGAAACATCCGCTATTGCAAAATTCAAAGTGGAAGGCAAAGAAAATGAATATTTCTTAGCATGGACCACAACTCCTTGGACACTGCCCTCAAACGTTGCATTAACAGTAAATGCAGAAGAAACATACGCTAGAGTAAAATATCAGGATTATGTTGCTATCATGGCACAAGCTTTGTTAGATACAGTTTTAGGCGAAGGAAACTATGAAGTTTTGGAAACAATGAAAGGTCAGGCATTGGAATATATGCGTTATGAGCCTTTGTTCAGCTTCTTAGAAAATGACCCTAAGGCATTTATCGTAACTTGCGATCCTTATGTAACATTAACTGATGGTACTGGTGTTGTTCATTCCGCTGGTGCCTTCGGTGAAGACGATGCTCGTGTTTGCCAGAAATACGGTGTGCCCCTTCGTCAGTATGTTGACAACCAAGGTAATATGACAGAAGAAACAGGCCCCTTTGCTGGTATGTTTGTAAAGGATGCAGACTCCAAAGTAATCGAGCAAATGGAACAAGATGGCTCCTTATTTGCTGCTGTTCCTTTTGAGCATAATTATCCCTTCTGTTGGAGATGTGATACACCTCTGATCTACTACGCAAGAAGCACTTGGTTCATCAGAATGACAGCCCTAAGAGATAGATTGGTTGTAAATAACCGTACAATCAACTGGTATCCCGACAACATTAAAGAAGGACGTTTTGGTAACTTCTTAGAAAACGTTATCGACTGGGGTCTGTCCCGTGAACGTTATTGGGGTACACCATTGCCTATCTGGGAATGTGAATGTGGCCATAGACATACCATCGGCAGCATCGCCGAATTAAAAGAAATGTCTCCCGACTGCCCAGAAAATATTGAATTGCATAAACCTTTTATCGATGCAGTTCATATCACATGCCCTGAGTGTGGTAAGTTGATGACTCGTGTTTCCGAAGTTATTGACTGTTGGTTTGATAGTGGAGCAATGCCTTTTGCTCAGTGGCATTATCCATTTGAAAATAAGGATGTTTTTGAAGAAAACTTCCCAGCTGATTTTATCAGTGAGGCCGTTGACCAGACTCGCGGTTGGTTCTATACTTTGTTGGCTGTAAGCACACTGCTTTTTGACTGTGCGCCTTTCAAAAATTGTATCGTTCTTGGCCATGTACAGGATAAAAACGGTCAGAAAATGAGTAAACACAAAGGCAATGTAGTGAACCCTTGGGAAGCATTAGATAAGCAGGGTGCCGATGCCGTTCGTTGGTACTTCTACGCAAACAGTGCCCCTTGGTTACCTAGCCGTTACTATGATGAAGCAGTAAGCGAATTGCAGAGAAAATTTATGGGTACTCTTTGGAATACCTATGCATTCTATGTTCTCTATGCAAATATCGACCAGTTTAACCCTACCAACTATAAACTGGAATATGACAAACTGCCTCCTATGGATAAGTGGATCTTATCTAAATTGCAAACATTAAACAAATTTGTTGATGAATGCTTAGATGGCTATAAACTGACAGAGCCAGCAAGAGCAATGGCAGAATTCGTAGACGATCTTTCCAACTGGTATGTAAGAAGAAGCCGTGAACGTTTCTGGGCTGAAGGTATGGAACAGGATAAAATCAATGCATATATGACTCTTTATACCGTACTGGAGACTATGTGCAAACTTTCTGCTCCCTTCACACCTTTCATCACAGAAGAAATCTATGGAAACCTAGTTAAAAAAGTTGATTCATCTGCTCCCGAAAGCGTTCACCTTTGCAATTGGCCAGAATATCACGCTGATTGGGTAGATGCTGAATTAGAAGCAAACATGGACTTTGTATTAAAAGTTGTAGTGGAAGGACGTGCCGCAAGAAATGCAGCAAACATGAAAAACCGTCAGCCTTTGGCAATGATGTATGTAAAAGCAGAAAAAGAATTGCCTGAGCTCTACCGCAACATCATCACTGAAGAATTGAATGTAAAAGCTTTAACCTTTACTGATAATGTAGAAGAATTTACTGCTTATTCTTTTAAACCTCAGTTGAGAACACTGGGCAAAAAATATGGCAAACTGGTACCTGCCATTGGCGCCGCTTTAAAAGAGGTTGATGGTGCATCCTTTATGGCTACACTGCGTAGGGATGGCAAAGCAACCCTCACCATTGATGGAGAAGAAGTGGTTCTGGAAATGGATGATGTTTTGGTTGATACCTCCGAAAAGGACGGTTTCGTTGCCAGTGGTAACAATAACCTGACTGTTGTTTTGGATACAAACTTAACACCAGAACTGGTTGAAGAAGGTTTTGTCCGTGAAATCGTAAGTAAAGTTCAAACAATGCGTAAGGAAGCAGATTTTAACGTAACAGACCGCATCCGTGTATTCCATAGTGGAAATCAGAAAATCGCCGCAATCTTAAATAACAATGATATTTCTACTGATGTTTTAGCAGAAGAAGTTGTTGCAAAAGAAGGCGGAGAACATTCCAAAGAATGGAATATCAATGGCGAAATTGTAACTTTAGGTGTTTCTAGGGTTTAAACCGTTTAAAACAGATAATGTTTCATAAAAAAGAGGTATCTGCAAGAATGCGGATATCTCTTTTTTCCTCTATTAACCCTAAGGACCAAAACAAAAACCTTATTTTGCATATTCCCTTTCATCTAAGTCATACTATAAAGTGATTTAATCACTTTACATTAATTACAAATTAGGGTATAGTTAATTCCTACTATTAAAATATGAAAGGAGCGTACTTATGGGTTTTTCTTTAGAAACCAGCGTCCCCATTCTGACTGTTTTTTTCCAAGGGTTAATTAGCTTCTTCTCCCCTTGTATCCTGCCTTTGGTACCACTTTATATCAGTTATTTAGCCGGTGGCGCCAAAACGGTTGCTCCTGATGGAAGTATTCAATACCCCAGAAAACAGGTAATGGTCAATACCATTTTCTTTGTTGTAGGTATTAGCTTTACCTTCTTCGCCTTAGGCTTTGGGTTTACATCTTTAGGTCAATTCTTCAATGCCAATCGCATCCTGTTTGCAAAAATCAGTGGTATTATCATGGCCTTTTTTGGTCTTTATCAAATTGGTGCATTTGGCCGTTCTGACGCATTTGAAAAGGAGCATCGCCTACCCTTCCATTTAAATAAATGGACAATGGGGCCGTTACCTGCCCTGCTTTTAGGCTTTACCTTTAGCTTTGCATGGACCCCATGCGTTGGTCCCGTATTAGGTAGTGTTTTACTTATGGCAAGCTCCGCAGGTTCTTCCACTGCTGGCTTTGCCCTGATTGGGGTTTATACCATTGGTTTTATTCTACCTTTTTTAGCAGTTGGACTTTTCACCCAAAGCGTATTAGGCTTTTTCAAACAGCATCAATCCGTAGTACGTTATACCGTAAAAATTGGTGCCCTATTGATGATTATCATGGGTGTTATGACGTTTACAGGTTTTATGAATGGCTTTACCAGTTATTTATCAGGCAACAACACAAACGTTGCTGAAGAAAATACTACACCTGAAACACCGCCCGAGGATACCCCAAAAGAACCTGTTCCTATTCCTGCACCTGATTTTGAATTGGTTGATCAGTTTGGTAATCCTCATGCCCTTTCCAAATACAAAGGCAAAACCATTTTTCTGAATTTCTGGGCTACTTGGTGCCCTCCCTGTCGAGGGGAAATGCCCCATATTCAAGAAATCTATGAAGAATACGGGCTTAATGAAGAGGATGTCATTATCCTTGGAATAGCCGCACCCAATCTAGGCAGAGAAACAACCAAAGAAGGAATCATTTCGTTCCTTCAAGATAATCAATATACTTTCCCCGTTGTGATGGATGAATCTGGTTTTATGTTCCAGCAATATGGCATCAGTGCTTTCCCTACAACATTTATGATTGATGAAAACGGCTCGATTTATGGTTATGTGTCTAGTGCCCTTAGCAAGGATACTATGAAAAGCATTATAGAGCAAACAAGAAGTAGCATTGAAACTTCAAATGAAGTAGCTATGGAATAAAAAATAATTATGTCAATGGCACGCAGATTTTAATCCTGCGTGCCATTTTAAATATCCCTTATTTCCTAAATATAAGAGATTTTCCCTATTAACAAAAACTCTCCCATTTTTTTATTATGTAAATAGTGGCGACTAAACAGAACCATTTCTATTTATAAAAAATATTTATTTTCTTTTTGATAATAAAAAAAAATTTTATATTTTTTTTAGAATAAAAAAATTTTTTTTATTTGAACAGATTTTTCTAATATAAAAAATTCAATTTAGTAAATTTTTTCTATCAAGCCCTCCTTATATGCATTAAAATTTTAATAAAACCGACAACTTTTCATTTTAGAACTATTATAAATAAAAAATATATTTTTTTCTTATTTTCAAGTTGTCATTATATACAAAAAAAATATTCTTGATTTTTTGTGTTTAAGTTTAATGATAATAAATATTTTAGCTGATTTTTTTGTATTTTTTAACAAAGTATTAATTTATGAACAATCCTCATTGATTTTGCTATGCAAAATAGCATACTATTTTTTTATATTGACTGATTACAATAGAGAGTGAGGTGCTTTATATGGAAAAAAATTTGCTGGAATCCCTTCCCCAGGATTTACGTAGTATTCTTTTGGATGAGCTAGTACAAAACCCTTTCATGGGGGTTAACATTACAAATGGAGAAGGCAGAGTTCTCTTTTTAAATAAAACCCATTATAAAATTACTGGTCATCCACCGGAACTTTATATAGGTCGTACCATGAAAGAAATAACCGATGATGGCTTAATTTCAGAGTCAGCCACCCTAATCACCCTGAACACAAAGCAACCTACACATATGAGCCAAATCTCATCTCACAAAAATCGTTTCTTTCAAGTAACAGCCATTCCAGTTACAGACAGTAGCGGTACCATCAAATATGTTATTAACTACTTGATAGAAGTATCTGACCTCGTTGAATTAAGAAATCAACTTCATGATGCGTATAATCACAATCAGGAATTGATGACGAATAATGAACTCCTACGCAAAAAATTGAATCGCTCTGGGGAATTGGTCTACCAAAGCACGGTAATGCAAAATGTAGTAGAAGCCGCAGCAAAAGTTGCAGAACATGATGTTTCAGTTTTAATCACCGGCCCTTCCGGCGCAGGTAAGGAGATGATTGCAAATCTGTTACACGCCCATAGTTCTCGAAGCAATGCTCCTTTTGTAAAAATCAATTGTGCCGCCATCCCAGAACAGCTTTTAGAAAGTGAATTATTTGGTTATGAACCTGGTGCCTTCACTGGAGGCAATCCCAAGGGGAAAAAAGGCCTTATCGAAACCGCCCATACTGGCACTCTCCTACTAGACGAAATAGGAGAGTTACCTTTGAATTTGCAATCAAAGCTCCTGAGGGTTTTGCAAAATCACAAGCTTAGGCATATTGGGGGAAATAGAGATATCGACGTCGATTTTCGTCTTATCACCTCCACAAACGCAGATTTAAAAGGAATGATTCATGAAAAGACTTTTCGAGAGGATTTATATTATCGATTGAATGTAATTGAATTGAAGGTGCCTGGCCTAGAAGAACGGCGAGAAGATATTGTGCTATTGATCAATCATTTTCTCACAATCTCAAATGCAAAACATAATACAACAAAAACTTATCAGAAAGAGGCTTTGCACTATTTAACCTCCTGTAATTATCCGGGAAATGTGCGAGAATTGCAAAATATAGTGGAAAGAACCGTGGTCATGAGCTCAGGTGTTATCATCACATTGGCTGATGCACAGTTGGCTGCAGGGCATTTAAGACCCATTTTTCATGAGAGTCTTCCAAATGATACGCTTTTTACTGATATTGAGAACGGAAAATGTTTAAAAGATTTGGTTGGAGAATATGAAAAGTGGGTACTTGGTCAGTTCCAGAAAAAATATAAAAGTGGGGCAAAAATGGCAGAGGCTCTTCAAACAGACCAATCTACTATTTCAAGAAAACTAAACCGCTATCATATTAGCAGTGATTAATACCAAATTTTATGTTTTTAAATATGTAATCTTGCGCATTTGCAAGGGGTATGCGAAAACGCATCCATCCTTGCAAATGCACTTTTTTAAGAACAAATCCCCAAAGTATCAGTTATTTTACTAAAATCAATATAGCCCTTCTATTTCAAAAATGCGTTTTTACATGAAAATGTCTCGCTTCTTTCGATTCTTCCCTAACTATTTCTACAACTTTCTACAATAATTATCATTTTTTAGTAAAAAACCTTAATTATTTACAATTAAGAACATTTTTATCAATAATAAATTTATAATTTATGCATTCAAATGATTTTTTCCTTATTTTTTTCCTTTTTTTCATCATATTTTAATTTTTTTTACAGATTTTAGACGAAAATTCACTATTTGGTACAAAATATGCTGTATTATTTATCATCGCGATAAATAATTTTATACTATTCAACATTGTTACCCGTATCAAATGAATTGGAAACAAATTAAGAAGGAGATGTTTTAAATGTATCTTTGCGACGTGAAAAGAATGGAAGACAAAATTACAACATTTGCAAAATTTGGCGATGCAGGTCATGGTGGTATCACAAGATATTCCCTCTCCCCTGAGGCTATTCAGGCAAGAGACGAATTTGTAAGAAGAATGACAGCCATTGGCGCTACTATTGAAACTGATGATTTGGCTAATATGTATGCTACTATTCCTGGTTCTGATCCAAACGCAAAAAGAATTGTAATGGGTTCTCACTGCGACTCTGTTAAAAATGGCGGAAATTATGATGGTATTTTAGGCGTTATTGGCGCTATGGAAGTATTGGAAACAGTAGTTGCAGAAAAAATCCCCCATAAGCATCCATTAACAGCAATGATTTGGACAAACGAAGAAGGCTCCGAGTTCCCTCCCTGTATGATGAGCTCTGGTACAGTTTGCTATGATTATATGCCAGAAAGATTTAGAGATAATTTCGAATTCAACAAAATGATGGCATCTAAGTCCATCTTAGACCCAGAAATGACTTTTGGCAAAAAATTGTCCACCTTCAAATACAAGGGGGAAAAAGCAAACAGAATCAATCCTGATCAATACAAGGCGATGTTTGAACTTCATATTGAACAAGGTCCTATTTTGGAAGATGCGGGTAAAGATGTTGGTGTTGTTACCTGTGTACTGGGTCAAATGCTTTATAGAGTTAAGTTCTATGGACAAGCAGCCCATGCTGGCACATTCCCTATGAAAAAAAGAAAAGATGCATTCCATGCAGCATCCGAGGCACTTTGCTATCTCCATGAAGAAATTGACAAATTAGGGCATGAAGACTTAGTTTACACAACTGGTGAAGTTGTGATTCACCCTTGTGTGAACACTGTTATTCCCGACTTTTTCGATTTCTCCATTGACGTAAGACACGAAGATCCAGCAGTTCTCAATCAGGTTCGTGAAATACTGGCATCCTTGGAAACAAGACAGTGGCAAGGATGTCAGTGTGAAGTCGTTCTTGGCTGGAATCGGGATACCGTTTACTTTGATAAAGAGTTGATCGGCTATGTTAGAGAAGCCGTAGAAGAATCTGATATTCCTCACATGGATATTAATTCGGGTGCTGGTCACGACGCACAATATATCTCATATATGATCCCTACTACAATGATTTTTGTTGTATCGAAAGATGGCCTTTCTCATACAGAGGTAGAGTACTCTACTACTGAACAATGTACAAATGGTGTAAGCGTTATGTTAAATGCAGTTTTAAAAGCTGATAAAGCAGAAGACTAATCAACCAATGAACTTCAAATTTGAAAGACATACCCTCGGTGGGACTTAATCCATACCCCACCGAGAACCACTTATACCAAGGCATATGAAATAGCCTTTATCATTTGAAAGGAGCGTATTATGAATTCATTTTTATTAACGGCTGATACAATGACAAACAAGGCCTATCTTGAAGTTGCCAATTCCCCAATGATGTGGGCTATGGTAATCCCCACTGTTATTATGGTTTGTATTCAAGCTTATATTTTTATTCAAGATGCAATTAAAGCAGGCCCCATTGTAGGTCTTACAAAACAAGACACAAGGGAGGCTATGCGTGCTGGTGCAATTTGTTCTATCGGACCAGGGCTTTCCATGTTCACTGTTATGATTGCTTTGATGAGTATTTTAGGTGGACCCTTCGCTTGGTTAAGACTTTCTATTATCGGCACTATCACAACTGAAATGTTGGGTGCAACCGCAGCTGCAACAGCAATGGGTGTGGATTTGGGCGGCCCAGATTATGGTATTACTGCTTTCTCCTGTGGTGTTTGGGTAATTACATTGAACACATGGGGCTTCTTCATTGTTAACCTTTTGTTTGCCCATAGAATGGAAAAAGTAAAAATGGCAGTAGAACGCCATGATGCACATATGTTTGACGCTGTAGGCCTTTGTGTAATGATCGGTTGTGTTGCTATGTTCCTAGCTGGACAGATGGTTGGCGGCACTGGCAAGTTTATCGCAGCAATCGCAGGTTTTGTTATTATGACAATATTGGTACATATCTCTGAAAAATATCCAAAATTGAAAGAATACAACCTCGGTCTTGCTATGTTGGCAGCAATTTTTATTGCACAGTTTATTGTTCAGATAGGAGGTTAATACTATGAGTAATGTTGATATTGATAAGCGGTTTCATGAAGAATATACTGTTAAAATGATTAAGCGTGGTCGATTAACCACCTTAATTGCAGCCTTGTTAACCTTTATACCAGCCTTATATTTATGGTTAGCTTTAGGGTATAAGCCATCTTGGAGTATGATTGGACAAGGCTGGGCAATTATTGTATCATCCTATTTAATTATTTATTTTGTTGAGCCATTGGGTTTTTATCCAGTAATGGGTCTTTCCGGTATTTATATTGGTTATTTAGCAGGTAATATCCCCTCTGTTCGTCTCCCAGCTATGCTCTCCGCACAGTCAGCAACCGGTTGTGAAGCTGGCACAAAAAAAGGCGAATTAGTTGGAACTATTGCAATTGGTATGTCTGTTTTTGTTAACTTGGCTTTCGTTACCCTTGCCGCACTCACCGGTGTAGCCATTCTAAATGTATTGCCACCCTTTATTGTTAGCGCATTCGACTATACTCTACCTGCAATCTTAGGTGGCGTTGTTGCACAATATTTTAAAAAGAACAAAGTCTTTGTACCTTTAATCTTAGTTCTTTGCGTAATTCTTCAAATTGCACCTCTGCCTAGTATTGTAAAATTCCCCAGTGCAATTTTACTTAGCTTCGGAATTGGTTATGTAATGTATAAAAGTAAAAAGAAATAGTTTCTGAATTCCATAGAAATTAGCTTTGCCTAGCAAAACGATAATAAATTTCTTTTGGGTGGCGGTAGATTTACCGCTACCCCACTTTTCTATCAAGGTATGTCTTTATAAATCTGAAGGTATACCTTGGTTGAAAATCCAAAGTAACAATTGGGAGTTTTAGAAAGGATGATTCTATGAAACAAGCTTGCATTAAAATATTTTCTTTCCGACCTGAAGATTTTCGTCAAATGGAACAATACTTAAATAAAATGCTTGAACAAGGTTGGCGTCTACGTTGGTGTAAAGGAACATTAGCCGGCTTCGAGCGGACAGATAATAAAGACCTACATTATACTGTAGATCCCTACGCCGTTTCCTCCCCATCTAACTTTAGACGCTTTCCTAAATTTCGTTTGAATGAATATATGGAGAACGGTTGGTATGCCATTGGTAAAAGTAAAGGGTGCTACGTTTTTTGCAGTGATAATCCGAATCCCCAGATGCCCGATTTAGACGAAGATTTGCGTGAAAATGTCATAAAAACATCGTATATCGGATCCGTAATTTTAGCTATCATTCTTTCAATCATTCTTATAAAATCAATCAGTACTCCCGCCATCTTATATAGCATTCTTTTGACAGATATCTATATCGTACTAACAGGCTTGGTTTTATTCTTGATTCTGTATCACGTTATGAATATTATTTTCCTACTGGCTACAAAAAAACAGTCTGATCCAAGGCAAGGCTGTATCAGATACATCGTTCATGATGTAATGATATTCATATTTTTAATCTTAGCCTTGTTTTTACAAGCTAGACATGAAAGTTCCATGATGAATTACTTGCTATTGCCTATTCTTGTTGTTGTAATAGGATCGATTATTTTAATCATTGTTTCAAAGAAAACAAAATCTGCTCAAGAAAGTAACAAACGCCTGATTCCTGTGATTTGCGTAATGAGCTTAATACTCTTTATCCTTATCCCTTTGTCAGTACATCGCCTACAAGAAAAAAGCAGTGAAAATAAAAAAATCCGCGCTGAAGAATTACTTACAGAAGTTGAACTTTTACCTGTAGCTCACCTCAGTGATTTTGTATCTGTGCCTAGTGTGAAAAACGCAATCAAAGAAAATAAATCCATATTAGGAGATAATCTTCTTTATGCAGAAGAATATGAAGATCTTTCTGTTTTCACCAACCGTACAGAAATGAAGTCGGATTTTTTTGCCAAACCAATTTTCAACTACCTATTTACACAAACACAAAAAGAACAAAATCAATCCTTTGAGGAAAATACCTTTCATGGTATTACATATTATAGCCTGAAAACTGCAAATACAATTTTATGGAGAGATGGCACTGTTGTTTATCTTTGCACCGCGCCTTCCTCTGTTCCAGAAGAAATGGTGTTAGATCTATTACTTTCCTACTGAATTCAGCAAAAGTACCTGCAGACAACAATTTGTTTATAAGAAAAAGCGCCATCCCATGTTGGATGGCGCCTTATTAAAAAATCAATATAGTTTAGGGGCACTCCTAAAAAAATAAAACTTAAAATTTTCCATCTTGCTTCATTTTTGTATACAGTATTTCTTCTACAGAGATGCCTTTCCATTGACCATAGATATAACGATTCTTAATGGTAAAGAAAAAAATAATACCTAACACAGCCCAGATCCCTAAAATGATAAACGAAGGAACGGACAAGAACCCCGGCATTCCAGGTACAAATGTAATAAACAAGAATATGGAAGAAACTGCTATGCCTAGTGCGCTAATCCACATCTGAACTTTATCTCCATCCCGCTTTGCAACTTTTGTTGCTGATGCGCATGTGTATGTAAAACCCATTGCTGCACCAACACATGTCATATCAACAATCCAAACCAAAACCTGACGCCCAAACCAAGGTGCAATCAATGCCAGTACCATCATAAACGCAATGGCAACTTTAGGTGTACCCTGTGGGCTTAAGTGAGCGAATTTAGAGGGCAAAGCATCTGCATAAGCCATGGAGTACAACAAACGACTAGACGCAATATAAAAACCGTTAATGCTAGCCACTACCGCACATAACATTGCAATACCAATGAATACAACACCAATATAACCAATTGATTTCATGACCATTTCTCCTGTTGCCCAGTCAGGGTTAGACGCCAGCATAGGTCCCCATGGATCAACAACGGCTGTGATAAAAACAACAGAAGAATAAATAATACCCCCGACCAAAATAGCGGCAACCATCAATCCCAACGCTGCTTTATGGGAAAAACTATATTCCTCTGCGGCCTGGGGGATGCAATCAAACCCAACAAAGCAATAAGGACAAAATGCCAATACTGCCAATACACCTGAGAACTTGGATTGTCCTTCCAAGAAGAAAGGTTTCAGGTTGTTGAAGTCAGGTTTTGATAACAATACACCAATTAATGCAAACATGACGGATGCAAACAAAGCAACTGCAACGAGAGTCTGGAACCAGCCAGCACTCTTGATACCACGCATATTTACAACACCCAATCCGATAATAAATGCGTAAGCCAAAGCAATTTCACCAAGGTATACATCCCACCCTGCAATGGTGTATAAATACCCAAATTGCAGTGGGGAACCTGGTAAGATATAGCGAGAAATCATTGCCAATGCAGTAGAGTTTAAAGGAATTAGCGACCAGTATGCCAAAACAATGAACCATCCACAAATAAAAGCATGTTTTTTACCAAACGCTGTATCAGCATAAACGAACTCACCACCAGAAAGCGGAAATTTGCGAATCATATAACCGTAGCTAATACAAATAATACACATAATGACTGCGCCAAGCATCAATCCAATGATGGAGCCAATTGGCCCAGCCTTAGGCAAAAAAGATGTTCCCGGCATAACGAAACAACCCCACCCAATTATTGCGCCTAAAGCCAATGACCAAATGTCAATCTTACGTAAGTCCTTCTTAAAAGCACCTTCCTGTTGTTGTTGGTTTCCAGACATAAGTTTTCCTCCTAGATTTAAAATTTTCTAGCTACTCTTAAAATTACATTACTCATAATTGCACTTGTGGTAACTTTTTAAATATGGAGTCCTTTTTGCACCACCTTGAGAACCCTGCCAAATTTTCAAGGTTTTGTACATAAATGAGGCAAAGGTATAGGAAATTGGGAATATAATCGTGCCTTGTCCATTTAGAACAAAAATTAGCTACAGGCCCATTTTTATAGAATTTCACTATAATGTATCCGCGGTTATACATTGAAATACCAAATTTAATAAATATAAACAAATATAAATATATTTATTTTATATTTTTAGCGATATTCTATAATATTATTTTAATGTAGTGCATCCCCTTGTGGTATAGTCAATATAAAATTAATTGATCAAATATTTCCCCTTCGTTTTTTCAACGAAAAAGTATCCCCCCAAGGGGACTGATTTTCATTCTCCAAAAATCGTCTCATTTTTGTAAAAATTTAAACTTTTTGAAGTTTCCAATGTCAAAAACAAATCATTTAGATTCTACTACCCATTTTCCCATTTTCCCTTTTGTACTTTTCTCCAAAAAAAGAAATCCTCTTCTGGTAATATTAAATCTCCCAAAGATTTATAAAACTACAAATTATTTTGTGCTGGAGCCCCTTTTTTTTGTTTCAGAGCACATCCCATGTCAAAATAATACAAAATACTCTTTCCTTTTAGAATAAAAACAATAATTATAGCTATCACCTTTCTCAATTGACTTTCATTATTTTCCCTTATCGTCTGCTACCATTGGCCTAAAACTTGCTTGTTCTTAATGTCCTATTCATTTTATTTCTTGTCACTTACTGACTTTCTCCTTTTCTTATCTGCTAAATTTTTTTCCTCTTATTCCCATATTCTAAATCACAAATAAATTTATCCTGTCTTTCACCATTTATATTAAGATGGAACAACCTAAAATACAAAAGAAACGCCATCCAAAAGAGGATGGCGTTTTTAAAAATTACTTAATTCTATTTATGTATTAAATCACTTTTGAAGTCATTATGCCTTTCCATCTTGCTTCATCTTTGTGTAAAGAATTTCTTCAACTGTAACACCTTTCCACTGACCATAGATGTAGCGATTTTTAATTTTCATGAAGAAGATAATACCCAATACTGTCCAAATACCTAAAATGATGAAAGAAGGAGTAGACAAGAATCCAGGCATACCAGGCACGAATGTGATAATCAAGAATATGGAAGAAACTGCAACACCTAATGCACTCAACCAAACCTGTGCTGTATCACCATCTCTTTTGGCAACCTTAGTAGCCGCTGCACATGTATATGTGAAGCCCATTGCTGCACCAACACAAGTCATATCTACAATCCAACCCAATACCTGACGACCAAACCAAGGAGCAACTAAAGCCAGAATCATCATAAAGAGGATACCATTCTTAGGTGTGCCCTGAGGTGTCAAGTGAGCGAATTTCTCTGGTAATGCATCCGCATAAGCCATGGAGTAGAGTAAACGGCTGGAAGCAATATAAAAACCGTTCATACTAGCTACTACCGCACAGAGCATTGCAATACCAATAAAGATTACACCAATATAACCGATGGATTTCATAACCATTTCGCCTGTTGCCCAGTCAGGGTTAGAAGCCAGCATAGGTCCCCATGGATCAACAACTGCTGTAATAAATACAACTGTGGAATAGATGATACCACCAACCAAAATAGCACCAACCATTAATCCTAACGCTGCCTTATGGGAGAAACTGTATTCTTCAGCTGCCTGAGGGATACAGTCAAAGCCTACGAAGCAATAAGGGCAAAAGGCTAATACGGCCAGAACCCCCGAGAACTTGGATTTTCCTTCCGCGAAGAAAGGTTTCAAGTTGTTGAAGTCAGGTTTTGATAACAATACACCAATCAATGCAAACATGACAGATGCAAACAAAGCAACTGCAACCAGAGTCTGGAACCAGCCTGCACTCTTGATACCACGCATATTTACGAAACCTAATCCAATGATAAATGCATAAGCCAAAGCAATTTCACCAAGGTATACATCCCACCCTGCAATAGTATATAGATACCCAATCTGCAGAGGAGAACCTGGTAAGATATAACGAGAAATCATTGCCAATGCAGTTGAGTTCAAAGGAATCAGTGACCAGTATGCCAACACAATGAACCATCCACAAATAAAAGCGTGTTTTTTACCAAAAGCTGTGTCGGCGTAAACGAATTCACCGCCGGAAAGAGGAAATTTTCGAATCATGTAACCATAGCTAATACAGATAATACACATAATAACTGCACCCAGCATCAACCCTATAATAGAGCCTATAGGCCCTGCCTTTGGCAGGAAGGATGTTCCCGGCATTACGAAACAGCCCCATCCAATAATTGCACCTAAAGCCAGTGACCAGATATCAATCTTACGTAAGTCCTTCTTAAAAGCACCTTCTTGCTGTTGTTGGTTTCCAGACATAAGTTTTACCTCCCTAGATTCAATAATTTCTTACTACCTCATAAAATAACATCACTTATAATTGCTGTTTGTGAAAACCTCTTGGAGTTTAAAATCCAAGCTTCAACAACCTGAGAATCCTGCCAAACCCTCAAAGTTTATAGTTTTCTATTACTTTTTAATGAACCGAAGGTAATCAGATTAGGGATAGTATTCTCCACCCTCGCTCATCATAAACAAACCTAAATTTCGGCTTGTTTTTATAGAATTTCACCATTAACTCATCCGCGGACAACCATGATTTTCCTTTTTAGTAACAAAACTCAATAAATAAATCATAATTGTTTAAACTTTTTTGGTGATATTCTATAATTCACTTTTAATATAACGTATCCACTTAATGTATAGTCAACAATAAAATTATTTTATTCATTTTTTTCTATGGTTTTGAATAGACAAAAGTATCCCCTTAGAGGACTGTTTTTAATTCTGCAAAATTATATTTACTCCTATTAAATATCAGTGTTTTTGCAGAAAATTAAGTCAATTCAAGAATGATAATCGGTTGTCAATGAATTTTTTTTATTTCTATCAGCTTTTTCCCTAAAAATCGACAATGAAAATTAGTGAAAAAAAATCTCCCACTTTTTTAATAATATATATTATTTTTTTCGTCTAGATAGGTTTATCTCTTGTGATGCGGCACATTTATTTACTATATTTAACAATTATTGATTGTTTTGTATTTGCCAAAACAGTGCTATTTTAATCCCCATATCTTTTATTCGACTTTTTCTCCCGTTACTACCCATCTGTTCCCCCCCCCCGACATTTTTCGACCTATGCCAGTAAAAGAAATTACATTAGATCCTGTGCTTTAAAAATAAAACAGAAAACAAATATTGTCTCTGTGAGGCCCTTTTCAAATATAATGCCCCTCAAAACACTTCTTCTAGGCTTCTATGTACTTTTTTTAACATCCAGCCCTTTTAAATGTCGTTAGATTTAATTCTTATACAGCAGTTTAGATTCTGCATAATTAAAGCATAAAAAAGACCATGGTGCATAAAAGCGACTGTGTCACAGGGACAAATTAAGAAACGCAAACTGAATACGGAAAAGCAAGGGAGGAAACCGATGTCGGTTTCCTCCCTTGCTTTCCCATCTTCGCCCATCCTCTGCCCATTAAGCTTAACGTTTTGAAAGGGAACCATATTTTTACTTCTCTGGCACCCGGAGTACATCGCTGGGGTGGATAATTGAGAACCGGCTTTTGTTATTCAATCGCTCCAGTTCACTCATGGTGCAGCCCAACTTATAGGCTATGCGCCAGAAGCTGTCGCCCTTTTGCACGGTGTAGGTGGTGTACCGCAGATTTTTCGGCACATCCGCGGTCACGCCGTACTGGTCAAAAGTATAGGTGGCTCCGTCGATGTCCTGCTTGCCGGTAAGGGGCTTGCCGTTTTCGTAGTACATCCATTTTCCGGAATCGTTCATTGTCCAGCTTTGGCCGTGTCGCTGGAAATCGCCAGCTCCACAAAACGGCGTAATACAGCGGACACCTCGGCTCTTGTGGCTGTACCCTGTGGGTCAAAGAGATTGCCGTTTTTGCCGCTGATCACGCCTGCCATTTGCGTCTGCTTCACGGCTTCCTTGGCGTAGGTACTGATTTTAGCGTTATCTGTAAAGATATTTTCGATATGAACCTTGGGCAGAGTATAACCGATGGTCTTGGCATAGTTGCTCATAATGACCGCCATCTGCTCACGGGTTATAGACTCATCCGGGGCAAACTTTCCGTTGCCTACCCCGTTTACAATGCTGTTTTTGCTTGCCCACTCAATGTAGCCCATATAGTAGGCGTCGTCTTTCACATCGCTGAAGCTGCTCTTTGCGTAGCCGCTCACATCGGCGTTTGCAAGCCTCCCCAGCGCCGTGACGAACATTCCTCTTGTCATGGCGGTGTTCGGGCTGAAGGTCGTAGCGGAAGTGCCGCTGAACAGTCCACGGCTTGCCACAAACTCAATATCTTCCTTTGCCCAATGGCCTGCAATGTCAGTAAATGCGGTGCCCGTTTGTTTATATCCGATGCCGTAGGTGGAAAAATGATCGGTGCTGAAACGCAGTACCTGTTCCACACTGTCATAGGCCGAGTTTATCAGCCAATGCACCGTGCCCTTGCTGTCCACATAGACAGCCTGTACATTCCCCGCCCTTTCATTTGCGCCGAGGGTATATGGAATAGTTACTGATACGCTGCCTGCGCCGAAGCTGCTGATCGCCTTACCGTTGCCGTAGTTCACCTTGAGGTCAAATACTGGCCGGCTGCCAATCACCTTTTTCGCCTCGGTCGTCAGCTTACCGCTGTCCGTACGGGTGGCGGTGATGTTGACATCCGATTTTGCCTGTTTGTTGATTTCCTGCACGGTAGCCAAATCCATGCCAATTCTGATGTTGGGGTTGTCCACCACCACAATGGTGTTGACGATTTTCTTTGCAATGATGGTATCCTGCACGGCCTTTGGAAGATTGACCGTAACATTGGAGCCGGTTTTGTTGCCAGTATCCACACGGAGAACCACCGTAATGCCATTTTTCTCCGTGCCGTTTTTCTTGACCTCATCCAATGCCTTGTCAAAGGCGTCCATTACAGTTTTGGCAGTGATATTCACCGTGACATTGCCCTTGCCGTCCACTGTGCCGGGAACCTTGATTTCCCCCTGAGTAGGTGAATTTGGCTTATCCGGTGCGGGTGGGGTGACGATGACAGGACTGCCGTTGTTGTTTGATGAGCTTCCTCCAACACCTCCAGAGCCACCGCCGCCGGTGTAAGTCCAATGAGCATAGTAGGTCACATTTGCATTGACGGTTGTGCCTGCGGAGATTTGAGTTCCACCGCTTGCCGCCGTATACCAGCCGTTAAAGCTGTACCTGCCGGAACGTGTCGGTGTCGGGAGCGTTCCTGCCGCCGTGCCGGGTGCAACCGAGCGTGAAGCTTCACTGACCGTGCCGCCGTTTGCGTTAAAGGTGACGGTGTAGTTCGGAACCGCCGTTACAGAGAAGCTCAGTTCTACCGTAGCGTCGGTGCTATGGTCGGTGCTTACAGTCAGGGTTTCATTGTAATTGCCCACCGCAAGACCGGTTTTCGGCGTAATAATAAAGGTAGCCGTGCCGTTTGCCGCCAGTGTTGTGGTCCTGAGTGCGCCTATCGTGTAGTTGGTGCTGGTCGGCTGGGTCAGCGTCACGCTGGAGTTTCCGGTGTTTGTGATGGTGATGGTCTGCGCTGCCGGGGCAATATAGCCGATTGTCAGCGGTTCGAAATCCTTGGTGGTCGGATTGGCTGTAATGGTGTAGCTTGGCGCAGGCGGTGTCAGCGTCGCGGTATAGCCCCAATTAGAATATTCCTCACTGACACGCACAGTTTCGCCGGAGTAGGTTGTACCGTCAATTGTCACGCTGACGCCGGTCTTGCCCAGGGGCAGGCAGACGGTGAGATTGCCGCTGTCGTCGGTCTTGAAGTCTTTCATCCCATAGGTATAGTCCAGCTCCGGCGTGACGGTCAGCTCGGTAACCGCCTTGTTTCCTTCACCGGGGATGGTGAGGACATACGGTACGACGGTGACGGGCGGTACCTGGCCATTGACCGCTACGCCACCAGAAAGGTTGAAGCCCATATTGCCGCCGGTGATAACCAGTGTAGAATAGGAAGGCACCGAAATTTTGCCGGGTGCAAGGGTGCCGCCGGAAATGTTAACAGTGGTGCCATTGGCGAGATCAATGCCAGAGCGAATTTCACCGCCGGTGATGTTCACGTGGCCCTTGATGCGCCCCAATTCCGAGCCGCCTAGCGCGAAGTTCTTCTCACTGCTTACCACACCACCGGAAATATTCACGACGCCGCTTGCCTTGTTACTGGTGATCGCATAACCATTGCCTGTGACCCCCGTGACCTGCGCTGTGCCGGAGATATTCACCACGCCGCCGCCGCTATTGTCGATGGCGCGGGCGAAATAATAGAGCCCAGAGACATATTGGTCCCCGGTTGCCTCCACGCTGCCGCCGGAGACGGTGATTGTGCCGGTGGACGCGTTATGGATTCCATAGCCGTAGACGCCGGTGGAGCGGATGGTGCCGCCCAGTACCTCCACTGTGCCGGTGCTGTTGTTCACAAGGGCTTTCCCTTCCTTTGGATCATACGTGTTTTCCACCACACCGCCGTCAGCGCTGTCCGTTATGGTCAGGGTCTTGTCCGACGTGCCGGTATAGGTGAGAGTTTGTGCCCAAGCCGAGGTCAGCTTTTTGCCGTTCAAGTCCAATGTGATCGACTTGTCGGTGATGCTGGCGGGCGCGGCCAGCGTTATCTCCTTCAGCAGTTTAACGGTCTCTCCAGTCTTGGCATGATACAAGGCGTTCTCAACGGTATCATAAGAATCCTTGGCCGCACCGCCTGAGTCAAGGACCACAGCCGCAATTGGCGGCATTTCGCCCACCGTCACGGTAATCTCCGGCAGCGAGGCACGGACCGTATAGCCCTCAATCTTCGGCGTAAAGACATATTCGCCCTCGGTATTCATGTCATAGTCGGGCGAAACCCATGTCACCGGAATATCCATGGTGGTTTCTTTCCATTCGGGTTCGGCCGCTTCACCTCTATCTTCCGGCTCGTCAAGCTCTGCTTCAATCGCAGAGCTTGTTGTCGCAACCGCTGCGTCGCCTGATGTTACACTCTCGTCCGGGCTGCCGGAATCCTGTGTGAGATTTTCGTCGGCAGGCACGGCTGTCCGTACCGTGACGGTCAGTATTTCGGGCAATACCAAATCCTGAATCGATGTGCCAAGGGCTCTTGTTTTTTCTGTTCCTGCAAGCGGCGCAAAGCTGATAATTTCTCCGCTTGTGCCAATGGTAACAGACGCTTCCTCCGCCATTGCCGAAACCGGCAGCAGGGTCACTACCATGCACAGTACCAGAAACATACTGAGTATTTTTTTCATATT
Organism: Anaerotignum sp.; assembly: GCF_040307045.1. Classification (GTDB taxonomy): domain Bacteria; phylum Bacillota; class Clostridia; order Lachnospirales; family Anaerotignaceae; genus Chakrabartyella. The sequence continues at coordinate 420,110 of NZ_JAWRKF010000002.1, forward strand.
GTCTGTTCCTCCTTGATATGTAAATTTGATTTTCCTTGTTCCAAAATCTTCCCCAACCTCCCGGTTTCTTCCTCGGTGGCGGGGCGAATATGGGGTTTCTCGCAGGCAGGGCATTCCTTTACCGCTCCCACCCGGCAGAATAAAAAGCCGCAGTCCTCGCAGGCGTAGGTCATGTCATGTCCCCCTTCCGCATAGACAGGCTGATTTTCTTCAAATCCCAAGGAGCTGCTTTTTCTTTGCCTCAAACT
>NZ_JAWRKF010000003.1:0-62506 GCF_040307045.1 Anaerotignum sp.
TAGTACAACTTGTATTTTGAATTCTGGTGTAAAACTACGTCTTTTTTTCATGTGAATACCGTCCTTTTTTAGATGTATTTATTATAACAGAATTCACTAAGAAATTTGAAGTAACCTGTCTAGATTACAGGTACCATTATACTATATAGAGATTTAAAAGGTGTTACTTTTCTTATTTCAAATGGAATATTGAATAGTGGTTGTCTTTGGTTGTTACTTGGGGGAAAGTCATAATGTCACTACGTTCCATTATTCCTTTACATTTCCCCCAAACCCCCATTGTAATTATAATTTTTGATTTTATTTTAATACCCACTAAGCAATCCTTATAGGGTAAACAACAATAAACTACTAACACACATGAAAGGAAGCTGTGAATTAACAGAATGAGCAATTTGCAATTTAACAAAGATTTAGAGCATGGCAAGATTGGCGAGAAATGGTTTCATGACTTTTGTATCGACAAAGGTATTATCTGCATTAATGTAGGTACAGATGGATTTCTAGGCATTGAAAGTGGTATTGATTTTATTGTCCAGTATCAGGATGGCACGACAGCAAGATTTGATGTAAAATTTGATTCGGTGATGCACAGGTCAGGGAATATGTTCATTGAGACTTATCAAGACAGAGGTAAAAAAGGTTGGTACTACAATTCCAAAGCTAACTGCTATTGTTACATTGATGAATACAACGGTATTCTGTGGATGTACACTAAGGACAGTTTGAAGGAATACATAGACAGCCATAAGTTAAGCCTACGGAGCATTACCAAGACTATTGATAATAGAGAGGTAACAGGCTTACTTGTAAATATCAATAAATTCTCTGATTGGTGCGAAGAAAATAATCATAGGTTGATTAAGTACGCTAGACTGCTTGATATTGAGGATATTGACGAAGAGTTATAATTCAGAGGTAAACATTGTTTAGGGGTGTGTCAATTATACACACCCTTTTATTGTACACACAAGGAGGAATGAATATGAGTTTTTTAACATTTTCTGTACTATGGACATTAATTAGCATGAGCATTATTTTTACAATTATTATTACACCTGTGCTTATTCTGGTGGCAAGCTTGATTGAGTTATTTTTTAAATTTCTATTTGTATCATGCAAGAAAATTTATTTTAAACTTAAGGTAGGTGTAAGAAAACATGAGTGAAAATTCAAAGGTAACAATCCAGAATTTATTGACAGTAAAAAGTATTGTTACAATTCTACTAAGTGGCGTATTTTCCTATTTGGCTATTGTCGGTAGGATAACAGGAGAACAGTTTTTAACCATATTTACAGTGGTAATTGGTTTCTATTTTGGCACACAAATCAAGAAATTAAATGATAAGGGAGATAATGACAATGAGTGATATAACCAAGGCTTGCAGAGACATTAAAGAGTTATCTCCATTGGCTCAAATAGCTTGTAATTTGTTCCTAGACGAGTGTAAAAAGGCTGGCTTGAATGTTTGCATTACTGAAACTTACCGTCCACAGAATCGGCAGAATTGGCTATATGAACAAGGCAGAACTAGGGCAGGAAATATTGTTACATGGACAAAAAATAGTAGGCATACTGGTAGAATGGCATGGGATATTTGCAAGAATGTAAGAGGACAAGAGTATTCTGATAGTGCTTTCTTTAATAAGTGTGGGGAGATTGCAAAGGGGTTAGGTATCACTTGGGGTGGTACTTGGAGTACACCAGACAAGCCACATTTTGAGATTACAGCTAATTGGAAAGCACCAAAGCAGGAGGATGAAATGGTAGAACAAGGTACTATTATTGTAGATGGCAAGGAATGTAAGGTTGATATGATTCGCAAGGATGGAATTACTTATATTAAGACTAGGGATTTTGCAAATGTGTTGGGGTTGAAAGTTAGTAACAAAGGTAGTATTCCGGTATTGAAAAGGTGATAATTTATGAATAGAAATTATGTATACACCATGAAAACTACTAGAGATTCTAATAAAAAAGAACCTACAATAACCGAAGAAATGATAAAAGAAGCAAAGAAATCTCTCAGTAAGTATGAAAGGAAGTGATTAAATGCCAAAATATAGAGATGAAAATGGAAGATATATTCCTACTACTGGATTGAGTAAGCAACAGATAGAAGCTATTTATTTGATTGTATATGAAGGGAAAAAAGGTAAGGAAGTATATGAAGCTGTAGGTACACCTTGTAGTACATATTACGATTGGTATAAGCAAGATTTATTTATGGAAGAATTGGAAAAAGAAAGAAAAGTATTGAGAAGACAATTCAAAAATAAAGCTTGGAAAAGACTAGGAGATGTACTTGAGAATGCAAGCTATAGAGATGTAATGCCAGCTATTAGAATGGTGCTAGAGGATGATGAGAAGAATTTTTACTTAAACAATAAGTTGGAAGTCACTCAAAATACCACAGAAAACATTGTAGTTTCCTTCTTTGATGGTAGTGAAAACGCTGAAAATGAGGAATAAATTTGATTGGTAATAATCACAATGATATTCTTTGGAACAATACAAATAATTTAATACTCTATTACTTTACTGTAAGTTATCTATTCGCAAAAGAAATGTTATGCGAATAATAAGTTATCTTATAGTGTTAAGAATGATTGATATTACTAGGGTTGTAGCGTGTATAGAATTATAGTGTAATCTGCACAATGGTAATATAGAAGAATAAGGGCATGAAATAAAAATTTCAAGCCTTTTTGTTGTGTAGATTGCACATAAGATTAGAGGAAATTTAGTTATGAAAATAATGAAATATCGTTGTTAATTTGCACAATGAAAACAGTGTGAATTGATGTAAATAAGGGGTAGGGGGGACACCCCTCTAAGGGAGTATGGGGTGGGGTGTTTTACCCTACATATATCTCACAGCCTATTTTAAACCCAAGAACCACATATAACATAAAAGGAGATGATTCTACAGTTGAACATAGCATTAGATAAAAATATTTTCAACCCTGTATACTTTCCATACTTAACAGACTATTCAAATAGATATGAAGTCTATTATGGAGGTAGAGGTTCGGGGAAAACAAAATTTATATTTCAAAAGTTACTCTACAAATCCTTAACAGATAAACGCAGAATCCTTTGCATGATGAAAACAACAAATGCAATTAAACAAGGTATCTGGCGTGAATTAATGGAGTTATTGGACGAATGGCAGATAAGAAAAATTGGTAAAGTAGAAATTAACCGCTCTGATATGACAGTTAAATTACCTAATGGTAGCGAGTTTATATTTAAAGGTTTGGACAATGAAGAAAAAGCTAAAGGTATTTCTGGAATATCAGACTTATATCTGGATGAAGCAAACCTATTTTCACAGGATGATTTTATTGCCTTGAATGGTTCAATTCGTTCTAAGAAGTATAAAAATTTACAGGTAATAGTATCTTACAATCCAATGAGTAAGGCTTCATGGTGTTATTCCTATTTTGGGCATGACACTGAAATAGTACCAGCTAATACGACAATTCTTAAAACAACCTATCGAGACAATAAATTTCTACCCGATACATACCATGATGAGGTTTTACTTCCCATTAAAGAAAGAAATCCAAGACTATATAATATTCTTGCAAATGGTTTGTTTCAAACTACGGACAAGCTTATTTTTAATAATTGGGAAGTGCAGGATTTTGATGTAAACGAATTAATTAAGAATAATAATGAATTGATTACTTGTACAGGTATGGACTTTGGTTTCAGCAACGACCCGACAACGGTTATTCTATCATTGGTAGACGAAAAGACTAAAACCCTATATATCTGTGATGAAATTTATAAAAAAGGTATGCTGAATACTGACATTGCAAGAGAAGTCAAAGAAAAAGGATGGCATAAGAATATTATTGTCGCAGATTGTGCGAATCCAAAGGATATTACCGATTTGCGGAGAATGGGCTTAGATAGAATTCGTAAATGTCGCAAAGGGAAGGACAGTATTCTTCATGGTATCAATAAGCTGCAAGAGTATAAAATTATTGTCCATAAGAAATGTGAAAATACTATCCTTGAACTGGATAACTATACTTGGGAGAAAAATAAGCAGACGGGAGAATACATTAATGTCCCCATTGATGATTTTAACCATGCGATTGATGCCCTACGTTATTCTATTCAGTCTATCAAGAAAAAAGCCAACATATTAACCATAAAATTATAAGGGGTGAGAAATTGTATTACCTAGATAAAAACACAGTATTAACAATAGAACGTATTGAAAAATACATTGAAGATTTTAAGTTTCGTTATCAGCCGAGATTATTAAAGAATAAGCGGTATTTTGATTGTAAAAATGATACCATTATGAACCGTACATTTAAAGATATTACGAAACCAAATTCAAAAATAGCTACACCTTGGAGTGAATACATCTGTACACTCATATCAGGTTATTTTGCTGGAAAGCCTGTGACTTACGACACCCAAAGCGAAGAATTGAAAAATATTTTATCTTCATACACAGTAAAAGAAGTTTCTCACAACCAAAGTTTAGCAAAAGATTGCTCAATTTATGGGGTTGCTGCAGAGCTTCTTTTTATTAATGGAGATAAACAAGTACAGTTTGAAAAAATTGAACCTAGTACAGTAATACCTATTTATTCAACTGATATTACTAAGGAATTGATTTACTGTATTCGTTTTTGGGATAGCACAGACATTCTTACCAATGAAACCACAACTAACATTGAAGTTTATGATAGCCGTCAGATTACTTATTATAGCAAGTCAATTAATGGTACGGTTTGCACTGGTAAGGAAAGCCACTACTTCAAAGAAGTTCCCATTAATATCTACTATAACAACGAAGATTTAACAGGGGATGCCGAGAAGGTACATACTTTAATTGATGGGTATGATTTGTCGTTATCTGACACAGCAAACTTCAGGGAAGAATTAAATGATTCATATTTATGTTTCCGCAATACTAACCTTGACGAAGAAGCTATTATTGCAATGAAACAAAATAGAATTATTTGTATTGAAGATACGGAACAAGGGATGCAGTCAGATGTTCATTGGCTGAATAAGGATTCCAACGATACTGAGAATGAGAACTATAAAAACAGATTAGCAAGTGATATTAAAATGTTTTCTTGTATCAGTGAGTTAGAGAATAAGAGTCATACCACTGCAACCGCTGCAAAACTTTCCATGCTTGCATTGGAACAGAAATGTGCCACTAAGGAAACTTACTTCCGCAAAGCATTATTAAACCGTTGGGAGATGGTATGCAATTACCACAATCTTTTAGGTAGCAATATTACTATTGAGGATTTAAAGATTACATTCCTACGCAACATCCCCTTGGATTTAGTAAGCATAGGTGATTTTGTGGCTAAAATGGCTCCTTATATTAGTAAACGCTCATTATTATCTCAAATCCCTTTCATTTCAGATATTGACGGTGAATTGTCAGCAATGGAAAAAGAAAACTCTATCAATTCATATGATGATGATATTTTGAGTGGAAGTGATGAAGATGGACAATAAAACCTATTGGGCTGAAAGAATGGATAACGCTCTCAAGTTATCAGAAAAGCAAGTCACTATGCCACTTAAAAAGCTATATAGAAAGGCGTTTAATAATATTAAAGGTGAATTGCTTAATATATGGCTTGATATGGCTGGTGAGGGTGAAATATCTCAATCAGCATTGTATCAGAGAAATAGAATGTCCAACTTACAAGCCTTACTTTCCAAGGAATTAAAAAAACTTGGAGAAACAAACATAGAGTATATGCAAATAGGCTTGTTTGCAACTTTTCAAAATGGATACGAATCTATGGATAACTTTCTAGGTTTAAAGGGGACATTCTCATTCTTGGATGAACAGGTTGCAAATCAGATAATCAACCAAAATTACAAAGATGCTAATTTTTCAGAACGTATTTGGAGTGATATGGATAAGTTACGCACTCAAATTGAAGATAGCGTTACTAAGTCTGCTTTACAGGGTAAAGACGTACGCAAAGTAGCAAAGGAATTGCAAGAAAGAATGAATGTGGCTTATTCCAGTAGCAAACGGATTACCGTAACGGAAACTGGACGTATATTTAATGAGAGTTGCCGACAAAAGGCAATGGACAGAGGATATACGAGTTATCAATTTCTAGCTTATGAGGATGAAAAGACTTGTGAGGAATGTATGGAATTGGATGGGAAAATATTTCCTTTGACTGATACAGAGCATATGCCGCCAATCCATCCAAATTCGAGAAGTACCATATTGATAGTAGTAGATTGATGACACTTTATAGAGTGTCTTTTTTATTTGCCTTTTTCAAGGGGTTAGGCACTAAAGAAACAACTACAATATACGATAATTTAAGGGTTGGCAAATTGCCAGAACTTTATAGGAGGAATTAATTATGGAAGAAAATACAAACATTAATGTTGATGAAACACAGGAAACTGAAAATACAGAAAATAAGACATACACTCAAGAAGAGGTTATGGCTTTATTACAATCTGAATCCGATAAAAGAGTAACACAGGCATTGAAGAAACAACAGAAAGATTATGAGAAAAAACTTTCTCTCTCTGGCTTGGATGAACAGCAGAGAAAACAGGCTGAAAAGGATATGCGTATTACTGAGTTGGAAGAAAAACTAAGAGAATTTAATATCATGCAAAACAAGTCTGAAATCACTAAAGTGTTATCTGCTAGGGGTTTGGATACACGTTTTGCAGATTTAATTGAGATTGGTGACGATGTGGAGGAAGCACAGGTAAGAATTGATAGCTTGGACAAGCTGTTTAAGGCAGCAGTCAAGGCAGAGGTTGAAAAGCGGATTGGTAGCAATACTCCAAAAACTTCTACAATTGGATTAGAGGTAGGAATGACAAAAGAAAAGTTTGCGAAACTTAATGATGATGAAAAGATTGCTTATCTTTTGAGCAATCCAGATTTTTTAAAATAAAAAATAGGCTCTTATATAGAAAGGAAATGATAAATCATGGCAACGATTAACGGAAATGTAACAACAACACAGGCAACAACAGCAGGATATTTTGAAGCACTGATAGTAAAGAATGCGTTTGAAACAGCAATTACTTCTTTGATTAATGCAAAGAATTTATTCACCACAAAATTTACATTACAGGGTGAAGATGGTGACTTAATCAGAAAGATTACATATACCTATGAGGGTGGTGTAGTAGATGCTGATACTGGTGAAGTAGTACCTTCAGCACAGAGAGGTAAGCTTTCCTACAAAACACAGGAACTTAGAATCAAACCTTTTAAGCAGGCTTTTGATGTAACCGACAAAATGAAGCGTCAGAATAGTAATGTATTAACTATGATGGCAAATGGAAACGCAGAAACTACATACAACTTTATTAATGATAGTTTCTATACAGCATTGAGAAGCATCACAAAGACAAGTGAATATACAACATTTAACTGGGATGCTGTAGAGGATGCACTTGCAACATTGAACCTCGAATCAAGAGAAGGAATGTTTTTACTGGTTTCTCCTAAGATGTATTCTCAGTTGAAGAAATCCGCAGAGGTTAAGGCTGCTAACAATGGCGAAATTATTTTCTCTGGTCAGGTGAAAACTGTAGACGGTTTGAGCATTGTAATTTCTAACAAATTGGGTGATGAAGAAGCAATTATTGCGTCTAAAGACACAATTGTCTATGAGTGCAAGAACGATGCAACTGTTACTACTGACGTATACAACGAATTGGAAAAGGAAACTTTTGTAACTAAGTTTGCAGGTATTGTTTACCTTGATAACGAGAAAAAGGCAATTAAACTTACAAAGAAAGTTGCCTAAGTTTAACATGAGGGGGTGTCCATTATGGATGCCCCTTTTATAAAGAGGTGAGATAAATGGAACAGTATTTAGAAGTGGCAAAAGCTGTATTTGAAGCCTATACCAATATTCCATACGATGAATCAAATCCAAAGCACCTTACCATTATTCAGGAAATGGCTAAATGTCATAAATCCAAAGAAGGTAATGAGGGTTTGAATAGTATTTCAATTTCTGGCACAACAGAAAACTATAATGAATTCTATCCTTATTATATAAGAGTCATGTTGGACAGTGTAGCAAAGCTAAAAAGTAAGGTGAGATTTCTATGAGATATGAAACTTATAAATTGTATCAGCTTGTAGAAACCTTTGACAATTATGGCAACAGTAAGAACGACATTGAATTTTTAGAAGATATTCAAGTCTATACCAATGAACAGCATTTAAGAGTAATGGGTACAGATACCTGTTATTTCGTGAAAGCATGGCAAGGGGTTACACCTTACAATAAATTTGAACTTGGTGAGGAATATAAAATCTGTAATTCCTATCATGAATATAAGATTACCTCATTTATCAATGGGCGGTTGTCTCAGCTTGTCTTGGAAGAGGTGAGGGTATGAACGAAATTTCTTTAAACATAGAGAATTTTATTAAAGATGTACTTCCCTCTGCCATTGAAAAAGGGCTTGATAAAGCAGGGTACATTGTAGAGAACAGTGCAAAAGTTAAATGTGGTGTTGACACAGGCACATTGAGAAAAAGTATTACTCATGATGTAGAGGGTGGCACTTGTTACATTGGCAGTAATGTTGAGTACGCTCCATACCACCATGAAAAGAATCCATTTCTTGAGGAAAGTATACAGGAAAACCTACAAGAAATATTGAATTGCTTTAAGGGGGTGCTTGATGATGGAAAATGAATATAACATTAGTGTTTTGGGGACGGAGTACCTTCTTAAATTAACTAATAAAATAAAAGATTATGGATTGGAAAATTGTGATGGTTATCACGATTTTACCACAAAAGTTTGTGCAGTTGATGTCTCGGAAAATCACGATAGCAATGCAATAGGAGATATTGGTGTTTACATTAAACAAGTCATACGTCACGAGTTAATTCATGCTTTCTTATCGGAAAGTGGGCTTAATGATGAAAGTTGGGCAAATAATGAAGAAATAGTAGATTGGATTGCATTTATGTTCCCCAAAATGTTAAAAGCTTTCCAACTAGCACAAGCTTTATAAAGGGGGATTAATGATGCTGAATGAAATTTTAACAATTCTAAAAGCTGATAGTGAATTATCTTCCCTCTTAGGTGCTACGGTATCAGATACCAAAATCTACATGAACAAAGGGAAGGCTGAAACTTGTATTAGCTATAAGCATTTTATCATCTCAAGTGATGGAATTAAGGCACAAAGCAAACTAGAGATAAACTGTATTAGTCCCGATTATGGGAAGGCTGAAAGTATGCTAAATAGAGTAAAACAGCTATTAGTTACAATAGGCAACAAACAATTAAACAATGATATTTTAAACGTAGCCTTAAATGGTGGAGGGAGTCTTTATGTTGAAGAAACCAAACAACACATCATTAAGGCTTATTTTATTTTGACAATTAGGGAAAGGATGATATAAATGGAAAGAATCTTACTTGGTAGTGGTGATGTTTTCTGTATGGAATATACAGGAACAATTCCAGAATATGCCGAAATTGAGAAAATGGAAAATTTACTTGCCGAAATCCAAGGCGGTGCTACTATTAGCTACAACGTAGAATGGTATGACGCAGAAGTCGACAGTGGTAGAGTTAGTAAGAGTTATCTCAAAAAAGAAACAGCAATTCTGAAAACTGGTATTGCTACGTTAAATGGTAATACGATTAAAAAGTTATGTGCCACAGCAAGAGTAACTGAGGATGCTACTAAACATACAAGAACTGTTAAAATCGGTGGTGCTAATAACTTTGATGGGAAGAAGTATCTGATTCATTTCTTACATAGAGATGCTGCCGATGGTGATGTAAGGGTAACAATTGTTGGTAATAATCAGGCACCTATTGAGTTTGCATTTGCCAAAGACAAAGAAACTGTTGTAAATACAGAGTTTAAAGCGACTGCTTTAGATGAAGAAGGTACTTTGATTCTGTATAATGAAGAAGATAACACAATTAAAGCGTAAATGATTTAGGGGTGTACTTTATTCTAGGGTACACCTCTTTTCTATGGAAAAGGAGTGGAGTAAATGTTAGATTTGCAAAAGGCGGTAAACGAGAAGTACGAAATCAAATGGCTTGATGGTAGCGTATTAAGATTAGATAAACCTACCAGAGCAATGGAACTTAGTTTCTTAGATTTACGTGATAAAGATATGGACGAAAAAATGGCGCAAGAGTTTTTATATAATTTAATGTTTCGTATTTTCAGTAAACGTGAACCTGTTTATATCGAAAAAAAGGGTTTTATAAATAAGCTTAAAAAGAAAAAAGAATTGCTTGAAATCACAAAGGAAGATATTGAGAAAATCAACTACGATATTTTGTTTGTGACTTTACAAGAATATTTTGAATTCTATTACCAAAATCTGAAAATGGGGGAATAGTTCTCCCCTATATGCCCTCTGATACAGGGGAGGAAGTCAAGGAATACTTGACAACTGAAACAGGGGAATTAAAAAAGGTGTCCGATTATTCAGGGTTGAATTTTGACGAATGTCTAAACCTTGGGATGGATACCTATAAGCTACTTTTTCGAGATGCTTTTATTTACGATTTAAAACAATCCAAGGAAGGCAAGGAATACCTTGAGGAATGTTGGCTTTTACAGCAAACAACACCAGATAGAAATAAATTAAAGGAACGGTTTGGAGGTGAAAAGAATGATTGATATGGGTGCTTTAGTAGCACGATTACAGGTGGATAGTGGCGATAGTATCCAACAGCTAGATAACTTCAGCGGTAAAGTTGAAAATGCAGATGGAAAAAGTATAGGCTTGGCTGGTTCATTAAAAAAGTTGGCGGCTGGATTTGCCATTGGTGTGGCAATTAAGAAGACGGCTGATGCTGTTGTAGGGTGTGTGCAAAAGGCTGATGAGTTAAAGCAGTCGTTTAATACCCTTCAAACACAAACAGGGGCAACCGATGCAGAGATGCAAGGGCTAGAAGAATCCCTAAAAAATATTTATGCCAATAATTACGGTGAAAGTTTTGAGGATATTGCCACTGCTATGGCAGAGGTAAAGAACCAAACAGGGCTTGCAGGGGACGAGTTGGAAACAATGACAGAAAATGCTATTGCCTTGCGTGATACCTTTGGTTTTGAAGTACAGGAAAGTACTCGTGCAGCCGATATGATGATGAAGCAGTTTGGTATTACTTCCGAAGAAGCTTTTAATCTCATTGCACAAGGCAGTCAAAATGGCTTAGATAAGAATGGAAACTTGCTTGATAGTATTAATGAGTATTCTGTACATTTTCAGCAACTTGGATTAGATAGCGAAGAAATGTTTAATATGTTCTCAAACGGTGCAAAAACAGGTGTTTTTGATGTAGATAAACTTGGGGATGCTGTGAAAGAATTCGGTATCAGAGCCAAGGATGGCAGTAACACAACCATAGAAGCCTATCAAGCGTTAGGATTAAATGCCGATGAGTTACAAGTTAAATTTGCTCAAGGTGGAGAGAGTGCCAACGAAGCTTTCCAAACTGTTACCAAGGCATTGAATGATTGTGACGATGAAGTTGTAAAAAATACTGCAGGTGTTAACCTATTTGGAACTATGTGGGAAGATATGGGGGAAGATGCAGTAAAAGCCCTCACCAATACCAATGGGGAATTTGACAAGACAGCAGACAATTTGGAAAAAATCAAAGAGATTAAGTATGACAGTTTAGGTAATGCGTTCCAAGGTATTGGTAGGCAGATGGAAACAGGTTTAATGATTCCATTGGGTGAAAGATTGTTGCCAAAGCTGAATGAGTTTGCTAATTACATACAAGAAAATATGCCACAGATACAAGCAACCTTTCAGGGGATTATGGAAGGTATAGGTGGTGCAATTACTTTTGTAACGGATAACCTTAATATCATTATACCTATCTTGGCAGGAGCGGTGGCTGGGTTTGTTGCGTTTAATGTAATCAATACTATACTACCTTTGTTTACAGCAGTACAAACAGCTATCACAGGGACTACTACGGTACAAGCTGCGTTAAATGCGGTTATGGCTGCCAATCCATTTGGAGCGGTAGTTACAGCTATTGGACTTTTGGTTGCAGCAGGGGTAGCCCTCTACATGAACTGGGATACCGTAAAACAAAAATGCGAGGATTTATTCAACAAGATTTCTGAGGTTTGGGAAAACATTAAAACAACAATCACCACAAAGGTTGAAGAAATTAAAACTGCTATTAATAATAAAATTCAAGATTTCAAAAACGCAGGTAAAGCAATTTTCACAGGTTTATGGGATGGCATTAAGGAAGTATGGGAAGGTATCAAAAGTTGGGTTGATGAGAAAGTATCATGGCTTACTGACAAGCTAACCTTCTGGAGAAAAAGCAAATCAGAAATGAATGACGATTCAGACGATGATTCCGACGGTAGTCATAGAAACGGTTTATCATATGTCCCTTTTGATGGCTATAATTCTATTCTTCACAAAGGGGAAATGGTACTCACGCAAGCTGAAGCTGATAGATACCGTAAAGGCGAAGGCAACAGCACTAATAATGCCAATATTACAAATAACTTCTATGGTGTCAAAGAAGAAAGAACAGCTTTTGAAGTTGCAAGAGAGACAAAGAAAACAATAAGAAAATTAGGACTGGCATAAGGAGGGATTCGATTTGCTAATCACAAAAAGTACAAAAATAATTTACAGAAATGAAGTGGGTGGGGAAATTGAATTTTCTCCTTTTTCTGCCTACTTTGTCGAAAATATTGAGGAAGAAACAAAAAACAATATCACAACCAATAAGACAAACCTTATCCATGGTGAGAATTATATCTCAAACACATTAGAAAGCAGATACATTTCTTTATCTGGACTTATTGACAAGAACTCAACAACAAAAGCATTAATAAGAAATTTAACAAAGGTTGTCAATCCAACCTTAAAGGGGAAATTGATTTATCAAAATGAAAATGAGGTAAAGGAAATTGAAGTTATCCCCGAACAGATACCAGATATTAACGCTAACGGTGGTTTGATTAGATACGAGGTTTCTTTGATGGCTTGCAATCCATTTTGGAAAAATACCGAAAAAACAGAATATCTTGCACTATTTATGCCAATGCTAACCTTCCCTTTGGTTATTGAGCAAGAAGAAGGAATGGTTTTCAGCTTAAAAGATTCTGTACTTGAGACGGAATTTAATAATCAGGGTGACGTAGAGAGTGGTGTAAGGGTATTATTTAAAGCCAGAGGGGGAACGGTTCAAAACCCTAAGATAATGAATGATTTAACGGGTGAATTTATTAAGTTAAACTATTCAATGGAAAAAGGGGATAGCATTGAGGTTATCAGCTATCCTGAAAAGAAAAAAGTTACTGTTAATAGTACCATTAACGGTTTCCGTTACCTTGACATTGAAAGCAACTTCTTTAATTTGTTAGTTGGCAAGAATAAATTAAGCTACATTGCAGATGAAAATACAATTAATTTAGATGTGATTGTGTATTATACGCCACGATTTTTGGGGGTGTAAGCTATGGATTTGTATGTATATGAAAACTTTGTGTTGCAGGGGCTAATTACTCAATATGATTCATTGCGTTGGACTAGGCGGTTTAATGATATTGGGGAATGTGAGATTGAAATGCCATTTGATGAAGAAGTGTTTAAGCTATTGAGAATTAACAGTGTGCTTTACCATAAGCAAAATAATGAAGCCTGTTTTATCTTACAGAAAAATGTTACTACTGATAGCTACGGGAATGAGAAGCTAACAATCATTGGAAAGTGCATATCATGCATTTTAGAAAGTAGAATGACAAGTTTTATAGGGGATACTACCATATCCAATTTGGTAACAAAGCTATTAAATGAAAACTTCATCAATGCAACCAATATCAATAGAAATATTCCTAATATGATTTTGGGGGCAGTTAGTTTAAAAAACAATCCAAGTATTAGCGTTAAATATGAGAATGTGGACGTTTATACCATTCTAAAGGAAGTTACCCAACAGTACGATATAGGCTTTAGAGTTAACTATGATATACCAAACAAAAGATATGTATTTGAGTTGTATGAGGGTATTATTCAAACTGATGTAAAATTCAGTAAAGAGTTTAATAATGTAATAGAGCAAGAATATTACCTCAATACCACGCAAAATAAAAATACTTGTATTGTAGAAGACAATGAAGGTTCAACTATTACTGTTAATGATGGTAATAAGGGGTTAGGCAGAAAAGAAACATATATGAAATTAGATTCTCAAAGTACCTCAACAGCACAGGAACAAGGCAAGCTTTATTTACAGCAATTCAAAATATTAGAGAGTATGGACACTGTGATGGATACCAATTCTATTCAGTTTGAGTATTTAAAAGATTGGAATTTGGGTGACGTAGTAACAACCATTAATAAAAAGTTAGGTGTAACAATCCAAAAAAACATAGTTGAGGTAGAAGAATTCTATGACACTTCTGGTTTAAATTTGGCGGTTACATTTGGAGATTATCTATAAAAGGAAGTGATACAGTGGAAGAAATAAAAGAAGTTAGTTTCCCGTTCGGAAGTGTTAAAGATGCAGACGGTAGACCAGACAGAGCGTACAAGCAACAAGATTTTGCAAACTATTTTTCACAATTTATATCAAACGGTGTTTACCCAAATCCATCAAACGGTTTAAAAATTGAGAGTTTAAATAGTAACATGGTGCTTACAATACATAAAGGTAGTGGATTTATCAACGGGTATGGTTATATCTTGTCAGAAGATATGTTTATCAATATTTCCCCTAGCAATCCAGCGTATAACAGAAAAGATTATATTGTTTTGCAATTAAATCATGTTGAAAGATGGATAAAAACCATTTGTAAAGAAGGAGTTGCTAGTGCAAATCCCCTACCGCCTGTATTATTGCGGAATGACGATATTTACGAGTTAAAACTTGCAGAGGTGCTTGTTAAGAGTGGCACACAAGCTATCACACAAGCAGATATTACCGACACTAGGCTCAATACTGCGGTTTGTGGTATCGTTCATGCGGTAGTTGATACAGTGGATACAACAGAGATTTTCAATCAATATGAAACCTATCTCAACCAAAAGATTGCTGAATGGAATGAAACAAAAGCACAACAAAACACAGATTGGGAAACACAAATGTCAACACAGCAAAATAGTTGGCAAACACAAACTTCTACACAGCAGAATGAATTTAACACACAACAAAGTGCATTTCAAGGATGGTTTGACGGAGCTAAGAACAACATTGCCACATTGCAGTCATTTTATTTCCAAAATTGGTCTGAACTAAATGGTTGCAAATACAAAGAGCATCCTAAGAATGCAGAAGGCAAGTATATTACAACAATAAATGCAACTGCTGACGATAAGTTGATTGCAAGACAGACAGAATGGCAGGAGAGTGTGAATGGTGTCAACTGTTATATGCTTAAACAGGAAGTATTTGATACAGATGGTATAACAGTTATAAAAGAGAAAACAAAGAAAGAATATAAGGACGCAGCCACGGGAATTTATATTAGCGAGGTTATTTAATGGAAGATTATAGTAAATGTAAAATGGTTATTTTACTCACATTAAATTTAAAGAAAGGAAAGGTGATTTAATGGGAATTTTAGGTGGAAGTGATATCCAGAGAATTAAGCATGATGCTATATCCGGAAATGAAAAAGATATGATTGTAGCTAGTAAGAACTATATTTCTACAAATTTATACAATATTCCAAGTGTTGAAACAGAACTAATTAATATAAATGGGTCAGGATTTATTGCTAAAATTGGCGGTTATTCAGTGACAGGTACAGAAATGCGGATTAAAGTATATGTTGATGATGAATTATTATTTGATTTTATAACACAACCCACAAGTAGGTATATTGAATTTGGAAACAGAGCCGTTCAATCAGTAGTAGATTTAAATAATTTTAAAGATGGAAATATCTCTACTAAAAGTGTAGTTTTAGGGTCGTTATTAAAATTTTCACGGAATCTTCGTATATTAGCTTCATCTAATGTAACCGATGATAAAAATTATGTACTTTTAAATTATGGTTTAATGGGGTGATAAAATGCTTGAGATTATTAAAGAAGAAATTATAGGTGAATATAAAGTTATTACTTATTCTAATGGAATGGTTGTAAAAAAGAGTGTTAATAGCATTGACATTCAATCAGAACCTACACCAGAACCACTTTCTCCTAAGGAACAGACACTTATGCAAATGGCTATCAATATGGAATACATAACAACGATGATGGAGCTTAAACAATAAAGGAGGAATGTAAAGTGTTATTTAATTGGATTAAAACAATGGTAACAAGGGGTACATATGATAAGCAAGATATGCTGAAAAAGATGGACTTATTTCTGCTGAATAATCGTCTTACAGAAGCAGAGTATACGGAATTGGTAACATTAATGGGATAAAATTAAAGTTTTACAAAATTAAGGGCTGTATTTATTACAGCTCTTTTTATATTGATTATAGGAGTTGGTGCAATGAATCAGGATGAAGCAATTAAACTTACTGAAGTTGATGCTCGTAGCAAGAGTAACAAATACAGAATTGAAAAAATAGAGGAAAGACAAGACAACTTAGAGAAATTAACTGCTGCGGTATCAGTTATGAAAAATGAGCAAGACAACATAAAGGATGATGTTGGAGAAATTAAAAAAGATGTTAAAACACTTACTGATAAACCTGCAAAGAGATGGGACAGTGTTGTTGAACGGGTGATTACTGTCGTTGTGGGTGCTTTGGTTGGTTATTTAATGAGTGGGGGAACGATGTAGGAAAATTTTAGGGTATATAGTGTAGGTGCTATATACCCTTTTTTTTCTTTTAAAAACCTATTTGACATATGCTTTCTATTATGATAATCTTCATTGTAGTACGAAAAATAAAGTGTGTTTTAGTATGATAATGATGTGGTATGAAAAACAATTCATTTCTCGTAATAGAAAGTAAAATTTTATTATTTGATTTTTGACTAAAACTCTTGAAACCCTTGATTTTACAGATTCGAAGTATTGAATAAAGGATGTTTTATTTGCTTGGTTTTTTAGAAATCAAGACGGGCTTGGTATGATAATGAATGGGGCTACAGCAACAAAGTTGTTGATTTGATTGCCCATATGTACTCCGTTGATAACGCAAAATAAAGGCAAAATTACATATGCTTTTTTCCATCTGTATTGCCTGGACTAAGTTTATATAAACTTACCAATATACTGAAATGAAAAGCAACTGTCCATTTCATGTTTAAATGATAAAGTCCTTTCTCTTTGTTTTTAACAAAGAAGAGGACTTTTTTTAGAAAGGAAAATAAATTCAAATAGTATTTATTTTGATTAAGAAAAAAATTATAAATAAGCACAAAAATTTTTTTTATAATATGCAGTTATTGAGAATTATCTTAACAAGGAGGGCAATAATGTGAATAAAAATAAAGTCATAGATAAGCTATTAGGGGTAATAGCTATTTTGTTTGTGTTTCTTTTGTATATTGTTGAAGGTTATCTTCACGTTGAGCTTTAACAAAGTAGATATTTTATATTTATTGAGTAAAAGAAATATAATTAACATTTTTAAAAGGTATTTATCAAAGTTATTAGAAGGCATAGGCTACCAAAGAATTTCATAATAAATTTGGGAAGTTTAAGGTATCATAATTAGTTTTGTTTCCGTCAAAAAGGAGAGGACGAAAGAAAAACAGTTTGAGATCAAAATACGAAGATATATTTTCTTTTCCCATCTGCTTGTATTCCTGACGAAAAAAATGTATATTAGATTACAGATAAATGTAACTCAATATACTGTTAAGAGCTTTTTAAAAGTTCTCTTTGTATGGAAAATTTGAGAGGGCCGTATATGCGGGGAAATAAAAGATTCTTGTGGATATTTCTAATTATCTTTCTGTTTTTTGGAGCAATATTTTTTCAGGTTGTAGAGTATTCAAAACAAAGCAAAAGAATCATTCACGAACAAAGGGATTACATCCTCCATGAGCACGCTGAAACCATGAAGGTTAACCTTTTGCAACGAATTGAGGAGCAATATAACCTGTTGGATGCAGTGGCAAAATACATAATGGGACTAAATGAGTTTTCAACCAATGATATTCATGATTTTATGCAATATATGGATTTTTATAGTTGCTTTGATGAATTTGGGATTGCCAATGTTGAGACAGGAGTAGTCGAATTTGAACAAGGGAATAGGATAGATGTTTCTGGTGAAACGTTTTTTAAAGACCCCGTGCATGGTATGCGAAGCCTTGGGTTTTTTCATAATGAGGTGGATGGACGGACTCAACTGGTACTTTCCATCCCATTAATAAATAGAGACGGTGTTGTTACTTCTGTTTTGATTGGAACGCTGAATCATCCTTTGATAGTAAATTCAATTTATCATAATTTTTACGATAAAAATAGTTTTCTTTATGTGATGGATAATGGGGGAAATATTTTAAGCAAAGGCGGCGAAGGAAACTTTTTGCAAGACTACAGCAATATTTTTACTTATCTGGAGGCAAACAATATAGAAACTGGTGAAATACAACATAACATAGAAAAAAATGAAATTAGCATTTTTAGCCATAACAATGGGGAAGAAAAACGCTTTATGACCTATATTCCTTTAGGTATTCATGACTGGTATCTGTTTTGTTCTACACCAGACTATGTTGTTTCCCACTGTGCAAGCGAGTTTGAGTTATTAGGTGCAAATATAATTTTTAAAATTATCTTGCTTTGTGGGGCAGCATGTGTGATCCTATACGCTTTTATAGCAAGGGCTACTTTATCCATTAAAAAAGAACACGAGCGGTTCAAATTAGCGGAAGAAGTGGCGGGAATGATTTCTTTTGAAGGCGACTATGGGAAAGATATCCTTGTGGTGAATGACAACTACTACAAGCAGTTTGGCAGAGAGCCCTCTTTCCAAACCATCAGTGATTTTAAAAAGCCTCATCCTTATATTTTAGAGGAAGACAGAGAGGCTTTTCAGAAGATGGGTCTTAACTTAATTGCAGGGAAGGAAACAGGGAGTATTGAGTATCGAACCCTTTGTAAGGATGGAAGCATACAATGGCACCAGTTTGTTTATCGTGTTTGGCATGATAGGGGAGGTGCTCCCATAAAATGCTATGGCATGATTGTGCCAATTGATCAGCAGATGAAAGAGATTCTAAAATTACAGATGCAAGTGGAAAAAGACTCATTAACTGGAGCTTTGAATAGGATGACCTTTGAAAATAGCGTGAATTTATGTTTTGATGAGCCTGAGTTGGCAAACAAAAGGCATGCTATGATGATTTTGGACTTAGATAACTTTAAGCAAATCAACGATGGGTATGGACATGCATTGGGTGACCATGCCTTAGTAACCACCACCGAAATAATAAAAGCCAGTGTGCGTAGCAGTGATTATGTGGGTCGCCTTGGTGGAGACGAGTTTGTTGTGTTTTTGAAAAATGTAAGTGAGGAGCAAGCAACAAAAAAAGCCGCAGAAATCTGTGAAGCCCTAGAAAAGGCAGAGTTGAAGTCTGATGAAGCAGTTGTTACTTGTAGCATTGGCATTGCATGTTATCCCAAGGACGGCATTCGCTTTAATCAACTTTATGAGGCAGCAGATAAAGCCCTTTATAAAGTTAAAGGATCGGGCAAAAATAGCTATTCAATGGCAGACTAACTTATGAGAAGGTTCGTTTGCCATAAATATATTAGAAACAAAAAGATAAAAATATATAAAAAAATACTTGCATTGTGTAAAAAAATATGTTATTATGGTCAAGCAGTTTTCCTTGCGGATGTGGCGGAACTGGCAGACGCACCAGACTCAAAATCTGGCGGTAGTGATATCGTGTGGGTTCGAGTCCCACCATCCGCACTAAAGAAAAAGTCAGGTATGAGTGTAACTCACACCTGATTTTTTAATTTTATCCTGATAGCCAAAAAGTTTTTTTAATAAAGAGGAATAAAGCTTGTCTTATACACATAAGTAAGTAGTTGTTAAATAACTAATACCCATGGGGTATGAAAAAATTTACGGAATATGGAAAAATATTGAAAACGTTAAAACACCAATTCTATTTGGCCGTAAGCGTAATTCAGAAAGGTAGCTTTCCTGCTTCAAAATGAAGTCACTACCAAGGTGGTGAAACTGGGGGGTTATTTTAGTATTATGGTGTAATGGCTGGGTTTTTCAAAGGTAGAAACAGAGGTGTCAAAGGTTTTTATAAAAAAATATGAAATAGATGCAGATACCTTTTACATAAAATTTATTTCTAAACGGTTGATTTTTTATGGTTTTAGTACTAATATAACATGAAATATAGTATCTGCCACCGGGTAGAAATGCGAGAAGCATTCCTTTACACATCGTTAGGTCGAAGAAGATGTGTATAAGGATGCTTATTTTTTTGGAGGATTTATGATAAAAACAAGATTAAATATGAATTATTTTTCTAAATGGGAACTTATACTGTGGATTGGTTCTGTTTTCATGACAGCAATTGCTTTTTATCTTTTTGATGGAAAAAACTACTTATCTCTTTTGGCATCGCTAATTGGCGTTACCTCACTGATTTTTAATGCCAAAGGAAATCCTTTTGGTCAATTGCTTACGATTGTGTTTAGTTTAATTTATGGTATCATATCATTTACTTTTGCCTATTATGGAGAGATGCTGACTTATCTGGGAATGACCATGCCCATGGCAGTATTTGCTTTGATTTCTTGGCTAAAAAACCCGTATAACGGTAATAGGGCAGAGGTGAGGGTGAATCGCCTATCTGGAAGAGAATGGGGAGTTTTGTGGATTGTAACCATTGTGGTTACCCTAGGGTTCTATTTTATTTTGGGATATTTTCATACTACAAATATTATTCCAAGTACTATCTCTGTAACAACAAGTTTTGTTGCAGTTTATCTTACTTTCAGAAGAAGTCCTTTTTTTGCTGTGGGATATGCAGTCAATGACGTGGTGCTGATTGTTTTGTGGATTTTGGCAAGCCGAGAAGATGTTTCATATTTGTCTGTTGTTGTTTGCTTTCTAGCTTTCCTTGTTAATGATATTTATGGATTCATCAATTGGCGTAGGATGGAAAGGCGGCAAGCCCAGAATTCGTGAAATCAGAACTTTTTCCAAGCTTGGGCTATAACGTTTCAGTCAAACGAATTAGCACCTAAAAATATGGTTGAAACAAGTGTATTTATGGCGAATTAGGGTGTTGTCTGGGTGCTATAGGTTTACGAATTATCTTTGAGAGAACAACCATGGAAATTTGACTTCTTATTCCATATGTGTTATATTGAAAAAATGAAAAATAAGCAGGGGAGCTTGTGTAACAGGCTGAGAGGAAGTTTTAACTTCGACCCTTAACCTGATTTGGATAATGCCAACGTAGGAAGCACACTGCTATTGATGCAGAAGATACCTAAATTAGGAGTCTTCTGCTTTTTTTAATTTTAATATTAATTTCATATTAAGAAAAGAGGTTGATTATGGGTTATTTAACACAAATGGAAGCTGCAAAAAAAGGAATTATAACACCGCAAATGAAAATTGTGGCAAAGAAAGAGTTAAGAGACGTAGAGTTTATTAGACAAAATGTTGCCGAAGGCAAAATCGTTATCTGTGGGAATAAAAATCACAATTGCATAGACCCCAACGGCATTGGCGCTATGCTGAAAACAAAAATCAATGTAAATCTTGGCGTTTCAAGAGATTGCAAAGATTACGATGTAGAGCTTAGAAAGGTCATGGAAGCGGTAAAAATGGGGGCAGAGGCAATTATGGATCTTTCTTCCCACGGTGATACAACTGGTTTTAGAAGAAAACTAACGGCTGAATGCCCAGCTATGATTGGTACCGTTCCTGTTTATGATTCGGTAATTTATTATCAAAGAGATTTGGCAACGTTGACAGCTAAGGATTTTTTAGATGTGATTAAAAGGCATGCAGAAGATGGCGTGGACTTTGTGACCCTTCACTGCGGTATCACCAGGAAGACCATAGAACAAATCAAATCACATAAGCGTAAAATGAACATTGTTTCAAGGGGCGGCTCCCTTGTGTTTGCTTGGATGAGCATGACAGGCAATGAAAACCCTTTTTTTGAATATTACGATGAAATCTTAGATATCTGTAGGGAATACGACGTTACCATTTCCCTGGGTGATGCTTGCAGGCCAGGTTGCCTTGCTGATGCCGGAGATGTTTGCCAGATTGATGAACTGGTGCGTTTGGGTGAATTGACAAAACGGGCCTGGGCAAAAGATGTACAGGTAATGGTAGAGGGGCCTGGTCATATCCCCTTGGATCAAATTGAGGCAAATATGAAAATTCAGCAAACAATTTGTATGGGTGCACCATTTTATGTTCTTGGTCCCATTGTTACGGATATTGCCCCCGGCTATGATCATATTACTGCTGCAATTGGGGGAGCTGTTGCTGCCATGGCGGGGGCTGCGTTTTTGTGCTATGTTACACCAGCTGAGCATATAGCATTGCCTAATATTGATGATGTAAAGCAGGGGATCATTGCAAGCAAAATTGCGGCTCATGCTGCGGATATAGCCAAACATATCCCCCATGCAAGGGATATAGATGACAAAATGGGTGAAGCAAGGCGTAATTTGGATTGGGAGACTCAATGGGAATGTGCCATTGACCCTGTATTTGCAAAGTCCATAAGAGAGGATAGGACTCCTGAATTTGACGATACCTGCTCTATGTGCGGCAAATTTTGTGCAGTAAGGAGTATGAACAAGGCGCTAAACAACGAGTATATTGATATTTTGTAAGTGGTATACATAATGTAACAATAGTCGGACAGGGTTTGGCGTTTCACTGAAATTTTGATTTATAGCTATTATTTCCAAAGTCATATGTGAGAAATAAACTCATATGTGACTTTTTTCATTTCCACGTGGTATACTAATCCAAACTGAATGTGGAAAAAATTGGTTGGTTTATGGTAATAAGTTATGAGAGGGTGGCTAAATGGATGATAAAGAGTAAAAATTAGATGTACTAGTAAAAATTGCTAGGGTGTTAAATAGTAATGATATAACTTGAGCAGTAGGGGGCTCTTTACTACTTTAATGAACTGATGGGAAGGACAGAGAAGGTTACGATGATAGATAGGGAATGAACATTCAGATCTGGTTCAGCAAGGCCTACTTAGTAGTAGGGATTGAAGTGTGAAAAACCTTGGATAATGGTAAGGGTAAGGTGTTTTGGTGGTGGTTAATGGAACGAGGGTGGGAATAACAACAAAAATTATTTCGCCAGATAATTTACAACAAGCATAAAAAACTAGAATTTCAACGGGGTCAAATGAGCAAAAAAATCAGATGAATCTGAAAGTACAAAGAATCTATTAAATTATAGAAATATTTCATAAACTTCCGTAGGAAAAAAGAATCAAATTTTTATGGTTTATAATACGGTGACACTTAACTAAATGTAGCGGGCTACGGAAAATTTTGTTATAATAATGGGACACTATAAACAAAAATATATGTCGAGATTTAGCCCTTTTTGGGCTTTGGATATTCTAGCAATCGAAAAACCGATTCGTTCAAATATGGGAATAGAGTGGACCTTCTACATTATAGTCAAATGAGGAGGAAGGGAAATTATGCAAAGGAAATATAAGAGCATTAAGCCATTGTACTTTTTCTTTTTTTTTCTTTTACTTGTAGATGCAACGTTTGGAGCTAGTTTTGTTCTAGGAATATTCCGTATTAATTTCATTTCAAATATGTGAGAAAAGTAGGCTTAATATATTGGAGGTTGAATAGATAACTGCTTGCATTATGAAAAAAAGAGTTAGTATGTGGTTGGGGGATTATGACTAGTGGCTGGCATTGAGGTGAGGATACGAAAAGTTGCCATTGGTGGGCAACAGTTTCTATCTTTTCCTATGGCTTAAAGCTCTACCCTCCTAAACTCGTTGGAACTTGAAGGGTTTTCTATCTGCCTTATAAATAGAAGAAAAGCTTTTGCATTCCATTGAGCAATCTTTTGGTGTAATTTGATAGGATGTACAATTGCCGAATATGTAAGGTTTCAAACAGTGTGGGTATTTCATAAGCTACCCACACTGATGACAAAAAACCATGTTGTTCCACTTGCTGCTTATGCATGGAACAAAAACATCAAATATCTTTTTCACAAAGGATGAACATTCATATGTCAAAACTGACTAACCTTGACCAATTTTATTCATCATTGCCTGGAGTATAAGACAGAAAAAAGAGGAGGTCATTGAAATGAATAGTGAAATTTTAAAAACTGCAGGAATTGATCTCGAGAAGGGCGTAGCTCGTTTCCTTGGGGATAGGGAATTATTTGAAAGTATTTTAGATTCTTTTTTGGAAGATGCAACCTTTGCTAGGGGAAAGCAAGCGTTGGAAAAAAAAGATTATAAAGAGTTATACGAATGTATTCATACGCTAAAAGGGGTAGCGGGTAATACAGACCTAACATGGGTATTTTTAAGGGCAGGCAAACTATGTGAGTATTTGCATAAAAATGAAACAATAGATCATGGGGAAGTTGTGTCACTTTTTTTAGATTTGGAAGGAGCATATCATTCTGTTTTGACTGGCATTCTTGCCGCAAAGGAGGTATGATCAATTATGGATTTTGGGGTTATGAAAAAAACAATTTTAATTGCCGATGATGCTAAACCAAATCGTTTGCTGCTTAAAAAGATTTTTGAAAACGAGTACGACATAGAAGAAGCGGATAATGGCTTAGAAACATTAGATAAATTACGCCATAATACAGATATTGCGGTTTTAATTTTGGATATTATGATGCCTAAGATGGATGGCTTTGGAGTACTGGAGGAGATGCAAAAGGACGAATATCTTCGTGGCATCCCAACTGTGGTGATAACTGCAAGCAACGAAGAAGATATTCAAATCAGAGCTTTATCTGGTGGGGCAACGGATGTGTTGACAAAACCCTTTAGCTCCCAGATTATTTTACATCGTATCAAAAACATCATGTCACGTAGAGAAACAGAAAAATTGGCGGAGCAAAATAGGGCATATAAGCGTGAACTGAAATTGATGTATACGGATGAAAAATCAGGACTATATAATAAAAATGCATTTCATCGTCATACCGCTAAAATGCTGGAAAAATACCCCCAAAAAAAATTTGTTTTATTCCGCTGGGATATTGATAATTTTAAGGTGTACAACGACTGGTTTGGAACCGACAAGGGAGATGCTTATTTAAAAAAAGTGGGTGACTTTTTTCGGAAATATGGAGAAAAGAACACAGAAACAATGACT
This sequence comes from Anaerotignum sp., assembly GCF_040307045.1. Lineage (GTDB taxonomy): Bacteria > Bacillota > Clostridia > Lachnospirales > Anaerotignaceae > Chakrabartyella. The sequence continues at coordinate 25,306 of NZ_JAWRKF010000003.1, forward strand.
TTTGCTAGGTATGATGCGGATCATTTTGTTTGTTGTCAAGAAGCTGATGTTTTTGAACCAGAAACAATTACAAAAATTATTGATGACTATGTGGCTCAATTAAAAACCTTGGATTTTGAGTATACCCCTCGTGTTGGCATCTATATGATTAATGATCCAACTTTAGATGTCGCCTTAATGTGTGATCGAGCGTTGCTTGCATTGCGCTCCATCAAAGATAGCTATGGCAAGCGCTACGCTTGGTTTGACGACTCCATGCGGGAAGCTTTGATTGAGCAGCAGGAAATTGTAAATGAGATGGAGTTTGCATTAAAAGATGGACAATTTAAAGTCTATCTTCAGCCTCAGTATAATTATGATACAGGTGAGCTCATTGGTGCGGAAGCCTTGGTTCGTTGGCAGCATCCTATAAAGGGCAATATATTGCCGTACAAGTTTATCCCTCTATTTGAAAGAAATGGGTTTATTTCCAAATTGGATGAATACATGTGGGAGCAGGTTTGTATATTGCTAAAAAAATGGCAGGATAGAAATTTGACAGTGGTCCCTATTTCTGTGAATGTTTCAAGGCGGGACATTTATAACCCTCATTTGGTAGGCAATATTTTGGCTTTGCTTAAAAGATATGAACTAAAACCGGATTTATTGCACCTGGAAATAACGGAGAGTGCATATACGCAAAATGCAGAACAGTTGATGAACACAGTGAGCCTACTACGAAGCCATGGTTTAAAAGTACATATGGATGATTTTGGAAGTGGATATTCTTCCTTAAATATGTTACAGAATGTAAGTGTGGATATCCTGAAGTTGGACATGAAGTTTTTGGGAAGCGATTTTAAAGGGGAGCGAAGCGGCAACATTTTAAATGCCGTTGTGCGTATGGCGGCAGCACTAAAACTACCCGTGCTTGCCGAGGGGGTTGAAACAAAAGAACAGGCGGATTTTTTAAGGAGTATTGGGTGTTTGCTCATGCAAGGCTATTTTTTTGACCGCCCAATGCCTGTGAGTGATTTTGAAGAACGATTAACTAGGGCAAAAACCAACTTTGTATTGGAAGATAACTATGTAGAGAGCATTGAGGGATCTGTAGACTTTTTGCACTTTTCTTCACAGTCTATGTTGCTATTTAATAGCCTTGTAGGTGGAGCGGCAGTGGTGGAGTATGATTCACGAAGTCAAGCCTTGACCACACTGAGGATTAACGATCAATTTTTAACGGAAACTGGAACAACCAGAACAGAATATATCAATAGAGGGCAAAGGGTTTTTGATTATTATGAAAACCCAAATAAAGCCCTAGCCATATCTATGCTAGAAGAGTCCATATCAACGGGCCGAGAGGCTTGCTGTGAGGTTGAAGTAAGAACCTCTCAATTAACCAACGAATATCGGTGGCTAAAGTTACGATCACGCCTTCTTGTTTCAAACTCAGATAGGCAAATACTTTATATTGCCGTTAAAAATATTACGGAGAGCAAAAAGAAAGCTGCAGCTGACAAAAAAATGATTCACTGGCTGGTATCGGTTTTGAATGGTGTGCCCCATGGTATTTTAGTGATTCATGGGATTGACTGTATGAGGTTGGTTTACTGTAATGGCAGACTACCACAAATGTTTGGGTATGACCAGGAAGAGTATGAAAGACTTTTTGCAGAAAATCTTTCTTTGTCCATTCACCCAGACGATAGAGAAAAGGTGAAAGAAGGGCTAAGAATGATATTGAAAGAAGAAAAAATGACGCAAGACCTATTCTATCGTCACTATTGTAAAGATGGGCAATGGCGCTGGACAAGCTTTAGGGGAGAAATTTTCATAGGAGAAGAAGGAAACAAATATGTAAGTGGTATGATTATGGAAGAAAAGGAACAGAGAAAAGAGGGTTGATGATTGATATAAAATTAAATAAATGTGCTTCATGGTGAAAAAATAAATGATAAATAAAAAACCGAACATACGCAATTTGCGTTTGCTCGGTTTTTTTGTTTTGTAAAGGTATGTTACTTATCTGTATCCCAGATACATAGAAAGCTTTTCACAGGTACCTCTAAGCTTAGGTAGAACAGCATCAATTTTATTTTGTACCATACGTTCGGATGGGCCACTGATACTGATGCCAGCAACAAGGTTGCCACTGTAATCGTAAACAGGAATAGCTACGCAGATTAAGCCTATATAAAATTCTTCGTTATCAATGGAATAACCATTTTTTGAAATTTTACTAAGTTCAGGAAACATTTTTTCTGCCGTAGTAATGGTGTTGTTGGTAAAGTTTGTTACTTCTGTATGAGTGAAATAATCCTTCACCTCTTGAACGGAAAAGGTGGATAAAAACAACTTTCCAATGGCAGTGCAATAAAGAGGTTCATTCCCACCAATGTTAACATTTGCTCTAATTTTAATGTTTGGCTCTGCTTTGTATAAAATAACGATGCTTTTATGATTCATAATACCAAAATTGATTGTTTCTGAGCACTCATTGCAAAGTTCTTCTAATAAAGGATAGAAGTTGGTGTTATTTAGAGAATGTTGAAAAGGAACGGCACTACCAATATCATAGATACCCCAGCCTAGCTTGTAGGAGGCAGTGGCGTACGCTTTTTCTACAAAGTTATAGGCCAGGAGGGTATCTAAAAGCCTATGGACTGTACTTTTTCCCATATTTAAATATTCACTTAACTCTGCGATGGTGACACCATCGGCAGAAGCATTATTTTTAATATATATTAAAACATCAAGAGCTTTCCCCAGGGTTTGCACAGGGTATTTAGGCTTATAGCTTGAATTTTCTAAATAGTTAGACATGATTGTCACCTCAAAAAAGTTATTACATTAATTATAGATGAAGTTGTCTGTTTTGTAAACATAAACCAAAAAAATATTATAATAAATAGAACGCATTAATAATAAATAGAATATATACCGTTTTATTATATTTTGACCAGTTTGTACCACTTCAAAAAGTAGGAACATGGAAACGAGGAATTAGATGTCCTAAGATTATTTCATTTTAAACGTGATGCAGACCTATAAAATTGATTTTACCATTAGAAAACCCCAATATATGGGTTTGGTTTTTTATTTTCAATGCAGTCATTCTACAAAGAAGGGGTGAGCGAGAGAAATTTTGGCTGAAACTATGTAGAAATATATTGCATTTTTTCATTTTTAACAAATGGCAACGAATTTCTTATCAAAAAATATAGTAAATTTTTTAATAGTTTATTATTGACTTATAGAATTGCGTTCTATATAATGAACTCATAAAAGTTCTAATATTTCAAATATAGTTCTAAATAATAGAATAATGTGGTGTGATAAAAGATAATTCTACCAATCAAGAAAGTGAGGCTAAGAAATGAACAGAGTTACGATTAACGAAGAAATTTGTAAGGAATGTGAATATTGCATTACATTCTGCCCAAAGAAAACAATCTTAAAAAAGAAGGATACCCTTAACAAAAAAGGTTACTATGCCGCCGTTGCAGAAAACTTGGAAGATTGTATTGCCTGTGGGATTTGCGCAACAGTTTGTCCAGAGGCGGCAATTAAGGTTGAAAAAGACGTTTAAAAATAAGGAGGATTAAAATGGCAGAGAAAGTATTTATGCAGGGTAACGAAGCCTTTGCAGAATCAGCAATTAGATCCGGATGTAAATATTTCTTCGGATATCCAATTACGCCTTCCAGCGAAATGCCTGAATATTACGCAAAGAAAGCACCTACCGAAGACTTGGTGTTTGTTCAGGCGGAAACAGAAGTTTCTGCATTCAATATGATTGCAGGGGTTGCTGCCACAGGCAAAAGAGCAATGACGGCTACTTCCGGCCCTGGCTTTAGCCTTGGATGTGAAGCTATGAGTTATATGGCGGCAGCAGGCCTTCCCGCAGTTATCGTTGATGTAATGAGACCGGGCCCTGCCGATGGCGATATTCTTGCAGCTCAGGGGGACTACTTCCAGCTTGTAAAGGGTGGTGGACATGGTGATTATTACACCGTTGTTCTTGCTCCTTACTCCGTTCAGGAAATGGCTGATTTTGCTGGCTTATCTTTTGAGCTGGCAGAAAAATATAGAAACCCAGTTGTTGTAGCCAGTGATGGTATGCTTTCCAAAATGATGGAAAACGTAGAATTGCCTGAAAAGATTGAAGTAAATAATAACTTTGAGTGGGGCATCACCGGTGCAAAGGGCAGAGAGCATAATGTAATCACAACTTGTGCGTTAGGACCTGAACAGTGGGAAAGATTCAATCTGGATCTTCAGGCAAAATTTAATGCCATTGAAGAAAACGAACAGAGATGGGAAGAATATGAAACGGATGATGCGGACATTATTATTGTCGCCTATGGCAGTGTTGCCAGAATTGCTTTGACAGCAATTAAAATTGCAAGGGAAAATGGCATCAAAGTTGGTATGATCAGACCTATTACTTTATGGCCCTTCCCCAAAAAAGCGTTTGTCCAGTATCCGGACAAAGACTATTTTGTGGTTGAGCTTAGCGCAGGCCAGATGGTTGAAGACGTAAAGCTGGCAGTGAAAGATAAAGAAAGAGTAGAATTCTACGGAAGACTTGGTGGTATCACACCGACTCCTCAGGAATTATTTGATAAGATTAAAGAATTGTACATAAAGTAATCGGAGGTGAAAAGATGAAAACAGTATATGAAAGACCTAAAATTCTTACAGATGAATATATGAAGTATTGCGGCGGTTGCGGCCACGGTATTATTAATAAATTAATTGCTGAAATCATTGAAGAGGAAAATTTATCGGAAAAAGCTATTATGGTTTGGCCGATCGGATGCTCAGTTTATGCAGATAGATATTTCAATGTTGACTCTGTTTGTGCATTGCATGGTAGAGCCCCTGCAATGGGCACAGGCATCAAACGTGCCATGGAGGATAACCTTGTTGTTGTTTACCAGGGCGATGGCGATATGGTTTCTGAGGGTATGGCGGAAATTATGCATGCTGGTATCAGAGGTGAGAAATTCACAGTGGTATTTGTAAATAACGCAATCTATGGTATGACAGGTGGTCAGATGGCACCAACCACCTTGATGGAGCAAAGAACAAGCACGTCTCCTCATGGTCGAAACGCAGATAATGCAGGTTTCCCTGTAAATATGGCTGAAATCATTGGTAACTTGCATGGTTGTTATTATAGCGAAAGAGTTGCTGTAAATTCTCCAGCAAATATCAGAAAAACAAAAGAAGCCATTAAAAAAGCTTTCAAATATCAGTTGGATGGCAAAGGCTTAAGCTTTGTTGAGGTTGTTTCTCCTTGTCCTACTGGTTGGGGCGTAAAACCTGTACAGGCGTTGGAATGGATTGGTGAAAATGTGTTGCATCAGTATCCACTTGGCGTTTTCAAAGCACCAAAGGAGGGTGAATAATGAAGAGTGAAATGATTTTTTCCGGAATTGGCGGTCAAGGTACAATTCTCATGGGTAAACTTGTATGTACAGCGGCAGCAGCAAAGGGCTTAAACGTAACTTTAGCACCTGCATATGGCCAGGAAAAAAGAGGCGGTAGAGCAAGCTGTCAGGTTGTTCTTTCTAAAGAAATCGGCTCCCCCGTTATTTCTAAGGCGGACACAATCCTTGTTATGGATGAAGAATCTTTTAAAGATTATGAAAATAAAGTAAAAGCTGGTGGCACCCTAATTATCAATAGTTCTATGATTGGATTGAAAACAGCAAGAACCGATATTCATGTAGTAGAAATGCCTTTTACAGAAATTGCAACAAAGCTCGGCAGTGCTAAGTCTTCCAACATGGTTGCTTTGGGGGCAGTTGTAAAAACTTTGGACATTGTTAGCCTTGACGATGTAAAGGAAGTCCTAAAAAAGAAGATGAAACCTCAGCTGATTGAAGTAAATATGCAGGCTTTGGAAGCAGGCTTTAATTTTACAAAATAAGAAAGTACATAACAGAAAGTAGGAATTTTTCTATGAAAAAAGAAATGATTTTTACCGAAAAGGCTACGAAACCAACTTCTTGGTATACACAGGCCGTAAAACATGGCAATATGGTTTTCCTGGCCGGGGCTTGTGGAGACGACCCGGTTACGGGGGAAATTCTCGGTGATGGTAATATTGCAATCGAATCAAAGGCTGCTTTGGAAAATATCAAACATACCATTGAAGCAGCTGGTGGCACAATGGAAAATATCGTTAAGATGCAGGTTTATGTGAAAGATTTGAGTATGATTCCTGAATTTAACGAGGTTTATAAAACATACTTCCCAAAAAACCCTCCTGCAAGAATTGCTATGGCAGTTAAGGACTTTATGGGCGGTGCAAATTTGGAAATAGATGGAATTGCCATCTTAGATTAATTTGGGGGGCTTACACAATCATTTTATTGTGTATGACACTATAAAAAGTTATTTATTTACAAGGAGGAAATGAATTATGGTAGGTAAAAAGGTTGTACATCACGTTATGATGAGCGCAAAAGATGCTCACTATACTGGAAACTTAGTAAATGGTGCTAGAATCGTTAATCAGTGGGGCGATGTTGGAACAGAATTAATGGTTTATGTTGATGGTGATATTTCCTTATTTTTAGGATACAAAGAAATTGAGTTCACAGCACCTGTATATGTTGGTGACTTCATGGAATACCATGGATGGATTGAAAAAGTTGGGAATCAGTCCTACACCTGTAAATTTGAAGCATGGAAAGTTGCAACTATGGTTGATATCACAAATCCTCAGGATACACGAGCAACAGCTTGCGAACCTCCCGTGTTGTGTGGTAGAGCAACAGGCAGCCTTTTCATCGCAAAAGAAAACCAGAGAGGCCCTCAGGAATCTTCCTTTAAGGATGCAAAACACCCTCAGTAAGAACTGTTTTTTTACCGTTTGCAACATTAGTGTCAACTTACAATAATAAAACTTTAGACATTCGTTTTATATAAGAGAAGTTACTCATTTGAGTAGCTTCTTTTTCATTTCGGTATCAATTTTTTTGTTCCTAAAAATGTATTTTTTCCAATATATTTTATGCTCCTTCGTCATATTTCTCCCGGGTAATATACAAAAAAAAATCCAATTGAAAGGGCTGATTTACTGGAATTTTAGGCATAATAAAACCAAATAGGTTAATCATTGAAAGGGAAAAAATTGGGTTGCTCAAAAGAAATTGACGATATTTGCAAGGTATAAATTACCGCGTTCAGGGGGAGATTTTAATTATCTTCAACTGAAATGGTTTTGCCATTTCTGCTACCAAATTGCTTGATAGGAGTGGGCATAATGGGCTATTATGGAAAGGTAGAAATTAGCGGTATCAACACCTCAAATTTACCAACTTTAAGTGGAGCCGAGGCAAGAGAGCTATTCATTAAATACAGAGAAGGGGACGAATCAGCTAGAGAAAAACTGATTGAAGGAAATTTAAGGCTGGTACTAAGTATCATCAAAAGATTTGAAAATAGAAATGAGAATATGGATGATTTATTTCAGGTGGGCGTGGTTGGTTTAATCAAGGCCATTGATAATTTTGATATAAATATGCAGGTAATGCCATCAACATATTGTTGTCCCATGATCATTGGGGAAATCAGAAGGTATCTAAGGGATAATAATTCAATCAGAGTTAGTCGTTCTTTAAGAGATACTGCATATAAAGCCTTGCAGGCCAAGGAGAGACTGATGGCAGAGCGGGAGAAGGAACCCTCCATTGAAGACATTGCCAGAGAGATGGGAATTTCCCGGGAAAGTGTAGTAACTGCCATGGATGCAATTCAGGATCCAGTTTCACTGTTTGAACCTGTATATCATGATGGTGGAGATACTTTATTTGTTATGGATCAGGTGAGCGATGAAAAAAATGGGGATAAATTTTGGCTAGAAAATTTATCTTTAAGTGAAGCTATGCGCCATCTTTCTGATAGAGAAAAAAGAATTGTATCTTTAAGGTTCTTTGAGGGAAAAACGCAAACGGAAGTAAGTACAGAAATTGGGATTAGTCAAGCCCAGGTAAGTCGCTTAGAAAAAAGTGCATTAAAGCATATGCGAAAATATGTATAAGATAATAGACAAGCCGCTTAAAATCATGTAAAATGGAAGAAAAGTTTTTGGTTTTCTAGTATATTCTTTGACAAGAATTTATTTTTATAAAAGGGTATTGTAAGGAAAATCAGGGCTTCAGGATAGGGAAATAATGGAATCCGTAATATTCAAGATTACAGGGATGCTTGCCCATTGATTTTAGGAGGAAGAAGTAAATGAGAATTTATGCAGAAGATACAGCAGCGGTGTTTATTGACTTTCAGGAAAAATTGGTTCCTGTTATCAGTGATAACGCGGAAATCGTTAGAAAATCAGCAATTTTGGCACAAGGGCTTACAGAATTAGGCGTGCCCTATGGGGTATCTCAACAATATACTAAGGGCTTAGGGGAAACTGTTTCTGAAGTTGCAAGGGTCATGGAATCCTTTCAATATATGGAAAAAAGCACATTTAGCTGTTTTGAATGTGAAGAAATTGCAGCTTGGATTAAAGCACAGGGTAAAAAGACTATTTTGATTTGTGGTGTTGAGGCTCATATCTGTGTATTACAGACAGTTATTGATCTTTTGGCTGCAGATTATCGAGTATTCGTTGTTGCAGATTGTGTTGGTTCCAGAAATCCCTTTGACAAAGAAATAGGTTTGGAAAGAATGAAGGCTGAGGGTGCAGTTTTAACCACCTGTGAAGCTGTACTGTTTGAATTGACTGGTGGTGCAAAATCCCCTCACTTCAAAACAATTTCCAAATTAGTAAAATGATATTCGCTTTGGTTTGAGTTAAAAAGCGGCCGGGCAATGGCCTGGGCCGCTTTTTAACGAACTTTATTCATTATGAGTGAATTTAAGTTCCATCGAGGATTACGTGTTTAAAAAAAATTGTAACGGTGCATAATTTAAAAAGTGGTTTTTATGAAATAGTCCAAATTCCTCCGCCTGATTAGGCGGGGGATATCATTGTTTGCAAGGGATTGAAACTTGCAAAAAAAATTTGTCCAAAATATAATCAGTCTGGTCAAAGAATTCAAAATCAAGCTAGCAAAATAAAGAATTTTATGGAGGCAGGGAGCATGAAAGCAATAGAGCACTTGAAAACGATTACATATCATAGGCATTTGGTTCGACAAAATTGTTTTCGGGTGGGGCTTTACTGGCAAGGGTTAACCCATGACCTTTCTAAATTTTCACCAACAGAATTTTTGGTTGGTGCAAAATATTTTCAGGGTGACCGTAGTCCCAATAATGCAGAAAGAGAGGATAAAGGTTATTCCAGTTCGTGGCTGCATCACAAAGGAAGAAATAAACATCATTTCGAATATTGGATTGATTACAGTAGAAGCAAGGATCGGTTATTGGCGGGAATGAAAATGCCTGTCCGCTTTGTTGTTGAAATGTTTATGGATCGTATTGCTGCCTGTAAAACATATCAAAAAGAAGAATATACTGATGCTAGCCCATGGGAATATCACGTAAAAGGACGACTTGTGCATGAGGTGATGCATAAAGATTCCTTGCGTTTGTTGGAGCATTTGTTAAAAATGTTAGCAGAATGTGGGGAAGATGCCACGTTTGCATATGTAAAAGAGGTTTTAAAGAGAGATAGAAGGCGAGAATTCCGGAGACTATTGAAATTGGTGTAAGAAGGGAGCGATCGGAAAAGTGGAGCAGGAGAAGGTAATCGTTGGGCTTTCCGGTGGAGTAGACAGCACTGTTTGCGCTTATTTATTAAAGCAGCAGGGCTATGATGTAATTGGGGTTACTATGGATTTGTGGCCGGGTGAAAATGGCGATAAGGCTATAAAAGATGCAAAGATGGTAGCAGAAAAGTTAGGTATTCCTCACTATGTGTTGAATTTTAGAGAGGAGTTCAAGGAAAAAGTGGTTGACAATTTTATTGATCGTTACTTTAGAGGGTTAACTCCAAACCCATGTGTGGTGTGCAATCGCTACATAAAAGGAGAAGCGCTTTTGGAAAAAGCCCATGAGCTTGGAGCAGCCCGAATTGCTACAGGGCATTACGCTAGGGTGGAGAAACATCCCATAACAGGCCGCTATGCCATTCGTAATTCTGCCACGGCTGAAAAAGATCAAACATATGCATTGTATCGTTTAACACAGGATCAATTAAAATCCATGATTTTGCCTGTGGGAGAGTATACAAAAGAAGAAGTACGAAAAATTGCTGAACAAATTGATGGTTTTATTGCACAAAAGGGCGATAGTCAAGATATTTGTTTTATCCCGGATGGAGAATATGCTTCATTTATTGTTGGTCAAAGAGGAGACAGTGGGGTAGTAGGGGATTTTGTTGATCAGCAAGGAAATATTCTAGGACAACATAAAGGTGTGATTCATTATACTGTTGGTCAAAGGAAGGGGCTTGGTCTTGCCTTTGGCAAACCCATGTATGTCTATTCTGTAGACTCAAAATTGAATCAGGTTGTTTTATGTGAAAATGAAACCTTATTCCAAACAAAGTTGTGTGCTGGGGAATTGGCTTACATGGCTTTTGACAAGTTTGAGAATGGGATGCGCCTGCAGGCGAAAATACGCTATGGTAATAAGTTGGCTTGGTGTACCGTTAAAATGATTGATGAGGGTACGTTGGAGTGTGTCTTTGATGAACCCCAACGGGCAATTACCCCTGGTCAGTCCTTAGTGTTATATGATGGAGATTATGTAGTTGGTGGCGGAATTATACTTCCTCCTCAAGTTTGAGCATTCGACAAAATTTAATGTTTTTTTCATCTAAAATTCATAAAGATTCACAAAATGTTAAAAGCAAATAAAAGTTCATTGCGGTAGTTTATAGGGTATGTTATGATTACTGTGGCTATTTTGCAGTTGTTAATGTTATATGCTTTTTAATGGAGGAAGAAATGGATTACGCGAATATAATCATCCCGTTTATTGGTGGGCTCGCCATGTTTATCTTTGGCATGAACTACATGGCACAGGGTTTACAAAATGCAGCAGGCACAAAAATGAAGTCAATCCTTGAAGCGCTAACGCAAAATAAAGTAATGGGAGTTGCTTTGGGTGCCTTGGTTACAGCTATTGTGCAAAGCTCATCGGCAACAACCGTTATGATTGTTGGTTTTGTAAATGCAGGTTTGATGAATTTAGGACAAGCAATGAGCGTTATTATGGGTGCCAACATCGGTACCACTGCAACGGGCTGGCTTGTTTCCAGTTCTGAATGGGCAAAGATGCTTAGCCCTACAACGATTGCACCTTTGGCCGTCATGGCTGGTGTTATACTACAAATTACCGGTAAAAAGATGAAGCACAAAGAAGTAGCTTCTATTATTATTGGGTTTGGTATTTTGTTTATTGGTATGCAAATGATGTCTGATAGTGTTTCACCTTTGCGAGATTCTCAGGTATTTAAAGATGCCTTTGTAATGCTTGGTCAGAATCCAATGCTAGGTATTTTGGCTGGTGCCGCTGTAACTGCAATTATTCAAAGCTCCTCAGCAGCCCAAGGTATTCTGCTTTCCCTTGCTGCTACAGGCTTAGTGCCATTTAATGCTGCCGTTTTTATCATCATGGGACAGAATATCGGTACTTGCGTTACTGCGTTGTTAAGTGGTATTGGTGCAGGTAAAAATGCAAAGTGCGTTGGTTATATGCATTTGATGTTTAATATTATTGGTACTATTGTATTTAGTGTTTTTGCAATGGTATTTTTCTCTTCAATTAATCCTGAAGTTGGTGGAGGTATTATTTCTCAGACACAAATCAGTGCCATCCATACGGCTTTCAATATTGGTACAACTTTATTACTGTTCCCATTCTCCAAGTGGATTATTCGTGTGGCTATGCGCCTTAATGGTGTTGAAGAAAGCACAGGGGCGGATGAAGGCCAGCTCCTCCACCTAGACAAGCGTATGTTGCAAACCCCAAGTGTGGCTGTAGAAGGTGCAAAACAGGAAACCATCCGTTTGGGACATATCGCAAGGGAGAATTTAGCTTGTGCTTTAGAAGCCCTTCACGATAAATCTCGAGAGAAAATCGATGAAGTAAGACAGAGAGAGTCAGTGGTAGATAGAGTATGTGATGGTATTTCTGAATATCTCATAAAACTTTGCACCCTGCAAATCAGCGATCGAGAAAATCAGATTGTAACTTCTTTGCTTAACACAATTAGCGATATGGAGCGTGTGGGAGACCATGCGGAAAATATAGCTGAGTTGGCCGAAGAAATGTCTAATGAAGATTTGGCATTTTCTCATAATGCCATTGAAGAGTTAGATGAAATGATTCGTGCTGCTCTTAGTAGTTATGATAATGCCTTGAAGGCATTGGAAAACGGTGATGTTGCATCTGCAGCAAAAACAGCCGTTTACGAGGAAAAGGTGGATGAGTTGGAGAAGAAACTTCGTGCTGGTCATATAGATAGACTTTCAAACGCGGAGTGTAATGTGAATGCAGGCATTCATTATTTGGAAGTTCTTGCAAACTTGGAACGAATTTCTGACCATGCTATGAATATCTCTCAGGTAGTTTTGAATGAGCACAGATATGATAGAAGAATGAGTGAAGAGATGGCAACACAGGGCTAAAATGATTAAGGCATCCCTTAGGGGGTGCTTTTTTTATATGCTTTTATTTCAATTGGGAACTAAAAAAGTATAAAAAAGCAAGGAGGAAAAAAGCAAGGAATAATGCAAAAAATGACTGTATTAATTTTTATTCCTTTAGAGAGGAGAACAAAAATTTAGATGTAATCTCCTTTTGTGAAAGTTGTGTATAAAGTATACTAATGACTACTTTCTTTTCATATAACGAAAGACAAATGTACATTTTGAGAAATTTGGCTATATAAATATACCCAAAGAGGGAAAAAGAGCAAACCATAATTAGAGAAACAACACAAAATTAGAATGAAGCTAGTATTTGATAAATGGCTAAAATTTAGTTTATTATGCACAAAATATATTGTTAAAATTTATTCAAAACGCCCAAAAAAATTAATATTTAGTATTGACATTCTTTTTTTTAGATGCTACACTGCGTAAGGTAAAGCAAAGGCGCTGGGGAAAATAACCCCAGTGCCTTTTTCGTTAAAATAAAAAAGGAGGTAATGTAAATGGATGCTTTAGAATTGTTTGAACAGGTGTCGTCCGATTTATTTGGAATTTGGTTCTTAATGGGCGCGGTATTGGTGTTTTTTATGCAAGCAGGCTTTGCTATGGTGGAGGTTGGTTTTACCAGAGCAAAAAATGCAGGAAACATCATTATGAAGAACCTAATGGATTTTTGCGTGGGTACAGTGGTGTTTTTATTTCTTGGCTTTAACCTTATGATGGCTGAGGATATGCTGTTCGGACTTATCGGTATTCCTAATTTTAGTATTTTTACTGACTTTGCAAGTTTTCCTTGGTCTTCCTTTATTTTTAACTTAGTTTTTTGTGCAACCGCTGCAACAATTGTTTCAGGGGCAATGGCAGAAAGAACAAAATTTAGCTCCTATCTGATGTATAGCGGGGTAATCAGTTGTATTGTTTATCCTATAGAGGCAGGGTGGATTTGGAACAGCAACGGTTGGTTATATCAGATGGGCTTCATTGACTTTGCTGGTTCTGCTGCAATCCATATGGTTGGTGGTATCGCCGCTTTTATCGGTGCCAAAATGCTAGGTCCTCGTATTGGAAAATATACCAAAGGGAAGGATGGAAAACTGACACCCAGAGCTATACCCGGTCATTCCTTAACATTAGGTGCATTAGGGGTATTCATTTTATGGTTTGGTTGGTATGGCTTCAATGGAGCTGCTGCTGGGGAAGTAAGTCAGTTGGCTCAAATATTTAGTACAACTACCATCGCAGCAGGCTTTGCAACCGTATCAACAATGACCTTTACTTGGTTGAAAAATGGAAAGCCTGATGTTTCTATGACACTAAATGGCTCCTTGGCTGGTTTGGTTGCCATTACCGCACCTTGTGCAAACGTGGATGCTGTAGGTGCAATTATCATTGGTATCGTTGCTGGTTTTTTGGTAGTAGTTGTGGTTGAACTGTTGGATTTAAAACTACATATTGACGATCCCGTTGGTGCTGTTGCAGTTCATGGTGCAAATGGTATTTGGGGAACCTTAGCAGTTGGTTTTTTTAACATTTATGAAAGCGATGTTGTTTCAAAAGGGTTGTTCTATGGGGGTGGCACACAGCAGTTGATGGTGCAAATGGTTGGTATTTTCACCGTTGGAGCTTGGACTGTTGTGACAATGTATATCGTTTTTACAGTAATTAAGAAGGTGAATGGCTTGAGAGTTTCTGCGGCCGATGAAATTGAAGGTTTAGACTCCAGTGAGCATGGACTTGCAAGCAGCTATGCGGACTTTATGCCAGTTACAAATACCTATGGCGGTTTCGTTGGTAGTGCACCTTCCAATGAATTAATCAGTGAAAGAGTATCTATACCTATGGATGAGGGAATCCCTGTTCAATATCACTCTGCTGAGGGCGCAACTGGAAGTGGAAAAATTTCCAAGGTAACTATAATTACCCGCCAAAGTAAGTTTGAGGAATTGAAAGTTGCTATGAATGAGATTGAAGTGACAGGCATGACAGTGATTCATGTGGTGGGATGTGGCTTACAGAAGGGAAGCAATCAGTACTATCGTGGTGTTCCTGTGGAAATCAACTTGCTGCCAAAGATTCAAGTGGATATCGTTGTAACCAAAGTCCCTGTGGGAAAGGTTGTGGAGGCAGCAAAGAAAGCCCTGTATACTGGTAATATTGGTGATGGTAAAATCTTCATTTACAATGTTGAGGACGTTATTAAAATTAGAACAGGGGAAACAGGTTATGATGCCATGCAGGGAGATGAATAAAAAATTTAAAAGTTGAAAAGCCGTTGAAGATATCCTTAATTGGTAATTTCGTTTGAGAGGTGCCGCCGGTAAATTTAAACCGACGGCATTTTTTTCGTGTTCCTGTATTTTTGAGTTGTAGCAAAGGGTTTTAAAGATGTGATATAATAGGAAAAACTAAGTAGAGAATGTGAAAATGCAGATGAATCATTTGTATGAAATCAATTTTAAAGCTATAGTATTCATTGAACATACATCCATTAAGACGAGAAATATTTAGCCTAGGCATGGAAAAAAAAGGATATTAAAGATATAAAACAGACAAAAAACAAGCCTCCGCAAACAAAGAATGTTTGATGGAGGCTTATCTTAGTTTTTTTTGGTCTCTGTGGTTTTGATAGCAGTAAGACAACCTGGATTTATGGTGATTAATGCGTTAGGGTTACAGTTTTTGTTATAGAATCCCAGTTTACTTGTTCCATTGGAATATCCATAATCTTCATCCAATCTCTTAAAGAAACAAACATTCTGCCATGGGCTACTTCAGCCGCTGTTGCCAAATCTACGGGATTTCCAGCTTTGGTCATTTTTTCTTTGTTTGCAATAATAGTAAAGTGTTTGCCGTTATAAGAAATGGTTGCTGTCTTGGTTGGGGAGTCCCATTTGATATCTACATTAGGGTCAGAGATATCAAGCAAAGCTCTTAATGGCAACATGGTGTAGCCATTGCTGATATAAGGCTCTACATCAGCGGTGTAAGCAACTGTGCCATTTTTTAGAATATTTTTATTGCCAATAGAAATTGTGTATGTATTTTTCACATCCTCTTCCTTTGGCTTATCTTCAGGGGTTTCCGTTTCTGGCTTTTCGGTTTCGGGTTTCTCAGTTTCAGGTTTTTTGGGATCAGCCTTTGACAAAGTAATGATTTCTTCATCTTTGTCATGGGTTTCTTTATAATCAAAAGTGATTGAGTCTGGATCCACATTGTTTTTGGTTACAACATATACCGCATCATCATTTAAATCATCAGGAAAGCTAAGTTTTGCTTTTTCTGTAACTGAAACAGCTACTTTGTTTGCCTTTAGGTTATAGATATAAATTGCGTGCTTGGGAGAGTCCACATTGATGTCAACTTCATCTTCAATAGATAAAACACCTCCGTTTACATAAATAGCACTTGCACCCATGCTCTCCAGAGTTAATTTTAATTTACCGTTGCCAGCAATGGTAAAATCTCCATTAGCATAAATGCCGTTACAGTGATAAGAGTTTGTGGTGATTTCGTTATTTTTCCCTTCTAACCAAAGGGTGCTGTCCTCAGGGAGTAGGATTGCTGCGCTTTTTTCACGTACACCCACTGCAACCGTGCCTTTAAAGTCCTTTAGGGTTAAGATTTTATCGCTAGCATCCCAATCCCAATTATCACCTTGTTGATCTGTTTTTACCTCTCTAAAATCCATTGCCATTAGGCTGATTTCTGTTTTGCCATCTTTCGCAAAAGCAGTGATAGGTAAAATCCCCACAATTGTGGTGCATGCTAAAAGAAACGAGATTAGTTTTTTCTTCATTTTTATACCTCCTTAAGTTTTATATATTTTACATGAAAAGCTAAGAATTGAAAACCTTATTTTCATTTGACGTGCAAATATTGGAAAAGTTCCATTAAAGTTTGAAATTTAAGGGTTTCTTATGGCATCCGCATTTTATATGGTGTATAATAAAGGTCGACGAAAATGCGATTAGTTAGAACTGGAGGGTATGCATGAAATATATTAATGAATTAAGAGAAGGCGAAAGTGTAGTAGAACACTATCTGTGTAAAAGCAGACAGAGCCTAAAGTCAAGAAATGGAAAGACATATTTGTCTCTTAAATTACAGGATAAAACAGGAATCGTTGATGCAAAAGTATGGGATATGAATAAAGATATTCAGAGCTTTGCGGAAAATGATTTTATAAAGGTAGACGGGTCTGTTACTATTTTTAATAACGACCTGCAATTGAATATTAAGCGCATACGCCGTAGTATGGAAGGGGAATATGATCCTGCGGATTTTATCCCATCTACAGATAAGAATATTGATGAAATGTTTCAACAGTTATTGAACTATATTAAAACCATCCAAAGTCCATATGTGAAAGAGTTGTTAGAGGAGATTTTTTTACGTCATCCCCTAATCAGCAAAGAATTTAAATATCATTCTGCTGCAAAAAGTATGCACCATAGTTTTCGTGGTGGCCTGGTGGAGCATACTTTGTCTGTAACACAAATATGCGATTTTATGTCCGATCGATATCAGTTTGTTGATAGAGATATTTTGATTGCATCTGCAATGCTGCATGATGTGGCAAAAATTATGGAGTTATCTGATTTCCCCGAAAATGACTATACCGATGATGGTCAGCTGTTGGGCCATATTTTTTTGGGTGCCGAATTGATTAAAGATACAGCAGCGAAAATTCAGGGCTTCCCAAAACAGTTGGAGTCTTTGCTAAAACACTGCATCCTTTCCCATCATGGGGAGCTGGAGTATGGCTCGCCAAAAGTACCTGAAACTATGGAGGCCTTTATCTTACACTGTGCAGATAACATGGATGCCAAAACAAAAATGATTGAAGAAATGCTGGCAACGGATAATACCCAAGGCAGTTGGGCAGGATTCAATAGAATGCTTCAAAGAAATATCCGTCGTTCGGATTATAAATAAGAGGGAAGCCGAATGGAAAGAAAGACTATATCTGCCCATGAGATTAATAAATATTCCTATTGTCCCTATCAGTGGTATTATGAAAGACTATATGGTAGAAAAGAATTGCGTCGTCTGTATCATGAGAGGAACGAAGCCCTTGCCTTAGAGGATAGCTTGGCGGCAAACTTCAATAAAGGTTTAGAGTTTCACCAGAGGGATTATTCTAGATTGCGTTTGCAAAGGTTGGTTTGGAAAATTGGGTTGGCTTTAATTGTGATTGCAGTAATAATAGGATACTTTTTTATTCGAAATGGGGCAAGTTTTTAATGTTTGGTAGATTTGTTTGGGCAGATTTATTTTTTGTTGTATTGTTGCTAGGTTTATTTTTAGTACTATATTTTCGTAAGCACCATTGGTCAATGAAGAAAGTGGTTTCATCAAATAAAATGTGGGGTTACCACTTGATTTATGCTGACCAGAAGCAGGGCAGAAAAAATGAGAAGGATTTTGGCAAGCTTCTCTACTCGGCGGAGTTTGAATTGCAAGGAAAACCTGACTATATTTATAAAAAAAGAATTGGAAAAGGTGTTGTGCCGGTTGAGTTGAAAAGCGGTTTGATTGGTGAGGATCCTGTGCCCCATAAAGGGGATTTATTACAGCTTGGAGCATACTTTTTAATACTGGAAGATGTGTATAAAGTTCGGCCAAAGTTTGGACGCCTTATCTATCAAGATTATATGTTTATTGTAAAGAATTCCAAGGCGTTGCGAAAGGAAGTACAAAAAACAACAAAGGAAATGCGGGAGATGTTAATATACGGGGTGGGAAAGGCGAAGCCAAGTTTTCCAACCTGTAGATATTGTGTTTGTAATGGTACGGTTTGTACCCATTCAGGAACAGAAATAATTGGAGGAAAAGCAAATGAGTCTTCCTGTGGAGAAGAATAAAATATACGAAGTGACTGTTGACTCATTAGGTAGCAATGGTGAGGGAATTGGCAGAATCGAAGGGTTTACTATTTTTGTGGAGGGTGCACTACCCGAGGAAACCGTTAAAGTTTTAATTGTTAAGCTAAAAAAAAGTTATGGTTATGGGAAGATGATTGAAATTATTTCTCCCTCACCTTATCGTGTTGAACCACGCTGTCCCGTGGCTAAGTTTTGTGGGGGATGCCAGTTGCAACACTTTTCATATGAAGGGCAGCTTGCGTATAAGGCAAGAAAGGTAAAGGATGATTTGGAGCGCATTGGTGGATTAAAAAACCTGGAGGATTTACCTGCTTTTGGCATGGAAAACCCCTGGCGCTATCGAAATAAGGCCCAGTTTCCTGTGGGGAATGGAAAAGAAGGAGCTGTGGAAGTGGGTTTTTACGCAAAGCGTAGCCACCGAATTGTGGATACTCCCGTTTGTTATTTACAGGATGCTGTAAATGATGAAATTACTGTGATTGTTCGTAATTTTATGGAAGAATTTAAAGTTTCAGCATATGACGAAGAAAAGCATAAAGGTCTTGTGCGCCATATTTTAACTAGGGTAGGGCGTAATAGTGGGCAGATCATGGTTTGCATCGTCATAAATGGAAAAAGTATTCCCTACAGTGAAGTTTTGGTGGAACGACTGCTACAAGTGAAGGGGATTGTGTCTATTGTTCTGAATGTAAACAAAGAACAAACAAATGTAATTTTAGGGAAAAAAATAATTACCTTATGGGGAAAGCAAACCATAGAGGATTCTTTAGATAGTATCACATTTGAAATTTCTCCCTTATCGTTCTATCAAATAAACCCGACTCAGACGGAGGTTTTGTATAATAAAGCGGTTGAAATGGCTGACTTAAGGGGAGAGGAAACTGTTTTAGACTTATACTGTGGAATTGGAACGATTTCTTTGTTTTTTGCTAAAAAGGCAAAAAAAATTTTTGGGGTAGAAATTATTCCCGAAGCCATTGAAGATGCAAGAAAAAATGCAAAAAGAAACGGAATATACAATGCAACTTTCGAAGTTGGAGCGGCGGAAGAAGTGATACCGCGTTTATATCAGGAACAAGGGATTACAGCCGATGTTATTGTTGTGGATCCACCCAGAAAGGGGTGTGAACAAACCCTTTTGGAAACAATTGCAACAATTCGTCCAGAGAAATTGGTTTATGTGTCCTGCGACCCTGCAACTCTTGCTAGGGATGTGCATTTTTTGTGTGAAAAAGGGTTTCAGGTGGTAGATGTGCAGGTTGTAGATCAATTTCCGATGACAATCCACGTTGAGACGATAGCGTTGATTACGAGGGTAGACAAGTAGAGGGTCCCAAAGGGCTTGAAACATGGGGATTCCGTGGTTTTCGGTAAAATTCTTGAGAGCCGTGAATCCAGAGAATTCCTTGTAAAATCGCTTGTTGGGAACTGGTCAATCCTTAGGGTTGAGTGGACAGATTAGCTTTAGGTAGGTTGAGGAGATAGCATTGTTATAAGATAGATAGGTTTACAATAATGTTTAAAATTGCCTAATTATCAATGCCGGAAATAGGCTGAATGATAATTAGGCTATGTTTTTTTATTTCCCGAGTGACCATTCAATGTCATATACATCACTTATTTTTGATGGTATGATAGATATAAACATCCAATTATCAATTACCGTGTAATCGGGAGTGTTTTCAGATAATCTTTGAAGTGTAAGACTTAGTAAAATTTTAATGAAAATACATAACTGTTCAGTATCCCTTAGAGAGCGGTTTACGTTAAAGCTGCTAATGGTGTCACAGGTTAATGTCTGCAGGGCGGCCTTTACCTTTTTCAAATATGAATTTTCCATAGAAATATCAATGGTAGGTTCATAAGGGTCATCTGAAATTTTCTTAGCATAGACAATTAATTTCTTATGCAGTTTGGTTTTAGCTTTAGAATTCGCTTGATAATAGATTATCACATGTAATCTAGGGTTTTGGTTATCCATGACGCTACCTCCTTTGGTAGTGTCATATGTTAACTCTATGTAGTGATATTATCAAGCTATATAGTCAACAATGATTGAGGTATTATATAAAATAGCCTAAGTATCTCCGTAGAGACGATAACGTTAATGACAAGGGTGAATAAGTAAAAGGTTCGAAAATATAGAAAATAAGGGGATTTGCCGTTTGTGGGTATTTCCGGAATTTGTCAAAATAGATTGTTTAGGAGAATTTATCTACAAATAGATTGCACAGAATTACTTTTGGGCAGGTTCTTGAGATAGAAAAGTTGTAAAAATGGGCTAATTAACATAGTGGAGAATCTACATCATGATGAGTAGTTGTATACCAACACGCTGTTATGGATACGTTAAAATTAAGTTAAGGAGAAGGTATAATGGAAAGCAAATTGATACATATTGCACCGTTTGATATTGGCTGCTCATTTTTTGATTATGAATATACTAAAAGGCAGAACAGGCAAGAATTTATTAAATGTTTATCTGAAAAGTGTTTGGAAAAAGGAATGTCAATTGATAATTCATCTAATGATAGATATATGTACTATGTAAAATTAAACGAAAAAACATCTTGCTATTTATTAGAGTGTGGTGTTGGAGTTTTTACATTTGAAAACCTTGATATATCTGACATGACACATTTTAGCGAGGTTTTTGATAATAATTTTGTATGTGATTTATATTATCTAAAAAAAATAGAACAAAAGAAAATATTGCATCAGAGAGAAGAATTTGTAAAAGTAAATGAATTTATGGAAATTGTATGGTCTTCAGTCTACAAGATGATAAGACCGTTTTCAGCATCTAAAAATTACAAATACAATGGGTTGTCATATGTAATGTCTGTCTATCATATTATAGATGGTTCTCAAAATTTAGAGCAGGAATACAACAGGGATATTGATTTGCTTATGAATCCAGATATACTTAGCAAAATAGAAAAAGAAGAACAGTGGGGTTCGATTAAAGAAAAAATAAGAAAACATAAGACGAAAGGCTACAATCGACAAGTAATTAATGATGTATCTGTTGTAGCATCATCATGGTCAGCAGTGGCAGTTATTGAAGAGAAAGAGACTGAAGTGATTTCTAAAATAATTGAATATGAAGTAAATCTTCAAGCAAGTTGGTTTTTATTTGATTGTTTAATTGATAATATAAAACATAGTAAAATGTCGAATTTAGATCTGCAAAAAGAAAAAAGTTTAGTGACAAATGCTTCGCTTGAGATTAGCAATATATTGAGTGCAAACATGAGTACAAATGAAAAGAACGTAATGGAATCAATATACGCTACATCTGGAATTAACACATTAAAGGAAAAGCTATTTTTATTATTAGAGAATAGAATAGCAATAGAGGAAGCTAAAATAAGTGAAAAGCAAGGAATTTATGGTGTGATTACGGAAATTTTATTGGTTATATTTACTTTGGTGAGTATCTATGAACCAGTAAAAAACCTTATAAGTGGAACAATAGGTACAGCTGATTTAGTAATTGGCGGAATTATGCTGGTAGTACTGATAATTTGCTCAATTTTGATAATAGGAAAGGGGAAATAGATAATGAAGAAAATATTAGTAGTAGTTGATATGCAGAATGGATTTGCAATATATGATCAAACAATTAACTTAACAGAGGAAATTCGAAAGTTGTTAAAGAGAAAATTATTTGACGTAGTTATTGCTACACGTTTTATTAATGATGATAATAGTATATATGAAAAATTATTTGGATGGAATAGATTAAAAACAAAAGAAGAAAGAGAACTTGCTGATGGATACGAAAAATATGTTGATTGTGTTCTTGATAAATCGGTATATACATGTGTTAATTCTAGTTTTATTCAGAAACTATGTCAATTAAATGATGGCATTTATCCTGAAGAAGTATTTATTGTTGGAGCAGATACTGATTGTTGTGTACTTGCTATAGCAACAGGATTATTTGAGTGTAATATACGTCCTATTGTTTTGACAAAATATTGTGACTCAAATGGTGGGACAGCTTCGCATAATGCTGGTTTATTGTGCATGAAACGTTTGATTGGTGAAAACCAATTAGTTGATAGAGAAATTTTGCTGAAGGAAGATTTAAATATTTAAGTATTTGAGGCACATTATCTATCTGAAGATAATAACCCTGCACTTATTTCTAAGGAAACATATCAAGTAGTAAAGATTGAAAAGGTTTATCGGAGTAATGTAATTAAGAATGATGATGGTCAGCAGCAGAAGGACAAAAAATATAGTTTAAAGGACAAAAATGAAAAATAGCCTAATCGAGATGTACTATCTTAAAGAGAGAATGGTTGTAAAAGTAGGGAAAAAATGCTATTTTTCTGAGCAAAATGTGTTATTATAAAATAGCCTAACTATCTCACGTTGAGACGATAGCGTTGATTACAAGGGTTGAGAAGTAAGAGGTACGAAAAGCCTTGAAATAAGGGGATTTCGAGATTTTGTATAAAATTCTTCCGAGGAGGGAATCCCCATAATTCCTTGTAAATTCGCCTGTTGAGAACTGGTCAATCCATAGGGTTGAGTGGACAGAATAACTTTTAGTGGGTTGAGGAGACAGGATTGTTATAATATAGAAAGATTTATGATAATTAATAGAATAGCCTAATTATCAATGCCGAAAATTGTCCTTATATTGCTGCTGCTGGGCAAGATAATAGAATCATATATCACGATATCATGATATAAAATTGATTATTGTGCCCGCTTGTGCTATACTAATCATGGTAAATTGTACAGGAGGGCTTGCCTTATGTTATACAACTATAACAGGCTATGGAAATTACTAATAGACAAAAAAATCACGAAAACAGAAATGCGGAAGCAGGCAGGTATCAGCACAAACATTCTTGCTAAAATGGGCAAAGAAGAACCTGTATCAATAGAAAGCCTTGCAAAAATATGTATTGCCCTTAAATGTGGGCTTGATGATATTGTGGAGATAACCACAAATAAGGCAACGGAGGTAACAGAGAATGGCACAAAATAGCAAAAACGGTAGTCTTAATAAAGCTGGAGTTGCTAAAGAAGATGAGTTTTACACCAAACTCACAGATATTGAAAAAGAATTGCGGCATTATCGTGATTTTTTCAGAGGTAAAACTGTCTTTTGCAACTGTGACGACCCTTTTGAAAGTAATTTCTTCAAATATTTTGCAATGAATTTTAATTCGTTAGGGTTAAAAAAGTTGATAGCAACTTGCTATGCGACTTCGCCTATTGTTTACACGCAACTAAATTTGTTCGGTGATGAAGAAATTGTTGCAATGGAAGAAAGCGAACGAAAACCCTATAAAATTGAAATAACGGAAGTTATCGACGAAAACGGCGATGGGCGCATTGACCTTTTCGATGTGGAATACCTTTTGAGAAATCACAAAAATGCCTTGACACTGTTACAAGGTGACGGGGATTTTCGCAGCGAAGAATGCGAAGCATTACAAGAACAAGCTGATGTTATTGTAACAAACCCGCCTTTTTCTTTGTTCCGTGAATATATTGCACAATTAGTTGCGAGTGAAAAATGGTTCATAATAATAGGAAGCCAAAATGCGCTAACTTATAAAGAAGTATTTCCAATGCTAAGAGATAACAAGGTATGGTTAGGCTATAATTGCGGCGATATGGAATTTACAGTACCCGATTATTACGAACCACGCGCTACCCGATACAGAGAAGAAAACGGTGTAAAATATCGAAGTATGGGGAATATTTGTTGGTACACAAATATTGATATTCCTAAAAGACATGAAAATTTATTGCTTTATAAAGTATATTCGCCTGAAGAATATGAAAAGTATGATAATTATGAAGCAATTAACGTGAATAAAGTAGTTGATATTCCATGTGATTTTTACGGTGTTATGGGCGTTCCTATTACATTTATGGATAAGTATAACCCTAAACAGTTTGATATAGTAGGATTAATTGCGGGTAATATAAAAGGGTTGGCGGGTATTACGTCGAGTACCGGAAAAGATGGACCATACATAAACGGCAAATTGAAGTATGGGCGCATACTAATAAAGCGAAAGGGTTGATATAATGAAAATTAAATTACATGAAATACCCGTGCGCCAAGTTGTATCAGGCTATATAGACAGCGCGGAAAATGGCGTTGTCGGATATGGGGGCCGCTTGAACATTCGCCCCGCTTTTCAGCGTGAATTCATATACAAAGACAAACAGCGCGATGAGGTTATCAATACGGTAACAAAGGATTTCCCCCTAAATGTTATGTATTGGGTAAAGGATGACGCCGGAAATTTTGAAGTCCTTGACGGGCAACAACGCACTATTAGCATTTGCCAATATGTAAGCGGCGATTTTTCTATTGACCATATGGGTTTTGATAATCTGACACAATCAGAGCGTGACCAAATTTTAGACTATCCGCTTATGGTTTACATTTGTGAAGGTACAGACAAAGAGAAGCTGGACTGGTTCAAAATTATCAACATTGCAGGCGAACAGCTAACCGCACAGGAATTGCGCAATGCGATTTACACGGGTGAATGGCTGACCGAAGCAAAGAAGTATTTTAGCAAAACAGCTTGCCCCGCATATGCCATTGCAGGAGAATATTTTACTGGTTCGGCAATTCGTCAAAGCTATCTTGAAACGACTATTCGTTGGATTGCCGCCCGTGACGGTGAAGAAATCGAAGATTATATGGCGATGCACCAACATGACACAAATTGCAATGAGCTATGGCTTTATTTTCAAACTGTAATAAATTGGGTAAAGGCTATTTTTCCGAAATATCGCAAGGAAATGAAAGGGCTTGAATGGGGTATCTTTTATAATAAGTACAGCACGGGCAAGTATGACCCAAAACAACTTGAAGCCCGTATTGTCGAACTTATGGAAGATGAAGATGTAACAAAGCATTCGGGTATTTATGAATATTTGCTTTGCGGTGATGAAAAGTATTTGAGTGTTCGCGCTTTTAACCCAAAAATGGCACGAACAGCATATGAACGGCAAAAAGGTATTTGCCCGAAATGCAACGAACATTTTGAAATTAGCCAAATGCAGGCCGACCATATTACACCGTGGAGTAAAGGCGGAAGAACAACGGCCGACAACTGTCAAATGCTTTGTGCCGATTGTAACAGACGCAAAAGCAATGTTTAACTTTGTTTTTTGCTTATCGTTTGCACCTGTCAAGTATCATTTAGAGGATTTAAGCGAAAAATAAGCGACATGTGAAAATCGACAGAGTATAGATATTCGCAAAATCCATAAGAAATTGAATAATATTATATATGCTATGCAGTTTGTGACCATAAGAATATTTAAGGTGAAAGTTTCAAAGGTAGTGCGTTTCTTACAAAATAAAGTGGGAATAAGAGTTCAGAATGCTAAGATTTAGTCTAAATTAGACTAGTCGTAGCATTTTTTTGTATTTGTGGAAATATTTTGAATTAAGGTGTATAATTAAGAGGATATTAAGTAAAAAAAGAAAGGCAAAGTTATTATGATAATTATTGAGGAATTTCAGAAAATAAGGTCAAGTACCCATTTAATAGTATTGGATACAAACATTTTATTAGAGCTTTATCGTCAACCAGCTTCTATTAGCATTGATGTTATCCAGGCATTAAAGCAAATATTGAATAATCTTTATGTGCCAAGATATGTATATGACGAGTACATAAGAAATTATCAGAAAATTTGTGGTAGTGAGAAAAAGAAATATCAAAAAGTAAGTGGAGAATTAATAGCATTAATAAGAAAGCATAAGGAAGACATTAGGGCTAAAACCAATGGATACAGAATGCATAACTATATAGATATTACTAAATTGCAAAACGATTTAAATGGAAAAATTGATGATATGAAATTAATTATTGAAACGTTTCACAAGGATCATAAAACAGAAATTAATTCAAATTTAGAATTTCTGAAAAATGACAGAGTAAAAGAATTTGTGGACCTATTAGTCGCAGAAAAGAAGATAGGAGCAATAATTCCGTTTTATGAAAAATTAGCTATTTTACAAGAGGGGCAAGTTCGTTTTGATAATTTAATTCCGCCTGGATATAAGGATTGTGAAAAAGACGGTATAGATAAATACGGAGATTTATTTATTTGGAAAAATATTATTAAAGTCGCAAAAGAACAAAGTGCCAACATTTTATTTGTATGTAATGATGTAAAGGAAGATTGGTGGGAAAAGGATAGAGAAAACCCAATTGATTTAAAAAATGAATTGCTAATGGAATTTAAGGAAAATAACGCAAACTTAGACATTCACTTTCTGACTCTGGATAAATTTTTCTCATTTATTGCTGAAGAGTTGCATATAGGAAATTCCAAAAGTGCGTTGCAACTATCAGCAGCGGATGATGCAAGAAAATTATTAACTTATTATCATGATGATATATATAAAAAGGTTGAAGAAGAGTTAATTATAATTGATGTTGAAAAAGAGTTAAATGAAAAATATTTGGAAACAGGTGAAGAAAATATTAATTGGGAAATTGATACTGTTTCAGTCGTGAAAGAAGAAAAAATCATTACTTATTATATAGATTTGAACGTTAGTGTACTCGCGGATTTGACATATAGTAAACCTGGGGATTATCCATATTATGCTGGGGTAGTAGCCTTAGATTTAGATGGCAAGGTGGAAATCACTAAGGAGGAATATTCAGTAAATAGTAGTATAAAAAAACTAGATTTAAATTATATTGAAATACGACATATAGAGCCAAAGATATGGAACGTTCTTAATTCTACTTTAAATGAGGCATCTTGTAAAGAACTAATAAAAGCAAATGATGCCATAGAGATGTATCGCCGTGACATAAGTAAGATTAATAATATATAAGTAGCTTTAAATGAGTCGATAATGGGATTATAATTTAAATGCTCACAAATTTAGGTTTTATTTACCAACTTTACGTTATGTTTATGGGTAGTCATTATCAAGCTAATGGTATAAACAAATATTTGTTTATTAACTCTTTAAGTCTAGGAGGTATTATGCAGAAAACAATAACATATTTGTATCCAGATGAAAGAAACGCAGCCAATCTAAAAATGTACCAAGATCGCACAAATCAAATTAAAGCGTTTTATTTTACGCGAGAAAGTTATAAACGGGTTTATGAATTACCTTGTTCTCTGAACTATGCTATATACTTTCTATTTAATGATAGTGAAGATGAAAACCTTGTTTATGTTGGGCAATCTGTAAACGGAATACAGAGAATTGAAGATCACGTTAGGAGTAAAGATTTTTGGTCATATGGTATTTTGTTTGTCACTGACAATAATAGCTTTGATAGGTTGTTAATTGACTATTTGGAGTATGAATTTATACAGAAGTTTAAGAAAAGCAGCTATGTATTAACAAATAAAGATTTAAGGCTTAATAAGCCAAATATTAGTGTTTACGATCTCCCCAATCTTGAAGCATTTATTGCTCAAATTGAATTTTTATTAAGTGCAGAGGGGATTGACATTGACGAGCAAGTAGGTAAGAATGAATCAATTAAATACTATTATCCACCAACTAAGCATAATGCTAAGCTATTTGTAAAGGATGGTAAATTTATTCTCTCAGCTGGAAGTGAGATAAAAAGACCTCCAGAATCAACAAAAACATGGAAGGATCAGAATCATTACAAAAGAGGGAATGCAATAATAGATAGCTACATAGCAAATGAAAAAGTTAAAGAAGAGAATGGAAAGCTCATAACTCAAGTGAATTTGGCGTTTAAATCACCATCCGCGCCTGCTGATCTGATTACTGGATTATCTGAAAATGGTTGGAAATTTTTCAAAGGATTAGAAGATATAAGAAGCAAGTAGATATTGCTTAGTTTCCCATCTATGATTTTTATGGACAGGCCTATTATAGCAAACAATTATGTTTTGCTGTTAAAATAGATGTCGTTACAATAAATACAGAATTGTGAAGATAAGAATAGAGGTAAATCGTGAATAAGCATAATAATAATATATTTTGTGAATATACAATTAAATCATGGGAAGATTGTAGTAGGTTGTTCAAATATCTTACAAATTGGGTTTTTAGAGGGCAGGCAAATAGTTCGTGGCCTTTGCAAACTACTTTAGAAAGAGGAGTAAAAATAAACAACTCTGACATTAGAAATATACCAAAGATCGAAAAAACAATTATTGAAAAATTTAAACGTAGTATTTCAAATTATATAGAAAAATTACCAGATAAAGACGATACGCTAGAATGGATTTCATTAATGCAACATCATGGAGCACCAACAAGATTATTAGATTTCTCTTATTCATATTATGTTGCTCTGTATTTTTCTATAGAGCAAGCATTACAGGAATCAGCGGTATTTTGTTTAAATAAAGACTTGCTTCATAACGAAGGGCTTAAAACTGAAAAATGGAGAGGGCTAGAAGATGATTTTTCTTTTGGAACAAGAAAACACTGTAACAGTGTACTAAATGAACAAACTCTAAGCCCGTTAGTTATGCTGGTAGAACCTTACAATTTGCATGAAAGATTATCTAAACAACAAGGGTTATTTGCAATTCCTTTTGAAGGACATCAATCATTTGAATATAATCTTTCTTTAACAGTAAATAAGTCTCAAAAAAATTAAATAAAGACTGTGTTTTGCTTAAAATTAAAATTCCAAAAGAATTTCATAGTGAAATAAGGAAAGATTTGAAACTAATGAATATTACAAGCGAAACTTTATTACCTGGTATTGATGGTTTTGCAAGATCGTTGTATAGTGAATTCGATTTATAGTTTTTTGAATTTTATCAGATAATAAGATATAGTCTATGTACCTAGTTGAGTACGGGTTTGCTAAATTTAGATTTATAGAAGAAATACTTTTATATAGTATGCGTACTTTAAGGACACAATATATTCAAACGTTTTTTTTGTATTCTTACTGTAACTAGAGACAGTAATCTTAATTTGAAAATGAAATTAAAATACTAAACAGAGATAAAATTTTTATTGCCGTAAAAAAGTGAAGTTAGAACAAGGAGGCATTATATTTATTAACAATGATAAATTAAAAAAATAGCAGCCAATTGGGAGGGTTTTACATGGATAGTATACAAGATATTGCTATTTCTAAGATAGCAGATATTTTATCTAGTTCTAAGCTTTTAACATTGGAAGTGGATATCTGGAAGAAAATATTTAATAATGCAGGGTTGTCGGAGTATTTTCAACAAAGGAAACCGCAGTTTACTATTAGGATAGAGAGTTATGGGGGTAACCCAAGTGATGTTTACTATAATAATAACGAGAGATGTTATAATGGTTTGCACGAGACTTTTATGGATATGGTAATAACAAATTCAAATGAAGAGTTATTTAATTTATTGAATAATATAGTCTGCAGGTTAAATATGAATCGGGTATTTAAAGAAGATATAGAAGATGATTTGAGCCGCACTTATCGCAAATATGGCAATATGTATTTGGATGACTATTTGAAGAAGTTGAGCATTCAGCAAAAGAACGAAATATTAATGAAGTATCCGAGTAAAATTTTTATGCAATTGAGAACGAATGTAAATATTCTGGGTTTAGATATTTGCTTTGATGATGAAGCGTTATGTATTATGCCTTTCACGGGCAGCTTGAGAGAGAGTTCCTTTGATAACAGTGTAATACTTCAGTGGCTGTCTGGGCATTATGAAAACATTGCAGAGAGTTATATTGATGCTATGAAAGCATATAGTGTAAGTGATGAAGTTGGTTGTATTGCACATTGCAGAAATATAATAACGGGTATTTTTACATATAAGAAAGCAGCTCAAAGAAAATGGTTGGACGGTATGCAAAAAGTTTGCTGTAAAGACAAAAATATTTTGAATGTGCCAATTAACAAGATACCTGAGTTTAAATACAATGCAAATGCTGAAGATGTAAATGCAAGATACCAGTACCCACGGTATAATTTAATATATAAACTTTATTCCTATACCTGTGCTTTAGGTGCTCATAAGAATGAGGGTAATGTAAACCAAGCCGGGGTTGAATTTGAGGATGCAACCTTAGAAGATGCTTTCTTCGCACTAAGAATGACAGAGGATTTACTAATCTGGTTATATCAGACCAATGCAATAGAATAATTACAGAAAAATAAGAGTGGAAAATGGGCGAAGATGTAAAAAAGCAATAATTGTGGGTGGAGTAGCTGTAGGTGAATGAAAAACTAAAAAGAAGCTAGGGGTAAATATGCTTCCCAGTATGTTTATAATAGATAATCCAAGGATTAAGAATTTTCATACGAGTATTGTACCCCAAAATGTCTACACACATTAAAATAAGGATTACTGATAATACCTGAGTTTAGCAGTGAATTATCAGTAGTCCTTTTATTATGCACCTAAGAACCTAAATATCATTGCAAATTCAAATTCTTCATATTTTCTTGGACCGAATTGCAACCATTTTTGATAGAAAGCGAACTGGTGGTTGTTGAAATTCACTATATTTAGCTATTGACAGAACTTGTGTTCTAATATATAATTAAAAACGCAATTGAAATAAATGTTACACATATGAAAGGGTGAAAACGATGCGTACTAAAAACCCAGAATATTTTTCTTTGCTAGAAAAGTTTATAGATGATTATTATGAAGCAAACGGTGGTTCACCAACTGTAAGAGAGATATCTGAAGGAACCAGCCTTTCCATTGCTACTATTTCCAGATACCTTAATTATATGAAAGAAAATGGAATGATTAAGTATGAGGGCCATCGCAATATTATCACAAGACAGTTAGCTCAAAGTAGAACTCAGTCTGTGAAGGTTCCTGTGCTTGGAGCGGTTTCGTGTGGCATTCCAATGTTTGTGGAGGAAAATATTGAGGAGTATGTACGTTTGCCTGTGGCCCTATTTGGTAAAGGTGATTTTTTCATCTTGAGGGCAAATGGAGAATCCATGATTGAAGCAGGTATCGACCATGGTGACCTTGTACTCATAAGACGTCAGAACTATGCGCAATCTGGTCAGATAGTAGTTGCTCTTATGGAAAATGAGGCGACTTTAAAACGTTTCTTCCCAGAACCTCAGCAGCAAAGATTCAGACTTCATCCTGAAAATAGTCAGATGAATGATATTTATGTGGATGAATGTATTATTCAGGGTATAGCAGTTAAGGTGTTGAAGGATCTTGAATAATAACTAGGGTTATAAGATAAATAAGAATTTCAGGTGATTTCGGTAAGAGGCAATGGGGGAATTGAATGGGAATGAAACTTTTAACTTTTTGTAGCAGCTGTGGACATAAATTTGGTCGTTCCCGTTCTGGAACGGAGACAGAAACAAAATGTCCAAAATGTGGCGCAGAAATAGAGTATACCGTGGATGAACAGACAGTAATTGTTAAAATTATAAAGCCATCTGAGAAACAGTAGATGGTGAATCTTTTAAATTTGAATTAAGAACGAACTCGGACAGACAGGAGCGTTGTACTCGACAGTTTATCGTCAAGACGCACATAAACAGAGCATCGTGAAGATCGCCGTTCTGTACCGTTAAAATTTATCGAAGGAATCGAACTTGGCAGTCTGTGTGAAACAGTGATGGTAATTGAGACATCACGCAGATACAGGGCTTTTAACAAAAGCCTCATGTGTTTGTTGCAGACAGAGCACCATTAAGGGACCGGTAAATAGGCTTTTGCCACATCAAAGGGATAACTATACCCTTTTGATGATTGGCTTAGGTCTATTTGCCGGTCTTTTTTTCGTGTTTTTAAAAGGTGCAAAAACCTTGCACCTTTAAGAAGTAATATACAAATCAAATATCAAGAGCCTGACATGCATTAAGGGCGAAGGATACGAATATTGGTATTTTTCACTTTACGTAGTGGAAAATACGCAATTTTCAGTAGCCTCTCCTTTTTGCGTCCTTTTTTCGGGCCGAGGTCGGTGTACTGAGTTGCGCCGACCTATTTTTTTGTCCTTTCGCCACAGGTGCGTCCTTCAGGCAGAGAGGGACAAAAAATGAAAATCATGTACAAATTTGCAGATGGAACTGCATCAGAAGTTGAAGTGAACGAAGAAATAGGAGCTGTTGTTCTTGATTCTAGACGAGTAGAGGACAACCTTGGCCGCAAGGAACGCTATCACTGCCTATCGCTTGATGCAGTGGACTTTGAAGGAGAGGAGTTTGCTGATAAGGCTACCCCTGAAAGCATCTTAATGAATGAGATTGATAATCAGCATATGGCAGAAACGCTTGACAAACTGTCAGATGTACAGAAACGCAGGTTGTTAATGTATGCCGAGGGGTATACCTTCCAACAAATAGCGGATTTCGAACAGGTGAGTCTGTTGTCAGTATACGAGTCAGTTAATGCAGCAAGAAAAAAATTTAAAAAACTTTTCTAAAACACCCTAAAAAAACTGCCTCTAAATCTCCGTATAGTGAAGGACAACAAAAAGCAGTCCTTCAGAAAGGTAGGTGCAGATATGAAGCACACATTAAAAATCAGTGTTTCCAAGAAACCTGTGAATGCGGGAATTGTAAGTTATCGCAACATTACCATCCGAGAACGTCTATTAAGATTTCTTCTCGGAGATAAGCAAAAACTTACAATCATCGTTCCGGGAGACAGCGTGGAATCACTGTGTATCAGCGAAATTGCAGAGGGAGGTGTAAAAGCATGAGTAGAAACAAGTTACTCTTAGATGTTATTAAAGATGTACGCTCTCTGGCAGACAGCTTGCAGGCGATGGCAGATGCAATGAAGTCTGATGAATCTCAAGGAGAGCCTGTGAAAAAGCCCCAAAAGCCTTCCAAGGCTGAGGAGAAAAAGGCCCAGTCTGCAAAGAAAGAATGCACCCTTGAAGATGTGAGGGCAGTTCTTGCAGAAAAGTCTCGTAAAGGTCATACGGCAGCAGTTAAGGATCTCCTTATTAAGCACGGAGCGAACAAGCTGTCTGAAATCGACCCTAAAAATTACGAGGCCCTGCTTGCAGATGCGGAGGTGCTGTAATGGGCAAACATGCATTACTGTCTGCCTCTGCTAGTCACCGATGGCTCTCATGCCCACCTTCAGCAAGGCTTTGTGAGAGTTATGAAGATAAGAGCAACGAATATGCGCAGCAAGGTACAGATGCCCATAGCCTTTGTGAGTACAAGCTACAATCGGCTCTTGGAATCAAGGCTGTGGATCCAAGAAAAAACCTTACATATTTCGATGAGGAAATGGAAAGCTGTGCCGAAGGGTATGCATCTTATGTTTTGGAGCAAGTAGAAAAGGCAAAGCAGACTTGTGCAGACCCGGGTGTTCTTATTGAACAGCGATTGGATTTCTCAAGGTTCGTGGAGGAAGGATTCGGTACAGGGGACTGTGTGATTATTGCCGACGGCACTTTATCCGTAATCGACTATAAGCACGGAAAAGGCATCTTAGTGGAGGCTGAGAAAAATCCACAGATGATGTGCTATGCCTTGGGGGCATTGGAACTCTTTGATGGCATCTACGATATTGAACAGGTCAGCATGACAATTTATCAGCCACGTAGAGAAAACATCAGTACTTACACAGTTACCAAAGAAGAACTTTACCAATGGGCAGAAACGGTGCTTGCGCCTACTGCAAAGTTAGCATATACAGGTGAGGGCGAATTTAATGCCGGTGACCATTGTCAGTTCTGTAAGGCAAGGGCTACCTGCAGAAAAAGAGCAGAGTATAACCTTGAACTTGCTCGCTATGACTTTGAGATGCCAGCCACATTGGAAGATGATGAAATTGAAGTAATTCTTGCTAAGGCGGACGGGCTGGTAGCCTGGGCATCTGATATCAAAGAATACGCACTTCAATCAGCTATCAGCGGTAAAGAGTGGAGTGGATTTAAACTCGTAGAGGGTCGCTCCAATCGTAAATACACCGATGAAACTGCAGTTGCAAAGGCTATTACAGAAGCAGGTTTTAATCCATATGAAGAAAAGTTACTTGGCATAACAGCAATGACAGCGGTTCTCGGGAAGAAGAAATTTGATGAAATTCTGGGTGCTTTTATTGAAAAGCCTCAAGGTAAACCAACCCTTGTGCTGGAAAGCGATAAACGGCCGGTAATCAATACGGCAAAAGATGATTTTAAAGAAGATTAAGGAGGACAAATATATGTCGAATAAAGTTACTAACCCAATGAAAGTTATTACAGGACCTAATACAAGATGGTCATACGCAAATGTGTGGGAAGCAAAATCTATCAATGGTGGGACACCTAAGTATTCGGTTTCCCTTATTATCCCCAAGTCTGATACAAAGACCGTTGCTAAAATCCAGGCCGCCATTGAGGCTGCATATCGTGAGGGTGAATCCAAGCTGAAAGGCAACGGAAGAACAGTTCCTGCACTTTCTATTCTTAAAACTCCTTTTCGTGATGGAGATATTGAGAGACCCGATGACGAGGCATACGCTGATTCATATTTCATCAATGCCAATAGTGCTACTACACCAGGTATCGTAGATGCTGATCGCCAGGTTATTATTGACCGTAGCGAAGTTTACAGTGGTGTTTATGGCCGTGCAAGCATTAATTTTTATGCTTTTAACTCCAACGGTAATAAAGGTATTGCCTGTGGTCTTAATAATCTTCAGAAGATTCGTGACGGAGAGCCTCTTGGCGGTAAATCTCGTGCTGAAGATGACTTCGCAACTGATGCTGAAGATGATTTCTTAGCATAATTAAATATCCACTTAGGGTGGCGGAGGTTTATACCTCTGCTGCCCATGAGGGATGAAAGGACGGTGAGAAGTATGAAAAACCTGGGTATTGATATTGAATCCTATAGCAGTGTTGATTTGGCGAAGTGTGGTGTGTATAAATATGCATCTTCTCCCGATTTTGAAATACTGTTGTTTGGTTATGCTGTGGACGGTGGTGACGTTACCGTTATCGATATAGCAAGTGGAGAAGAAATTCCAAAAGAGATTCTTGCAGCACTTAATGATGAAACTGTAACTAAGTGGGCATTTAACGCACAGTTTGAACGAATCTGTATTTCACGATACTTGGGCTTATCTGTAGGTAAATGTTTAAATCCATCGTCATGGAAATGTTCTATGGTGTGGTCTGCATATATGGGCCTACCCCTATCTTTGGAAGGTGCAGGTTCTGTTCTCGGTCTTGGAAAGCAGAAACTATCTGAGGGCAAAGATTTAATTAGATATTTCTGTACCCCATGCAAACCTACAAAAGCCAACGGTGGTCGAACAAGAAATTTTCCTACCCATGATATTGGTAAGTGGGAGCGTTTTAAAGCATATAACCTCCGAGATGTTGAAGTGGAAATGCAGATACAGCAAAAACTTATGAAATTTCCTGTGCCGGATATGGTGTGGGTTGAATATCACTTAGACCAGGAAATCAATGACCGTGGAATTTGTCTTGATATGGTGTTTGCAAAACAGGCTATCCAGATGGATGATATATCCCGGGAAAGCATTATGAACCAACTTCGGGAGGTTACGAAATTGGAGAATCCAAATTCAGTTTTGCAAATGCGTGAATGGTTGGCAGCACATGGAATGGAAACAGATACCCTGGATAAAAAGGCAGTGGCTGAACTTTTAAGAACTGCTTCAAAGGATCTGGCAGAGGTGTTGATTCTTCGTCAGCAACTGGCAAAGTCATCTGTAAAGAAATATACCGCTATGGAAAATGCAGTTTGTGAAGATGGCAGAGCCAGAGGGATGTTTCAATTTTATGGTGCTAATAGGACAGGTAGATTTAGCGGTAGGCTTATCCAGCTACAAAACCTACCTCAAAATCATATGCCTGATTTAGAACAGGCTCGTGGTTTGGTTCGTACTGGTAATTATGAGGCTTTGGAACTTTTGTATGATTCTGTGCCGGAGGTGTTATCTGAACTTATCCGTACAGCCTTTGTACCAAGAAACGGATGTAAATATATCGTAGCTGACTTTTCCGCTATTGAAGCTCGTGTGATTGCTTGGTATGCCGGAGAGCAGTGGCGATTAGATGTATTTGCAAATGGCGGTGATATTTACTGTGCATCAGCATCGCAGATGTTTAAGGTTCCTGTGGAAAAACACGGTGTAAACAGCCATCTTCGTCAAAAGGGTAAAATTGCTGAACTCGCCCTTGGATATGGGGGTTCGGTGGGCGCCTTGAAATCAATGGGTGCTTTGGATATGGGACTTGAAGAAGATGAATTGCAAGGTCTTGTTAATGCATGGAGAAATTCCAATTCGAGGATAACAAAGTTCTGGTGGGATATTGACCGTGTTGTGAAAACAGCCATAAAGGAACGAACCACTTTAAGCACCTATGGACTTCAAATTTCCTTTAAAAGCGGAATGTTATTTATAAAACTGCCAAGTGGAAGACAGCTGTCCTATGTAAAGCCGCGCATAGGAGAAAATATATTCGGTGGTGAGTCTGTTACATATGAGGGTGTTGGTGGTACGAAGAAATGGGAGAGGCTTGAAAGCTATGGTCCTAAGTTTGTGGAAAATATCGTGCAGGCTACAGCTAGAGATGTTTTGTGTTATGCACTTCAGACTTTGCGGTGTTGTAACATTGTAGCCCATGTTCACGATGAAATTATTATTGAAGCAGATAGAAAGATGTC
Source organism: Anaerotignum sp. (assembly GCF_040307045.1). Classification (GTDB taxonomy): domain Bacteria; phylum Bacillota; class Clostridia; order Lachnospirales; family Anaerotignaceae; genus Chakrabartyella. The sequence goes on from NZ_JAWRKF010000003.1 coordinate 62,404, forward strand.
CCTTGATGCCGTGTGTGAACAGATGGGACGAACACCACCTTGGGCAAAAGGATTATTACTTCGTGCTGAAGGGTACGAATGCGAATTTTATAAGAAAGATTGA
>NZ_JAWRKF010000004.1:0-279042 GCF_040307045.1 Anaerotignum sp.
ATAAGGGCTGTCAACAAGGATAACCTTGTCTGCACCATAGTGATACAGTTTTTCAACTTCGCCTTCGATTTCATGACCTAACAGGACAGCAACAACGTCGTCCTTCAAATCTTCTTTCAGTCTGGTGGATTCGCCGATCAGTTCAAGACCTACGTTCTGAACTTTACCGCTTCTCTGTTCGATTACTACAAAAATACCTTTACTCATTGTAGGGTTTCCTCCTTATATTCCAAATTTAGTATTTAGTTCTTTTTTTCGATTTAAGTTGTCAACAAATTAGATGATAAACTTAGCTTCCAACTTTTCGATGATAGCCTGAACAGCCTGTTCTGCGGACAGATCTTTCAGGATTGTACCAGCACCCTTAACTTCTTTAGTGAAGGACTGGTATACGTTTGTAGGGGAACCCTTTAAGCCGATCATGTCAAGTTCAAGCTCGTCTTTCAAATCTTCAAAGCCTAATACTTTGATTTCTTTTTCGTAAGCTTCAACGATACCTCTTACGGACATGTATCTAGCATCTGCCAATTCAGCGATAGCTGTCAAAAGGCAAGGTGTTTTAATTTTGATGATGTGATAACCATCTTCAAACTGTCTCTTAACAACAACGTGATCTTCAGCTGCTTCTTGCACTTCTTCAACATAAGAAACCTGAGGAACCTGTAATTTTTCAGCAATCTGAGGTCCAACCTGAGCTGTGTCACCATCGATAGCCTGACGGCCTGTGATAATCAAATCATAACCGATTTTCTTCAATGCTGCTGCTAAAATACCGGATGTAGCATATGTGTCGGAACCACCGAATTCTCTAGCGGAAACCAAGTAAGCTTCATCGCAACCCATAGCCAAAGCTTCTCTCAAAGCAACGTCTGCCTGAGGAGGTCCCATGGATACAACTGTTACAGTGCCACCCAATTCCTCTTTCAACTGAAGAGCTGCTTCGATACCTGTTTTGTCGTCATGGTTAATGATAGAAGGAACACCGTCACGGATCAGGGTGCCTGTTTTAGGATCGATTTTAACTTCAACTGTGTCTGGTACTTGTTTAATACATACAACGATTTTCATTATAGTTGTTCTCCTTCCAAAATATAGTAGTATCTCGCTTCGTATCTAGATTCAGAAACTATTTATCAAACTTTCATTGCGCCGGAGATGATCATCTTCATTGCTTCAGATGTACCTTCGTAAATTTCTGTAATCTTAGCGTCACGCATAGCTCTTTCTACAGGATATTCGCGGCAGTAACCGTAACCACCAAGCAACTGAACGCATACTCTTGTTACTTCGTTAGCTACTTCAGAGCCAAACAGTTTACACATAGCTGCCAAAGGAGCGTAGTTTTCATGATTGTCTTTTGCTGTTGCTGCTCTCCAAACCATCAATCTAGCAGCATCAACTTTTGTCTGGCACTCAGCAAGTTTGAACTGTGTGTTCTGGAATTTGTTGATTGTCTTGCCAAACTGTTTTCTTTCCTTTACATATTTCATAGCTTCGTCGATTGCACCCTGTGCAATACCAACGGACTGAGCACCGATACCGATACGGCCGCCACCCAAAGCTGTCATAGCAATTTTATAGCCCTGACCTTCTTTACCAAGCATTCTGCTTGCAGGTACTCTTACGTTTTCATAAGCAACTTCACAGTTGGAAGCAGCTCTGATACCCATACGTTCAATGTTTTCACCAACAGTGATACCAGGCATTTCTTTGTCAAGAATGAATGCAGACATACCCTTAGGTCCTTTAGACTTATCTGTCAAAGCGAATACAACAAATGTATCAGCAAAGCCGGAGTTTGTTGTAAAGATTTTTGTACCATTGATAATATAATCATCGCCATCCTTTTCAGCTGTTGTCTGAACACCGGAAGCGTCTGTACCTGCGTTAGGTTCTGTTAAACCGAAGCAACCAACTTTTGTACCATCTACCAATGGTCTCAAGAATTCCTGCTTCTGTTCTTCTGTACCAAATTCATTGATACAAGGGCAGCAAAGAGATGTATGAACAGAAAGTGTGATACCTGTGGAAGCGTCAACTTTAGATACCTCTTCCATAGCCAATGTGTATGTCAGAACATCTGCACCCTGGCCGCCGTATTCTCTGGAGTAAGGAATTCCGAACATACCAGCCTTCTGCAATTTAGCTACAAGGCCCATGTCATATTCTTCAGACTCGTCCATATCCTTAGCTATGGGTTTGATTTCTGTTTCAGCAAATTTTCTGAACAACTCTTGCTGAAGCAACTGAGTTTTTGTTAATTTGAAATCCATTTAATATTCCTCCTATTTTTAAAAAATTTTAAAACCATCGATGCGGGCCACCGACCGTTTTATTAATAACCTACTACTTCCTTAACGCTACCGTTAAACGTCCAACCAAAACATTGCAATTACTTGCACAATCAAAAAAGCCAGGTTGCACGTCCATCATGAATATAACATTTTTGTTTAAAAATTGTCAACTGATTTGTTGACGAATATTCAATAAAAAACGGTTGCATTTTATGGTAATACCGCCGTATTTTTCGGCAGGATTATCAAAAAAAACCCACAAAAAAGCTGCATTGCTTCCTGTTTTTTTATAAGTACATATGCTTTGTTTTTTACCAGTTATTCACTTTATTCTATTTATTTTTATGTAAGAATGAAAATAAATAAACAAAGTTAATACTTAGTATGCAAGATATATACTTTAAAAAAGTACACGTTACCACAAGGGTAAGTGCAACTCTAGCTTTCCTGTCCTCCTATACTTTACACTATTGTCTTTTCTATGTCAATATATTTCGCATAGAAACAAAATTTTCTCCACCTTTGTTGTCATACATCTCATAGTCAATACTACTAAAAAAAATAACACCCCTAAGTAAGCCCTGTTTCTAGATGTTTAGCGTCTCATTGTTTGTGCAACAAGTGTTTCTCATTCCTTTTTTTCCCATGCTAAAAACTTATCATTTTCATTTTTCTTTCACAATGAATTTTAATCGTTTTTTCAATAAAAAAAGAAGTACCAAAAGGTACTTCTTTAAAAATCTTATTCCACGATTTCTGTTACAGAACCAGCGCCTACTGTTCTACCACCTTCACGGATAGCAAAACGAAGACCCTGAGCCATAGCAACAGGTGTGATCAATTCGATAGACATTTCAACGTTGTCGCCAGGCATACACATTTCTGTACCAGCAGGTAAAGAGATAACGCCTGTAACGTCTGTTGTTCTGAAGTAGAACTGAGGTCTATAGTTATTGAAGAAAGGTGTATGACGGCCACCTTCTTCTTTGCTCAATACGTAAACCTGAGCTTTGAATTTTGTATGAGGTGTGATGGAACCGGGTTTAGCCAATACCTGACCTCTTTCGATATCTGTTCTCTGAACACCACGAAGAAGAACACCAATGTTATCACCAGCTTCAGCCTGATCCAAAAGTTTACGGAACATTTCAACGCCAGTTACAACAACTTTTCTTGTTTCTTCTGTCAAACCAACGATTTCAACTTCATCCTGAACCTTAACAACACCAGCTTCAACTCTACCAGTTGCAACTGTACCACGGCCTGTGATGGAGAATACATCTTCCACAGGCATCAAGAAAGGCTTGTCTGTAGCACGTTCAGGTTCGGGAATGTAAGCTTCGATTTCGTTGAACAATTCAACAATCTTATCGCCCCAAGCACCATTAGGATCCTGAAGAGCCTGGAATGCAGAACCTCTGATGATAGGTGTATCATCGCCGGGGAAATCGTACTCAGAAAGCAAATCTCTGATTTCCATTTCAACCAAGTCAAGAAGTTCTTCGTCTTCAACCATATCACATTTGTTCATGAATACAACAACATAAGGAACGCCTACCTGACGAGAAAGCAAAATGTGTTCTCTTGTCTGAGCCATAGGACCATCAGTTGCAGCAACAACCAGAATAGCACCGTCCATCTGAGCAGCACCAGTGATCATGTTCTTTACATAGTCAGCATGTCCAGGGCAGTCAACGTGAGCGTAGTGTCTAATAGGTGTTTCATATTCTACGTGAGATGTAGAAATTGTGATACCACGTTCTCTTTCTTCAGGAGCTTTATCAATGTTTTCGAAATCAACAGCTGCACCAATTTTGTATCTTTCATGAAGTGTCTTTGTGATAGCTGCTGTAAGAGTTGTTTTACCATGGTCAACGTGACCGATAGTACCAATATTCATATGAGGTTTGGTTCTTTCAAATTTTTGCTTTGCCATTTTAAATTATCCTCCTTTAGGTTTGTTGGAAATCTATTGAGTTTAGTACATTTAGGAGAATGTACCTATCGATTTCAATTATATTAGACTTCATGTCTTTTTGCAATACCAAATCACCAAATGCACGATGAATTTGGTACTTTTCTTCCCATTGATACTGCTTCAAGATTGGGAAAAAACAAATTACTTCTTGCCTTCCAGAACCTTATCCTGTACGGATTTAGGGCAAGGTTCATAATGGTCAACTTCCATTACATAGTCACCACGACCCTGTGTTTTGGAACGAAGGTCTGTAGAGTAACCAAACATTTCAGCCAAAGGTACGAAGGAATGAATGATCTGTGCGTTAGATCTAGCTTCCATACCTTCAATACGACCACGACGAGAGTTGATATCACCGATAACATCTCCCATATAATCCTCGGGTACAGTTACTGTAACCTTCATAATGGGCTCCAGAAGAACTGCGTCACCTTTTCTCATTGCTTCCTTGAAAGCCATGGAACCAGCTACCTGATAAGCTGTTTCGGAGGAGTCAACGTCATGGTAGGAACCATCGTAAACTTCAGCCTTAACACCTAATACAGGATAACCACCCAGGATACCACAATGCATTGCCTGCTGAATACCTTTGTCAATAGCGGGGATGTATTCCTTAGGAATAGAACCACCTACTGTTGCATTTACGAATTCATAGTTGTGCTCTGCATCTGTACCAATAGGATAGAAACGAACTTTACAGTGACCATACTGACCACGACCACCAGACTGACGTACGAACTTACCTTCAACGTCAACAGCCTTACGGAATGTTTCTTTGTAAGCAACCTGAGGTGCACCAACGTTAGCTTCTACCTTGAATTCTCTCAGTAGACGGTCAACGATGATTTCCAAATGCAACTCACCCATACCGGAGATGATGGTATCGCCTGTTTCTGCATCTGTAAATGTCTTGAAAGTAGGATCTTCTTCTGCTAACTTAGCCAGAGCAATACCCATTTTGTCACGACCTGCTTTTGTCTTAGGCTCAATAGCAACAGAGATAACGGGTTCAGGGAATACCATTGATTCCAAGATTACTTCATGAGCTTCATCACAAATTGTATCACCTGTTGTTGTCAGCTTGAAGCCAACAGCTGCCGCAATATCACCAGAGTAAACCTTGGCGATTTCTTCTCTGTGGTTAGCATGCATCTGCAAAATACGGCCAACACGTTCCTTTTTACCCTTTGTGGAGTTATAAACATATGTGCCTGCATCCAGTGTGCCTGAGTAAACACGGAAGAATGCCAGCTTACCAACGAAAGGATCATTCATAATCTTAAATGCCAATGCAGAGAAAGGTTCTTCATCAGAAGAATGTCTTTCTGTTTCTTCGCCTGTCACAGGATCAACACCCTTGATTGAAGCAATGTCAGTAGGTGCGGGCATATATTCAATAACGCCATCCAGAAGCTTCTGAACACCTTTATTTCTGTATGCAGAACCACACATAACGGGCACTAACTGGCAAGCGATACAAGCCTTACGCAATGCAACCTTCAGTTCTTCTTCGGAAATTTCTTCCTCAGCAAAGAACTTTTCCATCAACTCTTCATCTGTTTCGCAGATAGTTTCGATCATAATTGCTCTATACTCTTCTGCCAAGTCTGTGTATTCAGCAGGGATTTCATCTTCATCTACTTCTGTACCTGTTGCATTTTCATAGAAGTAGGCTTTCATCTTCATCAGGTCAATGATGCCTTTAAAATCGTTCTCTGCACCAATGGGCAGAGTAACAGCCACTGGATGACAACCCAGTCTGTCTACGATAGACTTCATAGAACCAAGGAAATCAGCACCCATGATATCCATCTTATTAACGAAAATCATACGAGGTACCATGTAGTTATCAGCCTGTCTCCAAACTGTTTCTGTCTGAGGTTCAACGCCGCCTTTTGCATCCAGAACACAAACAGCACCATCTAATACACGTAAAGAACGTTCTACTTCCACTGTAAAGTCAACGTGTCCGGGTGTGTCAATGATGTTAATTCTATTATCATTCCAATGACAAGTTGTTGCAGCGGAGGTAATTGTAATACCTCTTTCCTGTTCCTGCTCCATCCAGTCCATGGTTGCAGTACCTTCGTGGGTATCGCCGATTTTGTAATTACGGCCGGTATAGAACAGAATACGCTCTGTAAGAGTGGTCTTACCAGCGTCAATATGTGCCATGATACCAATATTTCTGGTTCTAGCAAGCGGGTATTCTCTGTTTGCCACGCTTAGTCCTCCTTTTTGCTTTCATAATGGGATAATTGGAAAGACCCTTAACAAGCCTTTCCAAAAATACACATTTCCATTCTTTTTTTACCACTTGAAATGGGAGAAAGCTTTGTTTGCTTCTGCCATTTTGTGTGTTTCGTCTTTTTTCTTGCAAGCACCACCAGCATTGCTTAATGCATCAGTGATTTCGCCTGCCAAACGATCAACCATGGTTTTTTCGCCACGTTTTCTGGAATAAGTTGTTAACCAACGAAGACCCAATGTCTGACGTCTTTCAGGTCTGATTTCCATAGGAACCTGGTAAGTTGCACCACCAACACGGCGTGCTTTAACTTCCAATACAGGCATGATATTACCTAAAGCTTCTTCAAAAGCCTCTAAAGGTTCTTTACCTGTCTTTTCTGCTACTTTGTCGAATGCACCATAAACGATTTTTTCAGCAACACCCTTCTTACCATCCAACATAATACTGTTGATAAGCTTTGTTACAAGCTTGCTATTGTAGATGGGGTCCGCTAAAACCTCTCTTTTCGCAACATGTCCTTTTCTTGGCACGATTCTTCCCTCCTTAATGAATAATGATATTCTCGGTACTTCACGAGCCCAATGCCCGTGTTTTCATGCCTTACCATTCAATGTATATCTCGTCTAAGCAATCGCAGATTGTATTGATCTGTATAAGGCATTTCTTCTTATTTTTTTAAAATTACTTCTTAGCTGCTTTAGGGCGTTTTGCGCCGTATTTGGATCTAGCCTGCATTCTTTTTGCAACGCCTGCTGTATCCAAAGTACCTCTAACGATGTGGTAACGCACACCAGGAAGGTCTTTTACTCTACCACCTCTGATAAGAACAACACTATGTTCCTGAAGGTTGTGGCCTTCACCGGGGATATAAGCTGTTACTTCAATACCATTGGAAAGACGAACTCTAGCGATCTTTCTGAGCGCGGAGTTAGGCTTCTTAGGTGTGGAAGTCTTAACTGCTGTACATACACCACGTTTCTGAGGAGAAGAAACATCTGTCGCTTTCTTCTGCAGAGAGTTCAAGCCTTTCTGCAAAGCGGGTGCTGTTGATTTTTTCTCGATAGTCTGTCTGCCTTTTCTTACTAACTGATTAAACGTAGGCATTAATTGCACCTCCTTATAAAAATTAATACTTTCTGCTCTTGCAATATAATTTACCTTTTTGAGTGTGTATTCTGGGCGTGCTTAGAAAAGCCCATAGTTACAGACACTAGGAAATTTTATCACCAGGTTCCCTAAAAGTCAAGGTTTTTTGCGAAATACTAAGTTATTTTTCTTAAGTTTTACCCATTTTTTACAATTTATAAACCAGCATTTATCTAAATTGGGTTTCTACAATTAAAAATGCCTCTAGCAATAGTCTCTCGGGCATTTACAAGCTCTTTTAATTCTCATTAGGTTTCTCACTTTCTTCTATATTATCTATCCCATTTTCACCCTTATTTTGAGAAAACTCAATCATCCATGGCGTAGTTTTAAAAATATGATGACCAAATCGGGTAGATAATTGTAGCCCCGCTAGTGTTACAATGACCCCCAAATAAACAAGGCCCTTCTTTACTATGGGCAACATTTCCACCGCCACATCTAACAGTATAAACTGCCTTGCTGCCAATAAACCTACTATACTAATAAGAATGGACAAAATAACTTGAACCCTCTCAAACTCTTTTGCTCTCTTTTGATAAAGTACGCTTCTTTTTTGTCTGGACATCTCATGTACTTCTTCTCGCATAGTCTCCCCCTAACATTAGAAACCTTTTAACTACAATGTATGATTTAAATTCCTGCCCAAAACCTAAATTGCCGTTTGCGAAAAAATGATCCATTACTGCCCTTTTCATTACCCAGGCTAAAATACACCGGTAATCACAAAAGAACGATCCTTAAATTCACTAGCCACCCAACTCAAACATGAATGCCTGGCTTCCATTCTTCGTAGAATGCAAAATAGGAATAGATGTAAACAGATTTGGCACCCTTGGGCACATACAGTATAAAATCAGATGTTTGCTAAGAAAACGCCCCTGCATTTGGACTGTTGTACCACCAAATTGAATGACAATATTAAAAGCCCAACCTACTGCAATAGTCATCTGAGATTATTTCACGGCTGGAATTACTTGTTCCCCTTTCAGTATACATTTATCTTATTAAATTCAAAGACTGATTTGTACCCGAAAACATTGTGCACTTTGTTTTCATCCTCAGTATACCCCTCATTTACATCGTTAGCCACATCTTCTCAATATAATAATACAATGTTTAACATAACTGTATTTATATATCACTATATCTGCAAGTTAAAAAACAATTTTCTCTATTTTGGATAAATAAAAAAGAGAAAGCCTATGTCATAAACATAAACTTTCTCTCTCTAAGTTAAGACTATACTTAACAGACTCATTTGTCCCCACCTTATAAAAGATAGGCACTACTTAATCCATTAAATCATATCATCTTCATCCATATAAATCGCATCATCCTGAGTATCGCTTTCGCTACCTTCAGGTTGGATTTCTACGCTGCGGTACCGCTGCATCCCCGTACCTGCAGGAATCAATTTACCAATAATAACGTTTTCTTTTAGACCAATCAACGGATCAATTTTACCCTTGATCGCAGCTTCTGTCAGAACTCTTGTTGTTTCCTGGAAGGATGCCGCAGACAAGAAGGAATCTGTGGCCAAGGAAGCCTTTGTAATACCTAACAGAACACGAGCACCATTGGCAGGAGTCTTGCCTACTGCCTCTAATTCGGCATTGATATTTTCAAATACTAACCAGTCTACCAGACTACCTGGTAAGAATTCTGTATCGCCGTTTTCTTCGATTTTTACACGTTTTAACATCTGTCGAACGATAACTTCGATATGCTTGTCGTTGATTTCTACACCCTGTAAGCGGTAAACGCGCTGCACTTCCTGAATCATATAATCCTGAACGCCACGTAGACCTTTGATTTTCAGAATGTCATGAGGATTCACGCTACCTTCGGTAATTTCATCACCAGCTTCTACCTCATCGCCATCATAAACTTTAATTCTGGAGCCATAGGGAATGAGGTAATCTTTTACTTCACCAGTTTCGTGGTTTGTAATTACAACTTCTCTCTTCTTCTTTGTGTCATTCAATGTTACACGGCCGCCAAATTCCGCGATAATTGCAAGACCCTTAGGCTTTCTTGCTTCAAATAATTCTTCGACACGAGGAAGACCCTGTGTGATGTCATCGCCGGCGATACCACCGGTGTGGAACGTACGCATGGTAAGCTGTGTACCAGGCTCACCAATAGACTGTGCCGCAATGATACCAACAGATTCACCAATACGCACATATCTACCACTGGCCATATTGGCACCGTAGCACTTCGCACAAATACCAATATTAGAACGGCAAGTTAATACCGTACGGATCAATACTTTCTTGATGCCAGCTCTTTCAACCTGTTCCGCCTGATCAAAGCTAATCATTGTATCAGCAGGAACAATGACTTCACCTGTTTCAGGATGAATCACATCCAATACAGACCATCTGCCACGGATTCTATCCTGTAACCCTTCGATTATTTCGTTGCCATCCATAAATGCAGAAACCCATAAACCAGGTGCTTCTTTTTCGGTGTCTTCGCAACAATCCCATTCACGAATGATAATATCCTGAGATACATCTACCAAACGACGAGTCAAGTAACCCGAATCGGCTGTTCTAAGGGCGGTATCGGTCAAACCTTTTCTCGCACCATGGGCGGAAATAAAGTACTCCAATACCGACAGACCTTCACGGAAGTTAGACTTAATAGGCAATTCGATGATACCACCAGAAGGGTTGGCCATCAAACCACGCATACCCGCTAACTGCTTAATCTGGCTGTTGGAACCACGGGCACCAGAGTTAGCCATCATATAAATATTGTTGTATTTACCCAAGCCAGCCAACAGCGCAACAGTAATCTTTTCGTTGGCGACATTCCATGCTTCGATAACTTTGTTGTGACGTTCTTCATCTGTCATCAAACCACGTCTAAATTTTCTGGTAATCATTTCCACTTTGTCTTCTGCCTCAGCCAAGAACTCCTGTTTTTCCTTAGGAATTTCCATATCGGATACAGAAACCGTTAAAGCAGCCCTTGTTGAGAATTTGTAACCCAAAGATTTAATCTTATCCAAAACTGCCGCAGTTTCAGTGGCACCACAACGATTAATACATCTGTTAATGATTTTACCAATCTGCTTCTTATCTACCAAGAAATCGATTTCGTAGCGGAATTTTTCATCTTCATTTGTTCTATCTACATATCCCAAATTTTGAGGAATGGCTTCGTTGAAGATAATACGCCCTACAGTAGTGCGAACCATACGAGTTTCTGGAACTCCGTTAAATGTTAACACTCTTCTTACTCGGATTACCTCCTGTAAAGCAATTTCATGGTTGTCGTAAGCAAGGATTGCTTCTTTTTCATCCTTGAATGCCCTCGTAATCAGGTCACCTTTAGCTCTGATTACATTGCCTTCGGCATCCAGTATATCTTCTTCATAATAGGCATTTTTATCATCTCTTTCCAAGGTCAGATAATACATACCTAAAATCATATCCTGAGAAGGTACAGTTACTGGAGCACCATCGGAAGGTTTCAATAAGTTATTGGGTGAAAGCAGTAAGAAGCGGCATTCTGCCTGTGCCTCTACAGAAAGAGGAACGTGAACCGCCATCTGGTCACCATCGAAATCGGCGTTATACGCAGTACATACCAATGGATGCAACTTAATTGCACGACCTTCAACCAATACAGGCTCAAACGCCTGAATACCCAATCTATGCAGTGTTGGGGCACGGTTGAGCATAACAGGATGCTCTTTAATTACATCTTCTAAAATATCCCAAACTTCAGTCTGAAGTCTTTCAACCATTCTCTTAGCAGATTTGATGTTGTGTGCCAAGCCATCTTCCACTAATTTTTTCATAACGAAAGGCTTAAATAACTCAATTGCCATTTCCTTAGGTAAACCACACTGATAAATCTTCAGTTCCGGTCCAACTACGATAACGGAACGACCGGAGTAGTCAACACGTTTGCCTAAAAGATTCTGACGGAATCGGCCCTGCTTACCTTTCAACATATCAGAAAGAGATTTCAGCGCACGGTTACCAGGGCCAGTTACTGGTCTACCACGTCTGCCGTTGTCAATCAAAGCATCTACAGCTTCCTGCAACATTCTCTTTTCGTTTCTAACGATGATGTCAGGTGCACCCAAATCCAATAATCTCTTTAAACGGTTGTTTCTGTTGATTACACGTCTGTACAAGTCGTTCAAGTCACTTGTAGCAAAACGACCACCATCCAGCTGAACCATAGGACGAATATCCGGAGGAATAACAGGGATAGCATCCAGAATCATCCATTCAGGTTTATTTCCAGAAATTCTAAAGCTTTCGATTACTTCAAGCTTTTTGATAATACGAACTCTTTTCTGACCTGCAGTATCTTGCAACTGAGCTTTCAGCTCAACAGATTCCTTTTCCAAGTCTATATCCATCAACAACTGCTTGATCGCTTCTGCACCCATAGCAGCCTCAAAAGTATTGCCGTATTTATCATATGCTTCTCTATATTCTCTTTCGCTCAAAAGCTGTTTGTACTGTAATTCTGTATCACCAGCATTTAATACGATATAAGATGCAAAATATAATACTTTTTCCAAAGCTCTGGGGCTCATGGAAAGAATCAAGCCCATTCTGGAAGGGATACCCTTAAAATACCAGATATGAGAAACGGGCGCAGCCAATTCGATATGGCCCATTCTTTCACGTCTTACTTTTGCTTTTGTTACCTCAACGCCACAACGGTCACAAACAACACCTTTGTAACGAATTCTTTTATATTTACCACAGTGGCATTCCCAGTCCTTTGTAGGTCCGAAGATCTTTTCACAGAAAAGACCATCCTTTTCAGGCTTTAATGTTCTGTAGTTAATTGTTTCGGGTTTTTTAACCTCGCCTCTTGACCACTCATGAATTTTTTCAGGAGACGCCAAACCAATCTTAATGGAGTCAAATACAATTCCCTGCTCTGTGTTTTGTGTATTCATGGTCCTGTCCTCCCTTCTTAGTCCTCATCCACAAATTCGTCATCTATCAGCTCATCTTCGAAGTCTTCTTCCAGAACTTCGTTGCTGTCTGCTTCAACGCCTTCTTCGCCATCAAAGAGGAAATCAACCAATTCCTCTTCCGCTGTCAAAGGTCTTGGACGACGATAGTCCTGTTCCTCGGCATCAAAACCATCAATGTTTACATTTAAGTCATCCACATCTTCGACGGATTCTTTGATTTCAACTTCTGTCTGGTCTTCACGCAAAACGCGAATATCCAACGCCAAGGACTGCAACTCTTTCAGTAAAACCTTGAAGGATTCAGGTACACCAGGTTCAGGAATGTTTTCACCCTTAACAATTGATTCATACGTCTTCACACGACCAACAATATCATCAGACTTCACAGTTAAGATTTCCTGAAGGGTATATGCTGCGCCGTATGCTTCCAGCGCCCAAACTTCCATTTCACCGAAACGCTGTCCACCAAACTGAGCTTTACCACCCAAAGGCTGCTGTGTAACTAAGGAGTAAGGACCTGTGGAACGGGCATGAATCTTATCATCAACCAAATGGTGAAGTTTCAAGTAGTGCATGAACCCGATCGTTACACGATTATCGAAGAACTCACCTGTACGACCGTCACGCAAGGATACCTTACCATCTCTGGATAGAGCAACGCCCCTCCATTCTTCTCTGTGGTCTCTGTTTGCATAAAGTTCATCATAAATATCACCCTGTAACAAAGGTTTCCATTTGTCAGAAAACTCTTCCCAACTAGTATTTACATAGTCGTTGGCCATCTCCAGTGTATCCATGATGTCAATTTCGTTTGCACCGTCAAATACAGGGGTGCTGATTTTCCAACCCAACGCTTTTGCAGCCAAGGAAAGGTGAGTTTCCAACACCTGACCAATATTCATACGAGAAGGAATACCCAGAGGGTTCAATACGATGTCCAAAGGACGACCGTTTGGTAAGAAAGGCATATCTTCTACCGGCAATACGCGGGAAACAACACCCTTGTTACCGTGACGACCAGCCATTTTATCCCCAACGGAAATCTTTCTCTTCTGAGCAATATAAACACGAACTAACTGGTTTACGCCAGGGCCAACATCATCACCGTTTTCTCTTGTAAAGATTTTAACGTCAACGATGATACCTGTTTCCCCATGAGGAACACGCAAAGAAGTATCTCTAACCTCTCTTGCCTTTTCACCAAAGATAGCACGGAGCAATCTTTCTTCTGCTGTTAGTTCAGTTTCACCCTTAGGTGTAACCTTACCAACCAAAATATCATTTGGACGAACTTCCGCACCAATACGAATGATACCTCTTTCATCCAAATCTTTCAGCGCATCATCACCTACGTTAGGAATATCCCTTGTAATTTCTTCGGGTCCCAGCTTTGTATCTCTGGCGTCAGCTTCAAATTCATTAATGTGCACAGAGGTATAAACGTCATCCTGAACAAGCTTTTCGCTTAACAAAACAGCATCTTCGTAGTTATAACCTTCCCATGTCATGAAGCCAATGAGAGGGTTTTTACCCAATGCCAATTCGCCTTCACAAGTAGATGCACCATCTGCAATAATCTGTCCGGCTTCCACTCTGTCCCCTACATTAACAATAGGCTTCTGATTCAAGCAAGTACTTTGGTTACTTCTCTGATATTTAATCATTTTGTATCTATCTCTACCGGATGCATCATTTCGAACAACGATTTCATCAGCAGAGATTCTTTCAACGACACCGTTGTTTTTCGCAATCACACAGATGCCGGAGTCTTTTGCAGTTTTATATTCCATACCTGTACCAACGATAGGGGAATCTGTCACCATCAAAGGCACCGCCTGACGCTGCATGTTCGAACCCATCAGCGCACGGTTCGCATCGTCGTTTTCCAAGAAAGGAATCAGTGCTGTTGCAACGGAAACCATCTGCTTAGGGGAAACGTCCATCAGGTGAATCTGGCTTCTATCCACTTCAATAATTTCTTCTTTGTGACGGCCAGTTACTTTCTTATGCACAAAGTGCCCCACGCCGTCCAAAGGCTCATTCGCCTGAGCAACGTTAAAGTTTTCTTCTTCATCAGCAGTTACATAGATAAATTCTTCAGTAACACGAGGTTCATCACCACTGTGATCTACTTTTCTGTAAGGTGCTTCTATGAAACCATACTCATTAATTCTTGCAAATGTTGCAAGCGTATTGATCAAACCGATGTTAGGACCTTCTGGTGTTTCGATAGGGCACATTCTACCGTAGTGAGAATGGTGTACATCTCGAACTTCGAAGCCCGCTCTTTCTCTCGACAAACCACCAGGACCCAATGCAGACAAACGACGCTTATGTGTCAATTCAGAAAGAGGGTTATTCTGATCCATAAACTGAGATAACTGAGAGCTACCAAAGAACTCTTTGATTGCAGCCGTTACAGGGCGCACATTTACCAACGCCTGAGGTGTAACAACAGCTAAGTCCTGGGTTGTCATTCTTTCTCTAACAACCCTTTCCATTCTGGAGAGACCAATCCGGAACTGGTTCTGTAATAACTCACCGACAGAACGAATACGTCTATTTCCCAAGTGATCGATATCATCCACATTACCGTATGCATAATCCAAATGCAGCACATAGTTAATGGAAGCAAAAATATCCTCCAATGTGATATGCTTAGGAATTAATTCGTGCATGTTTTCTTTGATTGCCGCAGCAATTTCTTCTGCACTTTGATATTCTTCTAAAATCCTCATTAATAAAGGATAATAAACCAACTCTCTGATGCCAAAATCTTCAGCCTTAAGGCCAAATTCTTCAATGTAACCATCAATAGCAACAGCCTGGTTACTTAGAACTTTAAGCACTCTATCTTCCACTTCAATAAACACAAAAGGCACACCTGTGTTCTGAATTTCTTCACAAATTTCCATGGTCAAGATTGTTCCCGCCTCTGCAACAACCTCTCCAGTCATGGGGTCGACAATGCTTTCAGCAAGCTTTGCACCACGGATACGGTTTTTCAAAGCCAGCTTTTTGTTGAATTTATAACGACCAACCTTGGCCAAATCATAACGCTTAGGGTCAAAAAACATACCATCCAATAAAGATTTAGAGCTTTCTACAGTTGGAGGTTCACCGGGACGGAGTTTTTTATAAATCTCAATCAAACCTTCTTCATGGCTCTTAGAGATATCTTTGTCCAACGTAGCCAAAATCTTTGGCTCCTCGCCAAACATCTCAAGGATTTCCGCATCTGTACCAATTCCCATTGCACGAATCAAAACAGAAACAGGAACTTTTCTAGTACGATCTACACGCACATAAAATACATCATTGGAGTCTGTTTCATATTCCAACCACGCACCTCTGTTGGGGATAACAGTAGCAGAAAGCAACTTCTTACCAACTTTATCAAAGTCAGAAGCATAGTAGATGCCGGGAGAGCGAACAAGCTGGCTTACGATAACACGTTCGGCGCCATTGATAATAAAGGTACCTGTTTCGGTCATCAATGGGAAATCACCCATAAAGATTTCCTGCTCTTTTAATTCATCTAATTCTCTATTGTAAAGTCTAGCTTTTACCTTCAATGCAGCTGCATAAGTTGCATCTCTTTCTTTACATTCCTCAATAGAGAATTTGGGTTCGGAATCCAAAGAGAAGTCAATGAATTCCAGTACGAGGTTGCCACTAAAGTCAGTAATTGGAGAAACATCCTCAAATACTTCTTTCAGCCCCTCGCTTAAAAACCACTGGTAGCTGTTTTTCTGCACTTCAATCAGATTGGGCATTTCTAAAACCTCATTGATTCTAGAATAGCTTTTTCTGGTTGTGTCGCCAAAACGGAGTGCATGAATTCTGTTTTTTTCCATCTTGTCACCTCTCGAAATAATGATTGCACCGACAAAACACCGCTTCCATAAAACAAGCGAAAAAGGGAATTTTCCCTGTCTGGACACAAAAAATTTAGAATTGCTTAAACAAAGCTAGACCTTTGCCTACACCCCCTTTGATCAGCGGCCATGACAAAAGTCTCTTTCTCTAAGAAATTCTAATCTTTAACAACCGGGTATATCGCCAAATGACGTCCCACCCTCATATATATTGAACAAAAACAATCCTACAAACCTTTAAATATAATTCATTTTGCTTAATGAAATAGGCAATTTCAACTAAAATTCAGCTCGATTCAAAAATTCTGTTGAACTTTGAATTCTGTTATGTTATACTGCTTTTAAGTTGGGACATTGTCCTTGTTCTTCAATGTGTGAAATATTTTAACATTTATAAGGCTTGTTGTCAAGCCTTTTTTTATGGGCTTTTTCAAGGTTTTCGTGTTTTTTGTGAAACCCCCTACCCCTATGGAAAACACAGTTCTTTTAACACTTCTTTCTCCTAGTCTGTTTTAGTCGAAATTTCAATTGTTCTAAAATTAAAGATATAATTGTTTAAAATTTCAGTACTTTTTTTATAATCTTTCATTTCTCAAAACAGTAATTTTGTGAATAAATTTTGTTCTTTTTTAAGTACATATTTATTTTAAGCTCCCTAACCCTTCCTTTTATCCCAAAAAGTTGCTACACTCATAATAGATTTAAAATCGAGGTGTGTATAATGACGAAAGTAAATTACCAGCATATATTAGATAAAACCATAAAACAGATTGAACAGGAACGGCAGCGTCCAAGGCTCCTACTCCATAGTTGCTGTGCCCCCTGTTCATCATACGTTTTGGAGTATTTATCAACCCACTTTGATATTACAATTTTTTACTATAATCCAAATATTTCTCCTTACGAGGAATTTGCTTTTCGTGCCAAGGAACAACAAAATCTAATTGAAAAGATGCCATTGCATTCTTCAATTTCTTTCATAATGGGTGAGTATGATTCCGCCTCATTTTTTAACCTTGCAAAGGGCCACGAAACAGAACCCGAGGGTGGCGCAAGATGTAAAGCTTGCTATCATTTACGTCTTCGTAAAACAGCAGAACAAGCAAAACAGGGAGAGTATGACTACTTCACAACGACATTAAGCATAAGCCCCCATAAGGATGCCCAGGCTTTAAATCAAATCGGAAAAGAATTATCCGAAGAATTTAGCGTCCCCTATCTATTTTCCGACTTCAAAAAAAGAGAGGGCTATCGACGTTCCTGCCAACTCTCTGAAATTTATCAACTCTATCGACAAAATTACTGTGGTTGTCCCTATTCAAAATTGGAAGCCCAGATACGCAACAAAGAATAACCCCAGGATTTCTTGTAAATAAAATTAGAAAGGATTTAGTGCTATGAATCAAAGACATAAGGGTATCGTTTGTATTATCATGTCCTCTTTTTCTTTCGCCCTCATGAACCTATTTGTCCGTTTATCCGGGGACTTACCTTCTATCCAAAAAAGCTTCTTCCGAAACTTAGTTGCAATGCTATTTGCCCTTTTAATCCTACTGAAGGAAAAGCCCAACGTCTCCTTAGACCGACAATCCAAACGATATTTACTTTATCGTTCCCTCTTTGGCACATTGGGAATTTTATGCAATTTTTATGCAGTGGATCATTTGGTTCTTTCAGACGCATCACTGCTAAACAAAATGTCCCCTTTTTTTGCTGTTTTATTTGGAATATTGATTCTAAAAGAAAAAATAAATTTATTCCAGTTCACCTCCATCATTACAGCCTTTATCGGCGTATTATTTGTTGTGAGGCCAACAGGGCTAAGTATGGATCTCTTTCCCGCTTTGATTGGCCTATTAGGTGGAATTTGTGCAGGTGCGGCATATACCTACGTTCGAGCAATGGGGCAGCGAGGAGTGCAAGGGCCTTTTATCGTATTCTTCTTTTCGGCCTTCTCATGTTTGGTTACGTTGCCATATCTTATTTTTCATTACCACTCCATGAATATAAACCAAACTATAATCCTACTTCTGGCAGGCCTCTCTGCCGCTGGTGGACAATTTGGCATAACCGCCGCCTATTGCTATGCACCAGCAAGAGAAATCTCTGTCTTTGATTATTCTCAAATTCCTTTTTCTGCTTTGTTGGGCTACTTTGTTTTCGGCCAAGTGCCCGATGTATTTAGCTGGATTGGCTATTTGATTATTTCGTGCACTGCCATCGCAATGTTCCTTTATACTAACGGTTATTTTCACAGAAAAAACATACTCCATTCTAAACCATAATTGGGGTAAACTCTATCTCCAAGGACTCCCCCCAAGAGGGAATAAATTCACATAATTTTAAACAGGAATACCTTTATTTAAAAGAACTTTCTATAAGTTCTTTTTCTTCTCTCAATGCGAGCCATATACAATTTCTAGCCCTATAACGTCACACTGATGATAAACTCAACTTTTTCTGTTTCATTTTTTCCACAACCTTATTCCTTTGAAAACAAAATAAATTCATGTAAATTCCAAAATCCAAAGGGTTTGCAAGCTGGCATTTTACATCTATCATCTTGCAAATGAAGCACAAAAACCCCTAAAACATAATGTTTTAGGGGTTCTGTTTACGCTTTTAATTACTTCAATGTAACTTTTGCGCCAACTTCTTCTAATTTAGCTTTGATAGCTTCTGCATCTTCTTTGGAAGCCTGTTCTTTAAGAACCTTAGGAGCGCCATCTACTGCTTCTTTAGCTTCTTTCAAGCCAAGACCTGTTACTTCACGAACAACTTTGATAACTTTGATCTTTTCAGCGCCTACTTCTGTTAATTCAACGTCGAATTCTGTTTTTTCTTCAGCTGCTGCTGCGGGGCCAGCTACTACTGCTACGCCTGCTGCTGCGGATACGCCGAATTCTTCTTCTGCTGCCTTTACCAAGTCGTTTAATTCTAATACTGTAAGTTCTTTTACAGCTGCAATGATTTCTTCAATTGTCAATTTTGCCATTTTAAAGCACCTCCGATTAAATTTGGGATATTTTTAATTTTAACTTGCCAAGATAGGCAATTCTTGTTTGCAAAATAAATTATTCTGCTGCTGCATCTTTCTTCGCGATCTGATCGATAACGCGTGCGAAAGAAGACATAGGGCTCTTGAAGCTGCCCAAAAGTTTGGAAAGCAATACTTCTTTGGAAGGAATGTCTGCAACAAGCTTCATACCTTCTGCATCGTATACGATTCCTTCAATAACACCAGCTTTAAATTCCAAAGCCTTTGCATCTTTTGCTACTTTGTTTAAAACGGATGCTGCTGTTGTAGCATCTTCATAGCTGAATGCAAATGCACTAGGGCCGGATAAGAACTGATCCAATCCTTCAAACTGTGTTCCCTGAATTGCAAAGTGTACCATTGTGTTTTTATAAACTTTATAGTCAACACCTGCATCTCTAAGCTGCTTTCTGAGAACTGTATCCTGTTCTACTGTCAAGCCTCTAGCGTCTACCATTACTACGGAAGCCGCCTTTTCAAGCTTTTCTTTGATTTCATTTACGATAACCTGCTTCTGTTCGATCTTTGCCATATCTACACCTCCTTAAATCCTTTTATAGATAAAGAAAGCCTCTTTGCACATAGACAAAGAGGCTCATAGCTCAATTTCAGCAATCTCCTCGGCAGGAATTATGCAATTAATTGCACCTGCTGTCTACGGCACTATTCGGTTTTTTCTTTTCAACTCGTTTATTATACAAGATAAACAAGCTCCCGTCAAGAACTTTCTTTGAGATTACTCAGAAATTTTCGCAGGGTTTACCTTTACACCAGGGCCCATTGTTGTTGTTAATACAACGCTCTTCAAATACTGACCCTTTGCTGCTGTAGGTTTTGCTTTTATGATAGCACTCATCAGAGTCTGGAAGTTTTCTTCCAATTTCTCGGAACCAAAAGATACCTTACCTACGGGAACATGAATAATATTTGTCTTGTCCAAACGGTATTCGATCTTACCTGCTTTGATGTCATTGATAGCCTTTGTAACGTCCATTGTTACTGTGCCTGCTTTAGGGTTAGGCATTAAACCTTTAGGACCCAATACACGACCCAGACGACCAACAACGCCCATCATATCAGGTGTTGCAACAGCAACATCGAAACCGAACCAGTTTTCATTCTGGATTTTGGGGATCAAATCTTCAGCTCCTACGAAATCTGCGCCAGCTGCTAAAGCTTCTTCTGCCTTATCACCCTTTGCGAATACCAATACACGAACTGTTTTGCCTGTACCGTGTGGAAGAACAACGGCACCACGAACCTGCTGATCAGCATGTCTGCTGTCAACGCCCAAACGAATATGTGCTTCTACAGTAGCATCGAATTTCGTTACAGATGTCTTCTGAACCAAATCGATTGCTTCATTTGCATCGTAAAGCATTGCCTTGTCAACGAGCTTTGCAACCTCGTTATATTTTTTTCCTCTTTTCACTTTCGTGACCTCCTTATGTGGTAATATCGGGAGAATTCCCTCCCACTGCTGCCGTCAAATCAGTCGGCTATTATTCTTCAACAACGATACCCATGCTTCTTGCAGTACCGCAAATCATACTGTAAGCAGTATCCACATTTGCTGCATTCAAGTCGGGCATTTTCAACTCTGCAATTTCCATAACTTTTGCTTTGGAAATTTTAGAAACTTTTGTCTTGTTAGGCACACCAGAACCGGATTCAATACCGCAAGCTTTCTTTAGAAGAACTGCTGCGGGGGGTGTTTTTGTAATGAATGTATAGCTTCTATCCTGGTATACAGTGATAACAACAGGAATAATTAAACCTGCCTGAGAAGCTGTTTTTTCATTAAATTCTTTACAAAAGCCCATGATGTTTACACCATGCTGGCCCAAAGCAGGACCAACAGGAGGAGCGGGTGTTGCCTTCGCTGCTGGAATCTGTAATTTGATATAACCTGTTACTTTCTTTGCCATGATTGGCACCTCCTATAAATGTGGTAATTAGCGGGGATTTTCCCTCCCACCTAGCGGACTTGCCGCCTTATGAAACGTTGACTTTAAATCTTGTCGATCTGAGCGAAATCAAGCTCAACCGGGGTCTCTCGACCGAAGATGGAAAGACTGACCACAACGATTTTCTTATTGGTATTGATCTCTTTGATCTGACCAACAGAATCCGCAAAAGGCCCAGAAATGACACGAACAGAATCGCCCAATGCCACATCCAAATTTTCCACCTCGCCGCCAATACCCATAGCACGAACTTCCATTTCAGTCAATGGTACAGGTTTGGAACCAGGCCCCACAAAACTTGTAACGCCTCTTGTGTTTCTGACTACATACCAGGTTTCATCGTTCATGATCATTTTAATCAGCACATAGCCGGGAAATACTTTGCGCTGAACCGTTTTTTTCTGTCCATCCTTGATTTCCACAACATCCTGCAAAGGTACGCTGATCTCGTGAATCAAATCTTGCATGCCTCTGTTTTCAACCGTTTTTTCAATATTGGCTTTTACTTTGTTTTCATACCCAGAATAGGTATGTACAACATACCATCTTGATTCGGTAGATGTTTTGATTTCTTCTGGCTTGTTGATTTCTTCAGACATAATACCATCCTTTTTCTACTCGATTTGTCTTAACCCAAAAGTCCGATAATCGCGCTGTATCCGGCAGAGAATGCCGTATCCATACAGAAAATGATAACACCGACAATCAGGGAAGTAACAATAACGGTAAACGTTTTCTTCGCAATTTCAGGACGGCTAGGCCAAATAATTTTTTTAAATTCAGCCTTGTATTCCGCGAAGCCATCTCTGTCACTGTTTTTCTTTGCTTGTTTTGGCTTTGCTTTTTTCGTTTCGTTCGTTTGGTTGGTGTTTTTGTTTTCTTCCATAGGTCCACTTCCTTTTTCGGAATTTCCCTTAAATTACTTTGTTTCTTTGTGTAATGTGTGGGATTTACAGAATTTACAATACTTTTTGATTTCCATTCTGTCAGGCATAACTTTCTTGTCCTTGGTAGTGCTGTAATTTCTCTGTTTGCACTCTGTGCAGGCTAAGGTAATCCTTGTTCTCAAGATTTCCACCTCCGTTACTGATGATATTTTTTTGTACATAAAAAAAAGACCTGCGTCTTCAAACCTAGAATATCACAAGTCTTTTTCAGTGTCAACTACAATTCATGGAAAATCCGTCTTTTTTCAACGAAACTTTCTATTTTTACAGTATATTCTATAATTATTGATTTTTCATGAATTCATCCAAAGCAACAGCCAACTGATCTGGACAGCTGCTCTTTCTCATCCCACAAGTAATTCCTCTGAGTCTTCTTGCAGCCTCATCTGGTGTCATTCCTTCTGCCAGAGCTGCCAAACCTTTATGGTTTCCATCGCACCCTCCAAAAAAAGAAACATTTTTCACCACGCCATCTTCCACATCAAATTCTAACCTTGTGGCACAAACTCCTCTGGTATTAAAGCTGTAATGCATCCTTTGTCCCCCTTGCTAGTGAAATACCGTAACAGCATATCACACAATTCGACAAAATTCAATTACTTTTATTTTCCCCTTCTCCCCACCAAATAAGTGAAAAAGAAAAATATAGCCAATACCAATACAATTGATGCCCCTGCTGATGTTCCAAATTGATACGAAATCCACAACCCAATTATAGATGCCACTACTGCAAATCCAGTAGCAACCCAGTGATATGACCTAGCTCCCTGACTAATATTTCTTGCAGCAGCCGCTGGCAAAATCAATAGAGAATTTATCATCAAAATACCCACCCACCGAATGGAGACCATTACAGCAACAGCGACCATAATAACAAAGATATTTTCTACCACTAAAGTCTTTATTCCTCGACTTGCTGCTAAAGAGGGATTCACACTCAATAATAAAAGCGGATTATATAGAAAAATCCATAAAAAATAAGCTAGTACTAACACAGTTAGGATTAGGAATATGTCACCCACGCCTACCGTTAGTATATCTCCTATTAAATAGGAAGATATTCTTGCAAAGCCACCCCTAGACGTTAAAATAACAATACCTAAAGCCATAGCCGTGGATGAAAATACACTTATCACTGTGTCCGAGGATGCCAATCCCGAAGCCCTAACCCTTGTAATCACTAAGCTTATCCCAATTCCAAATATAATCATGGCCAAAAGAGGATTTCCACATCCCAACAATGTCCCAATGGCTATCCCCGTAAAGGCACTATGGCCTAAAGCATCTGAGAAAAAAGCCATTTTATTGTTTACTGTCATCGTTCCCAGCATGGCAAACAAAGGTGCTAATAGAACAAGGGCGATAAACGCATTTTTCATAAAGTCGTACTGAAACATGGAAACTGGTAAACTTTCCAATACCCCATATATTAAATCCATCCTTTATCCTCCCTTAAATCTAAAATGCCAAATGCACTTTGATACGCATCAGTAGCAAACACTTCTCTGGCCTCTCCCCATGCTGCCACAGTTTTATCTAACAATACAACCTTATCTGCATACTTTTGGATTAGCTTTAAATCATGAGATACCAGCAAGATTGCCATATGATACTTATCCCGCAACTCCGTTACCCTTTTATAAAACAAATCCAAACCAGAAACATCCACCCCAGATACGGGCTCGTCCAGTATTAAAAGATCCGGCAAAGGTTCTGTTGCCAACGCCAACAAAACACGCTGCAATTCACCACCACTCAAGGCACCAAGACGGCGGTGTACTAAATACTCACTGTCCACCTCTGCCAATAATTTTAAGATATTTCTTTTTGTATCCCTCCTGTGTTTGAGCCAAACTGGAGATTTCCCCTTTGCTGCAACCAGAAAATCCAAAACTGTAACCGGCATACTTTTATCAAAGTCCAAATGTTGTGGAACATATCCGATTTTAGGATTTTCCACAATACCGCCCTCATGGTTGAAAAATCGAATCTGCCCTTGATAATGATGCTCTCCTAATATCGCCTTTAATAGCGTGGTTTTTCCTGCACCATTTTTTCCGATTAATGCTGTTAATTCGCCACAATGTAGGGTTAAGTTAACATCGTGAATCAGACTATCCCGACCACTATTTACAGCCAAATCAGCTATCTCTATACTGCATAGGCCACAGCAATTATGATTCATTGGAATGCCCTCCCTCAATAAAGTTCTTAATTATGGTAATATTGTGTTTCATCCCAGAGATATAACTTTCTCCAGCTGTGGCATTACCTGTAATCGGATTTAAAACAATGACCTTCCCACCGCATTCTTTGGCTAAAATCTCGGCATATTTCTTTCCATTATCATCTGCCACCAAATAAAGTTGAATTTCCTTATGACCTATCTGATCTACAGCCTCTGCTAATTCTTTTGCAGAGGGCTCTTCATTTTCATCAACAAAAATTTGCACACTTGTATTCATGTGAAATAACTCAGTCAAATATCCAAAGCCCTCATGAAAAATAGCAACATTCATATGCCCCTCCTCATAATCCAATACTTCAGCCTCATTTTGAAGTTCTGTTAACTGGGCTAAAAAGACTTTCAGGTTGCTCTCAATTTTTTCCCTGTGTTGCGGAACTATTTTCTCCAACCCTTTCGCCATATTCACCACCTGCTTCTCAGTGCGACTTGGTGATAACCAAATGTGACTATTCCCACATACATCGTTTTCACACTCATGATCATGAGACTTGACTTCATGGTCATGGTCAAAAGGTTCTGCCTGGTTGATTTGATGGTTATCCTCCTCATCCTCTTTATGTTCATGGTTATGACTATGTTCGCTCTCTAACAAGTCGATTCCTAAAGATGTATCTATCACCACTAAGTCCGGAAATTGCTCAAGGGCCTGTTCTAAAAAGCTTTCCATGCCACCACCATTGATTAATAAAACATTTGCTTCATCGAGCTTTTGCATATCTTTCGTAGTCAAAGTATAATCGTGCAAGCACCCAGTTTGAGGTTGTGCCATATTATATAGATCAATACCCTCCACACCTTTTGTTATCTCTTCAGCCAATAGATACATAGGGTAAAAACTGGTTAACACTTTAATCTGTGTATTACTATTATCCTCGCTAGTGGTTGACCTGCAACCAGAAAAAATAAAAATCATAAGTACTATAAACCCAATTCTTTTTTTCATCCAAACCCCCCTCAAATGCAAATCATTTGCAATTTGATTTTATGCTCCTCTTAACTACTTGTCAACCTGGAAGTTACCTAGTACTATTATGTTAAACACAAACTTTCCACCCTCCCTATAGAAAGGATTGACAGTATGATAAGAAACTATAAGCACTTATCCCCTAAAATAGCTGCCTCCAGCTATATTTTTCCTGGCGCTACCATCATTGGCAATGTAACCATAGGTGAAAATGTTATAGTTTATCCTGGATGCGTAATACGAGGTGAATGTAACAGGGTTGTGATTGGTGATTATACGAACATTCAAGAGAATTCAACCCTTCATGTAGAAGAAGGGCTTGATGTAATTGTCGGTAACGGAGTCACCGTCGGCCATAACTCCATTTTGCATGGATGCACCGTAGCTGACAATGTATTAATTGGTATGGGTGCTATCATTCAAGATGGGGCTATGATAGGAGAAGAATCCTTTATCGGTGCTGGTTGCCTTGTAAAAAGAAATATGAAAATCCCACCAAGGCACACAGCATATGGTTTCCCTGTTAATGTGGTTCGCCCAATCAAAGATTCAGAGCACCAGGATATCGAACTTTCTACGGAAGAATACCAAGAGTATTTAAGGGAGATGAAGGAACAAGAAAAAAATAAGTTTTAAACATCTGAAAATATTTTATTTTTTTGTATAAAATTACACTTTTTCATGTTTTTTTCTTTAAAATTTCTCAAATATTCCTTGCACAATGTATTATTTTGATATACAATAGGCATTGTAGAATGAAGAAGGAGGTGTTTCACAATGGCTCACAAAATCGGACCTGAATGTATCGGTTGTGGCGCATGCGCTGGCGAATGTCCTACAGGCTGTATCGTTGATGCTGGCGGCGTTTTCGAAATTAAAGCTGCTGAATGTATCGATTGCGGTACATGTGTTGGTGCTTGTCCTACAGGCGCAATCAAACCTGAATAATTTTTACTTAAAAAAAGTGAGCGTATATGTCTCACTTTTTTATTTTGCAATTTACAACTGTGTGAAGTTTTCTCTTTCCCTTATCCAAAACTTTTCCAAAGATATTTATTCATTCATATCTTAACTTTTGCCCATTCTTATACTTCCTTAAAAAGTAAACCTGAACCTTTTTGATTACGTAAAAGATTAACGACCATTCATTCTCCTTTATCTGCATTCCCATTGAAACATATATTTTATATCATCATCTTTGTATTCATTTCAATTGAATAAAATGCAAAGTGTTATCTAATGCATTTTAACCTCAACCGGTTGAGCTAACCCTTTATTTTCAAACATTTTATGTACACAAATAGATCAAAAAATAATTATGTACCTTACTATAAAATATATTGGAATTTTATTATAACGAAAGGGTCTGTCTAAAACAAAACAAAAACTGTGCTTATTCTTATTTTATTTATTATAATTTAGAATTTCTTAGAAACATGAATATACAAAATATAAATTTTTATCAAGTTAACATGAAATGTCAATGCAAATTCTTAGCAACTTCAAATCACTTTTGGTTTAAATATGTTTTGAAAAGTCGAAGATAATCAAAAAAACACCCCTGTAATAATACAGGGGCGTAATCTATTAGGAATCAACCTATTTTTCATCTACTTCATCCGTTTAACCCTTATTAAACTTGATTTTTGTAAATTACACTATCTAAGATGGCTTCATTGACACCTTAAATCTTTTATTAATTATACTAATCCCTGAGCCATCATAGCTGCAGCAACTTTCTTGAAGCCAGCAATGTTAGCGCCTGCTACTAAGTCATAACCTAAACCATATTCTTCAGCTGCTTCCACAGATACAGCATGGATGTTCTTCATGATGCCTTTCAATTTGCCATCAACTTCTTCAGCAGACCAGCTATATCTCATGGAGTTCTGAGCCATTTCCAATGCAGAAACTGCTACACCACCAGCGTTAACAGCTTTGGAAGGTCCAACAACTAAGCCCTTGCTCTGAATGAAGGATAATGCTTCATTTGTTGTAGGCATGTTAGCAACTTCAATATAGTATTTTGTACCATTGTTAATAATTTTCTGAGCTTCTTCCATGTTGATTTCATTCTGTGTTGCACAAGGCATACAGATATCAACTTTAACTTCCCAAGGTTTTGTTTTAGCAACAAACTTGCAACCAAATTTATCAGCATAATCCTGAGCACGGTCACGTCCAGAAAGTCTCATTTCTACTAAGAAGTCAATTTTTTCCTGTGTTACAACGCCATCGGGATCATACACATAACCGTCAGGACCGGAGATTGTAACAACTTTACCGCCCAATTCAGCAACTTTCTGGCAAACGCCCCAAGCAACGTTACCGAAACCGGAAATAGCTACTGTTTTACCCTGCATTGTGTCACCCAAGTGAGTCAATACTTCGTTTACATAGTATGTAGCGCCAAATCCTGTAGCTTCAGGTCTAATTAAAGAGCCACCGAATTCCATGCCCTTACCTGTAAGCACGCCATTTTCCCAAACGCCTTTGATTCTCTTATACTGTCCATATAAGTAACCAATTTCTCTACCGCCAACACCGATGTCACCAGCAGGTACGTCAACGTCGGGACCAATGTGTCTATAAAGTTCAGTCATGAAAGCCTGGCAGAATCTCATGATTTCCATATCGCTCTTACCTCTAGGATCGAAGTCGGAACCACCTTTACCACCGCCGATAGGCAAGCCTGTCAAGCTGTTTTTAAAGATCTGTTCGAAGCCAAGGAACTTAATGATACCAATATATACAGAAGGATGGAAACGAAGACCGCCCTTGTAAGGTCCAATGGCGCTGTTAAACTGTACTCTGAAGCCACGGTTAACCTGAACTTTACCAGCATCGTCAACCCATGTTACTCTAAAAGAGATACCTCTTTCAGGCTCTACCATTCTTTCCAACAAACCTGTTTTTTCATATTCAGGATGTGCTTCTACTACTTTTTCAATAGAGTGGAAAACTTCTTCTACTGTCTGGATGAATTCGGGCTCACCAGCATTGCGTTTTTTAACCTGTTCCATTACACTTGCCATATAAGCGTTCATAACTCATTGCCTCCTACATTTTGTCTTTTCTTTAACTTTGTTTTAACACAAATTCTTTTTAAAAACACCTCGCCTTTGAGGCATCTTTCCTAAAAACTATGGTGATTTTATCATTTCTTTGAAAAATAAGATAACCACCATCTTGTTTACGTTGATATTATAACACAGTTTTTTCTCTTGTGTAGTATTTTTTTGAAGTTTTGTCTTTATTTTTACACAAATTTTTTCTTCAAAAATTATGCAAAAAAACGTTTAATATTTTTTTTGATACAATCTTAGTGCAAGGTAATAAACAATTACAAAAAATATCGATATAATTCGCTTTTTTGTATCAAATTAACCAATTGACAATCGAGTTGTTTTTTCACACTTTCTCACCACTGTGCTAAAGCTTGCGCTTTTCTCGAGGATGTCATACAATCTTTTTCTTCCTGTTATCATTTCTACAAAAAAAGATGCAATTATAAGAAAAATCCCTTATAATCGCATCTTAATTTATCTTCTCGTGAAAAATCCTATTTTATCTTTCTTTTCTTCCCCTGCGTTGTCTGCCATAAACTCAATATAGCGTCCGGTGCCAATGGCTACACAACTAACAGCATCCTCCGCCACCATTGCGTTGATCCCTGTTTTGCTCTGAATTAATTTATCCAATCCATAAAGCAAGCTTCCCCCACCAGTCATGACGATTCCTCGTTCATAAATATCCGCTGCCAACTCTGGTGGTGTACGCTCTAACACACCATGTACTGCATCGGTAATTGCTAATGCAGATTCCTGCAAAGCTTCTAACATCTCATCAGAGGTAACTGTAATGTTTTTAGGCAAACCAGTGATTAAATTCCGTCCTCTAACGTCCATACTTACAGGCATAGAACGCTCATAAACAGTACCAATTTCAATTTTCAATTCTTCTGCGGTACGTTCACCGATCAATACATTGTGTTTTTTCCTCATATATCGAATGATTGCCTCATCGAAATTATCACCTGCAATTTTTAACGAATGGCTCACAACTGCACCACCCAAAGAAATAACAGCAATATCCGATGTTCCACCGCCAATATCAACTACCATGCTTCCACATGCTCTGGAGATATCTATGCCTGAGCCAATGGCAGCAGCAATAGGTTCTTCAATAATATGCACACGTCTAGCTCCTGCCTGTCTTGTGGCATCTTCAACCGCACGCTTCTCCACCTCTGTAACACTACTAGGCACACAAACAGCAATCGTCGGCTTGACAAATGACCTTTTGCCCAGAGCTTTCTCAATAAAATATTGAAGCATCTTTTCTGTAACATCATAATTTGATATTACCCCTTCTCTTAAAGGACGGATAGCAACGATATTTCCTGGCGTTCTACCCAACATTCGCCTTGCTTCCTCCCCAACTGCCATAATGCTATTGGAATCTTTGTCAATTGCCACTACAGAGGGCTCCCGAATTACAATTCCCTGCCCTTTAATATAAACCAATACGCTGGCGGTACCTAAGTCAATCCCTATATTCTCGCCAAAACTCATAAAATTGAACATTGTGACGCTCCTTTGTCCTTCAATAATCCCCATTTTTCTTACAGTATACTGGAAACCGACAATTCTGAAAAGATGTTTTTTGCAAAAAATGACTTAAACTTATGTTTTCTCTACATTTTCTCATTCAGAATGTTAATTCCCTCTTTTAATTGTGTATCTTTATCCTCAGGTATCTGGTCTCCTTCTGCATATCCCTCAGGCAATTGAACCACTTTATCAGGTGTAATTCCCGTACCATGAATGGAAGTGCCATTGGGTGTGTAGTATTTTTGAATCGTTATATTTAAACCAGAGCCGTCGGGTAAGGTAAACAGCCTTTGAACCAACCCTTTTCCAAAGGTCTGTGTGCCTACTAAAGTTGCAGTTCCTGTATCCTTTGCCGCTCCGGCAAAAATTTCTGATGCACTTGCACTGTTGCCATTCACCAATACTACCATAGGAATATCTAAATATTTATCATCACAGATGAGCTCTTCTCGTTTCCCATTCTTATCCTCAGTATACACCATAAGTCCCTGCGGTAAAAGCTCCTCACCAATACGATAAACAGCTCGAACCAGTCCACCAGGATTATTCCTTAGGTCTAAAATTAGACCCTTCATACCCTGTTCTTGCAAAGTTTTCAATGCTTCCATGAACTGATCATAGGTATTTTCTTTAAATCCCGTTAGTTGTATATATCCTTTTTCGTTATCAATCATTCGACTTTCAACGCTTTTCATAACAACATCTTCCCTAGAAATTGTAAAGGCATGATTTTGCCCATCACTCTGGCGGTAAACTTCCACTTCAACAGTGCTTCCTACGGGTCCACGCATTTTATCTGCAACAACATCTAAGGTAAGCCCCGAAACATCCAACCCATCCACCTTTTTAATGATATCGCCCTCTAAAATACCAACCTTCTGCGCAGGATATCCTTCCATCAAAGAGTAAACTGTCACATCTCCATTTTCCGTTTGATAAACCTTCACACCTATCCCTTGAAAATGACCATTGTTGTTTTGCATATATTGTTTCAGATTATCAGCAGTCATATAATATGTATACCTGTCGCCTACGCCAGCAACCATTCCTGCATACATACCCTCTTTCACCATATCCGAATCATAATCTTCCACATAATATCTATCCAAAAAGTCCTCTATTAAATTGGTTTTCGCTGATTTTGTCATGCCTACTTCAAAAGGTAAGTACTCCCACGGTATCCATTGCTGAACCAGAGCAGTTCTAGAAATCAAAGCACAAACAACCACAACCGCTAACGCAGATCCAAACCCCTTCCAAAAATCCTTCATCTTCAATTTGCTCGCCTCATTTTCTTACGACTTTCTTTTATCCTATGAAAACCAAATGAAAATCATACCCTATCACTCTCAGTAAAAAACCATCCTACCTTGGCCTTCTTTTAAAGCTGCCCCTGCAAGTTTTGCTTCAGCGGTATCTTTCCAAAAAAGTCCATCTGATAGAATGGTTTCTAAAGTTTATACCCGCAAATGCTTACGGATGGAGGTTATACTACCGATTACCCCCAAAATAATACCAAATCCCAAAGCTACTGGGAATAGCACAATAAATATATCACCCATAAGCTTAAATTGGATCATTTTGATTACTGGGAAGTAGTTGTAAATCGAACTAATAATCTTTGCGTAAATCGGCATACCAATGAGTAGTGGTATGATTGCCCCAACCATACCGATGATCACGCCCTCAATGATAAAGGGCCATCGAATAAACCAATCCGTTGCACCAACGTATTTCATAATATTGATTTCAATTCTTCTGTTCACAACTGAAATCCGAATGGTATTCATTATAATCATAATGGAAATCATACCTAGAATTAACATTACCAAAACACTTGCTATGTTAAATACCTTGTTGGCTTTCATAATTAGCTCTGTTTCTGTTTGTCCATGACGAATATTATCTATGCCGTCAATTCCTTTCAAAGCCGTCAGAACGCTACCTTGACTTTCTATCTTATCCAACGTAATTTGAAACGAGTGGGAAAGTGGGTTGTTTGTGTCGTTTAACCCTTCAAAAATATCTTCCTCTGCACCCCAGTCATCCTTCAGCGTTTCCAAAGCATCTCCAGGGGAAACATATTGCACATCCATAACATGGTCTATTCCCTTGATCTTTGTTTTCATATCTTCAATCTCTTGACTAGTAGGGCTGCCACTAATGAAAACGGAAATACCAATAGAGTCCTCCATTTGTTGCAAAATATGCTGCAAATTGGAGGCCACACAATAAGAAAAGGACATGATTGAGATACAAGCCATTACTGCAACAATTGAGGCCATTGTCATCAGAAAATTCTTCTTTAATCCGCTTAGGCCTTCTCTTAAAAAATATTTGATTGTACTAGGCCTCATCACAATAACCACCTTTTTTAATATCTCTAACAATGTGTCCCTGATTCAAAGTTACAACTCTTTTTTGCATATCATCAACGATATCCCTTGCGTGGGTGGCCATAACAATTGTGGTTCCACGCTTGTTAATATCATCTAATAACTGCATGATACCCCAAGCAGTTTCTGGATCTAGGTTACCTGTAGGTTCATCACAAATTAAAATTGGTGGATTGTTTACAATAGCCCTGGCCAAGGCAGTCCTCTGTTGCTCGCCACCCGAAAGCTGGTTGGGATAGCTACGTCCCTTTTTACCAAGGCCCACCAACGCAAGCACCGCTGGTACGTTCCTACGAATAATACGGCTGGGTGCTTCAATGACCCTCATTGCAAAAGCAACATTTTCATAAACCGTTTTGTTCGGCAACAGACGAAAATCCTGAAAAACAACACCCATATTTCGACGTAGATAGGGTATCTGGGTTCTGCTTAATTCATTCGTTTTCACACGGTTAATGGTAATGTCCCCAGAAGTTGGATCCAGTTCTTTTAATAGCAGCTTGATTAGGGTGGATTTCCCCGACCCGCTAGAGCCTACAATAAATACAAATTCTCCCTTTTCAATGTGCAAATTCAAATTTTCCACACCACGGGAGCCATTTGGATATGTTTTCGTTACGTTATTGAGCCAAATCATTAACGTATCTTCCTTTCTTTATCAATTTTAAAAAAATATGAACAAAATATCATATTTCTCCATTTTTCCTTATAAAGCACCATAAAAGTATAGCATAAAACAAAGGGCTGAACAACCCTAAACCGACATACGGTTTCATGCAAATTATTAAAATATTGTTAAGAGCATCCTTTCTTACCATATAATAGTTCCTCATAATTTGTAACAAGATCCTATTATGAGAAAGTGCCTATGCATAAAATGCCTTATCATCCTTAACATAAAAGAAGCAGGTATTGGTTTAGCCAAACCAATACCTGCTTCAAACTCAAACTTTTATGGAATTCGTCTAGATACTATCTTGTAGCTTAATTAATAAGCCATCTTATCCATATAAATCATGTACTTGCTTACCATTAAGGTGATTTTGAAAATAATTGCATCATCAAAGTTTCTTAAATCCAAACCAGTCATTTTTTGCAGTTTATCCAATCTGTAAACCAATGTATTTCTATGGATATACAACTGACGACTTGTTTCGGAAACGTTCAAGTTATTCTCAAAAAATTTGTTTACAGTTGCCAAGGTTTCATCATCAAAATCATCCATTGTCAATCCATGAAGAACCTCTTTGATAAACATACGGCAAAGAGGCAGAGGTAATTGATAAATCAAACGGCCAATACCTAATTTTTCATAGTTTACTATAAACTTTTCTGTTTCAAAAATCTTTCCTACTTCTAATGCCATTTTCGCTTCTTTGTAAGAACGAGAAACATCTTTCAAGTCACTTACAATGGTACCGCTAGAGATATAAACACGGCTGTTTGTTTCGGCATTTAATGTTTCTTCAATACTCTTTGCAATACGATCGATATCATCTGAAGTTTCTTTATCCTTTAATTCTTTCACTAAAATAATACTGTGTTCATCAACAGCTGTTACAAAATCTTTTGTTTTTGCAGGGAAAACACTTCTTACAATCTCTACAACATTCATTTCCTTATCGATATTTGTTTCAATCAAATATACGATACGGTGAACGTTATTTTCGATATGTAGCTTTTTCGCCCTACTGTAAATGTCAACCAAAAGTAGGTTATCAAGCAACAGATTCTTAATAAAGTTATCCTTGTCATATCTTTCTTTATAAGCAACCAGTAAACTTTGAATCTGGAAAGCGGCAATCTTACCAATCTGGTAACCGGCCTCATCCTCACCCTTAACCTGAATCACATATTCGGGCACACCATTGTCATAGATTTTGAAATACTGATACCCCAAAATCAACTGACTTTCCGCAGGGGAACTGATAAAGTTCTCAACCGCATCAATTTGTCGGCCGATCATGTTTTCTTCTGTTGTGGCGATAACTTTACCCTCTTTTTCCACCACACTTAGTTCCTTGCGTGTGATGTTCTTTAAACCGTCAATTGTGCTTTGCAAAATCTGATTGGAAATCATAGCGCTCTCACCTCAAGCTAGTATTTTTATGCCTCTTTATCCTTGATCAGCCACCTCTAAAAAAATAAGAAGACTGTTAAATATGACGAAAAGAAAACTCTTTGTCTATTGATAAAATAGCCTAATCCTATTTTATAACATAATCACAAAAAAATAAAGAGAATTTGCAAAAAAAACATACAAAATCTCTTTAAAATTGAATTTTACATAAAAATGAGTCTATTTTTTTATTTAAACTGTCCCATACCGAACATTTTTCGTATCTTTTTAGATACATAGTAGGGGAAAAACTATTGCTTTTTCTACTTTAGCATAATTCCCTCTCCTAAAACTTCCCGAATATCCGTAACCAATAAAATGGCACCACGGTCAATATTCATGATAATACTCTTTGCACCTTGAATCTCTTTTTGAGAAAAAATACAAAATAATATTTCTTTTTTGGGTTCGCCTAGGGTTCCTTTTCCACCAAAAACTGCGACATCCCTTTCCAATCTAAAGTTTAATGCCTCACCAATTTCATAGGCTTTATCAGAAATTACTATGGCACCCCTTACAATGTCTCCACCTTCCAAAACCCACTTCGTACACCTTTCAGAAATGAAAACAGATAGTATGGCATACAAACCATTAATACCACCAAACATTAACATACCGGATAAAATAATGATGGCATCCATTATGAATATTTTTTTAGATATTGAGGGCCTTGGCCAAGCTTTCTGAAGCAAAGAAGCCGCTAGATCAACCCCACCCGTTGTTGCTCCACATCTTAACACCAAGCCTAAACCAATACCAACCAAAACACCACCATATACCGATGATAAAATGAGGTCTCCTGAGTAAAAAGTAACCCCCTGTACTAAAAAAAGCATTAGCGAAAATAAAAGGGAGGTCAAAATTGTTTTCCCAACAAATCTGCCTCCCCGCATCCTCCAAGCCGCTAGAAAAAGAGGAAAGTTTAAACCAACGTTCACCAACCATAGGGGCGTAGGGAAGCCATATCTTGCAGTTGTAAAGGCGCTGAGCATAATGCCAATACCAGTTACTCCCCCCGCAACCAAATGAGCAGGTTCCAAAAAACACTGAAATCCCACCGCCATAGCTGCTGTTCCGCATATTCTTAAAACCCAATCCTCAATTTTCATTCCGTTCATATCATTATCTCCGCTTCCTCGTTTTCAGGACCGTGAAAGCAAAAATAGGTAATCGCATCATTCTACGCCATCTTGTGGGTTGCGTAATTAGGCGATAAAACCATTCCAACCCGAATTTTTGAAACACCTTGGGCGCTCTTTTTACATTACCTGCCATTACATCAAAGCTTCCTCCAACACCGATGGAAACCTTTGCTCCAAATAGACGCATATTTTCATAAATCCATTTTTCTTGTTTTGGCGCTCCCAGTCCTACTAACAGTATGGACGGAGATGTTTTTTTTATGTCATGTATAATCTTTTTTTCCTCTTCCACATCAAAAAATCCGTTATGCACACCTGCAATTTTAAGCCCTGGGTATCGTTTCATCATTTTTCTTGCTGCCTCTGCAGCAACTCCAGGTGCACCGCCAAAGAAATAAAGTGTATGATCTGTTCCTGCCAATTCGGCAAAAAGGTTTTGTGTTAAATCATAGCCCGCAACACGTTCTTTTAACCGAATAGAACTGTACTTTGATGCCCAAACCACACCAATTCCATCAGGAACAACCATGTCCGCTTCACGCAAAACAGACATAAGTTCTTTATCCCTTTGAGCCTCCATAACAATTTCCGGATTCGGCGTACAAACAAAATGCTGCCCCTCTGTGTTTAATAGCAATTTCACCCTCGCTACTGCCTCTTTCATTGTTACGGCATCAAAAGGTACATTTAAAACCTGTGTTATTTTCCTCATTTCCTCCGCCCTCTTCCATGCTGTAAAAGTTTTGCCAAATACTTTTCATTTTGGTGTGCTTTTTCTTCCAACAAAGCTTCTTTCTCGCATAAAATATCGATATATTTTCCCCTATCACGGATAATATCATCCACCATTTCCAATGTTTTACCCATGTCAAATTCTTTTAATTTTCCCCCACTAGGCATTTCTAGCTTCTCTAAATAGTATTCAATTTTTGGATCGTAGATAAATCCAATTAGTGGAACTTTCTGCCGTGCTGCAAAAATTAAAGTGTGTAAACGCATACTCAAAATAAAGTCCGCCAAGCTAATCACACCCATTACTTCATAGGGTGAGTAATTGTTGCGTAAAATATAAGCGTTTTCCTTCATCTTTTTCCGAACCTTTTCACTCACTGTGATATCATTCGGCATTTGCATTGCAAGAAATACTATGGTTCTATCGTATTTTTCAACAATGGTATCACAAAGCTTCGCAAAGCGATCGATAAATCGATCCATCTCTTTCCAGTTTCGAACAGAAACAACAACCAACGGTTTATCCAGAGGTATCCCCTCATCCTGCAATAAATGCCTTGCGTCCTCTTTTGGAATGCTCTCCATTGTAAATACAGGGTCTGCAGTTACAAAACACTTCTTGGCATTAACCCCCATAGATAGCAATTCATCGTAGGAGTTTTCTTCTCGCAGAGTGATTAAATCTGCACGATTCACAACCTGCTTTACAAGT
The DNA here is from genome assembly GCF_040307045.1 of Anaerotignum sp. Taxonomy (GTDB): domain Bacteria; phylum Bacillota; class Clostridia; order Lachnospirales; family Anaerotignaceae; genus Chakrabartyella. The sequence goes on from NZ_JAWRKF010000004.1 coordinate 37,388, forward strand.
CTCCTGTTCCTTTTGCCAGAAACAGGACCAATTCCATTTGCATATAGCATTACCTTCTTGCCCATCAACTTAGCTGCAATGGTAATGGAAAGATAGTACATCAAAGATCGAGTACTAGTGCTGTCTTGCAATAAAGATCCACCGCCACTCAAAAGAACATCGCACCCTTTAATTGCACGCAATACATCTAAAAATCCAAAACGATAAACCGCTTCAATCCCATATTTATCCCTAGTACCCGTAGGATTATTGGACAGAACTGTAATATGGTAGTTATCTCCCATTTCTTGAATATTTTTATGCATAGAGATCATAATGGCCTCGTCACCAGTATTGTTAAAGCCATAATAACCACTCATCACCACGTGATACTGGGGTGTGTGCAGTTCCTTCCATGCAGTATCATAGGCATTCACACAATCAAGTGCCATTTTAGACACCGAGTAATATTGGAAAATTACTTCTCTGCCATATGCCCCCGCTTCTCTACGTTGTTCCGGTGTCATCTGGTTGAAAGTGAAAACCACATCTTGATACAATTGCTTTTCTGTAGATAGTTCACAGCCACGACAGCAAAAATTATTTTCCTGTGCCAGTGCAAGCTTGTCTCTACCGAAAATACCAATGTAGCCTTCATTTCCTGCTACAATTGTAGTTTTTTCTGCCGCCATAGCTTCCAAGGCCGCACGGCTAACACCAACAAAGACATCCGCCACAGCTACCAATTCATTGATATCCGTTCTAGCTCCCGTCATAGTAATACAATTATTCCCAATTTGTTTGTTTGCCTCGTTGCTCTTTGCCAAAAGCTCGTCGTAAACATCTCCACCACCAACAATAATCATTCTTAACCCAGGAATCACCTTTGCAAGAGATGGCGCAAGGGAAATCAACTGCCTTGCCACCAATGCACGGCTTTCATCCATACGGCTAACATAGACCAAAGTTGGCTCTTCATCCTTCAGCCCAAATTCTGCCCTAACTTTACTTCCATCGGTTGAAGGCGAAAATTTATCAGTATCAATACCATTTATGGTTACAAAAATGTCTTCATTGCGCACTCTGTAATTTTCAATTAAATATCTTCGAATATCTTCACTTACGGCAACAACCTTTTGCCCCCAGTTTGTAAGATATTTTAAACCCATGCCTGTATAAAAAACCCAGTGGGCAGAAGTCACAAATGTAAACTTCTCCTTCTTATATAGCAAACCACAGATAAATCCAGGAATTCTTGCATGGGAATGTACAACATCTATCTTTTCTTTGCGTATAATCTTTTTCAACAGAAAATAGGACTTAATCATCTTGAAAACATTACGCTGATTCATAGGCACCTTATAATGCCTAATCCCTACTTCTTCAAGCTCTTTTTCGTAAACACCACCATTAGATGCAACTATGATGTCAAATCCCTGTTTCTTTAACTCCTTCGAAAGCTCAACGACATGGGTTTCTGCTCCGCCAATTTCCAAACCCATTAATGCCATTAAAATTTTGTACCTCATATCCATCCCGCCTGTCACATTTCAATATTTGTAACTTTGATTGTTGGCTTTGCATATTTCGTAAATGCATTCATTTCGGAATTTACTTTTAGCTCTACTACACCATCTACAAAGTATCCGTCCTCTTTTTCAATTACCGAACCTTCAATGGTCATTGTTACTCTATAATAGTCTGGGTATTGGGCTCGAATCATCCCCCCTGTACCATCAGGTAAATTATAAAATAAAGGTTCATATTCAACAGCTTTAATCTCACCAATGCAAATCCCTGTTTTTTCATCAAAGATTAAGTCGCCTTCATGCAGTGCATCCACGGTTGGCTTTCTAACCTTGTCAACAAAAGCAGTATATGTGGCCTTGGTTGCTGACTCATCAACACCCGATGATTCCACACGATTTATAACGCCTACCTTTATGATAGCCAAAACAACCACAGCTACTAACGCCAATATAATGAATATATCTACCACATTTGGTCTTTTCTTGGCCATCTTTATTCACCATCCCTTACTTCAACAATGATACCTTTAAAAGCGTACCCCTTGCCTTTTACGTTCAATTCCATACCAACCTTTACCGTTGTTCCCTCTACCGTAATGTCTTTTTCCGTTTCTGTTCCATTTCCTTCAATGGTCAAAAGCATATCGCTATATCCCTCTACAGGTAATTTCTGATAAGCACCTGTTTCCTTGCTAAATATAACCTCGGTATAAGGTTCTGAGGTCACCTCTTTTACCGCCCCTAAATATGCAGCGGTTGAGCTATTGAAAACTTTCTCACCAACAACAGGAGCCCCTACTGTCTCGTCCAAAACCTCTCGGCCCTGAACCACATAAGTATAGGTTTTTGTTGCCGAAACATCTTCTTGTCCACCGCCAATAAACAGTTTAAACCCAATGATCCCTGCCACAATCACCAGCAGAATTAAAATGATATCCACAATATTGAATACCCCAAATAGTTTTCTGTTTTTTTTCATTTTTTTTCCTCCAAATAGAGCCGTTCGATCCTTGACGTCATTTTCTGGGCACTAAAATGCTCCTTCGCCCAAGCCCTTGCCTTTATGGCCATCTTAAGATATTCCCCTTCATCAGCCAAAACCTCAAGCATACGCTCAGCCAATGCTTTCCAATCCCCCACAGGAGCCAGATATCCATTTTCTCCATGGCGGATCACCTCGTTCACCCCGCCGCTATCAGTGCCAACTGCGGGAATTCCCCCACTCATAGATTCAATTATTGATAGGCAAAGGGCCTCATGCTTTGATGTAATTACATTTAGGTCCAGTGCCGACTCAATTTTCTCAACATCCTTTACAAAACCCGTAAAGATAACATAATCCTTAATTCCCAAAGCACTTGCTCTTTCTTCCAAAGCCCCTCTCAGGCTACCATCTCCAACAATATAAAATTCAATGTCGTTGCGATGTTTCAAAACCTCTTGAGCAGCCAATAAGAAAGTGTCATGATCTTTAACCGCCTCCAGCCTAGCCACAATGCCAATTGCTTTTTTTAGTGGATCCCCACCATAGGATAATAAAATTTCATTTCTCATTTCTCCAGAAATGGGTTCAATTCCATTAACCCCATTATAGATGGTTACAATCTGCTTAGGGTCTGTTCCTCCTGCTACCATGCTATGCTTCACAGCCTTGCTGACAGCTATAATTGTGTCACTGTAATGCTTGTTAATCATCCTTCTGATAATTTTTTTTGGCAATGATCCTGGAGTGGACTCCATACAATGCTTTGTATTAAAAATTCGGCCAACCTTTGCTTTTTTTGCCGCCATTCTAGCAGTCAGGCTTGCATGGGTATGAACAATATCAGGTTTCTCTTCTTTGAACAATTTATAAAGAGCATCTTTAGCCTTTTTGTCAAAGGATTTGTCCTCCAAATCCTTCATGGGAATTACTGCAACATCTAAAGCGGCTACCTCGGGGTACAAAGCACTGTCCCTCGGTAACACAACCCATACATCAAATTGTTCACGATTATGATGCTCCAAATAATTTAAAAGCCACCTTCCTGCTCCGCCAATGTTTCGGTCAGTCAAAACGTGAAACACTTTTATTTTTCTCTCTGCCACTGCTTTTCACCCACTCTCACACTCGCCATACCAATGCCCATAAAGCACCAGAACAACAAAACAATACTATAATCAAACCATATATGGTCAGTCATACCTTGTAACAATAAACCTGCAAATCCACCAAAAAATGCGGCTAATAACATATGGAAACGCTTAGGTACTCTTTTCATACAACTATATAGTTTCTGGAAAAAGAAAATAAATAGCAGAATTAAAATCGAAAATCCAAAGAAGCCCAATTCTATAAACTCTTGAAGGAATAAATTATGCACATGATACGCATTGGCCGCCTCAAAAGAAAACAGAGGGTATACCTGGTTAAAGGCATCCACGCCAATTCCCGTAGCCCAATAATGATCAATCATGTCAAACCCTGCTTGATAAATTGATAATCGGTATTGAGATGATGAATCACTCATGGTGATGGAACTTGCCAGTCTACTCCAAAGTTCAGGAGGCAATACAAACGGCATGGATAGCACACCAGCTATTCCCAAAGGAATCAACCTGCGCTCTGCCAAAAGCACAAATAAACCTGCGGAAAACATTAAACCTAGCATTGCCCCTCTGGAGTTTGTAGCCACAAGCCCTAGGCATACAACGCCAAAGCATCCCAAATAGAAAATACGCCCAAACCAGTTACGTACTTTCCAGAGCATCCCTGCCGCCAAAGAACCAATAATAATTAAATACTCACCCAAAACATTGGGATTATTGAAGGTTGCGTAGGCACGAGTACGAATATTAAAACTCTCTGCATCTACCCAAGCCGCATCCATTTCAACCCCTACAACATACTGATACACTGCGTAAAGGGCAATCAAGACACCTGTTACGATTAATACAAAAAGGACAAAATCTAATTTTTCTTCCGTATCTATACAATCCTTAGCAACAAAAAACATAGACATAAATACTAAGAATATTGCCATAACCTGTAATGCCTTGGGAAAGTTATAGCTTGTAAAACTTCCGTAAATCAAGCAAATCCCAAAAATCCCAAGGAAAATGCTGACCAAACTTGTCCTTTGCCCACGAATACGTCCCATAAAAAGGTTAATTGCATAAATTCCTAATGTACCAAAGCAAAGCAAAGCCAAAAGCATCGTTGGTAAAATAGGAATGGCAAAAACTATGGCACATAGACACAAAATAATAAAATTGGGGTTGAAAATACGTAGCAAAAAGCTTTCAGACATAACTGTTGTAAAAGCATTTCTCTTTTCTTTTACGGCTTTTCCCGAAAATACAATTAGCCTATGCCAGGTTCTTGGAATAATACCATGCCAAGTTCCCAATGCTGCATCCCAGTCTTTGCGCAAAAGCAACAATATTCCACTGTGCAAAAATGCTTTCCCCACATTATCACAAATTTGACGATAACAATCATAGGTGAAGCTATTGGCCCATATACGGATCATCGCGGTAATAATTTTTTCTAAAACTCGAAAACAAAAGCTATCTTCTATCATCAAAGAGATTCCATGAAACATACGTATATATCCTCTCTGCTTTCTCTGCTTTCTCTCTTTTCTGCCTACTTGTCCGCTTTTCCCATTCTGAATGCCTCTGTTTTTCAGCCTTCCAATAAAAGCAAAAACCATCTGCCCTTCTTCCACGCCCAACACAAAGGCCATTAACATGTAGGAAATAACGCCCACACCTGTAGGAATCCCTAACAAGAGGATGCGTCCCACAATGCCTGCCCCCACTATTCCTTTCAAAAACCCGAAGCTTAGCAGTACTAACACCAGCATAACCCCTGCGCTCATCGCCATCTTGCCAAAGCTAATCATTAATTTTCGATCAACAATTTCAGGATAACGCTTAATAGCAGGCACCAAAAGCACTAAGGCAGAAACCAAAGAAGAAACAGCAGCCGCTAACGCCAAACCCCCAAGTCCCATTTGCTCAATTAACAGTGCACATAATATGGCGTTGGTTATTACCGAAATAACACCTGACAGAAAGGGAGTTCTACCATCCTGGTTGGCATAAAAAGCCCTGCTTAAAATAGTCTGAACGCCATATCCCATTACCCCTAAAGAAAAGAAGAATAGCGCAGTTGAAGTCAATAAAGTTGCATCCGCCCCAAAATCTCCTCTTTCATAAATAAGGGATACCAGGGGACGACTCAGTGCCATCATCCCCACCATCATGGGTATGAGTAAAAACATCATTGAACGTAATGTAATTTTAACCGTACTCCCAAATTCGGATTTATCTTCTTCACCAGAAATTCTTGATAACTTGGGAAATATCAAATTGGCAATGGCCAAAACAAAAATACCAACAATAATGGTATATAAATTATTTGCATATTCTAATGCAGCAACAGGCTGCTTTCCATCGGCAAGCTGAGAAGCAAATCGACAGTTAATCATAAAGTTAATCGGCTGCACCCAAGTGCTAATCATAACAGGCAACATTAACTTACCAATTTTCCTTAACCCTTCATCCCGAAAACGGAAATCCGGTCGATACCAATACCCCTTCTTTTGCAAAGAGGGAATTTGGATGAACGCCTGCATAGCCCAACCTATCAAAAAAGCCGCCGTTAGACCATAAATCCCAAATTTATCGTTAAAAAATACATAGTAAAAAATAATGATTGCGTTGGAAGCAACACTAATGGCCGCAGGAATGTTAAATTCGTCTAATGACTGCAAAATTCCTACAAAAGAAAAAGCAATTGCGGTAAATAAGATTGTTGGGAATAACATACGTGAAAGGGACGCACTTAACATTGCCGTATCCGCATCAAAGCCATTTGCAAACAACCAAACAAATTGTTCTGCAAAGACGATGCCAACAAGCATCATGATAAGGGTCACCATTGAGATAAGGGTAATAAATCGATTCGCAAGAGAAAAGGCCTCTTCTTTTCCCCTTTTTTGCAAATACTCATTAAAAATAGGAATAAAACTAGCTGAAATGGCCGAAGCAAAAACTGCATCGAAAAAAGTCCTGGGAATTCGGCTAGCGATCAAAAAGGCCGACGCTTCCATTCCTAAGCCATAATTTGCGGCAAGAAATTGGTCACGAACCAAACCAAGAACCTTTCCTACCAATGTGATAATCATCATAAAGCTGACAGCCTTCACTGCCTGATTGCCCTTTTGTGACATAATTGTTCTCCTGTCAAATACACTTCCTTTCAGGAAGCCAATTCTTTTGCAAACACACAAGATGGGTAGAGATTTATCTCCACCCACCTAATATTACCTTATTTTGCCCAAATTTACAATAAAACACTGTAATTTTAAAAGAATCTTATACCTTGGCTATCTCGTAGGAAACATCGTCACCGTTAATACGGAATTTTAACATGCTAAAGTTACCATTTACACTACCGTCTGTCTTCCAAAGGTTAGGAAGGTTGATATAGCGTACGCCATCCTTTATAGAAGTCCACTGTCCGGCACCACTACATGAAACAACAAAAACAGTTTTCCCTTGGTTAACATACTTTCCTAAAATACTACGGAAATATGCAGTTTCAGCAGAAGATGAAAAATCACCTGGTGTTTTATCCATGACAATAATGATTGTATCGTTATTTGTAGCATCTAAATCCCTTGTCAAGCTAGCATACTGAGAAGGGTCTGTTGCACGAATGCCACCTTTTGCCGCAGTTACCATTGCAAGGCTTGTGCCTCCTCTGTTTAAGAATCGGTAACCACCAGTCCAGCTAAGGGTATCTATAGTTGGTGCTGTTTTAATATCACTCTTACCACCATAAATTGCAACTTCTGCGTTGGAATCCACAGCATTTCTAACCTTAGTTCTCACATCCACATAGGTGTTTTCATCAATTTTTGCTCCACCGCTATATGCAACCGTACCAATCATATTCAGGTAGTAAGCACCATCGTTGGCTTTTGCAACCTTCTTTTGCAAGGGGTCTGCCGCAGAAGTTGCCTGAGGCGTACTGACAGTTTTGTTGTCACCCACTGTAACTTTAATATAAGCAGTTTGCCCATCTCTGCTACATTTAATATAGGTTGAACCAGCTTTTGCAGCAGTAAATGCATTGCCATTCATTGTGCCAACAGAAGGGTCTGCCACTTCGTATTTGGTAGTAGAAGAAACCCAATGGCTAAAACCATCTGTATCCACCACCTGCATGGCGATTTTTGATGTTTCACCTGCTTTGTTCAACTTAATGTCTGCCGAAGGTTTTAATCTGCTTGTAACCCCGGACACTATGCCAGTTGTTGAAGCACCCAGTCCATTATAGGTAGCTGTTACGGCAAAGGTGCCGCTTTCAGAGGGTGTAAAGTCATATCCATTCCATGTGCCCTTTACACCAATGGCCTGAAGATTCACTTCACTAGCTGGAACTTCAATACGATTGTAATATTCATCTAAGCCATACACTTTGAATGTAAGGGTTTTATTAGGAACAGTACGAGTCAGTGAGGGAGATATTGCAATCTGTTCAATCTCACCTGTTTCTGCAGTTTGGAATATGCCTACGGCATTCATAATTTTTCTTTCAGAACCTTCAGAAACTGTATTCTTTACTGTTGGCTGAGTATCTTCCACCGTCTGAACCACCATCGTTGAGGATCCGCCGCCATCTAAATGCATGGCATCATATGCGCCATATTCTCTCATATAATTGGCCATTTCACTATGGGTTGCACCAATGCTATCTCCTCGCCCATCCACAACCATAAAAATAGCTGTATCTCCATCTTGAGAGACACCAAAAGCTGTTCTTGGCTGACGGCCTGTGGCCACAATAGATGTTGCAGGCGCCTCTGTTCCTTGAATCAGAAGCTTACCACCCCCACCAAAACCAATTTCCATATCATCCAAATCAATAGAAGTGTTTACATTTAAAGTAATTGTGTCCCCAATCTGAAAAAAACCAGCAGCATTGGTGCGATAGTCTTTGCTCATAACAATCAAATACCCATCCTCTGGCACCTCTACAGTTTCGCCTGGTTGTGTAATGTAAGTAATTTCATCATCCTCCACCACAAACTTAACAAGTCCATCAAAACGCTTATCTATAGCAGCCGTATTGTCTGCCGCTTGTCTGTCAAAATAAATTGGGAACACCATAGATGTTACTTTGTTAATGGATGCAAGTTCAATTGCCTTTTGATCATTGGCAAAGATTGCAGTCATTTTAAAGTAATCAAAGAAAGGATTGTTATCCTCATCCATAAAAAAGGATGCATATTGATTTTCATCATGATTGATTGATGTTCCTGCAGAAACTAACTCTCCGTCGTTCAAAACAGGGCCAAAAGATGCAGAATAGCTACCTGTAAGCCCAAAAAAGTCTGCGTTTACCCCGGCAATCGCTCCATTATCCGTGAGAATTTTCTTTGCTGTTTCTTTCAGACCATACTCAACAGTGCTTTCTACCGCCTTAAATTCCAGAGTGCTTTCTGTCAAATCCACCTTTAACACATGAAGATTTTGAATCCCTGCATCCGTCATTCGGCTACTTTTTTCGTATACAACCCCTCTTGTTACAGCCTGCTCAGTTTTCTGGTTATAATATGTAGTAGCGCCAAAGGCCCCAGTTGAAGGCACAGAAACCGCCAACACAGTTGCCAAAAATACGCCCATGAATCTCTTTAATCCACCCAAACGATATTTCATTTACCCGATCTCCTTTATTCTAAATTCTACTCTTTTTAGACGCACCTTCTTGGATTATGTTCCCATTACTTATTAGGTTTTTTGCCAAAAAAGACGTAATATACCAACTTTCGACTTTCATATTATCATTTTTTTTAGTAGATTTCTGCTTTATTTAAAAATCTTAATTTTTCTGTAATAATTTATCGCCTATATATTACCAATAAAATTTATTTCAGTTGTTCATTGCAATTCAGTTCTGTTGCGCAGTACAACCTTCAAAAAATTTTATGCTAATATTCACAAGAGAAAGGAATGTCCAGCATTTTTATTATCTCCCCCATAAAAGCCATAAAGCCCATGTTAAAGCACAGTATATTAAAGCTTTATATGTCTTGTCTTTGTTTTAAAAAATTTCAGTAAGTATTCATATGCCCTTGCCTTATTTAGGAATCTTTAAAGTATAGAATATCCCATTCACAAATCCTTCTTTCATACACTTTTTGTCCCTTTCATAAAATGATACTGATTTATAAAAGGAGGTTTTATTATGAAAAAAGCAGTGTCAATTTGTCTTAGTCTGCTACTTCTTTTGGGCGTTAGCGGCTGCACAAAGGAGGAACCACTATCAGAACTGGAGACAATCCAAAAGCAATTAACAGAAATGGAGGGCTACTACTGTACCGCTACCCTCACTCGCACGTCCAACAAAGGGGAAACTGTGTATGGCACCAAGCAATACGCCAAGTCTACAGGAGAATACCGTCTAGAGCTCACTTCACCCGAAAGTGTAGCCGGAAACTATACGATATTCGATGGAAAACAAATTTGCCAATATAACCCTCGTCTTGATAGCAGGCTAATCAAAGACGTCCCCGAGTCACAACACCGTAATGAATTATTTTTAGGGCAATTTATTAAAAATTATATGCAATCAGAAGGCGTTGGTGTTGAGGCAGCAGCCTTGGATGAGTCTGAATGCATCGTAATGGAAGCCGTTATTCCCGGCTCTGATAGCACCTTAGCCTCCGAAAAGCTGTGGGTAGACAGAGGTACTTTCTTACCAAAAAGATTCGTAGTATATGACTCTAACGGGCAAGAGCGCTATCGTATGGATTATGAAGAATTTATATATAATCCTGATTTCGAAGAAGAACTTTTCCAAATTAAAGAATAAAGGCTCTCTTTCGTGGCAATAATGTTAGCAGTCAGGACAGAAGCCAAATTTTAACATTACATATATTTTATGCCGCTACTGCCTGATGAATTTTCCAGCGGAGCGTGAGCCTATGATCGTTAGAAGAGGAGATATATATTTTGCAGATTTAAGCCCTGTTGTGGGCAGTGAACAAGGGGGAATACGCCCCGTATTAATCATTCAAAACGATGTAGGCAATAAGTATAGCCCCACTATCATTTGTGCGGCCATTACATCGCAGATGAACAAAGCAAAGCTACCAACACATATTCCCTTGTCTGCCGCGGAGTACGCATTACCTAAAGATTCTGTTATTCTTTTAGAGCAAATTCGAACCATTGATAAACAAAGATTAAAAGAAAAAGTATGTCGTTTAGATGTAGGAATGATGCAACGAGTTGATCAAAGTCTGCTGATTAGCCTAGGCCTACAGCCAGCTTTGCAACAAAAAGGGTCTTAATAAATTTTAGATAAAATGATGGGTGACTTCAACTATATGAAGTCACCCAATCTTATTCACATAAATCCACATTTCTGCATACATTGCCTTGGATTCATTCTTATTCGTATTTTATTTGTTGTTATTTTTTTCTTCCCAAAGAAGCCATAAACAGCCAAATAAAATAAAGCACGATAAACACTACTGTGAATACCATCACGCTTTTTATCATGATAGGCTGTCCCATTATAAAAAGAGTCCCATGGTACAGTAAGCTGCAAAGAATACCAGTACCTATTGCTTTTTTAACCATATCTAACCAACTCATCTCTGATCTCCTTAAACTTTTGTACCACAAACATGGTTATGAACCCTTTGAATCAGAATATCCAGGGCAACCACGTTGTTTCCGCCTTCTAACACAATAATATCCGAGGCACGTTTGCTAGGCTCCACAAACTGCTCATGCATAGGCTTTACTGTTGTAAGGTACTGATTTACCACTGACTCTAAACTTCTTCCTCTTGCCTGAACATCCCTTAAAATGCGGCGTAAAATCCTTACATCCGCATCAGTATCAACAAAAATTTTAATGTCCATCAAGTTTCGTAAATTTTCGTTCTGGAAAATCAAAATCCCCTCTACTACAATTACCTTTGTAGGAAGGACCACCATTGTCGTATTTGAACGGTTGTGTACAGTAAAATCATAAATCGGACTTTCAATAGCAAGACCTTGTCTTAACATTTGAATATGTTCAATCATTAAATCTGTATCAAATGCATCAGGATGATCGTAATTCAAAAGGCAACGCTCTTCATAGGTCATTTCGTCATGCCTCTTATAATAATTGTCATGGTATACAACGGTAACATCATCACCAAATCGTTCTTTTAACCTGTTCGTTAACGTCGTTTTGCCGCTACCTGTACCACCAGCGATACCTATGATTATAATATCATCCATTCCACTGCGCCTCCCTCTTCAATCTTCCCTACTGTTCTTTCGTACCCAAGATAATACGAATTTCCACATTACTACCAATTTCATTTGGTGCAACTTCAACTTTGGCATCCTTAAAGAATGAAATTAAATCTGAGCCAAGTCCTTCACTTTTCACCTGAATTCTTGTGTAGGTATTCTGCTGCCCACTATAATTGGTGGGTGATGCAACGCGGTAGCCTGCATCCTCAAGTTTTTTAGTATATTCTGCTGCCAATCCAGTTACATTACCACCGTTTGAAACTTCAATCATAAGGGATTTGCTGTCGGTGGCTGTAGCACCATTTGCAGTAGGGGCAACACTGTAAAAAATGCGGTCGACCATTTCTCTGGTAGCCTCTACATCATGAATAAAATAGGACACACCGCCAACATACTGTCCAACTCCAGGCAAAGTTTCCATAGAGATTTTGCTCATATCAACTTTATCTACATAATTTACATATTTCATTGCATCAGCCATAGAAACATCAGTTTCAACGTATTTGTAGACAACCTTAATCAAGTCAGGAAGGTTTTTTAATATGGTTTCTGTGCTTAACACTTTTTCTGCCAAAGCCTTTAAGAAAATCTGTTGAACCTCAATTCGCCCTACATCGCCTTCGACATATCTACGGAAACGAACCAGCTGTTCCGCCTTTTCTCCATCCAAATGCTGCTGACCTTCTTTTAGGTTGATCAGGGGATCCCCGGTATCTCTCATGTCCCAATACATATCCTGTGGAACATACATATCCACGCCGCCAATGGCATCAACAATAGCTCGGAATGCTTCCAAATCAATTTTTACATAATGATCTATTTTAATACCTAGAATGTCCTCAATTTGTAAGACAGCGTTCTTACATCCAATTTTATCCCCACTGTATGCATGAACCGCATTGAGCTTTGTTACTTGGCTATAAGAGCGCCCCTCCGCCTTTATATTTGCTTTCACTTCATCTGTTAGAGACACTCTTGTATCTCTTGGTAATGAAACTAAGCTAATGCTTTTAGTAGCGCTATCGTAATGGACAACAAAAATAACATCCGTTCTAGTTCCGTCTTTGTCCACACCAAAAACAGCAACATTCATTTTTATATTTCTTTTTAATAGTGCATCCAAAAAACTGGTATCCGATGCATTATTACTTTCAATACTATCATTTGCAAAAGGTACATTTCCCGTAATTTTGTAATATGCAAAACAAGCACCGCCAGCTAGTATTACAAATGCTAAAACAATGGTACAAACAATCTTCAAAAACATCTTCATGGGATGAAACCCCTTTTTCCTTTGAGTCGTTCTTTCCGTATGTCTTGCAGGCTTTCTTTGTTTTCCGCTCATCTTCTCACCCATCTGTCGTTATTATTCTGCCATATTTTGCACCGTTTCTACAGGTTCAATACCATAAATCAAACGGTCAATCAAAGCTTTTGTTCCATCTTTGTCCATATCAAAGTATGCACCACCCTCACCAGGAATAGTAGCCGTGGTCATATTTTGGGGATTAATATCCTTTAAATACTTCACATACTTCAGCGCTTCCGAAAGGGTAATATTACTTTCTGTCTTATCTAGTGCAACTTCAATCAAACGATTCATATTTTTCAAAATGGATTCAGTGCTACAAACCTTTGCCAAAAATGCTCGCATAAAGTCCTGCTGTACTTGAATTCGCTTTAAGTCCTTTTGCGCATATCCTTCTCTAAATCGAACCAGTTGTTCCGCTTTATCCCCATTCAGATGCTGATATCCAGGTTGAAGGTCGATATAAAGATCCTGATATGGATCAACATAATATAGCCTGTCCTGCACTTCCATGTCAACTCCGCCAATGGCATCAACAATATCACGGAACGCAGATAAATCCACCTTGATATAATAATCCATTTTAATCCCTAAAATCTCCTCTAACATCATGACTGAAAATGTACTGCGTTTACCTTCTCCAGCATATGCGTGTACCTCAGTAAGTTTGCATTGGCCATAAACCCCATTTCTCTCAGGTACTGTACGGCCGTTTTTCTCCAAATAAGAAGTCATTTCATTTGTCATTGTTACCCTTGTATCTCTTGGCACCGCAATTAAGCTCAGAGCTTTCGTCGTTGTATTAAAACTAGCAACCATACTTACATCCGCCCGAAACCCATCTTCATCCGTACCAAAAATAGCTAGATTTATTATTTCATCTTCAATTTGTTCTGGGGTAGATGCAGTTACATTAAAGGCAGGGGTTTCTGCTTTCCCCTCCCATTTTTGCAAAGCTACATATAACTTTGATCCCCCATAAGCCGCCCCCAATAATAAGAGAATTCCCAGAATCAAAAAAACTCCTTGCGCTCTTCTTCTTTGAGCTAATCGCCTACGCCTTTGGGTTCTTTTTCCTTGGGCTGCCCGTGGTGGCACCTCTCGATATTCATTTGGAGTGGGTCTTTGTTTGGTTGATTGCCGACTACTACGTATCTGTTGGCGGCGTGCCGCCTCTCTATTTACGCGTATCTCATCACGTCTATCTCTATAATCGTGATCTACTCTTCTTCTGCGCATCTTTCGTTTCTCCTCAAAAGTCAGCTTCACTGACACTTTTACAATTTTATTATTATACCAAAACAAGCAAAAACTGACAACAAAAAATAGGCTCTTTTCAAAAATACTGTTAATTTCGAGTCGGTATTTCATTATTTTTAGAGTTTCGTTTTCATTATACATGATTTACCTAAGGAAAAATCTACAATTTTCTTAATTATCACGGAACCTTAATTTTACCTTTTCTTTACTTTTTTTAAAAAAACTCGTATAATGCAAGCATCAAATTTTTTTGGAGGTACTATTATGCCACAACCAATTCTAACAAAAAAAGAACACTCTTGGGTTAGCTTCCTAAAAAAACATAGCCAATGGTTAATTTTTGCCATTACGTCTATTGTGATAACAGGGTTGGTTTTCTTAATCACCTCTGAGCATCTATACTTACTATCACTTAATATTTTAAAAAATCCAACCTTACTGCTTTTAAACATTCTTCCTGTTTTCCTTTTTATCAGCCTTGCATACTTTTTATCGGGAAGAACAGCGTTTTCCGTCACCCTAACCTCTGCCGTCTTTATCCTTTTTGCAATCGTTGATAAAGTTAAGATTACCATGCGACAAGAGCCTCTGCTCCCAGCCGATCTAACTTTATTCAAAGAGGCAGTCACAATCGTAAAGACCTTTCCGCCTTTTCAGCTGTTTCTCATAGTGTTTCTTCTAATTACTCTGTTGGTAGCGTTGTTTTTAACTTTCCGCTTTGCAAAAAAAGAAAGGCTCAATTGGCAAACACGAATATTGGGTTTTATCATTTTTGTTGCCGTTGGTTATATCTCCAATGCCTTTTGGTATGCCGATAAAGAATTATATGGTAAATATCCCACAATTGAAAATCCCTATTTTGAAGTAAATCAGTACAACTCAAAAGGTCTCATCTATTCATTTTGCCATCAATTTAATATCACAAGGATTACCCCTCCTGAAGGATATGATAAATCAACCTTTGATGAAATTGAGGACGGATATGCTATTTCACCCATGAAAAATACACCTAATATCATAATGATTATGGGCGAAGCCTTTTCCGATTTAAGCAATAATCCCAATCTGGATTTTTCAAACTATCAGGATCCTCTAAAAAACTTTAAGGAAATGGCCGCAAGCGAAAATGCCGTAAGCGGAAAAATTGTAGTTCCAAACTTTGGTGGTGGTACATCTAATACCGAATACGACGTATTAACAGCTTGCCCCACCAGATATTTAAACAATCCACTGCCATCCTATAATTTTATTCGTCAGCCCTTTGATGCACTGCCTCGAAGATTGGCTCAAATCGGATATGACACACAAGCAATACATCCAGGATATCAATGGTTTTATAATCGGCAAAATGTCTACCCTAACCTGGGCTTTGAAACTTGTTATTTCTTAGAAGACTCCTTCGACCTTACGACCCAAGGCATAGGTGGCTACATTAACGAAACCGCAACAATGGATATGATTCTCAGTACATTAGACAATCATCTAAAGACAAAGGTAAACCCTCTGTTCTCTTTCACCGTAACCATTCAAAACCACGGACCTTATGAAAATAGATTTGGCAAACAGATAAAAAATTTTGACACAGATGTCCCCTTGTCTGATACAGAGAGAGATCTGCTAACCCAGTATTTTAAAGGAATGAGCGATGCCGATAACGAATTAGCACGCCTACGAGACTACGCCGCAGCAAGCAGCGAACCAATTGTAATTGTTTATTTCGGAGATCACTTACCTGGTTTTTCCAATGGTATGGATTTTTTCCATATCCTAGACTACCCTATTGATGCCAACGGCACATTGGAGGAACGCCTTGCTTTATATGAAACACCTTTTCTTATTTGGCAAAACGATGCCGCAAAAAAACAATGTGATTTCACCGAAACAGCTAAGGGGGCCAATTTACCGGATAGTGGCATTATCAATGCCCATTACCTCGGTGCACTCCTAACACAACTTCTGGGGATGGATGGTCTATCCCCAATGTATGATTACGTTAACGTGGTTCGTAAAGTTCTTCCCGTTAGCACCAATACGATCTTCGTAGATGATGCAGGAATTTACACAGATACACCTAATGTTGAACAAAGTGAAAAAATTCAGAAACTTAGAAATTGGCAGTATTACAAGCTTTTCGATCAAGTTATTATTAAATGACAAATTATTTTATTTCATTACGGGAGAATTCCCGTCATTTTTTTCATTAAATGAAATATTTTTTACTATCAATATTTTATAAATTTCGTCAAACTCTCCTCACAAAAATACAATAATTTACATATTCTGCAGAAAATTAAAAAAAATATTCAGAAATATTTTTGCTTATTCACCTTCTTTTATTTTATTTTTTATATAAATTCCTTTGACTTTATAAGCTTTTCTCCATTTTGAACAATATAACGTACAAAAAAGTTAATGCTATTTTTATTTTTTTATTGAAATTGATTAATAATTCATGTAAAATAAAAGCGATCCATCACATCTGGAGTTTGTGGAAATTGTATGAGTATGTTTCGCGTCACTAGCATTATCGCAAAGTTACATCAATGCAATTTAGCATGGAGGGAGGGGCTTAAGGTGTAGCATTTTATCGCCAAATGAAACTTTAGTTGGCGAAATAGTTGCTGGATGGGTTTGACTTTTGGTCAAAACGAAATTATTCATTTTAGTAAGGAGGAATTATATGTCAGCATCAATAGAAAACCGTGGTCAATTTGGATCCAAACTAGGCTTTATCCTTTCTGCTGCAGGCTCTGCAGTAGGTCTCGGCAACATCTGGAAGTTTCCCGGCAAAGCATACAATTGCGGCGGCGGTGCCTTCCTCGTAATCTACATACTTATGGTAGCTTTGATCGGTACAACTGTAATGCTTGCAGAATTTGTAATCGGTCGTAAAACACAAAAGAATGCAATTGGCGCTATCCGTGAACTTAATTCTAAGTACTCCTGGATTGGCGGTCTCGGAATTTTAACAGGTTTTATTATTCTTTGTTATTACTGTCAGGTTGGCGGCTGGACCATCAAGTATATCATTGCTTACATCACAGAGTCTGCAACTGTATATGCTGATCCTACTGCTTACTTCCTAGATATGTTGGGTGTTAACGGATTCCCTCTTGAAGGTGCAATCATCTACCCTCTTATCTTCCTTGGTTTAACATCATTTATCATCAGCCGTGGTGTTGCAGATGGTATTGAAAAACTGAGCAAGTTCCTCATGCCTTTGCTGTTTATTTTATTGATCGGTTTGATGATTCGTGCTTGTACACTACCTGGCGCAAGCGAAGGCGTAGCATATATGTTACACTTTGATGCATCCACTATTAGCGGAAATACCTTCTTAGTTGCCCTTGGTCAGGCATTCTTCTCACTTTCTTTAGGTATGGGTGTTATGATCACATACGCTTCTTACCTGAGCAAAGAAGATAACCTAATTTCAAACACTGGGGTTGTCTGCGTTTTGGATACATGTGTAGCTTTATTCGCTGGTTTCATGATCATCCCTGCTGTATTTGCAACGGGAATCGACCCTGGTATGGGCGGCGGATTTGCTTTTGCTACTTTAGCCGGTGTATTTAAATCAATTCCTGGCGGCACTATCTTTGGTTTATTGTTCTACTCATTGCTGTTCTTTGCAGCTATTACATCTTCCATTTCCATCTTGGAAGGCACCGTAGCATATCTGGTTGAAGAAAAAGGTTTGGAGCGTAAGAAAACCGTTGTTTGGGTTTCCGTTGTTCTTTTCGCAATTGGTATCTTCTACACACTGTCTCAGGCATACCTGAACATCAAGGGTGTTTGGTTCACTGTAGAAGGCATTCAGTTCCCTATCTTTGGCGACTTCATGGAATACCTAACCGACCGTTTGCTGTTGCCATTTGGTGCGTTCTTCACAACAGTATTCGTTGGTTGGATTTGGGGTACAGATAATGCGATTAAAGAAGCAACATCCGACGGTAAATATAAATTTGCATTGGCTCCCTTCTGGGCTTTCCTTGTAAAGTTTGCCGCTCCTATTGCCATCCTGTGCATTATCGTTGCTGGCTTATTCTTAGGTATGTCTATTTCCTAATCTAGCATTTCTAGGAATAGTATCGAGGTAAATGAAAAGCGATACTCGCTTAAAAAGTGAGTATCGCTTTTTTGTTTTCCCCCAGATAGTTGTAACACCACCTAATTCTACGTGAAAAATTTCTAATAAGTCAAAGCACCTTCCTGCTTCTATCCAATGCCTTTCTTACCTTTTGATTTTAGTAGAATACCTACCCCCAATATTCATACAAAGAGATTCCAATCTTTCCCCTGATTAGATAAATAAAGGCAATAACAATATGCTATCGTTATCACCTCTTAATGAAAAGTTTATAATTCCTTTTTATCATAATTTATAATACCAGTACTGCCGCTATGCTAAAATAAATTACCAATGCCACCGCATCTACTACCGTGGAAATCAGAGGCCCAGCCATCATAGCAGGGTCAAGTTTCAAAGCCTTTGCGATAATAGGCAACAAACACCCGATGGTCTTTGCCAAAACAACAACTGCCGCCATACTTAATGAAACGGAGAGATCAATCCAAAATCCAGTATCTGTGTTTACCAATGTCATCTTTAACATATTAATCAGGCCTAACGCAATACCGCACAAAGCACCAACACGAATTTCCTTCCAAATAACCTTGAAGGTATCTCTCATTTCAATTTCGCCCAGTGCCATACCACGGATAATCATTGTAGACGCCTGTGACCCAGCATTACCGCCTGTGCCCGTGATGATTGGGATAAACCCAGATAAAACCACTGCAGTCTCCAAGAGCCCGTTAAACCGTCCGATAACGATGCTGCTTAGAGTTCCTGAAATCATTAGTACCGATAACCAGACAATTCTGTTTTTTGCCAACATCATCACAGGCGTTTTTAAATACTCATCATCCGACGGAATTAAGGCAGCCATCTTTTCCATATCTTCTGTTGTTTCCTGCTCAATTACATCTACGATATCATCCACGGTAATGATACCAACCAAACGTCCCTCGGTATCCGTTACAGGCAACGCCATCCAATTATATTTCTTAAAAATGTTTGCAACCTCTTCCTGATCATCGGTGGTCAACACAGAAACAACGTCATCTTGCATCAGCTCTTCAATTGTTTCATCATCTGCTGCACAAATCAAAGTTCTCAAAGGAACAACGCCAATCAAATTTCTGCTGTCATCAATAACATAACAGGTATAAATCGTTTCTTTGTCTGTTCCTGTCCTTTTGATTTGCGTCATTGCTTTAGCCACAGTCATGCTACTACGCAGCTTCACAAACTCTATGGTCATCAAGCTTCCCGCAGAATTTTCAGGATAATTCAAGAAACGGTTAATCAGTTTTCTTGTTTCTGCATCCGTATTCCTGAGGACCTTTTTTACAAGGTTTGCAGGTGCCTCTTCCAAAAAATCCACCGTGTCATCCAAAAACATTTCATCAACAATATTACGAACTTCACGATCTGTAATAGAATGCACAATATGTTCTTGGGTATCGCTATCCATATAGGAAAAAACTTCTGCAGCCATATCTTTGGTTAGCAACCGGAAGATAAACAGTTGCTTTTCTGCAGTCAGCTCTTCAAAATACTCCGCTACGTTGGCAGGCTGCTCAGAGTTCAACTCCTCTTTTAAACGTGCATACTCACCAGACTCCATTAATTTATTCAATTCATCAAATAAATTCTGCATTTCCTCCATCGTTCTTCACCCCAATCAAATAAAAAAACACGACTTATTTTCTACAAATTAGCCGTGTATTATCCGAAAAAAGGCATACGAACCGAAGGGTCTAACTCAAAACATGAGGCACACCCAAATACACGGCAATCTTCAACTGATACGTTCGATAACTCTCAGGCTCTAAAGGAATACTTTCACTCTTGCCGTCCATCTAAATCCACCTCCACTTTCATAATAAATTCTTTGTATACACATTTAGTATATGCCTGAAAAAATTTAACGTCAACACCATTTGTGAAATTTCTAGAAAAACTTTTCTCGTTCTTCACAAAAAGACAAAATAAAAAATCATGTGTAATCTTGGAATGTTAATAACGTTAAAGCCTGAATTTCAATGAATCCTCAGCTAAATCAATACATATATCACTTTCATAACATGCAAACCTATAATATGTTGAATTTCCTATCAATTTTGCACACCCTTATTTGGAGGCAACACTGAGACCATTTGTAAGCACCCACCACATCAAAAATGGGTGCTTACAAGATTAGCTAAAATTACCCTCCTCATTTTAGGTAGGAGGGCAATTTAATATTTTTTCAAAAAATTCCCAAATTTTGTATACTGCCCTAACCATGTCAAATCCACAGTTCCAGTAGGGCCATTTCTTTGTTTTGCAATGATCAATTCTGCCTGATTCTTTTTTTCAGTCTCAGGGAAATAATATTCATCACGGTAAAGGAACGCCACAACGTCCGCATCCTGCTCAATGGCACCCGATTCACGCAAGTCAGAAAGCATTGGTCTATGATCACTTCGTTGCTCACAGGCACGGCTAAGCTGAGATAACGCGATAACCGGAGATTCCATCTCACGGGCAATAGCCTTTAAGCTACGGGATATTTCTGAAATCTCCTGCTGTCGGGAATCGTTTTTGCTATTTCCGCTCATCAACTGCAAGTAATCAATTACAATTAATCCTAAGCCTCTTTCGGCCTTCAAACGACGACATTTGGAGCGAACATCCATAGGGGAGATACCAGGGGTATCATCAATAAAAATAGGCGCCTGAGATAAAGGGCCCATAGCCCGAATTAAGTCTTCCCAATCATTGTCATTTAGTTCGCCAGTTCTAAGCTTTTGCGCATCCAACATTGCCTCCGAGCAGAGCATACGGTTAACCAACTGCTCACGGCTCATTTCAAGGGAAAATACTGCTACCGGGACATTGCTTCTAATCGCCGCATTCTGAATGATATTTAATGCAAAGGCCGTCTTTCCCATGGAAGGGCGAGCCGCCAGCAAAACCAAGTCCGACTTTTGCAAACCCGCTGTTTTTGCATCAAAATCAACGAAGCCAGTGGGCACACCCGTCAATTTCCCCTTGGAACGATAGATGTCCTCTATTTTTTCTATTGAGTCAACAGCAATATCACGAATATGATGAAATTCCTCAGAATGGCGTTTTTGCATAATGTCAGCAATGCCCTTTTCTGCCTGATCCATAATACTATTGATAGATTCTTTTCCTTCATAACTCAATTGAGAAATGTTTCCTGCTGTCTTAATTAATCGACGTAAAACTGATTTTTCCTCAACGATTGCAGCATAATGACGTATATTTACAGAGCTACCTACTGCTGTGGAAAGGGTAGCTAAAAAAGGTACTCCACCCACTTGCTCAAAGACGCCTTTTTCTTCCAATTTGTTTTTTACTGTAATCACATCAATTGGTGATGCAGAACGATATAATTCTTCAGCTGCTTCAAAGACCAATTTATGATCCGGCCGATAAAAATCTTCACCGCTAAGAACCTCAAGGGCTATCGATGCCGCTTCTCTATCCAAAAACATTGAGCCTAGCACAGCTTGTTCCGCTGTTTCATCATGGGGCGGTACGCCACGGATATATTCATTTTGTTTTTCTTGCTGTTCCATGTATTCCGCCTCCGCTACACTTAAGCTTCTACAATTTTAATGGTTACTTCTGCTGTCACCTTTGGGTGTAATTTAATGGTTGCCGTTCTTTCTCCAACCATCTTTATTGGGTCTCCAATAGAAACCTTCTTTTTATCAATGTCCTGTTTTGTTTGTTCCACAATTGCATCTGCAACCTCTTTATTTGTAACAGAACCGAATAATTTGCCATTGCCTCCTGTTTTTACTTTAATTGTAACAACCTGCTCTTTTAAAATTTCAGCCATTTCTCTGGCTTTATCTAATTCTTCCTGTTTACGTTTTTCCTCAGACTTCTGTTTTAATTCATAATCATTTAAATTAGACTTTGTAGCTTCTACTGCGAGCTTTCTAGGTAATAAGAAGTTCTTTGCATAGCCCTCGCTTGCATTGATTAAGTCACCCTTTTTTCCAACACTTTTTACATCCTGTAATAAAATCAACTTCATTGTTATGCTTCCTCCTTCAGATATTCTTCAATGGCACAACGAATCTTTTCCTTAGCTTCATCTAAAGTGCTGCCCTGAAGCTGCCCCCCCGACACCGTAAGGTGACCGCCACCACCTAGTTTCTCCATAATTCTTTGTACATTTATTTCCCCAAAGCTACGGGCACTAATATAAACAGTATCCCCAACTTTGCAACATACAAACGATGCCTTTACACCTGTTACATTCATCAAATCATCTGCCGCCTGAGCCGCTGTAAGTGTGGAATTTTCTACGTTGGCAGGGCAAACAGAAATCGCTATGTTTCCCAAATACAGTTCTGCATCCTTTACAGCAGATGCCTTTGCTTTATAGGCATCCATGTCGTTTTGGAATAATAGTCTTACGCGGATGCTATCTGCTCCATTGCGGCGTAAGAACCCTGCTGCCTCGAAGGTGATCGCCCCCGTTTTCACACAGAAATTCTTGGTATCAACGGTTATTCCGGCTAGCAAGGCATCAGCCTCGATGCTGGTAAGCTTAACTTTTTTACCAATATGCTGTATCATCTCTGTGATTAATTCAGATGTAGAAGATGCATATGCCTCATGATAAACCAAAACTGCTTGATCAATTGCATCCGTACTTTTTCTATGATGGTCAAACAAAACAATTCTTTTTGCAGCCTCTAAAACCTGGGGGCTTTCCACCATAGTTTTACGATGTGTATCGACTATAATGACCAATGTTTTTTCATCCATCATTTTTAATGCATCAGGTGTTTTAATCGTTAAATTTTGATAGTTGCCCCCAGCTTTGATATTTTCCCAAAGCCTGCGGATGCCAACACCCACATCATCCATAACAACATGGCATCGCTTGTCCATGGCTCTTGCAATAGCACAAATCCCCATACAAGATCCCATGCTATCCAAGTCGCCATTTCTATGACCCATAACCAAAATCCCCGAAGATTCACCCATTAATTCCCAAAGGGCATCCGCCTTTACTCTGGCACGAATTCGTGCATTTCGTCCCATTTCACCAGCTTTTCCTCCATAAAAAAGATAATTTTCACCTTCTTTAATCAGGACTTGGTCGCCTCCTCTGCCTAACGCTAGATCTATGGCAGCCTTGGCATTTTGCATTGCTTCGTCTAGAGAATTTCCGCCAATGCCTATCCCCATGCTTATGGTAACCGGTATATGGTCTCCCACGCTAATTTCACGAATTTCATTCAATATATCAAATTTCTTTTCCTTTAATTGAGTCAAACTACCCTTTTTTAGCAAAAACAAATACCTATCTTTTTCAAGTTTTCTAATTACACCATCCACGTCCTGGGCTAATTGGTTTAGCTTTCGGTCGATCAGGGCTGATAAAATAGGCCAACGGCTTTCATCCAGATTATCCACCACTTCTTCATAGTTGTCCAAGAAAATCATACCCAAAACTGGCTGTTGATCCTCCAACTGTTTTACCAGCTCATTCTTTTGAGTGGCATCTATCATAGTCATAGTTAGCACTGTCCCAACAGCACCATTCTCCTCAACTACATCGCAATGATTCAGCGCACCCTCATAGTACTTGTCCCCAACTTTTAACAGGGTAATCTCTCCATCTCCGCTATTTCTCAATAGTTTTTCAACAGAGGGCTTGGCGTCCTCAATGTTAGAAAACACAGCTTCAAATTTCTCATTATACATCAAAATATGTCCACGGATATCCAGCACAGCATAAGGAATGGGCAAATTCTGAGGAATTTGGAAGTTTTCCTTCAACACTGCTGTATCCAAAAAAGAAGCATTCCACTCCTTTTCACCTTCCAAAGGCGCATGCAGCTCCTTTAATGCAGGCCAGCCAAAAAACACAGCTACCCCACCAATTAGTGTACCTATGCCTAAGTAAATATCAACTAGGGTGCACACAAAAACCACAATTACCATTAGTACAGTTGCGATAATTACATTATCTCGCTTTTTTAATTTATACATTTAAACATGCCTCCAAGACGTAACGGTCTCACTCACATCTTTTGCCCCAGTTCCCTGTGCAATTCCAACAGTGAAGTTTTCCATTCTGGTCTTTCTTCTTGCAAAAGCCCAAGTTTCAGCTTTGTTGCTGCTTTCTGATCAAGGGATTCTTTAGATATTCCCATTCTTGCCGCCAATAGATACATCACAATTTCCAAGTCAGCCAGTATTTCTGTTTTCTCTCCTTTTGTAGCATTGTCCTGCATAGCCGTAAAAAATTGAGATACTGCCGCTAGCATTTGGCATTGTAAATTCTCAGTCATCTTTATATTCTTTGCAACATCAAAATCCTTTCCACTCATTCAAAACCCGCCTCCTAATAGTTGGTTTTGTTACTTACTGCAATGATATATTATATCATAAACTTTCCTCTATCTCAATATGTAAAGTTCCAAGCCCAATGATAATAAAAGGCTGAAACAGTCATTTTATGCAAATAACTGTTTCAGCCAAATTAATTTAATATTTCTCTGATTGCAGGAAACAATGGTGTCCTTTCATTCATGAAGTAGAATACTGAACCAGAACGATAACAAAGTTCTGCTAGAGCCCCTCTATGCTCCTTTAAAGCCCGTTCATAAGCCCCCAGCACTGTCAAATTCATCGCCAAGTCACAAGCTTCTCCAGTTTCAGAATCAACCAAACGAACTGCCTGCCCTGCTGTTGGTTTTTCCTCGTCCAATGATAACACCTGCACAAAGCACACCTGCTGTTTTTTACCCTGTAAAACACGCAAAGCTTCCTCCAAAGGAGCTTCTGAAAAAAAATCAGAAATAACGATGGAAACTCCACGTCCTAATTTACCACTTAACAAGCTAGCCCGTAAAATATCAGAACCACCACCACATTCTGCCTTATCCAACACCGTCAATAACTCAATAAAGCTACTTTTCTGATTTGTTCCACGCTTCTCCATGGTTAATGATTCATTCCACAAAAACAAATTCACCCGATCCCCACTACAAAGGCTAATATAAGCCAAAGAGGAAGCAACAGCTTTTGCCTGCAGAAATTTTTCATCCTTGTCCATAGATTTGCTGCAATCTAAAAAAATATTAATTTCCGCCTGTTTTTCTTCCATAAAGAGCTTTATATATAGCTTCCCAAAACGTCCATAACTGTTCCAATCTACTCTACGAAGGTCATCCCCAATAATATACTCACGAAAATCCGAAAACTCCAATGAGCTGCCTTTTCCATGAGACTTTCTGCCACCACTATATCCATCTACACTTAGTCTTTGTCGCAAAGAAAAAGATAATTTCTCCAACTGCATCAAATATTCTTTTGAAAAAATATCTTGTAAGCTTCTCATACCAACAATGCCTCTATAATTTCATCAACCGTTACTCCATCTGCCATTCCTTCAAAATTCAAGAAAATCCGATGGCGCAGAGCACCCTTTGCAACCGCCTTCACATCATCATATGCCACATTATAGCGTCCCGCCATAAGGGCATAAACCTTGGCAGTCATCATAATCCCTTGAGCGCCCCTAGGGCTTGCTCCAAAGCGCACATATTTTTTTACCAAAGCCGGTGCCTCGATATAGTCGGGATGGCTTTTTAACACAATGTCCATTATATATTCAGCTACGGATGTGGCCACAGGCACCTCTCTTGCCACTTGGCGCATTTGTATCAGTTTCTCCTGATTACAAACCTTCTTAGCCTCTTGGGGCAGACCTGTCGTTGTTGCAGAAACAATTTGTAACAACTCTGCCTTATTTGGAAAAGTTACATTCAGCTTGAACAAAAAGCGATCCATTTGCGCCTCAGGTAACGGATATGTACCTTCAGACTCCAAAGGGTTTTGAGTTGCCAATACAAAAAAGGGTTCAGGCAATGGGTACGTTTCATTACCGCTTGTTACGGTGTGCTCTTGCATTGCTTCTAACAAGGCACTTTGGGTTTTTGGAGTGGCTCTGTTGATCTCATCTGCCAAAACGATGTTTGAAAAAATAGGACCTTTCCGAAACTCCATACCTATTCCACCATCCACATTGTTGGTCATAACCATAGTTCCCGTTACATCCGCCGGCATCAAATCAGGCGTAAATTGAATACGAGAAAACTCTAACTCCAACACCTTACCAATGGTTTTTACCAATTGGGTTTTTCCTAATCCCGGCAATCCCTCCAGCAACACGTTACCCCCAGCTATCATAGCTGTCAAAACGCCCCTGATTAACTCTTTTTGTCCAATAATCACAGAGCCAATTTCTTCTTCTATGTTTAAAAACGCCGCCCTAAATTGACGAATAATTTCCTCTTCCATCTCAACATTCCTCCCTTTCTTCCATATTTTCCATTATAGAGCCTTTTTCCACTGCCCGTCAATCAAAGGAAAAAAACGTAAAGAAATATAAGGAATTTGTTTGGTTTTTCTTAAAAAAGGGAATGTATAATAGCAAATACTACAAGATAGTACATGATATCTAATGCATTTATTTCCACGCATTGATATACCCTTTGTATGACACTGTTTATCTTTACCTTTACTTGTTTTCCAAAAGGGTGTTTGCAACATAATCTACTTAATGACTTACATAACACTGTTTGAGCAGTGGGTTTATTCTATATTGATGAAAATTAACGTAAATAATATGGAAAAATTATTGATTTCATAGTATCATAGAAAGCAAGAGAATGATTTATCATCAATTATAACTATGAGGAGTACCCATGAAAAAAATCGACTTTAAAAAATTAGACAAGTCCTACCTAAAGATTTGCCTGTATGTGTTTGCAGTTGTTGCTTCACTTATTTTATTTGAAAAAATCATTGGAAATTTACCGGATTTAAGCAATGTTTTTCATGCCACAGTAAAAACCATTTTACGTTTAGGTTCTCCCTTCTTTATTGGCTTTGCAATTGCTTATATTATGAACCCCTTTATGAAATTTTTCGAAGCCAACATATTCAAATACTTTACAAAGGCTAAGGAAAGAAAAAAACTGACCAGAACTTTTTGTATTTTGATTAACTACATCATTGTAATCGGCGGCCTTTTCTGGATCACTATTTATCTGATCCCTGAATTAAAGGATTCCTTTGTTTCTTTTGTATCTCAGTTATCCAGCTATACTGCTCAGCTAAATGCCTCCATTACAAATTTGTTTGACCGTATCGACTTTATTAATGCAGCAGACGTAAACAACATCATCAATAAAGTCCTTGCACCTATCATGGGTGTGTTCCAGAACGTTCCAAAGCTCGTTAGTGATATTGCAACAAACCTCTATTCCTTTGGTAAAATTACCATAGATGTGGTTATGGCAATTTTCATTTCGTTTTATATGCTTTATGACAAAGAAAACTTCTCCAAGCAATTGCATAAAATTATTTATGCAATCACAAATAGAGAAAAGGCTGAACAGTTATTTTATAATACCCATCGCATTAACCGCATATTTCAAGATTTCATAGTTGGTAAGGCAGTGGATTCCTTAATTATTGGTATTATGGCTTTTGTAGGCTTCACATTGCTAAAAGCACCATTTGCTTTGGTGTTAAGCTTGATTGTGGGTGTAACAAACATGATTCCTTACTTTGGCCCCTTTATTGGTGCAATCCCTGCAGCTATAATCACCTTTTTAGTAGATCCCCTTACTGCGTTATGGGTAATCTTGTTTATTCTTGCACTTCAACAGTTTGACGGAAACTTCTTAGGGCCAAAAATTTTAGGTGACTCCCTAGATGTAAGCCCAATTTGGATCATTCTGGCTGTAGTATTGGGTGGTGCTCTATTAGGCCCTATCGGTATGTTTATTGGTGTGCCTATTTTAGCAACCATCAAAATGTTCTTTTCCGAGTTTATTAACAAAAAGTATGAGGAGAAATATATGAACAATGATCCTCTGCTTCCGAAAAGCAACGAGCATGATTCTCCATCCGAAGCATAAGATAAAACATAAAAAGAAAGAACAGTTTTGTCTAAAACACTGTTCTTTCAATTTTTTGGAGGCATAAAAATGAACTTAACCAAACAAACAAACCTATTTGCTTTAGTATTTTTTATTTTTTTTCTATTAAGCGGGCAACTTTTGTATGCCATTCCTTTTATTAGAGATCTGCCCTATGCATGGTTTTCAAGCATCGTTCAAATTGTTTACTTTACAGTTCCTGTTGTGGGTTACTTTATTTGGACAAAAAAGAGGCCTAAGGAAGTTTTTCGATTATATCCCTTAGGCTGGAAAAATCTTTTGCTTATTATCGTATTTGGGTTTGCCATTCAGCCCCTTATGCGTTTTCTATCATTCTTCACATCTATGTTTTTTCCAAACGTAGCACAAGAATCTTTTAATGCATTAGACGGTGCAGGCTTCACTATTTCCTTAATTACTATGGCAATATTACCAGCTTTTTTGGAAGAACTATCCCTTAGAGGCGTATTTCTTTCAGGCTATCACCGCTTAGGCACATGGAAAGCTATTTTTTGTACAGCCCTCTTGTTTGGTCTATTGCATATGAATCCTCAACAATTTCCCTATGCGTTTCTTGCTGGGTTATTCTTTTGCTTCCTCGTTGAAAGAACCGGTTCCATTTGGGCATCTATTATCCCCCATTTCATCATCAATGCAACAAACGTAATTAGTATGTTTATCCCTGTAGCCGACGAGATTGCAGCTATGGATCCTCCGGGAAATACTGTTCTTCTAGTTTATACCAGCGTATCCGCACTGCTTTCCCTGCCTTTTCTAGGGCTGATTCTTTTCTTGTTTTTAAAAATTAATCCACTATGCAATCCATATTCCCCCAAGGATGGAACTGCAGAACGCTTTCTTTCCCCTTCCATACTTTGTGTATTTGTCTTATTCGTAGTCTTTGGTATTCTGCCATATCTAGGTTATATTTTTTAATCTACTTTTAAGCAGTCTTGTTTTCGCATTAAAAAAGGCATCATCTCAAATGAACTGCCCCCTAAAAGTTAGACTTTATAGCGGAGTGGATTTTCCACTTCGCCTTTTTCTTTTATGCTGCAAAAGGCCGAGTCTGTATTGCAAAGGACTCATACATCCTAGTTTTTCTTTGAATCGTTTCTCATTGTAAAACTCAAAAAATTTTTCTATTTCTTTTTTTCATTTTTTGAAATTCTATTACACAACGCCGTAATATATTTTTTTAAAAAAACAACATAGAAATTCCCTATTACTGAATTATCGTGGTAGTTTCCTTGGCTTGGTTCGCCCTGAAAAATTTGTTCTTCTCAAAGGCCATAAGGGTATTAATTTATTTGGTAACCCCATCCTTGTTGGGAATGAAAGACTCTGGGATACGGACAATCAGATGTTATTTCAACCGTTTCATTGAAAGGATTCTCGACTGTGTTTACGGCTCTTTCTGTACCGGAGAATACTTAAAAATTAAGGGTTTGCATAATTCTCTGTACTTTCTTCTTGTTAATCATAAAGCCCTGATTAGAATTTTTTCTCGCAAATCAATGCATATGAGTTGTTTATGGATATCCAACAACTATGAGAATGTTTTTAATTGGTATTCTCCTGGGGGACTGTGGAGAATTCTCCATTTTTCTCAGAATGATTCCCTCCTTAACCAGCCAAGAAAATCATTCTTGAAGCAGACGAAAGCGGGGGACCACCTGTCCATCAACTTCTATCTTCTCTAGGAACATTTCCTTAGGTCGCACCCAAAGGCTATACTCCCCATAAAGTTGACGATATACAACCATGTCTTCCACTGTTTCTGAATGTTTCGCTATTCCAACAACACAGTACTTTTTTCCTTTATAATGTTCATAAACCCCGCCTATCATTAAATCCATTCTAAATCCAACCTTCTTTCTTCAAACAGTTAATCTCTAGTTCATCATCTTAGGCTTCTATACTTTAATTGTGCCCATGGCAACAAACTTTGCCACTTACCTTTAAACTTGCAGTTCAAACTCCATAAATGAGATAGTTTCCCCCTCCATATCTGCAAACAAAAGCTCCCTGGAATATGTTGACCGTGTTTCACCCTTTTTAAAGTAAAACTTTATCGCTACCCATTTTTTTAATATATACCCTCATGTTTCCCCAATTGCTATAACGCTTGTATAAGCGTACCATATTTTTAGTTGGCACACAATAAGGCAACCACACATGAAATTATACACAGCATTTTGCACCATAAAAAAAGCGATATCTGATTTACTTCACAAACATCGCTTTTTTGTACTTACAATAAGATATACACGGTTTAAGCTCCATAAAAAACTAAATGGAACTATTCTCATTTCACCAAATTTGGGAAGGCGTATAAATTTTACTGTTCCATCTGTCTCCCTAAGAAACCAGCTGCTGTCTGAGCAAGTTTTCCTTCCACCTCGCCCATTTTTTTATCCTTTGAAAGAAATACAATGGCTCCCATAGCATCGCCCTCAGCAATAATAGGAGTAATTAATTGATGATTATATCCTTCCATACTGTCATCATCTAAAATGGGAACAAAATTACTATCATTTTTATCCGCAATTAATGTTGTTCTACGATTGATACATTTTTCCATTTCTTGACTAATGTGCTTTTCATAGAGTTCTCTTTTAGACCCACCAGAAACTGCAATAATTTGATCCTTATCTACAATACAAGTTACATGTCCGGCGGTCTGTGCTAAGGACTCTGCATATTCTTTTGCAAACGTTCCTAGTTCCCCAATGGGTGAGTATTTTTTTAAAATAATTTCACCCTCTCTATCTGTGAAGATCTCCAATGGATCTCCTTCTCTGATCCGCAATGTGCGGCGGATCTCCTTAGGGATAACCACCCTGCCTAAGTCATCTATTCTTCTTACGATTCCCGTCGCTTTCATACAAAATTCCTCCATTTACAAATAAGGTTGTTTCTTTGATTTCTCCTGTGCTTGTATTATTTGTAAAAGAAACGAAATTATACCTACTCATATTTTTGAATAGATATTTTTCAAAAATAAAAATTTGTATGAAAATATTCACCTTTTAGGCACTTTTAAAACCTGAAACCCTTGTGTGAAATAGGCAGATTTTCTTATTATTTAATTTACATAAGTATGAGGTTATAATTGTTTTCCAATTCTATTATTTTTGCAAAAAAATAAATGTGACAATTATTTCATAATTGGCACATTTATTATATCTATTCCGCCTTACCGTCTCTACTCATTAGTTCTAAAACCGTCTGCTCAGTATTTTTGCCGTTAAATAAAACATTATAAATGGCATTGGTAATGGGCATTTCAACATTATGTTCTTTTGCCACTTTACAAGCAACCTGAACCGTATTTACACCCTCAACTACCATTTTGATTTCGTCTAAGGTTTCTTCAAGAGTCTTTCCTTGACCAAGTAAAATCCCTGCTCTCCGGTTTCTAGAATGCATACTGGTACATGTTACGATTAAATCACCAATTCCTGATAAACCGGAAAACGTTTCTGCTTTCCCACCCATTTCTACGCCAAGGCGCTTCATTTCTGCAATACCACGGGTCATAATTGCCGCCTTTGTATTATCTCCAAAGCCCAATCCATCCGACATACCTGCCGCCAGAGCCATTACATTTTTTAATGCTGCTCCCATCTCCACACCAATTACATCGGTATTGGTATATAGGCGGAATCTTGGATTCATAAATTCACTTTGAACCATCTTTGCTATTTCTTCGTTTTCCGAAGCAATTAGGCAAGTGGTAGGAATATCTCTGGCTACTTCTTCGGCGTGGCTAGGCCCAGATAAGATACATACCTGGCACTGGGGCGCACACTCTTCAATCACCTGGGATAAACGCTTTAAGCTGCCTTCTTCAAGACCCTTAGCCACATTTACCAATACTTGTTTATCCGTAAAAAATGGAGCAAAATCAGTTGCTGTTTGCCGAACAGCCTTGGATGGTACAGCAAGAATGATAATTTCCGCATCCTTTACCGCCTGCTCACGGTTTGTTGTAAAGGTCATTTCTTCTGGCAGGTCAATGCCGGGCAAATACCTTTTATTTTCCCGTTCCTTTTCCATCTCATCTATGGCGTCCTGCCTTCTAGACCAAATTACAACATCATGCCCATGCTTTTGAAGCATAACCGCTAAAGCCGTGCCCCAACTGCCTGAACCAATCACCGTTACTTTTTTCACTGCCGTCCACCTCCAATAAAAAAAACATTACTACACACTTTTATGCAACGTAAATTTATTCTCCGTACCTGACTTCAAACGCTTTAAGTTTTCCTTGTGTCGCCAAATTGCCAAAACTGCAAGGGCAATGAAAAGAGCTACACCTTCTTCCGGCATTCCTAAGAAAAACCCACTCAATGGTATACTAATTGAAAAAGCAATGGATCCCACAGAAATGTAATGGGAAAAAGCAACACATATAATGCCTACACCAAAAGTTATTAGCCCAATCATAGGCGTAAACACAAAACTTAAAGAAAGCACAAGCCCAATGGTTGCTGCAATGCCCTTTCCCCCTTTAAACTGCAAATAAAAAGGGAAGTCATGCCCCAAAACAGCGCCAGCACCAGCGTAAACACCAGCTAATAAGCTGTTGTCCGGAAACAGCCATCTACAAATAAAGAAAGCAATCACACCTTTTAGAATATCCCCCAAAAAAGTGGCTAACCCTGCCCGAAAGCCCAAAACACGAAGGGCATTGGTTGTCCCTAAATTTCCACTTCCTTTTTTGCGTAAATCTGTTTTTGTAATCTTACCAACGATAAAACCCATAGAAATACAGCCGATAAAATACCCGATTAGCAAACTAAAGATTCTAAACATATCAATCCTTTTCCCCTTTTTCCCTTACGATAAAATGAATAGGCGTACCCACAAAACCAAAAGCATCTCTTAATTGATTTTCTATATATCTACGATAGGAGAAATGGAATAATTCCCGTTCATTTACAAAAATTACAAACGTAGGAGGTTTTACCGAAACCTGCGTCATATAATACAATCTTAACTGACGTCCTTTGTCCGCCGGAGGCTGCTGCATTGCTGTTGCCTCAATTAATACCTCGTTTAACACACCTGTGCTAATGCGCAGTGCATGATTTTCATGAACCGTCTGAATCAGCTCCAACATACGATTCAACCTTTGTCCTGTAAAAGCAGAAATAAATACACGGGGCGCATAAGGCATATATGCTAATTCGTTACCAATATCCTTAAGGTAGCGGTTCATAGTTTTATCATCTTTATCAATGGAATCCCATTTATTTACGGCAACAATAGCCGCCTTGCCTCTTTCATGGGCAATACCAGCAATTTTTGTATCTTGATCTGTAATGCCTTCGTTGGCATCAATCACCAAAATTGCCACATCGCATCGCTCAACTGCCGCCACGGCACGAATAATACTAAAACGTTCAATTTCTTCTTTGATTTTACTCTTTCGACGCATACCCGCAGTATCGATGAAAATATACTTCTTTCCATCAATGGTCACGGGGGTATCAATGGCATCCCTTGTTGTACCAGGAATATTACTTACAATCAAACGGTCTTCACCCAAAATTTTATTTATCAAAGAGGATTTTCCAACATTTGGTTTACCAATAATAGCAACGCGAATTGCATCATCTTCTTCGCCTGCACCCGCTTCATCAGGAAAATGTTCAATCACCTGATCCAGCATATCACCTAGACCCAAAGCCTGTCCCGCTGAAACAGGCATAGGATCGCCAATGCCTAACTCGTAGAACTCATAAATATCCAAACTATCTCTTTTTACACTGTCAACTTTATTAACGGCAAGCACTACTGGTTTCTTTGTACGACGCAACAGATTAGCCACTTGGCGGTCATCATCCGTTACCCCAGTTTTTACATCAGTCACAAACAAAACAACATCGGCAGTCTCTATGGCGATTTCTGCCTGCTGCAAGATTTGTCTTTGAATAATTTCTTCGGAGCCTATCTCCATACCTCCGGTATCAATCAAAGTGAACTTATGGTTAAGCCATTCCACATCCGCATAAATACGGTCACGGGTTACCCCAGGGGTATCCTGCACGATGGAGATCCTCTCTCCTGCCAAGCGGTTAAACAATGTAGATTTGCCTACATTGGGACGGCCAACCACTGCTACGATTGGTCTGCTCATATCTATTCCTCCATGTTTCTCTATTTTCATATACTAGATTAACTAGCATCCTAAACCATTATAGGATTATACCACAGTATTCTTTGCGAACACAATAGAGCCAGATTTGTTTTAGCCTTTTAGCTCCATGACGCCAGCCATAACACCTCGTTTTTCCCCCATTTTTCTGTGGGAATAAAAGCGGTCCGTGTCACACATGGTACAAGCCCCAGCAATCTCAATATCCGCCACCCCCATATCCGCCAATAACCGACGATTGGTTTCCCAAAGATCAATACGGTATTTGCCCTTTTCCTTTGGGTCATCAAATACAATATCCTCGGTAAATTCAATATTCGCCCGAAATAATTCCACAACAGGATCATCCACCTGAAAGCAGCACATTCCAATGGATGGACCAATAGCGGCAACAACGTCTTTTGGCTCTGTGCTAAAAGCATCCATCATTTCTTGCAAGGTACACTCCGCCATACGTTCTCCCGTACCCTTCCACCCGCAGTGGGCCATGCCAATGGCTTTTTTCTTGGTATCTAACAAAAATATCGGTACACAATCCGCACCAAAAATCACCAGAGGTATATTTGCCACATTTGTAATTAGCCCATCCACATCAGTATACCCACGATCCCGAAGGACACCTTTACCTTTATCCTCCTCATAAATTCGACGAATATTTGTGGTGTGGGTTTGCTGAGAGGTTACATAATTTCTATTGGAAAATCCCATGGCATCCCCCAAAATTTCATAGTTTTTCAAAACCAGCTCTCTGTCTTCCCCTCTAGCTAGACCCATATTCATGGCGCCATAATAACCCTGACTTACCCCGCCATGCCGAGTTGTAAAGCAGTGCTTCACAATATCTGTCTGAGATAAATTATCAAAAACTACTACTTCCACTTCTCCAATTTTCTCTATTTTCATCTCATACTCCTTATGTTAACCAAAATGCATTCTTCGTATAACGAAAATACGTTTTGCCGTCTTCTTCTAAAACTTCAGCAACATCAAAACGAAAATCACCCTCTAAGCATTTGTCCGCAATGTAAGCCTGTGCAGACCGGATAATATGGGCTTGCTTGCGTTTATCCACCGCCTGGCAAGGTTCTCCCTTTTCTCGCCCTGCTCTATATTTTACTTCAGTAAAGATGATGTATGTATCCTTTTTTGCGATAATGTCAATTTCTCCGCCTTGGCTTCGATAATTTCTTTCTAATATCTCATATCCCATACGACGCATCTGTTTTACCGCAAGCTCTTCACCAAAGGCACCTTTCGTTTGATTATCCTCCGTAGGCATAAAATTTTTTACAAAGCTTTTTCTATGGATTGGACAAATTCCATACACCTTAATGGCTGCAATATGCTCTGCAGAGCCATAGCCTTTATTGGATGCAAACCCATAAGCAGGGTATAACTGATCATAAGTTTCCATAAGTCTATCTCGATAAACTTTGGCAACGATGCTGGCTGCACCAATGGACAAACTCTTTGCATCCCCCTTTACAATACCTTGCTGTGGTATGGGAACTTTAGGGATAGTCACTGCATCTGCCAAAATAAACCTAGGTGCAGGGTTTAACTGAGCCAAAGCCTCTCTCATTGCTTCGTAGGTAGCTTGTAAAATATTGATTTCATCTATCCGCTCCCATGAAACCACACCAATGCCATGGGATACTGCCTTTTCCAAGATTTCATCATACAAGCTCTCACGCTTTTTTGCCGATAATTTTTTAGAATCATCCACTCCAGAAATTTTACAACCTTTGGGTAAAATCACTGCCGCCGCAACCACCGGGCCTGCTAATGGGCCTCTGCCAACCTCATCAACACCTGCAATAAAATCAAACCCTTGTTCATAACAGGCTGTTTCATATTGAAGCATCAGCTCTAACCTATTTTGTTCATTTTCATAAGCAATTTTTCTTTTCACCGCAGATACAATGGCACTTTGCACCCCTTTTCGCTCATCCAACGAAAATGATAGAATTGCTTGATCCAACTTTTCAATATTACAATGTTGAAGGTAATCCTTGATTTCTTTTATCGACTGCATGAGTTCCCCACCTTTCATGTTTTATTATAACATAAAACATCAAAAAATGAAAAAACAAGTGTCTTAAAAAATGCATATTTCGCCCCAGGGCGCCACAAGGAACACCAACTCAATCAACATAAAAGCGCCAAAACAAAATCTAAAAACTTCACAAAAAGCCGCAAAATCTAACTGATTCTGCGGCTTTTATGGTTATTATACTTCCATAATGATAGGTAGAATCATAGGGCTTCTCTTCGTTTTCTGCCAAAGGAAATTCTTCAGCGTATCTTTGATTACACCCTTAATATAATTCCAACTTGTTATATGCTTTTCTTCGCATTCCAGCAAAGCCTCAAGAACAACTTTCTTTGCTTCATCCATAAGATCCTCTGCTACTCGAACATAAACAAATCCTCTAGATATTATATCTGGCCCAGCTACAAGAGTTCCATTTTCTCGATCCATTGTAACTACAACCACCATCAGCCCATCCTGAGATAAGTGCTTTCTATCTCGCAATACAATATTACCCACATCACCTACGCCAAGACCATCAACCATAACCTGTCCTGCAGGTACGGTGCCATTCGCCTTAGCTTCCGTTCTGGATATTTCCAGTACTTCGCCCAATTTCATTACAAATATATCTTTTTTATCAATGCCCATGGACAAAGCCAAATCCCTATGGCTAGCCAAATGCATAAACTCACCATGAACAGGCATGAAATATTGAGGCTTCGTTAACGCAAGCATTAATTTTAACTCCTCTTGTCGTGCATGGCCGGAAACATGGATTTCTTCCATATCCCCATAAATTACATTTGCACCCTTCTTCAACAACTCATTGATTACTTTGATTACATTCTTTTCATTACCTGGAATTGCAGATGCACTAATAATAATTTTGTCATCAGGTTTTACACTGACCTGTTTATGTTCATTCATTGCAATTCTGGAGAGAGCAGACATGGTTTCACCCTGGCTACCGGTGGTAATGATAACGATTTGTTCATCACGATAATTTTTGATTTCATTAATGTCAATCAATGTGCGTGGTGGTAGCATCAAATACTCTAATTCGGATGCGGTTTTTACTGCATTCACCATGCTTCGACCGATAATTGCAACCTTACGCCCATACATATTCGCAGCATTCACTACCTGTTGGATACGGTGAATATTGGAGGAAAATGTGGCAACCATTATTCGATTTTTGGGAGAATCTTCGAATATCTTTTCAAAGACCTTACCCACATTTTTTTCCGACATGGTAAAGCCTTTTCTTTCTGCATTAGTACTATCGCTCATCAGAAGGAGAACGCCTTCTTTACCAAGCTCGGCAAAACGCTGAAGATCAATGATTTCCCCATCAATAGGTGTATAATCCACCTTAAAATCACCAGTATGCACAACCGTTCCGATTGGCGTATGAATTGCCAAGGCAACGGCATCTGCAATAGAATGATTTGTGTGAATAAACTCAACATTAAACTGTCCCAGCTTCACTTTTTCACCGGGTACAACGGTGTGTAATGCTGTCTTATCCAACATTTTGTGTTCTCTAAGCTTATTCTCCAACAGTCCCAATGTCAAAAGTGTACCAAACACTGGAACATTCAGCTGTTTGAGAATATAGGGTAATGCACCAATATGATCCTCATGTCCATGGGTCAATACAATACCCCGTACTTTGTCTATGTTTTTGGTCAGATATGTTACATCGGGGATGACCAAGTCAATTCCCAACATATCATCTTCTGGGAATGCTAGCCCGCAATCTATCACCATAATGTCATTTCCGTATTCCAAAATGGTCATATTCTTCCCGATTTCATCCAACCCACCCAGTGCTGCAACCTTAAGCTTAGCTTTGGGCTTCGGTTTTCTTCCTGCCAAAAAACACACCTCCTTTTCTTTTCTCCGTTTATATTATTACATTATTATGCCGTAAAAAAGCGCAGTTTAAACCGCAAAAACAAAAACCCATATCGATAAAATTCAAATTTACCTATATTTTGGGTATACATAAAAAAAGCAGGTTGCCAACATCCTTGAAAACATCTCTCCGTCCCATGTTTTCCTTCCAGAGGTTCTGCCAAATCATACGTATTCTGTTTTCTTCTTTATCCGCACATGATGATCTGACATAATGCCACTCATCTATCGTAAACGCAAAATCATGCGTTTGTGATCAAAATTTAATTACATGCAAAGAATAGGAAACTTGTTATTGTTTCCACTTTCTGAAATAAACATAGCACCCCAAACCTAGAGTAAATAAGAATGCTTCCCATTGCTTTGGTATCCTGCTTTGTTTATAAATTGTTTTATCTTCAAAGTAAATTTTATCAATCATGATCTTCTACAAACAAACTCTTTACAGATAGAAATACCAATCCATTTACAAGCAAAATGTTGTAAATCAAGGTGTTTTACGTCCAAAAGAGCTTTTTTATTGATCACTTAATCAATCTCAACTTCGTAATCTTCTCCTTTGCTGGAGAACAATTCTGCAACACGGTCAAATTCCGTATCATCTTCAACCAATTCATAGGTAACATCATCTGTATTAATTGAAATTTCTTTTAAAATAAGGGCTTCTGTTTCATCATCATCCATTAATTCTGTTTCAACAACCAATAAATATCTCTCACCACCACAAGCAACGTTGTCAATGATGGAAAATTCCACTTCGGCGCCGTCTTCCGCTGTCATTGTTACGGTCTCAAATTCAAATTCATTTACTTCGTCAAAAATATCTGCCATTTTTACAATTCTCCTTTAACGCTCCGTTCGCCGCCATCCTTACTCTCTATTTCGGCTATCCAAATAGCCTTGAAGAATATGCACGGCCGCCATCTTATCTATCACACTTTTTCTTTTTTCATGGCTCAAGTCAGCCTCTCGCAAAGCCCGTTCAGCAGCAATGGTACTAAATCGCTCATCCCAAAGCATCACTTGGACTTTTGGAAAACGTCTGACAATCCTTTCGGCAAAGGCTTTTGTCTTCTCGCAACGCTCCCCTTCTGAATTATCCAAATTTTTTGGATATCCCAACACAATGGTTTCAGGGTTATATTCCTCTACCAATTCAGACAAACGCTTTAAACTCTTTTTAAATTCAGCAGGGTTCTCTCTCCGAATGATTTCCACACCCTGTGCCGTCCATCCCAGTGGGTCACTTACTGCAATACCAATGGTTTTATCACCATAATCCAGTCCTAAAATACGCAAATTATTTCCTCTTTCTTATTCATTACGTTCCATATAGTCTTTCACCAATTCTTCTAATAATTCATCCCGCTCCAATTTTCGAATCATAACACGAGCATTCATATAGCTGGTGATATAGGTGGGATCACCGGATAAAATATACCCGACAATCTGATTTACGGGATTGTATCCTTTTTCCTTCAAGGCCGTACTAACAGCGATGAGGATCTTCTTCGCTTCATTTTCGGGTTCTTTATCCAATCTACCAAAATATTGTGTCTCATTTATGTTACTCATACTACTCACTCCCCATCACTCGATCCGTTCGCTTTTCATCTATATACCTTACTTCATCATAATATAAACCAATCCCGATTGCAACTATATTATCCTTACAGTATCATTACAAAAAAACCTGGCCATAGGCAATTTCCCCATCAATATGTGAAATTCGAGTTTTTACGATTCTGTTAGATATGTCCTCCGAGCACTTGCCATGGACTTTTATATAATTGGATGTATGTCCTTCAAACTCACCACCACCCAAAGATTTTTCGTAAAGTACCTCTACGGATTTTCCAACATGGTTTTGCATAAAATTCCCACTCATCTCATCACTAAGGGAAAGTAATTTATGGCTTCTTTCTGTCTTTACGCTATTTGGGAGCTGATCCTTACGCTCAGCTGCTGGAGTTCCCTTCTTGGGAGAATAAGGGAATACATGAATCTTTGCAAATCCAATTTCTTTTGCAAAGTCATAACACTGCATAAAATCTTCTTCTGTTTCCCCTGGAAAACCAACAATGATATCCGTTGTTAATGCTACCTCTGGCAAATACTTACGTAAAAGGGCTGCTGCATAGCGGTATTTTTCCGTATTATATTTACGATTCATTTCTTTTAAAGTTCTATCACACCCGCTTTGCAACGAAAGGTGAAAATGGTTGCAAACTTTTGGCAGCATTGCCATAGTTTGTGCAAATTCTTCCGTAACCACATTAGGCTCAATGGAACTAAAACGAATGCGATCAATGCCCTCAACTCGATGCACCTGCCGCAAAATTTCTAATAAATTAATATCTTTAGTATCTTTTCCATAACTAGCCACATGAATTCCTGTCAAAACAACCTCTTTGAAGCCATTTTGCGCCAAACGCCTTACTTCATCCAAAACATCCTGTGGATCACGACTCCTAATTGGCCCACGGGCATAGGGAATGATGCAGTAAGAGCAATATTGGCTGCATCCATCTTGAATTTTTAAATACGCTCTGGTTCGGTTGGTCAATTTCTGAATAGAAAGGGGCTCAAATACCCGTTCTTTCATAATATCAGTAACGTGGTTCTCAACGCCCTTTTCTGGCCTGTATTCTTCTACCATCTCCACAATTTGACCACGGTCTTTGGTGCCAATCACCAAATTCACACCTTCAACTTCCATTATCTCCTTTGGAGCTGTCTGGGCATAACACCCAACAACAGCAACCACAGCATTTTCATTTTGTCTTTTCACTTTACGGATCAATTGGCGAGATTTTTTATCACCAAAATTCGTAACAGTACAGGTATTAATAACATATACATCTGCCACTTCATCAATACCTACTATTTCATATCCCTTTTCGGCAAATAGCTCAGCAATTGCCTCGCTTTCATACTGATTTACCTTGCAACCAAGGGCATAACTTGCTGCTTTTTTCATGATTCTCTCCGTTCTATGCAGTATCAAAGCCCCGTCATCTCCCGTATAGCTTTTACTACTCCGCCTTTATTATTGCTTTCCGCCTGAAAACGGGCAAACTTCTTCACACCTTCTGAGGCATCCTCCATAGCATAACTATAATATGCCTGACTAAACATCTCCACATCATTATACTGATCTCCAAAAACCATGGTTTCTTCCGGCTTTATCCCCCACATTTTTTGTAAAGCTGCAACAGCAGTGCCCTTTGTAACACCCCTTAATCCCGTATCCAAACAAGCATCACCGGAAATTACAAGGTTTAAGTTGTCATCCAACAAGGGACGCAAACTATTGTAACAGCTTTCTGCAC
This sequence comes from Anaerotignum sp., assembly GCF_040307045.1. Classification (GTDB taxonomy): domain Bacteria; phylum Bacillota; class Clostridia; order Lachnospirales; family Anaerotignaceae; genus Chakrabartyella. Next base: position 79,289 of record NZ_JAWRKF010000004.1, read on the forward strand.
TTCCACCTTCATGGGATACCATAGACACTTTTATTATATCCTCTTTCACTTGATACAAATCATCCGTTAGCCTCATTTCGTAATGAAACAATGGTGAAGACAAAAACTCCAACAACTCCGGACTTCTAGTATAACTACAATATTTTGCACATAATAGAGGTTCCACCCCTTTTAGGGTAAATATTGTGTCCAGGCAATGGGCTACCTTTTGAGGCTCCATGGGTTCAACCACCAGCTCTTTTCCATTGTCCACCACAAATGCACCATTTTCGGCAATTACAACCACATCCCTTATATGCTCATGAAAATGCTTTTTTAGGCTGGGATATTGTCGTCCGCTAGCAACAACAAATCGAATCCCTTTTTCCTGCAATTTGGGTAGTAACTCATATATTTCCAAGTCGATTTTCTTTTCATCATTCAACAGTGTTCCATCCATATCTGATACAATTAACTTTATCATCTGTATTCCCTCTTATTTTTTATTTATTTTAAAGAAAATCGGGAGTATTTTTAAAGCAATTTCTACGTCCTTTCCGGACAACCAAATCAAATACTCTCTCATTAGATCCCATTTCTTATGTTTAAATAATACTTTAGAACAAATTTCTTCGATTTCACCAAGCTTTTCAATGATTTCATCCTTTTCCATCTTGGATATGGTATTCATCATTCCAATTTCCAACCTTAATTCTGTAAAGTCTACATCCATAGAAATCTCATTGTGTTCCAAATTAAGATAATACTCTAATAAACCATCATTTTGATAGCCATTTCGGCGAAACCCTTCCAGGCGCCCCAGCATTTTTTTAATATTTTCACGATACGCCTCTGCCTGTAAGGCTGAAACCTCATAAGGCTGAATTACTTTCAGTCCATCACAAAAACCGTCTATTTCGTCCTTATATGTATTCACAAGGTAGCGAAACAAAACAGACATTTTCTCTTCATCATACGAAAAAGCATCCCATGTTTCACGGCTATGGTCAATATCCTCATCAACTCTGCGGCAAAAATCCTCTTTCTCCATAAAGATTCCTCCCCTCCTCCAACGGAATACCATTTCGCAACGATCTAATATTTATTAGTATATCACATTCAAAAACGGCTTTGCAAGGTTTCCAACAAAAGGAAAAGAGTCTTTCCCAAAGGAAAGACTCTTTATTTCACTTAGTTTTCATTTTCATCATCTATGATAACAACCATACCGCCTAAGCGTCTGTTCAATTCGCTTCTGGTAATTTTGATGATGTTAGGAGTAACCCCATCCGCTTGGGCTTCGATAAAATAAGCTTCCTCGTTATCGCAATCATTTTCATCCAGCCAACCACCAAAGAAAGACAAGATTGCACGCATAATTTCAACACTATGACCCCAATAGTCTAAGTCTAAAAAGATCATACGGTTTTTTTCTCCGTTTTTAGAAAACTTACGACTTTTATAAACCATAGTAAAAAGTCGTCTTTCTTCACCCTTGTAAGTGAAATAAACAGCCATCTCGTTACTTTCGCCAAAACGATTTTCATAACGGTTTACTTTCGCACCCGTATCGAAATATTTTAAAATGAACTGATACAACTGTTCCAGTTCAATCTCTTTTGTAATATATCCATGAGTTTTTGCTGTCATAGATGGCACATCCTTTCTAGTCGCTCTCTCGTCAAAAATATTTTGTGTGCTAAATATTTCTTCTTGATTGCATTATACAGGAACAAATCAACCGTGACAAGAGAAATCCAGGACAATAACAATAAAAATTTCCAAGTTGTTTTTAGGCAATTTTATATCATGCACTTTAAATCATACCATAAATATGGATTTTTCTTAAACTACCTCTATTTCCAGGGTCTAGCCTATATTATTATATGCAAAAATCACAACTTTTCCAATATTTTTTCTACCAGCTCGCTACAACGCTTTGCCGCCATAATGCTGAATTTTTCAAAAGAAATATTAGCTTCTTCCCCTGCACCATCAGATATTGCCCGTACAACCAAAAAGGGAATTCTATTCAGCCAGCAAGCATGGGCAATTGCTGCCCCTTCCATTTCTGCACAAGTTCCCTGTACATTTTTACGTATTTTTGCTTTCCCTTCTTTTGTACTGATAAATTGATCGCCGCTGGCAATTCTCCCAGTGATAACACGATAACCATCAGCTACCTCTGCCGCTGATGCTTGAGCCAACCTAATCAACTCTTCATCCGCTTTAAAATAGCTTTCTGCCATTCTTGGTATAGTACCAACAGGATCCCCTAAAACAGATGTATCCATATCGTGCTGAACTGCATCTGTAGAGATTACAATGTCACCTATATGCAAATCATCAACCAATGAGCCTGCTACGCCCAATACTAAGACGTAATCCACACCAAAATGGTCAATCATAGCCTGCGTGCAAATTGCAGCATTTACCTTGCCGATACCACTTCTAACCAATACAATATTATTCCCCTTGTATCTACCAATATAAAATGCTAAGCCAACAACATTTTTCGTAGTAACAATTTCAATTTTCTCTTTCAAACAAAGAATTTCTTCTTCCATTGCCCCAATTATGCCAATGGTTTTCATCATTTTCATCTCCGTTCTATGTCATGTTTGTTGGACGGTTACAGTTTCGCCCAAATTTATGTTTTTTAATCATACCACAACTATACCTTACAAAACAAGCACGCATATTTCTCTTTGTCCTCCATTGCAAAACCTTGACATCTTTTGTATACTATTAGGAAAGTTAATCAAGAAGGACTGATACAATGGGACCAATTATCGGAATCACACCAGATTATGACAACATATCCAATAGATACAAAGTACACGAGGATTATGTATCAGCAGTAAAAGATGGAGGCGGTTATCCCATCCTTCTCTTTCCACAACTCTCAATTCCAGCTTTTATTGATGGCATTATCCTTAGCGGCGGCGGCGACATAGACCCTTTGCTGTTTGACGAAGAACCCTTGAAAGAAAGTGGTGAAATCACCCCCCAAAGAGATCACTTTGAGCTTGCCCTTTGCAAAGCTGCATTAGAAAAAAATATTCCTATATTGGGAATTTGCAGGGGAATGCAGGTTATGAATATTGCATTGGGTGGAACAATATATCAAGATATTTCTGTTCAAACAAATAGCTCATTAAAACATAACCAACAGGCACCACGCCCCTATGCAACTCATAGCATCTGGATTGAGCAAAGTACTTTACTTGCAGCTCTTTGGCGAAATAAAGAAAAAACCACAGTAAACTCCTTCCATCATCAGGCCGTTGCTCAGCTGGGTAAAGGTCTTCGGGTTTGTGCCAGGAGTCAAGATGGCTTAGTCGAAGCAATCGATCATACTGAATATTCCTTTGTATTAGGCGTACAGTGGCACCCCGAGGCTATGAAAACAGAAGAACAAAAGCTGCTCTTTTCTGCTTTTATCAAAGCAGCCACAGGATATCAAAAGTAACTAAGGAGGTAACAATGACAAAATTAGAAGAACTCACCAGTATTGAGTGGATGCTTGATACTGCAGCAAATTTAGGCATCAGACTGTTGCAAATTGGCGGGATCCTGCTTTTATGCTGGTTTCTGATCCGTGCTTCCAACGGAATAGCCCAAAAGTTTTTCAAAAAACAAACGCAAAAGCAGCGTTTGGCAATGTCCGAAAGAAAAGCCAACACGCTAAATTCCATTACTTCAAGTGTCACAAAATACGTAATCTACTTTATAGGTATTTTTTCTATCCTTAACTTATTGGGTGTAGACTCCAAGTCATTATTAGTAATTGCAAGTGCCGGTTCAGTTGCCATCGGGCTAGGTGCACAAAGCGTTGTAACTGATATGATGGAGGGTTTTTTTATTCTCTTTGAAGATCATTATGCCGTAGGCGATGTGGTTACAATTCAAAACATTACAGGAGTTGTGGAAGGGGTAACCCTTCGTTCCACAAAAATTAGGGACCCCCAGGGCAGAATGCACATTATCCCCAATGGCTCTGTTGGTACCGTGACCAACCTGTGTAATGACTTTATTAATGCAATCGTAACAGTAGGCATCTCCTATGAAGAAAATATTGATCGTGTATTGGCAATATTACAAGATGAAATGAATCACACTTCGGACATATCCAGCATCCTTGAGACCCCTAGCGTTGTTGGCGTCGTTGGATTGGATGATTCCGCAGTTTCGATTCGTATTGTTGCAAAATGTGAAATAAAAACAAATTATGGAGTTGAAGCAGAATTACGCAAACGCATTAAAAATCGCTTTGATAAAGAGGGTATTGAAATCCCTTTCCCTCAGCGCACCGTCCATATTGTGCAACAAAAGGAGGTTTAAATTATGGTCTTCAACGTCGGAGATATCGTTCAAATGAAAAAGGCCCACCCCTGTGGTTCAAGTCAGTGGGAAATCCTGCGCACTGGCATCGACTTTCGCATCAAATGCTGTGGTTGTGGCCATATGGTTATGCTTCCCAGGGTAAAATTCGAGAAAAATGTAAAGAAAATTATCGCTCAATGCAAAAATGAAAATTCCTAATAAACACCCTCTAAGCATTGCCTTAGGGGGTGTTTTATAATCTTTGGCTTTATAAAATACCCCCTCCCCCCAAACACCTTTTTTCCCACTTCTTCCTCCCTTTCTTTTCTCTTTCTATATGCTACCCACCCACTTCCTCTGTCACCCCTTGTTCTTTCAAGTAATACATTTTACATTGCCAATCCGGACAAATCTTGTTACTTCTGATCAATAAACCCATAGAGAAACTAGGCTGTAATGGAGGTGACCCGAAATAAGTGGAACCAATGGAGGGATTTCACCTTGAAAATTGGCTGCTCATTAAAAACAACTGAGGACACAATCATTCATCGATACGATTGTGCCCTCAGTTGCTTAGGGTTATATATGTGCTTGCTCTACCTACTATACATATACTCTCTGTATGCTTTTATTTTTTCCTCATTGCATTAAGTATTGCTAACACTGCAACACCAACATCTGCAAAAACTGCCATCCACATGGAGGCCATACCAAGGGCACTCAATACCAAAACCAATGCTTTTACTCCTAACGCAAAGGTAATGTTCTGCCTTACAATCCTGCGGGTATTCTTTGCAATACGAATACCTACTGCCAATTTTCCAATATCATCATCCATCAACACAACATCTGCAGCTTCAATAGCAGCATCTGAGCCGATACCACCCATTGCAATACCCAAATCCGCACCTGCCAATACAGGCGCATCGTTGATACCATCTCCAACAAACGCTGTTTTTGATAAAGAAATTTCTTTGTTTTTCAATCCCTCTAGTATGTTTAGCTTATCGCCAGGCAAAAGGTCGGCATAAAACTTATTCAAATCCAATTCCTTAGCCATAGCTTCGGCATTTTCCTTGCGGTCACCAGTGAGCATAACCATAGATTGGACACCTTTGTTGCGCAATGCTACCAGGGCTTCCCTGCAACCTTCTTTCAGCGTGTCAGCAACTACAATATACCCTTTAAACTTACCATTTTTTGCGATATATACAACGGATCCTACACCGCTAAATGGTTTGAATACAATGTTTTCACGTTCCATCAACCTCTGGTTCCCCAATAAAACTTGCTCATTATCCAGGCTATAAGAAATACCAAAACCACCCAACTCCTTATAACCCACAACCAATTCCCCAGAAAGTTCTTTATCCTTTTTAAATTCATTTACAATTGCCTCAGCAATAGGGTGATTGCTATTCACTTCTCCTAAAGCCGCCAAGTATAATAGCTCCTCTTTGTCCTCGGCAACCATTTCAACCACGGAAAATCTACCTTTTGTTAATGTTCCCGTTTTATCAAAAACAATCTTATCAATATGGCAAAGGGTATCTAAATCGCCACCACCCTTTACTAAAATACCGTTTTTAGAAGCGGTTCCAATGCCAGCAAAATAACTAAGAGGTACAGAAAGCACCAGGGCACAGGGGCAGGATACAACCAAGAATATTAGCGCACGGCCAAACCACATTTGAAACTCACCAAATCCTAATAAAGGTGGAAGAACCGCCAAAGCTACTGCAAGCCCAACTACTACAGGGGTATATACCCTTGCAAAACGAGTGATAAATCGCTCTGTTTTAGACTTCTTGCCTGCTGCGTTTTCAACCATCTCTAAAATCTTCATTACCGTAGAGTCACCAAAAGGTCTGGTTACCTCTATCTTTAAATTCCCATCAAGGTTAATGCATCCACTTAATACATCGCTACCTGGTTCAACGCCTCGTGGTAAAGCTTCCCCAGTCAATGCAGCGGTATCTAAAAGAGCATACCCTTCTTTTACCTTCCCATCCAGAGGAATTCTCTCCCCTGCTTTCACCAAAATAAAATCTCCCACGTTTACTTCTTCAGGATGCATTCTTTTTGTGCCTTCCCCTAAAATAACCTCTGCAAAATCAGGACGAATATCTAACAAGGCAGTAATAGACTTTCTGGATCTTCTAACTGCATAATCCTGGAAGGCTTCTCCCACCTGATAAAACATCATAACAAATACTGCCTCTGGCATTTCTCCAATAGCAATTGCCCCCACTGTGGAAATAGACATTAGGAAATTTTCATCAAAAACCTGCCCCCGGAGAATGTTTTTACACGCTCTGATCAAAACATCATAGCCAAATACTCCATAGGAAATTAAATAGAAATATAGCGCTAAATTTGTATCCCTAAAAAGAACTGCTGCCAAAAATAATAATCCGCCTCCGCCAAAACGAGCCCAGATTTTTTTGTTATCTCCTTCTGCTCCATGATCGTGGTCATGGGTATGACCATGATCCAAGTGCTCTTCACCCCCATGGTTCTCAATATGGCAGTGTCCACAAGAACAATTAGCCTCTTGACCTTGCTCCTTCTGTTGCAAGGAAACCTGAACTTCTGGCTCCAATTTATGAACAATCCTCTCTATCTGTTCCAAAATCGTATTCTCTTTAACCCCATCTACCAATGTTACTTCCATAGTTTGCTTGACCAAATTGATATTAGCCTCCTTGGTCTCACCTAGTACATTTACTGCCGCTTCGATTTTACTTGCACAATTGGCACAAGTTAACCCTTTTAAGTATACTTTCAAAACAATACACCCCCACATTTGTTCATATGATTACTTATTCATATATATTCTTAAAGAATAGGCCGTAAGAGGAACCTCTAAAACAGCCTATTGGTTATTCCACATAACCTCGTTTGTGACGAATATGCGTCATACCTTGTTCTAACACCGTTCTTACATGTTCATCATCCAAAGAGTAAAAAACGGTCTTTCCCTCTTTGCGATACTTTACTAAATCATTTTGGCGTAGAACCCGCAATTGATGGCTAATTGCCGATTGTGTCATATCCAAGGAATCTGCCAGTTCACTCACATTTTTTTCACTATTCAAAAGGCTTTGTAATATTCTAATTCTAGTAGCATCCCCAAAAACCTTAAAAAAATCTGCAAGATCCCGAATAAAATGCCTTTCCAGTTCTTCTTTCATGTTGATTTCATCCGCCTTATTACAACAGAATTCCATATTATCACCCTCAATCAATTGAACACTTGCTCATATATTAACATGAATGCAGCCATGTGTCAACCGCCCTCATAAATTTTCTTGAAAATCAATCAATTTAATAAAACCCTTTACCGCATGAGGTGCTGCAACATTCTTTAATCGAACCATACCAATGTTTCGTTTGGGCAAGGGTGGCGCTATGGGGATCTCAAACAAACGCTTTCCCTTTAGGGCCTCCTCGGTAAATTCTTTGATTACAAAGGTAAGCCCCAGGTTAATTTGGGCAAAGCTAATTAATAAGTCGCTACTGCCTAATTCTAAAATTGGATTTAAAACAACACCATTCGCCTCCGCATAACGATCGATATATCTTCTGGAATTGCTAAGGTCCTCTAAAAGCAATAAAGGATACTCTGGCAAGTCTTTAAGCTCCAGTCCCACTTGGGAAAGAAGCTTATATCTTTCTCCACCAACCAAAATATCATGAATCTCTATGCAAGGTGTTATCTCTAGGTCTACATCATCGCCGATAGGAAGATTGATAAAGCAAACATCTACACTGCCGTTTTTTAGCAACCGTAGGGATTCATAGGTTGTCTTGTTCGTCACTTTGATATTGATATCAGGATAGAGCTTATGATACTTCTCTAGATATGGCAGAAGAAAATTTGCAATAACAGTATCACTGGCACCAATTTTCAGCTCTCCCATTTCCATATTAACCATCTGGAAATACTTTTCTTCTGCCGCATGAATCAGACCCAAAGCCTGCTCCAAATATGTATATAGTAATTTGCCCTCCGCAGTTGGATACACGCCCTTAGCGGTGCGAACCAACAACGGACTACCCATCCTGTCTTCTAATTGTCGAATTGCCATGCTTACAGCAGGCTGTGATATATAAAGTTCTCTGGCTGCCGCAGACATATTACCTGTCCGCACAACCGCACAAAAAATACGATACAAATCCAACGAAACGTCCACCTTCAACCCCAACACCCCTTTCATTTCTTTATCATACTTGAAAAATAGAATATACGCAATTGTTCAAAATATCCATTTTGGGTTTTGGAAGCATAAATATTTGAACCCATCACACCTTTTTCTGGCTTTTGTTCCTTCCACCAAAGTAAAAGAAAAATACCATTTGGGTTGCAAATGCTACAAAGGATATAAAAAATAAAATACCTTTTGACGAAAAGGGCTAAAATACCAAGACCAAATTTCGGTTTGATGTTGAAGCATCAAGAAATAAGAAAAGAAATAATTTAGGATACTCCCTAAAATTATAATTTTGTAATAACCAAACTTTATAGAAGTCTTACATAACAAAAACAATCCAATAACCATTAACCCATAAAACTGCATCGTCCCATAAGTAGCATCTCCATACAGGGCTAAAAAGGGAAACGGAATTGCGTAACCCATCAAAAGTAAAATCTGCTTTAACCAACTCTTCACTTCCTACCACTCCCCTATACAAAAGATTTTTACTAAAGTATACCATGTTATGCAATATTATCGAAAGGCCTAAGCATGTTTATTTTAACTTGATTATTCATAAAAACACCCCTATTTATTTTTAATAGGGGTGTCTCAATTTAATCACTTTACTTCAGGGTTCTTTTTGGTTTACATTTTAAATAAAACATTCGCCGGCGGCTCTACCCTCGTAAAGCTCTTCCAGCTCCTCTTTGTGGTAAACAAATCCAGGATCATCAAAAAATTTTGCACCTGTTGGACATTTCTTAACACAGGCACAGCATTTCATGCAGGTTCCTATGGTAACTGTTGGATCCTCCTTAGAAATGGATCCCAGAGGACAAACCTGCGCACACATACCACAACTACAACATCCATCGCCTGTTTTGGGTTTCACCTTACGAATATCAATGGCATTCCCATGCCGATCTCTCGGTGTAAAGTATGGTCGAATGGGTTCCTCTCCTTTTACATATACTGGGCCGTTATAAACCCAACCACCAATTATTTTCTCGCCGATTTTATCGCCAAACTGAATCAATTGGGCAATATCCTCGGCGTCGGGTCTACCTGCGCCAAGTATGCGTGAGAAAGAATGCTCACTTACAAATCCGCCACCTGCAACAGTATGGAAACCTCTTTCCTCCATAATATTTCTTAATTCAATTAATGCATCGTCATAATTTCTATTTCCAAAGGAAACCACAGGTACTCCCAAAGCACCTTTAGCCACGATCATTTCGTTTAAATATGGTAATAAAAGATTAGGTACACGGCCAGCAATGACCGGTGTCCCTAATACCACAAGATCATCCTCATCAAACACAACTTTATCCACTCGATTTTGAGGTAAAGTAAAGTCATATATACCATAATCAACACCTAATTTTTTAGCCACTGCTTGCGCAACAGTAGTTGTAACTTTTTCTGTACCCCCTGTAGGACTAAAAAAAACCGCCCAAACTTTCTTCATTCCCATCACTAACGGATATCCCCATAGGACACCCTTCCTCCCTTCCAAATCTTTCTTATTTCATGATACTCCATCCTCGTTTTTTTTTCAACAAAGAAAATCACATATCTTTATTCCCTTCTTAAATTAAATATAACAGTAAATGAATGAACAATAATCGTCTACGGGGGCTTTTGTTTATTATCTAAGTATTTGATTTTTTCATTAAATTTTAAAACAAAAAAAACATCCTCAAAACAGCCCGTTGAAAATCATTCTATTGAAAATAAAAAAAAGGTGTTTCCAATCCGACCATTGGAAACACCCTTTATAATGTTTGTATGCTACTTAATGGAATTTTTCAAGGTTTTCAAAAACTCCACCGATATATTCAACCTTCTGAGCCGCAATCATCTCTGCAAACCTAGCATCACTATATTCTGCCTGCTTCTGGTTTGTAAAGCTTGCCTCAGCAACAGTTTTAATTTCACTTTCCTGTGGCACTGTATTGGTATTCATCTTAATAATAAAGTAAACACCATCCATCTCAATGGGATCTGTAATAGTTCCTACCTCCGGCACATCAATCAAACCAAAAGAGGAAGCAAATTGGGTCTTATACAAGGACATCTTACCGCCCTGTTCTTCCTGTTTTGCATTTTCATCAATGTCGTACTCTTTAAATAGCTCCTGAAAATCCTGACCATCCCTTGCTTTTTGAACTACTTCCTTAGCCTTCTCTAAATCATCCATTACAATAGTTTCCATATCCAGCAGAGTATAGTCTTCTGTCATTTGTGCCTTGTTTTCTTCATAATACTTGGCTTTTTCAGCCTCATCAACTTCACACTCTGCTGCCAACGCCTGATATACAAAGGAATACATATAGGAATCTTCCATAAAAGGGGCTAATTTTTTGGCATCAATTCCCATTTTTTCAATATCTTCTTTGGGCAAGTTCGTAACAAACTGTTCTGATGCTTTTACAGCTTCTTCCTTCTGCTCATCAGTCAATGTCATTCCATTTTCTTCTGCATATTTCTTTGCAGCTACCACACTCTGGATTGTATTAAGCGTACGTTCTTCCACCAATTCATCTGCAGTCTGTCCATCAAAATCCATTGACCAAATCTCGTCACCACCAACAGCAGTAAAGCTCTTTGTTGTGGTGTACAGATAAACCATATATTCCGATTTCATGATCTCTCTGCCGTCAATCTTCATGACAACTTCGTCATTAAAATTGCTACTGCTTTCGCTAGTGCTACCGCAGGCAGAAAGAGCCATCACGCCAGCAGTCAGCAGGCAAAGAAGTCCTTTTTTCTTCATTATAAATCCCTCTTTCTTTTTCACTTTTTGAATTGTAATCTTTCCACAAAACTCTATTGGCTACATTACCTGTACGACATAAGGTGTATTGGGATTTATATAATCCCATGCCAATTTCAATCAAACAGGATTTGTACCCATATCCATGGAAATAACCTAATGCATCCATTATACACATTCTTTTTATAAATGACTATCCCTTTATTGCATTTAATATGAATTTAATTTCTTCAAGGGATTTATTTTCCTTATCTTTTTGAAGCTTTAATGTCAGATAAGGGTTTGCACCTGCGGTAAATAAATATTTACCCCTTCCTTCAGAAATTATTTTTGTCAACTTGATTGGATCTGTTTTTGCATCTGATCTGAATTCAATCACAATATTGCCACGTTTTTGCACAATTGAAGAAATGCCCAAGCTCCTAGCCTCAGCCTTTATTAGTACAATCTCCAGAAGGGTTTGTACGCTTTTAGGCAAATCGCCATATCGGTCTTCCATCTCTTCTTGAATATCAAAATAAGCTTCCTGGGTACGCACGTTAGCAATTTTTTTATAAAGCTCCATGCGCTGTTCCTGGTTTTTAATATAAAAATCAGGAATATAGGCACTAATGTTAATATCCACCGTTGTCTCTGCAAGTTCTTCCTTTGGTGCCTCCCCTTTTAGGTTTTGCACCTCCTCTTCCAGCAAACGACAATACATATCATAGCCCACGGACTCCATGTGTCCATGTTGCTCTGCACCAAGCAGATTCCCGGCTCCACGAATCTCCAAGTCCCGCATAGCAATCTTAAATCCCGAGCCGAATTCCGTGAATTCACGAATGGTCTGCAGTCTTTTTTCTGCCACTTCCCGTAACATCTTGTCTCGTCGATACAACAAGTAGGCATAAGCAATACGGTTGCTCCGTCCTACACGACCACGTAGCTGGTACAGCTGAGATAATCCCATCCGATCTGCATCTTGAATGATTATGGTATTTGCATTGGAAATATCCATACCTGTTTCTATTATTGTTGTGCACACCAATACATCGGTTTCTCCACTGATAAAGTCCTCCATAATTCCTTCCAGTTCACGTTCAGACATCTGACCATGGGCAAAGGATATGTTTGCTTCAGGAATCATCTTTTGCAAGCGAAACGCTTCCTCACTAATGGAGTCCACTCGGTTATATAAATAATAAACCTGGCCACCTCTGGCTATCTCACGATGAATGGCCTCACGAACAAATTCCGGATTGTTCTCCATAACATAAGTTTGGATGGGATGTCTTTCCTGGGGTGGTTCTTCCAACAAACTCATATCCCTGATTCCCGATAAACTCATGTGCAAGGTACGGGGAATAGGCGTTGCCGATAGGGTCAATACATCCACGTTTTCTCGCAACCGCTTTAACTTCTCCTTATGAGAAACGCCAAATCTCTGCTCCTCATCAACGATGATTAACCCTAAGTCTTTAAATTCCACATCCTTGGATAAAATACGGTGGGTTCCGATTACGATGTCTGCATACCCCTGTTGCAAGTTTTTCAGACTCTCTTTTTGCTGCTTAGCCGTACGAAACCTAGAAAGAAGTTCAATGGTAACAGGATAACCTGCCATTCTTTGCACAAAGGTATTGTAATGTTGTTGTGCCAAAATCGTGGTTGGTACTAAAAAGGCAACCTGTTTTCCATCCTGGACAGCTTTAAATGCAGCACGAATGGCAACTTCCGTTTTTCCATACCCAACGTCACCACAAATAAGTCGATCCATCACTTTGCCGCTTTCCATATCATGTTTTACATCTTCAATGGCATTTAGCTGATCCTCCGTTTCTTCGTAGGGAAATGACTCCTCAAACTCCCTTTGCCACACCGTATCCCCGCAATATGAATGCCCCTTTGCAGCAGAACGCTTTGCGTACAAAGCAACTAAATCTTCAGCGAGAATTTTAATGGCTGCCCGGGTTTTTGCCTTTGCCTTAACCCACTCCTGACCGCCTAGCTTGTTTAGCCTTGGTGCTGCCCCTCCACTGCCAATATACTTTTGTACCATGTCCATCTGGTTTACAGGAACAAAAAGATTTCCCCCATCTCGATATGAAATTTTCATATAATCCTTTTGAACGCCCTCAACAGAAATTTTTTCAAGACCACAAAACACACCAATGCCGTGGTTATCGTGAACAACAAAATCCCCGATTTTTAAATCGGTAAAGCTTTCAATCGCAGTGCCATTTTTCTTCTTCTTTTTTTTCTTTTTTTCACCGCCACCGAACAACTCACTGTCAGAAAAAACAGCAAGATTGATATATTCGTAAGAAAACCCTTTAGATAAGCTACCTTTTGCAACCCAAACTGCCCCTTTAGGCATAGGTGCCTCTAGGTTTTCCATGTAAACTGCCGGAATACCTAAGTCCGAGAGCTCCTTTGCCATACGCTGGGCTCTAGAGCCTGTGCCACCCAAAATTAAGGTTCGATACTCCCTCTTTTTCAGATAATGTAATTCTTCGCAAAACAGATCAACCCTTTTACGAAACGATGGTGTTGAACGCACTGCAAAATCCACCTTAACCTTTGGTTCAAAACCTAATGTCCTTTGGTTTAAGCCTGCCAAAAGGATTCGTCCAAACCCCTCTGCCTGCCTTTGCACATCTGTATAGTCAAACAAAAGTTTTGCCTGCCCAGGAAGAAGATATCCTTGGGAAATACGACCCTTCATACTTTCTTCATATTCCTCCATAACCGTAGCCATATGCTCCCGTATACGTTCCGGTTCATCAAAACACAAAAGAGTATCTTTAGGGATATAGTCTAACAAACTGACGGTTTCCTGATAAAAATAAGGAATATATGATCCAATATTCGACAAGTTCTTTTCCATTCTTAGCCGTTCTGCATCTTCTCCGATATTTTCCCTTAATCGCTCGGCTTCACCAATCAATCCCTTTTTCTCCATGTTTTGTAGGCATTTTGAGAACTCTTTGCTGACTTTATTTGCAGCAATTTCAGCAAGGCTCTCCTCATAGACCAACTCTCGCATTGGAAAAATGCGGGCCTCTTCTAACTTATCCACAGAACGCTGGCTTGCTGGGTCCATAGAGCGGATAGAGTCTATCTCATCATCCCACATTTCAATACGCACAGCCTCGTCACAAGTCAAGGAATATATATCCAAAATCCCCCCTCGCAGTGCAAACTGCCCTGCACTTTCCACCAGCTCTGTACGCTCGTATCCCAAGCAAATCAACTGCCGAATAAGTTGAGTCATATTCAAAACATCCCCAACTTTTAGGGTAAGGATAAATTTGGTGAATATTTCTTTTCTCGGGAATCTATCTAACAACGCTTCCATGGAGGCAACAATAATCGACCTCTCACCAGAAAGTAGTCTTTCCATTGCTATAAACCTTTGACGATTCATTTCCATGCTATGCACATCAGCACTGTAAAACAAAATATCTTTGGCAGGATAGTAAATTGGGTTTCTATGAAAGAAAGAAATATCCTCTAAAATTTCCCTTGCCCTCAACTCACTATACGTTAAAATCAATAAAGGCCTTTGGCAATGCTCTTTAATAGAAAAAAGTAAGTGAGCCTTTTCCACGTCAATAACCCCTGTTGCAAATACAGGGGTGTGATTATTACGTATGGATTCCAGTACATTTTGATACCCTTCCAGCTCCAATAAAGGTTCTGTTAGCGTTTTCATTATTCCACCTCGCCTTGAGGTTTTTTGGCTTCTTCAACCTCAGCCGTTTTCTGAACTTTTTCTTTTTTTACAGTCTTTGGTTTTTGATTGATACGATTCATAGCCTCCATAATGCCTCGAGATAAAATCAGTTCCACAGCATTAACAGCTTTATCTGCGCCTTGCTCCATCATCGGTAAGTCATCCTTGTCAAATTTAGCTAAAACATAATCCGCTAGATCCCAACCATTGGGCTTTTCGCCGATACCCACTTTTATACGCCAAAATTCGTCGGTTCCAATTTGTTCAATGATATTGCGAATTCCATTATGTCCACCATGGCTTCCTTTTTCCCGAATACGCACACCGCTAACGGGCAGGCTTGTGTCATCGTAGATTACAACAAAATGATCCTGTGGAATTTTATAAAAGTTTACAATTTCACGTATGCTTTCACCACTTAAATTCATGAAGGTTTGGGGCTTTACCAACAGCACCCGCTGCCCGTTTATACTCCCATCACCCACCAAGGCCTTATGTTTAAATTTGTTCATTTGTATATTATATTTTTTCCCCAAGCGATCTACTACATCAAAACCAATGTTATGCTTTGTTCCTTCATACTTAGGTCCAGGATTACCTAACCCAGCAATAACAAAAAACTCCTGTCCCTTATCATTGCCTTTAAATTTATCAAAAAGTCCCATTTCATCCTCCAAAAAACGAACATCCGATTAACAAAACGTATTGAAAAATTTCCTCCCATATTTTGTTGTATGTTCAACCTTTTAATTTATAGTAGCCTATAGGTGCATAAACAACAGCTAAAAGCCCTAATTTAGGAATTAGAGCTAGTTTAAATCAGTCCGTATTGTTTTATACCCACCACATAAACAAATATAGTATACTTGCTACTAATCTTCAAAACCATATCTTTTTATAGCGTTTATTATAGCATAATATTTTCTGAAAAAACAATCCTTTCCAGCTTAAAAAACATGACAAAACCCACTTCATTTACGATTACAACAAGCTTTTATCCTTTTCACAAAACATTCAGGCAAAAATTCTAAATTGGATCTTATGAAAACACCAATTGCCGGTTTTTTTGCATAAATTCATAAAAAAGCGGACACCTAGGTGTCCGCTTAAAATCATTACTTGTAATTATTTAACTTCATTTACTAATTCTGCACCATCCAAGAATGCTTTTGCATTGCCGCATGTAACTTCTGCCATTGCGTTCAAAGCTTCTTCGGTCAAGAATGCTAAGTGACCAGAAAGAACTACCTTTTCACTTGCCAACAATCTTGCCAATGTTGGATCTTTTTCTGCTTTGTCGCTTCTATCTTCAAAGAAGTATTCATGTTCAACTTCACAAACATCCATACCAACACCACGGAATTTGCCAGCTTCTACTGCATCAGCCAAAGCTTCGGAATCAACCAGACCACCACGAGCAACGTTAACTAAGATAACGCCATCCTTCATCTTCGCGATAGCTTCTGCGTTAATCATATGACGTGTTGCAGGCATAAGAGGGCAGTGAAGAGAAATAACGTCAGCACGAGCGTACAGTTCATCCAAATCAACATATTCTAAGCCAAGATTAGGGTTAGGGAATGCATCATAAGCAATGATGTTCATGCCAAAGCCCTTCAAAATATTAATCATACACTGACCAATTTTACCAGTACCAATAACGCCTGCTGTTCTACCAACCAAAGCGATACCATCCAAACCAGCAATGTCAAAGTTAAATTTTGTGGATCTTTCATAAGCCAAGTGAGATTTTCTGTTTACAGCCATCAACAAAGCAGCGCCCTGTTCAGCAACAGATTCGGGGGAATATGCAGGTACTCTAAGTACAGGCATACCGCATTCTTTTGCAACAGCCAAATCAACACTATCAAAACCTGCACAACGTAATAAGAGAACTTTGATGCCTAAGTTATGCAATTCGCGAACAACATCAGCGGGTACTTCGTCGTTTACGAAAGAACAAGTAGCATCGTGACCTGCTGCCAAATGTGCAGTTGCAGGTGTCAATCTTTCATTGAAAAAAGTAATTTCAAATCCATATTTTTCAGCCACAGGACCGAAAGAATCTTTCCAGTAGGATTTGGTGTCAAAAAATGCGATTTTCATATTAGAACTCCTCCTAAAATTATGTAATTATAGTAATATTAGTTGGGCAACAAACTCGGTTTCTATTAAACTAAGACTCCCGACTTTGTTTGTCTTACTTTTAACAATATAATTCATTTATCCTAATTTGTCAACCAACATTTCATAAAATTGTCAGTATTGACGAATCTAGCTTGTACTTATTTGAAGAAATGAACGAGAAAAACACTCAAAGCTCTAACCTCTTTGGGACAAAATCCCATATAAATCTTATTATATCAAAAAAAGTGAAAAAAGCAACCTAATATAACCTTCTAACAATTAAAATTATCTTCAATTTCTCTTAAATTATGCCCTATAATAAAAGCTCCAATTCCCAGTAAAAAATGGAAAATAGGAGCTTTTATTATGATATACTTGAGAAGGGTCCCAAGTAATTAATCAAACAATTGAGAAATAGAGCTACCTTCGTGGATACATTTCAATGCATTCGCAAAAATGTTTGCCACAGATACAGTCACTATCTTGTCAATCTTCTTCTCGTCAGGCAAAGCAATCGTGTCAAGAACCAGCAATTCATTAATTGCAGAATCCTGGATACGCTTCATTGCAGGGCCGCTTAATACAGCGTGTGTACAACAAGCATCTACCTCAATCGCGCCTCTTTCTTTCAAAGCATTTGCAGCATTTGTGATTGTTCCTGCAGTGTCAATCATATCATCGACCAAAATTACTTTCTTGCCTTTTACATCACCGATAATGTTCATAATTTCGCTGACATTTGCTTTTGGTCTACGTTTATCAATGATTGCAAGAGGAATATTTAATCTTTCGGCAAATTTTCTTGTTCTTGTAACACTGCCCAAATCAGGGGAAACAGCAACGAAATTTTCCAAATCATCGCCGTATTTGTTGATATAATAACTTGTTAATAATGGACTTCCCACCAAGTTATCTACGGGGATATCAAAGAAACCCTGAATCTGTGCACAGTGCAAATCCATGGTTAACACGCGGTTTGCACCTGCTGTTGTTAAAATATTTGCTACTAATTTTGCACTAATAGGATCTCTCGCTCTTGCCTTACGGTCCTGTCTTGCATAGCCATAATAAGGCATAACTGCTGTAATTCTTGCTGCAGAAGCACGCTTCATTGCATCAATCATGATCAACAATTCCATCAAACTATCATTCACAGGTGAAGAAGTAGACTGAATGATGTAAACATCCGCTCCACGAATTGTTTCGTTGATTTTAACAGAAATCTCACCATCGCTGAATTTCTCAACTTCTGCACTGCCCAGTGTCATACCCAGTTTTTGTGCGATTTCCTCTGCTAACGTGCGGTTGGAATTACACGCAAAAATCTTGATGTCGCCACCATTAGAATTAATCATTTCAATATCCCCCTAATAATCTTTTGCATTTTATGGTCTTGGGCTAAACGCAGCCCGCCATTTATATGTTACACCGTTCCTCCAGCAATTTCAACTGTATTTCGCCGTATTTCACCATTTTTTACGATTCTTTTTCCATTTTCTTCTTTTTCCAACCTTCAATCACCTGTTGCCTTGCTCTTGCAACAGCAAGCACATCCTCAGGAACGTCCCTGGTAATTGTAGAGCCAGCAGCTATATAGGCTCCAGCCTTCACAGTAACAGGCGCTACCAGATTTACGTTGCAGCCAACAAAAACGTTGTCCTCCACCACAGTACGATGTTTTTTCTGTCCATCATAATTTACCATTATGCTGCCACAGCCAAAGTTTACTTTTTCACCTGCATCGGTATCGCCAATATAAGCAAGATGGGGAATTTTGGTTCCATTTCCCACCGTTGAGTTCTTTACCTCAACAAAGTCCCCCACCTTTACATTATTTCCAATTTTACAGTTTGGACGAATATATGCAAAGGGACCCACAGTTGTATTATTTCCAATTTCAGATTGTATGCCTGTTGAACTTTGGAATGTAACACCATCACCAATCACCATATCCGTCATACGAGAGTTGGGTCCAATGGTACAATCCTCTCCGATTAGAGTATTTCCTTCTAAAACACAACCGGGTAATATCACAGTATCCATGCCAATTTTTACATCTTCACCAATATAGGTGTTTTCGGGATCCACCAAAGTAACCCCATTTAGCATATGTGCATGATTGATGCGGTTCTTCATAATTTTTGTTGCCTCTGCCAATTGCAGACGAGAGTTAACACCAAAAAATTCCTTGTCATCCTCTGCAACAACAGCACCAACTTTGCCGCCACTTTTTAAAATCAATTCTAAACAATCTGTCAAATAGTATTCCCCTTGAACATTACGGTTATCCACCTTTGCTAAAGAAGCTTTTAAATCTGCCCCCTTAAAGATATAAATTCCCGTATTAATTTCATTTAATAAGCGTTCCTCTACGGAAGCGTCTTTATGCTCAACAATCCTCAAAAATTCCCCATTATTATCACGAACAATACGGCCATAACCATCGGGGTTTTCTATTTTTGCTGAAATTACCGTAGCACCAAAATTCTCGTTACGATGTCTCTCCACCAATCTTTCAAGGGTTTCTCCCTGAATCAATGGAGTATCACCATATAATATCAAAATATCCTTATTTTCCTCAATAAAGTCCCCCACCATCATAACTGCATGGCCCGTACCTTTTTGCTCACTTTGTAGGGCGAAAGAAACACCGTCTTTTTTAACGGCAGCCTTTACTTCATCAGCCTTATGACCCACAACAATACAAACGTCCTCTGCTCCACAGCTCATTGCAGTATCTATCACATAATCTATCATTGTTTTATTCAAAACTTCATGCAGCACTTTAGGCATTTTGGATTTCATGCGAGTGCCTTCGCCTGCCGCTAAAATAACGGCTTTCAAATTTTCCATGCTGTTCTCCTTTCTCTCGGTTCACTTTATGCAAACCGTACGCAACCTTTGATATTTTCTCATCTTTGACATAAAAATTCAATATACGCTTTTACTAAAAAACCATTCTATTTCTGTATAATGTCAGTTCAACATCGTTGAAAAGCTGGTAAAGAAAAGCAGGCGATACCTAGCCACGCCTGCTTCTTCCCATTATAGTCTTGTCCCTTTTTTTAGGATAGCTAATTCATTAATGGACTTACCTATGACTTGTTGTCCATCAGAAAGTACAACCTCTTTATCCAAAATTGCATTTTCTACTACACAATTTTTTCCAATCCTACACCCTTCCATCAAAATAGAGTTTTTAACAACAGAACCTTCCCCCGTATAGACCTTTCGAAATATAATAGAATGCTCAACCTTACCATTAAAAATGGTTCCACTTCCAGCAATGGAATCTCGCACATCGGCATCTTTGTTATATTTTGCTGGCGGCTCATCCTTTGCTTTTGTCTCTATATATGGATACTCGTTTATAAAAGCATCCCTCACGTCTTTTCTTAAAAAATCCATATTTACATTGTAATATGCACCAATACCAGTACTTAACGTATTCCAATAACCTTTAAACTCATAGCCAAAAATTTTTAATTCCCTTCGCTTTGCAATTAAGATATCTTTTACAATATCATATCCACCTTTGGGGATAATCTCATTTAAAATATCAATCAGAAGGGTTCTGGAAATTACATATATCCCAAGAGACGCATGATTGCTTTTTGGATATTCTGGCTTTTCCTCGAATTCAAGCAAACGCCCGTCCTCACTCATCTGCATAATTCCGAAATTATTTAGGTCATCTCGGTCCATCCGCTGGTATGCAATGGTTATTTCCGCACCTTTTTTTTCATGTTGTTCCACCAGTTTATGATAATCCATTTTGTAAATGGAGTCACCACTAGTAATCACCACATAATCTTCATTGCTCCTTAAAAGATAAGTCATATTTTGATAGATAGAATCTGCAGTTCCTCGAAACCAATTGGATGCAGTACTGCTTGTATAAGGGGTAAATACAAATACCCCCCCATGTTTCCTTCCAAAGTCCCACCATTTGGATGAAGTCAGGTGGTCTCGTAATGAACGAGAATTATATTGTGTTAGCACCGCAACCTTCCCAATACTGCTGTTAGACATATTGCTTAATGTAAAGTCAATGGCACGGTAGCTGCTGCCCACCGGTAATGCCGCTGCCGCCCTATGATCGGTAAGTACGCCGAGCCGTCCCTCATTGTTACCGCCTGCTAAAATGATACCAATGGCTTTCATACTCATTTCCCCTCCCGAACAACAGATTTTCCGCTTTCTAGCTTTCCATCAACATAATCTTCGGCTCTTGTGTATCCATAGATGACACAGTTCTTCCCCACCTTAACACCCTCGGGTACCCTCGTGTGGCTTCCAATTACAGTAATTCCCGTGTTGTAAATATTAGGCTTTCTTTCGTTGGGCACATTCTCACCAATACCCATGTGTACACCTGAGCCAACTTGGCAATTCTCATCTACAATGCAGCGTTCCAATACCGCATTTTCCCCAATCACAGACCTACCCATAATAATAGAATCTCGAATAACCGCTCCCTTTTCAACAACTACCTCCGATCCTAAAATAGAATGATATACCTCTCCATATATTTCGCTGCCATCTGTAACCAGAGATTCCCTAACCACTGCATCAGGAGCCGTATATGTTGGTGGTTGGTGGTCAGAGTTCGTATATATTTTCCAAAAATCTTCGTATAAATTGAAATCTGGCAACGCCTTAATCAATTCCATATTGGATTCCCAATATGATTCGATGGTTCCAACATCTTTCCAGTATCCTTTGAACCGATAGGCATACATTGTTTGCCCCTCATCCAACATTTTGGGTATAATATGCATACCAAAATCACTATCAGGGTGTACCTCTCTATCCTCCACCAAAGCCTCTCTCAATCTGTTCCATGTAAAAATATAAATTCCCATAGAGGCCAAATTGCTTTTAGGATTACTCGGCTTTTCTTCAAATTCATAAATTTTATCATCATCTTTTGTATTCATAATACCAAATCTACTTGCCTCTTCAAAAGGTACCTCTAGCACAGCTATTGTTGCTGCAGCGCCCTTTTCCTTGTGAAATGCAAGCATTTGTGAATAGTCCATTTTATAGATATGATCTCCAGAAAGTATCAATACATATTCCGGATTATTGCTATCGATATAATCGATATTCTGATAGATTGCATTTGCAGTTCCCATAAACCATTCTCCGGCTTCTCCACCCTTTACATGAGGAGCCAGAATAGTAACTCCTCCATTTTTCTTATCCAAATCCCAAGGGATACCGATCCCTATGTGCTGATTCAATCGTAGAGGTTGATACTGGGTCAATACACCCACTGTATCCACCCCAGAATTAATACAGTTACTCAAAGGAAAATCAATAATTCTAAACTTACCACCATAAGCAACTGCTGGCTTTGCCACTTTACGTGTCAAGACACCCAAGCGACTTCCCTGGCCTCCAGCCAAAAGCATTGCAATCATTTCTTTTTTACGCATTTGTATCTACCCCCTGCCTTTATTTGTCCAAAGTAAACCTTTACAAAAACAAATATATATTAGAGATTTTATAATATTATGCCTATACTATTAGAAAAGATAGGTTTTTGAAACATTTGCTTTAAATAATTTGGTTTGATTCGCTTTCTCATAAAACATAAGGTTATTTTATACCGTCAAACGCTACAGAAAAAAATTAGATTGAGGCGGTTAAAGCGGTGGTAGGCCTCTTTGATTTTGGTTTTTAAATATGGTCTTGTGTAAAGTGCTTTTCCATTACTTTAGACCATTAATCTGGCAAGTATGAAAGACGCCCATTTTGCCAAGATACACGAAACTCATAGATTGAGATTCGTCCAATTAAATCTATATTAGCGATCCAATTGTCTTTGGTAACAAAGCTCTTTTGTTACAACTATTCTATGTTTTTACACAATTATACCATATATGTCTTATAAAAAAAACAAATATTTGTCCCTTCGTTTCTACGGAATCCTGTCTTTCTCGCCTTTTTCAGTATTTTCGTTTTTTTAGGTTTATTTCAAATGTTTTTGTATAAAATTAAATATAGAAATCACTGTTAATCATTGCCTTTCCTATTTTAGTATACTATAATGGAAAGCAAAATTATGTTAGCGATCGGTGAACGATCCGTAAAAATGATAGAGGCGGTAATTTATGACAACAATATTTCAAAATTCAGATCATATTTATTTCATTGGCATCGGTGGTATTAGCATGTCTGGCTTGGCGGAAATTCTTGCAAGCCGGGGTTATAAAGTATCCGGTACTGATATTCGTGAAACACCAGTTACAAATCATTTACAATCTGTTGGTATCCATATTAATATTGGCCACAAAGCAGAGAATATCACAAATGATATAACCCATGTGGTTTTTACAGCTGCAATTCACGATGGAAACCCCGAATTAGAGGCTGCAAAAGCAAAAGGTTTAATCATAATGGATCGAGCACAGCTTTTAGGCCAAATCATGGGAGAGCACAGCAATTCTGTTGCTGTATCGGGTACGCACGGAAAAACAACAACAACATCAATGGTTTCCGAAATTCTTTTGGCAGCAGAAAAAGATCCAACCATTACCGTTGGTGGCATCTTGCCCACCATTGGAAGCAATTTGAAAATTGGAAAATCCCCTTTTTTTGTTGCAGAAGCTTGTGAGTATTATAACAGTTTTTTGCGTTTAAATCCCTTGGTAGGTATCATCCTCAATATCGAAAGTGATCACTTGGATTTCTTTGGTTCTTTGGAAAATATTTATCATTCTTTCCATGAATTTGCAAAACGCATTCCCGAAAATGGCGTTTTAGTGATTAACAAAGAAATTCCTAGTGTTTCAGAAATTGCAGAGGGCTTAGTATGCCGTGTTGAAACCTTCTCCTTAAATGCAGATGCAAATTGGACAGCAAAAAACATTCTTCATCATGAAGATGGAAAAAGTACTTTTGATGTGTATTACAATGACAACAAGATGACAACCATCCATCTTAACGTTCCGGGAGATCATAATATCTCCAATGCCTTGGCGGCAGTGGCTTCCGCTCACTATTTAGGCATCTCTAGCGAAGATTGGGTAAAGGGACTTAATCACTTTGCCGGAACAGACCGCCGTTTCCAACGTAAGGGCGAGAAAAATGGTGTATTGGTTATAGATGATTATGCACATCATCCTACAGAAATCAGAGCGACTTTAGCAGCTGCCAAAAAAGTGAAACACAACACCACTTGGTGTGTTTTCCAACCCCACACCTACTCTCGTACAAAGTTTTTATTTGAGGATTTTGGTGATGCTTTTTTCAATGCCGACGAAATTATTATTGCTGACATTTATGCTGCAAGAGAGATAGATGACGGTACAGTTAGCGCAGAGCAGCTCGCACAACGTATCGCAAAAACAGGTAAATCTGGCCACTATGTTGGAAACTTTGATGAAATCTTAGCTTATCTTGAAAACCATTGCCAGCCCGGAGATTTACTTCTTACCGTTGGGGCAGGAGATGTTTACAAAATTGGCGAAGCCTTTCTAGCACAGTAATAAAATATTACTATAAAACATAAGAGCCTTAGTGCGTTTTTAATACGCTACTAGGCTCTTTTTTATTCTACGTTATGTTGTTAACAAAATCATGGGCTTAAAAACAGAAAAAAGGGTTCCCTTTAATGCCCTGCTGGGATTTTATCCAGCATATTTTTTTCTCTGGTTAAATCTGCGTAAAGCAAGCTAATAAAAACAATCATCAACAATAATGCAGCGCCAAACAACGCTTTGCCCAGAAAAATATGACATAATACTGAAGATAAAATACCACCAGAAACAAAAAGAACAATCATCTCCATATGGCTTAAAAATCTAACCAGATGTGTTCTGTCCTCCCTATGTTTCAACCATTTCATAAAATAAATTCCCGTTTGCCGCAAATGGTTCGTACAAAAAGTGGTGGCCATGGGGATACTCTGGGTTTGTCAAAATGTATTATATTGCATGGAACAAATAAAATTAATGGCTATTTGGGAGATTTGCACGGGCCAGCTCTCGGGAAGAAAAGCCAACAATATAATCACCACTATCTCAATACCGATTAAAAAGGTATCCCAGCGGATACCCATATACTTTTTGATCTTAGGCGGAACAAATTCGGAGATACAAGTTCCACAGAAGTATGCCATGATTGGTATAAAGTAATAAAAAGCTTTTCCAAACTCTCCTTTTCCAAATTCCACTGCAAGAAAAACAAAGTTTGCCGTTTGCGCATTGCAAAAAACCCCACCACACAAAATAACAGTAAATGCACCAAGATAGCCGCTTACCGCCATCAATATGGCATATACCCACTTTTTTTCACATTGTAGATAAAACTGATCTTCTGTCAAAAACAATTCAAGCCCCATGGAACAAAATATCCCCCATACCTAAAATATCTGATACTATCATTATAAATCTTGTTCCAAAAATTTCAATATAATAAACCAATAATAGCTGGAGATGTACAACACATTTTTAAAACAAAAACGAAATTCATCTTAAAGTATTTAAATATTTTGTGACATACAAAAAGAGCTCATCAATATCCAGGGAATTAATATCATTTTACTTATGATATGGCTCTTTGCGATTTATTTTTTCTGCCCGATAAATTTGCTCAAGCAAAATTACACGCATCATTTGATGAGGAAATGTCATAGGAGAAAAACTCAGGGCAAAGTCAGCACGCTTCATTACTTCTTTTGACAAGCCTAGGGAACCACCGATGATAAATACCATGTGGCTTACTCCACGCACTGCCTTTTCTTCTATGAAATCAGCCAAATCCTCTGAGGACAGGCTCTTGCCTTCGATGGCCAAGGCTACTGCAAATGCATCTTCCTTGATGGCCTTTAAAATTCGGAACCCTTCTTTTTGGCGAACCTCTCCCTCTTGAGCAGGGCTCATGGTGTCTGGTGCTTTTTCATCGGGCAGTTCCACTATTTCAAGTTTTATATAGCGGCTCAGGCGCTTACTATATTCATCAATGGCGCCTCTCCAATATGCCTCCTTAAGCTTTCCAACACACACAACTGTAATTCTCATTTTCTCACCTATAATTCTACTTTTATTCCAGTATTGTGGCGATAAGCCATATCCATTTTTATATGTTTCCCTACTTGGATCTTATTTCTCGTTAAAATCTTCTCCACCGTATCAAAAGCCAAATGTGGCTCATTATTTTCTTGGCTCAAGTGCCCCAAAAAAACGTGCTTCATCTTTCCATCTACCACTGATGAAAGCAATTCTCCAGCGGTTTTATTGGATAGATGACCGCGGTCACTTAAAATTCTCTTTTTCAAATGCCAAGGATAACTTCCCTTTTGTACCATCTCTTCATCGTGATTTGCTTCCAGCAATAAAATTTCACTTTCTGCAATGCTCTCACGAATCTCATCTGTAATGTGCCCAATATCCGTGGCAATGGTGATCTTTTTCTCGCCAGCAAAAATATTATATCCCACAGGCTCTACGGCATCATGGGGAATAGAAAACGGCCTGATACAAAGGTCATTTATGATACAGTTTTCTCCAGCATAAACAAAGCGTTTATTTTCCGGTCCAATTTTCCCCAGATTATCCTCCATTGCCATCCATGTGTCATATGTAGCATAGATTGGTACATTAAATCGTCTCGAAAAAATTCCTGCTCCTTTAATATGATCCAAATGCTCATGGGTAATGAATAATGCATCTATATCGTTTCCTGTTAGTTTCAGTTCTGCCAGACTTTCCAATATCTTTTTCCCACTTACCCCGGCATCCACCAAAATACGTGTATGTTTTGTTCCAACATAGCTACTATTTCCACTGCTTCCACTCACAAGGGTGCAAAATTCCACTGACAAAAAACTCCCCCCTTTATTTCCTTCTGAATTACAGAAAGCAGGGTTACCCCTGCTTTCAAAATTTCTATTAATCGCAAATTCGCTGAATGTCAGCCCCAATGGCATTGAGCTTCATTTCAACATCCTCATATCCTCTATCGATATAACGAACACCTTCTATTTCGGTGGTTCCCTCTGCAGCCAAAGCAGCTAAAATCATAGCTGCACCAGCTCTTAAATCTGTTGCCTCAACGTTTGCCCCTTGATAATGCGGAATACCTTCAATGGTGGCAATACGGCCATTGATGTCTACTCGAGCTCCCAACTTACGCAATTCTTCAATGTATTGGTATCTATTTTCCCATACATTTTCTGTAATTACGCTTGTCCCTTTGCAAATGCTTAGCAATGCAGCCATCTGGGGTTGCAAGTCCGTAGGAAAACCAGGATAGCTCATGGTTTTCACATTCACACCGCGCAAAGGTTTATTTGCCATAACACGAATTGAGTCATCCCCTTCTTCCATCTTTACATTCATCTCAACCAGCTTGGCTGTCAATGAATCCATATGTTTTGGAATGATGTTTTTAACCAATACATCCCCACCTGTAATGGCAGCCGCAATCATATATGTACCGGCTTCAATTTGATCAGGGATAATGGTATATTGTGCCCCATCCAGCTTTTCTACGCCTTTAATGCGAATGACATCAGTTCCTGCACCTTTGATATTAGCCCCCATCATATTCAAATAGTTAGCTGTATCAACAACATGAGGTTCCTTTGCCGCATTTTCAATGGTTGTAATGCCTTCTGCCATGGTTGCGGCCAGCATAATGTTAATGGTAGCACCAACACTAACCTGGTCCATGTAAATGGATGTCCCCACAAGTTTATCAGCATAGGCCCTAACAACACCGTCAGATTCCTCTACAGTTGCCCCTAATGCACGAAAACCTTTTAAATGCAAATCAATGGGACGCTTTCCAAAGTTACAGCCACCAGGCATAGCAACCTCAGCCTTTTTATAACGAGCCAAAAGCGCGCCTAAAAAATAATAAGACGCTCTAATTCTTTGTACCTCTTCAAATGTAGCACGGTAATCAAGCCCCTCAGAGCAATCAATCTCAATTGTATGATTATCTCGGTGAATACATTTGCCCCCCATTTTTTCAATAGTATGACAAATACAACTTACATCCTCAATATTGGGCAAGTTTTCCAGAGTGCTTTTTCCACCTGCCATAATTGCTGCGGGTAATACTGCAACCGCTGCATTTTTTGCTCCGCTAATCGTAACTTCGCCCACCAGGCGTCTTCTGCCTTTTACAAGCAATTTATCCATTAACCGTTCATCCTTCCAAAAAATTGCCAAAGGATACTCCCTTTGTATCGAAAGCCGGGCTTGTCTTTCTTTTTTTGATCCAACCCATTCTACTAGTTGTCGCCCTAACATTGGAATTATATCATGAAAAAGCAGCTGTGGAAAGCCTTTTTTCCTGCTACGCCTTAGAATAGGAAATTTTATAATCGTTTGTTAAGACTTAAGTATTCTTATAAGAAAAAGAGGGGATACCCCCTCTTTTTCTTATATTTGTTATTTTACATTCTTTTTAACTATTTGGCAAGTATAAGCATTTACCAAATAAGGTTCACTTTCTTCCATCAAGTAAATGCGGTAACATGGTTCTAGGTAAAGGCCGGTTCCTGCCACGGCAGACCCTTGTTCCATTAAATCATAGCCCAGCTCCAGCTTCTGTATTGCTGCATCGTTTTCGCCATCTCGCTTTTTCCACTCACGCATAAATGTCATCAAAGCCTCATCAGTCAGGCAAATATCTTTTTTTTCCTGGCTAATCCCTGTAATTTCACAGTAGGTAAAGTCAAATTGATAAATCCCCTCATCAGATACAAAAAAAGAAAATTTATTAGAAAAAATCAGCTCATCTCTATGTATCATGGTAAAGTCCACTCTCCAGCTATCTTCCCCCCGAGCAACATAGCTTAAGGCATACTCCCCAAAAATACGCTTCATTTCCTCCATCTTGTGTTCCGCTATTTTCGTAGCTTCTGCCTTTGTTAGTACCTTTAGTCCTTTTTCGATGCTTTTGTCGGTAAATGTCCCCTTGTCTCCCTCTAACGTAAGGAGCTTTGTATCAGTTTTATAAACCAATTGGGTTCCAAGGGAGACTCTAGTCTTTTCTCCATTGAAAATAGAAGCCTCCAAATCCTCTTTTGTGTATGTAGGCACCTTTGCCTCCAAACGATACATGGGTTTCGCATCTATTCTTAAATCCGTATACATAGTAATCCCATTTTCAGACAAGACTTCGAAGATAGCCTTTTCTTGGGCGGAAGTCATGGTACTATCCTGCTTTTGATTTATATTCAAACCTGCCAGAACCACATTTAATACAATTAACAAAACAATTACAAATCGCTTTGCGCCTGACCATTCCATGACTTTCCCCCTTTCCCTTTTTTTACAAAATATTGTTCATGGCTGCCAAGGCATCCGTATGAGTTTCTGTTACAAACAAATAATCATACAGCGTAATAAACCATTTGAGTCCTATTTCTCCTGACAATTCCACATAGTAACCCAAAGAGATATTTTTTACATCTGTAATAATCTTTTCTTCAACCGTTTTCTGATAGGCCTTATTTGCATCGTCCAAGGCATCAATAAATTGTACATTTAACTCCAAATCCTGTTTGCTCGTTGACTCATAGTTAACAACATAACGATGGTATTTCTTTACCCTTTGATTTCTCACCGTAACCTCAATTGCATGCTTACAACCAATCCTATCCTGTAAGGCCACAGAAAGATTAACTGGTAAATGATCTACTACATAGTCAAAATAATAAACAGTCTCAGTACTCTTTTTTTCAATATCAGCTAAATATACATCCGTTGATAAAGATGCATCATTAGCCAAAAAGTTACAGCTAATTTGATAGCCTTCAAGCAAACTGGTATTATTGACATCGTTTCCATAAGCCTCATAGCTATAATACTCCAAAACCCTAACATCAGGAAAATATTTTACTACCGTCTGGTTATCGCTAAAGATAAAGTCTCCACCCTCATCCTTTGTACTCCAATCCACAGAAAAGTTTCGGAAAAATCCCTTCACCGTATTTTCCATGTCAACTCGGCTCACAGCTCCGTCCTTTTCAAAGGCAGGTACTTCTTTTAGTCCACTATAGTGGTATGGCAGACTTGCCCATTGAGGTAAAAACAGGTTTCTCCAAATAACAGATGCTCCTGTTTTTTGCCCAGTGGAAATATACGTCATTGCCTGTTCATCCGTTACTAGCTTGGTGTAAAAATCCGCGGCAGATTGGCTTTTTTGGGTCATATAGCACACACTCTCGTTTGTTTTAGAATTCACAAAATAAGCCTTACTTTCTTCACCGGGACGCCTTGATGGGATTATTGTGATATAATCGAATGAATCCAACCTTCCATTGCTTTTTAATCGTTTGTATTGATTCAAATATTCATCAGCCGAAACCATAAAATCATACTGCATTACAATGCAACGCTTACCAAGGATTTCTTTCCAATCTGCCGTAACAAATTCCACTTGATTTTCTTTATCCGACAAAATTTCATTTAAAATACCATTGGCTTCTTGTAAAAGGGAGCTTGTCCCCGTCTCATCAGGATAATATACAGAAAAATTACCTTCCCCTTCACCTACTGCATAACGGGTCGCCAAAAGAACATTTCCATCCGCCTGTTTGTTTGTAGAAGCTTCTCCTTTTGTCAGCACATGAAAAAAGTTATGGCTCGACGTTCCCTCAAGCCATAACTCTCCTGTTTGATAAACCGCAGCTATGACCAAAGCAACAATGACAAAATTCGTGATTTTGTATAATTTCATTTGATCCCACCGCTTTTTCTATAGATTTTTATCTGTAACCTTGTATCAATCTTGGCAAAGCAATTAAGCTTTTTAATTCTTCCTTCACCGTCTGAGACTTCCTTATAACTTCAAAATTATAGGTGGCTTCATCATAGTTCTTACAATTCACTACAAACTCAATATAATTGGTTCCTAGCTCCAATGGCAATACCATACTAAATATCCCTAAAGATCCTACTTCGTAATCCTCGTTATATTCTAAAAGGAGCTTTCCTTCGGAATCCTTGCGGCAAATTGACACAGCAATCTGGGTACAAGGTACAGCTTCACCATAAACCATACGAGAGCTGTCAAAAGTCGCTTCCTGCCTATCCTCATCAAAAACCAAACCACTGGAAATTGATAAAGGTGCAGGATTGTCTATTGCATTAGCATAGGCACTAAGAGGCGAAAATGAGAATAACAACATAAACATAAAAAAGGCAACAAACTTATTCTTCAGTTCCATTCCTGACACCTCCATTCCATTGTACATAATTATCATATATTATTATACAACAGAAATATTACATTCATGTTACAACGTGCTTACAGTTTTATAACATCTTTTACCACTGCTTCATGTGCGGTTTTCATTTGCAGTCAAAGGTTATCAAACTTCTTTTACTCTTGCCTCTGGCGACTCCTTAGGAAACCACATTGTCATGACTGTCCCCTTTCCGTATTCGCTTTCCGCCGTTAATTTTCCTCCATGGCTCTCCATAATTTCTTTTGCAATGGCAAGTCCAAGGCCAGTTCCACCCATTGCACGGCTACGTGCCTTATCAACCCGATAAAAACGCTCAAAAATACGCGGTAAATCTTCCCTGGAAATGCCCATACCCGTATCTTTAACCGATATTTTGAAATAGGTTTCATCCTCTGTAATATAAATCTTGATTGTAGCTTGTTCTAAACTGTACTTCATAGCATTCGTAATAATGTTGTTCACTACCTGACCCACCCGGTCTCTATCACCATGGATAACAACTGCCTTGGGATAAGGATCAAAACTAAGCTCTTGCCGTTTTGCTTCAGCATGAATTTTGTTTTGCTTTACGGTTAGGCATAAAAACTCATTCATATCAATTTCCACAATATCCAGATGTACCTGCTTATTGTCAAAACGAGATAACTGAAGTAAATCTCTCACCAAGAAAGCCATACGGTCCGCTTCGCTATCAATAATCCCTAAGAACTCCATGGCAATTTCTTTGTCATCCATTGCACCATCCATTAAGGTTTCGGTATAGCTTTTAACCGTTGTCAGTGGCGTCCTAAGTTCATGAGACACATTGGCAACAAACTCTTTGCGCATATCATCCAATTTTTTCTGCTCGGTGATATCCTGCAACACCACCACCAAACCTTCGATTTGCCCGTTGGAGCTGTAATATGGGGTAAAATTTGCATTTATAAACTGCTTACCCACGGGAAAGGTGACTTTTTTGGAAGGCTCATTCCCCATATCCAAATACACACCTGAATTAATATCATACTCACGTATAAAGCTTGAGAAGTCCAAATTAATGTGGTCTACCCCCAACATTTCTGTTGCCGCAGTATTGGCAAGCATCAATTCCCCATCTTTATTAAACGAAATTACACCGTCACTCATATTATGAAGCAAAATTTCCAAGCGATTTTTTTCTTTGGAAATTTCAGACATATTCCTAGTTAACTCCGAAGCCATATAGTTAAAGCTACTGGTTAGCTGACCAATCTCGTCACTACTACGCACCTTTAGGCTCTGCTCAAAATTACCCGCCGCCATATTTTTAGCACCTTTGGTCAATGCCAAAATTGGCCCAGTTAAGGTTTGTGCAAACACATAGCCCATAATTACTGCCAACAGTAAAGAAATAGCAACAGCTATTATAATGGTTTTTGTGGTCTGATCTAAGCTTGAACGCATATCCCCTGCATCCAGTCGTGTATAGATAATATAGGATACTTTATCATTATCTCCCTTAATTGGCGCAGCATAACTCATCCATTCTTTCAGCAGCCCAAAGGTATCCGTGCTTTTCTTTCCTGAAGAAAAGGATGCCATTCCATTCATGGCAGCAATAATGGCCTGATCATTATAGACAGGGTATGGTGCCTCCAACACAGAGGTAGAAGCGATGGTATCCCCATTCCCATCTAAAATATTACCCTGGATACCAACTGCATTTGTAACCGTTCTTAAAAGATTCTCCTGAAAATGTTCCGGTATATTATCCTCCAATACCTGATCATTGATTTTTTCTGCATATAATTCTAGCTGCTGCCTGGATTTTTCAAGTTCAATATTTCTAAGGCTTAGTAAAATATAAGAACCGCTGACAATCATCACAATCAGCACAAGCCCAAGATACATAATTATTAATTTCCATTTAATACTTCTCAAAGGCTCCAACCCCGTCTTCCTTAGCAATCAAAATAATAACCAACGCCTCTTTTAGTTAATATATATTCAGGTTTTCCCGGATCATCTTCCAACTTTTCTCTCAAACGTCGCACCGTTACGTCTACCGTTCGAACGTCTCCAAAGTACTCATACCCCCATACTTTTTCTAGAAGGGTTTCTCGTGAAAAAACTTGTCCTTTTTGTTGGGTCAGAAATTTTAAAAGTTCAAATTCACGCAAAGTTAAATCCAGTACTCGGTCATCTTTTCGCACTTCATATCGATCCAAATTTACATTCAACCTTCCATAGACTGAGCCCTCCACTGCTTCCGTAGTGGGTTCCTCCTGAACAATCTGACGGCGAAGGTTCGCCTTAACCCTAGCCATTAATTCTCTAACACCAAAAGGTTTGGTTACGTAGTCGTCAGCACCTAATTCTAAGCCCAAAACCTTATCAACCTCTTCTGCCCGTGCCGTAAGCATAATAATCGGGGTATTTTTCTTTTCCCTTATTTTTTTACAAGCCTCATAGCCATCCATTTTCGGCATCATAATGTCTAATAAAATCAAATCCGGATTTTCTTCCAAAGCAAGCTTAACACCTTCTGCCCCATCGGCAGCCTTTAATATTTTATAACCCTCTTTTTTTAGATTAAAGGCTATAATTTCTACAATATTTTTCTCGTCATCTACAATTAAAATTTTCTTTTCCATTCTTTGTCCCCCATTACATAGGCCAGAATACACTTATTTTCTCCATTATACAGAATATCATCACAAAAGTACAGTTTTTGCACCTTACATCTTCCATACAATTTTAGCCTAAAACCTCAGAAAAAAAAATAAGTGGGCTAAGCGGCCACATATCATTTTATTGGTATTTTATCATGCTCAATGAAAAAAAGTCCCTATTTCCAGAACTTTTCTACATATAAGCCTCCTTAAACTTATCAAAAAAAATCCAACGTTCCCCTTCTCTTTGACCCAAAAATCATCTATAAAGTTCCTGTCAGAACAAATATCAGACTGATTGCTGATATTTTAATAAAGTTTTGTAAATATCAAACAAAAATTGGAAAAGCAACGTTGTAGGGTGTAGCACATGGCTCTGAACATGGCATTAAGTAAGAGGTTTCACTTTTTAATCTCATTGACAGCATTTATAGTTGCTTTCTTCCAGAACCCCTTTTAACCCTAAAAATGCATTTACAAACATATCTCCATTTGCCTTCTATGGACCATAGTAGAGAGAAAATTATTAGACATATTTTCCAAGTACATTAAAATAAGGCATAGTGAAAACACCATGCCTTATCCATTTACCTTGGCTCTGCTCCAAGCACCAAGGGACGATTCCTGAAAATTAGATTAACAATCCCTTTCATCCTCTCGAACATGGAATGCAGCCTCTCTCAAGGAATGGTATCTGCTTAAACTGTTAGTACGCACAGCCTCCATGTTTTTATTGGCACTTGCCAGCATTAATTTAATACGATTTAGCTGATTTACCTCACTGGCACCAGGGTCATAGTCAATGGCAACAATGTTAGAAAGGGGATATTGCTTACGCAATTCCTTTATTACCCCTTTGCCAACAACATGATTTGGCAAACAACCAAAGGGCTGAGTACAAACGATGTTTGCAACACCACTGTGAATGAGCTCAATCATTTCCGCTGTTAAAAACCAACCTTCACCAGTTTGATTACACAGGGAAACCACCTTTTCAGCATACTTACCTAATTCTCTTATATCTTGAGGACAGTCAAAACGAGTGCTCTTTTTCAATGCACTGAGCATAGGTTTTTGATAAAACTCAATAACTTTTGCCACTGTATCAGCAATGATTCTGCTTTTTCTTGAACCACCCAGGTATTTTTCCTTCTGGGTAGAATTATAGCAACAATATAAACCAAAGGTCAACAAATCAGGTACAACAGCCTCAGCCCCCTCTCTTTCCAATAGATTTACCAAATCATTATTGGCTGTTGGGTGGAACTTAACCAAAATTTCACCTACAACACCTACTTTTGGTTTTTCTATATCCAAAAGTTCAAGTTCATCAAATTCCCGAATAATACCACGAATGTTTTCTTTATATGTCATATAGTTTCCAGTGGTAATATCTTTTTTTACTTTTTCATTCCACTTTTCATATAATGCATTCGCTGAGCCAGTTACCTTCTCATAGGGACGTGTACGATATAAGACACGCATAAACACATCACCATATACCAGTGCCTGTAACGCTCGGTTCAGCAACCGTGGGCTAACGGCGAACCCTGGGTTCTTCTCCAGCCCCGCAGGGTTGATAGAAATAACTGGGATATTAGGCATTCCCGCATTTACCAGTGCTTTACGGATAAAGGAAATATAGTTTGTTGCTCTACATCCGCCACCCGTTTGTGAAATCAAAAGAGCAGTACGATTCAAGTCATATTTACCTGAAAATAAGCCATTCATCAACTGCCCTATGGCAATCAACGCCGGATAACAAGCATCGTTGTTTACGTACTTAAGCCCAGTTTCAATGGCACTATTATCCATTGCTTCCATAACCTCTAGGTTATACCCACAGGCACGAATAGCTGGCTGCAAGATATTGAAGTGAATGGGTGACATCTGTGGACACAGTATAGTATATTGTTTTCTCATCTCTTTTGTAAACAATACTCTGTGTAAGCTTGCATCCCCTTCCTTTAGAGATACCCCTTTCTCTCTTCTATCTTCCAATGCAGCAATCAAAGAGCGAATACGAATACGTGCTGCACCAAGATTATTAACCTCATCAATCTTTAACACTGTATATATTTTACCAGAAGCATTTAAGATTGCCTTTACTTCATCTGTTGTAACAGCATCCAGCCCACATCCAAAGGAGTTTAACTGCACATATTCAAGATTCTCTTGAGTTTTCACAAATGCCGCTGCCTCATACAACCTGGAGTGAAATGTCCACTGATCTCTAACAATGGTGGGCCGCTTTGCTTTGCCAAGATGTGCAACGCTATCCTCGGTAAAAACTGCTATATTATACCCCGCAATTAGTTCTGGAATGCCATGGTTGATTTCAGGGTCCACATGATATGGCCTCCCCCCCAAAACAATCCCTATCATCCCTTTTTCTTCAATATACCGCAAAGTTTCTTCGCCTTTTATATGTATATCTCGACGGAATGCAGACCATTCCTCCCAGCCACACTCTACCGCTTCCTCAATCTCTTTCTTCGTACAACCCAAAGGTACAAATTCCTGAACCATTCGTTTTTGTACCGTTTCAATCTTATCCATGGAGATAAAAGGATTCAGGAATGGAATTCCCTTCTCTTGCAGCTCCTCCACATTATTCTTTATGTTTTCATTGTAGGATGCCACAATGGGGCAGTTATAATTATTATCTGCTGCCGCACTATCCCTGCGTTCATAAACCACACCTGGATAGAAAATCATATCCACATTCTGCTGGATTAAATACATTATATGACCATGCACCAACTTGGCGGGATAGCAAACCGATTCACTTGGGATGGACTCCATACCTTTTTCAAAGATTTCCTTGGAGGAATAAGGGGAAAGCACAACACGATACCCCAGTTTTGTAAAGAAGGTATACCAGAAAGGGTAATCCTCCCACATATTCAACACTCGGGGAATACCAACTGTACCTCTGTTTGCTTCTTCTACTGCTAATGGTTCATAATCAAACAACCGATGACGTTTATACTCATATAGATTGGGAGCTGGATTTTCGATTTTTTCTTTTCCTAGCCCTCTTTCACATCGATTTCCTGTGATAAATCGTCTTCCACCGCTAAACAAATTGATTGTTAAGAGGCAATGATTTGTACACCCCTGACATCTTGCCATATTAGAGCGAACCTCAAGAGCATTCATTTCTGCACGACTAATCAGTGTTGTTTCGTAGCCAGCCTCATATCTATCCCTTGCAATGAGACCCGCACCGAACGCCCCCATAATACCTGCAATATCAGGGCGTACAGCCTGCTTTCCACTAATCATTTCAAAACTCTTTAGAACCGCATCGTTATAAAAGGTGCCCCCTTGTACCACCATAGATTTCCCCATGGATTTGGGGTCTGAAATCTTAATAACTTTTAGTAGCGCATTCTTAATGACCGAATAAGCCAAGCCTGCTGAAATATCCGATACGTCGGCTCCCTCTTTTTGTGCCTGCTTGACACGGGAGTTCATAAATACAGTACAACGAGACCCTAGATCAATAGGGTGCTTAGCAAATAAAGCAATTTTTGCAAAATCTGCCACACCATAGTTCAAGGATTTTGCAAAGGTTTCAATAAAGGAACCACAACCTGAGGAACAAGCTTCATTCAATAGCACGCTGTCAATCACATTATCTTTAATGCGGATACATTTCATATCCTGTCCACCGATGTCTAAAATAAAATCTACATCCGGACGGAAAAATTGAGCGGCCTTATAATGGGCAACTGTCTCAATATACCCTAGATCAACCATAAGCGCTTCTTTTAAGAGGCCCTCGCCATACCCTGTCACACAGGAATTGCGAATCACTACATCTTTGGGCATTAAATCATACATTTCATTCAGACTTTTGGTTACCACTCCCAAAGGGTTTCCTTCATTGCTAGCATAAAATGAATATAACAAACTGCCATCTTCAGCAACCAAAGCCACTTTTGTTGTGGTAGACCCTGCATCTATACCTAAAAAGGCATCCCCATGATAAGTGGTGATTGCCGTTCTTTTTACTTTATTGCGATCATGTCTATCCTTAAAAACCTTATATTCCTTTTCATCACGGAACAAAGGCTCCATTCGTCCAACCTCTGCAACCAGTTCTGTATCCCGGTTTAGCCTTTGCATCGTTTCAGAGAAATTGAAGAATTCCTCATCCTTGCAAGAAACTGCTGTACCATAGGCAGCAAACAAATGAGAATTTTCGGGGATAATGGTTGTTTCGTCTGTCAATTTTAATGTTTCTATAAACCTGTTACGAAGCTCAGACAAAAAGTGAAGGGGACCACCCAAAAAGGCAACATGCCCTCGAATGGGTTTGCCACAGGCAAGTCCGGCAATGGTCTGATTTACCACAGCCTGAAAAATTGAAGCTGCCAAGTCTTCTCTCTTAGCTCCTTCATTTATTAACGGTTGGATATCGGTTTTTGCAAACACACCACAACGGGAAGCTATTGGATAAATAACAGAATACGCCTTGGCCAATTCATTCAAGCCTGTTGCATCCGTTTGCAAAAGGCTTGCCATTTGATCAATAAACGAACCCGTGCCGCCAGCACAAACACCATTCATTCGTTGTTCAACGCTACCGCCATCAAAATATATAATCTTAGCGTCTTCACCACCAAGTTCAATGGCAACATCTGTTAAGGGCGCTGTAGTCTCCAACGCTTTTGCTGTGGCAACAACCTCTTGAATAAATTCAACCCCAATGCTTTTTGCCAAATTTACGCCGCCACTGCCCGTTATCATTATGGAAAAAGAAACATCTCCCAACTGTTCCTTAGCCTCTTGAATGATACCCATTAATGTCTTTTTGATCTCTGAAAAATGCCTTCGATAGCATTGAAAAACCATTTCCAATTTACCATTGACCAAAACAACCTTTACAGTTGTAGAGCCAATGTCAATGCCCATTTTATATGTATTGTTAAAACTTTCATCATGATATCTCACTTGCAATACCCCCTCAATATACTTCTGCTACCAATTTTCAATTGATAAACGTCCATATACGTTCTTCCCAACTTTGCCTAAAGGCTATGTACTTAATAATTTTATTGGAACATACAATATTTATTACATCCCGGAAGGCTTACCCCTAAATATTGTATTTATTTTTATCTAAACTTATTTTAATTATATGCCGAAACCCGACAAATTCAATATTTTCAGCCGCTAAAATCCTGTTAAGGTTTTTGTTTACCCCATATTTCGACAAATTTATGGCAACCAAAAAGGCTACCTCCCAAACAGGTGATAGCCTTTTTTTCATTCTATATCGGTAATATCTTCAATCTTTTCTAGCTGATGGGCAATAATTTGATTATGGGTACGGATACATATCAAATTCACTTTATTCATACCAATGAGTTCGCCCTCGATGATTTTTTTCTGAATCGTCACTACTTTTATGCGCATACCACGGGTAAATTCTTTCCCATGAAAAGTAAGCTTTTGAATTGGAAATAGTTCTTTACACTTTTCATATACATCCACCATATCCACATTTCCCACTTTATAGTCACTACCCTGAGGATTCCTTCCAAGGATACTTTGAACCCGTCGTATCAAAGTAAAAACCACATATGCTATACATGCAGCAAACAGAATATCCTGCCAACGCAAAGCCAAAAAACCATTTAACATTCCCAAACACCCCTTTCCTTTTATCTATGTTACTTAAGGAAATTTATTCATTCCCCTTATATTCTTTATAGATATCTCTCTTTGAAACACCCCTGTCTTTAGCGACCTGCTTCATTGCATCTTTATCGCTCAAACCTTGATTTAAATAACTTTCAATATGATCAGAAATAGATATTTCTTCCCAACTAGCTTGGGCTTCTTTTTTTTGCTGGTCCAGGGAAAGACCTTCTATTACCAAAACAAATTCACCCTTTGGCTGATTTTCTTTAAAATATAGCCTTTGATTTCCAATGGAATCCCGTCGCACCTCTTCAAATTTTTTTGTTAGCTCTCGAATGGCAGCACACCGACGATCCCCACCAAAAATACCTTCCAATTCCTCCAACGTATCCAGTAGACGATGAGGTGCTTCATAAAAAATCATGGTGCGATGCTCTTTTTCTAATGTTCTCATAATGGATCGTTTCTCTTTTTTATCAGAAGGCAAAAAGCCCTCGAATACAAACCTTCTCGTATCCAAACCAGAAAGTACCAGTGCAACCACCGCCGCAGATGCACCTGGTGCAACTGTAACAGGAACCCCAGCCTCATAACATAGCTTTACTAGATCAGCCCCGGGATCAGAAATTCCCGGCATACCAGCATCTGTTACCAAGGCAATATTTTCCCCAGCCAAAAGCCTTTCTATTAGATATGGTCCTTTTCCCACTTTGTTATGTTCGTGGTAACTTGTCATAGGAGTTTTAATTTCAAACCTGTTTAGAAGCTTTAGCGTATTTCTTGTATCCTCCGCTGCAATCACATCCACCCTTTCCAAAAGCTTTAAAGTTCTAAGGGTAATATCCTCCATATTTCCAATGGGTGTTGCACAAAGATATAAAGTTCCTGCCTTTTCTTGTATCATGCTTGTCCTTCTCCATAATAAATTTCAAATACTTCTTCCGTATACTTTCCCGGTTCACTATAAACAATTATGGGTGGATTAACCTTTAACCCTGGGTTTCCACCCTTTACACCTTCAATCAAAACCATAGTTGGCGCCTTATCCTGAAATGGATGAACAAAACGTAAACGTTTGGGCTCTAACCTATATTGGCGAAAAAGTATAATAATGTCTGCAAGCCTATGGGGACGATGTATCATGTAAAATCTTCCGCCACTTTCCATTACCTTTGATGCCCCCGATACCACATCCTCCAAAGAGCAAAGAACTTCATGCCTGGCAATCGCCTTGGCATGAAAGGGATTCACAAGGCCTGATCCCTCATTCATATATGGTGGATTAGAGGTCACAACATCAAACTTTTTTCCCTTAAATATTTCACTGACTTGCTTTATATCTCCATGACATATGGATATCTTATCTTCCAATCCATTTAAGGCCACACTTCTTTTGGCCATTTCAACACTCTCATCCTGAATTTCCAGTCCTGTAAAATGACTTCCCATGGTTTTTGCCTCAAGCAAAATAGGAATAATACCCGTGCCTGTGCCCAAATCTAATACTCTTTCACCTTTTTTTACTATCGCAAATCCGCTAAGCAACACTGCGTCTGCACCAAAGCAAAACCGTTTTGGGTCTTGTATGATTTTATAGCCGTTGCGGTGCAAGTCATCTATCCGTTCATATTCGTTTATCTTAATTTCAGTCCTCATAAGCCTTTAATTCCTCAGGAATAGGTTCTTGTTTTTTCTTCTTTTTCGCTTTAATCAGCTTAATCTCATCTGCATGATAAAAAGCAATGGTTGGCGGATCGTTTTCTTTTTTTCTTACCGCTGCTTTCACTTGCTGAAGCAGTACATTGGCAGAGAGAATCTCACCTGTCCCATCAGGTGTGGCGATAATATCTCCTACTTTTGGAAGTTTGCGATTTAATTCCTCATAAACTTCTTCTTCGTATTTCAAGCAACACATCAAACGTCCACATATACCACTGATTTTTGTAGGGTTCAAAGAAAGACTCTGTTCTTTCGCCATCTTGATTGAAACAGGCTGAAAATCCCCCAAAAAAGTAGCACAGCATAAGGTTCTGCCACAGATACCAATGCCATTTAACATCTTAGCTTCATCACGCACACCAATCTGACGAAGCTCAATACGTGTGCGGAAAGTTGCTGCCAATTCTTTTACCAATTCTCTAAAGTCAACTCTGCCATCAGAAGTGAAATAGAAAATCAATTTATTTCGGTCGAAGGTCATTTCTACATCAACCAGCTTCATATCCAAATCCAAGCGCGCAATGTTCCCCAAACAAATTTGAAACGCCTCAGCTTCTTTTTTCTCATTGTTTTCCACCGTACGCGCATCATCTTTTGTTGCCTTTCGAAGCACCTTCTTAAGAGGAGGCACAATGGTCTCCTCTGGCACAAAAGTGTTTTCCTTAATTACCATACCATATTCCACACCACGGGCAGTTTCCACAATGGCATAATCCTCTTTATCCAGCTTTAATCCATCGGGATCAAAGTAATACATTTTTCCTGCTTTTTTAAATCGAATTCCTACCACTTCAATCATTGGGCTATATTCTCCTTTAACTCCATCAGCATAACCTCCAAGGTTAGCCGAAAATTTCCATTTTGTTTTAAGCATTCTTTTGCCTTCACCACAGCTGCCGCCTTAATCGCCAAAATCTCAGTCGGCTCCTTTGCAGCAGAAAAAATCATTTCTTTTTTGTCTTTTTGTATGAGAAATCCTTCATCTCGTAATGATTTTGCCACCAGCAAATCTCGATACCATAAATCAATAATATCTAAAAATCGATAGTCATTCTTGTATATTTCCCATTCCTTGGCTAAGAGCAAGGCTTCAGATAACTCCATTGAAGGTAATTGGCTCATTTGTTTTAGTATATTCTCTCTCATTTCATAAAAAACTTCATCCTCTAACAATTCCAGAGCAAGGCCAATTCTTCCTTGTCCATATGTTGCATAAAATACAGACTCCTCAGCAGATACCAATCCCTTTTGAACCAAATAACGGCTAATTTCCTCTTCTGAAAGAGGGCTAATTTTCAATGTGACTGTTCTTGACAAAATGGTGGGTAAAAACGCATCTTCAGTCTGGGCTAAAAGCAAAAAAACAGCATAGCTAGGGGGTTCCTCTAAGGTTTTCAACAGTGCATTTTGTGCTTGAATCGTCATGGTATGAGCCTGGTGAATGATATATATCTTTTTGTCATAATGATAGGGCTTAATATCAACGGTTTCAAGTATCTGACCACGAACCTCGTCCACACCTAAAGTTTTCTTTTCCGAGGATACGTGTATCACATCCGGATGATTCCCACTGTCGAAAACCCGACAGCTATCACAAATCCCACAAGAATCTTCTTGATGGTTGGAACACAAAAGATACTTTGCAAAGGTGTTTGCAATCATTCTCTTGCCCGCTCCCACCCCACCAACAAATAGATACGCATGGGATGTTTTCTGATTTTTCACTGCAATACGCAAATGCTGGAGCAGACGCTGGTTGCCCCAAATTTCTTGAAAGGTATACAATGCGCCCACTCCTTTTCAATGTTATATACCTGTTGCGATACAACTAAATTTAGTTCTTTCCCATTTAGAACTTTTTAAACTGTTCAACATCCACAACAAAAACCGTCGCCCCACCAATATTTACTTCTATGGGTGCCAATATAAATCCGTGCATGGCTCCACAAGAGGAAGGCAGCGTTGCAAAC
Organism: Anaerotignum sp.; assembly: GCF_040307045.1. GTDB lineage: Bacteria > Bacillota > Clostridia > Lachnospirales > Anaerotignaceae > Chakrabartyella. Next base: position 122,606 of record NZ_JAWRKF010000004.1, read on the forward strand.
TGTGTCCGTGACCTGCTGTTTTCTTCAATAATGCCTAATGCTTCTTCCACCTTTTCATCTTCCACGCCAGTTAAGAGAGTCGTATTTCCTGCTCGCAAAAAGCCGCCTTTCGTCGCTAACCTCGTCACCTGAAAACTAGCCTTGTTCAGATTGGAGATAACCTCTCCCGCGTCCTCGTCTTGAATAATGGCAATAATGAGCTTCATATATACCCCTCCCGTCATTTATTTAAAAACCAAATAATCTATCCAAACCCGCCTGTATCTCAGCAAAAACCGAGTCTATATCTCTGCTTGCATCAATACGGCAGATGCGTTGCCCATGCAAATCACATAAAGCCAGGTATCCGCTATATACTCTTTGGTGGAACTCCTTTTTTTCAAGCTCCAGCCGATCCATGGCATGATCTATTTCTGCTTTCTTTCTGGCTATACCAGCATCAGGAGCCAGATCTAAAAAAAATGTGATGTCTGGGCAAATGCCTCCTGTTGCAATATGGTTTACCTCTGCCACAACATCTCCCAGTTCCCTCCCAAAGCCCTGATAAGCAATGCTTGAATCCGTAAATCGATCTGTCAAAACATTTCTTCCTTGATATAAATTGGGAAGGATGAATTCTTCTAAATGCTGGGCTCTTGCCGCAGCATATAACAGCATTTCCGCCCTAACAGTCATTTCTTTATTCCCAGGGTCTAACAACAATTCTCTGATTTTTTCAGAAATTACCGTGCCTCCGGGCTCCCTTGTAAGTAGGATTTCCTGATTCTTACTTTTTAAATATGCCTCAATTTTTTTAATCTGAGTGGACTTGCCGCTACCATCGCTGCCTTCCACGGAAATAAAGAAACCTCTCATTGGTCACCTCAAAAACGAAACTTAATTATAATTCTTATTAATATATAACAAAATCTGTTGAAGTTCTTCCCTTTTATCCTGCAAAATAGCAGATACTCGGGATAAAAGTGTACTCCCCATTTTTCATTAAAAATGTTACTTAATTTGTTGGATATGATATATCTACTATTTTCACAAAAGAAAACACTAATAGTAAACATCAGTTTACAAAAGTGTATTTCTTTTTGTATTCTTATTATACCACAAATCCCTATTATTGCCTAATAATTTTGTATGCACAAACATGTTTGCCGTTGAACTAGGCAAGTATTAAAAGCAAATATAATGAACCAAACATATCCCATTCTCTACAAAATACTAAAATTAAAAAGGAACGTCTCCATTTTTTTGTCGGCGCTCCCTTTGTCATTTATTATTTCTTAAACTTTTTAACTATACGTATGTCATCACCAAAAAATTTCATCTGCTCAAACTCGCCAAAAAATCTAGATGTAACACGGTCTGAATAAAGGCTCATTAACTCCGTAGGACCCAAATTCGTTGAAATAACAACTGCTTTTTTTGCTAACTTTCTATCGTTTATAATGCGAAAAAGCTCTGATGCCGTAAATATCGTGGAAAACTCAGTTCCCAAATCATCGATGATTAGCAGCTCTGCCTCTAACAGTTCTTGATCCCATTCCTTAGCTTCCTCTTCGTCATCATCCCGATGAAATTTTTGTTCTTCCAGCTTTCGAAAAAGTTGACCAGCTGTTAGGTATAAAACGGTATGTCCTTTTTCCAACAGATCCTTCGCAATACAATTGCACAAAAATGTTTTTCCCAAACCTGTTCCACCATAAATCAGCAAATTTGCACCATTACCAAACTCTTCTACGAAGGCCAATGCCCTACGGTAGAGCTTTTCCGCATTTGCTTTTGGTGAAAGCCCCTCTTCTTTAGATGGGGCAGTGTTGTACAAAGAAAAATCAAAATTGTCAAAGTTTTCAACTTTTATAATATCCCGCACGTTTGATTGGTCATAGAGTTTATCCATCAGCCGTCTTTTTAAGCAAATGCATTGTTCTGTTCCAATAAACCCGGTGTCACCACATTTAGGGCAAGCATACTCAATCTCCAACAACTTGGGAGAAACTTGGTTTGTAGCTAAAATAGCCAAACGCTCCTGTTCCAACACCTTCTGCTCTGTTTTAAGTTGTTCTACGACCATTTGAGGGTCAAGGGTGCCTTGCAAAACCATTCGGGCAGTCTTGGTGCCCAAAAGCGCCATCTCCCGTTCAATTTCTTCTAAGCGGGGTAATCTATCATAGAGCATAGCCTTCCTTTCACGCAACTCTGCAGCCTTCTGCGTCCGTAATCCATCATACTCCCGCAATATCTCACGAAATATTTTCGTTCTAGTTGCCATCGCTCCCGCCTCCCTTTACCATTTGTCTCTTTCTTCCCGTTGTAACTTCTCTAATTTTTCAAAATCCCACTGCCTCTGGGTATAATTGATAAAACGATTTTGTTTTGGGCTTGTTGCCATAGGCTTTGGCTCTGCAACTTTAACCGACTTCTTTGCTGCAAATGCACGGTCTAAGATTTCAATGTTTTCTACAGTTTTTACCCCTGCATCTTTCCATTTGCGCAGAATGCTATCAGCATAAGCAAAACTTACCTTGCCGGTCTGCATCACTGTTCTTTCGCAAGCCAGCTTAACTACATCCAATGGAAGTTCATATTCATTCAACCATTTTTTCATATAGGCTTCCTCGCCTTCCACGGGCATTCTTCCGCTTTGACCAAAAGCCCGCATGATTGATTGAAAGCCGGTTTTTCTCATTTCGATGTATTGTGCTGCCTTCTCCACGGTGTTTATGCCTTCCTCTGCCCATGCCATTGCAACCTTTTCTATATATCGCATTCCTTTAAACCCATCTGAAACACAATAGGAGAATAAAACCTCAATGAGATCCAACGGGAAACCCAGCCAATCGTAAAAACCAAAAATCATACTGATATCCTGCTGCGTCAAGGGCTTTCCTAATTTCCTCTGGGCAGTTTGTAGCAGTTCCTTCATTTCTTTGTGTTTCATATACTCAGACAGCTCCGCTGTACCATATTCAGGCCTTTGGGCTAAATACACAGGATTTTGTTGGGGTTTTGCAGACTTAACCAACTCTCTATCTTTCCAATATTGCCATGCACGAACAACATCGCTTTCCAAGATATTCAGCTTATCAGCAATCCTAGCCGCATCTGCACCTTCTAAGGATTTTGTCATCAAGTAGATAGAAACATACAACGGCGGTGCCAATGGGAGTTCCTTCTCCACAAATTCGCTTGATAGATAAATTTCTTTCGCCATATGTACCCTCCCTTCTATCCATCATTTTGTAACTTTAAGTATAACATGTTCTAGCCGTTAAGAAAAGACTGCCTTCGACGCATTTTGTCTTTGGGCAGCCTTTTTTTACTTACTTTTATGTTTTACATGAACATTAAAATAATAAATAATAAAACTCAATAAAATTACTGTTAGCAATACAACCACAATAATCCTGGAATCTTTAAAAGAAATAAAAATCGCCAAGCATCCTAAGAACAGGCTCACAGCGTATAAAATCAACACGGCCTGCTTCTGTGTAAAACCCCTGTCAATCAAACGATGGTGCAAATGCCCACGGTCTGGCTGCATAATTGGCTGATGCTTTGCCATACGACGAAGCATGGCAAAAATGGTATCAAATACCGGCAATCCTAAGCACAACACGCTAACACTTACAGCCAATAGAGCGTAGCCCTTAAATACCCCTAGAATACTGGTAACCGCCAAAACAAAACCAAGAAAGGTAGAACCTGTATCCCCCATAAATATTTCGGCAGGGTTAAAGTTTCTAGGTAAAAAACCGAGGCATGCGCCAGCAAGAGCGGCGGTTAAAACAACGGCTGTATTACTGCCGGTCATGATGCAAAGCACCATTAAGCTTAAAGCTGCAATGGAAGAAACACCAGCCGCTAAGCCATCCAATCCATCTATTAAATTAACTGCATTGGTAACGCCAACAATCCAGATTAATGTAATAGGAATGCTAAATTTCTGTAACGCGGCCGTAACAGGCCAAAGAACCACCTGAATTTGGGTACCTGAAAAAATGACAACGAGAGCTGCTACAATCTGCACACAAAATTTTAACTTTGCAGGTAAGTTTTTCATGTCATCCAAAACACCTAAGCCTGCAATCAATAGGGCGCCTGTAAGAAAGCCAATGAACTGCTTTGTACTCATTCCTTTGTCAAAATAGAATACCATTAAAACCGTAATGGTAAAACCCAGCACGATAGCTACGCCACCCATCCTGGGCATAGGTTTTTTATGGACACCTCTGTCCTTTGGATAATCGATTGCTCCGCACTTTATAGAAATCCACTTTGCAAGGGGAGTTGTTACTAGCGTAATCGCAAATGCACTTGCAAAAGCCGCTATATATAATAACCAATTATGTTGCATCCAAAAATCCTCTCCTAACGACCGGGAGAAACTCCCTATACAGGAAAATGGGGACTTTAAAAAACCCCTCTCAACTTATTTTTCTATATTCATTTTGTACCAAAAATTCTATCGCCAGCATCGCCTAAGCCGGGAACAATGTAGCCATGGTCATTCAATGTGCCATCATATGCCGCAGCATAAATATCAACATCAGGATGCACTTCCTGAATTCTTTTTACACCTTCAGGAGCCGCAAGAATACAAAGCATAATGATGTTTTTTACACCTCTGTCTTTCAAAAAACCAATAGCCGCTTCTGCAGTGCCACCTGTAGCCAGCATAGGGTCTGTTAAGAAAACTGTTCTTTCTTCTACATCGGAAGGCAATTTACAGTAATATTCAACGGGGTTCAGTGTTTCGGGGTCACGGTATAAACCGATATGTCCAATCTTAGCATTGGGCATTAAGTTTAACAAACCATCTGTCATACCAATTCCTGCTCTCAAGATGGGTACAATAGCCAGTTTTGTATCAATGGTGCGGCACTGTGCCAATGCAACAGGTGTTTCCACTTCCACCTCTGTCAAAGGCAAGTCTCTGGTTGCTTCGTAACACAAAAGCATAGCAACTTCACCGATGATTTCACGAAATTCCTTTGATCCTGTGTCTTTGTTTCTTAACATGGCCATTTTGCTCTGAATCATAGGATGTTCAGATACGAATAATTTGCTCATCTTCGTTCCTTCTTTCTCTTCAGTCTTCAATTTGGTTAATTCTTCTTATATGACGTTCATCATTGGAAAACGGCGTTTCCAAAAAAGCCTTCACAATTTCCAGCGCTAAGCCTGCCCCTGTTACACGGGCACCTAAAGCAAGAATATTGGCATTATTATGCTCCCTTGTTGCTTTTGCTGAGAAAACATCTCCACAAAGGGCTGCACGAACGCCCTTTACTTTATTGGCAGCAATAGAAATTCCAATACCTGTACCACAAATCAAAATTCCCTGTTCACATTCACCATCAGCAACCGCGTGAGCAACCAATTTTGCAAATTCAGGATAATCCACAGATGCTTCAGAAAAAGTCCCAAAGTTTTTAAATGGAATATTTTGATCCTCTAAATATTTAATTACCTCTAACATAAGCGGATAGCCGCCGTGATCACAACCTAAAGCTAACATAATGGTCTCTCCTTATTTTTTATTTTGCTTCCTCCGCTTCAACTCGGTAATATCCAGCTGCTTTATTCAAACGGTTCATAATCGCCAAGCCTTCGCCTTCTTCTGGAAATACCTCAGAAAAAACAGTATCTACCCCAAGGTAATCAAACTTGCGAAGGAGCTTAAATAAATTAGCACCAATTTCCTCGAGTTTGTCTCTATCACCCAAAGATAATATGACATCTGCATGATAGCATCCCTTTGTTTTCTCCGTAGCCATAACCCCAGTTTTCTTTCCTTGCACCCGCTCATCCACACATAGTTCATTGATTTTTGATATAACAGCTTCTGTATTCCCTTTTACCAAAGTTACCTTTGCCTTTGGGGAATAATGCGTATATTTCATACCTGGGGCCTTTGGTTTCAAGTCATCCGATGGCTTCGTTAAAATAGCAGGATCGATCATCACCTCACCTACCACGGATTCCATCATTTCCTTCGTAATAGCTCCGGGACGCAAGATCACAGGCACCTCGCCTGTAACATCAACAATGGTTGATTCTAAGCCCCACTCAGCCGCACCTCCATCAACAATCATGTCAATCTTCCCTGATAAATCAAACTCAACGTGGGATGCCCTTGTTGGGCTTGGTTTCCCTGAAGAATTGGCACTTGGCCCAGCAATTGGTAAGCCCGTAGCCCGTATGATTGCCTTAGCCACTGGATGAGAGGGAAAACGCACTGCTACCGTATCCAACCCTCCGGTTGTGGTCAAGGGCACAATTTGTGACTTCGGAAAAATCATGGTAAGAGGTCCTGGCCAAAAAGCATCCATCAGTTTTTGCGCCGCCAGGGGTATCTCCCGCACAATGGGACGCAACTCACTGATTTGGGAAATATGCAAAATCAAGGGGTTGTCCGAAGGACGCCCCTTGGCTATATAAATATTTTTACAAGCTTCACTATCTAACCCATTTCCACCCAGGCCATAAACTGTTTCGGTAGGAAATGCCACAAGGCCGCCTTCCTTCAAAATTCTGGCCGCTTCTTCAACCAAAAGGGGTTCTGGGTTTTCTGGGTTAATCCTAATAAGCTTCGTTTTCATTATTTAAGCGTTTGCTCCGCAACATTTTTTGTATTTCTTGCCACTACCACAAGGACAAGGATCGTTGCGTCCGACCTTTTCACCTTTAATTACTGTACGGGAGTTTTTCTGCTCCAGCATAAATTTTTTACGTGTATCAGCATCAAAAACATGATCCCATTGGGGCAATGCATAAAGGTGCTCTGCTTTATACTCCACCATTTTCTTATACAACTTTTCAAAGTCAATCTGCAAAGAAATCTTAGAATCTTCCTGCAGGCTTTCCATCTCATACTTTTCAGGTAACACTTCGTTGATACCATCTACAAAAGCAACAATTTCTCCTGCTGTCATGTTAAACCGAGCTGCCAATTCAGCTACAGTTCCCTCAACGGACTTTACTTTGTCACCTATGATATATTCATAAATTCTCTGCTCCTTGGGCAAATAATCATCCCAAATTGCATCCACACTTCTACCTTCTTGAGAAAAAGCCTTTTCCATCCAGCTTTCATATAAACTCATTACTTATCGCTCCTTTATTTTCATAACTTATCACAAAAGGCTTTATAAGATATTAAAACTTAAGTTGTTTAAAAAGTACCATTAACATATGATGCCGTCTTGATATACTATTTATAAAACAAAAATTTTGTATCCCAAAAGCATTTATTTAGTTGCAGATTTCTCCACTCTTTGAAATGATAATATAATTCTTCCCTGATTGCAACAAAAAATGAAAATTCCTCGTATAAACCGCAAAATAGGGAGTCGATTTAATCGACTCCCTCCACTGAACTTACACGATCAACCGTTGAACTTCCACATCTTCCCTTGTCACCACATTTATCTTTACTTCTTCTGGTATTGACTCAAGAATACGATCCCACTCGCCAAATTCTTTTTGCTTCTTTTCTTGGGGTGCTTCCCCCAAAATCACACGAGTAATTTCTTCCTTTGCAACAAAATTTTTGATGCATCCAGCCACATCTTTATCACATTGAACATGGATACATGCACCTAACCTACCGCCATAGTCTACCAATTCTTGCAAGCGCTTTAGCGTATCTTTACCCTCAAAAACACTATTACCCTTTTGTACATGTAAAATATGTAATTCCCCATCATTTGCCAATGACAATGAAAAGCCGTAGTCGATTAATCTCAAAGAATTCTTCTGCGCCGTAACCAGTACCAAAACCTTTTCTTTTTTTTCTAAATTCATTATGGAACTCCTCCTTATAGTATAGAGTATTTCCCCTTTTCTTATTTCATTCTACCAGAAAAATCTTAGAAATCAGCAAGAAATTATTTAAGACTTTCTTACATTTTTATCTTTTCGTTGCTAGGGAAGCACCAATAAAATCCTTGAATAAAGGATGGGGCTTATTAGGTCTTGACTTAAATTCAGGATGGAACTGAACCCCAACAAACCAACGATTTTTATGGTTCTCCACCATCTCCACCAGTCTCCCGTCTGGGGAGATCCCCGTAATAGAAAGCCCCGCCTGTGTTAGTGCATCGCGGTATGTATTATTAAATTCAAAACGATGGCGATGTCTTTCCCAAACAACCGACGTCCCATATGCTTTTTCTGCAAAAGAATCTTGAGCAATATGGCATTCATATGCCCCCAGTCGCATGGTTCCTCCCATATCTTTTATATCCTTTTGATTGGGCATCCAATGAATAACAGGGTATTTTGAATTTTCATCCACTTCTGTAGTATTTGCTGTTTCCCATCCCAAAACATTTCTTGCAAACTCAATCACAGCACACTGCATTCCCAAGCAAATTCCCAGAAAAGGAATATCTTTTTCCCGAGCAAAACGAATTGCCTCCATTTTGCCCTCAAGACCCCTTGTGCCAAAACCCCCAGGAACCAAGATACCCTGGCATGAAGCCAATGTTTCCTCTACGTTATCGGCTGTTAAATTTTCGGCATCAATCCAGTGAATGTTTACCTTTGCCTGATGGTGAATGCCACCGTGATGCAATGACTCTGCAACAGAAAGATATGCATCCTGAAGTTCTACATATTTACCAACCAAAGCTATAGAAACCTCTTTTCTGGGGTTCCGTTCTTTTTCCAACATTTCCATCCAGTCATCCAGCTTCATTGGCTTTTCTTCCAAACCTAGCTTTCGACATGCCGTCTTTTCCAGGCCCTCTTTCATCAGCATTAAAGGAACTTCATATAGGCTGTCCGCATCCAAATTTTCAATGATGCAGTCCTCATCCACATTGCAAAACAGCGCTAACTTTTCCTTCATTTCCAAACTAATTGGGCGTTCCGTACGACACACAATCATATCAGGCTGAATTCCAATGGAAAGAAGCTCTTTCACGGAATGCTGTGTCGGCTTTGTTTTCATTTCTTTTCCTTTAGATAAGTAGGGAATAAGGGTAACATGAATATATAAGCAGTTCTCCCTTTTTAATTCTCTACCCACTTGTCGTATCGCCTCTAAAAACGGTGTGCTTTCCATATCACCAACGGTACCACCAATTTCTGTAATCACAACTTCGGCTTCTTCACCTGCAGCATAAACCCGCTCCTTAATTTCATTGGTAATATGGGGAATCATCTGCACCGTTGCCCCTAAGTATTCGCCCCTTCTCTCTTTTTGAAGGACGGACCAATAGATTTTGCCTGCCGTTACATTGTTTTTTAGATTTAAATTTTCGTCAATAAATCTCTCATAATGCCCCAAATCTAAATCTGTTTCCCCTCCATCTTCGGTAACAAATACCTCACCGTGCTGATAGGGGCTCATAGTACCTGGATCCACATTAATATAAGGATCAAACTTTTGAATCCTAACCCGATAACCCATGGATTTTAAAAGCCTACCTAAAGATGCTGCTGTAATACCTTTGCCCAAACCCGAAACTACACCACCAGTTACAAATACATATTTTGTTTCCATCGTCTCTCTCCTTCTTTTGTACCATCATCTTTGCTGTAACTAACAAAACTCCTTTTCAGAAGTTATTAAACCAATCCTCATTGTAGTTTGCTAAAAAACACTGCCTTGGTAAATTTATGGGCAATTGCTTTTTAAATAAGAAAAAGCCCCATCGTCTCTGGCAAATTATCACCAATAAAAAGGACCATTGCTATTGAAGTTAGGCCTTGCTCATACATCAAGCTAACTTCTTCTAAACTTTTTCTTTCTATGCTTTTTGAACTTTCAAAAAGCATTTGGAGACTGATTCCAATAAAAAAGTGGGGACTGCAAGCCAGGTTTTATCCCTCGTTGCAGTCCCCTTTGACTCCAAGCTTATTCTTTTTCTCCAGTTTCGGATGCTTCACCTTGAACATCATCACTAGCTTCGATTTCAACATTTGGCAATCCGTTGTCCAGAGAAAATACAGCAATTGTATTATCCTCAATTGCAACGGCATTCCATGTCTCTTCCGTACCATCTAGGAATTTCATCTGTACCTGCCACCCATCTTCTAAGTCAGGCAGAACACCGCTTAATGATACGGGCATTTCATAATTCTGTTTCCAAACCTCTTCTTGAAGTAGATTCTCAGACCAATCATAATCCTCAGTAGGACGTATTCTCAAAATCCCAACATCTTCTCCGGTTTGGTTGATAAAATCAACGGTAACACTTGCTGTTTCGCTTGCAGGCTCTTGTTTTTCTTCATTTCCACAAGCACTTACCCCAATAGTCATACCAATTAAAACTGCCCCAAGCCACAATTTCTTTTTCATCGCTTCTTCTCCTTGCCGTAAAACTATTAACCTTGTGACTCATAGTTTACAATTTCTACTTTTTCAATTATAACATCTGTCAGTGGCTTACTTGTTTTTCCATCCACCGCTACTGCTGCAATTTTGTCAACCACATCCATACCTTCAAAGACCTGGCCAAATATAGTATAAGGTTTTCCAAAGATATATTCAAGTTCCACACTACCACCATGTTCAGTATAATAATCCAGTACAGAGTCAGGAAAAATTTTGTCTAATGTATAAAATTCCTCCCCTAAAGTAATACCAATTTCTTCATTCTCATCTCTAGTTTGACGAATTGCTTCTATGCCTTGGTCTGCCACTTTATCATTTTGAACAATAAAGAATTGGCTTCCATTGGTGTTAGGACCTTTGTTGGCCATTGCCAATGCACCCCGATAAAAGTGAAGGTTAGGTGAGATTTCGTCTTCAAAATCTTCACCCCAAATACTCTCACCACCGGTGCCCGTTCCAGTAGGGTCACCACCCTGAATCATAAACCCTTCAATGACGCGGTGAAAGGTAATTCTGTCATAATAACCAGACTTTGCCAGTGACTTAAAGTTTTCCACGGCTTTTGGGGCTTCATCAGGGTAAAACTGGATCTTAACCACACCCTCAGAAGTGGTAATTACAGCAATTTCATCTCCTGCCTTGGGCATTTCTGCCTGCAAATTGGTATTTGAATCTACCAAATCGCTTCCCGTTGAAACATTGCTTTCATTTGTATCATTATTTCCGTTTGTCTCACTTTTGGAACAGCCTGTTGCAAAAAGCATCATTGCTGCCACAACAACTAACACAACGTGTTTTTTCATGCCATATCCTCCTTATTCTTTTAGCTTCGGAGTTTATTCCGTAAATCACATTTTAGCATTTTATATTTTTTCTTGACACGTGTCAATTTATTTTTCTTAAATCTTTATTAAAACTTACGAATCTGATGCAAAACACCTTGTGTTCCATCTGATAAACCGCTTTTTTCCATTTTATCAATATATTTTTTACGATTTTCATAAAGTGTATTTATATTTTCATACAAAGACTCTGCTGTCATCTCCTCCTCTGGCAAAACTCGGGCAAACCCCTGCTTTGCAAAAGAATCCGCATTTAAAATCTGGTCTCCACGGCTGGCTTTTTTAGAAAGAGGAATCAATAAGTGAGGTTTTTTTAATGCCAAAAATTCGCAAATGGAGTTGCTTCCTGCTCTAGAAACAATCAAATCTGTGGCTGCAAACAAATCAGCCAAATCAGCAGATACATACTCAAACTGCTTATACCCCTTCTGGTTCAATAGATTTTTTGCTAAATTTCCCTTTCCACAAAGGTGGATCACATCAAATTTTTTTACCACATCGGGCAGTTTCTCCCTTAGGCATTGGTTTAACTTGACTGCTCCCAGAGAGCCCCCCATCATCAAAAGAATAGGTTTTGATCCGTCAAAACCACATTTTTCAAGACCTCTCTCTCGTTTTCCTTGAAACAGTTCCTTACGTATAGGCGAACCTGTATGCACACCTTTTTTCTTAGAAATATGTTGTAATGTTTCTGGGAAGGTGGTGCAAATTATCTTTGCCCACGGCATTGCTATTTTATTGGCCAATCCCGGGGTTATATCTGATTCATGGATAATAACAGGCACGTTGTTTGCGTTTGCCCCCAAAACAACAGGCACTGCTACAAATCCCCCTTTGGAAAAAACCAAGTCTGGCCTCAACTCTTTTATTAGTTTTTTCGCCTCAGTTACCCCTTTTACAACCCGAAACATATCGCTAAAATTCTCCTTTGAAAGATAACGGCGCAGTTTCCCAGTAGGAATACTATAATACGGAATTTCTTCTGCCTCGATCAGGCTTCGTTCAATTCCTTTGTCTGAGCCGATATAAATAACTTCCCATCCTTCATCTTTTAAAAATGGTAATAATGCCAAATTGGGGGTTACATGCCCCGCAGTACCACCGCCAGTTAAAACGATTTTTTTCATGGTTTTCCCACCTTTATTCTTTCTTTTTGTTATTTATTTATAGCTTAGCAGAAATCCTTTTCTCTATCCACATATATTTTATGCCCTTTCAGGCAAGAAAACAAACTTTTTCGCATAAGATGATACAAAAAAGAAAAAGGAGCCTGACCAATGTATCCATATAACAAAAATACCAAACTGTATGAAACCTCTCTGGAAATGAAAGAAAAAGCTAAAGAAAATCAAGTTGCCACTTTAGCAGAAGATCGTCGCCTTTTAGAAATTTTGTATATGGCTCAGCAAGAGAACGCTGATTTAGCAGAACGCTTTGCATCCCTAATGACTGACGCAAGGATGGCAGATTCTGTAAACATTTTAAAAGCAATGTATTTGGATGAGCTAAAACACATGAATCAAATCAAGGAGGCTTATTATCTCATTACCAATCAAAAGGATGAGGCTATACCAAAAGGCAATCCACCCACCCTTTCTGGACAGGAGCTACTTGAAGACACTTTGCTTTTAGAAATTGATAACGGGGATTTTTATCGCACCCTGCATTTAACAATGCCCACACAAGAGCTCAGAGATATCTTCTTTGAAATATCCTCCGATAAAATGAGCCATAGCAACGCTCTGACTTATTTGTTTTCGAAATATTATTCTCGCTAATACTGGGCAAGCCTATCCTTTCGTGATATACTGATGTAAAACCATATCGAAAGGATGAACTGTCATGAGCGACTGTATTTTTTGTAAAATTATAAACGGGGATATTCCGTCTGCAACCATATATGAAAATGAAGAATTCAAAGTGATTCTAGACAGATTCCCTGCAAACGAAGGTCATGTTTTAATCCTACCAAAAAAGCATTCTGCAGATATTTTTGAAATTGATCCTGATCTGGCAGGTCGCCTTTTTGCCCTTGCAACGAAAATAGCAAAACAAATGAAATCTGTTTTAGGCTTTGAACACTTAAACGTAATGCAGAATAACGGTACAGTTGCAGGACAGACAGTATTCCATTTTCATTTGCATCTAATACCTCGCTATGAAAATGATGGCATTCGCATTGCCTATAAACCAATGGATTTAACAGATAGCCAGATTGAAGAAATGCGCAAAAAATTAGAAGCAACCATATAATTTTTGCTGCCCACTAACCAAAATAATTGGGATAGCAAAAGCTTATTGTTGCTTAGAAACGTGCCTTGCATTTGTCATCTTGGTAAAACATTTTGACAAGAAGCATAAAGAAAACATCTAATAGCGATAATTACACTAATCTGTAATTATGGCTATTTTTTGTTTCTATTTATGACAATCCTGATTTATGGCTATAACCATTACCAGGATGGAGGAATTTTACCAAATCATCAAAACGATTTATGATATATTGAAATATTTTTTCGTTTTTTTGTAACGAAATTGAAAATACAGAGTCATATGTATGAAAGCGAGGTGAAATCGTGCCAGAGTTCAACGAAATATACGACAAATACTTTAAAGATGTTTACAGATACGCCCTATGCCTGAGTAGAAATAAATTTATTGCTGAGGAAATTACCCAAGAGACTTTCTTTAAGGCATTAAAAGGTATCGAAAGCTTTGATGGTAATTGTAAATTATATGTTTGGTTATGCCAAATAGCAAAAAATACCTATTTCTCATATTTACGAAAAGAACAGCGGCTAAATCAATCTCTAGATTCAGAAAATGTTTCAAACAACGAAAACATAGAAAAACAATTTCTAACCAAGGAATCAGCCATACAAATCCATAAAGCCCTCCATAACCTACAAGAGCCATATAAAGAGGTCTTTACTTTACGCATTTTCGGGGAATTATCTTTTGCCCAAATTGGAGAAATATTTCAAAAAACCGAGAGCTGGGCAAGAATCACATACCATCGTGCAAAAATAAAATTAAAGGAGAATGCATTATGAAAATAACCTGTGAAATCATTCAGGATTTACTCCCATTATATTATGACAATGTATGCAGCGAAGATAGCCGAAAGTTGGTGGAAGATCACTTCAAAACCTGCAAAAACTGCAGACACGAACTAGAACTTATGTCGGCGGATATCTATGTAGAAAATCAAATTGAGGATATTAATGTGATTAAAAACATTTCAAAACATTGGAAAAATGATAAGCTTATCGCTTTTCTAATTGGGGTCATGGTTATTTCTGCACTATCCTGCATGGGTTGTATTGTTGCTTATCAACTGATTGGAAGTTATGTCGCTTCAGATGGAACATTGGTGGAGCCCTTCGCGCTAATCCCACTTTCATTTCTTTCTGCTTTTGTTACATTGTTGTCCATCATCTTCTTAGGCATTCTTCGACTTGTTAAGCGAAAACGGTTATCAAAAATTTAAAAAATCTTTCGAACTGGCAATGCTTTTTCACTCAAAGTACAAATCCTTGTACTTTAATTGAATCAAAAATCGACCACAGGAACCACAAAAACTTTGGGACATTCTCTTTCAAGAATGTCCTAGTTTTTTTTGGGCAACATAAACCTGAGGTGCATTTTATGAAAAAGGCAGACTGGATTGTGTTTATTATTTTTCTACTATTATATAATTTCCTGATTTTTTGTAATCAGCGCCAACATATTGATGTTTTACGTTTTCTTATAATATGCCTCTGCATTTTCCCCGCTCTTCGTTATGGTGTGCCCAAAGCAACCTTTTGCACAATTATTAGCGATGGCATACTACTATTTACTCCATTTTATAAAATTGGGGTCTATTTCTTTTGTCTTGTTCAGCTCTTTTATATTCATTTTTTTATACAAAAGAAGGCTTCGTACAATCTATTTTTCTTTTTGCTTTTTTTTCTAATCTTTCCTCTACCCGTTATAGGTACCATTTACGCACTCTTGTTTTGTGTGCATGTTACTATTGCGTTTGATCTATGGAAGCAAAAAAAGGCACAACCCTATTTTGAGCTATACCTTTTAGGTCTTTTCCTTTTCATCTGTTGCGATGTTTTTGTTGCAATGGGCTACTTTACCACACCACAGCCCACCTTGATTTGGATGTTTTATGCCCCATCTCAGCTTATTTTAGCTTTTACTGCCAAAGAGTTGCCACCTCTGCCAAAACCATTTGCCCCTTATCCGTGATAAAAGTTAAAACCTCTTTGCCGTCCTCCATATCATGGATATAGGTTTTCATAACCACTTCATCGCCTCTTACGCACTCTTTTCGATAAACAATGCGTACATCTGCCAACTGCATTTCATCGTAAATCTCATCTGGCACATCATCCATAGCCCACTCTAAATATTTCACATTATTTGCATGGCCATTGGTGTCTGTGTCTCTTCTGGTTATAAGCAGTGATCGGATGGAAGCCCTTTCATTCACATTCTCCTTAGGCATGATGAATTTCTCCCCAGGAATCGCCGATTCTTGTCCCGAATGATAACGTGCAGTCATTTCGTCAGGTATATTCGTTGGTTTTCGCTTTTCCAAATCCATAAATATCCATCTGGAAGTTCCTTTAATGATGATATCTTCCTTTTCATCCAGCACATAAAAACATCTGATGGCCTGCATTCTTCTACATTTTTCACTCCAGGTTTGGATGGTAATCTTTTCTCCTAGTTTAGGCATCCTCTCTACTTGCAGGTGCCAATTAATGATTGCCCAACCTAATTGTTTCCCCGACAAATAATCCACAGTATATCCCAAAGCGTCTGAATGATTAATTGCCACCTCCTGCAAATCGGAAAACAATGCCGCAGGTGTCATAACCATATTACCGTCTATTTGAAAATAAGAGATTTTTAGGCTCTCCTCGTAACCAAATTGCTTCACTTCAACTTCCCCCACTTCCTTAAAGCATAGGCGATATCAACCTTGCCACTGCTTCTTTCACCTTAAACCACCATTTCCTTCTATAATACCAATCCTTTGTTATTTCAACGCTGCTTTCCAAATCCCGCAAGAAATCTGCCTCCAATGATCTGGTTAATCCAGCATCAAACATAAACGCATTCACCTCGAAGTTTAAATCGAAACTTCTAACATCCATATTGGCAGTGCCCACAGATGCCACCAAACCATCTATGCATAACGTTTTTGCATGGATAAATCCTTTTTCATATTGATAGCAGCGTACGCCAGCCTCTAAAAGCTCTCCTAAATAAGACATGCTTGCCCAATACACAAAAATATGATCCGGGTTACCCGGAATAATGATACGCACATCAATGCCTGATAAGGCAGCAACCCTTAAAGCTTCAAAAATCCCATCATCGGGAACGAAATATGGTGTAGTCAGATAAATATGATCCTCCGCCTCATTCATCATCTTAAAGTACCCATTACGGATATTTTTCCATTGCGTATCAGGTCCACTAGAAACAATTTGGGTTTCGACACCATCCCATTGATCTCTCTCTGGAAAATATTTATCCTCTAGGGCTACGGCACCACTTTTTGCAGTAAAGTTCCAATCCATAATAAAGCGAATTTGCATCTGGTCAACAGCATCCCCCTCAAAACGAAGGTGTGTATCCCTCCAAGGACCATATCGTTTTACAATCCCTAAATATTCATCCCCAACATTAAATCCGCCAATATAGCCTACCTGGCCATCAATGATACATAGCTTTCTATGGTTGCGGTAATTTAGGCGCACAATAAACGGGGGCAAGAATGCCGCTGTAAAGCCTCCCGCCTCATGTAGCTTTGCAAAATATCTTTTGGGCAATGATGAATTCCCCATTCCGTCATACAAAAGGCGTACCTCTACGCCCTCTTTTGCCTTCTTAATCAGTTCTTCTAATAAGCGCCCGCCTAGCTTGTCTCCACGCCAAATATAATATTCTAAATGAATAAATTTTTTGGCTT
Organism: Anaerotignum sp.; assembly: GCF_040307045.1. Taxonomy (GTDB): domain Bacteria; phylum Bacillota; class Clostridia; order Lachnospirales; family Anaerotignaceae; genus Chakrabartyella. The sequence continues at coordinate 139,764 of NZ_JAWRKF010000004.1, forward strand.
TGCGTATATCCCGAACCAAAGCTTCAAATTTATCCCTGCCTCTACTAAATGCAGTTACCTTATTGTTGAAAGTCATCCAATTGCCAGAGTTTAAATGCAAATATGCTAAATCCGTCAAGTATTCAGCCTCAACCAATCTGCCACGGCTTTCAATCAATGCCTTTTGTCGCTGAATTTTTTCTATGGAGTGACGATCATGAAATAAATACTTAAAATATACCTTTTGATCATATTCCTCTTTTTCGCGGAACATCTTCTCCTGCTTCCCATTTTTCCCAAAAATCAAATATATCAAGAAACCGAAAATCGGTATGAAAAACAAGACTAACAACCACGCCCATGTACTTGCAGGATTTCTTCGTTCAAAAAAAACCATCAAGCTAGCGAGAAATACGTTAATCACTAAAATAACCAATGCCAAATATGCCATCACTGTAAGAACCTGTGTACTCATGAAAGACTCTCCCCTCTCCTACACCAAGTTTATTGTAGTATACTATATTCTTCCAAAAGTATGCAAGGCATGACCACTTGAAAAAAAGTGAAATTTTAACTTTTCCTACTTCCCTAAAATCGAAAACAATGTTAGAATAGAACAAGTATCAAAGCAAATACGCAAATTTGTATTTTGCGTAAAATTAAGGAGGAACTATTAGTGAACTTTTCAGATGTATTGATTATTATTCTTGTGGTGTTAGCCATCATTCTTGCCGTTTTATACTATATTAATAAAAAAAGTATGCGCAAAATGATTCAGGCACAGGACTTTATTGAAAATAACCGCACGACTGTACAAATTTTTGTCATTGACAAAAAACAAGAAAAGCCCTCTCCTTCTAATTTGCCCAAAGCCGTATATGAACAAATGCCTAAAACCACTAAAATGCGTAAAGCAAATTTGGTTCGTGCAAAAATCGGACCTCAGATTACCACACTTATTTGTGATAAACCCGTTTATAATGTGCTTCCCGTAAAAAAAAGCATCAAGGTTGATTTGGCAGGAATGTATATTATTGGTATTACAGGCATGAATTTGGAAGATAAAAAGAAAAAATCCATTACAGAAAAAATGACTGCTAGCTTAAACAGAAAATTATCTAAAAAATAACACGCAAAACAAAACCTCTTTGCCTATGGCAAAAGAGGTTTTTATTTTAAAATATAATATAACCAATTGCTTTTTAGCGCAATAACTTAAATCATGAAATTTACTTCACGAGAAAGTACTGCAAAGATACTCTTGCATTACCATTACCCCAAATTTTTCTCATTGCAAAAAAGACTCCTCTGTGTAAAAATTACGGAAACCCTCTCCTTTTAACGATTCAACCACCAAGTCCCAAAATTTAAAAATGCTGCAAAACAAAGCCATATCACATAGGGAATTTGTAATTTGGCGGCAAGGGGTGAAATCTCCCAAAAATCTTTCACCATTGCTAAAACCAAAAGCAGTAATACAATCAGCCAAACAAAGGCAAAAAACCTCCACTCGAAGGTAAAGAAAAAGAAACTCCAACAGAAATTAAATGCAAGCTGAATAAAAAATGTTTTTAAAGCTTCCTTTTTTTTAGAATCATCAGAGCAATAAACGATAGCTGCACCAATGCCCATGAGGATATAAAGAATAGTCCACACTACAGGGAAAACCCATGAAGGAGGGGATAGAGGTGGCTGGTTTAAAGCCTGGTACTGGCTCATGGCCCCCATATTCAAAAACCCCGACAATGCCCCAACGCCTAACGACAACAAAACGAAGAATAACCCAGCGACCTTTTTGTTACACATTGAACTTCCCCCTTCTATTACTTAGTAATTGTCTCATTTAGTCTATTTATATTGCATTTATAAAAATTCCATACTAAAAAAACTAGTTTTCCTCTTATTTCTGCGTCATATATTTGATTTCGAAAAAATAAACAGAGCATTAGTTATAAAAAACCTCTTGGCAGGATGAAATTCATTTACCAAAAGGTCTTATGTATATATGTCCAAATTTTCTTTGTACAAACATCGGCTATTGTCTCTATTGTTTCTATTTCTGTGCATACCCCAAGCAGCTTATCGGTGCCATTTCTAAAATTTTCTATTCAACAACAATGCTAAAACAAACAACACTTGCCGTTATGCAGAAATTACGGCAAGCCACCGCAAACTCCTGGCGCAACAACTCGTTTCATTTTCTTCTTGTTTCTCCAACCATGGTAGACTCATCCATGTCTATATAAACGAGAAACTCATCTCCTTTCACATAGGCAACGACATCTCCTTTCGATACCTTTTTCAATATATTCCTTGGACCTCTTTCATCACAAAATGTCCAAAGCCATACCCAAATTAGTAATTTACGTTTGCAAAACCATCTACTCCTATCGTCAATTATTCTGATATGTCATCTTACCCGTTTTCTTTTTCCATTTGCTCTCAACACCATTGCATTCTATTTATTTTCAAAAGCAAAATAGGGATATGAATCATAGTCCCAATGGGCACTACCACCAAAGTGGTTTATGCTCATTGTTGCCCTAGATGCCACCTTAAGTTCTTGGGATTCTTTATGGAATAAATAGTAAAAATTATAGAAAAAATAAGTGGCAACTATGGCAATCCCACTATACCTAATAACCCTTGGTGCACAATGAGTTCCTATTTTCATCTAGCCCCACTACGTCCCTCTGTTAACTGTTCCACCCACCAAAAACAGCATATATATGGATTTTATCAAATTTCTATATAAAAAAGATAAAATAATTTTTATTTTGTTTTTATTTAATTGTATAAAAGATTTTTATTATCAATCGCCAAATTACTATACCATTTATCTCGATCCATTATCTGCTGATTTTTTGCTCCTAAATTTTTTGCTCCTAATTCATAAAAAAAGCGAGTAGCATTGCTACTCGCTAAAATATTTATACCTTTTATGCCACCGCCTTAGCTCCTTTGCGGTTTGCTAGTAGCTGACATGCTACGATTGCTGCAAACGCTGTAACACCGATTACGTCTGTGGCCATACTTGGGTGTATGGACATCAAGCCGCATGCAATACAAATAATACGAACAATAGGCTTTAGATCTCTAAACATATACCCAATCATACCTGCTGAAATGGAGAACATTCCAATAAAGGAAGTAATAACAACCTGAATTACCTGTAATGGTGTTGTATTAATAAACAACAATGCTTCGTTGTAAGCAAATATATAAGGAATTATAAATGCTGCAATTGCAAGCATCGTTGCATTAAAAGCAGTTTTCATAGGATTGGCACCTGCGATTGCAGAACCTGCATATGCCGCTAACGCAACAGGAGGTGTAATATCAGCCACGATACCAAAATAGAAAACAAACATATTGGCAGCAATAATATCCATATTCATACCTGTAATCAAAATAGGCGCACAGGTTGTTGCCATAATAATGTAATTTGCTGTCGTAGGCACACCCATACCCAGAATGATACAGCACACCATTGTCAGCATTAATGCAATGATTAAGTTATTCCCCGCTATAGAAACAATACCAGAAATAAAAATCTGCCCTAATCCTGTCATACTAACAACGCCAGCAATAATACCCGCCATACCGCAAGCAGCAGCAACGGAAAGGGTTCCTTTACCACCATTTTCCAATGCTGTGAAAAACCCATCTACGGTCATACGGTTCTCTTTGTTAAACATACTTACAGCAATTGCCACCAAGGTTGCAAAAATTGCAGATCGAGACATTGTATACCCATCAATGATCATATACACTAATACTACCAAAGGCAATAACAAGTATATATTCTTGAATAGATGGCTAAATTTAGGTAGTTCATCTTTGGGAATGCCCATTAATTTTAATTTTTTAGCTTTGAAATGAACCATTAGAAAAATCCCTGAGAAATACAAGAAAGCCGGCAAAATAGCCTTTTGAATGATACTTGCATATTCTACGCCACACATTTCCGCCATCAAAAATGCTGCGGCTCCCATAATAGGTGGCATAATCTGCCCACCGGTTGATGCTGCCGCCTCAACTGCACCAGCAAACTCAGCAGGATAACCAGTCTTTTTCATCATAGGAATAGTTACACTACCCGTTGTAACTGTATTGCCGACAGAGCTACCAGACACCATGCCACATAGTGCGCTAGAAATAACAGCGACCTTTGCGGGCCCCCCTGAGCTGGCTCCGGCAACGGAGTTAGCACATTGGATAAAGAAGTTGGATATACCCGTAGCCTCTAAGAAAGCCCCAAAAATAATAAATAACACGATAAAAGTAGAACATACACCAATAGGTACCCCAATTACACCAGTTGTAGTATAAAACAAATTGTAAATAATTCGTCTAAGGGGTAGTCCCGTGGAAAATGCATAAATTACAAATGCAGTTGCAACTACAATAATTGGAATACCTGTCACACGGCGGCAGGCTTCTGTTAATACCAGAATTCCAATAATGCCCACAACAACTTCAACTTGACCAATTCTCGTTGCCTTTTGAATAATCTCGTTAAAATTCACAACGTAGTAGAAAAAGCTGGCTGATCCAGCGATTCCCAAAATCCAATCATACCAAGGTATAAAATTGGTTTTGTGAGTCACACCTTTTCTTCTGGGATAAATAGTAAATACCAATAAGATTACCATTCCCAAGAATAAGCATCGTCTGATTTGCTCTCCCCATGTTGAAAATAGGTTCATATATATCATAAATAAGGCGAAACCAATTAACATACAACGTACAATCACTTTTGGCATTCCTTCAAAATGGCGTGTATTTGCTTCTCTATCATACTTCTTCATAACAGCTTCTAAATCCGCACCATTTTCTTCTGCATGCATAGCCGTTGTGTTTTCTAAGGAATCTTCAGCTTTCTTCTTAAACACCCGTTTTCCTCCTCCTCTTATCAATCTGTGAACCAAAGTTTTTCTCTAAGCATCTATTACATTACTCAAAATTGTCAAAAATCTCCCCTATGTTACTTCTTTCCCCTTTCATAGCTGAAGGAGACGAACCTATCTTTGCCACATAATTGGCGCAGACTGACTTCCTCTCCATTTATCCGTAATATATGGTCATATACAGGGCTAACATTGTATGAAAGATCCGAAATCGGCTTATGAAACCCCGAAATAATCATAGACCCATCATCCCCATAAGTTAATGTCTGTCCCTCACCCAACTCTGTTTGTACCCCTGCTCCAAAGTTATAATATACTGTCTCATATACAACTATCTCACCATCGTCAATTCGGTATCTATCCTCTACTGTAGATTTATTGACAGAATGTATGAATCGCACAGAAAATTCCCCGCCTTCTTCCATGGGGTAACTTGCGAGAATCTTGCCTGTTCTCCCGTTCCGCAACATCAGGCAATCTCCTGTATGGTTCATATGAAAAATAGTAGTTGCAATAATAACCATTATTATTGCAACCACTATGACAACTACCTGTTTGTAGGTTAAACTGATGTAATCCAACAATTAGCTAAGAACACCAATTTCTTTGAAGTACTTCTCAGCACCGGGGTGGAAAGGAACGGAAATACCCTGTACTGCTGCGTTTGCGTCCAACTCTGCAAACTTTGCGTTGCTGTTTGCAAGGGCATCTTTATTGTCAAAGAGTGCTTTAGTCAACTCATAAACAGTATCTTCTGTTAATTCGTTACCGGCAATTAAGGTTGCACGTACGCTTAAAGTTTGAACATCATCAGGTACACAAGAGTAAGTTCCCCCTGGAATAATTGTCTTTGTATAGAAAGGATATTCTGCCATCAAAGTCTCTGCATGTTCATCATCAATGGCCAATAAATTAATATCTTTGGAAATTGCTAAGTCTACAACTGCAGTTGTAGGTGCACCAGCTGTAATAAATGCAGCATCAATCTTTCCATCTTTAATGGAATCTGCCGCATCACCAAAGCTACCGTTTACTTTGTTGATATCTTTATTTATGTCAATGCCATAAGCAGCTAAAATCTGTGTCGCATTAAATTCAACACCACTACCTGCATCACCAACATTTACTGTCTTGCCTTTTAAATCGGCAATACTGGTGATGCCGGGCCCAGCAATAATTTGGCATGTTTCATCATAGATACCAGCAACTGCTGAGAAAGTATCAAAGGAACCATCTGATTGGAAAAGGTCTGTACCGTTAAATGCATAATACATTACGTCATTCTGGACAATTGCAATGTCGGAAATCTTTTCGTCAATATCTAAAATATTTGCTTTGGATGCACCTGTAGAAACAACCTTCAGGCTTACGTTTTCCATGGCATTGTTAAGAACTGTGGACATTGTGCCACCAACTGCGTAGTATGTACCCGTTGTGCCACCAGTACCTAACGTTAATTGTGCTGCACTTCCCGAATTGCCCTCTGCACCGCCAGCAGCCTGATCGTCGCTGCTGTTTCCACCACCACAACCCGTAAAAGCCATCATTGCAGTCACAGCCAAAGCTGTTAATGTTGCCAGTCTCTTTTTCATTTGCTCATCTCCTTATTTTTTGTTTATGCCTTTATGCAAGTAATTACATTTATATTCAAAACTTATTTTACCATATGTCAATGCATAATACAATGCAAAATTCATAGTTTTATAACTTATCCCTGTATCTAATTAATTTTTTTAATGCTTTATTCGACTTTAATGATTTTATTATTTAAATTTTTAATTAATTCGCATGCGAAAATGAATATATCACTCAAAGGTGTAACATATTGTTTTTTTCATTTTTTACTATATATGAATTTTTTTTATTGTTTTTATTCCTTAACCATTTATTTATGAATATATAAATATTTAATGCATAAATTGAATAAATTTCCAACTCTGGACAATTCTATTTTATATGTGTAAAATATAAAATAGAATTTACTATGAAGGAGCGTTTTCATGTCAACACACACAATTCAATATGAAGGCATCGAATTAGAATTTGAACTAATTCGTAAAGATGTTAAATATATTAACCTCCGTGTGAACAAGCATGGAAAAGTAGTAGTCTCAGCCTCAAAAAAAGTACCTCTTACTGTAATCCAAGATTTTGTGGAATCAAAGTCCCTTTGGATCATTACCCACTTGGCTGAGATCGAAAAGTTACGCCAAAATTTACCGCCAACAGGATTTTATGAAGGCAAAACCCTTTACTACCTCGGAAAACCATATCAGTTGGTCTTATCAAAGGGTTCCTCCCATATAGAAATCCAGGATGACAAAATTCAAATGACAAGCAACAGCACCACAGAAAATGCATTGCGTGATGAATATCTACTTTGGCTAAAACAGCAAGCATACCTAAAATTTGAAAAAGTAATGGATCATATTTACCCTTTGGTTGCGCCCTACGGCATTAAGCGTCCCACAATTCAAGTTAGAAATATGAAAACTCTTTGGGGGAGTTGCACCACTGAGGGAAACACCATTCGCTTAAATTTACAATTGATGAAATCCTCTGAAGATTGTATCGAACAGGTTGTTTTGCATGAGCTTGCCCACTTCTTGCATAAGAACCACAGCGAGGAGTTTTATGCTTTTTTAAGTGCACGAATGCCGGATTGGAAAGACAGAAAAGGTAAGTTAGAGTCGAAATTTAAAGATGGGGTGTGAAATTTGCGACAATGTTTTATTGACAAACCTATCTAAAAGGTCTATAATAGAACATATCGTTTGATATATTTTATTTTATCGCGGAGTGGAGCAGTCCGGTAGCTCGTCGGGCTCATAACCCGAAGGTCGTCAGTTCAAATCTGGCCTCCGCAATTTTACCTCCTATTTTCTAGGAGGTTTTTTATTACAAACAACAATGTTAAAAATCCCCTTTCCACTGATGTGAAAGGGGGTTTTTTATATATGTTTTTAGTTTAAACTATTCCTCATCACAAATTTCTGGAAACAAACTCTTCTATGTACAACTCTTCACTTTTTTGCACTTCTTTATTATAAACCTCCAGTTTTTTTTCCTTTAGTTTTTCTAACGTTGAAGTTTCAACCTTAATCTCTACCACTTCTGCTCGTTTTAACTCTTCCTTATGCTTAAGCTCCTCCAAATAGCGTTTTGCTTGCTGTATTTCAATCTCAAGCTTATACAAAAATCCAGAATATTCCATAGCGTCAATAATGGCGATACCCGCTATCTTTTTTGCATTAAATTCATGATTAACGCCCTTAAACTTTTCTAAAAGGTTGTTAATTTTATCATTTTGATCATTGACCATTGCAACTATTTTTGCATGCTCAGCCTTCTTACTGTCTAAGCGTTGATTTTTAAAATTCATTACCGACTCAAGCTGAAAACTAAACTTTTTCATTTTATCACCCACATAATAAATCGCCAGCATTTACTTTAAAATTTCCTCCATCTGCTTCAGTGTTTGTTCAAAGGAAATTTTCTCATCTACACCCTGCTTTAAAAACCCATTGATTTTATCAATCTTAGAAACAGCAAAATCCAACTTTGGGTTTGTACCATGCTTATAGGCACCAATAGAGATCAAGTCCTCGTTCTTTTCATAAATGCTAAGGATATCCCTTAATCGGGATGCCAAAGAAAGGTGGTGCTGCTCTGCAATAGAACTCATTAGTCTTGATATACTTGCGTTTACATCAATTGCAGGAAAATGATTGCTATTGGCCAACTTTCTGGACAACACAATGTGTCCATCAATAATACCTCTTACTGTATCTGCGATAGGATCATTGGTATCATCTCCTTCAACAAGTACAGTGTAGATGCCAGTAATAGAGCCTTCCTTAAAATTACCTGTTCGTTCCAGTAGTTTTGGCATCTCCGCATAAATCGATGGTGTGTATCCCCTAGCAATTGGTGGCTCACCGATAGCTAGTCCAATCTCTCGCTGTGCCATAGCAAATCGCGTTAGGGAGTCCATCATTAAAAGAACGTCCTTTCCTTGATTCTTAAAATATTCGGCAATGGCTGTGGCCACCAAAGGACATTTCATACGCAGCATGGCGGACTGATCTGAGGTTGCAACGACTAAAACTGAACGTTTTAGCCCTTCCTCACCCAAGTCACGTTCAATAAATTCACGCACTTCTCGTCCTCTTTCTCCCACCAGTGCTATGACGTTTATATCTGTTTTAACGTTTTTTGCAATCATACCTAGCAAGGTACTCTTACCTACACCACTACCTGCAAAAATGCCCATTCTCTGTCCCTTGCCAATGGAAAGCAACCCATCAATAGCCCTTACTCCAAACTCCATTTTCTCTTGGATTGGCGGCCTGGTCAGTGGGTTTGTAGCAATACTATCCACCGAAAAAAATTGATTTGTCTTTATTTCGCCTAAGCCGTCCATCGGCCTTCCCATAGCGTCAATGATCCTGCCTTGCAAAAAATCCCCTACTGGTATTTTTAAGCACTCATTTGTATTTTTTACAAAGGTACCTGCGGAAACCCCCTTGATGCTTTCATAAGGCATTAAAAGAATTCGATCATCCCGAAAGCCAACGGTTTCAGCCATGATTTGTCTTTTCTCATTTTCGTTATAGATCATACTGATTTCGCCAATACTGGCTTTTCTGCCGGATGCTTCGATTGCCATTCCAACAATATTTTCAATTTTCCCGATATGGCTAATGGTATTTGTGCGTTTGATAACATCCACCAATTCATTAAACAATGTTATTCCCTCCGAGAGTACCAACGCTCTTCATAATCCCCCTGATATTTTCCAACTGGGTGTTTGCACTAGCATCAATAATTTGATCTGGCAGTTCAATAATACAAGTTCCTGGTGCTGAATCCTCCATAACGACAACCTTGATATGTTCTGACAAATGAGAAATTGCATCCAGCAAATCGGCATTGGATTCAATAATTAATGATGAATCACTTTTCGAAATATAAATTTTTGCCCATTCTTTATACTTCATTTTGTTTGTTGCTGTCACTATCATCTTTTTAATAATTTCACCGCTGGTTTTTAAGCTCACTTGAATCACCTTCTCGGCAATCACCAGCACCAATTCCTTTAATTCATCAATGTTTTGAGAAATTAAAGCTTCTTTTTCTGCTTCAAAAGTCTGGATAATATCCCTTACTTTGATGAGGAAAATTGCTGTATCTTCATCCATCTTTGCTTTATGCTCTGCATAGGCTTTTTCAAAACCATCTTGATAGCCTTCTCTAGATGCTTGGTCGAAGGCGTTTACCCTTATTTCCTCTGCATCATCCAAGGCCTCTTTTAGTATGTCTTCCGCTTTTCTTCGCGCCTCATGAATGATTCTCTTTTCTTTTTCCCTAAGCTCCTCTTCCCTTTTTTCCATTTCCTTTAAAAGCAGTTTATCCTCTAGTAGTTCTGTTGGGAATTCTTCTTCTGGTTCTTCCTTTTCAGCTTCTATTAATACTTCAGTTTCAAACTCCGGAAGAACAATTTCACAACCAGCTTCACATGAATGGCTCTTTTCCTCAACATCGGCTCCGAATTGTGCAAAAGCAAAAGAGCCCACCGTTGATCCTTCCTTATGCAATAATATCATCCTTTCCACCCTTAGAAACGATAATCTGGCCTGCATCCTCAAGCTTTCTAACTACGCTCACAATCCTCTGCTGTGCGTCTTCAACATCTCTAACACGAACGTTCGTTGTTATTTCAAGTTCAGACTTAATGGTTTCTGTCATACGAGCAGACATGTTTGCAAAAATAACACTTGCAACCTCGCTCTGCGCACCCTTAAGGGCATAAACCAAGTCTTTTTGATCAACCTCACGGATAACACGCTGAATAGAAAGATTGTCCATCCCCACAATATCTTCGAACACAAACATCTTTTTACGAATCTCTTCAACAAGTTCAACATCTTTCTTACTAAGTTCATCAAAAATATATTTCTCATCACTTCTGTCTACATAGTTCATTACTTCGGCAATATAATCAATACCACCAATCTTCGTATAATCTGTTGTCATCACAGACGATAGCTTTTTCTCCACTTCCCTCTCAACTATTCTCATGGCCTCAGGCGCTGCGCTATCCATACGGGCGATTGCCTCTACTACACTAATCTTTCTTTGTTCCGGCAGTCCTGCAATAATGTTTGCAGCCCGATCTGAATCCATGTAGGAAAGAACCAACGCTATGGTTTGTGGTCTTTCATTGCTTAAGATGGAGAAGATAGACAAATCATCATACTTGCTTAAGAAAGAGAACACTCTGGATTTTAAGGTTCTTTCAACCTTTCCTAGTAAATTGTTTGCCACATCCTCACCAAAAGCTTTTTCTAAAACACTTCTGGCGTACTCCATACCACCTTCTGTAACTACTTTCTGAAGCATACAATTTTTATAAAACTCATCAAGAATACTCTCTGTGACCTCTGCTGGTAAAAAGCCTAGCTTTGCAACCTCAATGGTCAACCTTTGAACTTCTTCTTCCGTTAAATATTTATACACTTGTGCTGCTTTTTCTGCACCAAGGGAGATAACAACCGCAGCGGCCTTCTGTTCTGGCGTCACTAAATTTTCTTTTGCCACTTTTACTCTCCCCCTCTTAGCCAAGTTCTAATAAGCTGTGCCGAAATTTCAGGATTATCTCCAGCCAGGTCACGAACTTTATTTTTTAGCTCTAGCCCTTTTTCATTTGATAAGTTCAAAATTTGGTTCTCAGCATCTTCTTGTTGCCTCTGTTTCAACTGTTTTAAATATGCATCTGGCGAAATGGATGGTTCTCTGGTTACTTCGATGGAACTCATCTGCTTTTTCTTCTTTTTCCTTTTTGATACAATGAGAATGACGAATACTAAAATGATGAGTAGAACCCCTGTTGCGATGGCTCCAATAATAATCCAATTATTCTTACCCAAATCATCAAGGGTTGAAGGCATAGAATTGCCTTCAAAAAAAGGCGCGGCAACAATGGCAATTTTTTCATCTTGGTTATCCTTTGTAATCCCAGCTGCATTACCTACCAGCCCCTTCAGATCCCTCTCAGAAAGGTTGCCCGTAGTTTCACTATTAATAGCTACGGAGATAGAAATATCTTGAATACTACCAGAATCTATTTGGGCTTGCTCCGTAAGTTGATTAACTAAATAATCAATATTGTTCTCTTGTTTATAATATGTTTCACTGCCATCTCGTTCTACTTGAGAGTAGGTAGGAACTTCCGCATTAGACTGGGTTCCTGGAACACCACCTGCCGCTTCTCCATCTTTTACTATTTCAACACCGCTTGACTCTGTGCCGGGAATCCCCTTATCAGAATTTTCAATAGGAGTTTCATGGTTTATGATTTCTCGAATCTTTTTGTCTACATCAACTGTTGTTCTAACAGAAACTTTTACATTATCTGCGCCATAAATAGGGCTTAGCACATTGAGAACTTTAGCCCGAATGGCGTCATCCATATGCTTTTCAAACTCAAGTTTCAGCTTATTGGCGCCTTCTGAAATGCTATCAGTGCTTGCTGAAACATCATTTCCATTTCCATCTAACACTGCAACATCTGTCATCTCCATAGAAGGAATACTTTTCGCCACCAACCTCTGGATACCTTTCACCTGCTCTATTGTGGGTGACCCACCATCCTGCATGATTACAACAACAGACGCCTGTGCTTCTTGCACACTCTTATCGTTTAGAACATATTTTTTGTCTTCAGCTAGGGCAATTGTGACCTTTGCATCTTTTACACCTTGAAACAGGCGAATGGTGGCGCCCATTCTATTTTGTAGTTCAAATAATTTATAGCTATTTTTTTCAAAGTCAGTGGTTGTCATCCCAATGTTATCTTTAAACACGTCATATGTAAAACCACTTTTAGGATATCCTTCATAAACAAGCTGAGCCTTTAGCTTTTCTTCCTGATCCTTGGGTACCGATATAACCCCATCATTCCCATACTTATACTCAACGCCCATGCCCTGCAATTTTTCCATAATCTCACTTGCTTCTTGCTGATTTAAACCACTAAAAAGTGTTTCGTATGGTTTATTATTCAAAAAAACTGCAATACCTATGGAAAAAAGAATTACTAGACACGCCCCGCCTAGCACCATTTTTCTCATTTTCGGATTAATCTTTCCAATTATTTCTTTGCCTTTTTGAAACAATTCTTTCATTTTCGCATTCAAACTGGTACCCCTCTTACTCTATATTTTTCTAATAACTAAGCCTTTAACAAATCCCAACCATAAGTTAAACTTTATTGTCCAATCTGTGAAAAATAACGGATTTGCTAGCATTTGATGACACCTCATTTTTCGTAAAAACTTGTCCCTGCTACCGTATTTACTGCGGTTTCATCCTACCTTAAAAAAAGGCCAGAGATTAAATGCCATATGCAACAATTAGAGGCTAATTCTCATTAATTCATTATAAGATTCTAGCGCTTTATTTCTCAAAGTAACCAATAAATCCACAGAAATTTGAGCCTTGGTTGCAGCAATTCCCAATGAATGAGTATCCTCATTCTGGCCACTAGCAAACAAATATTGTTCCTTCGCCAAATTATTTTCACTTTCAACTACATTTGTAACTGCCTCTGAAAAAATATTTCTAAAATCGTATTGGTTGGTCTTCATTTTACTGCTAGCATTTGTTTGATCAAGTAACTGCATTGGTTCCAACCGATTAAGTGGTGTCATTGACATATGTTTTCCTCCAAATTATTATCTTCCAACCTCAAGTCCCTTTGTAGCCATAGCCTTCATTGCATTAAACGCCGTCACATTGGCATCATATGCCCTAGATGCTTCCATCCCATCAATGGTTTCCTTAAGTAAATCCACATTCGGCATCATGACATAACCATTTTCATCTGCATCTGGATGGGTAGGATCATATACCGACTTAAAAGGGCTTTCGTCTTCAATAATTTCACTTACAATAACCCCTTGCTGACTTGAATACTTGCCCCTAGCTGTACGACTAAAAATTTCCTGAAAACCACCTTGATTTCTAGGCTCAAACACCACCATACGCCTTCTATATGGGTCTCCACTTTCTGTTCTGGTGGTATTGGCATTTGATATATTTTCCGCAGTAACATCTAGCCTAGCCCTCTGCGCTGTCAACCCTGACGCACTAATATTCATCCCATTCAAAAAAGCCACAAATACCCCTCCTAATTATTTTATCACACTACGAATCCTATTAAACTCATTATTTATATTGTTAATGGCCATTTGATACTGTATGGTGGCACTAGCCAACTCAACTTGTTCCACATCCATATTCACGTTATTCCCATCCAATCGACTAGACTCATCTTTTTTGGTATGAACCCTAACGGAGGATTCCGATATTCCATCTCTAATTTTGCTTACACCCATTTCCCCATAAAAGTCTAATTTGCGTTTCAACTCATCCTGAAAGGTAACATATTGTGCTTTGTAACCAGGTGTGGATGAGTTGGCAATATTATTTAAAGTTACTTGTTGCTTTTGCCATAAAAAATCAGCCATTTTTTGAGACATCAATACTGAATTATTAAACAATGATACGCACCCCTCTTATTCGACCAGATAACTTCATGTTATGTAAACTTACTCATTCCATTTTTTCACATTTTGTGATTGATGTGGAATAATTATACGTTTGAATCAAAATTTACTGTAAAATAACATAAAAGTACAAATTTATACCCTCTATTTAGTAATTAGACTTAAATAGTCTGGTATATGATTCGTACTTCTTAAACACCATAATCTCACTATGTATAATTATAGATAAATGTTTGGTAAAAATCAACATTAATCAATTATTTTTTATGTTAAATGACATTAAATCTTTTATAATCTTCTAAACTTGCATTTTATTACAAAATTTCATTCGGATAAGTAATTTAGTTGATAAAATCTTAGGAGTTATTATATTTTCTTATATAAAAATGTAATAATTCTACTAAAAAAGGCCAAACCATTTTTTCAAGTCACACAAAAAGCTGGAAATATAAAATTAAGTAACCGGGTGGTTGTTGTCTATGTAGAACAGGAGGTAACCCCTTTCGTTTTTCCATAATCGAGGTTATTGCAATTAGGTAGTCATTGTGCTCAATCCTAAAACTCTCAAGTGCTTAAAATTTTGGTAAATATAGCAGTC
The DNA here is from genome assembly GCF_040307045.1 of Anaerotignum sp. Lineage (GTDB taxonomy): Bacteria > Bacillota > Clostridia > Lachnospirales > Anaerotignaceae > Chakrabartyella. Next base: position 154,820 of record NZ_JAWRKF010000004.1, read on the forward strand.
TATTTTTGAGCAAAACAAAGAAGGTTTCAATTACTGCATGATCCAAACAATCTCTATTTACACTTACTCTCTGCTATGTGCCTTTGCCTGTGACCATAAAATGGTACTTTTTGCGCTGATTTTACTAATTTGGTGGGAATTATGTCTTTAATTCCTTCCTTCTTCAAGATACTTACTGGTTCATGTCCCGACAAACATGTTACCCTGCTGATTCTGCATGCCCTAATTGGTTTTGTCCCATGTTTTCAACAATGTCCTATTTGAATACTTCCCTAAAACGGCTCCCTGTTTGCATAAAAATACCCCCAAAGTTATTTGCAGTATACCATACTGTCTAACTTTAGGGGTACTGTTCATTTTTGCGTTTTCAACCTTCTTTTAAAATCAGTGTTTTCTTGTATCTCTGGGATAGTTGATTTGAGCCTGTGCTGCAGCCAATCTTGCAATTGGAACTCGGAAAGGAGAACAAGAAACATAATCCAATCCAATTAGATGGCAGAACTCAACAGAGGAGGGATCCCCACCATGCTCACCGCAGATACCCAAATGAATATCAGGACGAACTGGCAATGCTTTTTCAACTGCCCATTTCATCAGCATACCTACACCTGTTCTATCCAGTCTTGCAGTAGGATCACATTCATAAATATTTCTATCTATGTAATCCGCTAAAATTTTACCTGCGTCATCACGAGATAAGCCATATGTCATCTGTGTCAAGTCATTGGTACCAAAGGAGAAGAACTCAGCTTCAGTTGCAATTTCATCTGCTGTCAATGCAGCTCTAGGAATTTCGATCATGGTACCTACAAGGTATTCCAGTTTTATTCCTGTATCAGCCAAAACCTTCTCTGCTGTTTCAACAACAATATTTTTAACATATTTCAATTCCTTAATTTCTCCAATTAAGGGAATCATGATTTCAGGCTTAATGTTAATGTTTAATTCCGCAGAAACTTCTACAGCTGCTTCCATAATTGCTCTTGTCTGCATCTCAGCAATTTCAGGATAGCTTACTGCCAAGCGGCAACCTCTATGCCCCATCATCGGGTTTAATTCATGCAATCCTCTTGCCTTCACTTTTAACTCTTCCACAGTTTTACCTGTTTCTTTTGCTAAAATTTCAAATTCTTCATCTGTGTTAGGCATAAATTCATGCAGAGGAGGATCCAGCAAACGAATGGTTACTGGTCTTTCCTGCATTGCTTTATAAATCCCCTTAAAGTCCTCTTTCTGAAATGGCTCAATTCCTTTCAGGGCTTCGACTCTTTCTGCCACAGTGTCTGCTAGAATCATTTTTCTAAACTTCATGATTCTATCGCCCTCAAAGAACATATGCTCAGTTCTTGTTAAGCCAATACCTTCTGCACCGAAATCGATTGCTGTTTGGGCATCATGGGGTGTATCAGCATTTGTTCTAACCTTAAGGGATCTGCGTTCATCTGCCCATGCCATAAACTTTGCAAAGTTACCACTAATTTCAGGGTCAACTGTAGGAATATCTTCTCCATAAATATTTCCAGTAGAACCATCGAGTGATATGTAATCCCCTTCTTTAAATGTTCTACCGCCTAAAGTAAATGTTTTTGCTGCTTCATTCATCTTGATTTCTTCACATCCAGATACACAGCAAGTACCCATACCACGGGCAACTACAGCTGCATGGGAAGTCATACCACCACGAACAGTTAAGATACCCTGTGCAGCAGCCATACCTTCAATATCCTCTGGAGATGTTTCCAAGCGAACCAAAATAACTCTGTCTCCACCTTCTGCTCTGTCTTTCGCATCTTCTGCAGTAAAACATACCTTGCCCGCTGCAGCACCAGGTGATGCAGGCAAACCCTTGCCCAAAGGCGTTGCTGCTTTTAATGCTTTGGGATCGAAAGCAGGATGTAAAATTTGATCCAACTGTTTGGGATCAACTTTCATCAACGCCTCTTCCTTAGTAATCAAGCCTTCTTCTACCATATCAACGGCAATACGCAATGCAGCATTGGCTGTTCTCTTTCCGTTTCTTGTCTGCAAGAAATATAGTTTACCCTCTTCGACGGTAAACTCCATATCCTGCATATCTTTATAATGATTTTCCAATTTGTTGGAAATTTCCATAAACTCTCTGTAAACCTCTGGCATGTCATCCGCCAGCTTTGCAATGGGGTTCGGTGTTCGAACACCAGCAACAACGTCCTCACCCTGGGCATTTACCAAATATTCACCCAGCATTGCTTTTTCTCCAGTCGCAGCATTTCTTGTAAAAGCAACACCAGTTCCAGAGGTGTCACCCATATTACCAAATACCATCATCTGTACGTTAACTGCTGTACCCCAGCTATATGGAATATCATTCATCCTTCGATAAACGAATGCACGGGGATTATCCCAGCTACGAAATACAGCCATCGCTGCTTCAAAAAGCTGCTCCTTTGGATCTTGAGGGAAATCTTTTCCCTGATCTTCCAAATAAATCTGTTTAAACATAGCAGTTACCTTTTTGAGGTCTTCAGCTGTCAAGTCTGTATCAAACTTAGCACCAACTTCTTCTTTGTATTCGTCAAGTTTTCTTTCAAATTTAGATTTGGATACACCAATTACAACATCCGCAAACATCATAATAAATCTTCTGTAAGAGTCATAGGCAAATCTTGGGTTTCCAGTTTTCTTTGCCAATCCTTCTACAGATACGTCATTCAAACCAAGATTTAATACGGTATCCATCATACCAGGCATAGACGCTCTCGCGCCAGATCGTACGGAAACCAGAAGGGGGTTCTGGGGATCACCCAACTTTTTACCGGCGATTTCTTCAAGCTTGCTCAGTGCCACTTCAATCTGTGCAATCATTTCTTCAGTCAGTTTTTTACCGCCTTCGTTGTATTCTGTGCAGGCTTCTGTAGAAATGGTAAAGCCCTGAGGAATAGGCAGACCCAACATTGTCATTTCCGCAAGGTTGGCACCTTTTCCGCCTAAAAGGTTCTTCATGGATGCATTTCCCTCGCTGAACATATAAACATATTTCTTGCTCATACACATTACCTCCTGTTTTCCATCTGGATGTAAGACTTAGAATTTCTCCTAAAAAATTTGGAAAGTTTAATTCAAATAAATTATATCATTTTCATCTGCAAATCACAATGAAATTCCAACGAGGAAGTAGCGCATTCTACTTTATTGTTCTTATAAAAAAACAGGAAGCCGTCATTGTGCAATAAATTTCTTGTTTTATCCCCTGTTTTTACTTCAACTTGCCAAAAAAAATATGCCAACCATTCATCATGGTCAGCATATTGCATCATGGGACATTAAATGTCCCACTTATTTTTTTGCTTCTAGGTTTTTATTCCTTATAAGTTTTATGTTATAAGCAATAAGTATACAGTGTTTCCTGAAATTTTGCAAGAAAATCTAGCAAAAAAACGAAATTCATAAAATTTATATCTGAAAAGAATATGAAACTTTCTTTATTTTATTGTAGGTGCTACCAAAACGCGGCCAGACCCCCTGTAAACATTTACCAATCCCTCTCCTGAAACAGCTGACCCTAAAAGCGTTTTTGAAGATCGTTCCACGGTAAATTTGAGTGAGTTGGACCAGGCAATGGCCATATTGCCATCAATTTTGATTTCATCATCCTCCAAAATAAACTCTAAAAGCTCCTCTCTAGGGACAGGACTTTCCAGTACAGCAAGACCCTTGCCCTTTAAGCAAAGGTTAAATAATCCCTCATTACCTAACGCTACTGAAGAAATTGTGCTTCTAGCAACCACCTTTTGTTCCACAGTGCCATCGCAAGCCATAAATAACCCATCGTCTAAAACCAGACCATTCCATTGGGAAACTTCTTCCAGCAAAATATGCTTATATGTAGGCTCCAGCATAATCAAACCTTGCCCCTTATATTCCGGTTTTGCAGCAGACTCCTTTGTTACCTTTGAGCCAATGGCTTTACCTAAAAAATCTCCCACACCTTTTATGCCACTGGTAAGCTGAACCTGCCCTGCTGTCCATTGCATCAAACCTCCCTGTACAATGCAGCTTCCGCCTGCAAGCTCAACAAGAACCTGCCTGCGTCTAACATTCATTTCGGAAGCAAAATAAGCAGAGATTGCATTATCTGGGGTCACACTCATATCCTTCTGATGTTCAAAAACCTTATACTGTCCCTTCCCATCAATTTGTTTCATATTACCGTTATCATAAAGATTCTTACAAGTCACCATATCAAATCGTCTCCTTTTATGATGTATTATTTCTCCTCTAGAGATTTTCTTATCTTAGATATAAAATAATTATACCAAAAATAAGAAACCAAATCAGTATTTAAACTCTAAGGGATTCTTAAAATTGTATTAATCGGCCTGTTTCAAAAAAATTTTCCCTTAGTGAAACTCTGTTCATTCATTTAGCCAAAACACAAAAGCACCCCGCCATTAGAACGGGGTGCTTCTCTATAAGGATGTTATTTCTATATACAAAACACAACTGCACTTATTTCGTAAATTAGAACTCCATTTTTTCTTTCAAGTATGCTGTCAATTCAGCAATGGGCATTCTAATCTGCTCCATGGTATCTCTATCACGAACTGTTACGCTTAGATCTTCTTCAGAATCAAAGTCATATGTGATACAGAAAGGTGTACCAATTTCGTCCTGTCTGCGGTAACGCTTACCGATAGAACCAGATTCATCAAATTCACAGTTGAATTCCTTAGAAAGCAAAGCAAATACTTCTGTTGCCTTTTCACTTAGCTTCTTGGAAAGGGGTAGGATGGCCGCCTTTACAGGTGCAATTGCGGGATGGAAACGTAAAACTGTTCTTACATCTCCTTCTCCAACCTCCTCCTCGTCATATGCTTCACATAAGAATGCCAATGTCACACGATCAGCGCCCAAAGATGGCTCTATACAATAAGGAATATATTTCTCATTCTTTTCTTGATCGTAATAAGTCATATCCTGACCACTTACTTCCTGATGACATCTTAAGTCAAAATTTGTTCTGTCTGCGATGCCCCAAAGTTCACCCCAACCAAAGGGGAATCTAAATTCGATATCTGTTGTTGCATTGCTGTAATGGCTAAGTTCTTCCTGTTCATGGTCACGAAGACGAATGCTGTCTTCCTTCATGTTTAACTTCAATAACCATTCTTTACAGAAGTTTCTCCAGTATTCAAACCATTGTAAATCAGAACCTGGTTCACAGAAAAATTCTAATTCCATCTGTTCAAATTCCCTAGTACGGAATGTAAAATTACCAGGCGTGATTTCATTACGGAAAGATTTACCAACCTGGCCAATACCAAAGGGAAGTTTCTTTCTACTGGTACGCTGTACGTTTTTAAAGTTTACAAAAATGCCCTGAGCTGTTTCAGGACGAAGATATACAACGTTCTTGGCATCCTCAGTTACGCCTTGGAAGGTTTTAAACATCAAGTTAAACTGACGAATATCAGTGAAGTTATGGGCACCACAAGAAGGGCAAGCTACATTGTGGTCATCCACAAATTTCTTCATTTCTTCGTTGCTCCAACCATCAACCACCATTTCAGACATTTCATTTGCTGCAATATAATCTTCAATCAATTTATCTGCACGGAAACGTTCCTTACATTCTTTACAATCCATCAAAGGATCACTGAAACCACCAACATGACCAGAAGCCACCCATGTTTGAGGGTTCATCAAGATTGCGCAATCAACACCTACATTGTAAGGGCTTTCCTGAATGAATTTCTTCCACCAAGCTTTTTTTACGTTGTTTTTCAATTCTACACCAATGGGGCCGTAATCCCATGTGTTCGCCAAACCACCGTAAATTTCAGAACCAGGGTATACAAAACCTCTGTTCTTTGCTAATGCTACTACCTTTTCCATTGTTTTCTCAGCCATGATAATTCCTCCTTCAAAAAAGTCGATAAGATTTTTACCGAGGAAAGGAAATAAAAAAACTTCCCTCCCTCGCTGTAAAAGCAAGGGACGAAAGTCTATCTTCCGCGGTTCCACCCTTATTGATTTATGCTGGATGCATAAATCCACTCTTGTGAAGTCCTGCTCCAAAGTGCCCTTCCCCGTATTCTGCTGTCTTCTTTCCACCTAGCGAAGACTCTCTGAAAACATATTACGGATACTCCTCTTTTTCATCGCAGTTATTCGATTTAGCCCTTATGCTAACACTTTCCCCGATTTCTGTCAATACCTATTTTTCTTTTTTCATCTAAGGCTTCATTTTTGCATTTCAAAACTGTTGTCTATGCCTAACATAAATATAGGGATACATCCACATAAACTGCCTAATCATAATTCTTTACTAAATTCTCGGCTTTTTAAACCTACCCCCATATGTACCTCCAAATACCTTTTTAAAACCAAATCCATTTGTAACAATGCCTCTGGGGAGAGTGTAAAGGAAAATATTTGCTTTCCATCCCTCTGGGTAATAAAGGATAATGCCTTTTGCACTGCTCCCATGAGTGGAATTTCCCCACCACAGCAATGCTCCATGCAAAGGAATTCACCATCTCTTTCATGAAAAAATAAGGAATCTTTATCATGGCCACAAACCATGCAACCTTCATAAGACAAAAGGCCTGAAATCTGTAAATATTTTACCTCAAAAATACGGGAAATAAGCCTTGGCGGTATTTTTGATTTCTCCAACACCGCCAAAGCATACAGAAAGAGCCTTAAAGTTTCATCCTGTTCCATTCCCTCAGGACAGGTTTTCTCAACCAATTCTCCCATATAAACAGCTTCAGCCAGCTTATCCATGTCCGTACGTATTTCATAAAAATTTTGAATCAAATCAGCCTGTGTTAGAGAGTAAAATCCTTTTCCTTCATAGACCAAAAAATCACAATAGGAAAATAACTGTGTGCCAGCTAACAGCTTACTTTTGGTATTTTTTGCCCCTCGGGCAGTTAACATAACTTTCCCAATTCCTTTTGCCAAAACCATGAGTTGTTTGTTGCTCTCTCCCCTCTGATTTTCTGCAATTACAATACCTCTAAGCTCAACCACACCCACTTTTTTCCCTCATTTTCAATAGAACTCCTTGTTTTTTGTACTGTCAGATATTCTCCGTCGGGGATTTGGCTTGTCTCCCATACCGGATTTGTACCGAAGATAATCTTCAATCTGTCCTGATTGTACAAACTTCTGCCAGTATGCTTTCTTATTTTGCTCATTCATAATACCGTCCCCTTTCATGGTTATGTTATGGAACAAAACCAAAAGCATACTGGTAAATAAATACCAACGGCTTCTTAAAAGGAGTCAATTCTTGAATTTATCAGATATTTCGTTTATCATAACCAAAATTTTTCAGTAAAAAGTCACTATCTCTCCAGTCCTTTTTGACCTTAACCCAAAGCTGTAGGTAGATTGGAGAGCCTAGCAATCTTTCCATATCCCTTCTTGCTTGAGAGCCAATTCTTTTTAACATACTCCCCTGCTTGCCAATAATAATTCCCTTATGGGAATCTTTTTCACAATAAATGGTTGCCTCTACATCCACCATATTTTGGTCTGGACGTTTTTTCATAGACATAATTTCCACTGCAATACCATGGGGAATTTCATCTTGCAACAAGTATAGGGCCTTTTCACGTATAATTTCAGATGCAATTTGCCTTTCTGGTTGATCAGTAACCATATCTTCAGGGAAATACTGGGGTCCCTCAGGCAAGTATTTTTTAATAACCCTCATTAATTCATCTGTATTACTGCCTTTCATTGCAGAAATAGGCACTACCTCAGCATAGGCATACAATTGACGGTAAGCATCAATAACCTCCAACAGCTTGTCTCTCTCAATCGTATCAATTTTATTGATGACTAGAACCACAGGGGTTTTAACGTTTTGAAGGCGGTCAATTACATATTGATCCATATCCATTACTTTTTCCGTAGGCTCAATTAGCATCAAAACCAAATCAACCTCATTAAATGTATTTTCCGCTGAACGCACCATATACTCACCCAGTTTATGCTTGGGCTTATGAATTCCCGGCGTATCTAAAAATACACATTGGAAGTCTTCTTTAGTCAAAATACTTGTGATTTTATTCCGTGTTGTTTGTGGTTTATGAGATGTAATTGCGATTTTTTCCCCAATCAGACAGTTCATTAATGTAGACTTACCTACGTTAGGTCTACCGATTAAAGTAATAAAACCGGAACGAAATTTTTTCATGCTTGCTCCTCTGCTTTCTGCGCTTCCAACTGTGCTTTATACTCCGCTTCCTTTGCATCCCAATCTTGCTGCATGCTTAACAACATCATATATTGCAACCAACGATCATTTTTAGTGTCTATATCCTCTTGTGTTAAGCCTTTGATTAAGGTTAACGCCTGATAATACTTCATGCCTGCCTCTGCTGTCATATATTCTGACTGCATGCCTAATACAACACAAATTTTATTTGGCAATTCATATCTTCTGATTTCTTCCTGCACGCCCTCTGTGCTTTTGCCCATTTGTTTCATGAATTCCATGGCATTTTTATAGTGAATGATGTAATCTTTCTCTTTAATCTTTACTCTCTGGGCATTCCAATTTTCTTCAATATAAGCCACCACTTCTTCCATGGTTTTTGCATTAGGCTTCACTTCTATATGAGCAAATTTTTCTACTAAAGCATTCATATGATCTTCCTCCCAATCAATTTTCTCTATTGTATCCATATATGCATTTTTTCGCAAGTGCTTCTATATGATAATTATGCTTTGAGGTAGCCCCCCTCAACGCAACTGTTTGACCAGAACTCTAATGAATTTGAACACTAGCCCTCTATCCAGCTATGATTCATTTTACCTGAGTAAGATTTTATAGTACAAAAGTTACTTTAGGTCATCCCATTTTTTGCGGATTGCTTTCATGTCTTCCCAAGCAGGTCTTTTTTTCTCTTCATCTCTCATAAGAGCCGAAGGATGATAGGTGGCCATAAACTCGTAGCCTTTTACGGAAAACCAATGTCCCCTCTGACGTGTAATACGAAATTCAGGGTCAATAATCGCACAAGCTGCTACACGCCCCAAGCAAACAACAATCTTCGGCTCTACAAGTTTTAGCTGATACCTCAAAAAGTTTAAGCAAGCCTGCTTCTCATCATCATAAGGGTCTCTATTGCCAGGCGGCCGACACTTGACAATATTGGCAATATAAACATCCTCCAAAGAAAGCCCTACACTAGCCAGCATTTTATCCAACAACTGCCCTGCGGGTCCAACAAAAGGCTCACCTTGCAAATCCTCCTGTTGACCGGGACCTTCACCGATAAGCATAATATCTGCCTTTGGGTTACCTTTGCCAATTACCACATTTGTACGCAACTCCCAAAGCCTACATTTCTTACAGCTGCGACAAGCACCTTCTAATGTTTCCCAGGTTTTTTCAGCCATAGCTTTCCCCCGCTTACTTTATATCTTCCCCACGAAAGCCCATAGGTAGAAGCTCTTTTAACTTCATCACTTTCATGCCTTCCTCGTTACTATCTAGGATTACTTCTCCATCGGGCATAAATTCGTATAATACCTGCCTACAAATTCCACATGGAGCTGCATACTCACCGGAGCTTGCAACAATAGCAATTTTTTCAAACTCTCTTGCCCCTTCAGAAACAGCCTTTGTAAGGGCTATTCTTTCTGCACAAATGGTAGCACCAAAAGATGCATTTTCCACATTACAACCAAGGTATACAATTCCATCTTTCCCCAACAATGCCGCTCCTACTTTAAACTTTGAATAAGGAGCATAGGATTTTTCCATAGCCTTTTTTGCCAGTACAACCAGTTCATGGTCTTTCATTATAACCATCTCCTCTATTCTCTGGGAATGCCTGCATTTATCAGTATTTCCCGTTGCTTTGAAAACATTTCTTTTTCTTCATCTTCTTTCATATGATCATAACCCAAAAGATGCAACATACTATGGGCAGTCAAAAATGCTACTTCTCTTTTTAAAGAGTGACCGTATTCCTGGGCCTGCTCTCTGGCCCGTTCCAAAGAAATGATAATATCGCCCAAAAGCACTTCGTTCTTTTCATTCAAGTCAAGAATTTCATCCTCTTCAAAAGTAAGCAACGGAAAGCTCAATACATCTGTTGCTCGGTCTATCCCCCGAAACTGCTTGTTAATTTGCCGAATCTCTGCATTAACCACAATAGACACGCTTACCTCGCAAGGCTGTTCAAAGCCTTCATAGCGTAAAGATTCATGTACCATTTTTTCAATGGCTTCAAAAAGTTCCTGGGAAAGAACTTCTTCTGTACGATTATCAATCAGTATTGTCACTGCTTTCCTCCTCTTTTCCTATCTGTGTTTTTCGGGATGCAGCCTCGATATCCTCTTTTTTGGGATAGCTCACTCTTTCATGATACATCCCATGGAATACCTTTAAAAATGCCTTGCGTATAATTTCCAATTCATGAATTGCAAGGCCACTGCGGTTTAATTGTCCGTCGTCCAATTTGTCTTTTATTAGCCCTTTGATAAATTCTTCCACATCATCCAAGGTTTTGCCATTGCCTAGCATGGCCCGAACTGCCGCCTCCACGGTGTCTGCAAGCATAACCACTGCTGATTCTCTGCTAGATGGGACTTGTCCATCATAACGGTAATCCGCCTCTACCACATTTTCTGCACCATAGGTTTTTAATGCTTTAAAATAAAAATATTTTACCAAAGAAGTGCCATGGTGCTCCTTCATAATATTTAAAATCACCTTAGGGATCCCATATTCTATACCCAGTTCAACCCCAGCTTTTGTATGCTGCGTAATAATGCGGGCACTTGCTTTGGGCTCCAAATCATCATGGGGATTATGCCCCGATTGATTTTCGCCAAAAAACATGGGGTATTTTAGCTTTCCAACATCGTGATAGTATGCCCCAGCCCTTGCCAAAGCCGTATTGCCTCCTATTTCGTAAACAGCGGTTTCTGCTAAATTCGCCACAATTAAACTGTGGTGATATGTACCTGGCGCTTCAATCATAAGCCTTCTTAAAAGCTCATTGTTGGGGTTTGTCAGCTCCAATAGACGCAAAGGTGTATTTGCCTCAAAAACACCTTCCCAAAATGGCAAACTACCTACAGCAATGACAACACCAATTAACCCCATCAACGCACCTAATCCCGATGCAATGGCAAGCTCTGTGGTGTATCCATCTCTAAAAAATAAACCTACAGCAAACATTGCAATAAAGTTTACCATTGCCATACCAACTGCCACAGGAACCATATGGGCACGACGTTCTGTCTTTTGAATCATTAATGCACCAAAGGAGCCACTAATCAAAGCATAAGTTAAAAATTCCACATCCCCGTTAAAAATCATACACGCAACAATGCAGAAAAAACAATTCATCAAAAGCGCCATTCTACGCCCAATTAAGATACTGACCAACATTGCAAATAAACATAGGGGTATTAATGAATAATAAGGCAATAAAGCCATGGCTTTACACAGTAAAACCATTATAGTGTATACACAACATAGCATACGTATCTCGTTTTTTTTCAAAACGGCCGCTCCCTTATTCCATAAAAAAAGCAAGCTAACGGCTCCCAAAAGAAGGGCTATAATGGTGGTGCTTCCTAAAAATGGGATTAAACTACCATCCTTTTTGGCATCACCAATCAGTTTTAAAGATACCAATCTATCATATATATCCTGGGTTATTATTTCTCCTTCATCTACAATCTTTTGATTCTTACGGATCCAAACACTGTTTACCTCACCACGTTTTTCTTCTCTGGCGGTTTCCATGGCATCTTCATCCAACACCAAGTTGGGGTCTAAGGCTGCAGAAACAATGGTATATGCCATTCCCTTTAAGTCTGTACTCCAAGCAGTGGCAGCAACACCCGCCTTTATCTGGGCTTTGCCTTGTTCTAACTCATCGGCAGAAAGACCTTCTCCATAGATCTGGTTCAGAATACCAACACAGTCTTCCGCAAACAAAATGCGATTAGACAAAGGCATGGCCTGATATGCAGATAACTGACGATTGCTCAATACGACAGGCAGCTTTAGGGATGCCCCTTGCACCTTTTGGTAAAAGTCATCTCCATCGTTCATCCCAAGAATTAAATCGTTTAACTCCTGAAAAACGTCATTGACCTGCTTCGTACTATTTTCTTCCACCACAACATCATTCTTGTAAATTGGTCCTACACTATTTGCCGCTGCTGTCTTTAGTTTTTCCGTTGTAACCTCATCCACCGTATCCCTTGTAGCCACATAGCGCTTCATGGCCACATCGCCAACTTGAACAATTTCTTCGTTTTGTCCATAAGGGCCTGCACCAATGCAAAGTACCGTAAGAATAAAGGCTATCCCCAGCAAAATCCATTGAGAATACCGTTTAATACCTACCTCTTTTGTCCTTATTGCCATCCTGATCACTCCGATTCTTGGTCTCGAATTTTTCATAGGCTAGAATGATTTTTTGAACCAACGGATGACGGACTACGTCTTTGTTTGTTAGCGTAATCAAACCAATACCCTCAATGCCGGATAATATCTTGGTTGCTTCCGTTAATCCCGAACGTTTTCCCTCCGTTAAATCAATTTGGGTCACATCACCTGTAATCACAGCTTTTGAACCATACCCAATGCGAGTTAAAAACATTTTCATTTGTTCCGGGGTTGTATTTTGGGCTTCATCCAATACGATAAAAGCATTATCTAAGGTACGTCCACGCATATAAGCCAATGGGGCAACTTCGATTAATCCTCTTTCCATATTCTTCAAAAAGGTTTCCGAACCCATGATTTCATAAAGAGCATCATACAACGGCCTCAAATACGGATCCACCTTCTGCTGCAAATCCCCAGGCAAAAAACCCAGTTTCTCCCCAGCCTCAATGGCAGGGCGAGTAAGGATAATTCGGCTTACTTCGTTATTTTTAAAGGCTGTGATTGCCATTGCCATTGCCAGGTAGGTTTTGCCTGTACCCGCAGGACCAACGCCAAAAACCACAGTGTTATTTTTGATTAAATCCACATATTTTTTTTGGCCCAGTGTTTTTGGCTTTAATGGTCTTCCATTGGCAGTAAGGCAAATCAAGTCGTTATACACTTTTTCTGCTTCTTCTAAGTTCATCTCTTCAGCAGCAGCGATAAAATAGTTCAAGTTTTGATCCGTTATCTCCTCACCTTTTCTTGCCAAGGCCGCAATGGAATTCATAACACTCCACGCTCGATGCACATTTCCTTCTTCTCCGCTAATTTTCACATCATCCCCGCGGTTCACAATCTTCACATTACACTCTTTTTCAATCTTTCTTATATTTACATCAAACTGTCCAAACACAGGTAATATTACCCTATTGTCCAGCTGTATCGCTCTCTCTATTTGTGCCATCTACGGCATCCCGCCCTTTCTCTGCTTTTTGTTTTTCATCAATTCGCTCGGTTAACACCGCTTGCCCTTTGGCACGAACGCAATCGGTATACTCTTCATAATGTACCTCTATCTTTTCAATTGTACCATACGGACTAAGGCATTGCTCCGTCTTTTTTCTTAACATATCTTCCAGCTCTTTCTTTGCCTCGTCAACAGTACGATTTTTTTTCTCAAGGGTATATATATTATATTGCTCTTTTTTTAGAGAAATAGGCATCTTAAAATCACCCAGAGACAATTCTTTATCAAAAAGAACCTCAACATCGACTTCTGCACCTTCTAGGGAGGGATGAATAAAATCTGCATCTTTTCCCCAAAAACTTAGAATTTTGTTTGTTTTTGTTTCTCCAGTATAAATTTTTTCTTCATATGTAAGAGGTAGTTCATCTGTTAACTGCTCCCAAACCCGCGCCGTTACAGTACCTTCTGCCGCCACATACTCCGAATGCTGTTCTTCTCCTTCAAGGCCAATCAAAACCTCCGAAGAAATCAGCACGTCACCTTTTTTCACCACATCGCCTTCTTTGACCAAAGGCGTCCCTCGTTCAGCTGTGATTTTTAATACAACACCATCCATAGTAGCAATCACATCACTGGGCGTCTCCTTGTCCACTACCTCTGTTTTCTCAATGGTTTCAGCAACCTTTATTGTTACGTCGGTTCCTTTTACACCCACACTTACCCATGAAATATCGGGAAACTGAATCAACAGTTCTTTCGTGATTTTCTCTGGATCAACCCCTCGTTTCCAAGCTGCAGGCTTTAGCCCTAGCTCTTGGCAGTAGGTTAATATTTCTGCCGATTCAACTCTCTCATTCCCTTCAACTTGAATCACCCAAATAAAAGAAGATAGCAAATAAAGTCCTGCTGCAAAAAGCATGATTCCTGTCGTTAATACCTGTCGTCCTTTAAAACGATGGGCTTTAGCTGGAAAGCCACCATACCCTTGCACCTCAATCCTACAGCCGGTTTTTTCCGCACACATAGAAAGCAAATTCATGCTTCCCATAGGTGCTTTTAATCGCACCCCAGCGCCGTCAGACTCCACGTCCCATAAGTATACTCCCCGATAAGAGAGCATATTCATAAACCGCTCCGCGGCAAAACCGTTCACTTTTATCATAACATATCCACGGAAATAATACCACAATGCCAGAAACAAAATCCTCACCTCATCAGGTCAAAAATTCCAGAGCTATCAACTTTCCCGTTATCACCAACGCTTCCCCGGTTAATTGTTTTAGCCCCAAATCTTGCCCACGAATGCATAGCGTACCTACCTTCGTACCAATACGAATGCTGTCTTCTCCGTAGGTCAATATTCCTTTATGATTTTCAACAGTAACCTCTTCCCGCCCCGTTAAAGATATCAACGGTAAATCCAGCATAATTTCTTTTGGCAGGTCTAAGGCTTCGGTCACACCCCTTCGTAAATCCATATACCTCATCACCATCCGAAAAACCGTTTGTTTACATTATGCTTGAAAACGCCAAGAAATACCTTGTCTTGCAATGTTCAAAAAATACGACCATAAAATTAAACCTTCACCTTTAGCAAAAATATTCTTCCAGAAAATGGGGAGTCAGCGTAAAAAGGGGGATTTTTGTTTTTATTTTATTCCATAAAAAAGTGCGATTTCCTCCTTGTGTACAGAAGAAATCGCACCTTATTTATTATCCCAACAAAGCTCTATCGCTTACAAATTCACTACCACTTGCCAAGGAAAACTTTTGCAACAAGTCTTCCACGGTTAATTTATTTTTTTCCTCCCCTTTGATGTCCAATATAATCCGTCCATCACACATCATAATCAAACGATTACCATGGGCAATGGCATCCTTCATATTGTGGGTAACCATCAAAGCTGTTAAGCTATGCTCCTCAATGATGCGGTCGGAAAGCTCCAAAACTTTCGCTGCCGTTTTGGGGTCAAGAGCCGCTGTATGTTCATCCAACAAAAGAAGTTTCGGCTTTTTCAACGTTGCCATAAGCAATGTTAATGCCTGTCTTTGTCCACCGGAAAGAAGTCCAACCTTTGCCCTCATGCGTGTCTCTAACCCCAGATCTAAGGTTTTTAATAATATTTTATACTCTTCCCTTTCTTTTGCTGTTATTCCCCAGCGAAGCCCTCTTATTTTTCCACGTCTAAATGCCAAAGCTAGGTTCTCCTCAATTTCCATATCAGCGGCTGTACCATTCATTGGGTCCTGAAACACACGCCCCAAATACAAGGCCCTTTTGTGCTCAGGTAACTTTGTTACATCCACTCCGTCAATAATCACTTGACCACTATCCACAGGCCAAACCCCTGCAATGGCATTTAACATCGTGGATTTACCAGCACCATTCCCACCGATAATTGTAACAAAATCCCCCGGCTCTAAAGTTAAATTAAGACAATTCAATGCCTTTTTCTCATTTGGCGTGTTTGGGTTGAAGGTTTTATAAACATTTTTAATTTCAAGCATTTGCCTTCCCTCCCTTTTTGCCATGAGTCATGAAATATTGACTTCTCATATAAGGTACAGCCAGGAAAGTTGCCACAATCAAAGCACTTACCAACTTTAAGTCTGTGGTCTCTAAGCCTAACTGCAATACTACTGCAATAACAACGAAGTACAAAATAGCACCAAAGATAACGCCAACCAACCGCATAGCAAAATTCCTAAATATTTTGCCGAATAAAACGCCCCCGATAATTACCGCCGCCAAACCAATGACAATGGCACCACGGCCCATATTTACGTCCGCATTTCCCTGATACTGTGCATACAGCGCACCTGCCAATCCAACCAAACCATTGGAAATCATTAAGCCAACAATTTTCATGGTTTTTGTGTTTATGCCCTGGGCTCTAGACATACTTTCGTTATTCCCTGTTGCACGAATAGAACGCCCAAGCTCGGTTCCAAAAAACCAGTACAAAATAACAATTACAATGGCACAAAAAATTGCAGAAACGAAAATTGCATTGGGAATATCCCGTAAGCTTAAGATCAAATTATATTTATCCACGCTAATGGCTTGATTAGATTTCCCCATAATACGCATATTTACAGAATATAATCCTAGCTGTGTCAAAATGCCTGATAAAATAGCAGGGATACCAAAAGTTACATGAAATACCCCCGTTACTAAGCCGGCAACCATACCCGCCGCTGTTGCACCAATTAATGCGATATAGGGATTGTACCCCCCAAGCATCATCATAACCGCAACCGCACCACCTGTGCATAGGCTACCGTCTACAGTCAAATCCGCATAGTCCAAAACTTTGTATGTAATATATACCCCGATGGCAAGTAAGCCCCAAATGAGCCCCTGTGCCACAGAACCGGGTAATGCCTTCATCAACGCCATGACATTCATGTCATTCCTCCCCCATTCTTTGCATCCTATTTTACATCCCTTAGGTAGAAAAAAGGGAGCGGTCAGTCACCTGGCCCGCTCTGCCTCTTTTGTATGTATCTTTGATTATTGAATTGCTTCAAAATCTTCTGGCATTGCAATGCCTACAGCCTCTGCAATTTCAGCATTGAATTTTGGTACAATATTATCACTAACAAAGGCAATTGGTGTTGTTGCAGGGTCTGCACCATTAACTAAAATTTCATAAGCCATTTCACCGGCTTTTAGGCCCAATTCGTAGTAGCTGATGCTTAATGTTGCCAAACCACCAGTTGCACACATACCTTCTTCCCCAGTAATAACAGGAATACCTGCAGGTACTGTTACGTTTTTGATGATTTCCATGTTGCTCGCCATGGTATTATCTGTAGGGATATAAACGGTGTCACACTCACCCACGGCATTTGTAATAACTGCCTGAATCTCATTGGAGTCTGCCGCTGTATATTCTTTAAACTCAATGCCTGCCTCGGTCAAATATTTTTGTGCCAATTCAGACTGGAAAATGGAATTCGGTTCAGCACTGCAATATACAATTGCTACTTTTTTTGCCTCAGGATTTACTTTTTGCAAAAGAGCCACCTGTTGATCTACTGGTGCTAAATCAGAAACACCTGTTACATTTCTTCCCGGCGCATCATTTTCTTCAATAACGCCTGCTGTTTTATAATCTGTCACAGAGGTACCTACTACTGGAATATCCCCGGTTGCTGCTGCTGCTGCCTGAACAGCACCTGTTGCATTCGCCATAATTAAATCTACACCATCAGAAACAAATTTAGTTGCAATCGTCGTACAGTTTGTGCTTTCACCCTGGGCATTTTGCACATCGAAGGTTACCGAGTCGCCTAATAGCTCTTTCAACTTATCCTGAAAGCCCTGTGTAGCCGCATCTAAAGCAGGATGTTCAACCAACTGCATAACCCCTACATTGTAAGATGTTTCAGATACCCCTTCGTCCCCAGCAGGTTCAGCCGTATCGCTTCCCCCACCACAGCCTGTCATTGAAACTACCATTGCTGCCATAGCCATGGCTGCAACCAAACGCATTTTTTTCATTTTCATACCACACCACTCCCTCAAAATTAACCGAAACACTTTAGTGCATATTTGCGGTTATGCTTTAATTTATTAAAGTAATTATAACACGCATTCGCTTAAAGTCAAGTTAAACTGTATTTAAACCCATACAAAATTACAAATTATCTTCGTCTTATTTTCGTTATTTTTTGAGAAAAGAAAAGACCCGCTGGCTTTACACCAACAGGTCTTTAAAATATTTACTTTGATTATTGATTGCCCTGGAGCATTTTCTTTACAAAACTGCCAACGATCTTGTTGTCGGCACGCCCCTTCACTTTTGGTGTAATCACCGCCATGACTTTCCCCATTTCTTTAATGGAGGATGCGCCGGTTTCCTTAATCGCTTCTTCTACGATCGTCTGGATTTCGATTTCACTCAATTGCTCTGGAAGGTAACCTAACAAAATGTCGATCTCTTGATTGAGTTTTTCGATTAGATCTGTTCTTCCACTTTTTTCAAA
Source organism: Anaerotignum sp. (assembly GCF_040307045.1). Lineage (GTDB taxonomy): Bacteria > Bacillota > Clostridia > Lachnospirales > Anaerotignaceae > Chakrabartyella. The sequence continues at coordinate 173,179 of NZ_JAWRKF010000004.1, forward strand.
TTCAGGAAGGGAATCTCTTCTGCTTTTCAGCTGTTTGGTGACAACCTCAATAACGCCATCATCATCCAACTCGACTTTATTGTCCTTCTCGATCTGAAGAATACCTGAACGAACTAACTGTATAGTGTCTTTTCGTACAGCATCCTTTTCTTTCATCGCAGTTTTTAAATCTGCAAAAAGTTGCTCTTTTAATGACATATCATCATCCCTCTTCGCCGTTAGATTTTCTGTAATTATTTAAACTTACGTTTTCTTGCGGCTTCGGATTTCTTTTTGCGCTTTACGCTGGGCTTGTCATAATGCTCTCTTTTGCGAACTTCGCCCATGATACCATCTCTGGCACATGTTCTTTTAAAACGACGCAGTGCGCTGTCTAAGGATTCATTTTCTTTAACTTTTACCTCCGACATGAATTTCCCTCCCTCCAGATGCGAGAATCGTTTGTTGCAGATGGTAAAAACCACGCCAGATTCGCCCTTTTACCATACATTTAAGAATTATACACAAAAAAGGAACACCCGTCAATACAGAGACTCTTATTTTAGCAAGAAAAAAATTACACACACCTATCCTCCCCATTTTTCTTGAGGAGAACCTACAATATATACATGCCAAAACAGCCTATTTATTTTTCCCTGTTTGTTTCTTCTTTTTTTCTAAAACTTGCTCCAAAACCACCATAGATAGGGGTGGTATCTTTAACTCAACGCTTTGACTAAATTGATTCCAAGAAATTTCCGATGTTAATATCTCACCTTTATTCTCTGCCCCACTGCCTCCAAAAGCTACGCTATCACTATTAAAGACTTCTCTATACTTCCCCGCAAAAGGCACACCAATTCTAAAATTTTCATGGCAAACTGGGGTAAAATTGCAGACACAGTAAACTTCCGTGTTCTCACTACGTCGAATAAATGAAACAACAGAGGAGTCCCTATCATCACAATCGATCCACTGAAAACCATGGGGGTCAAAATCCTCCTTCCAAAAAGCTTCTTTCTTCAAATACAGACGATTCAGCTCTTTGAAGTAGTTTTGCATATGTTGATGATCCGCATATTGCAGTAAGTGCCAATCTAAGCTTTTTGCCTCGTTCCATTCATGATACTGACCAAACTCCCCACCCATAAAAAGCAACTTTTTGCCTGGATGCCCATACATAAACCCGTAGGCAAGGCGTAGGTTTGCAAATCTCTGCCATTCATCTCCAGGCATTTTGCCTATCATAGAACTCTTTTCATGTACAACCTCATCATGGGAAAGCACCAACATAAATTTTTCCGAATAATGGTATGCCATACCGAAGGTTAAGCGATTGTGGCAGTTTTTACGATAGAGCGGATCATTTTTCATATAAAACAAAAAATCATTCATCCACCCCATATTCCATTTCAGAGTAAAGCCTAATCCACCCTCTTTGGGGTCCTTGGTTACCCCAGGCCATGAAGTCGATTCCTCTGCTATCATTAATGCCTGAGGTTCTTTTTCTTTTACAATAGAGTTCATATGTTTCAAAAATTCAACAGCCTCTAAGTTTTCACTGCCACCATACTGGTTCGGCAACCATTCGCCAGCTTCTTTTCCAAAATCTAAATAAAGCATAGAAGCAACTGCATCCACCCTTAGCCCATCAATATGGTATTCCTTCAGCCAAAACAAGGCATTGCTGATCAAAAAATTACTAACTTCTTTTCTTCCATAGTTGAACATATAGGTTCCCCACTGCCTATGTTCTCCCCGGCGGGGGTCTGCATGTTCATATAAAGCAGTGCCATCAAAGCGCCCTAACCCAAATGAATCTTTTGGGAAATGAGCAGGTACCCAATCTAAAATCACCCCAATACCCTGATTGTGGCAAGTATCCACAAAATATTTGAATTCATCTGGGGAACCAAAGCGACTGGTGGGTGCAAAGTACCCCGTCACCTGATACCCCCAACTTCCGTCGAAAGGGTGCTCTAAAATTGGCAACAATTCAATATACTTATATCCCATATCCTTAACATAGTTAACCAGCTTATCCGCCAATTCTGTATATGTTAAAAATCGATCTCCCTCTTCAGGTACCCGCATCCAAGATCCCAAATGCACCTCATACACATTCATAGGTGAAGCATAATGATCTGCTTTGGCTTTGGCTGTAAACCAGCGTTTGTCCCGCCACTTATATTTTTTTGCATCATAAAGGACGGAAGCAGTCTCTGGACGCACCTGTGCGTATCTGCCGTAGGGATCTGCTTTATCCACAGGGGTTCCGTCACACTGCACCACATGAAACTTGTACTGATCATTTTCCATCAGTCCGGGAATAAAAAGTTCCCAAACCCCAGAAATGCCCAACTTTCGCATAGGGTTACGCCTTGTATCCCATTGGTTGAAATTTCCAATTACACTTACACTCTTCGCTCCAGGTGCCCATACTGTAAACGCTGCCCCCTTTGTTCCACCGTGGGTAATTAAACGACCACCCATTTTATCATAGATTTCATAATGATTTCCCGCACCAAATAAGTATCTGTCATACTCAGAAATAGTGGGTAAAAAAGAATAGGCATCGTAGCTAATCCATGTTGTCCCGCTGTTGTTTGTAAATTCCAGCATATAGCGAAACCATTCTTTTCTATCCCATATCAGAATCTCAAAAAAACCATCCTCGTGGATTTGCACCATAGGATACCTTTTTTTCTTATTCTTCATATCAATTACGGTGATTTTTTGTGCACCCGGTAAAAAGGCTCTTACGCCAATGGCTGTTTCTCCATCAATTTCGATTTCATGCATCCCCAGCACTCTATGGGGGTCATAGTGTTCTCCACTTACGATTTGAAAGATATCATATAATTCTGTTATCTTCAAAAAATCATCCCCTTTTCACATTAGTACTTCTATATCATTGACCAAAAAGGACTTAGCTGTTTCACGTTGTTTTATTTATTATATAACACCTAACCATTGTTTACCATACAAAAAAACAGGCGTTTTCGACATCACTACATAATGTTTTGACAAGAAATATGCTGTCTTGCCACATAGAATAAATAAGGATATACTAAAATAAAAGTACATTTTATTCTAAGCTTTTCCGTTAAGGAGGAATCCGCATGAAATTAATGTTTTTAGGCGCTGCCCATGAAGTTACAGGAAGTTGCCATTACATCGAAGCCTGTGGCAAAAGCATCTTGTTAGATTGTGGCATGGAGCAAGGTCATGACACATATGAAAATCAAGAAATTCCTGTTCCCGCATCCTCTATTGACTATGTTTTTCTTTCCCACGCCCATATTGACCACTCAGGTCTATTGCCACTGCTTTATAAGAATGGGTTTCGTGGTGAAATTTATGCAACTGATGCAACTTGTGACCTTTGTCGCATCATGCTTTTAGATAGTGGCCATATTCAAGAATTTGAAGCCCAGTGGCGTAACCGAAAAGCAAAGAGAGCCGGTGGAAAACCTTTTTTACCTCTTTATACCACGGAGGAAGCCTCGGCTGTTGCCGCTCATTTCGTCCCCTGTGACTACCAAAAAGAAATCTCCGTTACAGAAGGGATTACCCTTCGTTTTACCGATGTCGGACACCTTCTTGGTTCCTCTAGCATAGAAATTTGGTTAACCGAAGATTGCATTACCAAAAAAATCGTTTACTCTGGGGATATCGGTAATATAAACCAGCCTATTATTCATGACCCAAGCTATACCAAAGAAGGGGATTATGTGATCATGGAAAGCACCTATGGCGATAGGTTGCACAATCCACCTCCTAATTACGTCCTGGAGCTGGCCCGTTATATTCAAGAAACTTTCGACCGTGGGGGGAACTTAGTAATACCGGCTTTTGCCGTTGGCAGAACCCAAGAAATGTTGTACTTCATTCGAGAAATCAAAGAGAGAAACCTTGTAAAAAACCACGGAAATTTCAAGGTTTATGTGGATAGTCCCCTAGCAATAGAAGCCACCAAAATATTCACCGAAAACAAAACTGACTGCTATGACACAGAAGCAATGAAATTTGTTGAAAAAGGAATCAACCCCCTTGAATTTAGCGGTCTAATTACTGCCGTAACCCCCGAAGACTCTCAAGCAATCAACTTTGATAGAGACCCAAAGGTCATTATTTCTGCTTCTGGTATGTGTGAGGCTGGACGCATCCGTCACCACTTAAAGCATAACTTGTGGCGTCAAGAAAGTACTGTGCTTTTCGTAGGTTATCAAGCCCTCGGCACATTAGGACGAATACTCGTAGATGGTGCCAAAGAAGTCCATCTCTTTGGCGAAACAATATCGGTAAATGCCCACATTGAAGAACTCGCTGGAGTTAGTGGTCACGCCGACAAAAACGGTTTGTTACGGTGGGTTAACTCCTTTGAAACAAAACCTTTAAAGGTTTTTGTTGTTCATGGGGAGGATACTGTTGCAGATACATTTGTTCAATGCTTAAATGAAGAATATAGTCACAATGCCGTTGCACCCTTTAGCGGTGCTTGCTACGATTTAGCAACAGGGAATTTATTAAAAGAAGGAGTAAAAATTCTAGTAAAGCCCAAAGAATCTCCTCAACAAAAAGCCAAATCTGCCGGTGGTAAACGAGCAATGTATCTATCGAGTCAATTGGACTTGGCTACCAAACGCCTTATTCAAATTGTCAATGATAACAAAGGTGGAGCCAATCGAGATATGGAAAAACTGTTGGAACAAATCCAGGATTTTTGTGATAAACCGGAAAAATAATTCTTATAAATCGCTCGAAGCATATTTTCAATGCAACGACACTCAATTATATTGATTACCCTTTGGTAACCATCTAAAAACTCTATCTAACATAAAAATGCATCATCGATAGCATAGAACGATGATGCATTTTCTTTCTAAAATTTCACCTAATTGTTTTTTAAATATTTCAGCATACATCTAATACCCAACATAGCAAGAACCATTTCCAATGAAAAACGAATAATTGGTACAAGAACAAAAATTACCGATAAAAAGACATTCGTTCCAGCAAACGTTTGAAATGCCTCCATTTTTTCACCCCCAATCAAAGCTTAGATCCCCTCCATTCAGCTCTTCCAAATACAAAATTAACACCTTAATTTCTGCATCATACAAAGCACCAACTTTATAATTATTTCCCTGCAACAGCCACATTCTTTATCCAAATAGATGGGGATCCTTTTCCGCTTGCAGCAAAATACAGATCATCTCCTACTTCCAGTATATCTTGCAATAACGTATAGAAATTCCCTGCAACGGTAATCTGCTCAACTGGCCTAATGACCTTCCCACTTTCTATCAGAAATCCTTCTGCTGATAAAGAAAAATCTCCAGAAATTGGGTTTGTACCTGAATGCATACCCATAAAATCAGTGATATACAAACCATTGTCCATATGGTTCATAAGTTCCTCAAAAGAACATTTCCCACGTTCCACATAAAAATTAGTACACGCCGTTTTTACCGGAGCCGTCAGTCCAGCCTTAAATCCATTTCCCGTAGAAGCAACGTTATCTTTCTTTGCAGCCTTACGATTGTATAGCAATGTTTTGAGAATACCATTAACGATAATGCCTTTGTTTTTCCCTACAACCCCCTCACTATCAAAGGGCACTGAAGCATATCCCCCTTCCAGCAGTGCATCGTCTCGCAAAGTGAGACAAGGTGCAGCAATTGCAGTTCCTAACTTATCTTTCATTAGGGAAAATCCCTTCTGTACATTTTCAGCAAAGAAAACGCCGCAAAAGGAGGAAAGCAATGAAGTCATAGCTTTACCATCCAAAATAGCAGCGTAATTTCCGCTATCCATCGTACCAGCCCCTAGCAGTTTCGCACCCTGTCTTGCTGCTTTTCTACCCGTTTCTTCAGGGTCAAAGTCTTCCCAATCCCAACCCCTCCAAAAGGCAGAACCTTTTTTTGTCTCGTCTCCCTTTTTTGCAATGACACTTACATACCCGGAAGCAAAATTTTTGGTATAGGAAATATCCAAACCCAAACTGTTGGCAATGGCCACTTCCCGCTTTACAAGCCCTAACACACAATAATCCAAGGAAGCAATACTTTCTGCACCACTTAAAGCTGCCGCTTCCATCCTTTTTGCTAACTGAATTCGTTTTTCCACACAAACTCGTTCTAACTCTGGATGGTATCCGTGAAAGTCAGGGTACGTTTCCCCAGCAAACAACTCCTCTCTTTCTTCTTCGGGCATAAGCAATGCGTTTTCTTTTGCTGCAAAAATAAGATATGAAATCATTTCTTCTGCCAAATGTTCTGAAAATGCATATCCTGTACGACCTTGGTATGTTCCACGGAAAGATATTCCCGCTTCACTACTATTTTCATAGTTGGAAACTTCTCCTTCTACCAATAATACCTCAAAGCTCTCCCCACCCAAATAAAATACTTCACAATCGGTAAAGCCTTCCTCCAATGCTTTTTTAATCAGTTGCTTTTGTAAAGCTTGTCTATCCAAAGCTTTTACCCCCTTCCACCAACAACCATTTCCTGTACTCTTATCATAGGTTGTCCAACATCTGTGGGGATGGAGCCGCTTATACTCCCACACATTCCTTGGGCACGAGCCAAATTGTTTCCAACCATATCAATCTTTTGTAAAACTTCCATGCCTTTTCCAATTAGTGTAGCCCCACGCACAGGCTCTGCAATTTTGCCATTACGAATCATATACCCCTCTAAAACCGCAAAATTAAAAGAACCTGTTGCCGGATCCACACTACCCCCACCCATCTGTTTTGCATATAAGCCAAATTCAGTGTTAGCAATAATCTCTTCCGGTGTACTAAGCCCATTATCAATAAATGTATTTGTCATACGGCTAGTTGGTGCAAATCGATAACTTTCTCTACGTGAAGAACCTGTGGTTTTTGATCCCATACGCCTTCCATTAAGTTTATCCACCAAATAGGAACATAAAATTCCATTTTCTATTAATACATTCCTCTGGGTGGGGGTACCCTCATCATCCATAGCCGAAGAACCCCATCCGTAGGGAATTGTCCCGTCATCGATGGCAGTTACCACAGAGGATGCAATCTGCTGACCCATTTTCTCACAAAAAACCGATGCATTTCTTGCAATGGCTGTTGCCTCCAAACTATGCCCACAAGCCTCGTGGAATATGACACCCCCAAATCCATTGTCAATCACTACTGGCATTCTTCCCGCCAGACAATAGTTTGCCCCCAGCATGGTCGTTGCCATACGCGCCGCCTTTCTTGCCGTATCTTCCACATCTATTTGATTATATAATTCAAACCCCATGGATGCTCCCGGACCTAAATGACCACTTTGCTTTTCCGTGGCAGAGGATGCGATAGCCTCTATGTTAAAACGACTGCGAACTCGTCTTTCCTCGGCCCACAACCCATCTGTATTCGCAATAAAAACATCTTTTGTCACATCTAGGCATCCAGCCCTTGTTTGAGTAATCAAAGGGCTATATTTTCTTGCCGCCTCTGCGGCCAAAAATAGTTTTTCAGCCTTCCTATTCTTTTCCACCTCATCTGGCATTATTCGAACAGGGTCTTTTGTGGCAAAATTCAGCGGACCCCATCCCTGCAAAGGATATACCCTATCCCCCCTTGCAGCAGCGGCAGCTTCCCTGGCTATGCGAACTAGATTCTTTTCACAGCTATCATTGGTAAAACCGTAAATAGCTTTATTTTGAAAAAACAATCTTATACCAACACCATAATCCAAACCGCTTAGTGCCGCCTCCACTTTGCCATTTACTACGCTCAGCGTGTTTCGCTTTGTTTGTTCCATATATATTTCTCCAAAATCGGCACCCGTTCCTAAGGCCGCCGACAATGTATTTTCCACAACCGATTTTGTCAGCATTATTTTTCGTCCTTTCCCGGTTCTTCATCCGTCTCATCTAAATATAGGCTAACTGCATCCAAATAATGCAGTATGCCATTGCCTGTCTTTTGTATTTTATATTTCTCTAAAAAAGCATTCTTAGGTATAGACTTTCTTCCGCCCTTTTCCCCTTCCAACCAAAAGGCCTCTAATATTTCAAATGGCAGTAAATAATATTCATCGAATGATGTAAAATGCACTAAAAGAAAAGCCAATCCACGCTGTGTACGAAAATCCGCCATAAACTCTATCTGGTGCTGATGAATATTTTGCAATGGTAAATTTTTATGAGCAGTTTCCTTTGCATCAAAACAAATGGGTACCCCTTGAGCAACTCCAATGTAATCAACGGTGCTCTGTTTCTCGAAATACGCTAATGTAATCGTCCTCTTTTCCTGATCAATCCTTACTGGAGTAATAGGCGTAGGAACTTTTTGAAGCAGAGCAAGCCCCCTCTGGCGGTATTTTTCATTTGTAAAGTTGATGCTTTCTTCTAGTGAACTACCTCTTAGGCCCCTTGAATTCCAGTGTGACATTTTTCCTCCTTGAGAATATTGACTTAAAAAACCTTGTTTTTATGGGTAGTCTTTCCCTTCCCAATTTTTCAATATTATATCATATCCACAAAGAAAAGAAAATTCAATCTCACACCACAAAGAGTATCTCTGCATTTGCCTTAAAAGGAATTTGTCTTGGTTCAAATACCGATAAGACTTTACTTTGCTAACTCACTAGCTGTAACAAACACTACGCCTTTCTCCTTTAATTCAGGAATCAAGCTTTGTAATGCTTTCACTGTCACATCCCCACCCTCGGGACCCACATGACCAATTGCCATTGCTTCCCCACCCTTCAAAGCCATTTCCCCAGCCTTGCGCAGGTTTTTTTTCACAACCTCAATATCATCGGTGCTATCTAAAAACACTCTTCTAGCTAAAAAAGGCACCCCTTTTTCCTTGGCCAATGCCTTGCCCTGACTTTTCGCTGTGGTTACACTATCTACAAAAAATCCATTTTTCTCTTTTACCACATCCAAAATATCACCCAGACAACGGGTATCCTCCATAATGGCAGATCCCATATGATTGTTCATGCCCTTTGCATTTGGTAGTATGGAATACGCTTCCTCCACCAACGCTTTAATTTCTTCATCATTCATTGTACGAAAGATGCCTTTTTTACCAACCCACTCCGCCTTGCCCGATAGGGATTCCATTGGCATATGTATAATAACCTCTTTGCCCGAATTTACTGCTTTTTGTGCATCCTCTTTTGAGCAGTCGGAAAAGGGCATAACAGCCACTGTTAAAGGAATGGGCAATGCCAACATCTCATCCGTCCCTTCCCCACTATAGCCAAAGTCATCAATTACAATTGCCAGCTTTCCATATGTTGACATATTGGATGCCTTTACTGCCTGCTTAGCGGCAGTAAGCCTGCCACCTGCAAAACAAAAGCAAAAAAACAGCAAATAACATAAAGCATTTTTCCATTCTTTCTTCATCCTACTCAGCCCACCCTTAGTTGTTTGTTACATAAAGATACACTTAAAACCTGTCCATTATTCCCATTTTTAAGTTTACGAAAGCCCATAGAAAAATTTTTCTATGGGCTGATTTTACGAAATGGCCTTAAAATTCTCTTTGCCTTCTACCAAAAATCCAGATTTTTTCCAACTCCTAAATTCAAAAGAAATGAGTATCATTGCAAGTAAAAAGGCAAGGGTATCCGCCAATGGGGCAGCAAATAATGCACCGTTTAGATGAAAACTTTTAGACAGTATTAGTGCAAATGGTATCAAAAAAACAATCTGTCTTGAAAGTGCAACCAAAAGGGACTTTCCGGGCTTCCCCACTGCTTGAAAAAAGGATGCCGTTACCTGGGGTGGGCCGTAAAGAAAAAAAGCAAGCATATAAACCCGGAAACAGTATTTTGCAAATTCTAAAAATAGTGGCTCATTCTCCACAAAAATCCCCGCTATAAAAACCCCACCCCATCTAAACACACAAAACCAAAAAACAGAAATCACCAGAGAGGCCCAAACCCCTATGCAGTAAGTCCTCCTTACCCTATCATACTGCTTTGCACCAAAGTTAAACCCATGTATAGGTTGGGTACCCGCCGCAAGCCCAACAAACATCGCATGGGCAATCTGATATAGTTTTGTCATAATGCCATAGCAAGAAAGCGCAACTTCACTGCCATAGGGACTCAATGCACCATATCTCCCCATGAGATTATTCATCACGATTTGGGTGGCTGCTGTTGCCATCTGCATACAGAAGCTTGGAAAACCCAACTTAAAAATCCCACCTATCAGCTTTCCTTGCAACTTCAAATATTTCTTTTGCAACTGAATATGCTCCATCTTAGGAATATAAGCTAACGCAAGACATCCTGATACAATCTGACCTATGATCGTTGCCAACGCAGCACCTTGTACCCCCATGTGAAACTCAAAAATAAAAATTGGATCCAAAATCAGGTTGATGGCCGCCCCTATCATCATAGTCCGCATCATATATTTGGGGTTTCCGTCTGCTCGAATAATTGCCGTCAGAGCCATATTACACATAGAAAAAGGTAATCCCCATAATATAATGGCGGTATAGCTTGCAGAAATTTCTATGACCCCTTTCGAAGCACCAAAAAACAATACCATAGGCTTTAAAAATAATAATCCACCACAAAAGAATATTACCCCTGCCAATAAAAGTATGATGATGCCATTGGCAAAATAGTTGTCCCCCGCCTCGTTATCGCCACGCCCTAATGAAAGACATATATTAGAAGCACATCCATCGCCAATCATCAGCGCCATGGCGGCGGACATAATAAAAATAGGAAATGCCACATTAGTAGCTGCTACACCATCAATACCTACCGCCCGCCCAATAAAAACTTGATCCACAATATTGTACAAACTATTTACAATCAAAGTCAGTGTAGTGGGAACTGAAAATTTAAAAAGCAATCTTCCTATTTTTTCAGTACCTAGTATGTTTTCCTGTGCCATACAATCCCCCCTAAGAAAAAGGCTACGCCAAAACTTCACATTTTAAAAATGTTGTAAGATGCATGGCTTTATCACGAATTTTTTTTCCAACAAGAGTTCTTTCCACCAAAAAAGCATCCTACCACAATGGATAGAATGCCCTCTATTTCTCCGTTTTTGGAAAAAAAGGCACTCTACCACAGTAAAAATCAAGTGCACCTTCTTCTCCCATCCAGACTGACTGTCGGCTTCGCATTACAACGAATCCTGCTTTGGCATCTGCCTCAGCTCGCGGGCTTTTACCGCCGGTATGGTTTTCCCATTTCCGAAGAATGAATATTGTTTATTATATGCTGTAATCTTATCTTAAATATAACTTTTCTTAAATACATAGGCAACGCAGAAAATTTTTAAACCTTATTCCATTATATTACAAATGGTATCATAAGGAAATTACAAAGTCAATGTATCTTATTTCGTTTCTGCCCCACAAAAGATACAAAAACGCTGTCCTTCTTTTATTCCTCCACCACAATTGTAACAAAAAAGAGGCCTTACTATTTTTTCTTCCGGAAGATCCTCATCAAATATATTTTTCACCGACGACGTTGGTTGTCCATCCAAATTGGGCTCTGGTTGGTCTGATTGTACAAACAATTCCTTTCCTTTGGTACGTTCTTCTAAAATCTGTTCTCTCTCGCTTTTGATTTTTTCGATTTGTAAGTCCAATGCACGCATACGATCCTGACTTACCACAATCTTATCACAAATCAACATTGCCTCATCATCCAATTTCTCACCGGTGGCAAACTTTGCCCAATAGTATTCACCTAACTCTCTTTGATAGCATTGGATATTCCCCTTTTCTATAGAAATTTCTCCATTAAGACGGTTTATTTCCAAGCTATCACCAGCTTTTTCCGATAAATTTTTTGCCACTTCGCCAATTTTCTCAAATAAATCCATAATCTCCCTCTTTTTCTTATAAAATCCATTTTCCTGATTATACATGGAAACGTTTCTTAAATCAATTGTTCAATTGTTGCTGAATCAATTCCATCCTTTTTTCACATACTGAGTTTGGGAGGTGAAAGTATGAAAATTTTTCAAGATATCTCTACCCTTCGTCCAGAATTGGCGAAAGAAATTGCCCACAATTCTTCGGACATGAAACGTTTTTACACCTTAACCACCGAAGAACGGGCAGATATACTAGGCCGAATTAGTATGCACAACTCTATCAAAGAGTTGGAAAATGCTAATGAAGAAAAGTAAATCTTCCCAATTTGGAGGGCAATTGACAAAAGGTTGCCCTCCTTCTTTTTAAAACACATACAAAAAAAAACGCTTGGCTGCGTTGCTCTATAAAAAGTTGTTCATTTATTTCATAACTTTTCCCCAAAGCCTAGTAGGTTTATCCTTGTTTTTTCCGCTTATTTTTCCACCGCACCCATGCACTGTTATAAAATATTATACAATTCGACTTTATCCTATTTACATCGCCATCGTCCCACCGTATAATAAAAATACCTTTTTAAACAACCAGCTTTATGTAAGAAGGAGCCATTTATCATGGAATTGTTAAAACGTAGAATTTTAAACGACGGAACAGAAGTAGGCACAGAGATCGTCAAGGTAGATTCCTTCTTGAATCACCAATTAGACATTGGCTTATTTATGGCATTAGGCAAAGAGATTCATCGTCGCTTCGGAAATATGGGAATCAACAAGATCCTTACAATAGAAGCCTCTGGTATCGGCATTGCCGCCATTACAGCCATTTATTTCGATCTGGTGCCTGTTGTTTTTGCAAAAAAAACACAGCCAAACACGATGTCTGATGAATTTTTCGGTGCCCCTGTAAAATCTTTTACAAAAGGAACCGTCTCCATCGCAAGAGTATCCAAACAATACTTAAGTAAAGATGATAAAGTCTTAATTATCGATGACTTCCTTGCCCATGGCGAAGCTGCCGCAGGTCTTGCAAACCTGGTAGAGCAAGCAGGTGGTACTGTTATAGGTATCGCTGCCATTGTAGAAAAAGAATTCCAAGGCGGAAGTCGAAAACTAAGGGATTTGGGTTATCATGTAGACTCATTGGCAGTCATTACAAAAATTGAGGACGGGAAAATCTATTTCAAAGATTGATACGTCCTTCTTTGTTGTTACCTATCATTGTTAATTGTTATAAGTTAGCTATATTTTTTTGGTTATTTCGCCTTCATAAAGGGGAGGGCGTTTAACATACCTGTCACTATTTTATTACTATTACTATTGTTTCAAGAAAAGGAGAGGAACCATGAAAAAGTTAACAAAATTCTTGGCATTGGCTTTGGCCGTAACAATGTCCATGACCGCTCTGGTTGGTTGCGGTGGTAGCAGCAACGAGCCCGCAGCAGAAGCAGGTGAGGCAACAGCAGAAGCAACAAAAGTAGGTTTTATTTATATTGGATCCCAGAATGACGGTGGTTATTCCCAGGCACAGCACAACGGAACAAAGGCTGTACAGGAATATTTCGGCGACAAGGTGGAAACCATTATTGCTGAAAACGTAGCAGAGGAAAAACAAACAGTTAAAACTACTGCAATCAACATGATCGACCAGGGTGCTTCTATTGTTGTTGGTACAAGCTTTGGTTTCATGGACGCATTAGAAGAATTATCCACAGAATATCCTGATGTTACCTTCTTACATTTCTCAGGATACAAAATGAACGATACAAACTTTGGTAACTACTTTGGTGCAATGGAAGAACCCCGATTCCTTTCCGGTATGATTGCTGGTATGATGACAGAAACAAACAAACTGGGTTATGTTGCAGCTTTCCCTTATACAGAAGTACATATCGGTATAGATGCCTTTACATTAGGTGCACAGAGCGTAAACCCTGATGTGGAAGTAAAAGTTGTTTATGTAAACAGCTGGAACGATCCTGCTAATGAAAAGGCAGCAGCTGAATCCTTATTGGCTCAAGACTGTGACATCATTACACAGCATGGCGACTCTGCAGGCCCTCAGTTGGCTGCAGAAGCAGCAGGTAAACTGGCTATTGGTTACAACTTAGATAATTCTAAAGTAGCTCCTGGTTCTTTCTTGACTGCACCTGTATGGCATCACGATAAATACCTGATTCCTACAATCGAAAAAATTATTGCTGGTGAATATGCTCCTGAATCCTACTATGGTTCTATGAAAGATGGTTATTTGGGTCTTGCACCAATGACAGACTTAGTACCTCAGGATGTTCAGGATAAAGTTAATGAAGTTGCAGCTAAAATGGAAGCCGGCGAATTCCCTGTATTTGTTGGACCTATCTACGATACAGAAGGCAATGTACTGGTAGCTGAAGGCGAAACTCTGGACAGAGATGGCATTTGGACAGTAATGCAGAGCTTAGTGAAAGGCGTTTCCGCTGTAAACTAAGAATAAATCCCCTTTTTAAAAGATTAGGAGAAAAAATATGGAACCCGTAAAAGCAATAGAAATGAGAAATATTTCCAAAGCTTTTGGGTCCGTTAAGGCGAACGAAAACGTGAATCTCACTGTTTATAACGGTGAGATTCATGCGCTATTAGGAGAAAACGGTGCCGGAAAAAGTACCCTTATGAGTATGCTTTCCGGTATCTATACTCCAGATAGCGGTTCTATCTCTATTCAAGGCAAAGAGGTAGAGTTTTCCTCCCCCAAGGACTCCATCGCTTTGGGCATCGGTATGATCCACCAGCACTTTAAGCTGGTAGATGTCATGACAGCAAAAGAAAACATGGTAATGGGCAGCAAGGGTGTTTCTCTGCGAGGCAAACAGTTGACCAAAGAGATGCAAGCAATTTGCGACAAATATGGCCTTGACATTAAACCTGATAAAAAAGTATATGAAATGTCTGTTGGTGAAAAGCAAACGCTAGAAATCATTAAGGTACTATACCGTGGGGCAAGAATTCTGATTTTGGATGAACCCACCGCTGTTTTAACCCCCCAAGAGATCAAGCGTCTTTTTGCTATTTTAAAAAACATGAAAGCCCAAGGCTGTGCCATTGTTATTATTACCCACAAGCTAAACGAAGTAATGGAAATTTCAGACCGTATTACTGTTTTGCGTCGTGGCCAGTCCATAGAAACAGTGGAAACAAAAGATGTAGAAGTAAACCCCTTGATTGAAATGATGGTTGGTAAAAAAGTGGACTTAGAATTGGATAGACCTCATTGCAGTCAAGAAAAAGCATTGTTAAAGGTCGATGGGCTTTACGTTTCTACAAAAGAAAATAAACATGCATTGGAAGATATCAACTTTGACTTGTTTTCAGGGGAAATTTTGGGGATTGCTGGAGTTGCCGGCAGTGGTCAAAAAGAAATTTGTGAAACCATTGCAGGGCTATTGCCTGCCGACAAGGGTCGTATTTTCTTTGAAGATGCAAATATCCTGGGTAAAACCCCCCGAGATATCATTCACCTAGGTATTCGTATGGGCTTTATCCCTGAAGATCGTTTAGGCATGGGCTTGGTTGGCTCTATGGATATGGTTCACAACATGATTCTTAGAGATTACCCCAATCAGCCGGGCTTTTTCTTACGTAGAAAAGAGAGCACCAAAAAAGCGGAACGCTTAGTGGAGCAATTGGAAATCCTAACACCTGGTGTTCACCACCCAATCAAAAAACTTTCCGGTGGTAATATTCAGAAGGTTTTGTTGGGGCGTGAAATTGATTCCAACCCTAAGGTCTTGATTACCGCTTATCCTGCCCGTGGGCTGGATATTGGTGCATCATATAAAATTTATGATTTGCTCAACGAGCAAAAGAAGAAGGGTGTTGGCGTACTATTTATTGGCGAAGACTTAGACGTTTTAATGGCCCTATGTGACAGAATTATGGTATTTTGCGGTGGTAAAATGACAGGTATCGTTAACCCCGAAGAAATTACAAAAGAAGACATCGGCCTCTTAATGGCAGGCGGCTCACTGAATAAGGAGGTTCGCTCATGATTCCTTTAAAAATTGTAAAGAGAGATGATTTGCCTCATAACAAAGCGATTATGATTCGTATTGTTTCTGTGGCTCTCTCCATTGTTTTTGCCGGATTGGTCATCGCCCTTTTGGGTTACAACCCAATTACAATCTTTACTTCCATGGTTAAAGGTGCGTTAGGGACAACCATTCGTATTCAACAGACAACCTTAAAGGCAATCCCACTGATTATCACTTCCTTGGGTATCTTGGTTGCATTCAAGATGAAATTTTGGAATATCGGTGGTGAAGGTCAGATTATGATGGGCGCTTTTGCCGCCTCTGCCGTAGCTTTAAACCTTGATCTTCCTAAGCCTTTAATGCTATTATCTATGGCAATTGCGGCTATGGTTATGGGTGGTCTGTGGGCATTTATCCCTGCCTTCTTCAAGGCAAAAATGGGTACCAATGAAACTATTTTCACCTTGATGTTAAACTACTTAGCAATTAAGTTCGTAACCTATTTACAGTATGGCCCTTGGAAAGACCCTTCTTCTCAAGGATTCCCCAAAATTGCTGCATTCTCTGATGCTGCAATCTTACCATCCATCGGTGGTGTGCATATTGGGTGGATTATCGCATTGCTTTTAGTGGTTTTGGTTTATATTTTCTTAAATCACACCAAAAAAGGCTATGAGATTTCCGTTGTTGGTGAAAGCATCGAAACCGCTCGCTACGCTGGCATGAACATCTCCTCTATCATTATTATTGCCATGATGCTCTCTGGTGGCCTCTGCGGCTTAACAGGTATGATTCAGGCATCCGCTGTAGAAAAAACATTATCAGCTTCCCTTTCTGCAAATTATGGTTTTACTGCTATTATAACCACCTGGCTTGCAGGCCTAAATGCGATTGCAACTCTATTCGTATGTGTGGCATTTGCCATCTTGGTACAGGGTGGTAATTATATTCAGATTTCCATGCAAGTACCTGCATCCGTTGCAGATATGATTCAGGCAATCATCTTATTCTTTGTATTGGGCAGTGAATTCTTCTTGCAGTACAAGGTTAGTTTCCATAGATTTGTAAAAGTAAAAAAGGAGGTGAAATAATATGTTAGTGGGTTTTCTTTCTGCTGCTATCATAGCGGGCACTCCCCTACTTTTCGCCACCTTGGGCGAAATCTTTTCCCAAAAAGCAGGCCATCTTAACCTCGGTGTTGAGGGTATGATGTATATGGGTGCTATCATTGGATTTATTGTTGGCTTAACCACACACAATCCACTTCTCGCCATGTTTGGCGCAGTTGTGGCAGGGGGCGTTGGGGCGTTGCTCTATGCCTTCTTGACAGTATCCCTGCGTGTGAACCAAACTGTTTGTGGTTTGACACTAACCATCTTCGGCGAAGGCTTTGCCAGCTTTTTAGGCCAGAGCGTTATGGGCTCTATTGTTCCCGGGGATATCAAAAGTTTTTTCGTAGCAAAACCAATCCCTGTGCTTTCATCCATCCCATACATTGGTGATATTTTCTTTAATCAGGACATTTTCGTTTATTTTGGGTACATCTCAATCATTGCCGCAACTTTCTATCTGTTCCGCACCAAAAAAGGCTTAAACCTTCGTGCAGTTGGGGAGAGTGCTGCTGCTGCAGATGCATCCGGTATCAACGTAACCTTATACAAATACGTTCATATCCTCTTAGGGGGCGCGTTATGCGGTCTAGGCGGTGCTTATATGTCCTTGGTAACAGTTCCTGTTTGGCAGGAACACATTATTGCAGGCCGTGGTTGGATTGCCGTTGCTTTGGTAATCTTCGCCTCCTGGAATCCTGTAAAAGCTATGATTGGTGCTTTCTTGTTTGGTGGCCTTTCTATCCTTGGTTTCCGCCTACAAAGTATGGGTATTCATATCTCCCAGTATCTCATCGATATGCTCCCCTATGCTGCAACAATCATTATTGTTATCATCAGTACCAGAAAAAACAAAAAAGAAGATATGCCCCCTGCTGATTTAGGAAACCCTTACTTCAGAGAGGAACGTTAACTTCTTACAGAGAAAAAGCCTGTTTTCCATGGAAATTTATATGGAAAAACGGGCTTTTTTTATTTTTTTATCCTTTGTGTTAAGAAATCGCTAAAATTGCACAAAAACCCTGAAAGAAACAGCATTAAAATCCCCATTTTTACTGTTGAGAAAGGGATATAGCTTTGTTATGATAAGCGGGTGTGGAATTCACAAGAATTTCCTACTAATTCAATGTATTTTTCTTATAGGTAATGAAAGGGGATAGAGTCATGCTGCGCAATTTTGCAGACAGCTTAAAACAAGAATTTAAAGGGTATAATGCTTCCAAACTAACACAAGATTTAATGGCCGGTTTAACCGTTGCCGCTGTTGCCTTACCGTTGGCCTTAGCCTTTGGTGTAAGCAGTGGCGCCGATGCCGCAGCAGGTTTGATTACTGCTATTATTGCCGGGCTTGTAATGAGCACCTTGGCAGGTGGGTATTATCAAATTTCAGGGCCCACAGGTGCCATGGCTGCAATCCTGATGTCTTTGGTAGCTACATATGGCATTGACGGTGTGTTTATTGCCACTCTAATTGCTGGTATCCTGTTGCTTCTTGCCGGACTACTTCGTTTAGGAAAACTAACCGCCTTTATCCCTGCACCAGTTATCACAGGGTTCACCTCTGGTATCGCCGTTATCATTGCCTTAGGGCAGATTGATAACTTCTTTGGTACATATTCCGAAGGCACATCCGCAATCGCAAAAGTATTCAGCTATGGCAGATTAGGCTTCTCGCCCAATATGACCGCTATGCTTTTAGGTGTTTTCGTTATATTATTTATGGTGTACTTCCCCAAAAAATGGAATGCTGTTGTTCCCGCATCGTTGCTAAGTATTATTCTAGCAACAGCAGTTTCTATGGCAATGCACTTAGATGTAGCCATGGTTGGTGAAATCCCTAAAACACTTATCCCTGAAAGCCGTTTAACCTTATCCGTTTTGGATATGAAAACAGTGGGGGCATTAGTCACTCCAGCCTTTAGCATCGCCATTCTAGGCATGATAGAAAGCCTTTTGTGTGGTGCCAGTGCAGGTAGAATGACAGGGGTTAGGTTGAACAGCAATCAAGAATTGATTGCCCAGGGTATCGGTAATATTCTGTTGCCCTTCTTCGGGGGAATCCCTGCCACAGCGGCAATTGCCCGCACCAGTGTAGCCGTAAAATCTGGAGCGCAAACCCGTTTGGTTGGTATTTTTCATGCCATAGGCCTTTTGATTTCTATGTTCCTATTGGCTCCGGTTATGTCTCAAATTCCATTGGCGGCATTGGCAGGTGTTCTGATGGTGACGGCATGGAGAATGAATGAGTGGGAATCTATCCACTATATCTTCTCCCACAAATTTAAAGGCGCAATGCTAGAATTTGTGGCTACCATGCTTGCTACTATTATCTTCGACCTTACCATTGCCATTCTTGTTGGCGTTGTCATTGGTTTAATATTTCTGGTAACACGCCTTTCCTTTATTGAAATTAACTATGAAAATGTAGATATGAGTCGTATGAACGTTACAGACCCAGTCCTTTGCAATAGATATAAAAACGCAAAAGTTGTTTATATCACCGGGCCTATGATCTTTGCCAACACCCAAGCAGTTGCGGATATTGCCTCAAAAGTGGAAGGCGCCGATACCGTTCTATTCTCAATGCGTGGCGTTTCTAATATTGATATTTCCTGTGCACAAACCTTGAGGGAATTGATTGAAAGCCTGCGTAAACAGGGTGTTGACGTTGCCCTTTGCGGTCTGCCAAATAGGACCATGAAAATGATGCACCGTACGGATTTAAAAGACTTGATTGGTGAAGAAAACTTCTATTGGAGCGTTGAGCGAGTACTCCTTACAAATCGCCCAAAAGGAAATAAAGCAGCTTAATTAAAAAAGAGGGATTGCCCATCATAATGCAATCTCTCTTTTCTATTTGAAAAAAAATCCTTTTTGGTCACGCTTTAAATCTTTTTGCACAATATTAATTGCCAACTCCTCAATAGCGGCGATGGAAGCAACTAGGCAAAGCAAAACAATGGATAGTTTCATGCCAAGAGGGAGATACAGAATAGGAAATGCAAAGAGCACCCCCCCAGTCACCTTATTTAAGTATGTATGGAGGAAAGCCAATGCCCTATATTTCATTAGCCCTATGAATAAAGTGCTGCCCTTGATTAGTGAAATTCCACCTAACCAAAACAAACCCCACAGGGGCAAATGCATAATGGGAATGACTCTAATCAATGTAATTAGGATAAAACAGCAATCAGCAACGCTATCCAGCGTAGCGCCAAAGGGCGAGGCAAGCTGAAACCTTCTGGCAATAAATCCATCTAAACCATCCGTTATACCACAAAATAAGTATATCAATATAAACTCGGCTGAAAGGGGCTTTACCCATAAAAGAAACACAGAGCCAATTATTCTAGCTACTGTAAGTGCATTTGGAGTAAATTTCATCTTTTCACCTCAGTTACTGCTCATTTTCATTTTATTATTATTCATTCATTTTAGCTTTTCATCACTCACATGAATTGATACTCCAGTTCCCTCGTGTTTTGGCAAAAAAATCCCCCCAACCACAAATCCAATAACACCCCACCTTATAGGTGGGGTGTTTTCGTTAATCCATGTTGACACTTTATGATGCCGTTTTCTAGCCGTTACATTATCTATTCTGGGCGATATCAGGAATCCCTGCAAAACCCTTCTGCAAATCTTCATCAGAAGGAATATAGTCATTCATCTCTCCATTATTAAACCTCTCATAGGCAACCATATCAAAATAACCAGTGCCAGTCAAACCAAAAAGGATTGTTTTCTCTTCCCCATTTTCTTTGCAACGCATAGCCTCATCAATGGCAACACGAATGGCATGGGAGCTTTCAGGTGCCGGCAAAATCCCCTCCACTCTGGCAAACATTTCTGCCGCTTCAAACACTGACGTCTGCTCAACGGCACGAGCTTCCATCAATCCTTGATAGAACAATTCAGACACGATAGGGCTCATACCATGATAGCGTAAACCTCCTGCGTGGTTGGCAGAAGGGATAAATCCACTTCCTAAGGTGTACATTTTGGCCAAGGGGGTTACCATACCAGTATCACAGAAGTCATAAGCATACTTGCCCCGTGTCAAACTAGGGCAAGAAGCAGGCTCGACGGCAATAAAGTGATAATCCCTCTCACCCCTTAACTTTTCACCCATAAAAGGGGAAATAAGTCCGCCGAGGTTTGAGCCACCACCAGCACAACCAATGATAATATCAGGCACTACACCATATTTGTCCAAAGCTGCTTTTGCCTCCAAGCCAATAATGGACTGGTGCAATAAAACCTGATTTAGCACACTACCCAATACGTAACGGTATCCCTCACGACCTACGGCAACTTCCACCGCCTCAGAGATTGCGCAACCTAGGCTGCCTGTTGTGTTCGGATGCTCTGCCAAAATCTTCTTACCAACCTCTGTCGTCATAGAGGGTGATGGGGTTACCTTGGCACCATAAGTGCGCATCACTTCTCTACGGAAAGGTTTTTGCTCATAGGAAACCTTAACCATATAAACATTACAATCCAAGTCCAAGTATGCACACGCCATAGAAAGGGCTGTTCCCCATTGTCCTGCACCTGTTTCTGTGGTTACACCCACCAAGCCCTGTTTTTTTGCGTAGTACGCTTGAGCGATAGCAGAATTCAGTTTGTGGCTACCACTTGTATTATTGCCTTCAAATTTATAATAAATTTTTGCCGGTGTCTGCAATTTTTCTTCTAAGCAATAAGCACGTACCAAGGGTGACGGACGGTACATCTTATAAAAATCCAAAATTTCTTGAGGAATATCAATATATGCAGTGGAGTCATCCAATTCCTGATCCACTAACTCATCACAAAATACAACAGCCAAGTCTTTCGCTGTCATAGGCTCTAATGTTCCTGGGTTTAAAAGAGGTGCCGGTTTTTTCTGCATATCTGCCCGCACGTTGTACCATTGCTTTGGCATCTCCTGCTCATCCAAATAAATTTTGTAAGGGATTTCATTCTTTTTCATATTTTTTCTCCTCTCTATATAGGACAGTTTTTATGCCCGTTGGGAGTCAGAAACTAATTTTCGATACAAAAAAAGCTCCTGTCCCAACAAAATTACTTTTGCAGGGACAAGAGTAAACATTTACTCCTGCGGTGCCACCCGGCTTGGTACAAAATTAAGTACCCTCTCATGACATACTAACATATGTCCTCGTTGTTAACGGAGTATCTGCTCCGGCTTGCATACTCAATGTTCTGCTCGCCCTCTGGAGGCCATTCCTTCCAAAAATCCACACTGCCTTTCCACCACCGGCAGCTCTCTGTTGTTTCCTTCTGAAAGTACTCTTCTCCATCATAGGTTTGTTGGATAAATATTACGATGAAAATGTACAGTTGTCAATACAAAATTTTCATTTCAGTATTTTTCCCTATCATGTGCTTATTCGGCTGTATTTTATGGTAATTTATACAAGTATTTCTGTTTTTATTTTTCAAAACAGCCGTATTCCTAGTTTCTTCTACTCTCTATTCCTTTTGAGAAAGAAGCTTCTTATAACTTGCATCGATAACAAAGGCTCCCAAGGGTGCAGTAACCAAAATAGAAACAACAGCCACCGTAAGGATAAGTCTGCCGCAAGGCAACCCCATTGCTAAGGGCACACCGCCAATAGCCGCCTGAACTGTTGCCTTTGGCATATATGCAATCATACAAAAAAACCTTTCCCTTTTGTTTAGATGGGTACCCAATAGGCAAATAAACACACCACATACACGGAAGCACAACGCAAGTAATATCAACAAAACTGCGCTAAACCCTGCCTCTGCTGCATAACGAATATCTACTGCCGCGCCAACCAAAACAAAAAGCATTAATTCTGCACCAATCCAGAGCTTTGTTAACTTTTCTGAAAGACGCTCTGTCACCCTATTTACACTATTCATTTGTAGTACAATGGCCATACTCATAACTGCCAGAAGCCCTGATAGAGGCATGATTCCCTTTAACCACTGCTCCATGCTGACTAAAATAAATGCAAACCCCAATAGGATTACAACCTTCGAACTATTACGTATATGTCTGCCTTTTCTGTGCGCAATCTCAAAAAATTTTGCAAGTATAAAGCCAACAATACCCCCAAGGATAATGCCCAAAACAATAGAGATAGGTACAGCTGCAAAACTTAATGCTGAAACAGACTTGCCTTGTGCCAACCCTGAAATTGTAGAAAAAAGAACAATGACAAACACATCATCTGCCGATGCTCCTGCCAAAATCAGCTGAGGGATACTCCTTTTCGTTCCATATCCCTGTTCCATCAAATGAACCATTCTAGGCACAATAACTGCCGGAGAAACTGCCGCTATAACAGTGCCCATTAATGCCGCTTCAACCACTGATAACCCAAGAAACATGGGTGCAAGCAATATAAATCCAATAATCTCAAAACAAGCGGGTACAAAAGACATTAAAACCGCAGGACGACCTACCTTTTTCAAATCCCCAATATCTAAGGATAACCCTGCTTTCAGTAAAATAATAATCAGTGCAATTCGCCTTAAATCAGGGGACACCTCCAATATTATGGGCTCCAACAAATTCAGTACATAAGGCCCCAACAAAATACCAGCAAACAACATTCCAATAATACGGGGAAGCTTTAGCTTTGCAAATATTGCTGCAAAAAATAGCCCAACTAAAAAAATAAATGCCAATGATGATACCATACATTACTCCTCTCTTGCAAAGGCAACAAAAAAGCTGACACCTCTGCCATTAAAATTAGCAGAAGTCATCAGCTGTAAAAGCGGTTTTGGTTTCCCAAGGGAGAACTTCATTCCCCATTTTATATGCTATACCCAACGGCAAAAATAGATAATCCAGGTAAACCATTTGTTCAAAAAACTTATTTTCTCCAGTTTAACCTTCCTATGAGATTTTTATAGGCTTCAATTACATCAAAGCCTTAACAAAACCAACTTATTTTACCATATTTTTAATACAATGGCAATAATATCCTTCATCTACAAGCAAAAAAGGTTCGGCAAAAAGCCGAACCTTTTTACTTTTAGAATTTAAGCTTATCCACATCTGCAGTTCCCATTGGAATGCCATTTCCACATTTGGGGCATTGAATTTCCGTTTCTGTTTCCATTGTTTCTTCATCCACATCAATTTCTTCGCCGCAGTTGGGACAGATGAAAGAATAGAAGAAAATTGGTTCACTTTCCCCATCTCCACAATCACAATCATCCATACATTCCATATCTTCATCATCCATGAAAGTCTCCAGCATAAACGCCATATCATCTAAAATATCTAATATGCCGTGAAAAACCTTGCCTTCTTTGCTGTCTTCATCAAAGCCGCTTCCATCACACATACCTCGAAGATAAGTGATTTTTTTTTCAAAGTATTCCATGTCAAAAAGCCCCCTTTTTCAATACTTTCAGGATTTTTTTAAGACCTGCTAAACCACAAATAGTATTCTACTTATGGCTTCCTGTTTCATCAATGACGATACATTGACGAGAAGCATATCTTTTCAAAATTAGGAGTTAACTCTACCTAAATACTCACCTGTTCTTGTATCAATCTTAACCAATTCATCCTGATTGATGAACAAAGGTACCTGAATCTGAGCCCCTGTTTCCAAGATTGCTGGCTTTGTAGCACCCTGCGCTGTGTTTCCAGCAAATCCAGGTTCTGTTTCTGCAATTCTTAATTCAACAAACAAAGCAGGCTCGATACCGAAAACCTGACCATCGTAGGAAAGAATTTTAACAACATCATTTTCTTTTACAAACTTCAAAGAATCGCCAACTTCGTCAGCATTGATTGCAATCTGGTCGAAAGTTTCGGAGTTCATGAAGTGATACAAATCACCATCGTTATACAGGTACTGCATATCCTGTCTATCGATATGTGCTTTTGGCATTTTTTCAGTAGGTCTGAATGTTTTTTCCAAAACAGCACCTGTTTTTAAGTTTTTAATTTTTGTACGTACAAACGCAGCACCTTTACCAGGTTTTACGTGCTGGAATTCCAAAATCACATAAGGCGCGCCTTCGTATTCCATTGTTACACCATTTCTAAATTCACCTGCAGAAATCATTCGTATTTCCTCCTCAAAATCGTTACTTCAGTCATAGACTCATTTTACAATTCTTTAAAATTGTATTTATAACAGACAGCGTTTTTCAAAACGCCTGGAAATCAGTTTGGGTTATATTCCCTCTGTTTTCTTGAGTAAGACCCTTGTTTATACTGTGTTCTTACCGTCGTCCGTTAACCTATCATGCTTGCTTTTATGAAAAATAAGCATATCCTTTTACATTTTAATGTAAAAGCCCATAGATTTCAATAAAAACTTAGTGTAATCGGGCATTTTCTATTATTTTTTATTTCCTTTCCCGTTTAAAATATACCTTTAACACTTGTTTTTCCATGCCTCTTTTTACCTTTGTTACAAGCTGATCCCGATTGCAGATTGGTGCTGTTAAAATACAGGTAAGACCAGCCTTATGTCCACACCACATATCTGTAAAAATTTGGTCTCCTACGATTGCAGTATTTTGGGGAGATAATTTCAATTTTTCCAAAGCAAGCTTTAATTTCTTTACCCCTGGCTTACCTGCTTTATGCACTGCCAATGTTTTTAGGTTTTTGTTAAACAGCTGAACTCTCTCTTTATTATTATTGGAAAGAATACATAAACGAAATCCTTGTTTTTTTAAAAATATAAATAATTCAATCAAATCGTCATCGGGCTCAGTAATGTCAAAAGGTGCCACTGTATTATCAATATCAAAAACCAAACCTTTGATACCCTTTGCTTTTAGCGCCTCTATTGGTAATTCATAAACAGATTTCACATAAATATCAGGAAAAAAACGCTCTAATACCATATTATTCCAACCCTTCTTCATCCTTACTCCAAAATGCATTTTCATCTATATCACCTAGACGTTCGCCACTTAAATAGCGAACCATAATGTCATCAGCTTCACCGCTAACCCCATAAATTAATTCAACACGTTTTAATCGTAATATATTTCTTGAGCCAGAGCGAATTCGGCCACAAATCATTACATTAACAGCCTCATCCATTAAAAAATTTCCAAACTCCTTCGTCCCTATTGGTACTATCACCTTCGATTTTACCAATTCAATTTCCACATCATATATGGTAAATTCTTCAGCCCTAGAAAAAACAGATTCTATTCTTCCATCCCTAGTGGGTATTGCCACGCGCACCAAAAACCCCCCAATCTTTTGTATCATATTGTTCTATTATACTGATCATGACTCCATTTACAACGCTAATTTTTTGAAATCGTCCTACAAACTTCCAATTCTTCATAACTGTTCTAAGATACATTTATATTTGATGCTTCTTTAAAATATATGGTTATTGTATCCGCTTTTTTAGGGGTTTGTCAAATTACTGTATATTTTTTTTGCATATATATTGAAATAAGTGTAAAATACTACCTGTACGTATTTGATAAACAAAGGAGCTGACTAAAATGGATGAAAGAATCAAAACATTAGCATATAACTTAGTAAATTACTCTTGTCGTTTGGAAAAAGGTGAAAAAATTCTTATCAATTGTAATGGGATTCACCCTACGCCCTTGGTAAAGCAAATTATCAAAGAAGTCTATAAAGTGGGGGGTACACCTTTTTTACAGGTCATGACCAATTCTTTGGAAAGAGAATTGCTTTTAGGTGCCACAGAGGATCAACAAAAAATTATGGCTGAAGTTGATGGCCGCTTAATGAAGCAAATGGATGCCTTTATTGGCGTTCGTGGTGAGGATAACATCACAGAGCAAGCAGATGTGCCCAATGAAAAACTTGATTTGCAAAATCGCTTATATACAGACCCCGTTCACCACGGTATTCGTGTACCCCATACAAAATGGGTTGTATTGCGTTATCCAACAAACTCCATGGCTCAGTCAGCACACACTAGCTTAGAAGATTTTGAGGATTTCTATTTTAATGTATGTAACTTAGATTACAGCAAAATGAGTAAAGCCATGGATTCTTTAGTAGAGCTGATGAATAAAACAGATAAAGTTCGCCTGGTTGCCAAAGATACAGATTTAACATTCTCCATTAGAGATATTCCCGCCGTAAAATGTGCCGGAAGATGCAACATCCCTGATGGCGAGGTTTACACTGCCCCCGTTAAAAATTCCATTAACGGTGTGATTACCTATAATACTCCATCGGAATACAATAGCTTTACCTTTGAACACGTAAAGCTAACTTTCAAAGAAGGTAAAATTGTGGACGTAGATGGCAACGACAAAGAACGTTTGGAAAAAATCTTTAACACGGATGAAGGTGCAAGGTATGTTGGTGAGTTTGCTATTGGCGTAAACCCCTACATCACAAAGCCTATGAACAACATCTTATTTGATGAAAAAATCAGCGGAAGTATTCACTTTACCCCTGGTAATTGTTACGAAGACGCTGATAACGGCAACCATTCTGCAATCCATTGGGATTTGGTTTTAATTATGACTCCTGAATTTGGCGGCGGCGAAATTTGGTTTGATGACAAATTAATTCGCAAAGACGGTATTTTCGTTTTACCTGAATTAGAAGTTTTAAACCCTGACAAACTAAAATAATCCAAAATTTTAATAAAAAGATTAGTTCCAACTGAGGTGTAAGTTTATTCTTACGCCCCATAGCGTATAAAGAGGATAACCTTTAAGGTATTTTAGGGTGATACTTCCGCATCCGCCCAAAAAAGTTGAAAAACAAGGTTTCTTTTATTGACGAGTCCTTGAAGATATAGTAAAATCCTGTTATATGACAAACTGGCTATGAAAAGAAGAGTAAACGGCACGCTATGTGAAAGAGAGCCTTAAAGGTGTTAAAGCCTTAGCTGAAAAAAGGTACAGAAGCAACCGTTGAAAATGGTCTTAGAGCCGCGCACCGAAAGATAACACTCTTTAGGCTGCGACGGGTGCGCCCGTTAAAGCGCAAGGGTACAGCTGTACCTATCGAGGTCTTTTTTGTGAAAAAAAGACAAATTAAGGTGGTAACACGGTGAATCATCGTCCTTTGTATTTTTGTATAAAGGACGTTTTTTTTATTTATAGAGCTTCACAACTGAATGCCAATGAAATAAAAAGCTGTGCTTAGCACAAGCTGTACAACAGGAAATATGATTAAGCATCTTTATGCTGTAGTTATATTTCTTGTGTTTCTTCAGCAAAAAACGGACAAGTGCCGCCATATTGATAACACAAAAAAAGGAGAGAGAACACAGTGGAAAAAGAAAAATTTTATATCACCACCCCCATTTATTATCCCAGTGATAAACTGCATATCGGTCATTCCTATTGTACCGTAGCAACAGATACTATGGCTCGTTACAAAAGGCTAAGAGGCTACGACGTTATGTTCCTTACAGGAACTGATGAACATGGTCAAAAGCTAGAACGTATCGCAAATAGCCAGGGCATGGAGCCAAAAGAATATATCGATAAAATCGTTGTTGGTATCAAAGACCTTTGGCAAACATTAAATATCTCCTATGATAAATTTATCCGTACTACTGACGATTACCACGTAAAAGCTGTTCAGAAAATCTTTAAACAGCTTTACAATCAAGGAGATATCTATAAAAGTTCCTATGAAGGTTGGTACTGTACACCCTGCGAGTCCTTCTTTACTGAGCACCAGCTAGTAAATGGTAAGTGCCCCGACTGCGGACGTGACGTTGAATTGGTAAAAGAAGAAAGCTACTTCTTCCGCCTTTCCAAATACCAAGATCGTATCCTCAAATACATGGAAGAAAACTCAGAATTCTTACAGCCAAACACCCGCCAGAACGAAATGATTAATAACTTCTTGAAGCCAGGCCTGGAAGACTTAGCTGTTTCCCGTACCTCCTTTAAGTGGGGTGTTCCCGTTGAATTTGATCCTGGCCATGTTGTTTATGTTTGGATTGATGCCCTTTCCAACTATATCACTGCGTTGGGATATGGTTCTGAAGATGATAGTTTATATCAAAAATTCTGGCCTGCTGATATCCACGTTGTAGGCAAGGAAATCGTACGTTTCCATGCCATCATTTGGCCTGCAATGCTGATGGCTCTTAATTTGCCTTTGCCTAAAAAGATCTTTGGTCATGGCTGGTTGGTAATCAACGGTGGTAAAATGTCTAAATCCGTTGGTAATGTGGTAGACCCTAACGTATTGGTAGAAAAATATGGTGTAGATGCAATCCGTTACTTCCTCCTTAGAGAAATTGCCTTTGGTCAGGATGGTAACTTTAATAATGAAGCGTTGATTCAGCGAATTAATGCCGACTTGGCAAATGACTTGGGCAATTTGGTTTCCAGAACCGTGGGTATGATTGAAAAGTACTTTGGTGGTACATTGCCTGATGTACGCAGCAAGACAGATTTTGATGCAGATTTAGAAGGTATGGCTGTGGCTACTGCCGAAAAAGTGGAAGCAGCTATGGAAAAAATGTTCTTTAGTGATGCATTAATTGAAATTTGGAATCTGATTCGTAGAACCAACAAATATATTGATGAAACACAGCCCTGGATTCTTTGCAAAGATGAAGACAAAAAAGGCGAATTGGCAAATTCTTTGTATCATGTTGCCGAAAGCGTAAGAATTATCTCTATTTTAATTCAGCCTTTTATCCCCAATACTCCGGAGAAAATATGGAAACAGTATAATATGGATAAAAAAATCGTGGATTGGGAGATGTCAAAAGAATGGGGCTTGTTGCCTGTTGAATTTAAAGTAGAAAAAGGTGAAACCCTTTTCCCCCGTATTGATATGAAAAAAGAACTGGCAGAGCTTGAAGCTGCAATTAAGGCTTCTCAGGCTACCGCCGTTGCAAATCAAGGCAAGGAGGAAAAGAAAGAAGATAAAAAGAAACACGAAGAACCCGAATACCCCGCTGAAATTACCATCGATGATTTCTGCAAGGTACAGCTTAAGGTTGGCGAAGTAATCGCAAGCTCCGTTGTAGAAGGCTCCAAAAAACTTCTCCGCAACGTAATTAAGTTGGGCGAAGAAGAAAGAGTGATCTTCTCTGGTATTAAGGAATGGTATACCCCTGAAGAAATGGTAGGCAAAAGGGTTGTGGTTGCTTATAATTTGAAGCCTAGAAAAATGATGGGTGAAATGTCATACGGAATGATTCTTTGCGCCGACGACGGAAACGGCAATTTGAGTCTTTTGACCACAGAAAGCAAAGATTTCCCCAGCGGAAGTGGTATTAGCTAATGTATTTTGAATCCCATGCACATTTTGATGACAGAAGATTCAAGGAGGATCGGGAGGAGCTATTGGGGCTTCTCCCCTCTTGCGGTATAGACTACGTGGTGAATGTAGGTTGCGATGTGAAAAGTTCAAAACAGAGCATCCGCCTTGCGGAACGCTATGATTATGTTTATGCCTCTGTGGGTATTCACCCCCATGAATTATATAATATGTCATCTCAGACCATCGAAGAGCTCCGTCGGCTTTCCGAGCATAAAAAAGTTGTTGCCATTGGCGAAATTGGTTTGGACTACTACTATGATACCCATCCCAGAGAATTGCAACAATTTTGGTTCCGTCAACAGTTACGCCTTGCAGAATCTGTTAACAAACCTGTAATAATTCATTCACGAGATGCTTCTAAAGAAACCTTTGATATTATGGCATCCAGCAACGTTCGCCGTGGTGTAATTCACTGTTATTCCGGTGCGGCACCAATGGCGGTGGAATATACAAAAATGGGCTTTCATGTCGGTATTGGGGGGGTTGTAACCTTTCCAAACGCAAAAAAATTAATCGAAGTGGTGGAAGCAATCCCACTGGAGAAAATTTTAATCGAAACGGACAGCCCATATCTATCCCCTGCACCCAACCGCGGAAAGCGTAATGACTCCAGAAATCTAGAATTTATTGTGAATAAAATTGCAGAAATCAAAGAAACTACGCCACAAAAAGTGGCTGAAATCACTGGTAAAAATGCCAAAAATTTATTCTTTTAAAAAAACATTGCATAAATGTTACAAATGTGTTAATATACTACTTGTAGATTAAAGATATATCCATACGATATGTCTTTATTTTTTGCAGTTGTTTGAAAAGCGTAAATAAAAAGCATGCGGAAGTGACGACTCCCCCGTGTAAATACGACTGCGGCTCATTCCCTAAAAGGGGTTGGGCAAAGGCATAAAAGTCTATATGTCTATCATAAATACGAGAGGAACAACCCTTTTGCCCGTTCCCACAAAATTGGCAAACCGGGTGGTGTTCAAGGAGGAAAAAATGAAAACGCATCTTAGAGTATTTGCTATCGTGGTATTTATATTGGTGATTGGCTGCGGCTCGGCCTCTGCTTACAGCAAACTAGATACACAGTCTGTAATCGTTAATCTGGATGGTGTACCTCGTATGGTATCCACAGATTCCGAAACTGTTGGTGAATTGTTAGAAGAACTTTCAGCAACCATCGACTCCGAATATCTTTTAGAAGATTATAACGAGACAGACGCTGTAACAGACATGATGACCATCTCTCTCACCTCAGTAACTGAAAAAATTGTTG
The DNA here is from genome assembly GCF_040307045.1 of Anaerotignum sp. Lineage (GTDB taxonomy): Bacteria > Bacillota > Clostridia > Lachnospirales > Anaerotignaceae > Chakrabartyella. The sequence continues at coordinate 204,658 of NZ_JAWRKF010000004.1, forward strand.
CTACTACCGACGTTGTACCTTACAAAACAATCGAAAAGGCTTCTACCGAATTAAAACCCGGTGAACGTCGTGTTGTTCAAGAAGGTCAGGAAGGTCAAACTTCTACGGTAAACAAAGAAGTGTACCATGGCAACAAATTAGTAAGTTCAGAGTTTGTAGAAACGAAAGTTATCACAAGTACAGTAGACGAAATCATTGAAATTGGAGCTTCCAACGTCATTGACGGCATGACTTATAAAAAAGCAATTAAATCAAAGGTTACAGCATATACACCTTATGATGCTGGTTGTAACGGCATCACAGCAACGGGTGCTAGAGCAACAAAAGGTGTTGTAGCAGTAGATCCTAGCGTAATTCCTTTAGGTAGTAAGGTTTACGTTCCCGGCTATGGTGTTGCCATTGCTGCAGATACAGGCGGTGCAATCAAAGGGAACCGTGTTGATGTTTGTTATGAAACAAAGAATGAGGCATTTTCTTGGGGAGTTCAAAACGTAACTGTTTACGTTCTGTCCTAATCGAAGAAAAATGACATACAATTAACCACGATATAAAAGACCAAGTCAAATGACTTGGTCTTTTTTCTTTTATATACTTTATTGGGTTTCATCCCTTCTACACCCTTTTAAAATCGGATAAGCAACAACTGGAATGAATGTAAGGGCAAGGGCTATCCAGAAAGAAGGATACGCTGTTCTTAAGCCTATGGATAGGCTGATTTCACCCGTAACATTTAGCATATGCCATGTCATTAATTGCCAAATCAAACAAATTGGAATGGTAATCAAGCAGATTTCAATCAATATAGGAAGTAGGGATTTAAAACTTTCTTTCTTGGGTATCACATTACAAAATACCCCTAACAGTATCATTTGAATCATTACATACTGTAAACCATAAAACCCCCACCAATAGCCCGTTTCCTTAGGATCAAAGGAAAACCAAGGAAACAAAATACCCGTCCACGAAAACAACATAATTTTTATAAATGCTTTTTTGCCCCATTGCGATGCAAACATCTTGTCCCTCCTAGTGGATGTACTCCCCGCCAAAATCATTTTTAGGTAAACAAAAGGGGTATTCACATAACTTGTAAATACCACCTTTCTTTTTCCTTGAATTATAATTCAATAATTTCTGCCTTTTGAACGGCTTCTTCCAAAAGACGGTCAAGCTCTGTCAATCGCCGTTCAGACTTCTCGATAAAGCTCAATCTAGGCTTGGTTACAGGATGCTTTGCCACAAAGACGGTACAACAATCCTCATAAGGTCTTGCGGAAATTTCAAAGGTCCCGATTTTCTGGGCAAGATTAACAATTTCTTGCTTGTCCATACCCGCCAATGGACGAAGTACAGGCATCTCACAAACAGCATTGATGGCATAAATCCCCTGCATGGTTTGGCTGGCAACCTGACCAACGCTTTCACCAGTAATTAACGCCATAGCATCATCTTTTTTTGCAATCATTTCACCTGCACGCATCATGGCGCGTTTTAAGTGAATTGTCAGCTTATCATGGGCAACATTATCCAACAAATACAACTGTAATTCTGTAAAAGGTACCACATACAAGCGGAATTCCCCCGTAAAATCAGCAATTCTTTTTGCCAAGTCAATAACCTTTTCCTTTGCCCATTCACTGGTATAGGGAGGGCTATGGAAGTAGACCCCCTCCACCTCAACACCACGTTTTGCCATCATCCAAGTTGCAACAGGGCTATCAATTCCCCCTGAAAGAAGACTAACACCCTTGCCAGAGCTACCATAAGGTAAACCACCATAGGTTTTTACCACTTTAGAATGAAGATAAACGCTGTTTCTAATTTCAATGTTTAATACGACGTCAGGTTTATGAACATCTACCTTTAAGTTAGGCATACGTTCTAATAAATACCCCCCAACTTCTGCATTCACTTCCATAGATGGCATTGTAAAGCCCTGATTTGCCCTTCTTGTGTTCACTTTGAAGGAAACCTCTCTATCACCATACAGCTCCATCATATGGCGGTAGGACTCCTCTAAAATCGTTTCTAGAGTCATGCCTGCCAGCCTAACGCCGGGACACACAGCAACCAAACCAAAGATAGGCTCAATACGAGGGATCAGTAAGTCATAATCTAGCTCCCCGCCCCTATCTTCCACAATCAATCTGCCTGGGTCTCTCACCACATAATAATTACCCAGTGGGTCAATATTCCTGCGGATTGCTGAGATTAGGCGGTTAATAAAAATATAACGATTATTGCCTCTCATAGCAATCTCACCGTACTTTACAATTAAAACCTTTTCTGCCATAACTATCCCCTTTTATCTGTTATATTTTCTTAAAAACGGCACCAACTCTTGCAATGCCCCTAAACAAGTTTCTATTTCCTCCATGGTGTTATAACGACAGAAACTAAAGCGAATGGCACCCTCAATTTCTGAAAAAGGCATTCCCATTGCAGTCAGCACAGGGCTACCCACTTTTTTCTTGCTATCGCAAGCAGAACCAGCGGAAACAAAGATTCCTTTGCTCTCTAGGGCATGAAGCAACACTTCACTGCGTAATCCTTTAAATGTTACATTCAAAACATAGGGACTGGCTAAATCTGAACTATCACCATTGATCTGTGTGTTGGGCATTGCCAAAATGCCTTCTGCCAAAGCCTTTTTCAACTGAGCCACATGGGTAATGCTTTCTTTCAGATTGTTAAATGCTTCCTCAGCAGCTACGCCTAACGCCGCCACCCCAGGACCATTTTCTGTACCTGCTCTTTGACCCTTTTGCTGACCACCCCCAAGAATCATGGGTTTTACCTTGGTGTTCTTACGCATATATAACATACCCACACCTTTGGGGCCGTGAATTTTGTGTCCACTCATGGTCAATAGGTCAATTTTCATTTTTTCCACATCGATTGGGTACTTACCAAAGGCTTGTACGGCATCCACATGAAATAATGTCTGAGGATTCTTCTCTTTGATCAGCTTACCAATGGCCGCCGCATCCTGCGCAACCCCAGTTTCATTGTTTACCAAAATCACGCTAACCAATACCGTATCGGGGCGAATGGCTTCAGCCAACTCCTCCAGAGAGATATGCCCTTCTTTATCTACGGAAAGCCAAGTCACCTGGCTGCCATCTTCCTCCAAGGCCTTCATGGGATTCTTTACAGCCGGATGCTCAATCTGCGTTGTAATAAAATGTTTCCCATGGCGGCGATATCCAGCCGCTGTGCCCAATATGGCCCAATTATCGCCCTCGGTGCCACCACTTGTAAAGAAGACTTCATCTTCTTTACAGTGAATACCACGGGCTAAAACTTGGGCAGCATGACGAATTTCTTTTTCTACAGCCAACCCCATAACACTTACAGAGGCGGGGTTTCCAAACTGTTCACACAACATGTAAGTCATTTTTTCTGCCACAGCAGGCAAAGCCCTTGTTGTTGCGGCATTATCCAAGTAAATCATGTTACGCCCTCCTTACCCTAATTCGTACAACAGAATGGCTATGGAAGTCATACCCGCTGTTTCTGTCCGTAAAATCCGCTTGCCAAGGGTAATAGGTAATACCCCTTCCTCCACAGCAGATTGTACCTCCTCTTCCGTAAAACCACCTTCAGGCCCAATAAATACGCCCACATCTTCCCCAAAAAATCCGGCTACAAAGGAACGAATGCCCCTATCAGCTTCCTTTTCATAAGGTATGATTGCTCCCGACAGTTCTTTTGCTTCTGCCAAAGCTTGAGAGAAGGATAAAACCTTTGGTGCAATTTCAGGAATTTTACCTCGGCCACTTTGTTTGGCTGCGGCCTCAGCAATTTTCTGCCAGCGTTCTAGCTTTTTTTCTTCCTTTTTATCCAGCTTTACAATGCATCTTTCTGTAGAAACCGCTACGATTCGGTCCACACCCAATTCAACACACTTTTGGATAATTAGTTCCATTTTATCAGCTTTTGGTAACCCCTGATAAAGAGTGATTTTTGTTTTTGGCTCAGATACACACTTCTCTTGGCGAATTATTTCACCAACCACTCCTTCTTCCAAAGAGATAATACGGCAAAAATAATCAGTCCCCAAACCATCGCAAACCGTAATTTCTTCCCCTTCACGGGCGCGTAAAACGGTTTTAATATGCTTCGCATCTTCCCCCATTAAATGAATATAGTTTTGCTGTATTTGATGAGATTCAACAAAAAATTTCGGCATATCTTATCCCTCATATCTAGCCGCAATGGCTACCCAACCTTTTTTCTCCTTCACTTCCAACACAGCATATCCCTCTATGGACAAGGCTGCTAACACATCTTCTTTACGCTCTGTTATAATACCACTGCAAAGGAAAATACCCCCATCCTTGATATAGTTGGGAACTTTTTTGGTCAGCATAATAATCACATCTGCAACAATATTGGCTTCTACCATATCATACTTCTTGCCACTATATTTTTCATGAAGGGCTTCATCTTCCAGTATATTTCCTGCACAAACATGATACTTCTCTTTGGGAATATAGTTCATGTCGCTGTTCTCATAAGCAATTTCAATTGCATTGGGATCAATATCAACGGCATCCGCCTCCTTTGCATCCAACAAAAGAGAAGCAATTGATAAAATACCACTGCCACATCCAATATCCAAAACCATGTCATCTTTTTGCAAGTAAGTTTCAATTAATTGCAGACAAAGCTGTGTTGTTTCATGGGTGCCTGTCCCAAAAATATGGCCAGGATCAATTTTCAATACCACTTTATCAGTGGGCTCTGTTAACTCCTCCCAAGAGGGTCTAATCATAATTTTATCACCAACAGGAAACGGCTTAAAGTATTTTTTCCAGCTGTTTGCCCAGTCCTCCTCCTGTACATTTTTCATGGTCATTTCCAAGGAACCCAAATCCAGTTCTTTTTCCTGCTCCTTGAGAACTGACAAAGCACCCTTAATTTGTGCCAACTGTTCTCTTCCATACAGGTTATCTCTTAAGAAAAAAGTAATCCCTGTTTCTAGGTTTTTCTTTTCTTCCACCAACTCATCTGAAACATAGTCCCAATCCCTATTGGGGGCTTCCAAAAACTCTTGAAAGTCCGCCTCGTCACTAATCATAAGTCCAGTCAATGCACATTCATATAATACACCTGCAACAGGCTCTAGCCCTGTTTGGCTTACCGATACAAAAACTTCAATCCACTCCATGGTTTTTCTCCTTTTTTCCCTCGCCAAATCCCTAGGGTTTCCATAACGATTTTACAAAGATACTAAATATTTTTGCTATGCTGTTTTTCAGTCGCAAAGAAACGGTTCAATGGCCACTTCTCCGCAACATGAAAAAGCCGCTGGGACGCACTCTCATAAAGAAGCAACTTAATTACTTCCTTACGGGAGAGCATCAAGCGGCCCTTTCCCTATCAGTCGCCGCAATTGCGTCGGACTTAACCCTCGAAAATCTTACATACCTCATGATAGCTTTCTGGGGTACCAATATCATAGCATTCACCAGAGAATGTATAGGCATATACTTCCTTTCGGTGATATAACCACGCCGGAAAATTCCCCGGTGCATCCGGCTTGTTTCCCTCTGCCAAATAGGTATCAAAAAGAGGTACGGTTTCTTTTTTATATAAGTATGCGGCAAACACAACCGTATTAGATTTCGGGTGTTTTGGTTTTTCCTCAATATCAAGCACCATTCCTTTTTCATCCAAAAGAGCAATGCCAAATTGAGAAAGAGAGGTATCATCCTCCCAAACCTTAACACAAACGCAGTCTCGTTCCTTTTCATGAAAAAAATCTACATAGTCTCGCAATGAATAGGTAAAGAAATTATCCCCCGCCATTACCATCAACTCGTCATCGATTTTCTTTTGCTCGATAACAAATGAAATATCCCCAATGGCCCCTCGTTTATTACTATCGTCTGTTGTTCCATCATCCAAAATGCAGATCGGCACTCTACTTGTTGTTGTTTTTGCCCAGTCCAAAAACTGGTCATAAAAACGGCTATTGGTAACCACATAAATCTCATCAAGTCCATCTACATGGTTCATTTCTTCAATAATATAATCAATAATAGGCTTTTTATTAATCGGAAGCAAAGCCTTAGACTTATGCAAAGTTAAAGGGTAAAGCCTTGTCGCATAGCCTGCTGCCAGTATAATGGCTTTCATGATTGCGCCTCCTTCTTTAATCTAACTCCACGTCTTCCCCAAAAATTTCCTCAACAATCTGCTGGAAAACCTTAGGTAATGGTGCAACTAGCGTTTTTCCCTTTAAATAGGCCAATGACCCCCTTGTGTCAGAAAAAACTAATTTTGCGCCATGCAAAAACTGATTTGACAGTGCAAAATCTTGCCTAAATTGCTGGTTTACCTTTAAGTCTCCATATTTTCGGTCTCCTACAACAGGGTGACCTATCGACTGCATATGGGCACGAATTTGATGGGTCTTTCCTGTAATTAGGTGAATTTCCACAAGAGTAAAACCATTGTTATATGCCAACGGACGGTAACGGGTAATGCTTTCCTTCCCATCTATCCCTGCCTCATTTGATATTCTAACCTGATTTTTCCCCTCATCTTTAGAAAGAAAGGCGGAAATTTCACCGGCATTTCTTACCTCACCCTTTACCATCGTTAGGTAGTATTTATCTACCTGCTTGTTACGGATGGCCTCATTCAACCCTTGAACGCCTTTTAGGGTTTTGCCCGCTAGCACGATTCCGCTTGTATTTCTGTCCAAGCGATTGCATAACGCTGGGGTAAAGGCAGACTGAGGCGAAGGAACATACTGCCCCTTTTCGTAAAGATAAAATAATACCTGATCAATTAACGTGTCCTTATCATCGCTTTTTTCCGGATGTGTCAAAAGTCCCGCAGGTTTGGCTACTGCTAAAATATCATCATCTTCATAGACAATGCCGAAATGGCGCTTAGCCTCAGCGATTACTTTCACCTCCATAAAAGAAGCAATTGTTTCTTCAGAAAGATACAGCAAAAGGGAGTCGCCCGCTTGGAGCAACTCATTTCCTTCTGCTTTTTTTCCATTAAATTTGATACGCTTTTTGCGTAGCATTTTATAAATAAAGGCTTTTGATGCCTTATTCATATATTTTAGCAGGAATTTATCCAGCCTTTGGTTTTCTTCGTTTTTGGTAATCTTGATCTCTTTCAAAGCTCTCTCCTTTAGCTATGAATCCAAGCAAGATATGCACTGATAAAGCTGTCGATTTCGCCATCCATCACTGCGCCTACATTACCTGTTTCTTCGCTTGTACGATGATCCTTTACCATGGTGTATGGCATAAATACATAAGAACGTATTTGGCTGCCCCAACCAATTTCTTTAATATCCCCTCGGATTTCAGCAAGTTTTTGCATCTGCTCTTCGATCTTTAAAGCCAAGAGCTTACTCTTCAGCATTTTAAATGCTCTTTCTTTATTGCTAAACTGGCTTCTTTCATCCTGGCACTGCACCACAACACCCGTAGGGAAGTGTGTAATACGGATGGCAGAAGAAGTTTTATTGACGTGCTGACCACCGGCACCACTGGCACGATAGGTATCGATACGGATATCATCAGCCTTTACTTCAATTTCATTGTCGTTTTCAATTTCAGGCATAACATCGCAAGATGCAAAAGATGTATGTCTTCTACCAGAACTATCAAAAGGTGAAACACGAACCAAACGGTGAATGCCCTTTTCTGATTTTAAATAACCATAAGCATTCTCTCCGTTGACCTGAATGGTAACAGATTTTAACCCTGCTTCATCCCCATCCTGCATGTCCAAGATTTCCACTTCATAACCTGCCTTTGCAGCCCATTTGCTATACATACGGAACAACATATTAGTCCAGTCACAAGCCTCGGTGCCACCTGTGCCAGCATGAAGGGTAACAATGGCATTATTACGGTCATATTCGCCATCAAGCATTGTGGCAATGTGCAACTCGTCGTATTCCTTCTCGAAGGTATCACGCATTGTTTTTACTTCTTCATAAACACTTTCGTCCTGCTCCTCAATACCCATTTCGATTAATGTCAGGATGTCTTCATAGGTGGTAACTAGATTTTCATATCTACCCACCTTTGTTTTCAATGCTTTTAACTGTTGTAATGTCTTCTGACTCTTTTCCAAATTCGACCAAAATTCAGGGTCAGCAGAAAGCTCTTCTAACTCGGTTATCTTCTCCTTGGCGCAAGCGACGTCAAAGTGAAGCCCCCATTTCCTCTAATTTTTCGTCGTAAGCAGAAAGCCCAAGACGGATCTGTTCTAACTCGAACATTTAAAAATCAACTCCTTTAAATTGAATTTATATTGATAAACTTAACGTTGTATCCAATAATTTAGAATTCCTTTTTGCCAAACGCAATATAATTACCAGAAAACGACGCCTCAAATTCCTCAATGGATACCCAATGCGCCTGCCAATTATATTCCAAAAAACAGGATGGATGATGTACCAAAAAAGCCACCAACTCTCCCTCTTCATCAAACTTACAGCCATAGGCAACCACTAAGTGTCCACCTTTTTGAAAAATGTTACCTTCATCATCAGGTTTTCCCCCAGCAAATCGGGGAGATACTGAAATAATACAAGGTACCCCCTCCAAAATCTCTGCCATAATGTCTAAGGCACTCTTTCCTCTATGGGTAATACCCATAAGTCCATAGTCTACCGCCATATTGGCCAAGCCCTGATGAATCCAACCAACACCTGGCTTATAAGCCTCTTGGATAATGCCTTTATGAATCATCGTTCCCTGTCCTTCACAGCAAGGTTTACCTAGTTGCCCCAAAAAACCATCGATGACCATTCTTAAGGATGCTATGCCACAACCTCGCATTTCCCAGCTTAAACCTTCCTCAAAATCCAAAAAACCATCTGTCTCCCAGCTCTCCTCAGTCACCCTTTGGGTGTAAAAAGGTATGGGAAAGGGTATTTCTATGATTTTATTCATATCATCCCTCCAAATGAAATTTTATCTACCACAGCACTGCTTATACTTCTTTCCGCTACCGCAAGGGCAAGGATCGTTTCGACCAACTTTTTCATCGCTACGTTTTTTAGGCTGTTTTACAGCGGAATCATCCTTGTTTGTAAACATAGGCTGTTCTACTTCTTCTCTTTTCACTTCAGTCTGAATACGAATACGATACAAAATTTTTAATGTATCTTCTTGAATGTTACGGCTTAGTTCGTCAAACATATCATATGCTGCAAATTTGTATTCCATCAAAGGATCTCTCTGTGCATAAGCATGTAAACCAATACCCTGACGCATATGATCCATTTCATCGATATGATCCATCCACTTCTGATCGATCACTCGAAGCATAATGACTCTTTCCAGCTCACGCATACGCTCTGGTTCGCCGATTTCCTTTTCTTTCATCTGATATAACTGCTCTCCAAGCTTGGTTAGATTTTCTTTTAACTTGTCCTTGGTCATTTCTGCCAAAGCATCTTCTTTAATGTTTATTTTACCCACAGGAATAATAGCAGCAAAATGCTCACTAAAGGATGCCATATCCCAATCTTCTGGCAATTGTTCATCACCAATATGGGCATCTATGCAGCGACCAACAACCTGACGAATCATGCCAATGATACTATCCCGCAAATCTTCGCCATATAATACACGGCGGCGTTCACCATAAATAATTTCTCGCTGTTCATTCATAACCTGGTCATACTCCAGCAAGTGCTTACGGATCGCGAAGTTGTTACCCTCCACTTTCTTCTGTGCATTTTCGATTGCCTTTGTTAACATACCAGCTTCAATGGGTTCATCTTCACTCATGCCCATGGCATCTACCAATTTCATAGTTTTTTCTGCACCAAACAAGCGCATCAAATCATCTTCCAAAGAAATGTAGAAACGAGATTCACCAGGGTCACCCTGACGACCTGCACGGCCACGCAACTGGTTATCAATACGTCTGGATTCATGCCTTTCTGTACCAATGATTTTCAAACCGCCGATTTCAGCAACGCCTTCACCCAGCTTAATATCCGTACCACGGCCTGCCATATTGGTTGCAATGGTTACCGCACCCATTTGTCCTGCAAGGGAAACGATATCCGCTTCCTGCGCATGATACTTAGCATTTAATACCTGATGCTTGATACCCTCTCTTTTCAACAGCTTGCTTAATTCCTCGGACTTATCTATGGTAACTGTACCAACCAAAACGGGTTGACCCTTTGCATGGGCCTCAGCAATTTCTTTTACAACAGCACGGAACTTACCAGCCTCTGTACGATATACGACATCCTGCATATCTTTTCTCTGCACAGGTCGGTTTGTGGGGATTTCCACAACGTCCATACCGTAAATATTGCGGAATTCTTCTTCTTCCGTTTTTGCTGTACCAGTCATACCAGCTTTTTTGGTATATTTATTAAAGTAGTTCTGGAATGTAATGGTTGCTAGGGTTTTGCTTTCCCTTCTTACCTGCACATTTTCCTTAGCTTCAATTGCCTGGTGCAGACCATCGGAATAACGTCTGCCAGGCATCATACGGCCTGTAAATTCGTCTACAATAACGATTTCGCCCTCTGCAATAACATAATCTTTATCCAAGTGCATATTGTAATTTGCTTTTAGCGCATTATTGATATGGTGCTGCAACTCTAAGTTTTCTGGGTCAGAAAGGTTATCTACGGAGAAAAATTTCTCTGCTTTTTCCACGCCTTCCTGAGTCAATACAACAGACTTCGCCTTTTCATCCAAAACAAAGTCGCCTTCCTCTTGCAACTCTTCTTTCAGCAAGGGATTCATTGCTTCATCTTCATTTAAGATACGGCCTTTTTTCAGCTGTTTTACAAAAATATCTGCAACACGATATAAGTCAGTAGACTTTGAACCGCTACCGGAAATAATCAAAGGAGTTCTTGCCTCATCAATCAAAACGGAGTCAACTTCGTCGATGATAGCAAAATGCAATTCTCTTTGCACCATGCTTTCTTTTCTAACCACCATGTTATCACGCAAATAGTCGAATCCAAATTCATTGTTTGTACCATAGGTAATATCACAAGCATACGCTGCCCGTCTTTCATCGTTGTCCAAACCATTTAAAATACAGCCTACGGTTAAGCCAAGGAATCGGAATACTTCCCCCATCCACTGGGAGTCACGCTGTGCCAAGTAATCGTTTACAGTAATAACATGAACGCCTTTGCCTTCTAATGCATTTAAGTATGCAGATAAAGTTGCAACCAAGGTTTTACCTTCACCTGTTCTCATTTCGGCAATACGTCCCTGGTGCATAACGATACCACCCATTAACTGCACGGGGAAATGGCGCATATTTAGTACATTAGGGCGGGAAGCCGCTTCACGTACTACTGCATATGCTTCAGGCAGTAAGTCGTCCAAAGTTTCGCCTTTTGCCAATCGTTCTTTGAATTCCTGTGTTTTGCCTCTCAATTCCTCGTCTGTCAAGTTCTCATATTGAGGAGCTAACGCTTCGATCTTCTTAACAATTGGCGTGATGCGCTTAATCTCTTTTTCGCTATAACTGCCGAATATTTTTTCTAAAAAACCCATCTGGTCCACCTCATTCTTTCTTGCTGCCCAAAAACGGGCAGACTTTTACATTCTCATAGTTTAACATTAGAATACCCCCGTAGGCAAGGATAATTTGCCTAATTCGGGGGTTCTTAACAAAGATTTAAATTTTATAGCAAATCCTTCCGTAAACTTATTTAAATTATGGAAATGCTTCCGAATATTAGACGTTGGGTATCATTAAATTGTTCCAGATAAAACCAAAAGCCTCCCTAGAACCAATCACCAGGATGGAATAACAAAATCAATTCATCATTCTATGACCTTTCTAATGTCGTCAATGTGTCCCAATACCATAAGATGCTCCTCTGGGCGAAAGGGATGGTCAATTCCCGGCATGGGAAATATTTGATCTCCTATTTTGGTTGAAATAATATTCATATGATATTTATTTCTAAAATCTAACTGGCGGATTGTTTTTCCAATCCACTCTGGCAAAGGTTGAATCTCCATAATATAAAAATCACCAGAAATCTCAATACAATCAAAAATACTGTCGGAGCTGGCCCGAATGGCAATACGTTCAGCACCATCCTTCTCCGGATAAATTACCTCATCAGCACCATTACGCAGTAAAAATTTTGCCTGTATATCTTCATCCGCTTTACTATAAACCATTTTAGCCCCCAACTCCTTTAAAAGGCTTGTTATCTGTAAGCTGTTTTGAAAGTTAGTGCCCATGCATACAAAGCAAGCATCAAAGGAGGCCACATCAAAGCTACGCAGCACATCTGGATTTGTGCAGTCACCAATTTTTGCACTAGTGACATAACGAAGCATATCCTCTAGATTCTCTGGGTTTTGATCGACTATCATAATCTCACAATTTTGTCCTGCAAAACTCCGACACAAATGATGACCAAAAGAACCCATGCCAATGATTAAAAATGCTTTCATACTTTCTCACCTTTATCCAATCATAATTTTCTCCGTGGGTAACGTAATTGGTGGTTTTGCCTTTTTTTCTAGCAAAGCAGTTGCCAAAGATACACTTCCTACACGCCCTAAAAACATCAACAGCGTGATCACACAAGCTGAGGCTGTGGTTAATTCTCTGGTAATTCCCGTGGACATACCCACAGTGCCCATGGCCGAAAACACCTCAAATAGCACATCCGTAGCTGCCAAAGGCTGAATTGCACAAATGCACAGTGCACCAATTAATGCAAAACCAAGGTTGATTGTAAAAATAGAAACCGCCTTTTGCAAAGCATCAACCTCCAAGGTTCGACCAAAAATAGTGGCTTGCCCAACACGCCTTGCACCTGAAATCATATACAATACCAAAACAACAATAGTGGTGGTTTTAATTCCGCCAGCAGTTGAGCTAGGGCTACCTCCAATGAACATCAATAACATGGATAATATTTTGCTACCCTCACTTAAACTTGCCGTATCAATGGTATTAAAGCCTGCCGTCCTGCACGTAACGGATTGAAATAAAGCTGTCAAAACACTTTGTTTGAAACCCACTTCTGCACCAGTGGCTCTGCCCTCTAAAATATAGAACAGCATTGCTCCGCCAAATACCAAAACAGCGCTACAAGCTAAAACAATTTTTGTGTGTAAGTAATATCGTTTCCATCTCAAACGATGATGGTATATATCATCCCAAACCAAAAATCCTATGCCACCAATGATGATTAAAGACATAATAGTTATATTAACCAAAAGATCATCACCATAAGAAACCAAAGAATGAAAAGGTGCTTTTACACCCATTAAATCAAATCCTGCGTTACAAAAAGCCGATATAGAATGAAACACACTATAAAACAAGCCCTTTCCAAAGCCGAATTCAGGGATAAAGCGAATTGCCAATAACAAAGCCCCAATAGACTCAACCAAAAAAGTCCCTGCTACAATCTTTCGGGTTAGGGTAAGAATGCCCCCCAATTGACTGGCATTAATACTTTCCACCATTACCTCACGTTCTCTCAGGCTTATCTTGTGGCGCATCAAAAGCATAAACCGTATTCCTATGGTCATAAACCCCATACCACCGATTTGAATTAATATTAGAATGACAACTTGCCCAAACAAAGTCCAATGGGTACTTGTGTCCACAACGACAAGGCCTGTTACGCAAGATGCGGAAACAGCAGTAAACATAGCCTGCAACAACGAAGTGTTTCCCTCCACCGAGGAAATGGGTAATAACAGTAATATTGTTCCTACAGCTGCAACCAAAAAATAACCCATAGCAACAATTTGCATATTAGATAGGCGTAGACGCTTTGTTTTTTCATTTATCATAAGAATAAAACCACCCCCGTTTTTGGGTTTAAAAACGTTCTGTTTCTATCTTTCTTTTTGTATGTTCTACTGCTTCTAATCGCAATTGCAAAAGCGTCGGATCTGCTTTTTCAGCCTCTACCATGCCATAGGTTTGGTTCAACCCATATTCTAAGGGAAGCCAACTAGATAGGGGCGCTTCATTATGCTGAATGACCGCCTCAAGCTTGTCCAAAGCCTTATATATTTTTGCCTCTTTCGTCTCAAGGGCCAACATCTCATGGAACAAAGATAAAAACTTATCCCTTTGGGGCTGAGGCAAAGTTTCCATCAAACGAAATACCATTTCATCTTCATGGGCAGAATCCGCCTTTGTTTTTAGAAATGACGGAATATCTCCTGTTATAGCCTCTCCCAAATCATGGAGAATACACATCCTAATGATTTTATTAAAATCTGCATCAACAATTTCGTCCTCCAGCAAAAGGGCCATTAATGATACTCGCCAGCTATGTTCTGCAACACTTTCCGGTCTGCCTTTGCTTGTAACAGAGTGCCTTGTGTTATCCTTTAAATTTTCTGCCACATGGACAAAATCAAAAAATTCCTTTTTCGTCATCACTCTATCTCCTTTTTAGTTGCTTTTTTCCAACAACGATAGCACATTGGTCGATAACTTTCATTCCCACCCAAATAAACTTGCTCTCCTTGGGTAACAACGGTCCCCTTTTGATCCAATCTAGCGTTCACTGTGGCTTTTTTTCCACAGGCACATACTGTTTTTAGCTCTGTGATAGAGTCTGCCAATTCCAATAACCTTGCACTACCAGGAAAAAGCCTTGTTTGAAAGTCAGTCCTAAGACCAAAGCAAAAAACAGGAACATTATAGGTATCCACTATATCCCTAAGCTGTTCCACCTGCCCAGGAGATAAAAATTGCGCCTCATCTACGATGATCACCTCGAAGAATTCCTTCTCCCTTTGCTTAAAAATGGCAAACAAATCTACATATTCATCAATGGCTTCTGCATTTTGCTCCAAACCGATTCTACTTTTTACCACGTTTAGGCCATCCCTAGTATCTCGTGAAGGTTTCAAGAGCCAAACCCTCATGCCCTGTTCCTCATAGTTGAATTTTGTTATTAGGGCTTGTGCAGACTTGGAACTTCCCATCACACCATATCTAAAATATAATTTTGCCATGCTTATCCTCCAATACTATTCCCAATCTTTCTGTTCTTCATCATATCATAAACAGGTATCCAATTCGATGTTTTTTTGCCCATTTTTTCCTTACATTAAAAAACAGGGATGAAATATCACCCCTGTTTGTAGGTTTTATTAGAATTCGGGTTCAATTAATCCATAAGACCCGTTCTTTCTTTTATAGACCACGTTTACTTCGTCTGTTTGACCATTTCTGAAAACAAAGAAGTTATGACCAATCAACTCCATTTCCATTACTGCCTCTTCGGCATCCATAGGTTTTACTTCGAAATGTTTGATTTTTTCAATTTTGTACAGCGGTTCTTCGTCTAAATTTTCTTCGGGAACCAGAATTGTTTGATATTCTGCCATATAGCTTTCTGCATTTTGGCGCACTTTGGTACGCATACGTTTTTTGTAGCGCACTACTTGACTTTCCAGAATGTCAACGGCTTTGTCCATGGCAGCCATCATGTCTGAATCACTAACCTCTGCACGAATGATCCTCTTGTTCATAGGAATCGTCACTTCTACGGTTGAAACAAGTTTCTCCAGACTCAGGGTAATGGTAGCTACTGCATCTGCAGGAAAAAGTTTTTCGATGCGATCCATCTTATGTTCCACAGATTCCTTGGTCTTGTCCCATACGTCAATGTTCTTTCCGATGATGTTATATAACATAAACAACAACTCCCTTCGTGATCCCTTTTCAGGATCCTGTTTCTTCCCTCTCTCATTGAAAAGAGAGGATATATAAAAGCAAACTCCTTTTATATACTTATTATAATTCTACATCAAGAAGAAAAACCCTTCTTTCACGATGCAAAAAAAACAAAAAAATTTATATTTTTTATTATTAATGTCATTTTGTGCCATACAATTCTATTAATAGTGCATTTTCTCTCTGTTCGGTTTACGGAAATAAAGTTTCCATTTCTATAATATTCGATTTATAGATTTTTTTGTCTTAAATTAAAATTACTCACCTTCGACAAAACAAGACACTTCTTGTTTTTTTCTACAGGATGCTTCTACTTGTCCCTGTGGATAATGTGTATAACTTTGTGTATAACTTAGAATATAAGGGTTTTTATTGTGGAAAAAGATAAGAAGTTTTCCACATTATTCACAAAGTTCCATCTTGTACGATTCGACATCTCGTCAACATAACCCCAATTGCAACCATTCATTCATTAATATTTCCCTTTTGAATTAGCTTTTTTCATTCCACCAAAACAATACTAAATTCATATTTTTTAAAATCCATAAAAAAAAGCAGACAACTTGCTGGGTGCTGTCTGCTAAAAAAAATATTCACTTCAATCTTTTTTTGAAAAGATTTTATAAATCTTGCTGTTTATTCTGATATTCCTCAAAAGCCCTCAAGTATGCCTCTTTTGTTTCTTCATCAAAGCATACCATAACCACTTGTTCAAAGGAGGAATCTGATTGTAAAAAGTTGCAAATTGTGCTTACTGCAATTCTGGCTGCTTGCTCAACAGGAAAACGATACACCCCTGTACTGATGGATGGAAACGCAATGGTTTTCACCCCATTTTCTTTGGCAAGAAGCAATGAATTTTTATAGCAACTCCCAAGAAGTTCGTCCTCTTTCCACTTGCCGCCACGCCAAATGGGCCCTGGCGTATGGATCACATAGTGCGCTTTCAGTCTGTAACCCTTTGTAATTTTCGCTTCTCCGGTTTTACATCCGCCAATGGCTTCGCATTCTTCCAGGAGCTCTGCTCCAGCTGCACGATGGATGGCACCATCTACACCTCCGCCCCCTAAAAGGGACGTATTCGCTGCATTCACGATAGCGTCTGTTTTTGCCTTTACGATATCTCCTTTTACGATAGAAAAACGTTGCATATCCATACCCCCCTATCTTCGGAAACAGCTTGTAACCCTTTATAGTTCATTGTAGCTGTTTTCTAAAAGTTCGTAAAGGCATTTTTGTAAAAAACTATGATTCCAACTATATTTTTCTCCATAGGCACAACACATCATTCCTGAACTGCCTTTTCAGGATCAACTGTTTCGCCGTCTTTTGCAACTGCAAATTCAACATGACTCCCCAATGCAACAGTATATTTTGTAGGATTTCCTACTGTACCAATTGCCTGTCCCTTTGCTACAGCCTCACCGACTTGAACGGAAATATCATCCGCCAGCTGACTGTATGTAGTCAGCCAACCGTTGTCATGTTCAATGGCAACGCTATTGCCTCTTTCTTCATCTTCTGTAATTTCTTTTACTTTTCCCTTCTCTGCCGCACACACCGCTGTTCCCGCTTCTGCAGAAATACTTACGTTATCACTGGTGTGATACTGATTCAAAGTAGGATCGTAAATTGCACAATCTACGCTATAAGGCATTACAATTTCCCCCTGAACAGGGTAAGAAAATACAGGCTCTGCGCCAGTGGTAGCTTGTGAGGTAGGGCTTTGTTTTGTCGCCGGAGCCTCTCCACCGTCATTGCTCTGCTTTTCTCGTTGTAGTTTGGTTTCGTCAACCGTAGGCGTTTGCGCCATGGTAACAGGTTGCAAATCCTCCTCAATTGGCTGATTCTCCATTGCGTGAGATTGTGACGTTTGTGGCAGAGTTTCTTTAAAGTCCATTGCTTGCCAAACAACGCCTGCGCCTACTGCCAATAAGCACAAGCATCCGCATATTGTTGCGGTCCACATTGCTGTTCTTTTATCCTTATTTTTCATATTTAGCACCTCCAAGGCTATTGTTGCCAGCCTTTTGGGCTTTTATGCAATGTTTTGGAAGGAAATTCCCTGATAATAATGACATAAAATTTCCCGATAATCCTTACCCTCTTGTGCTAAAAAAGAGGCCCCATATTGGCTCATTCCTGCACCATGTCCATATCCATGAGTGACAAAAATAAAATCATTCCCCTTTCGTTCCACTTCAAAGTTTGCGCTACGGAGTCCCAAGGCCTCTCGCACCTCTTTTCCCGTTAACTCTATGCCCCCTGCTTCAATATTTTGTATGTATCCCGCCTGGGATCTTTTTATATTAGAGAATGTCAAATCATCAGCACTCTGATTTAACTTTCCAAATATACCCATTTTTTCCCAAGCATCCGTTGCAGCAATGGTGTAGGTATATTGGTTGTTGGGTGCTTCTTTATCCTTCTCACTATCTACACTTTTTAAGTATGGCAGAGGACTGGTCCAAACATTTTCCGATGCCTCTGTTTTCCCCGCACTTTGAGCATGAAAGACAGCCAAAATTGGTTCTCCCTCATAAATCATAATTTCACCTTGTGTTGCCTTTACCGCCTTTCTGATTTTATTTGCATTTTCAATATAACTTTCTCCCCATTTTTCCTTTTGCTCTTGGATAGAGCAATAGGCTTGTCCTACATCATAAAGGACTTCGTCTGTGCCTACTTCTTGCATTTTTCTGACTTGATATGTCCGAGCAGCAACAGCTTGTGCCTTTAGTGCTTCTTCGGGAAAAGATGCTGGCATTTCTGCAGAGACGACTCCCACAATGTACTCCTCCAGTTCTGAGGGAAATACATCTTCAATGCCAACCAGAGATTTTGCTTCCTTGACTTCTTCCTTGGAAAACCCACTCCAAAGCAGTGTAACAAATAGCGGGAGGATCACAACCGCCAATATAATATAACCCATTAGGATTGCCAAAATTCTCTTTGCCATAGTCTCACTCCCTCTCCTTCAAACATATGAAAGAGAAAGAAATTCCATGCTTTCTGCTCCTAAAAAACATTGAGACGATTTCAACGAAATTACGCCACTTCTACCTAAAATAATAACACTAAGGGAAGCAATTAATTTTGAGCTCACCTTAGATACTCTGTTTGCATTTTACCGCCTCTCATTTTTCAAAAAAAATCATCTTCAAAATGAAGATGATTAAGATTCTCTACTTTATGAATACTTCTAAAAAGGATATGTTGTAAAATAATATTAGATTTGAAACCAAAATAGCCAAATGCCAAATGCCGCCACCAAAATACAACCTAATATACCTAACTTAGTATCTCGCCGATCCATTCGTCGAATTCGCTTTAAATATTGAGAAGTATCCAATTCTGTTACATACTGTCCACCAAAAAGACCTATTTTCGTCTGTAGCTTTAAAACCGGCTCTTTTTGTAACATATGGAAGGTGCGGCGGGTCATTCTAAAGTGATAGGTAACACCATTTTGTATTCCCTCTAAAAAATACCCCTTAACAAGGCCTCTTTCCACCCCACTTTCGCTGGCAATGTAAAATTGACAAGCAAGCAGGGTTAAGTCCTTTTTCTTATAATAAAGCCTATCTATAGTTGTAAATACCATTTGGGTAAACACCCAATTTAAAACCAACATGGGAACAAGCGTCAAAAGCATCGACCAAACGCTTCCGTGATCACTCTTCCACCCCTGAATATTTAACATATATCCTTGAATCTGCGCCTCTGCAAAAGAATATAAAAACATGGCAAACAAAACGACATATAGTGTAGCAAAAATGATACTATGCCGCTTTCTTAGTTTTGTATTCCACATTTTTACATCCAATAACCCTCTCCGACAAACCAATAGCATTACAATACAAATCAATACCATTAATCCGTTTATTTCCATCCCACTTTGATAAGTAATGGTCATTGCAAAAATAGGCATGAGCCAAATACATATCATCAGCCAGCCCCATCTACCAGAGGTAACGGAAAGAAATAAGCACCAATATATGGTTATCAGGGTGACAAATCCCAGCCACGCCATATTACCGTCTCCTTACTTGCACACTTAGATTCCCCTATAACTGTCGGGACGGAATGTGCTCCGACGGCGGCTGGATTCAATCTGCGCCAAAATTTTCTCTTTATCCCGATTTAACGTACCACCCAATGCAGTATAGTTGGATGCATGGTTAGAGCGGAACACGGTTCCTTCCGCATCTACGTTACGAATAAATAACTCTGTTTCATCCAAAACTTCCTGAGGGTCCATCAATTCAATCTCGCCTCTATGAAGCTGGTCATACATTTCTGTACCAGGCTCAACCATTAAAGTTAGGAAACCAACATACTCCGGTTTAATTGCAGAGATAACCTTTGCACTTCCCAATGCGTGTTCCTTCCAATATTTCTTACCGCCCAAGCCAGAAATAACAGTCATGGAAAGCACCATCCCTGCCTCTCTTACCTTTTTCCCCGCCTCAATCATTTCCGCAGCAGTGACACCTTTCTTTACATCCTTTAAAACTTCATCAGAACCGCTTTCCAGTCCCATATAAACCATGTCCAAGCCCGCTTCTTTTAATCGACGCAAATCTTCAGGTGTTTTATTTAGAATATCTTTGGGTGCACCATAAACAGAAATACGCTCTACCTCTGGGAAATACTCATGGCATTTATCAATAATATATAGCAAATCATCTGTTTTAACAATTAATGCATCCCCATCTGCCAAGAAAATACGACGTACGTGCACGCGGTTATAATAATTTCTTGCCATTTCCAAATCTTCCGCCACTTCTTCCAAAGGGCGGATACGAAACTTTTTATCTTTGTACATATTGCAGAATGTACATGTATTTCTTGCACAACCTATGGTAAGCTGAATAATCAAACTTCCTGCTTCACTAGGAGGTCTGTAAACCGTTCCTTCGTATCTCATAATACAATCAACTCCTATTTCCTTTTTGTTTTATCTATTATACAGGGAATCTTGCGAAATTATCAATACCCATTTCTTTCAATTGACATCAAGCATAAATTTGACTATAATTAAGTTTGTACTTTTGGTCTTTGTGCATTGTTTTATGGCGGTTTAGGCCTAGTTTTTTAATGCAGAGATGCAACCTCCCGGCTGTTTTTTTTGCGTTAAATGCTAACATTTACCTAAGTAATCCAATAAGCATAGGTAAGGCTGACTCAGTCGGCACACCCATTCCTTATCTATTTTTATTGCGGCAGCAATTTGCAAAGAAAAAAAGAGTGATTATCTTTGATAATCAAAACAAGGGTGGCATTTTGCCCCCTTGTTTTTTTATTGCTTTTTACCAAATATTTTAGGAGCATCCACAATAGAGTCACCCATTTTTCAACAAAAATACCCCTTTGTTGCTATGGTAGTTTGCCTAGCACAAAGGGGGTATTTTTTGTATTATCCCTTAACGGTTTTTAATAATCCATCACTGTCAAAGGTAAGTTCAATATTTTTACCAACTGCTGTGTCATTTAATTTATTTAAGGCTATCCCTTTGATATCAATATTAGGCTTAGTCGTTAAATTAAATGTAAATTTATTCCCTGCATCTGTAAGGATTCGGATGGTTTTCGCATCTTCGTCATATTCTTGGAAAGCACCTTCTGCCTCTTGGAAGTAAACATTAATGCGTTCAACCTTATCGTTTTCATTAAGACGAGCTTCTGCATAAATTGTAACATCTCTATCGGCAATTGCCTCTTTTACTCGGTCTAAGGAGGTAGAATTCATACTATAATTATGCACTTCCGTATTAGAACGTCCTAGCCATCCATATACTTTTGAGCTATCTTTAAACTTCAAACCGTTTTCATCAAATTCTACAACACCCTTTACGCGGATTGTTCCCTTGTCATAGGTGCTCTCTGTTACTTTTATCTTATCCACAATACCGTCACTGTTAAAACCTAAAGTAACTGAAGATCCGATGTAACCTGCAGTTGCTACATCCTCGTAAGTATAGTCGTCTGTTCCTGTAGAAGGCTTTCTAGTTGTTGTTAATGTCAACTTCTGACCATCACTTGTTTCGAGTATCAATTCTTTATCTTCCGCATCATAGGAAACCAGTTTACCGCTGGCAGCTGTCAACTTAGCTTCAATTAACTGGATCACATTATTGCCATCCGCCTTTACCTCTGCATATAAGGTAACTCCCTTGGCTTCCGCCATTTTTCTAAAGTTGGTCAAAGAGCTGGTTTTTGCACCCAAAATAACCAAAGGATTTTTCACACGATTACCATTCGCATCTGTGCCAGTGATTGCATCTGTATCCTTGCTATCATCAATCTTTGTGTTATATTGATTCAACAGGGTATAGGAAACGTTGGAATTTTTAAATTTAAGTGTGTTTCCAGAAAGTGATGCAACCTCTGCTTTTCTTTCGGTAAAGGAATCGCTATTCGCTGAGGACCAAGCAGATTTTTTAGTAGACAGATATACCTTGTTAATTTTTCCACCACTATTAAATTCTACACGACAAAAAACAGCTTTATCTTTTCTGTCGTTGGTATCGAAATAACTTTCAGCACTAGAAATTTTGCTTGTAATCCAATCTTCATCCCCTTCATCCCACTGGTAGAAGGTAATATTAGACGTAGGATTTGTGGAACCGAATTTGTAAGTAAATTTACTTCCACCAGACTCTAACACCATTTGTGATTCATTAAAGTCTTTTACTGAATAAGTTGTTTTATTATTATCTTTATCAGCAACAAAACTTTCCTCAGACACAACTATCTGAGATGCCTTTGCATCTTTGCCTACCGTGATTTTCACATAAATAGTGCCACTGTTTGCCATTTCCTTTAACTGAGAAACAGATACAGACTTTTCACCAATAAAGAATTTACAACCAGATGCAAAATAAATGGTGCTTCTATCACTTGAATCTGTAGGTTTGTATGATATGTAGTTATTCTCCATGTTGTCTACAATACCCGTTCGTGTGTACTCGTCAGCAAAAGTAATATAAACCTCAGTCACATAGGTTTTTTCCACCTGAGTTGAGTGCCCACTACTATCTTTATCCTTTTCTACAGTCGTTCTAGTGTTAATGCCTGCATAAGCATATTTGTTATAATTCTCTTTCAATTCTTCTTCCAATTTAGATCTGCTTATGCTCTTATTATCCAAGTAGAACTGGCAACCACTATCAAAGTTGAGCTTTTCTGTTTCTCCTGTATTTTCATTTTCAAAGGAGAGCTCACCATTTTTTATTGAATTGATGTATCCTGTGATATCATATTTCTGCTTCACTGTGGAGCCATCTAAGATACGAATAGACTCTAGTGAACCGCCATTATAAACAAAGCTAATTTTATCCCCCGGATTTAAGCGAGATAAAGGTAATTCCTTAGACGACTCTCCTTCAAAAACCTTAACCAACCCAGGAATTGCATAGAATGCCAATGTATCGCCTATATCAGTTTTAATCTTTAATTTATAGCTAGTGCCATCATATTCATATTCGGAAATAACACCGTTATTACCTACACCACTTTTAATAACTTCATATGTTTTGTTAAGCATAACCGCCATTTCAGCACGATTGATGCTCTTTGCCGGGTTAAAGTTATTGTTATTATCCCCATTTACAATACCAAGTCTTGCTAGCAAGTCAACTAAAATAATAGATTCGGAGGAAATGCCCCAAGAATCATTAAATTTTTTAGCAGTCTTAGCTTCTCTATCAATATCGTAACGCACTGCCAAAGCATTGCCAAACATTTTTGCAACATCTTCTCTTGTTGCATAGTTGCTTTTGTTCCCACTCATAAACTTCGCCAAGTCTGTTGTGGTGATTATGCCATTTTCTAAACCATAAGCCGCTGATCTTTGAGCCCAAGCTGGTATATTTAGTCCTTGCATAAAAGGAGCATATTTATTTTGCGTCACCGCATCCATAGACTTTGCTGTGCCTGTTTTATCTAAAGCAGTATATAACATATGTATTGCTTCGCAGTATGTAACGTTATTTTTTGCACGGAATGTATTATCTTCATATCCATTCAGCAATCCTATGTCAGCAACGGAATTAATGACTGTTTTAGCTCCGTCCCAAGGGACATCATTTATATCTTTAAAGTTTGCAGCATAGCCTGGCACACTCATATAAGACGATGCCATCACCGCTGCCAAAGTAAGCGCTATTTTCTTTTTCATGTGTTTTCCCCCTTCTATTGTTATGGCGATTCCATATTTTTCTCTTAATGACAAGTTTATCATATTTCCCTTAGTGTGCCTAGCCCTTTCGTTCTTAAGGATTTATTAATTACGCATAAATTTAGTAGAAAAAGGAAATTTTTTTTGCCATTCCTTTCATAAAACACTGAAATATCTTAATTTTCCCAAGTTACACAATTTTCAATTAAAAGGTTTGTAGTAAATATTACCACAAACCTTTTGTCCTAATTAGCTCTTTTTCGTTCCATATCTTCGATTAAAGATACAATTCTTTCATTGGTTGTAATAGACGTGCTGTTAATATACTCATCTGCTTCCCTTGCTGCATTATCAGCCTCCCGACTTAGTCTTGTGGCTTCATTTTTCATACCATCTTCCAGACGTAACCCGATAATTGCTGTATGTCCTTCCACAACGACGGCATTTCCAGAAATGCCATTAATTTTGTGTAACATGGACTTTATACTTGTTGCTCGCTCTTCGGGAGTTTTATCGCCCAGTTTATCATCTGCTTTGATGAAATGCACACCAGATAGGTTGTTTTCCGTTGCTGTGGCGGAACAACCACAAAACATCAATGTTGCAAAAATTATGAACCACAGTTTTTTCCACATTTTTCGCCGCCTCCCTTTTTCTTTAGTATGCCATGAAAATAAGGTTATATGAAATGCAAGTTATGGCTAGAAGTTTTTGATTTTTGCAAAACATTTGGTTATACTATTGGCATAAAATAAAAATGTAAGGAGGTTAAAATAATGGATCCCAAAAAAAGGAAACACTATCGAATCGCTGTAAAAGATATCCATGCAACTCCTGAACAGGGAATTTATGTAACAAAAGATGAGGCGTCCCAAATCTGCACCTACGGTATCATGCTATTCATTATTCTGGGAATTTTGGCTGTTTGGCCTAGAAAAAGATAAGGCTCATGCCACTTCTTCCTTGCCAAGCGTTAAGCTTTTCGCTATAATGTTTTACAGTATGAGTCAAACCCATGGAAAGGAAGAATAACATGAAACTCGGAATAGTAGGTCTGCCCAATGTGGGCAAAAGTACCTTATTTAATTCAATGACACTTGGCAAAGCAGAAGCGGCTAACTATCCCTTTTGTACCATTGATCCCAATGTTGGCGTAGTAACCGTCCCTGATGAGCGATTAACAAAATTAGCACAAATCCATTCCTCTGCAAAAATACTTCCTGCTGTAATCGAATTTGTTGATATTGCGGGATTGGTTCGTGGCGCAAGCAAAGGGGAAGGTTTAGGTAATAAGTTTCTTTCCCACATTCGTGAGGTGGATGCAATTGTTCACGTTGTGCGTTGCTTTGAGGATGCAAATGTGGTTCACGTAGATGGTTCCGTTGACCCAATTAGAGATATTGAAACCATCAACTTAGAATTAGTATTCTCTGATTTAGAAATATTAGACCGTCGTGTTGCCAAAACAGGTAAACTTGCTAAGGCTGATAAATCTTTACAGCACGAAATGGATATTCTGCAAAAACTAAAAGATGCATTGGAACAGGGCGTTTCCGCAAGATCAGTGGAATTTGATACCCCCGAAGATAAAGCTTTTGTTGAGTCCCTAACTCTACTTACTTCCAAACCTGTTTTATACGCAGCAAATGTAATGGAAGACCACCTAGCTGATGATGGGGCAACCAACCCTTTTGTTGCAAAAGTAAGAGAATATGCAAAAAACGAAGGCAGCGAAGTTTTTGTGCTTTGTGCAAAAATTGAAGAGGAAATCTCCGATTTAGACGAAGCAGATAAAAAAGAATTTTTAGCAGAATTAGGTGTTGCAAGTAGCGGTCTGGATCGCTTGATTGCCGCAAGTTACAAGCTTCTTGGCTTAATCAGTTATCTTACAGCAGGCCCCCAGGAAACCCGTGCTTGGACCATCGTAAAGGGCACAAAGGCTCCACAGGCAGCAGGTAAAATTCATAGCGACTTTGAAAGAGGGTTTATTCGCGCCGAGGTTGTTGCTTATGACGACTTAGTTCGCTCCGGATCCAATGCAGCTGCAAAAGAGCAAGGTTTGGTTCGTTCCGAAGGCAAAGAATACGTAGTAAAAGATGGCGACGTTATCTTATTCCGTTTTAATGTGTAATTAAAAAATTCTGTTGGTCAAAGACCTATAATAAAAAAAGATACCTTCAAAAGAGATAACCATTTAACGAATATGGTGATCTCTTTTTTAGTTTTCCCAACTTCTATATGATTAACTTAGGGTAATACCAGCTAATTATGAATGAAAGATAAATTGGGACAACATGGCGCTTATCTCCCATGCTGCCCTAAATGAGTATTTAGTTGTGGCCTTGACCTTTTTAAACATCCACATTTTTATTGAATCCTGCTCTATCTCTCTTTCCTTTTGGTATTTCCTCAGCTTTTGCTGCCCTACAACACTGCTTCAACCAGGGAGAAACCGCACCAAAAGCCGCAAAGTTATCTCTGGCCTGCTTTAGCGTTAACCCATTGTTCTGATCACTGGGTTCACTTTCTGAATTTATGAATAAATCAATCTCCCAAAAACAAATAGGGCAAATGTATGCCACCGCATCCCCTTGATTGGGTATCGTAATATAGCCACAGCAAGGGCAAGTCCCATCCGCAAATGCTTCCTTCCTGTTTGCTTCTACTTGCCTATTACCCATAGAATCATTATTTACCGTGGGCAAAAATTTATAATCTTCCACCTTAAGTCCTTTCTCCCTCTGGGATGCACTATCTTTTCATAGAAACTAGCGGTAAAAAATAGGGGTAAACACCCTTTATTTTTTACCCATAGCGATTACCCTGATTTTTTAAATTTCTTTACTTGTATGATTCTTCATAAATTTTGAGGCAATCTTCAAAAGGCATTGGTGCCGGGTCAACGGTGAACAGACCTCCCATGGTTTCATATGCAGCTTTTGTATACATTTCAAGGTGGTCTTCTTGAATTCCGTAATCAGACATTTTTAAGTCACCCACTCCACAAGCAACCATCAGATCTTGCAAGGCTGTTACAAAATCCTGTGGTTTTGTGGCATCCCCTTTTCCTAAGGCCTTTGCCATATCTATCATTCGTTGATCCACAACCCCACTCTGTGCCCAGTAAGCATAATATGCCTGACAAATCATAATCAGCCCTGCGCCATGCTCAAGTTTAGGATTGTGACCACTTAAAGGATGTTCCATGGCATGCTCAGAAATACATCCTGCAATACTTTCAGACATGCCAGCCAGGGTATTTGCCAAAGCAACGTTCTCCCTCGCCTCCAAATTTTTACCATCCTTCACAGCTGTGGGTAAATACTTTCCAATTAACTCTATGGCCTTTAATGTATACATATCATTGATTGGACTCCTGTTTTTATTCAAATACCCTTCTGTGCTGTGAAATAACGCATCAAAACCTTGGTATGCCGTCAATTTTTCCGGAACGGATACCATCAATTCAGGGTCTACAATAGAAAGCACTGCGAATGACTTATCATATCCGAAGCCAATTTTTTCATTTCTATCTTGGTGGGTAATGACTGCCCAAGGGTCAGCCTCTGTGCCTGTGCCTGCTGTGGTAGTAATTGCAACAATTGGAAGTGGCTCATTGGTTGGCATATTTTTACCGCCTGTACCGCCGAAGATATAGTCCCAAAAATCCCCCTCATTGGTAGCCATGACAGCAATTGCCTTGGCTGAATCAATAACGGAGCCACCACCTAAGCCAATTACAAAATCGCATCCTTCTTTTTTGGCGAAGGCTGACCCTTCCATAATATGGGCTTGAATAGGATTGGGAAGTATTTTATCAAATATGGCATACCCAACCTCTGCTTTGTCTAATTGTTCTTGCACCCTAGCCAAATAGCCAAACTTTTTAACCGACGTGCCACTGGAGATAACAATTAGAGCTTTTTTGCCAGGTAGTTCCTGTTTGTGAAGTTTACTTAATTGCCCGCAACCGAAAAGAATCCTTGTGGGGATGTAATACTGAAATTTCATTAAAAAACCTCCTCTTTGATTATGGTATCATACAAATATTTTAAATTCTTTAATCAACTAGCACTTTTTCTTCAATTTCCTACCCAAAACATAGATCTAGTCTATCTCATGTTATCCTAATAAAACCAATCATTGTTATACACCTTAGGGCAATATTTTATAAAATTTTTATTTTTTAGTATATCACACCTATTATTTTTCTTCTATAAACAATTCCCCTAAAAGAAGGCAATAATCACAAAAAAAACCTAAAATGTTGAAACAAAATATGACTTTCCACGAGGTTCATTTTAAATGGAAATATTTATTGAAATATACCATTTTGGGTGATATAGTGGGTGGTATCGCATAAAAACAAGGGGAGTTGAAGTAAACCATGAACGATAAAAAGAAAGCCTTTCTTGCAGATTGTGCTTTGGTTTTAGCGGCTATTTGCTGGGGTGGTGGTTTTATTGCCGGTGATATTGCAGTGCAACATTTTAGCACATTTTATATATTAGCCATTCGTTTTTTAGCTGCCGCATTGATTATGTTCCTTTTTTTTGGCAGAATCATTCGCCGTTGTGGCAAAGCGGAGATAAAGTCGGGTTTTATTCTAGGCACCCTATTTTTCTTGGTTATGCCATTACAGGTCATTGCCCTCAAATATACCACACCTTCAAAACAGGCTTTCTTATTGGCTGGGTATGCGGCAATGGTTCCCTTTATCTCTTGGATTGTACTCAAAAACCGTCCAAAAATAAATGCTTTTGTTGCAGGCATTCTGGTAATGATCGGTATTGGCCTAATTTCATTAAACAGCTCAATGTCCATTGAATTGGGAGATGGTCTTTCTCTAGGTTTCTCTTTTTGCTATGCAGTATTCGTCGTTTTAACAGGGATTTTTGCGGGCAAATGCAACCCCCTTGGACTGTCCTTTTTCTCCTATTTATCCACAGGTGTTTTTTCGTTATGCGCCGCTCTAATATTTGAGGATGTTCCAAAAGTATTCCCACCCGCTGGCGTAATCTCCTTAGTATACTTGGCAATTATAAATACTGCCGTTGCCTATACACTACAAAATGTAGCTCAAAAGTACACAACTGACACCCACACTGCAATTTTGCTTTCCACAGAAAGTCTATTTGCTTTTATTTTTGGAGTATGCTTTTATGGTGATCCTTTTACGCCCCAAATTCTCATTGGCGGACTCATTGTATTTTCCGCAGTTATCATTTCTGAGGTCAGGTGGAAAAAGCGTCCTAAGGAAACACCAGAAACAGAGGCTTGTCCCCCTCAAACCCAAGAAAAAAATAGATAAAAAAACCAAGACTAGTTTGTCTTGGTTTTTTTAAATTCATGCCACTTCTTCAAAATATTGTTTATGCCATACTAAGAACATATAGATTGTCCAAATCTTACGGCTGTTATCCGCCTTCCCCTCACGGTGATCATCCAAGTATTTTAAAATTTCTTCTGTCTTAAAGAATTCACTGGCCGCTTTGGAGGTAAAAGCATCCTTTACGATATTATAATATTTTTCTTCTTTTAGCCAAATACGAATGGGTACTGGAAAGCCCAGCTTTTTCTTTTCTGCAACCATATCTGGCAAGTAGCGGTGTGCTGCCTGACGCATGGCATACTTGGTGTTCTCCTGATTTACTTTATATTTTGTAGGCACCGTGCGGGCAACATCAAATACCACTCTATCCAAAAATGGCACACGCACTTCTAATGAATGAGCCATACTCATTTTATCCGCCTTTAACAAAATATCTCCAATCAACCAGAAATGAATGTCAATGTATTGCATCTTTGTTACATCATCCTGATCCTTTACCTTGTCATAATATGGCTTTGTCAGCTGTGTATGGTGGTAACGCCCCGAAGGGTTTTTTAAAATACGTTCTCTCTCCTCCTCAGACAACATGAAGGCATTGCCAATAAAACGCTCCTGCAAGTCTTTGCTTCCACGAATGAGGTAATTCTTCCCTTTCATTTTAGGCAAACGTTTTGCAACGGCACCCAATCCTCTACGAATGGGTTTGGGCAAACGAGTTATGGGGAGTAAGTCATGGGGTTCACGGTAAATGTTGTATCCCCCAAAAAACTCATCCGCACCTTCGCCACTTAATGCTACTTTAACATGCTTTGCTGCCGTTTGGCTTACAAAGTAAAGCGCAATGGCAGAGGGGTCTGCCAAAGGCTCATCCATATGATATTGTACCTTGCCTAAAGTGTCCCAATATTCTTCTGTTGTAATCAGTTTACTATGATTCTCTATACCAATCTTTTGGGATAATGCCTTGGCGTAATCTATTTCATTATATTTTTCATAATCAAAGCCCACGGTGAAGGTCTTATCCCCCTGAAAAGAGGCAGCCACATAGGAGCTATCCACCCCACTGGACAGGAAAGATCCCACTTCAACGTCACTGATTTTATGTTTTTTTACAGAATCCTGCATTGCAGCATCAATTTCTTCAATAAACTCATCCAATGATTTATTTTCATTATTCTGAAATGTAGGCTCCCAATAACGTTTGATTTTTAGTTTTCCATTTTTAAAAGAAAAACAATGGGCTGGCATTAAACGAAAAACTCCTTTAAAAAAAGTTTCAGGTAAAATGCTATACTGGAAGGTTAGATAATTTTCTAGTGCATCTTTATTTACTTCCCGTTCAAAGTTTGGATATTCTAAAATACTTTTGATTTCAGAGCCATAAATCAACTGCCCATCCTGCAATGCATAATAAAAGGGTTTAATGCCAAAAAAATCTCTTGCTCCAAACAAAGTTTGGTTTTTTACATCCCAAATGACAAAAGTAAACATCCCACGAAGTTTTGGCAACAAATCTTCGCCATACTCCTCATACCCATGCAAAAGAACCTCCGTGTCTGCATTACTGCCCATCACATGACCTTTTGCAATCAAATCTTCTCTTATCTCTTGATAATTATAAATTTCCCCGTTGAAGGTAATTACCATATCCCCTGTTTCATTATAGATAGGCTGATGTCCACCCTCCAAATCAATAATACTCAAACGGCGAAAGCCCATGGAAACACCAGCGTGAATATAAGATCCGCCACTATCAGGTCCACGGTGAATAATTTTATTTTTCATATTCTCCAAAATCTCTTCGGAATTAGCCAAACGGCCTGTAAAACCGCAAATACCACACATAATTTATTTCCTCCTAAATAATAGGGTTCTATTTCTTAGTTCAGGCTTAACTTTAGCATAAATTTGCCAAGAAAGCAATTCTAACCAAGGTTTCTGCCGAACAAAAGGGAAAGATAACGAAGACCCTCTATGCATCCTTCATTCCACATATCCCACTGAAAAACAAAGGACCAATTTCCTTGAGTCGTTCCAGGCAAATTCATACGATATTCCTCACCCAATCCCAACACATCCTGTAAAGGGATGATTGCTATTTGGGCTGTAGATGAAAAGGCAAGGCGAATAAAATCCCAATTTGGGGATTCGCCAGTGGTATTCATATATCGTCGAAGATGATCTTTTTCCTTTTCTGTTGCATTTTGATACCAGCCAATGGTTGTGTTATTGTCATGGGTTCCGGTATAAACCACTGTGTTTTTATCATAGGAATGGGGTAAATATCCATGATTCATATCATTGCCAAAAGCAAACTGCAAAATACGCATCCCCGGGAACCCCGTTTTTTCCCGCAAATCTTGCACCGCCTCAGTGATAATGCCTAGATCTTCTGCAATCAAGGGCAACGTTCCAAGCACTTTTTCTATTTTTCGAAACAGCTTAATTCCTGGGC
Organism: Anaerotignum sp.; assembly: GCF_040307045.1. Taxonomy (GTDB): domain Bacteria; phylum Bacillota; class Clostridia; order Lachnospirales; family Anaerotignaceae; genus Chakrabartyella. The sequence goes on from NZ_JAWRKF010000004.1 coordinate 236,344, forward strand.
CTTTCATCCATTTACCACTGCGGGCATCCTCTGCCCCAAAAGGAATTTCCCAATAAGACTCAAAACCACGAAAATGGTCAATCCGCAAAAAATCCACATCCTCCAAAGCCTTGCGTATACGGGAAATCCACCACTGAAAAGCTGTTTTTTCATGGAATTTCCATTGGTACAGCGGATTGCCCCACAGTTGCCCTGTTTCGCTGAAATAATCTGGAGGCACACCTGCCACCACCTCAGGAAAACCGAACCCATCTAACTGAAAGGCATTTTGGTTTGCCCAAACGTCAGCACTATCATATGACACAAAAATTGGGGTGTCCCCAATAATTTTAACTCCACTTTCATTGGCAAAATGCTTTAGTTGATGCCATTGCTTGTAAAACACATATTGTAAAAAATATTGCCATTGAATTTCATCATGCATAGCAGTTGCCCATTCTTTTAACGCTTGAGGCTTTCTCTGCCTTAAATCCTTAGGAAAACTACACCAACAAGCACAGTCATAGTACACTTTTCCTGCCTGTGGTGATAAAAGTTCTTTTGTTTCTTCTAAAAACGCCCTCTGCCCTTTTTTATCATTCTTTCTTTGCAACACAAGGTTAGATTTCACTGCCATAAAAAGGGCATAATCTTCCAGCCAAAACTTGTTTTTTTCTAAAAAATCTTTATAATCCGTTGGCATAATTTTGTTTTGAAAGTTTTGAAATGCCTTGTACAACAAGGGAACTTTTAATTCCCTTGCCTTTTTGTAGTTGGTATGAGTAGATATAGAATGCTTTACCCCTTCAACCTCATCTAATAAAAGCAAATCATCTTGAACCAATAAATCTAAACTAATGTACAGAGGTTCCCCTGCAAATGCAGATGTACTTTGATATGGAGAACCACTTTCATCCACAGGACAAAGGGGTAATATCTGCCACAAAGTCTGATTTGCCTCCAGCAATTTCTCAACAAAACGATAGGCATCCTTGCCAAAATCGCCAATACCAAAGGGAGAAGGGATAGACGATAAATGTAGTAAAATCCCACTTTTCCGATTGCTAAACATGACACCATCTCCTTTTTTTGTTACTGCTTTAAAAAATATCAATTTATATAAACAAAAAAATTAATTACCTTGAATAAAAGATAACCCTTACAATTGTTCTAGGTTATGGCAAACATTTAATATAAGGCTGTATCAATAATGATTTAAATAAGTACCTGGGTTTAATTCCCTCCCCTTTATCTTTGTACAAACCATTTAAAAATATAAACTCTATATTTTTATAATAATTTTTTCTTACGTTACATTTTTTTCAATTTGTATGGAAGAAAAAAATCTTAACAAAAGCTTCTACAATCAACATTCCATCTTCCATTTTAAAATAATACCGTTCATTTTAACAGTTTTTTCTCTGTGGTTCTATCCACATTACTGCCAAAAAATACCCATAATACCAACGAAAATGAAGGATTTTTTTTTGGTTTCCGTCAGACAATATTAGAGCAAAGAATTTTTTTGCTTAAGGAGGGTATTTATTATGAAAAAAAGTGGATTCATTGCAATGGTAGCAACTATGATGCTGGCCCTTGGCGGCTGTGGTACTTCTGCTAACAATTTAGGTGGTGCAACTGATGGCTATGGCTATGACAACAATAGCTATGGTTATAACAACTACGATGGCACCGGAACCGGTTACTATGATGGTACAACCGGATATAATGCAGGAACATATACCAGCAGCGGCGGCGCAGCATATTGGGATGGTTACGGCATTAATAGTGGCAGACCCATGACAGACAATAGTACCGTTGGCAGCACTTTAGGCAATGACGTAAGAGATATGGGCAGAGGCATTTCCAATGCCGGCAGAGATGTAGTAAATGGCGTTGAAAACGTTTTTGATGGCAACACAGCAAAGGTTGCTAGTTAAATCAAACGGCATCGAAAGGTTTCTTTCGATGCCATACATATTTTAGGTGTTTTTTGCAATACTAGGAAAGGAAAGGTGGTGACAACCCCATGGTAAAACACGGAAAACAATTAGCCATAGGCCTCATAACTGGTTTTGCAAACGGTCTTTTTGGTTCAGGAGGTGGCACTATTGTTGTTCCTGCTATGGAACGCTTTCTAGGAGTAGAAGAACATAAGGCCCATGCCACCGCAATTGGTATTATTTTGCCCTTATCCTTGCTGTCTTTAGTTATTTATTGCTGGAAAACCGACGTGGCCTGGTCCATTGCATTATGGGCATCTGCTGGCGGAGTTGTAGGTGGCTTAGTAGGCGCTAAATTATTATCTAAAATCAGTGGGATTTGGTTACATCGGATTTTTGGTCTTTTTATGATAGCTGCTTCAGTGAGGATGATATTATGATTTGGGTTGTAATCATTGGTTTTTTTTCTGGCATTATCAGCGGGATGGGTATTGGCGGCGGCACCATCCTCATTCCTGCTTTAATTATTATCTTAGGTTTAAACCAACACCAGGCACAGGGCATAAATTTAATCTATTTTATCCCCACTGCCGTTGTGGCTTTAATCACACATTCAAAAAATAAAAATGTGCTTTGGAAAACAGCCAAACCCTTAGCCCTATTAGGCCTAGCTGGGGCGGCAGCTGGTTCCTTTTTAGCAGTATCATTAGATGCAGACTTATTACGAAAAATTTTTGGTGGTTTTCTGTTTTTAATGGGACTTAGCGAAATATTTAAAAAGAAAAAACAAGAGAGGACTTGATGACTTGGAAAAGGATGAATTTTCTAAACTGAAACTTAAATTTATACAGGCGGATTTAAACGAAAAAATTGCAATCTACACACAAACACCCGGTTTAACTGCCCCTCAATATAAGGAGCTGTTGCAACACTACCCCTTTCGCCAACTAAACAAACTAGAAGCAGCACTGCAATGATAACAACAGCACCCTTCCTTAGGGTGCTGTTTATTACATATTTTATTTTCTTTTTCTAGTTTAATCTGCTATAATAATGCTAAGAATTTACAGGAAAGGTGGCAATGGTTAATGCAGTTAGCAGAAAATTTATTTGTATCTGAAAACGTTACAGATTTAGAAACAGTTGTTTATGCCCTAAAGCGAAACATTCCTATGCCACGCCTTTACTGCATCTTTTACAACCCGGATAAAAATCGGTATGAAACAACTTCTTCCTGGGAGTTGTGCAGGGGAAGGTTTTCACAAAACACAGGTGTGATTGTAGGCGTTGCCAATGGCAGGCGCCAAGCCTATGACCTTGTTGTTTTTATGGTAGAGGAAGCTTTAAGAGAAGGTAAAGATATTGCAAATCCAAGTTCTTGGGTAGAAGGGGTACACAATGGGTTTCATGTATAAAAGTATCGGCTTTTTTACTGGTCTCGCGCTTATGATTGTTTTCATTATTAGCTCCGCTGAATATGTGATATGCTATATGGATGGGTATTTCGAAAAGGAGTATAGAAAATACAACGTTACCAAGGCGATTAACATCGAAATAAGCGATCTAATGCTCGTTACCCATGAAATGATGGACTACTTAAGGGATGACCGAGATGATCTAATCATTTTTACAAAAATTGCTGGCGAAGAGCGAGAGTTTTTTAACGCCAAAGAAAAAAGACATATGGTAGATGTGCAAAAAATCTTTATCCAAGCAATTCAACTTCGGCGCTTTGCCCTTCTTTTCTCCATCCTCGCCATGGGAGTATTACTTTATCTTAAAAAAGGATATTACTTATTTCAGGGAATCCAATGGGGTATCTCCACCTTCTTCTTGTTAACAGGGGTTCTGGTTGTCCTTATGATGCAAAATTTCAACCGTTATTTCATCATGTTTCACCATGTTTTTTTTAGTAATGATGATTGGATCCTAAATCCCAAAACAGACTTATTAATAAACATTGTGCCTGAGGGATTTTTTCAAGATACTGCTTTTTGGATTTCAGGAATATTTTTAGTCAGTGCTTTTGTTATTTGGGTATTATCATGGTTTTTGGCAAAACGAATGAAGACAGGGGAATGATATGTTAGGCATACTATTGGCTATATTAAAGTTCATAGGGTTCTTGCTTTTTAGTATTCTTCTGCTGATCATTATAATGATTACGGTTGTTTTAGTCAGCCCCCTAAAATATCATCTGTCAGGAGAAAAAAAAGAGGATATTCGGGGTGATTTTTCATTGCAGTGGCTTTTGGGACTCATTCGTGTAAACGGAAGATATATCTCTGGAAACGAGCCTGAAATCACTGTAAAAGTACTATGGTTTACACTTTTTAAAGAAAAAAAAGAAAAAAAGAGGAAGCCCAGACGAAAAGCAAAACCTGTACCCCAGCGTATGACGCAAGAAGGTACGATGGTCGCCCGAGAAAAAACATCTACTGTCACAAAACCCTCTGAAGGGATATATATGGCTGAGCCTTCTTCTCTAAAAGAAGAACCAAAACAGTCTGAACCGCTAAAGGAAGAAACAGCACCTGATGCTCTGGCAAAAGAAGATCCCTTACCACCAAAACCAAAAGTTCGTCGGGTAAAGGTTGCTGATATTCAAGAAAGCCCCATAGAAGTTCCATTAGAACGGATAGAAAAAGAAACCAAAGATTTCTTTACCGGTGAACTAGAACACAATGAAAACCACAACTCAAACATGGACAAGCTTCACTCCTATTGGGATAAATTCCAACAAATTGAAGATAAAAAGGAGATCTTTTTTGCGATGAAAGCCCTGCTTAAGCGTCTTATAAAGGGTATTCTGCCCAATCACCTCTCCGTTAAGGCCGTCCTTGGTTTGGGGGACCCAGTGTATACAGGGTATCTTATGGGACTAGTAGGTATTTTGACTGCAAAATTCGGAAAGAATATCCAAGTAAAAGGTGATTTCACTCGCCTTGTAGCGGAGGATATAGAATTAAAATTAAAAGGGAAAATAGTGATTGGCTATTTTGCCTATTCTCTTTTGGCTTTTATTTGCACAAAATCTGTGCGTAGGATTTTAATTAAACTTTGGAAAGGAAGAAAAAAGAATGGGTAAAGACTTTAACGAATCGGTAAATGTACTGTTTAATAAAGTAGAAGACTTGGTTTCCACAAAAACTGTTGTTGGTGAGGCAATTGTCATTGGAGACATAACCTTACTGCCATTAATTGAAGTGGCAGTTGGTGCAGGTGCAGGTGCAAAAGAAAATATAAATGCAGCAGGTGGTGTTGGTGCTAGAATTACCCCTTCTGCAATACTGGTAATTCAAAACGGCAGCGTGCAAACCATTAATGTAAAAAATCAAGATGCTGTAAGCAAACTGATTGATATGGCTCCCGGTGTGGTAAACAAGTTGAACTTTGGCTCAGTTTTTGGCAACAGAGACAAATCAGAACCTAGAGATGATATTAAATTTGAAGAAGAGGTTATCGTAGAAGAATTTGAGAAATAATCTCTAGCAATAAAAAGCTTTGAAGGGAGATGATTCCACTGGAACTTCTCATAGAGTTTTACGATAAGGATGTTTTAAAAAACATCGTTGCACCATTAACCCTACGTCCCAAAAAGGTCATTTATTTTTATGATCGCGGGATGCAAGACATCACGGTTTTTACTGCTCTAAAAAAATGTTTGGATCGAAACATTCCTAAAATAAAAATAGAGTATTACCCCATAGATATCACCTCTGTTGATAAAATATTTCGTCAGGTTAGTAGGATTATTGATCGAAACGGCATCGAAAATTGCGCTTTGGATTTAACAGGCGGTAGCGAATTAATGCTCCTTGCCGGTTATCGGGCGGGTACTGCTTTAAATATCCCCCTTTTGCATACAGACCTTGTCAATAAACAAATTACCAATCTAATTGACGACAGCATAGTGGCAAAAACGGTTGCGCTAACCTTAGAGGACTTTGTCGATGCAAAGGGGGCTTGCTTTATGGGAGAATCCCATCGACCACCCTCTGAGGATCGTTATTCAGATATTAAAGAAATGGCTCGTTTTTTGTTTGAACGTCTTTCTCAATGGAAATTCACATGTAGCTTCATACAAACCGTGGCAGCAAGAACCTTGCCTCACGAGCTTTTCATGCAAAGTAAATGGAACATACATATGAAAAACGGTAAAGCTGTTTACCCCGACCAAGAAATTTTGGAAAAATTCCAATCCATGGGATTTATTGAAAATTTGTCAATTGAGGGCGAGTATGTTCAGTTTACTTTTGCCTCCATTGAGGATCGGCAGTACTGTATCAGTTTTGGCGTTTGGTTAGAACTTTACGTTTTTATTGCAGCCAAAGAAGCCGGCGTGTTTAATGACGTAAAATTGGGCACTATGATAGATTGGAATGCCTACGATAATGTTTCAGTTGCAGGAAACGAGATTGATGTGCTTTTAATGGATGACTCCCTGCCTGTGTTCATATCCTGTAAACTGCGAGACGCAGATACAGCAGCACTCAACGAACTTTTGATTGCAAAGAAACGCTTAGGTGGCTGGTTTTCAAAAGGTATTATCGTTACCTATGGCAAGGAGAAGAAAATCCATACAGGAACCTATAAACGTGCCCAGGAACTGGGACTAGAGCTTTTGGATGCAACTGATATTATGGCGGAAGACTTTAGCCAGAGATTAGTAAAAACCATCAGAGAGCTAGATTTGATCAGTTTAAAATGGAAAAGAGTTTAAAGACTAGGAGGATAGCATGGGTAAGAAGAACAACCGCAATACGAAAAATAAAATTATTGCGGCAGCATGGAGGCTTTTTTATGAGCAAGGCTATGATGATACCACAATTGAAGAAATTGTAGAGGCTTCCGGCACATCAAAAGGATCTTTTTATCACTATTTCGGTGGGAAAGATGCCCTTTTGGGAACTCTTTCTGAACTCTTTGATAACAAATATCAAGAAATAATGCCCCAGCTTGATGGTGAAATGGATAGCTTTGATAAACTCATGTTTTTAAATCAAGAATTATTCCGCATGATTGATAACAGTGTGTCAATGGATTTGTTGGCAAGGTTATATTCCTCTCAGCTTATTACCAGCGGACAAAAACACTTACTAGACCATAATCGGGTGTATTATAAACTACTAAGGCAGATTACGGCAGAAGGCCAACAAAAAGGAGACTTGCGTTGTGATGTTTCCGTCAACGAGTTTGTAAAAGCATATGCTTTATGTGAGAGAGCCTTAATCTACGACTGGTGCATCTGTAACGGGGAATACTCCCTTTGCCAGTATGCTAAACTTATGATGCCCCTCTTTTTAGCTGGATTCCGTAACAAAAAAGATTGTAATTTGTAACTAATATTTTTTGCACAAAAAAATATATTAAATTTCGTCTAGTCAAAAAACCAATTATACAAAGGTTTTTTGGCTATTTTTTATTTTTAGTATAGTATTCATTCTATACTTTATTCTGTATTTCAGTCTTGTTAAGATTATGTTATAATTTTATAAGCAACTAGAACTTTTTGAAAACTCATCATGATGAATTTCTTTATAATTTTTCCAAAAAGCCCACAAATGATTCTACCATCGATAAAACTTTTTTGGTAAAAATAGAACTATAACATTAGATATGATTCTTGTGTTTTCAGAAGAACTTTAGAACTTAAATAAGGAAGGGTTTGAAATTATGACATCAGCACAAATATCTATCATGATTGCTATCACAATTTATTTGATGGCAATGGTAGCTATCGGCATCTATTGGTCTAGAAAGAACGAAAACGTAGGGGATTTTTATTTAGGAGGTAGAAAGCTAGGTCCATTTGTAACAGCCATGAGTGCAGAAGCATCAGACATGAGTAGCTGGCTTTTAATGGGTCTACCCGGGGTCGCTTACCTCTCAGGCATCGCAGATGCAACGTGGACAGCAATTGGTTTAGCTGTTGGCACTTATATCAACTGGCTCATCGTGGCAAAGCGTATCCGTATTTACTCTCATGTGGCTGAAAACTCTATCACATTACCTGATTTCTTCTCCAGAAGATACAGAGATGATAAAAACATCCTAATGTGTATTGCAGCCGTGGTTATCATCATCTTCTTTATTCCCTATACCGCTTCTGGTTTTGCTGCTTGCGGCAAGCTCTTTAGCAGTATCTTCGGTGTAAACTATCATACAGCAATGATCATTAGTGCAATTGTAATTGTGGCCTACACAGCAACAGGCGGTTTCTCTGCTGCCAGTACTACAGACTTAATACAAAGTATTGTAATGACAATCGCATTATTTGTAGTTGTAATCTTTGGAATTAAGGTTTCCGGCGGCTTTGACACCGTAATGGAAAATGCCAGAGCACTGCCTGGATACTTAAGCATGAACGAATTATATAGCGTTGCGGATCATGCTGCTAAGCCCTATAATTTCCTGACCATTTGTTCCACATTAGCTTGGGGCTTAGGCTATTTCGGTATGCCCCATATCCTGCTTCGTTTTATGGCCATTGAAGATAAAGAAAAATTATCTCTTTCTCGCCGTATTGCAACAATTTGGGTAGTCATTTCCATGACCGTAGCTATCTTTATTGGTATTGTTGGTTATAGTATGTCTAAAGTTGGTGCCCTTCCAGTTTTGGAGGGTTCTGGTTCAGAAACCATCATCGTACAGATTGCAGGTTTGTTAAGTCAGAACGGCGTAGCTGTTGCCCTACTGGCAGGTATTATCTTGGCTGGCATACTGGCCGCTACTATGTCCACCGCTGACTCTCAACTTTTGGCGGCATCCTCAAGTGTTTCCCATAACCTTTTGCAAAGTTTCTTCGGAGTAAAAATGTCTGAGAAAAAGGCTATGAGTGTTGCTAGATGCTCTGTTATTATTATCTCCGTTATCGCTGCCTTTATCGCACGTGACCCCAACAGTTCCGTATTTGGTATTGTTTCCTTTGCTTGGGCAGGTTTTGGTGCCGCATTCGGCCCTGTGGTTTTATCTGCATTGTTCTGGAGACGGTCCAATAAACAGGGTGCCCTAGCTGGAATGCTTGTTGGCGGTGCAATGGTATTCATTTGGAAATATATGATCAGACCTTTGGGCGGGGTATGGAATATATACGAATTACTGCCTGCATTCTTGCTTTCCTTTATTACAATTATTATTGTCAGCCTTTTGACAAAGGCTCCAAATAAGGAAATCACCGATGAATTTGATTATGTAAAAGAAATCTGCATCGGTGGTAAGAAGTAATTTCCTGTTCACTAAACATAAAAAGACATAATGATAAATTATGTCTTTTTTTAGCCATAGTATCTCATTAATAAAATCATTTAAATTATTAAAATTTTTCAAGAACTCAAAATACACCCCCATCCAAAGGATGAGGGTGTATTTTTTCCGTTTTTATTGAATTGCTGCCACCTTTTCATCTAAATCCTTCTCTACCTGGCGCAACATTTCGTTTGCAGTTTCAAGGGTATCTGATTTAACCCCCATATAGAATTTCAGCTTAGGTTCTGTTCCTGAAGGTCTCACGCAAAGCCATGTTCCATCCTGCAGGGTATAGTATAAAACATCAGAGGGGGGCATTGGGCTGGTCTGTTCCACTACCGTCTGTAAATTCTTGAAAATCCGGGTTTTATAATCCTTTGCCCACACAACAGCCTTTCCGGCAAAAGTTTTTGGTGTGTCTTGGCGTAAAGTTGCCATGATTTTTTGAATACGCTCCACTCCATCAAGCCCTTTTAATGTAATGGCCTTAACACCATCCAGGTAATAGCCGTATTTTTCATATAGCTTTTGCAAACCATCGTAAAGGGTCATACCTTTTTGCTTATAGTAGGCAGCCATTTCGCAAATAAGCAACGTAGCAACAACTGCGTCCTTATCTCTGGCATAAGTTCCCGCTAAACACCCATAGCTTTCCTCAAAACCAAAAAGGAACTCATGGGAACCTGTTTCCTCAAACTCTTTAATCTTCTCTCCAATGAATTTGAACCCTGTCAAAACATCCATTTTTTCTACACCATAATAATCGCAAATGGCCTGAATCATTTCTGTGCTTACAATGGTTTTAATCACTGCGCCATTTTTGGGTAATACGCCCTTTTCAGTTTTTTGTGATAGAATATATTCTGTAAGTAATGCACCAATCATATTCCCTGTCAAAACAACATATTCGCCTTTATAGTTCTTTACCATAGCCCCTACACGATCACAATCGGGATCGGTACCAACGATAACGTCGCCCATCTTTTCTTCCGCCAATTTTTTGGCCAATGTAAAGACATTAGGATCCTCAGGGTTTGGATAACCAACTGTGGCAAAATCAGAATCCGGCATCTCTTGTTCTGGCACCACAAATACGTTTTTATAACCCGCCTTTTCTAAAATGCGTCGTACAGGTAAATTCCCCGAACCATGAATTGGTGTATACACAATGGATATTTTATCTCCCATGTATTCTACAACCTCTGGGCAAATGCGCTGGGCCAACACCTGCTCATCATAACAGTCATCAACTTCCTGGCTAATGATTTTATACAGACCCTTCTCTACGGCTTCATCCCGTTCTATTCTTCGAATCTGGCCATACTCGACAACAGCATTTACTTCATCTATAATGCCCTTGTCTCTGGGGGCAACCACCTGCGCACCATCTTTCCAATACACTTTATACCCATTGTATTCTGGGGGGTTGTGGCTGGCTGTGATAACGATACCAGCGGTACAGCCCAAATGCCTTACGGCAAAAGAAAGCATGGGTGTAGGCCTCAAAGAAGGGAATACATAGGCACATATCCCATTGGCTGCCAAAACTAACCCTGCAATTTCTGCAAACTCTGGAGACATGTGCCTGGAGTCATATGCAATTGCTACCCCTTTTGCTGCTGTTCCCTCGTTTTGAATATAGTTTGCCAGGCCTTGTGTTGCCTTTCCCACAGTATAGGAATTCAACCGATTGCTACCCATGCCAATAATACCACGCAAACCACCTGTGCCAAATTCTAAATCTTTATAAAAGCGTTCTTTAATCTCTTTTTCATTCTGAGAAATATGACGTAACTCTGCCTTTGTTTCTTCATCAATAGTAGGATCCTCTAACCATTGTTGGTATCTTTTCATATGATCCATAAACCCGCCTCCTCTTACTCTCTTTCCAATTCAACCTTTACATGAGTGGAGCTGCTGTTTACCCAAACGGTAGTGCTAAACGGCTCATATCCACTTTTGTATACCTCAAGATTGTAACTTCCATAAGGCAAACTCATTTCTAAAGGGGAGACCCCCATCTCTTTACCATCAATATATAGTTGTGCCCCATCCACATTAGATGAGATTACAACCGTCCCAAATTGTATATCTTTTTGTAGCTCTGCATCAATGGATAAGGTGTCCGAATCCAATTTAATATGTTGGCTCCATTCGGTGTAACCGTTTTTTAAAATCACAACATCATATTCACCCAAAGGTAATACGGATGGAACTGTGCTATCTACCAAGGTTCCATTAATATAAAGCTTATAATCCGTCACATTGGCATTAATAATTAAAACGCCAACTTTTTCTTGTGCCTTGGAAAGGTCATAAACATATACCTCTCCCGTTTCCACAAAGACGCTGTCTGTTCTTTTTTCAATGTTATCACCAGAAACAGTAATGGTATGGGTTCCCTCTTTCACGGGAATACGCTCCACCTCAACAAGTGCAACTTCTTCCTCTTCATCCAGCTTAAACTTCCCATTTACAATATTGTCCTTATTTTCAACTGAAATATACCCATGATATTCAGCTACATCCACAGACCATACTATATTGTCATAACTTTTTAAAACCAGCACATCGCAAGCTTCCAGTTCTTTGGGATTCACTTCTTCTTGATTATATAAAAACATAGTTTGTTCTCTATAGCTGTATTTTTTCCCTTCTGCCACCAGTTGTTTCGCGGCTGTATCCGCAGTTAACCCGGTTTCTTCGATAGTATGAATTTCTCCACCTAAACTTATATTTATTATGTTCTTTCCGTCTTTATCTAATCCAATCAAAACAAGGTCTCCAGCGTTAAATTGCATCTCTGGTGAGATTTGGCCTTGCTCATTGGTCAATACAGTTTCCTCCGTAATGGCAATACTCTTATTCACATCTTGCTTAATATCATAAACAATCAGCTCACCACCATCCAATACGCCTTGGATCAGCATAGGCATCTCATTTTGGGCTAAAGCCTTATCTTTATTGCCCGATGGAAACATCCCCCGCACCAACGCAAAACATGCAATCGCCACCACAACTGCCACGGCAGTCACAATTGCCACCGTTTTTTTATTAAGGAAGGGCTCGTCCCCATCATTAGGAGGAACTTTCCCATCTGTACTTTTGGCTATCTCGGGTTCACTACCCACTGGTTTCATGTCAAATTTTTCCGATTCGAAAGCATCCAAAAATGCATCTTTATCCCCCAAATCATCCTCAACCTGTTCCTTTTCTTTTTCCAGCTTTTTCAATTCTTCATTTATATCATCTAATCGAATGGTTTGATCAAATTCATGGTCATCTCTTTCAAAGTGATAGTCTTTCATCAGCTTCTCCTCCTTTGGGGAATTTTCAGACGTACCTATAATACATTTTATACGTTTCCCTTCTAAGTTGCAAGAAGAAATGACAAAGCTTATTCTCCATATCCCCTGTAAAAACGGGAAAAAACGAAAAGTCCTCTCTCCATAGATGTAATCTTGCGCCTATGAAGTAAAGGACCTTTGTTTTGGCGTGGCCATGATTAGACTTCCTGAATATAATGAAATAATTCTCTCGCCCGTCCTTCTTCTTCCACTGCCAACGCTAACCGCTCTTGCATGGCTGGAGAAACACAGGCCCTTCTTTTGTTGTAATACTCATTCACTAGCCTTAAAAACTTCTCCGGATAAATAGTCAGTGCCTGCAATAACACTCTCTCTTTGTCTTCCAAGGGGTTATTTTTTTGGTATGCCTCAAGTATTTGGAAAACACCATCTTTGTCCCCATCCGTTTTCTTCATATACCGCTTTAGGTATGCTGCTAAGTCCAATAATGGAATATCACTATTGCAACCTTCGAAACCACCTACATATAATCTCCCATCATCGCTCACTCTAAGGTTTTCTCCCTTAAAGCTGTGGTGACAAAAAGCGCCTTCCCTTTCAGCCCGTTCAACCAAATCTTTATACTGTGCTCTTTGCAAAAATTCTTCGGCCTGAATGGTCTGCTCCATATATGTATTAAAATTATCCATTACCAACAAGTCTATAGAATCATAACCACCCTGTCGCTGAATGCGACGCTTTATTTTTGCTAGCTCTACCCTTCGCTTTGAAAACTGTCCTGGCAACCGTTCTTTGTCCCACTGAATAAACGTACTTTCTAACCCCTTTGCACACTGATGCATCTTGCCCAAGGTTTCTGCCCCTTTTACAAATGAATCCTTTCCATCTTCGTCCAGTGGCGTAGATGGTAAAAGTTCTTCCAAAACGTATAAAGTTCCATCCTTGGCAAAGCAAGGCTGTCCGTCCATCGTATTATAAAACCTACTGATGACAGTAAATCCATTTCGATATAGACATTCCTTTACATCATGAGCATACCGAATGTTATTCATTCGTTCCCTCGCCTTTTTCAACTCTCTGAGTCCTTTGTCCGTCTTGCAGACAAGACCTGTTCGAGTGCGTGTTCCGCTATAAAACCGCAGTCCATAGCCCTCCCACAATATTTTTTCGTACATGTCCTCCATATCCATTCCCCCTGCCGATTACGGACAAAACATTTCTGTACCATTCTATGGAGTTACTCACCAAAATATCCGTAAAAAAAGAAAAACTCCCAAAATTAGGGAGTAAAAAAATACAAAAGAAAAGCAGAACAACCTAGAATTCCTCTAAGCCACTCTGCTTTGTATATGCGCCCTCAGAGACTCGAACTCTGGACCCACTGATTAAGAGTCAGTTGCTCTACCAACTGAGCTAAGGGCGCGCACTTGTTGACTGCAAAAAATATATTAGCACTCCTTAGACAATTTGTCAACCACTTTCCAAAAACTTTTTTAAAAATATCTTAATATAAATTCTTTTTCTACACAATAATCCCTCATAAACGAAATATTGCCCTTTTTAAAAAAACTGCGTCAACTTATTATTTTAATTTTAGAATATATGTTATAATATTCTAATCATTAAAAAGGTTGAATGGCAAGCTTGGCTTTTTTTATATATAGAACAATTCAAAAAAATATTTTTTATAATGAAAATGATCAAAACAAAAGAATTGGTCTTATTTATATTTCCTATGAGATCTTCCTTTAAATAAAATTATGGTTTTGAAGATTTACTCTTATCCAACCAAAAGGAGAATGCATATGTTTACATACCCGTTGCCCAAAGATGTTTTATATATTCTAAACACTCTAAATGAAGGGGGCCATGAGGCCTATATTGTGGGAGGTTGTGTTCGGGATACTATATTAAATACACACCCAAAGGACTGGGACATCACCACATCCGCCCCACCACAAGAAACAAAAAAATTATTTTCTCGCACCTTTGACACAGGTATTCAGCACGGTACCATCACCGTGGTATTAAATCATACAAATTACGAAATTACTACGTATCGTGTGGAGGGCAAATACGAAGACTGTCGCCGACCAAGCAGTGTTGCTTTTACAAAAAACTTAAGGGAAGATTTGCTCCGTCGGGACTTTACTATGAATGCCATCGCCTATCACCCAAAAGAAGGCTACCAAGACCCTTTTCACGGTATGGAGGATATTCAAACCAAAACCATACGGGGTGTAGGGGACCCTCCCCTACGCTTTCAAGAAGATGCCCTACGCATGTTGCGCTGTGTGCGCTTTGCCGCACAATTGGGCTTTTCCGTAGAAGATGAAACATACAAAGCCCTATGCGAAAACACTAAATTAATCCAAAAAATTAGTGTGGAACGTATTCATGATGAAATGGATAAACTTTGGCTATGCGAACATTATGATAGAATGCCACTTCTTTGGACAAGCGGATTGCTAACCCAAATAGATCCTCTTCTTGCTACAAGGTTGGCAGAAAGAGAAGGCACCTTTGTATCTCAACTACAGCAAACGCCCAAGGATTCAATCCTGCGTTGGACCATGGTTTTGCAGGACTACACGTTACAAGAAGCCAAGGCTTTTCTAAAAAAGCTAAAATTTGATAACGACAGCCTAAAGCAAATTTGCATTTTAGTGGAAAATATAAAGCAGGACTTACCCATCCAAGGTTATGGGATGAGGACATTGGCTGGAAGGCTTGGAGTTCATTCCATTTGGCAGCTGATTACCCTCCAATCCATTTTGCGTCCCAACTCATCCCATCAACAATCAGCCCAGTGCTTAGAAAAAATCATATCTGACGACGACTGCCTCAGCTTGAAGGAACTAGCTGTGGATGGGCAAATGCTGATGGATTTAGGGGTGCCCAAGGGAAAAGAAGTAGGGAATCTGTTAGGGCTGCTTTTAGATATTGTACACCAAAACCCCCAAATGAACCAAACACAACTTCTTCTGGAGAAGGCAAAATCCCTTCTTTAACGGGCGTTAAAAAAAAGGGATGTCCATGGACATCCCTTTTTGACAGCTCAAGTAAAGCTCCCCATTCATTTCTTTCTCTGATAAAGCACAAATGAAAATTTAACACCTTCGTCTTCCAATACTTCTCCCTCGTCCACAATCTCCCAATCAGGAAGTTCATCTAAATTTGGAAAAAAGGTATCCGCCGGATAGATATCATGGATTTTAGTAATATACGCATTTTGGCACAGCGGCAAAAGCTGTTGGTAAACACTTCCGCCCCCTGCCACAAAAACTTCTTTGCCATCAAATTTTTTTAGCAGTTGAGTCAAATCATCTATGTCATGACAAAGGGTCACTCCCTCCCCATGATATGCTAAGTTTTGGGTCAATACAATATGCTCCCGATTGGGCAAAGGTTTTTTATTGGGAAAGGATTCTAACGTTTTCCGTCCTAAAATCAAAACATTTCCCATTGTCATAGCACGAAAACGCTTCATGTCCGTTGGAATACGGCGCAATAAGTCCCCATCTTTCCCTATTCCCCATTGTTCATCCACTGCTACCATTAAGTTCATTTAAACACCCCTATCATATTGCCACAGGCACTCGCCCTATGGGCTTTCCATGCTGATAATCCTCAACAATAAAATCATCCACAGTAAATTCATAAAAATTCTTTACATCCGGATTCAGACGCACCCTTGGCGCAGGAAATTTCTCTCTTTGAATTAATTCTTCGATCATAGGAATATGTCTATCATAAATATGCATATCACTAATAACATGAACTAGTTCTCCAGCCTGTAACCCACTGGCCTGGGCAAACATCATCAACAAGGCTGAATACTGAACTACATTCCAGTTATTGGCCGCCAAAGTATCTTGTGAACGCTGATTTAAAATTGCATTCAGCTTGTCTCCTACAACGTTAAATGTCATGCTGTATGCACATGGCTCCAAGCCCATTTCTGTCAGATCCGCAAAGTTATAAATATTAGTCATAATACGTCGGGAATAAGGCGTGTTTTTCAATTGCCATAAAACATTATCCACCTGATCCATATTGCCATGCTTAAATTGATAGGGCACCCCAAGTTGGTATCCATAGGCCTTTCCAATGGAACCGTTTTCATCTGCCCATGAATTCCAAATTTTGCTGTTTAAGTCGTTAATATTGTTGGACTTTTTCTGCCAGATCCATAGGATTTCATCAATAGCTGCCTTCCAATTAATGAACCTTAAAGTTAAAAGTGGAAATTCCTCTGAGAGATCATAACGATTTACAACACCAAAAGTTTTGATTGTATATGCTTGTTGCCCATCCTCCCAGTGAGGACGAACCTTTTCGTTTTCGGTAGAAAAGCCATTTTCAAGGATTTCCTTACAGTTTTTAATAAAAATATCATCGGCTTTACTCAAGTTTTTCTCCTCCAGTTCTGTTTTATACTAACAAATTGTCCAGTTTCCCTATGGATTTAAAACCCTAACCAAGCACCTAAGTACAAAGGTGGTTGCATTCACGGGAAGGTTGCAGCCTTTTCCTAAAAGGGAAAGGAGTGAATCCCATTCGCTATTCTGGTTTTCAGTCTGCATTTTATTATAAAGGAAGAAGGCTTTATTTTCTACCTCTTTCACAAAAAAAAATAGCATGTACTTGTAAACCCCTACGTGGACACTTGTATTTATTTTTGCGAAAAAATTTTTGTAATTATTGCCTAATAATGCAAATTGTGGTACACTCATGTCAACGATGCAAAAAGCATATGTCCTCTCACAAAGGACACGCATCGACACAAACAATGTTTTGTCCTCGAGGGGACGAAAAAAGGACTAGGGAGGTCGTATTATTATGAAAAAGTTTTTGGCTTTGACTATGTCAGCTGTACTGATGTTATCACTGGCAGCTTGCGGCAGCAGCTCCGCTGATGATAGTGCAGCAAGTGACACACCTGCAACAGGAGGCATTGCTATCGAAGGCGACACTATCAAAATCGGTGTTTTCGAACCTACAACAGGAGAGAACGGCGGCGGCGGTATGCAGGAAGTATTGGGTATGCGCTATGCAAACCAGGTAAATCCCACCGTTGACATTAATGGCACTACATACAACATTCAGTTAGTAGAAGTAGATAACCAATCTGATAAAACAGCGGCAGTAACAGCGGCTCAGTCTTTGATTAGCTCTGGTGTTGTTGCAGTTCTGGGCTCTTATGGCTCTGGTGTTTCCATTGCTGCCGGCCAAACATTTGCTGATGCACAGGTTCCTGCTATGGGTGCTTCTTGCACAAACCCTCAGGTAACATTGGGCAATGACTTCTATTTCCGTACTTGCTTCTTGGATCCTTTCCAGGGAACAGTTATGGCTTCTTATGCAATTGAACAGGGCTACACAAAAGCTGCTCTTATCAGCCAGAATGGTGATGACTATTCCACAGGCCTTGCTGCATTCTTCCAACAGGCATTTGAAGGAATGGGGGGTACCATCGTTGCAAACGAAACTTACCAGACAAATGAATCTGACTTCAACGCCATCTTGACATCCATCAAGGCTGCAGAGCCCGATTGTATCTTTGCTCCTTCCTCTATTGCTACTGCTACATTGTTGTTGCCTCAGGCTCAAGCAAACGGTGTTACAGCACAGATCATCGCAAGTGATACATGGGAAAATGAAACCATCATTTCAGCTGCTGGCTCCGCAGCTGAAGGCGTTGCACTTTCCACCTTCTTTGATGAACACGATGAAACAAACCCCGTTGCAAAAGAGTTTGTTGAAGGCTTCAAGGCTTACTTAAACAGCAATCCCCAGAACCTCACATTAAACGGCGGTTCCGATGGTGTTGCAGCTGTTTCCGCTTTGGGCTACGATGCTTATATGTCCATTTATGAAGCATTAAAAGTAATGGACGGTGCTGAAACACTTGACTCTGTTACTCTGCGTGATGCATTAAAAACAGTATCCTTCAACGGTGTAACCGGTGCAATCTCCTTTGATGAAAACGGTGACGCAGTTAAAAACGTTGCTTACATCAAACAGATTAAAGATGGGAAGTTTAACTTCTTAAAAACTCAGTCTGCTGAATAATTCGGTTCACTGAATCATATGGAATAGGGACACGTTTCCCTTGGCTCATTTATTCAAATAATTCGCCGGGAGAAGTTAGCCTCCCGGCACTTTTTCTGTAAGCGCGGCTTGCAAAGGTTTGCAAAGGAAACAAAGGATTTTTTTAAATTACAAAAGGTGCTTTCCCTTTTTAAACCTTTCCAAGCTGCTAATCCAACTATTTTTTGTCTGGAGGTAGAAACCATGACAACAAACGCTTTTTTACAATACTGTCTAACAGGCATCTCTATTGGCGGCATATATGCCTTGATCGCCATCGGCTATACCATGGTATATGGTATTCTGCGCTTAATCAACTTCGCCCACGGCGATATTTTTATGATGGCGGCTTATTTCATGATTTTTTCCATGGTAAACTTTGCTTTGCCTTGGTATATCGCAATTATCGTTGTTATCACCGCAACTGTTGTTCTCGGGGTTGTAATCGAAAAAATTGCCTATAAACCCTTAAGAAGTGCACCTCGTATGTCCATTATGATTTCTGCAATAGGTGTGTCCTACTTTTTGCAAAATGTGGCTACATATCTATTCTCGGCTTTACCTAAGCCCTACCCCACCATTGGTTTTTTAACAAAGATCATTACAATCGGGGGAATTTCCACCTCTGTGGTAACCTTTATCACACCCATCTTAACTTTGGTATTTGTTTTCGTATTGATGCAGCTTATTAACCACACCAAAATCGGTATGGCTATGAGAGCCGTTTCCAAAGACTTTGAGACCTCTCAGCTGATGGGTATAAAAATCAACCGCGTCATCAGTTTTACCTTCGTTATTGGCTGTTTATTGGCGGCTATCGGCTCCATACTGTATTTCACGCCACGACCTTCCGTCTATCCACTGGCTGGTTCGTTGCCAGGATTAAAATGCTTTATTGCAGCAGTATTCGGTGGTATTGGCTCCATTCCTGGTGCAGTATTAGGGGGATTCATTATTGGCTTGTCCGAAACATTTATTAAAGCTGCCGGCTATTCCGAATTCAGCGATGTATTTACGTTCATATTACTTATCGTTATCCTACTGATTAAGCCAACAGGTCTGTTCGGCGAAAAAATAACTGAGAAGGTGTAAAACATGACAGAAAAAAAGAAAACCCAATTAAATATCCTTTTTTCCGTGATTGCCCTTTTGGTATGTGCAGGTATTTTATTTTATGTAAATAATTATACACGACCTAACTTTATGCTTCGTACGGTAATGCAATTAGGTTCCATTTACGCACTTGTGGCAGTCTCAATGAACTTATTAAATGGCTTTACTGGGCTGTTTTCCTTAGGCCAGGCAGGATTTATGGCAGTTGGTGCTTACACCTTTGCCATCTTTACCATCCCTGTCCAAAGCCGTAGCGGTGTTTATTATCTTTATGGTGTTGCCGATTGGCTCTCAAATATGCAGGTGCCCATTTGGGTTGGACTCATCTTAGCGGGTCTCGTTGCCGCAATTCTTGCAGCAATCATCGGTGCACCCGTTTTGCGATTGAAAAGTGATTACTTTGCCATTGCCACCTTAGGCTTTGCAGAAATTGTTCGTATCATCGTTGGTAGTTCACCAATGAATAAAATTACAAATGGCTCTCTGGGATTAAAGTTGATTCCCAAATTTCCCAGCTTTTACTTTCCTTTTATTGTTGTAGGGATTTGTATTTTAATCATTGCCCTTCTGATTCGTTCATCCTATGGCCGCGCCTTTAAAGCAATTCGGGAGGATGAAATTGCAGCAGAAGCAATGGGTATCAACCTTGCTAGTCACAAACAACTATCTTTTATTATAAGCTCTTTTTTTGCTGGCGTTGGCGGGGCATTAATGGGTATGTATTTGGGGGCTATTACCTCCACAACCTTTAACATCACTTTAACCTATAATATTCTGCTGATTGTTGTAATTGGTGGTATGGGGTCTATCTCAGGAAGTATTATCTCATCTTTCCTAGTTATTGCAGCCAGAGAATGGTGGCTACGCTTCTTAGATATGGAAACTTTTATCGGAAATTTCAAGGTGCCTCTGTTAAAAAACGGTTTCCGTATGGTTGTATTTTCTTTGATTTTAATGTTTGTTGTTTTATTCTTCCGTCGTGGTATTATGGGTATGAAAGAGCTCAATTGGAACTTTATTCTAAAACGGTTGGATAAAAAGAAAAATACGGGAGGTGAAACCTGTGAGTAAGAAAGTACTTTCCGTGCAAGATGTAACCATGCAATTCGGTGGTGTTGTTGCAGTAAACAACCTCAGCCTAGAAGTACATAACGGAGAAATCGTTTCTCTGATCGGGCCCAATGGTGCCGGTAAAACGACGGCTTTCAACGTAATTACCGGCGTTTATGCACCTACCAACGGTGCTGTTGAATTTGGAGGAAAAAATATCATTTCCAACTATCCCAAGGGTAAAATGGAAAAACTCTATGCTGGGGAAAACAAGGGCAAATATAAAAAAGTGTTAGAACCAACACCCGATAAAATTACGAAATTGGGCATCGCCCGTACGTTCCAAAATATTCGTTTATTTAAAGAACTGACCGTTTTGGAAAACGTATTAATTGCAAAGCACATGAGGATGAAAGCCAATGTCTTTGCCGATACTTTCCTGCTTAGTTGGAAAGAAGAAAAAAAGATGAAAGAGGATGCTTTTGAGCTTTTACGCATCTTAGACTTATACGAACTAAAAGATGAAAAATCCAGCTCATTACCCTATGGTAAACAGCGTCACCTGGAAATCGCCCGTGCTTTGGCAACTGACCCATCCCTTCTTTTGTTGGATGAGCCTGCTGCAGGATTAAACCCACAGGAAACAGATGAATTAACGAATTTTATCAAAAAAATCAGAGACCAGTTCCACCTTACAGTATTTATGATTGAGCATCATATGAACCTGGTAATGGATATTTCAGATCGTATTTATGTAATCGACTTTGGTAAAATGATTGCAAACGGCACACCCAATGAAATTCAAAACAACCAGAAGGTAATCGATGCATATTTGGGGGTGGCTGACGATGAGTAATATTTTAGAAATTAAGGATTTAGTTGTATCCTACGGCGGAATCGAAGCCGTTAAAGGGATTAATCTAACGGTGCCCGAAGGGGAAATTGTAACCCTTATTGGCGCCAACGGCGCCGGTAAATCCACGACCTTAAAATCAATTTCAGGTCTGGTTAAGCCAAAACAAGCCTCTATTCTTTATAAGGGCAAAGAAATAGTTGGCCATTCACCAGATTTTATTGTATCTGAAGGAATTACCTTAGTACCCGAGGGAAGAAGGGTTTTCTCCAATTTAACAGTAATGGAAAACCTAAAGATTGGTGCTTACTTAAGAAAAGATAACTTAAAAGACGACTTGGAGTATGTCTTTTCGTTATTCCCACGCCTAAAAGAAAGAGAATGGCAAATGGCCGGCACCCTTTCTGGTGGTGAGCAACAAATGCTAGCCGTTGGTCGTGCCTTAATGGGCAGACCAACGGTAATTATGATGGATGAACCTTCATTAGGCCTTGCTCCTTTGGTTGTAAAGGACATCTTTAAAATCATCCAAACAATCAACAAAGAGGGTATCACCGTGCTGTTGATTGAACAAAATGCAAATATGGCATTGAAAATTGCTCATAAAGCTTACGTTATCGAAACAGGCACCATAACCATGGAAGGCACTGGTGAAGAACTTTTGGCGAACGAGGAAATCAAGCAAGCATATTTAGGTAAAACAAAATAAAGCATATCCCCCTTGATTGATTCTAACAAAATCACCAGGGGGATTTTTATTAAAATTCTTAAAAAATACCCATTGACTCTTACACTATGTGATACTATATACTGACTTTGAGCTCAATTAAAACCACGCGTGAGGTGATAAAATGCTAAAGATAGGTGTATTTTCAAAATTATCAAGGATTAGTATCAGGATGCTGCGTCACTACGATGAGATCGGCCTGTTAGAGCCACAAACCATAGATTCCTTCAGCGGATATCGTTATTACAGCGAAGGGCAACTTCCCGTTGCCGAAAGAATTACCGCCCTAAAAAACATGGGTTTTTCTTTAGCGACTATTAAAGAAATTATAGAGAATTTTGAGGACTCTGACTCCCTTTCCCATCTCCTATCAGTAAAAAAGGCTGAGGTTTTGGAAGAATCAGCAGATATCCAAAGGCGTCTACTCCTTTTGGAAAGCACTATCGCCAAACTCAGAAAGGATGGAAAAGCTATGCCATATAGTATTTCTTTGAAAGAACTACCTAAAAGATATGTCGCAAGTGTAAGGCAAATTATCCCTTCTTATAATCAAGAGGGACTCCTTTGGGGAATTTTAATGCAGGAGACTGCCCCCTTGCAGATGCAAGATGGAGATCCTTGTTACACCCTAGCTATCTTCCATGATGGGGAGCATAAAGAATCTGATGTAGATGTAGAGGTACAAAAATCAGTAAAAGGAACGTATCCCGATACACAGCACGTTACCTTTAAAACTGTGGATGCAACACTCATTGCTTCCGCCACCTATCAAGGCAATTATGATAAAGTTGGGGAAGTAAATGAAGCCGTTGCAAATTGGGTAAAGGATAATGGATATGAGTTTAATGGCCTTTCCTTTTGCATCTACCATGTAAGTCCCCATGAAACCTCTAACAGCGATGAATGGGTAACCGAGGTTTGCTATCCAGTAAAAAAGAAATAAAATTACAGCCCCCTGAAGGAGCTGTAGAAAGACATTAATTTAGGTGCCATTCATTAAATGGCACCTTTTTATTATGGATTCGTTCTATTACTTTTCCGATAAAAATAGCCTTTTAATAGGCATAGCGTTCCAATCAAACCAATGACAATAGTAATTGAAAATACCATTGGCATTGGCTGCATAGAAGCATATCTCATAAACTCTGTATAAAACCCCTGACCATTTACATGTTCCTTCTGAATCATCCCAAAAACTGGCAAAAACAAAAATTCTAAAACCACCATTACAAGCCCTAAAACCAAGGTTTTTACACCAATGATTATTTGTCTATTGGCCAAATTTATTTTCGCGATTTCCTCCAAGGTAATTGTATCCGCTGGTTTGCTGACCCCTTCTGATTGACTCACACTTTTTTCTGTCAATAACTCGTCCGTGCTAATGGAGAACAATTCACTTATCATTATCACTTTGTTTATTTCTGGAACAGCCTGATTCAACTCCCATTTCGAAACAGACTGACGAGAAACATTGAGTTGTTCCGCCAACTGATCTTGAGAAATCCCACTGGCTCTTCTAAGCTGTTGTATTTTCTCTCCTAGTGTAATCCCAACCTCCTCCTGTGTTTTCCCCCCATCATAACGCAACTCCCCCTAAGACACAAGCAAGTCCCCTTTGCATCACCGCAACCGGGTGTTGCAACCTATCGTACCTAGATTTTATGTCGTTGCCACTTTGTGCCACGGTAACGGAAAACAAAGAATATGGCTCGCACACACCAATCAATGATCATGGCAATCCAAATACCAAACAACCCTAGTCCAGAATGTACCCCTAAGATATAACTAAAAACAATTCGGAATAACCACATGGAGAAAATAGACCAAACCATACAAAACTTCACATCATTAGCAGCCCGGAGTGTATTTGCCAACGAGAAGGCCTCTGGCCAAATGATAATTGCAAAAATACCGTGAAGCCATGAAATCTGTGTAGCCAACCTGGTTGCCTCTGGAGATAGCTGATACAGCGCCAGAATACCCGGCAACACAAGCAGAATAATAAAGTTGAAAATAATAATCAAAAAATGAATGAGCTTTAAAATTTTTATGGTATAGAACCTTGCCATTTCATAGTCCCCCGCACCAACACAGCGAGAGCATACCGTTACTAACGCCATGCTTACAGCCATACCTGGCATAATCTGAAATGTAGCAATGATATTGCCCACGGCATTTGCTGCGATTGCTGCTGTGCCAAAGCTCGTTACCATACTTAGAACTAAGATCTTGCCCAATTGAAACATGCTATTTTCCAGCCCATTGGGAATACCAATATATGCTATCTTCTTTAGCATGCCTTTGTCTAGGCGAAAAGAAAATGGCTTGGACAGGTGTAGGGTATGCTCTTGACCACGAAGGAGTAGTATAATCCCCACCCCCGCAATGATACGAGAAGCCAGGGTGGAAATGGCTGCCCCTTTTACCCCCATACCAAAGCCAAAAATTAAAACGGCATTGCCACCTACATTTATGGCATTCATCAGCAAGGAAAGATACATTGGCACCTTTGAATTACCCATTGATCGGAAGATAGCCGCCCCTGCATTATAAAGAGCAATGAAAGGGATAGAAGCAGAAACAATCATTAAATAGGTTTTTGCACTGCCCATTACATTTGCTTCAATTCGGCCAAATACATTATGTAAAATAAAATTTCTTGCTAAGTATATCCCCCCTGTAATCACAACAGAGGAAATAGCCGTAAAAAGTACAAGCTGATTTGTGGCTTGGCAAGCTTTTTCCCGTTTATTTTGCCCTAAAAATTGACCTGCAACCACTGCGCCCCCCGTAGCAAGGGCACCAAACAAATAAATCAGCAATACAAATATATTATCCACTAAAGAAACGCCAGAAACAGCGTACTCCCCAACGCTGGCAACCATAATCGAATCCGATAGCCCAACTAAAATTGCCAATAGCTGCTCAATGACCATGGGTATGATTAGCCTTTTTAAATCTCTATTCGAAAACATATAGCTTTTCTTTTCCTTTGTTTGAACCATAATTTTGCACACCAGAAACGAGAACCCATTTCTTATCCTTTTCTATAAAAATGCATACACAATACTAATAGACTTTTGATTTATGTAACCAACTCAAATTGTTATTAATTTGTTAATGTCCTATGAGCAATGGTCATTTTTCAAATCATATAAATCCACCAAAAAATATACACATCAATCACTCTAGTTTACATAAACAAAGATGCTGCACAATAAACAAGAAGCAGTGCCATAACCCCGTTCAGAACCTTTCTATACTTATCAAAAAAACTCCTAAAGACAGAACCAAAGAGAACCCAGCACCCACAACTTAGAAAGACTACCACCCAATTGAAAGCCAACACCATTATAAAAGCCTCAATAGACTGATCATAAGGAAAAACAAAATTCGTGATTAAAGTCATGCCGAACAAAAGCCCTTTAGGGTTTACAAACTGTAGTATAACCGCAGTGCCAAAAGCTCTTGTGTCTAACTGACGAGGTTTTTTCTTTTCTCCCTTGGTCTTATCCTTCCAAACAACCCAAGCCAAATATAGGATATATCCAGCGCCCAGCACTGTCATTACATCCACAATCCTTGGGATATATCGATTTAGAAATAGATTACATAAGATACAGCCGATTAAAACCAATGAAAATCCTGTTCCTACCCCTGCGCAAAAAGGCAAGCTTTTCTTAACACCATACCTAGCACCATTGTTCATACTCATAATATTATTGGGACCAGGCGTGATACAAGATACAAAAACATATGATATGAAAGCAAATATATGAACCACAAATTCACGTCCTTTTTTATATAAAATAAAAACTGCCCCAAAGAGAGCAGTTTTTTCAATATTAATCTTCTAAATCAAGCATTGGCTTAATGGGCAACCCATTTGCAAGGTGATTCAGTTCACTTTCTTCACTATACATCTCATTTATCTTATAAAGCAAAGTCATTAAGCTGTCTGTAAGATGCACATTTTCTACCAAAACATCATCCGGCACCTGCAAATCCACATGGCTAAAGTTCCACATCCCTTTTACGCCCCATTTTGCTAAATCGTTAGCAACTTTCACAGCCTTGGAACGAGGCAAAGTAAGGATGGCAACATCTACGCTATTGTTTTTAACGTATTGCTCCATCTGATCAACGTCATAAACCTCTACACCACGGATGGTCATACCGATTAAACGAGGGTTTGTATCAAAAACGGCTTTAATCACAAAGCCTCTTTTTTCAAAGTTAGTGTAATTTACCAAAGCCTGGCCAATATTGCCCCCGCCAACCACAATCATATTATATAACCTGTCCAACCCAAGAATCTTCTTGATTTCGTTATGAAGATACTCAACATTGTAACCGTAGCCCTGCTGCCCAAAGCCACCAAAATTATTTAAATCCTGACGAATTTGTGACGCAGTGATGTTCATTTTTGCACTTAATTCTTTTGATGAAATCCTGGTAATATCGCTTTCCAAAAGATCCCCCAAATAGCGGTAATATCTTGGAAGCCGATTAATCACCGCCGGCGAAATTCTCTTCTCACTATCCATTATATCCAAATCCTCTCCGTGTCAACTTAAAATTAGTATAGCACTCCTGTTATTTTATTGTCAACAATAACTCTTTTATTATAGGCGTTTTTCTGATATGATTGTACTTGTATCCCCAGAAAAAACGGAGGAGAAAAAGATGATACTAGCATGCAAGCAATTACACAAAGCTTATGGCATTGATGTAATATTAGACAAAATCACCTTCCATTTGGAAGAAAAAGAAAAAGCCGCCATTGTTGGTGTTAATGGCGCAGGCAAAACAACTTTGTTCCGTGTATTAACAGGAGAAACTTCTGCTGATGGCGGTGAATTTTATATCAAAAAAGATGCTTCCCTTGGGTATATGGCCCAAAACCAACAGGTGGAAAGCAACCGTACCATATATCAGGAAATGCTATCCGTTTTTGAAAAGATATTGGAAACTGAAAATCTTCTTCGTGAAATGGAAAACGAAATGGGGAATTTGGCGGGACAACAATTGTCCGACAAGATGGAGGAATATTCTCGGTTACAACATTTTTTTGAGCAAAATGACGGGTACAGTTATCAAAGCCGCCTGAAAGGCGTCTTGAAAGGCCTTGGCTTTAGTGAGGGAGATTTTAACCGGCCTCTAACACAGCTCTCCGGAGGACAGAAAACCCGTATCTACCTTGGCAAACTCTTGTTATCAAAGCCAGATATCCTGCTTCTGGACGAGCCTACAAACCACCTAGACATTGCCTCTATTGAATGGTTGGAGGATTTCTTAAGAGGTTATGAAGGTGCCGTGCTTATTATTTCTCATGACCGCTATTTCTTAGACAGGATTGTGACAAAAGTCGTAGAAATTGAAAATAAAAAATCAAATGTTTATAACGGAAATTATAGTTTCTATACGCAACAAAAAGAAATAAATCTTGTGGTTCAGAAAAAAGCTTTTGACAATCAACAAAAGGAAATTAAGCACCAAGAAGAAGTTATTCGCACCCTCCGTGCCTTTAACCGAGAAAAGTCCATAAAGCGGGCGGAGAGCAGAGAAAAAGCGTTGGACAAAATCCATCGTGTTGATCGCCCCGAGTCTTTGCCTGACCATATGCGACTGGTTTTAACACCACTTATTACAAGTGGTAATGATGTGCTTCATGCAGAAGACCTTTCCAAGTCTTATGGCGGTAACAAAGTATTTCAAAATGTCGGGTTTGATGTAAAACGTGGAGAAAAGGCCGCAATCATCGGGCCCAATGGCGTAGGAAAATCAACGTTATTTAAGATGCTCCTACGAGAAGTTTCAAGTGATTCCGGAATCATCCGCTTTGGCACAAATGTTCATGTTGGCTATTACGATCAGGAACAGCAAAAGCTTGATGAGTCAAAATCTATTTTTGATGAAATTTCTGACACCTACCCCAACTTAACCGCAGGGCAAATCAGAAATGTTTTGGCTGCCTTTGTTTTCACGAATGATGATGTATTCAAACCAATCTCAGCCCTAAGCGGCGGTGAAAAAGGACGTGTCTCTTTAGCAAAAATTATGCTTTCTAAAGCAAACTTGCTGATGCTGGACGAGCCTACCAACCATTTGGATATGTTTTCAAAAGAAATTCTGGAAAACGCACTAAACTGCTATGAAGGAACTGTAGTATATATTTCCCACGACCGTTATTTTATCAATAAAACCGCAGAAAAAATCCTAGAATTAACACCAGGCGGCGTGTTGCAATATGCGGGAAACTACGATTACTATTTGGAAAAAAAGACTGAGCAAGCACGAAATGAAGCGGAAAAGGCGAAAGAAATGGGGACCGTTTCCACCTCTACCCAACCTGTGAACACTAGCGAAACCAAAGCGGACTGGTTAAAGCAAAAAGAACAGCAAGCGGCAGAGCGAAAAATGGCAGCAAAAATCTCTCGTTTAGAGCAAGAAATTGAAGAAACCGAAGGTGCAATTCAAAAAGCAGACGAGGATATGGCAGCTGCCAGTGCAGACTATACAAAAGCTCAGCAGATCTTCGAGGAAAAAACAAAACTTGAGGAGAAGTTGGAACTGCTCTACTCCCAATGGGAGGAATTACAGTAGAACAAAGGAGGAAGTTAGAAATGAAGAAGTTGTATGTATTAGCGTTATTTGCAATGTTTGTTCTTTTAGGGGCAGGCAGTATTTTGGGCAACAATGGGCAAATTGTTTTTTACCTGATTATGTTTGCAATGGGCTTATGCCTTGCATACTATGCCCATTGGTTTAAAAAATTTGCGCAAAAGGTAAATGCCATTTTACCGCTTATGGAAACGGATCCTGATGCTTATATTGCTGAAACAGAGAAATTGTTGGCGGGGAAACGCCCCAACAACATCCGTTCCATGCTCACCATGAACATTGCTGTTGCTTATATGGAAAAGGGCGACTATGTAACAGCAAAGCAGAAACTGAGAGGTATCAATGGTGGTGCATTAAAAAAAGCCAATGGTGCTGTTTATTTCTTAAACCTTGCTTATGTCATGATCCATTTGGGTGAAAATGAGCAAGCTCTTGATCTAATTAAAAAATATAAAAAACGTTTTCTAAGCCTTCCTATGGGTGGAAATTTACCCCGACTGAATGCCTTTGTACAAATTTTTGAGGCTATCCAAGAAGGCAGATGGGACGCTGCTAATGAGCAGATGAAAGCAGTAAAGGAAAACTGGCCAAACAAAGTCACCGGTGTTGACTATACCATTTTAGAAAAACAGCTTCAAACCCATAATAACAATCCAGAAATACAAGCATAATAAAAGGCTGTAATGGAAAACTCCATTACAGCCTTTTTTAGATAAATTATACTTCTCATTTCAAGCTTTTGTGCATTGACTTGCCCTATTGGAGTCATAACAAATAAAGTAAGCCAAACACAAAATTAATCTTATTCACCTTTGTTTTCTAAATAAGCGTTAATATCAGCTAAAAGTTTGTCAATCTCCATGCCATGTACCATGCTTGCTTCTTCCAGTGTTTCTCCTGCCGCAGAAGGACACCCAACACAATGCATACCATTTTCCATCAAAATTTCACCTGCACCTCTATCCATCATTAAAAGTTCACCAATTGTCATATCTTTTGTTGCTTTCATATCTAACTCCTCCTTTTATAATTAATCTCTGTTATGTATCCTGCCACAAATAAGAGGTTTTTAATAATTATTTCAAAGGTAAAAAATCTCTTAGTAGTGGTTTTCAGGAATTTCTAAAACCAACTTACGGCAATAAGGGCAGATTTCACCCCTCAGCTTTGCGCCACCCATGTAGTTCTTGGTCAATAGGTACTCCTTTTTTTTGCCACGTTCATCTTCTGCTTTCCACATAAAACATCTACCGGATTCTAAGGAACCCTCAGTCATTTCTTCTCCACAAAAGGGGCATTTCATGCCGGTCATCTCCTACTCTAACGCCAAGGCAGTCGCTAAAACCTTTTTTACGTCTACGGCCTTTCCATCTGCAAAAGTAAAAATCAGATATTCTTCTTCACCATCTTTGGATCCAAATAAACCTTTCGGCTCACCCAAATAGTAAATGAAATCTTCTCCTTTTTTGTCATCAGGCACTCCAAGATAGCCAATCAGTTCTTCTTCCGGTAGGCCATCAATAACAGTTCTGTCCAAAAAGTTTTTTACAATAGCCTGACGACTATTGTCCTCATAGTTTACCCACTTTTCCGTGGTAAATGTTTTGCTGTTGTTCCAAATTAAGCCACCTCCAAATGCCGCAACCACCAAGAATCCTAGAAAGGCTAATAGTAACTTGTCCTTTTTATTCATACTTTTTGCCCCCTATTATGAAATCCATTTGAAGCCCCTGAAGTAGCGCAATACAACCTTGCCTAAAATCGCGTCTGGCTCTACATACTGATTTTCCCAATAGCGGGAATCCAAAGATCTATTTCTGTTGTCCCCCATCATGAAATAACTACCTTCCGGCACCTCATAAGGGCCAAAATTCCCCTGGGTTATTTCTTTTATATATGGCTCTTCCAAAGCGCTGCCGTTGATATAAACATTACCATTCTCTACCTCAACCACGTCGCCACCCATGCCAATAATGCGTTTTACGTATAGAGTTTTCCCCTCTGGATCATCGGGATAACGAAATACAATAACATCTCCCCTTTGGGGCTCATCAAACCAATATGATGTACGAAGGGCCAAAATGCGGTCACCAGTCATAATGGTGTTTTCCATTGAACCTGTAGGAACTTGTGCATTCACAATCAAAAATGTGTTCACCAAGCCAGCCAATACTACCGCCAAAAGGATTGTCTTAATCCAGCTGAAAATTTCCTTTTTTACCGTACTGCTCACATGCCCATCTCCTTTGGGATCTATTTTAGAAACCCATTTATAATTTGAGATTCTGCCTCTTTTTCAGTTAAACCCAAAGTCATCAGTTTTGTCAGCTGCTCCCCTGCGATTTTACCAATAGCCGCCTCATGAATGAGGGTTGCATCCACATTGTTGGCAATAATTTCTGGCTCAGCTGCTACAATGCCATTATCCATGATAATCGCATCACATTCAGAATGACCGTAACAAGCATTGTTTCCACAAAGTTTAGAGCGGAACAATTGCTTAGAGTCATCTCTGGCAACAGAACGGGAAATCAACTTTGCACTACTGCCTTCTCCGTCTAAATCAACATCAAAAGATGTTTCTGCATACTGCTCACCATGGGTCATAATTTTTTCTTTAATAATAACAGTTGCACCCTCTGCTAGCTTTGCGCTGGAAATACGCTTAGTAGAATCAACACCCTTTAACTGAACAGTGTCCATCTCAATATAACTGTTTTCCTCTGCAATAATATGAGTTTGGGGGTTAATTATATTCTGGCCATTGCCATCCCCTTCGCCAATATGCTTTTCAATATATTTGATTTTTGCATTCTTTCCAACAAAGAAACGATGGATGCCATCATGCTGCGATACACCACTACCACAGTTATGGATGCCACAGCCGGCTACAATGGTTACATCTGCATCCTCACCAATGTGAAAATCATTATAAACCACATCATGCATATCTGTTTCTGAAATCAATGCAGGAATGTGTACACTTTCGTTTTTTGTGCCAGGCTTAATAATGATATCAATTCCTGAACCATCCTCTTTAGAAACAATCTGAATGGTTTCTGTGGAGTTTCTCCCTGCGCTTTTGCCGTTACTACGAATATTAAATGCCCCAACAGCGGGAATATTTGCAATACCTGCCACCTCGGCAAGCAAATTTTTGATCACATCATTCAACATGGTGCTGTGCCTCCTTAAAATATCTGCAACCGGAATCTACGCCAAACAGTCCGGGCAAAACTTCCTCTTTTGTGCCAACCTTGGCAACTTGTCCACCACTAATCACAACTACTTGATCAGCAATATTCAAAATTCGTTCTTGATGGGAAATAATCAAAATAGAACCTTTGATTTCTTCATGCATCTTTTCAAACACATCAATCAAGTTTTTAAAACTCCATAAGTCAATGCCCGCTTCCGGTTCATCAAATAAAGTAAGTTTTGTCTTCCTTGCCATAACTGTTGCAATCTCAATGCGTTTTAATTCACCGCCGGAAAGGCTTCCATTCACCTCTCGGTCAATATAGTCTTTGGCGCAAAGTCCAACAGCCGCCAGATACTCACAAGCCGCTGCGGTACTTAAGTCTTTGCCACTGGCAAGGGTGACCAAATCCTTAACAGTTACGCCTTTAAAGCGTACAGGTTGCTGAAATGCAAAGCTCACACCAGCGTTTGCACGTTCAGTGATACCCCATTGAGTAATATCCTGCCCATCTAAAAAAATTTGGCCGCTTTCAGGTTTTTCAATTCCTGCTATAATTTTGGCCAAAGTAGATTTACCTCCGCCATTTGGGCCTGTAATAACCACAAATTTTTCATCCTCGATGATCAAATTAATATCTTTCAAGATCTCCTTCCCATCGGCCGAAAAAGAGACATTTTTCAATTCTAACATTTTCCTATCCTCCGTTTCAAAGACTGACGTCTTTATCTTTCGCAAAATCATATAAAAAAGCTATCCTAAATTATAACAATTTTCCAAATAGACTGTCAATATTTTTCGATTTTTTTAGCGTTTTTCCTGTATAAAAACAATCTTTTCATTTTTACCACTCTATATTACAATAGAATTATCACAAAATCAAAAAGGAGGGCTCCCTATGCTCGGTTTTCATACAGACGGTATATACCTTTTCGGTAGTTCCGCTAACCTAAATTCTCTTTTAAAACAAAAAAAGCTTCCCCTGGTATCTAACATTACTGGCAACACTTTGGTATTTGCAATAAATGAACCAAATATACTAGAAAAAAAGCTATACGCTCCATCCTTCTCCGCAGGAGAAGCCCCTTGGTTTGTTTGCACCGTTGGTGATTTTACACGCCCAACAAAGAATACGCTTCCTTTTCGTTCAGATGCAGACTTAGCTGACTTTATCACCGCAATCTATTATGCATCCCAGGGATTTTTACACCTAGACTTTGAACTTTCCGAACTAAAAGATAAACTTTCAGAGGAAAATGGACGGCAAATCGTTTCTATCGCTGAAGACCAGTTTGGAGAAATTCCAAAGGAGTCTTTTGCTATGTGCTTTTGCTTTTCCAATGGCGGCTTTATGGAAAGCGACCGACTTTTTGTGAAACTAACAAAAGAATATGGTTTGGATATGGGTAAAGTTTTATTAGCGGGTACATTTGACTCAAATTTTAGCTTTACACGGGCTTTCGTTCTGTAAAATAGCCTATTTACCAATTCCAAAAAGGGTGATAAAATATTCTTGCATGGGAAACCATGTGCAAATACAGAGTAGGGCTTTGTGCGTTAAGTGTCTTGTGGACGGGGAGTTGCCACGAGAACGAAAAGGATTATCCTTGCGGTACAGAACCCGCATCCCGCTGTTAAATATTGAAGAAGCCATAACCTCTTTATTATCACAGCAACCCCAGAATTTTGTATTCTGTTTGGGAGTATTTGCCAATTATTCAATGATAATGAAGGGGTTTTTTATTTCACAAAAGACCCCGAAACCACAAAAGGAGGTCTTTTTTTCATGCAACAAAATTTTTCTAAAACCCATCGCCTGGTTATTATGGCTCTTTTGGTAGCAATCTCCATTATTCTATCACGTTTTCTCTCTATTGCCGCTTGGAACTTAAAAATAGGTTTTGCCTTTGTTCCCGTAGCCCTAGCCGGCATGATTTTAGGCCCCATTCCCGCTGCTATTGTTGCAGCTGTTGCGGATTTTCTAGGGGCAATTCTATTCCCTATCGGTCAGTTTTTCCCTGGATTTACCCTGACTGCATTTTTAAACGGCTTGTTATACGGCATTTTTCTCTATAAAAAAGCTGACATGAAAAGTGTTGTTTTATCGGCAGTCATTACCCAGATTCTTGGATCTTTGCTGCTAAATACCTTTTGGATTTCAATGTTATACGGAACACCTTTCTGGGCATTGTTACCAACCCGAATTATGCAAGTATGCTTCATGACCGTAGTAGAAATTATTGTTATCCGTATTATGGCATGCTATGCACCAAAAATTTACAAAACACAAAAAGCTTAGGCATAAAGCAATAATAACTTTCAAAAGTATTTCTACTCAACATAAAAACCATAATAATAGCTGTTGGCAAAAGGCTCCCCCTTACCAACAGCTATTTTATTGTGAATTTTTTGCCTCTAAATTTAATAGGAAAGTTTTATTATTCAACCCACCACCATATCCCACCAGCTTACCATTGGTTCCAATCACCCTATGGCAGGGAATGATAATGGATATGGGATTTTTGTTGTTAGCACTACCAACAGCTCTACACCCTTTAGGATTTGCGATTTGCTTTGCAATATCACCATAAGTAACGGTTTTTCCATAGGGAATTTGTAAAAGTGCCTGCCATACCCTCTGTTGAAATTCCGTGCCCCTTGGGTTAAGGGGTAAGTCAAACTCTTTTCTCTCCCCCTTGAAATAAGCCTCCAACTGGCCCTCCGCTTGCCTCAACAATGGTGTTTTCTCCACGATGTGAGGTGTTACTACTGCCTGTTGATAAATTAGCCTGGTAAGGAATCCACCTTCCTCTGCCAAAGTTAAAATGCCAATTGGGCTGTGGTAAAAACATATCCTCTCCAATGCTACCCCTCTTTTCTAATTCCCCTTAACAATGATATCTCCGCCCCATACCCATCCAGTTCATTGGGCGTTTCTAAGTAAAACGGTAAGTGCAAAAGCTTAGGGTGGTTTATAATTTTTGCAATCCCCACCAACCCTAAAGAGCCTTCTCCGATTTTTTCATGACGATCCTTATGGCTTCCCATGGGGTTTTTGCTGTCATTTAAATGAATTGCACGGAGTCGTTCCAAACCAATCACCTTGTCAAACTCCTCCAAAACGCCATCCAAATTTCCCACTATGTCATAACCACCATCAAAGACATGGCAAGTATCCAAGCAAACACCCATGCGTTGGTGACCACCAACCTGGTCTAAAATCTCTCTAATTTCCTGAAAACTTCTACCTATCTCACTGCCTTTTCCAGCCATGGTTTCCAATAAAATGGGGGTTTTCTCTCCGTTTTTCAGAACCTCATTTAGCAAATCTGAGATCATTTTTATACCTACATCTACTCCCTGCTTCACATGACTACCAGGATGAAAGTTATATAAAACATCTGGCAAAAGCTCTAGCCTCTCCAAATCCTCCTCCATTACCCGTCTGGCAAAAGCTCTAAGCCCTGGATCTGCGGAGCAAGGGTTCATGGTATAGGGCGCATGAGCCAACAACGTGCCATAGCCTTTTTCTTTAGCAAAAGTAATATAAGCATCAATATCTCCTTTATCCAAGGCCTTCACACTTCCTCCTCTGGGATTCCTGCTAAAAAACTGAAACACATTTGCCCCAATCTTTTCCGCCTCTTTTCCCATAGCCAGATATCCATTGGATGCTGACAAATGACAACCTAACCAAAACATATCTCATTCCTCCTAATTCAATAAAATCAAACACGTTGCACAAAATTCAAATTTCATAGGTGCCTCCAAACAATAGTATGGTCCTTTTTTGCAAATGCAACGCAAATATAGCTATATTCAAGACCTTTAACAAAAAATGGTGGGTTTTTTGTTGTTTTTTTTTATATTACTGGAAAGGATGGGTTTTCGCAAGCATTCTGAGGCTATCTTGTGATCTTTTCTAGTTAAACTTTACAATTTATAAAATAATACTATTATATAATAATTATTATAAATTACTTCATTTAAACCCTTTGCAGATGGATGTAAATGTGGTAGGATATAAACAAAAGATAAATTGGAATCTTTTTCATATTTATAAAAATAATTTATTTAAAAATAAAAGGAGGTACATCATGGCTTTCACATGGACAAAAGACTTGGAAACAGGAAATACACAGATTGATACCGAACACAAAGAGTTAATTCAGGCAATTAACAACCTCTTAGAGGCATGTTCCTCTGGAAAAGGACGAAATGAAATTGCCAATACTATGGACTTTTTAAATCACTACACCAAAACCCACTTTGCCCACGAACAGGTTTTGCAGCAAAAATATAAATATCCCGACTTTGAAAATCACAAAAAATATCACGAGGGATTTATCAAAGTAGTAGATGACATTACCAACCGTTTGAAAGCCAACGGGCCCACCATCCAATTGGTTGGAGAAATTAATATGCAATTGGGAGGGTGGCTCATCAACCACATAAAACGGGAAGACGTGAAGGTTGCCAAACATATATTAGAACAAAAAGGCTAAGATACATAAACAAAAGGACGCTACGGGTTTTTCAAATAACTCCTTCACGTCCTTTTATTTTATGTTATAAAAAAGCAGATGGTTGATCCATCTGCTTTTTCTGATAGAGAGAACTTGACTTATACTCTCTTTTCTTTCGCATCATATATTTTTTTGATGATTAAGATTGTTGCAATCATAGAAATGATTGCGATAGGCAAGTTAATCATCCAGTTCTGAATTGCTGCTGCCAAAATATAGTTAATTGCTGAAACCACAGCAACTGTTAAAGCGTAAGGTAACTGTGTGGAAACATGGTTAATATGATCACACTGAGCACCTGTCGATGCCATAATTGTTGTATCAGAGATAGGTGAGCAGTGATCACCACATACTGCGCCAGCCAATGTTGCAGCCACTGTAATAATCAATAATTCGCTTGTAGGATCCAAAATAGGAACTACGATTGGTAAGAGGATACCAAAAGTACCCCAAGATGTACCTGTTGCAAACGCCAAGAAAACTGCGATCATGAACACGATTACAGGTAATAAAATCTGAAGCATTCCAACATTGCTTGCCAACAGACCTGCCACAAATTCTTTTGCACCCAACAATCCAGTAATACCACTCAATGTCCATGCAAAGGTCAAAATCAAAATCGCAGGTACCATTGCCTTAAAGCCGTCAGGCAAGCAAGTCATAAACTCAGTAAACGACAATACACGACGTGGGATGTACAATAAGAACGTAATCAACAGCGCTGCAGTGGAACCCAACAATAAACCTACGGAGGCATCACAGCCAGCAAATGCATTGATGAAAGATTCCCCTTCAAAGAAACCACCAGTATAAATCATACCTGTTACACAACAAGCAATCAATACGATAACGGGTAAAACTAAGTCAATAACCTTGCCCTTACCTGTCACAACATTATCTTCAGAGTCTGCATAAGGTCTGGAATCGGTTGTGTAAAGATCATCCTTTTCCTGGGCATTTTTTTCATGCAAACGCATAGGACCAAAGTCAAAGTTTGTAATTGTCAATGTAAGCATTGCAACTATTGTCAATAGTGCGTAGAAGTTATATGGAATGGCACGGATAAATAAATCCAAACCATTTACACCCTCAACCACACCTGCAACTGCTGCAGCCCAAGAGGAAATTGGAGCAATAATACAAATAGGTGCTGCTGTTGCATCAATGATATAAGCCAGCTTCGCACGGGAAACCTTGTGTGTGTCTGTTACAGGGCGCATAACGCTACCTACTGTTAAACAGTTGAAGTAGTCATCCACGAATACTAAAACACCAAGCATAAAGGTGGATAACAAGGCACCTTTTCTTGTTTTGATTCTATCTCGAGCCCATGCCCCATAAGCCGCAGAACCACCTGCTTTGTTCATCAAAGATACCATAATACCCAATACGACCAAGAAAATCAAAATACCAACATTCCAGCTATCAGCCAACTTTGCCAGCAAACCGCCGTCAGTTTGATTTGTAAAGATTGTCAGGTAAGCTTGCTTAAGGTTGAAATTACTGTGGAATAACGCACCCACGATAATACCTACAAACAATGAGGAATAAACCTCTTTTGTGATCAGTGCCAAAATAATTGCTACAAGCGGTGGCACCAATGACCAAAATGTTGCGTACATGTTACTTACTTCCCCTGCCTCTGCTTCGCCGGCAAACACAGTAAATGTCATTGCCATTGCTAAAAGCAAAAACACTGCGATCTTGTTGATCATAGGGTTTTTGTTTGTGTTTCTCATATCCCTTCCCCTTTCTGGAACCATAAAAATAGATGAATAATACCCTTCGCTTTGGAAACTTCAAGACAAGATTGTGCTTCAAAATCACCGCATACCAACGGAACGACAACAACTGTTCTATCCGCAAGCATTGCAAGTTTTTCACCCCTGAATTCTAAACTTATTATTGCCCAGAAGCAAAAAAATAAAGCCATGCGGCGCATGGCTTCAGAATAATCCTAATGTCATTTGGATGTTCCGAGTTTCCGATAGCGCTCCACATAAGTGACAGCACATTACATTTTTTGCAATGCACCAGCCAAGTCCTCCCAAGGCAGAGAAACTTGACTTCGGCGATGATCCCTTTCCCCTTCCGTCACCTTGACGTTTGCTGAAGGACTACTGATGAGCAACGCACCTCTATCTTACATAAATTTTCCGTCGGCTAAAACCGACTGTCCTTCATACATACCATACCCCCCACCCAAAGTCAAGTCTTTTTCATGAAAAACACCGATTTCCCATGTTTTTTCATTGTCAAATCGTCTTTTTCGGAAGGACTATTCCATTATTTCCAAATAAATGGTATAGTAAAGAAGAAAAAAAGCAAAACTGTATCATAACGAAAATTAAGGAGGTAGTTTCTTATGGCAACACCACATATTTCTGCCGAAAAAGGAGATTTTGCAAAAACCGTTTTGATGCCTGGTGATCCCTTGCGTGCAAAGTTCATTGCCGAAACATTTTTGCAGGACGCTGTTTTAGTCAATAACGTTAGAGGAATTCAAGGTTACACAGGCACATATAAGGGCACAAAGGTGTCCGTAATGGCCAGTGGCATGGGTATGCCCTCCATGGGCATTTACAGCTATGAGCTGTATTCTTTCTACGACGTAGAAAATATTATTCGCATCGGCTCTGCAGGTGCATTTAACGATAAATTACAGCTGCGTGACATCGTTGCTGGAATGGGTGCAAGCACAAACTCCAACTACGGCGCACAGTATGAAGTTCTAGGAAACCTGTGCAATTTGGCAGACTTCGACCTGTTAACTGCAGCTGTAGACTGTGCCAAGGAACTTGGGAAGGACTTAAAAGTGGGTAATATTTTATCCTCTGATACCTTCTATGATGACCGTGCCGACGTGATGAAAAATTGGACAAAGATGGGTATTCTCTGCGTAGAAATGGAAGCTGCTGCTTTGTACATGAATGCAACCAGATTAGGTAAGCGTGCATTGGCTCTGGTTACTATTTCAGATAAGCCTTTAACTGGTGAAGAAACCACTCCAGAAGAACGCCAGACAACATTTACCCAGATGATGGAAATCGCTTTGGAGACCGCAGTCAAGATGGATAAAAAATAATTGTATACAACAATAGAGGTATCAGAAAAACTGATACCCCTATTTTATTTCCAAATGACCAAAACCCCCGAAAACATTGACAACCCGACCTTTTGTCTGATAAAATGACTCCTGTCGGTGATTGAAATAATGCTTCACACCCGAACTAAAAAAGAAACTTGCCTTCAATCCCGTCTTACGGGATTTTTTTATGCAAATTTCATAGGATTTTATAAAATTTGGGCAAAGCCCACAAGATTGAAATGAACAATTTTAGGAGGTTTTTCAAAATGGCAGGAACAATTTCCAGAGGTATTAAAGCACCCATCATTCGTCAAGGCGATGATATCGTAAAAATCGTGGCAGATTCCGTTTTAGCTGCAGCAACTGCTGACGGCTTCAAACTTCAGGATCGCGACGTAGTATGCGTAACAGAAGCAGTGGTAGCTCGTGCAGATGGCAACTACGCTTCCACAGAAGACATTGCA
Source organism: Anaerotignum sp. (assembly GCF_040307045.1). Classification (GTDB taxonomy): domain Bacteria; phylum Bacillota; class Clostridia; order Lachnospirales; family Anaerotignaceae; genus Chakrabartyella. The sequence continues at coordinate 276,559 of NZ_JAWRKF010000004.1, forward strand.
GCAGATGTAAAAGCAAAATTAGGCGGCGAAACAATCGGTGTTGTTTTCCCCATCCTCAGCAGAAACCGTTTTGCAATCTGCTTAAGAGGCATTGCAAAAGGAGCAAAAAAAGTTGTTCTTATGTTAAGCTATCCCTCTGATGAAGTTGGTAACCACCTTTTTGATATGGACCTTTTGGATGATAGCGGTATTAATCCTTACACAGATATATTGACATTAGATGCATACAGAAACGCATTCGGTTACATCAAGCACCCTTTCACAGGCGTTGATTATGTAGATTACTACAAAAAATTGATTGAAGAAGAAGGCGCAGAAGCAGAGATCATTTTTGCTAATCACCCCGAAGCAATCGTGAAGTTTACCAAAAACGTACTTTGCTGTGATATCCATACAAGAGAACGTTCCAAACGTCGTATCTTAGCTGCAGGTGGCGACAAAGTATGTACCCTTAGCGAAATTTTGAATGAATCCGTAAATGGCAGTGGTTTCAACCCTTCTTACGGCTTACTGGGCTCCAATAAAGCAACAGAAACAACTGTTAAGCTTTTCCCAAAAAACGCACAGGAAGTTGCAGAACAGATTCAGAAAGAATTGATTGCACGCACAGGCATTAAAGTTGAAGCTATGATTTATGGCGACGGCGCATTCAAAGATCCAGTTGGTAAAATTTGGGAATTAGCCGACCCCGTTGTTGGCGCTGGTTACACAGAAGGCCTCCTAGGCTTACCAAATGAAGTAAAGTTAAAATATTTAGCAGATAACGACTTTGCAGATCTTTCCGGCGCGGAGCTAGAAGAAGCAATTCGTCATCGTATCAAAGAAAAAGAAACTGACTTAAAGGGCAACATGGTTTCTGAAGGCACAACACCACGCCGCCTTACAGACCTGATTGGTTCCCTTTGTGATTTGACTAGCGGTAGTGGTGACAAAGGTACACCTATCGTGTTGGTTCAGAATTACTTCAACAACTTTGCAAACTGATTGACTGTGACGAAAGGAGTGTTTTTAACACTCCTTTCCCCTCGTAAAAGCAATAAACCCTTGAGAAATGGCCTAAAGGATAGAGACAAAAAACTTGTCTCCTTGTTTATCCAAAAGCCACCTCCAAATATAAAAATAGAAAATAGTATTTTAAAAGAGTAAAATGTGTTGACTTTGTCGACACTCTAAAAGGAGTGTTTTTATACACTCCTTTTTTAACCATATAGATTAAGGAGGACCCTCCCCATGAACATACCCGTAGTTACAATCAAAAAAGGCGAAGGTCGTATGCTGAAGGCCGGCGGCCTTTGGATTTTCGACAATGAGATAGCCACTGCCAGCGAAGATATTACCAATGGTGAATTGGTTTCGGTCTTGGATTTTGATGGCTATCCCCTGGGAACAGGATTTTACAATAAAAACTCTAAAATAACCATCCGTATGGTGACCCGAGATAAAAATACCGTTATTGATAATGATTTCCTGCGTCGCCGTGTGGAGGCAGCTTGGGAATACCGCAAAAAAACCGTTGATACTTCCTCTTGCCGCCTTATTTTTGGCGAAGCAGATTTTCTACCCGGTTTAATTATTGACAAGTTCGCTGGCATTTTAGTTGTACAATCCTTGGCTTTAGGAATCGACAAAATGAAAGATACGATCATCACACTTCTGGTTGAAACCTTAGAAAAAGATGGCGTTAAAATCCAAGGCATCTATGAAAGAAGCGACGCAAAAGTTCGCCTTCAAGAAGGCATGGAACGTACAAAGGGGTTCCTAAGTCAGCCTTTCGATACCAAAGTAGAAATCGTGGAAAACGGTGTAAAATACATTGTTGACGTTGCAGATGGACAAAAAACAGGCTTTTTCCTCGACCAAAAATATAACCGCGCCGCCATTCATAAGCTTTGCAAAGGTGCTGACGTTTTAGACTGCTTTACCCATACAGGCTCCTTTGCTTTAAACGCAGGTATTGCAGGTGCAAAAAGCGTTCTGGGTATAGATGCATCTCAACTTGCTGTGGATCAGGCAACGGAAAATGCAACGCTAAATGGCCTAGAAGATGTGGTTCATTTCCAGTGCGAGGACGTTTTTGAGTTACTCCCCCGCCTTGAGGCTGAAGGAAGAAAATTTGATGTAATTATTTTGGATCCTCCTGCTTTTACAAAATCCAGAAATTCCATTAAGAATGCCGTAAAAGGCTACCGAGAAATTAATCTTAGAGCCATGAAACTAATCAAAGATGGAGGTTTTTTAGCAACTTGCTCCTGCTCCCATTTTATGAGCTATGAGTTATTCACCCAAACCATAGGCCAGGCAGCAAACAATGTGCATAAACGCTTACGTCAGGTAGAATATCGTACACAATCACCCGACCATCCTATTCTTTGGGCAGCGGACGAATCCTATTACTTAAAATTTTATATTTTCCAAGTTTGCCAAAATCCCTAAGTAAATACCTTTTAAGTGTTGAATTTGGATAAAGAACGGGCGATGCGTGCA
>NZ_JAWRKF010000005.1:0-317469 GCF_040307045.1 Anaerotignum sp.
CGCCGCTAAGATATTTAACCTTCCAGCCGAAACCTTCCGTTTAAATATCTCCGCTCGACTTGCATGTGTTAAGCACGCCGCCAGCGTTCATCCTGAGCCAGGATCAAACTCTTAAATTAAAGTTTTGTCCTGCCAGTCTTAAATCTGGCTTTCTCTGGTTTTTTCAAAACCAGCAAACTCTTTTGTCTCTTTTAAAAGCATATGCTTTTGAATTGACTATGGGTTGTGTGTTTGTATTCTACTGTTTAGTTTTCAAGGATCAATTTTACTGTTGTTCGCTGTCATTTTTTCGTTATCAGCGAAGATTAGTTTATCATAATCACTTTAGCCTGTCAAGCTTTTTTTTGAAGTTTTTTTCTTTCTTCAAGATATTAACATTGGCTGTTTAGCTTTTACTGTGTTCCACAGTGTTTTGCAGTGACTTGTTCTATTATACACTAATTTAGATACTTGTCAACACCTTTTCCTTATTTTTTTTATTTTTCTTCCTTATCTGCTTTTTTACGCATCTCTTTAAGAGTATTGTTGAAAAACAAAGAATATAAGGCATCCAAACTAGGGGATGCCTTATAGGTAGTACTACTTTATTATTCCGCTGTTGCTTCACCATCAACAGAAGCTTCGGGTGCTGCATCAGTTGTTGTATCTGTTGCCGCATCTGTGGTTGTGTCTGTTACGCCTGCTTGATCATTAGTAACAGCTCCCTGTTCTTCAGGCTGAACGTCCTGTACTTCTTCCTGTGCTGGTGCATCAGATGGAGTTTCATTTGAATTTCCACAGCCAGTAAAAGCCAATGCAAGACCTAGGCATACTGCTACAATCCATCCTTTGCTCATTTTGTGTTTCATAATACATTCCCTCCTTATATGTTTTGCAATCCAACTATAGCACAAAAAAAATAAAACAACCGCTAAATGTATCGCATTATCGCTCATAATTCGACAAAAAAATCACCTTTTGGCCAACCTATTTCGCTGCCATTCCATGATTTTACATATAAGAAGGGGGAGATCTCTTTAAATCAAAATACACCCTTGAAATTACCTCTGTTTCATTAACCTCTATTTTGGTTTCCCTATTGCTCTAGCTTTGAAACAATCAATGTGCAAGCGGCATCCCCAGTAATATTTACCGTTGTTCTACCCATATCAAAAATTCGGTCAATGCCAGCTACCAATGCAATTCCCTCAACAGGAAGATTAACGCTTTGCAATACCATGGCCAACATAATCATGCCCGCACCAGGAACTCCAGCTGTACCAATAGAAGCTAAAGTTGCAGTCAAAATAATGGAAACCTGTTGCACCAAGGTTAAGTCCACACCAAAACAAGCAGCAATAAACACTGCACACACCCCTTGGTAAATTGCAGTTCCATCCATATTGATGGTAGCACCTAATGGTAATACAAAACTGGCAACATCCTTTTTGGCACCCAGCCTTTCTGTACATTCTAAGTTCAAAGGAAGTGTACCAACAGAAGATGCACTAGAAAATGCCATCATAATTGCTGGCATCATGCCCCCAAAAAACTTCAAAGGACTCATCTTCGCAAAAGCTTTCACTGCCAATGAATATACCAATATCATATGAAGAATGTACGCACCATAGGCAACGGTAAGCACCGTTAATAAACTGCCTAAAATTGAAGTACCATTTTCTGCCACCACAGGAGTGATCAAACAAAAAACCCCAATTGGGCTAAATTTGATAATGGCATCCATAATTATCATGGAAACTGCATTGGCACTTTCAACAAAATCTGCAAAGGCCTTCCCCTTTTCCCCTGCTGTAATAACGGCAAAGCCAAAAAATAGTGCCACAACAATTACCTGCAACATATTTGCCTCACTCATAGGTGAAATTATATTGCTGGGGAAGATATTAATTAATGTAGTAATGAATCCTGGTGCCTCTGACGCTGTATATTCCAAGCCACTTGTGGATATTTGCCCAAATAATCCTTTAAAAACATTTGCAAATACTAAGCCAATGACAACAGCAATTGCTGTTGTAGTCATATAAAATATAACCGTCTTAACACCAATTTTGCCCACCTTGCGAATGTCTTTCATTGAAATGACACCCGCCATGATAGAAAACAGTACAATAGGAACAACAATAAACTTAACTAAGTTAAGAAATAACGTTCCAAATGGTTTAATGTATTCCACTGCAATATAGGGTGTTTTCATAAGTGCGATTCCGGCTAAAATACCCAATATCAATCCTATAAAAATCCAAAATGCCAACGGAAACTTCCTCTTGCTACGTACCATACTCCCCTTCGCTCCTTCTACACTCTCATGATTTTTTTTTACTATTTCTATTCTAATTTTACATGAACTGTACTTATCTGACAAGTAACTTCTTTGTATATGCGTAAATTCCTATTGATTCACTGTATTATAAATAGAGTTCTTCCTCTGCATTTCCATTTATACTTCCAAATATTTTAAAAATCTAGTTCATAAATTCATCATAGAAAAAATTAAAATAAAAAAAACTCCCACACAAAATAGGTGGGAGCGAAACATTAAAAGTCTATCGACACAGCTGGCAACTGCCAGATCTCTTCTGCGTACTCCTTAATTGTTCGGTCACTAGAAAACTTGCCGCTCTTTGCCACATTACAAATTGCCATCCTTGCCCATCGTTCTTTATTGCGATAAGCATCATCAATTGACCATTGGGCACGACCATAATCAGCATAGTCTTCTAACACAAAATACTCATCGGCTTTGCTTCCGCCAAAACCATTTAATAAAGCATCATAAATCTCTCGGAATCGTTGTGTATCCTTATCAAAAGTCCCATCAATTAATGCAGTCATTGCCATTCGTACCTCTTGGTTCATATTGTAAATACTCCAAGGGTCATAAGTACCATTGTATTTGTCTTGCACTTCTTCGGCGCTCATACCAAAAATAAAGATGTTTTCTTCTCCAACTTCTTCAAATATTTCAACATTGGCACCATCCATAGTTCCCACAGTCAGTGCACCGTTTAGCATAAACTTCATATTACCCGTGCCTGATGCTTCTTTGCCCGCCGTGGAAATTTGTTCACTTACATCTGCCGCTGGAATCAACCGCTCCGCCAAAGACACACAATAGTTCTCTAGAAATACCACCTTGATTTTTCCATTGATAGATGGATCATTGTTCACAACCTCTGCCACGCTGTTAATCAATTTAATGATTAACTTTGCCCTTCGGTATCCTGCAGCAGCCTTTGCGCCAAAAATAAAAGTTCTAGGCACCATATCTAATCCAGGGTTCATCTTTAATCTGTTATAAAGGCCAATGATGTGTAGCACATTCAAAAGCTGACGTTTATATTCATGCAATCTTTTCACCTGAATATCAAAGATACTATCGGGGTTAATATCAATTCCTTTGGTAGATTTAATATATTTCGCCAAGGCTATCTTATTCTCACGCTTAATTTCCATAAAACGCTCTCTAAATTTTTCGTCATCCCCATAAGGCATAATCCCTTCTATCTGGGATAAATCCGTTATCCAGCCATCCCCAACTACCTCTGTCACCAACTCTGCCAGTTTGGGGTTAGCATGCAAAAGCCATCTACGTTGGGTAATGCCATTGGTTTTATTATTGAATTTTTCAGGATAAAGTTCATAAAAATCCTTGAGTTCCTGGTTTTTTAATATCTCCGTATGGAGGGCAGCCACGCCATTCACAGAGTGGCTTCCCACAATAGCCATATACGCCATACGAATTTGCCCATCTGCAATGATTGCAAGTCGACGAATTTTTTCCGGATTGTTACCAAACCGCTCCGTTAGTTCAAGGCAAAAACGTCGGTTAATCTCTTCAACAATTTGATATATGCGGGGCAACAAACGGCTAAACAAATCCAAAGGCCATTTTTCTAAAGCCTCTGCCATAATGGTATGGTTCGTATAGGCGCACACTTTTCTGGTGATGTCCCACGCCTGATCCCAAGGCAAGTTATTCTCATCAACCAAAACTCTCATTAGTTCAGCCACTGCAATACTAGGATGGGTATCGTTTAGTTGAAAAGCCACCTTTTCAGGCAGTAAGTTGAAATCAGAATGGTTATTTTTAAAACGCTCCACAACCCGCTGTACTGTAGCAGAAATAAAGAAGTACTGTTGCCTTAGTCTTAATTCCTTCCCTTGATAATGCTCATCAGCAGGATAAAGTACATCTGTTAGTGTTTTTGCAAGGGTTTCTTCCTCGGCTGCTTTTTGATAGTTGCCCTCGTTAAAGGACTTAAGGTCGATTCTATTTTTTGCCTGGGCATCCCAAAGGCGTAACGTGTTTACTGTGTTGTTGCCATAGCCCAAAACGGGGTAATCATAAGGTATTGCCATTACGGATTGGTATCCTTCTTGCACAAAACCGTATCCTCCCCCTTCCTTTGGCACGGCCCGCACATGTCCACCAAATTTCACCTCAACAGCATATTCATTTCTCCGAATTCCCCAAGAGTCTCCATCCTGCAACCAATTATCAGGCACCTCAACCTGATAACCATTTTCCAGCCTTTGCTCAAATATGCCATAATGGTACCTGATTCCGCAGCCATATGCAGGTAGCTCCAAAGTGGATAATGAATCCAAAAAACAGGCTGCCAAACGGCCCAATCCTCCGTTGCCAAGACCCGGGTCTGGCTCTGCATTTTCAACTGTATTAAAATCGATCCCCAGCTCATCAAAAACTTCTTTCATCTCATTGCTCATTTCCATGTTGATTAAAGCATTGCCAAAGAATCTTCCCATCAAAAACTCCATCGAAAGATAATAAACAGCTTTCACATCCTGCTCATAATAAGTATCGTGGGTTTTAATCCATTTGTCGGTTATTAAATCTCTTAAGGAAAATACAGCTGCATGATATATTTCTTCTACCGAGGCAGTTTCTAGGGTCTTTCTATACAGGGTCTTTACATTCTCTCTGATCATTGTTTTTAATGTCTCTTTTTCTATCCCAATCTGTCCCATAAGAACCTCCTTTAGGGGAATTCCCTTTTTCCATTGTAAAATTTCTCGGCACTTTTTAATTTACTATAACAAAGCATTCCCCATTTTGCAATGAACCTTTCCTCTTTTAAACAAAACAAATCGCAACGCCTAAAATAAACCCTGCTATTCCACCCATTGCGGATAATACGGTCTCCCTCAAAGTAACCCCCTCAGGAAATAGGCCTCCACAAGCACAATATAATGCTGTACCACCAATGACACTTCTTGGTAATGCCCACGCACCCACAACAAATGCGTCAAATACAAAAGCAACTGAAAAAATCATTATACTTCTAAGTTCTTTTCCAAACCCAAACTCTGGGTATTTTTCTTCTGCCCAAACCCCAAATACAATCCCCAATATTGCCCCCAGTCCAGCCCATAGGAACTCCTCTAAAAAAGCTGGGGGTAAAAATAAAAAGCAAAGATAAGCTAAAATGGTACCCTCCAAAAAACGAAAAGGCAACGGATAGGCTTTATTCCACCTACTCGCTGCCCACAGCAGCACCCAATACACAGGAATCGACAGCCATAGCATAATACGCCCTTCCTCCTTATTCCATATATCTCTATCATATGGATGGAAAAAGCCTTTCATTCCGTATCAAAAAGTAAATATGATACCAACTACCGCCCCAATTGCAATATATAATACCGGGTGCTTTTTATATTTATTTGTTAAAAATAACATCATTATAAACAAGATACACTCTTTCATACCGATTAAACCAAAAAAGTTTTCTGCTGTAATTTCAGATATTTTGTGAACGTGTAATAATGCACTGATAATCACTCCAAACCCAGCCGCTCCAATCAGCCCAGTTACTGCTGGCCTAAGCATATAAAAGGCATCTTCCACATGGGCATTATTCCGAAATTTTTGCAAAAATTTAGATATGACAATAATAATAACAATCGAAGGAAATACCAACCCCACCGTTGCCACAATACTACCCAAGGGCCCACCAAACTGAAATCCTGTATATGTTGCCATATTAACCCCTAAGGGGCCTGGTGTTGACTCAGAAATCGCCACCATATCGGCAATCATGCCCTGGCTAAACCAATCATATTTATCTGCAAGCTTATATAAAAATGGTAATGTAGCTAAACCACCACCCACAGAAAAAAGCCCTATTTTAAAGAATTCATAAAACAATACCACCCAGCCGCTCATTTTGCCCTAGCCTCCTTTAAAACAGGAATGACTACACCTATGACCGCTGCCCCCAAGACTACCCAGATTGGTGATAACTCAAAGATTGCTGAAAGAAGAAAAGCAACTACTGCAATCACACCACAGAGTTTATCGACTACTGACTTTTTCCACATCCCAATCACGGCATTTACAATCAAAACACCAACAACCACACGAACGGCTCCAAAAGCATGTTGTACAATGGGAAGCTGTGCAAAGTTATTCAAAACTGCCGCAATAATTACAACAATAATCACAGAAGGAAAAATACTTCCAATTGTTGCAGATATAGCTCCCAAAACACCCTGCCGCTTGTATCCAACAAAGGTAGCCGTATTAACAAAGATAATCCCTGGTGTACATTGCCCAATGGCAAAATAATCCAATATCTCATCCTCTGTAGCCCAACCTCGTTTTGTTACTACTTCACTTTGTAGCATAGGTAGCATGGCGTATCCACCACCAAAGGTAAAGCCGCCTATCCTACAAAATGTGATAAAAAGCTGCCAAAGTTCCTTCACGCCTTCACCACTTTCTTTATTCTGCCAGACCACCAGCCTGCATTTTTTCCATTTGGTCAGTGGTAATCAGAGCATTCAATAATTCATCTAGTTCTCCATTTAATATGCTATCAATTTTGTGCAGTGTCAAACCAATTCTATGATCCGTGACACGACCCTGGGGAAAATTATAGGTACGAATACGCTCACTTCTATCCCCCGTTCCAACCTGGGAACGGCGGTCAGCAGAAATTGCAGCATCATGGGCCTGTCTTTCTCTTTCATATACTCTGGCATAAAGAACCTTCAATGCTTGATCTTTATTCTTCAACTGGGATTTTTCATTCTGGCAAGAAACCACAATTCCTGTGGGCAAATGGGTCATACGCACTGCTGAATCCGTAGTATTTACACACTGACCACCATTACCCGAAGCACGAAACACATCTACCCGAACATCATTCATATCAATGTGAACGTCAACTTCTTCTGCCTCTGGCATAACAGCCACAGTAACTGTGGAGGTGTGAATACGCCCACCGCTTTCTGTGGTAGGAATACGTTGAACTCGATGCACACCACTTTCATATTTCATACGAGAATAAGCTCCAGCCCCAGTTATCATAAAGGATACTTCCTTAAATCCACCAAGATCATTTTCATTGGCATTCATCAATTCCACTTTCCATCGTCTGCCCTCGGCATAGCGTGCATACATACGGAATAAATCCCCCGCAAATAATGCTGCTTCATCACCACCAGCACCCCCTCTAATTTCCATGATCACGTTCTTATTATCATTGGGGTCTTTGGGTAAAAGCAAAATCGTAATTTCCTTCTCAAGCTCTTCAAACCGAACTTTATTTTGTGCAAATTCTTCTTTCACTAAATCACGAAAGTCTTCATCCAATTTATCATTCAACAAATCCAAACCTTCTTGAACTGCTTCTTTTACTGTTTTGTATTCACGATATGCCTCAATTAGGGGAGTCATATCACTGTATTCCTTCATTAGCTTTCGCCATTCCGATTGGTTGGCGATGATATCAGGATCATTTACTTGGTCTGCTAAATCAACATATTTACTTTCAATCTCAGCCAATCGTTCAAACACGGTTCCACCTCATTTTTGCTTCCTTTCTAATTTTCCAAAAACAACTCTATCTAATCCTGCCAAATCTTGCTGCAGCGAGCATTGACTAAATCCTGCCCTATTCATCATCTCTAATAATGCCCGGCCTTGGTCATAACCTATTTCAAAAAAAAGCCAGCCACCCTCACGGAGCCAAAAGCAGCTTTCCTCAACAATACCACGATAAAAATCCAACCCGTCCTTACCACCATCTAGGGCATTTCTAGGCTCATAATCCCGTACCTCAGGCATCAAACCCTCTATTGCTTCTTTTGAGATATAGGGCGGATTGGACACAATTGCATCAACCCTTCCCTTTAGCTTTACAGGCACTGCAGAAAACAAATCACTTTCGATCCAATCAACTACTACTTGATTATCTTCGCCATTCTTTCTTGCAAAGTCAAGTGCTACAGGGCTAATGTCCAAACCAACTGCATCCATTTGTCCAAAATAGGTAAGGCAAATTGGGATACATCCACTTCCTGTCCCCACGTCTATTACTTTTTTTATCTTTTCCCTCTTGGAAATCTCCAATACAGATTCTACCAAGACTTCTGTGTCACCACGAGGAATTAATACCCCTTCTCCAACTTTGAAAGTTAGCCCCATAAATTCACACTGTCCTAAAATATACTGCAACGGACGGTTCGATTCCCTTTGGGTTAAATACCAATTATATTTTTCCTCATTCTCAAAAGTGATTTTTGCATCGCCTTGAGTCAGTAGTGCGACTCGATTTATCCTGCAAACATCCATCAGTAAAAGTTCTGCCTCAAAAGCGTAGTTGTCCTTATTGGCATTCTTTAAACGTTTTTTACCTTCTTGCAAAACCTGGGTTAAAGTCTTATTCTCCCTCATCTTCCAGTACTCCCTTCATCGCCGCAATCGCTGTTTCGATCTGGGCTTCGTCAGGTTCGGCTGTTGTTATTTTCTGCAAACAAAAACCAGGATAACTGATAAAAGCAACAATTTTACTATCGGATTTTCCTGCCCAACGAATGACTTCATACGAAATACCTGCAATAAAAGGTACCAAAATAATTCTGGAGGCCAGACGAAGAACCAAAGTGTCCGTCCGAACAAAGAAGAATACTATCATACTAATAATCATAACAAAAAGCAAAAAGCTGGTTCCACAACGCTTATGTAAGCGAGAGCAAGGCTTCACATTAGCAACCGTTAAATCAAGACCACTTTCAAAACAGTTGATGGTCTTATGCTCCGCCCCATGATACTGGAAGACCCTTTTAATTTCTTTCATTCTAGAAATTAAGAATAAGTAAACTAAAAAAATTGCAATTCGCAAAAGTCCTTCTATTACACCCAAAGCCCATACCGGAACCATTTCCTTGAAGAAGTTTCCTAACCACACAGGCAGAACAAAAAATAGACCCATGCCTAGTACTAAGGAAAGGGTAACACTAAAATATATCAAAATATCATTGATTTTATCACCCAATTTATCCTGGAGAAATTTTTCAAACGGAGATAATTCCTCTTCCGCCCAATCTTCCCCTGCGATTTCTGCAGAATGCATTAGAATTTTTGTGCCTGTAATTAATGAGTCCACGAAAGCACCGATACCTCTAAATATAGGATACTTAAATAGTCCCTTGGCACCAATACCACCCCACTCATTTTTTTCAAGAGTAATGCCACCTTCAGGGTTTCTGACCGCCATTGCATACATCTTCTTCCCACGCATCATTACACCTTCGATTACGGCTTGTCCGCCTATACTTGTTTGGCGTACCTTTTTTTCTTTATCTAAACTTGACACCATATCAACTCTCTTCTTATTTGAAATTTGTATTGCAATTTATTATTATAACACAAAAGGCTATAAACAGAAATTCATTTTTAATTGTAGCATAAATAAAATGTCCAAATCAAATATTTACAGCAAACTGTAAAAATATAACAATAGAAATGACTTTGTGATAATTGATAAATCTAATGAGACTTTCTTTTATTTTTCTTTCCGAATGCAGTAGGGTATAGACACTGCACACCCGCAATCACCCAAAGATCTGTAAAATATCACTTGTTTTTGATAAAAATAAAATAAAATTTCTAAATTTATTTTTTATTTTTTACCAAACTTTATGCCACACATTACTGTCTAAGCTTATGAAAGGAGTTAACCTTATGAACAAAAAACAGCTGTTTGAACAATTTATTACAAATAAAGACAGTCTGGATCAGGCCTACAGATTTGCCTTTACTTATACAAGGAACCAGCAAGATGCAGAAGATATTGTAAGTGAAAGTGTTATCAAAGCATTACGCTCCATCCACAAATTACAAAATACGCAATACTTAAAAACTTGGTTTTATAAAATTATCATTAACACCGCTCTCACACTAATCAAAAAGAATCAGAAAGCCGTTTTAATCGATTATGCAGCATTAGATAACCATCTAGCAATTTCTGATGATTTTTCAAATATTACATTCACACAAATGATACAACATTTGGATGAGAACTATCGAATAATCATTGTACTCCGTTTTTTTGAAAGGATGCAAATTAAAGAAATTGCTGAGTTACTTGACCTCAATGAAAACACTGTAAAAACCAGGCTGTATCGCGCATTGGAATTATTAAAGATTGATATGGAGGAAGTAGACTTATGAGTAAAACACTAAAAAATTTAAACGAAGAATACGAAAACATATCTGCCTCAAAAGAGTTAGAAGAAAGGATTAAAATGATTATGAAAGCAGAAAAGAAAAAACAACCCTGGATTAAATTTAGTACCGTTGCGGCAAGCACTGTTATCGCAGCCTCTATTGCTTTAAATGCAAGCCCTAGTTTCGCTTATGCCATGACCGAAGTCCCTGGTATGGACACTGTTGTTAAAATACTCACTTTTGGTCGCTATGTGAATGAAGAAAATGGCTATGAAGCCAATATTGTTACCCCTCATATTGAAGGACTGCTAAACCAAGAATTACAAGATCAGTTAAACGCAGAGTTTAAAGACAATGCAGATGCCTTAATTGCAGCCTTTGAAAAAGATGTAAAAGCCTTAAAAGCAGAGTTCGGTGACGAAACTGTTCACATGGGGATTGATTCAAACTATATTGTAAAAACGGATAACAATAATTACCTAGCCATTGATGTTTATATCTTAAATACCGCAGGTTCCTCCTCCACCGTTCATTCCTTTTATACCATTGATAAACGTACCAATAACTTGGTCACGTTGCCAAGTCTTTTCAAAGAAGGGGCTGATTATGTAACACCTATCAGCAAGTATATTACTTCCGAAATGGAACGAATGAATGAGTCCGAGGGCGGTATGTTTTTTATCCACGGCCAAACGGAAATTGGAGAAGGATTCCAAGCCATTCAACCTGAGCAAAACTTCTATATCGACAATGATGGCAACTTAGTTATTTGTTTTGATAAATATGAAGTGGCCGCTGGCGCACAAGGAAGCCCCGAATTTGTAATTCCACAGGACATTCTTAGTGACATCGCAAAATAAAACAAAACCCCCTATCTATTTCATAGGGGGTTTTTATTTTATTCTCTTTATTTATCTTTTGTTCCAATGGATGAGTTGAATCGTTAATTTTTATAATAAAAACACGGTTACACATTTTCAAATGATTTTTTCCACAGTTTCTTTGAGTTGTCCACAGCGAATTTGCTTTAATACACTTGATTTTTTCTAGTTATCCACATATTGTCCACAGCATGTACATCTTAAGCTATTTATGCTCTTTGTCCACCTCTAAGGCATTAATAAATTACTTTTTTTCTTATAAAAAAAGTGCAGGATAACATTCCCTGCACGTTTCTTGTTTTTATTTGATTTAAGAAACCAAAAAGATAGAACTCTCTTTTTGCTCTTTCCAATTTGCAAAAATTACTTTCTGCCGTATTTCTTGTTGAACTTTTCAACTCTACCGCCAGCTTCCAGAAGTAATTTCTGGCTACCTGTGTAGAAAGGATGACATTTAGAGCAAACTTCGACTCTGATTTCTTCCTTTGTGGAGCCTGTTACGAACTCGTTACCACAGTTGCATTTAACCTTTACCTGATTGTACTCGGGATGGATTGCTTCTCTCATTTTTTTCACCTCGTAATTTAGATTTGTTGATCAATAATCCTAATTATTTATAGACAACACTAGTAGTATATCATAACTTATTTCTCTTTGCAATAAAAAATCAAAAAGGTTTTATCACTTATCAAACAGTCCCAAAGTTTTTTCCCAAACAGGAAGTCTCTCCATGAATTCTTGATTATTTTGGGTCTTTTTCATCAAATCATAAAAACCTTCAACCATTTCCATTTGACTCATAGTGGATGCCATTCTTCGCAAGGTAAAGTTACACTCCAACTCTTGCTCAGTAAGTAGTTTTTCTTCCCTTCTAGTTCCGGATTTAATAATATCCATTGCTGGGAAGATACGACGCTCAGAAAGACGCCTATCAAGAACCAATTCCATATTACCAGTACCTTTAAATTCTTCAAAAACAACTTCATCCATTTTGCTACCCGTGTCCACCAAAGCTGTAGCCAGTATGGTTAAACTACCACCATGTTCAATATTTCTGGCGGCGCCAAAAAAACGTTTTGGCATGTATAACGCCGCAGGATCTAAGCCGCCAGATAGTGTTCTGCCACTAGGCGGAATAGTCAAGTTATAGGCTCTAGCTAATCGCGTTAAGCTATCTAATAGTATAACCAGGTCTTTGCCTTGCTCCACCAGGCGTTTTGCCCTTTCCAGAACCATTTCTGTAACTCTTTTGTGGTGTTCAGGCTGTTCGTCAAATGTAGAATACACAATCTCCACATTTTTACCTTCAATAGAACGCTGAATGTCCGTTACTTCCTCAGGGCGTTCATCAATTAAAAGCACAATAAGATGTACTTCCTTATGATTTTTCGTAAGCGCATTGGCCATTTGCGTTAAAAGTACGGTCTTGCCTACCTTAGGAGGTGCAACTATCATTCCTCTTTGTCCCTTGCCAATAGGCGCACAAAGGTCAATAATCCTTCCAGATAGTTCTTCCCTCCCCACTTCAAACGAAAGTTTCTCCTCCGGATAAATCGGCGTCAAATCTTCGAAATTCGGACGCTTGGAAGCCAAATCCGGTTGATCACCATTCACGGATTTTACAAAAAGTAGCGCCCCAAATTTTTCGCCATCCCTAGCCGTACGGATATTTCCATTTACTGCATCTCCTGTTTTTAGATTAAATCGACGGATTTGAGATGGTGAAACGTAAATATCACCGGTACCTGGAAGAAAATTCTGCGTTCTTAGAAAGCCAAATCCATCTGGCATTACCTCTAATATACCTTCTCCAGCCACGCTGTTCTCCATCACAGTAGCCTTCTCATCCTTCTGTACAACTTTTTCTTTATGATGATTTTCTTCCTCTTTCAGTTCGTGGTTGGTCTCATTCTTTCTTATCGTCTCCGGATTGTCTTGCAAAGAAAAACCATAAGCAGTCACACGCTTAACGGCCACTGACTCCGCTTGGGACTGCTTTTCCATAATTTTTTCAATTAATTCACTTTTCTTTAATGAGGAAATGGACTTAATGTCCATTTCCTTTGCCATATCTCGTAGTTCTGCTAGAGTTTTTTTCTGCAGATCGTTTCCCATCTCATCTTCTCCTATCTACTATCATCTAGGAATTTTCAACTTTGTTCCAACATCGATGGTATCTGTTTCTTTTAAATTATTGGCGTCCAAAATCTTCTGATATTCTGCGCCATTGCCTAATGTCTTTTGGGCTATACTCCAAGCAGTATCTCCTTTTTGCACCACATACTCGGTTGTGTTTCCTGTTGATAGGGAAGATCCGCCTGCATTGTTTGATGTGGTTGTGCTACTGCTATCCCCAGCCGATGTTTGACCCTCGTTGCTAGTAGTAGTACCTTCACCCCCATTAGGATTGCTCTCTCCTGATAACTGCTCCTCCAACTGCATCTTCTCAAGTTGAATTTTTTCATACTTAGCGCTCAGTTCTTCACTAGCTGCAACCTGATTCTGAGCATCTTCAAGCTTACTGCTTAAACTAACACATTTAAAAATAAGGAATATAATTAATACTAGCCCAATTATCCCTAAAATTATACTTAATTTATTCATACCACCACGGTAATCTTCATCATCATCATAGTCATCATAAAGGCTATCCAAATGCTCTTGCTTTGCCTTTTCTTCGAAATCCAGATCCTCATAGCGGTTTCTGCCTACTTTTCCGAAGTCTTCAAAAGCATTATCCTCTTTTTTAAACTTTTTACGTTTTGCGGGAGATAAAGTCTGCTGAGATACTTCCTCAACCATTTTTGATTTTTTGCGAGCTGGCATCACGCTGACATACTGAATCCCATCATCATACTCGTCCTTTTCCATTTTATGCTCTGATGATACCGGATTATTCGTATCTTCCATCGTTCCAAAGTTTCTTGCACGACGAGATACGTATCTGGTAGGCTCACCCTCTTGCTGAGGTGCTTTTCTAATTTCATTAATCTCATTGCCTACTTGCTGCATTCTTGCCTCTCTTACTTCCTCAATATCCTCTCTTGATGGACGTTTTTTAGAACGAACTCCTTCCGTATTTCCGTCTTTACCCATTAAGGGATGGGTTTGCATCAAAATATCAACAACCTCTTTTGGCAGGTCATTATACAAATCTTCATAATAATCTTTATCATTATCATTTAAACCTCGTGCACCGGGTTTTGTATTACTATTCTTATCACTGCTCATGGTTTACCTCCGCTGGTTTGTGAAACTTCTACTTTTACTCATAAGAATCACATTATATCTTATTATTTTACATTCTTCCACTATAAGTGTCAACAAAACTGGGTATTTTTCAATAAAATGTAATAATATCGTAAAAACAGCCACCGGAGTACCGGTGGCCATCTACCAAACTTTTTAGTTCAATCCAATTACTGTATTCACACCGTTGGCCTCTGCTACATATTCTAAAGAAATAGTATCTCCAACTTGCTTTTTCAAAATACTCAGATAATTTTTAACTTCAACTTCAAAGAGGGCATCCTTACCATCCAACATCACGTAATAATAGGTGTTACCATCAATCACAACATCCCTCATGGTGCTAATGGCCCCCTCAGCCTTTAAAGCTTTCTCCATATCTATGGTCTCAATACCACTTCCAGCCATTAAATTACGATATGCTTTTTCACACTCAGCTACCGTATCCCCGATGGCAACAATTTGATATTTTTGTATATTAACCATGGCATATTTTTTAACCAAACCGGCCGCATCCTTTAAAGATAAGAAATAGGTTGGTTCATCTGCAATGTTAAGCAAAATGGGGAATGTAGCATTATATCCCAAATGCTGAACTTGCCCCTCCGCCGAAGACATGGCAGAAAATTCTTTTGCACCGGAAATCTGGTAATACTTTGTTTCTTTGGTTCTGGAATTCATCAATACAAAACCTACGTTAGATTGATCTCCACCAATAGAGGTAACACCAGTATATACCCAAACGTCATCTTCCAGAGCGATATAGTTATAGCCCTCTGTACTCTGCAAGCATTCCCTTTGCCCAAAGATGCTGTTAATAAAGCCCTTTTTCAAGGTTCCATAGTAATCATACTGTTCAATCAATAGGTTTGCGTCGTATACTTTATCAATCCAGCGAGGAACATCCGCAACATTATAATAAGAATGTTCACCAGTCACAGCATTAATTACGATGGCCCCTGTTATGTCTGTACCGCCAAACAAACCAATGGTTTTATCTTCAACCGCACACACCCAATAAGGAATGCCATTTTCGTCAATTTCAAAGTTTGTACTACGAATCATGGCCGTTGGGTAACGGAATCGTACATAGCGGTTTAAGTTGCGACCAAAGTGTTCAAAAGGGGAATATTTTATTCCTTCTTCTAATCTAACTAGTTCAACATCCTGAGACGTCATATCAATTTGTATATATGCCGGAATACCAGTGTCTTTATTTGTAATCCATTTAATCAAATCACCATAACGAAGAGGTGTAACTCGCACAGGCTTATTCTGGTAGTTTATTTGATTAAAGTATGGGCTAACCTCGTACTGAGAAACCATGTCTACCATACTACCCATTTCTCTTTCTGCAAGCCTTGAAGCGGAATCACTATCCAAAATAGGAATTTTGTTATAATCCACTTCATGAATATCTGTGGCAAAATCACCAGTTTCCACGGTTAGAAGTTTGTTATAATCTGACGCTCGTATAATGGGGGAGGACAACAATGTACCACCAAAATATATTACACATAAAACAACCGGTATAATTAACAACTTCTTGATCATCTTCAGATTAACTGCCCGCTCCGGACTAGTTCTATCCAGAAAAACAGCACGGAAAATAGTCCAGAAATTTATCACTACCCCAACAACCACAAGGGCAACCATAAACATCCAGCAGTCACGAGAATGAATATTTAGAGGTGGTAAGTAATAATAATACATGCCTGCCCATACAAGGACAGTTAAAATCATTGGAATAAGCCGTTTTTTCAACACAGCCCATCACTCCTTCTTCGCAAAAATTAATAGAAACTGGCGTTATTAACCTCTTTACATCTTCCCGCCAATTCATTATACTATACTATATTTCACATAGAATGTATAGTGGAAATCCAACACGACCCGTTTTTCTAATGAAAAGATAAGGAAGTGATTTATATGAAAATTGAACGTGTTAGTGAAAATCAACTAAAGTTAACCCTCACAAGAGCGGATTTGGTAGAACGTGATTTAAAATTGGAAGACTTGATTAATCCTTCCGAAAAGACACAAAAGCTTTTCCGAGATATTATGGAGCAAGCATTAGATGAATATGACTTCATCAACGAAAATACACCCCTTATGGTGGAAGCGGCCCCCGTTGGCGTTGACGGCATTATGATTATCGTAACTAAAATTGACCAAAAAAGCAAAAATGAAAACCCTATGGATATGCTTTCAAAAAATAAAGCAGCTCATAAATGGAAAAAGAAACCCATAGATTTGTTTGAAGCAAAAAGTAATGACAGCGAAGATTTGCTTATTTTTTCCTTTGAAACCTTAGATGATGTAATTCACGCCAGTCTACGCTTAGACGACTGCTATCGGGGCGAAAGTGAGCTATTCAAAAGCAACGAAAGATTTTTCCTCGTTTTGCAGGCGGATACATATACCGCCGATGAAAACAGCGAATGCATAGAACTCATATTAGATGAATTCGGTCAAAAACACATTTCCACAACACTAGCGAAATATTATCTTCTGGAACACGGTGAAACCATAATTAAGTCAAATGCCATTGAGTCCTTGGCAAAAAATTTTGGTAACTAAAAACGAAGCCCCCTAGGAATTCTATCTAGTTATTCCTAAGGGGCTTTCTCTTTTTAATCCACTTTTATTTCACTTAGATATTGGTACAAAGGAATTAATCCGATCCATTCCTTGGCCAGCATTTTTGGCAATTCCCCCGTAAATAGGATGTCTTCCACTCCTTTTGTCTCAACAACCGCAAAGTTTTTCTTGATATACCAGGGACGGATTTCCTCCACCAACCCATTAGCATCCACCTTCTTGTAGTCATCTCCAATCAAAGCAAATGAACCTTTCTGTTTCAAATCATTCACTATGTTAGAAAATGATGATGCATTAGCCTCAACCTTTTTGCGAAATGCCTTCATATATGCTGGTTTTGTTTCATAAAAACCCATGCCATGGGTATATCCCTCTGGCGTTAATTCAAAATAAAAAACGGGGCGTGTTTTCCAGGTGGTTCCCACAACCATTGGCTCTTTAAACACCACCCAACGGCATGATCGATAAGGACTCTTATCCTTTGAATATCGAATATCCCGGTTTATCCTTGAAATTGCCCAATCCAAATCTTCCCCCGTCTGTTCCTTCAGTTCTTCTGATAAAGAAAACGCAAGCCGATCAAATGGCTCCTTTAGAAATTCTTTGTACCGATCCCTGTTTTGATCCATCCACTCTCTATTATTATTCATTCTTATTTCCCAAAGAAAATCTATGGTTTGAGGTGTAAACCCCTTAAATCCCTTCATATACTCATCTCCTGTTCCTACCAATTATAACACACTCGTTTTCCTTTCGGTAGCAGGAAGTACTTGTATTTCAAAGGCATTTTTTCCGTTCATTTCCTCCTTGCTTAAGACGCCTAATTCGGGGCAATAAAAAAGGCGGACCCTAAGTCCGCCTTTTTTATTTAATTACAGAATGCTACCGATAGTCATAAATAATGGTGCGAATACCAAAGATACAACTGTCATCAACTTGATTAAGATGTTGATAGAAGGACCGGAAGTATCTTTGAAGGGGTCACCTACTGTGTCACCAACTACGGCTGCTTTATGAGCTTCGCTGCCCTTGCCACCGTGGTTGCCTTCTTCAATATACTTCTTCGCATTATCCCATGCACCACCTGCATTGGACATGAAAATCGCCATCAATACACCTGTTACCAAAGAACCAGCCAACAAGCCGCCTAAAGCTGATGTTCCCAAAAGCACACCAACAACCAAAGGTGCTGCTACTGCCATAATACCGGGAACCAACATTTCTTTCAAAGCTGCTGTTGTAGAGATTTCTACACACTTCTTGTAGTCAGGTTTTGCTGTACCTTCCATGATACCAGGAATAGAGCGGAACTGACGTCTTACTTCTTCAATCATCTCGAATGCCGCTTTACCAACAGACTGCATTGTAAATGCAGAGAAAAGGAAAGGAAGCATACCACCGATGAACAAACCAATAATTACTCTGGGTTCAAGGATAGAGATCTGTGTCAACTGAACAGCCTCTGCATAGGAAACGAACAGTGCCAATGCAGTCAAGGCTGCAGAACCAATGGCAAAGCCTTTACCCATAGCTGCTGTTGTGTTACCAACTGCATCCAATTTGTCTGTAATATTTCTTACGGAGTGATCCAAGCCGCTCATTTCAGCGATACCACCAGCGTTATCGGCAATAGGACCGTACGCATCAACTGCTACAGTAATACCTGTTGTGGAAAGCATACCAACAGCCGCCAAAGCGATACCGTAAAGACCACATACAGAGTAAGCTACAAAAATGCCAATTGCAATCAATACAATGGGAATAGCTGTAGATTCCATACCAACAGCCAAACCACTGATGATTGTTGTTGCAGGGCCTGTTTCAGACTGATCTGCAATTTTCTTTACAGATTTGTAATCACCGGAAGTATAAACTTCTGTGATAAGACCAATCAAAAGACCAACAACCAAACCGGCAATAATTGCGATACCAGCCTTCATATTGCCAAAGAACAAATAGCTCAGGGCAACAGAAGCAATAGCAACCAATACAGCTGCAGAGTAAGAACCTGTTTTCAATGCTTTGTGAGGATTGGACTTTTCATCGCCCTTAACAAAGAAGCTACCGATGATGGAAGCCAAAATACCAACTGCTGCTAAAACCAAGGGGAATACTGCGCCTTCTGTCTGGAAGTAAACAACACCCAAAGTAATAGCGGAGATGATGGAACCAACATAGGATTCGAAAAGGTCAGCACCCATACCAGCAACGTCACCTACATTATCGCCTACGTTATCTGCAATTACAGCGGGGTTACGAGGGTCATCTTCCGGGATACCTGCTTCAACTTTACCTACCAAGTCAGCACCAACGTCAGCAGCCTTTGTATAAATACCGCCACCAACACGGCCAAACAAAGCGATAGAGGAAGCACCCAAACCAAAACCGAATAAAATGTTTGCATTCTTCGTTAATACATAAATTGTACCAACGCCCAACAAACCAAGACCAACTACAGACATACCCATAACAGCACCGCCGCTGAATGCGATAGAAAGGGCTCTATTCATACCGCCAACTCTAGCTGCGTTTGCAGTTCTAACGTTTGCCTTTGTAGCAACTGACATACCAAAGTAGCCTGCCAGTGTAGATAAGATAGCACCAAAAATAAAGCAAGCTGCTGTCATCCAGTCTACGCCAAAGCCAATCAAAACAAATAAAACAATAGCAAAAATAACTAAGATACGGTACTCTGCCTTTAAGAAAGCATTTGCACCTTCTCTAATGGAGGCAGCAATCTCTGCCATGCGTTCTGTACCTTCTTCTTCGCGGTTAACTTTCCCCGCAAGAACAAAGGCGAACACCAGCGCAAGTACACCAAATACAGGCGCCAAGTACATCAAGTTTTCCATGATTAAAATCCCCCTGTTTCTCTTTTGAATTGATACTAAAATAATTTAGTTATTATTTCCGCCCGATCAAATGATCGGAATAACAAAACCTGACTGTTTATAAGTTGTATGCACAAACGTCCATCTGTTAATAAAAAGACAAAGACACCACCCTATTATCTACCACAGTTAGCCCTGCCCACAGCAGATAATGAAGTGCAGTCTCTTGCTGCATTCCAATCTTATATTAGCCTTATTCTGTCCCACGCACTAGTATAAACGATTTGTTTATGAAAAATCAACCCTTTCAGCCATTCCAATTCATCTTTTTTTAAAAATTTTGCCAGAAATACATAATTTTATGCGTATAAGATACAAAAGTTGGAAAAAAATCTTTGAAGTATAAAAATAACGCGATGAATTTATTCATCGCGTTAATCATTTCTAGGCTCTACACAAAAATTCTGCAACCAGTGGTAATGTAATGACAGACAAAATTGTAGAAACAAAAACATACTCCGACGCACGTTTCTCATCGTTTCCATACAGCTCTGCGAATGATGGCAGTGCTGCTGCCGCCGGTGTTCCCATCAGAACCACCAAAACATTCAAGGCCATGCCGTCCAAAAACATTCCACCTATGAGCTTAGTGATTATAGGCATTATGATTAATGTAAAGAAACTAAAAACATAAACTATTTTGTCTTTTAAAATTTCTCGTACATTTGCCGCAGCCAATAATGTACCAATATAAATCATTGACAGACAAACTGTTGTGTTTGCAGAAAATTGCAATGCATCAAAAATTGGCGCTGGCAATTTGATGGAATAAACAAAACAGAAAACGCCGATTATTGCAGAAAGACAGATAAGGTTTACAAATGCTTCCTTCATCATCCTACCCACAGACTTCTTGTTATCGCCTCCCAGACCAAACAAGAAAGAACAAACAGTGAACAAGAAAACGTTGCAGGTAAACATCACCGCCACGCAAAAAATTAAGCCTTCAGAGCCATACATTGCCATGATCAAGGGCTGGCCCATAAAGATAACGTTGCTGTAAACTCCGCCGCCTGCAAATAGCCCCAGTTCCTTCAAGCTCATTTTTTTGATTTTGCCTATTGCAAAAAACATGAGGGCACCAATGCAGCACATTAAAAAAGTTACACCGCATGTCTGAAGGAATCCCTTAAAAATTTCTTCTGAGTATTCTCTTTGCATCAAAATAATCATATTACATGGTACTGCTACACGGGTTAATACAATAGATAAGCCCTTTGCATTCGCCGCCGAGAGAAACTTTTTCTTCTGCAGTATGACACCGATAACCATAAGGATTACCATTGTCAAGAGTTGCAAAATAACAGGTATTGCCATATTCAAACCTTCTTCCCTAAAAGAACTTGGTGATTCACCCTCCCCCTACTTGAGAAGAAACACCTGTAAATCCCATAATCAGGATTTATTTTATTATTCTATATGAAAATATAGGTCTTGGCAATCTTTAATTTGACCTAATTCGACATTTATTTTCAGAAGAACATCTTTTAAATACCATTATTGTTATAGTTGCCATGGCCCACCCTAAGAATGCCCCTGCCAAAACATCGGTGGGAAAGTGCACCCCTAGATACAGTCTGCTAAAACCCATTACAGTGGCAAAAACAAAAGCAACACCCCCCCATTTCTTATTTATGGCATAAATTGCCGTAGCTCCAGCAAAAGAGGCAGATGTATGCCCAGAGGGAAAAGAAAAATCCGTAAGATGAGCCACTAAAACCTCATAGCCCAATAGGTCGTATGGGCGTACTCTTCCTATCATTGGTTTGAGCACCACGTTGCATAACAATGCATTGGCACCTAGACTTGCGGCCAATCGTATCCCCCAACTTCTCCAAGGTTTTTTCTTGTTTCCTAGCAAAAAAAAGAGGACTGCCAGTGCGATCCAAATGAATCCGCTATCACCCAATTTTGAAATAAACATCATTGGCTTATCTAACCAAGGGGACCTAAATATATCCCTCAACCCCACCAATATCTTAATATCTATCGTCTGTATCCAATCCATAGTTCCTAAATTACCCCCCCAAATATATATGCTCCAACAAAATTTTTGTTCCAATTAGAATCAGCACAATTCCCCCCAAAATTTCTGCTTTGGACTGCAACCTATCTCCCAAATACTTGCCAGCCCAAGCACCCAGGCAAGAAACTGTAAAAGAAACAATACCAATGATAACACCGGCCTGAATAATATTTACGTCCAATATGGCAAAGCTTATACCTACCGCTAACGCATCAATGCTTGTAGCCACCGCTTGGAAAAACAGCATCTTATTTGTGAGGCTCCCCCCCGCCTTGCCTGCGTCATCATCACCCTTTAAGCTCTCCCGAATCATATTTCCACCAATGATGAGTAATAAAATAAAAGCAATCCAGTGATCAACCGCCTCTATGTAGGTCTTCACGCTACTGCCTAATACCCAGCCAATTACCGGCATTAAAAATTGGAACCCTCCAAAAAAAGCAGCCTGTCTAATTGCATCCTTCTTACCAAATCCTCTCACCGAAACCCCATTAGAAATAGAAACAGCAAAGGCATCCATAGCCAGACTAACCGCAATCAATAAAATTGTTATCATTTCCAAAACTCTTTCCTCCCATCTTTCACTTAGGCTTTTATAAGCCTTTGGTGGAGCTACTATAACACAGGCTTTTACTTCGGTCAACAAACAAAAAGCTTGCTCCACACCATTCCTTTATTTTATGACCAATTTTCAGAAAAGTACACTATGTTTTTTATGATTTCTGGACTTTCTAATTCATACAAATAATTGTTTTCATACATGAGGGGCACAAATTACTGTTCTTACCATAACAAATCTGTTCATTTACCTATCTTCATTTGGAATAAAAAAAGTCTACCGTTTGCAAAACCAAACAGCAGACTCTTAAAACCCTTAACATATAATAACGATGAAAATTAACCTCTTATACAGCATCAACGAGATAAGACATACTTATATATTTTCGCCCGATGGAACGCAACTCCCACTACAACAAAAATTACAAAACCAGCAAAACCTTGCAATAAATTTTCTGGGATAGATACTGCTGCAACAGCAAAGCTACTTTTTAAAATCCCGCCTCCAATAAAATATCCAAATACCATCCAGATTACACCTAAAATCGAACCAATCATATTACGGTAAGTAAAAAATTTATCATTTTTCCCGGAAAATGAAGCAACCCTGCCAATGACATACCCCATAATACCTTTAATGATAAATGTAAATGGTGCCCAGTGGGCATAACCGCTTAAAACATCCGCCAAAGCAGATCCTACACCCCCGGCAACCATACCATACTTCCCACCAAAAAATACACTTATCAGCAATATCATGCTATCGCCTAAATGAATATAACCTTGGGTAGCTGAAACGGGAATCTGGAATACCATGGTACTGACGGCAACTAACGCTACTAATAATCCTTGAATACATAACTCTTTTGTTGTCATTTTCATTGTGTATCACACCCTCCTATCTGTTGATAAAAGATTACCATACGTCGGCCGTGGTAGCTAGATATACAGGGGTGCAAAGCCTATATTGTAGGGGTACAATTAACTATATTGCATCGATACAATTCTGTGAAACTGTGATCTTTTGTGAACAAAAAAAAGAATGGAAGTTACAGGGCTCGAACCTGTGACCCTCTGCTTGTAAGGCAGATGCTCTCCCAGCTGAGCTAAACTTCCATGCTTAAACAAAATAATATAAAATTTAAATGACCCGTAAGGGAATCGAACCCTTGTTTCAGCCGTGAGAGGGCCGCGTCTTAACCTCTTGACCAACGGGCCGAAAAAAGGAAAATAGCGGAGGAGGGATTTGAACCCCCGACACTGCGGGTATGAACCGCATGCTCTAGCCAACTGAGCTACTCCGCCTCAAATCGACCATTTGATTATACCCATTCCTCCAATGGTTGTCAAGCCTTTTTCCTTCAATATTTTGCTTTTTATTGTTTATTGCCCTCTATTTATGTATAAAACTTCATTGGGCTTTACCATGCCTAACTGTTCTCTTGCAATCTGTTCTATGTAACTATCACTGTTATAATATTCCTTACGTTTTTCAAATTCAAGCTGTTTTTCCTGCTCTTGTTTTATTTGGGATGCAATCTCCATTCGTTCCTGCTTAATCTGATCGTAAGCCTTTGCTTGGCTCACTACACCAACCCCCACGGCACAAATAAAAACACTTAAAAACACGCGAATAAATATTTTATCCATCCTTCGTGTCTTTTTTGGCCTTCTCCCGCCTTGCTCGCCTTTTTGTTTTATTCCTTTGCCCATTCGGTTTGTCACCACTTTTCTGTTTCTTCCTAACTGCTATGCGCCAATCTCTGCGTATTGCGTTTAATCTAATTTTTGCATAAAAACTACAGGAATGCAATACTTTTTTCTTTATCCTAACGCAAAAAAAGCCAGCTTTCCTTAGTGGTCTACGTATAACAAGATAAACCAACCGAAAGGGTGTCATTACGATAGTAAATAACAGGAATAGAATTTTTTTCACAACATAAATTACTTTGTCACTAACCGCAATCACCAAATGACTCAGTGTTAAATAATAAAGGCCCATCCCCCCAAACATTCCAAGTATGGTAAAAAAGCGTATTTCCCCTGCATTAGCTCCAAGCATTACTGCAAATACAAAAAAAATAGCGCCAATCCAAAATATTCCGTCCTCCACCTGTATCCAAAGGCGTTTGTGAGGGATAATATGGCGGAAAACCCTTAGGCAGTCATAGACCAAGCCTAAGGCTCCTCCCAATAACACAGTTAGTAAAAAAAGCTGTGCTTGCCCCTGCAAAGATAAAATCATTACAATCTCCCCTTTTTATCGAAACAACTTTCCTAAAAAAGAATGTTTATCCGACAAAGATCCGTCAGAGTAAGTAATGCTATCAAATAATCCCTCAATTGTTACCTCACCTGCATCCAGATCCAATTTGCCCATATGTAGCCCTGTGCCTTTTAGCATCATTAATCCACAATCTGTTTCTAACATGACTCCCTCCTCATCAAAAGACAAAACTTCTAAAACACCACCCATGCGAATGCGCTCCCTCTCTTCCATGGATACTGTATGTCTGCTTCGTTTTTTTTCGTCTGCCATAAGACCCGCCTCCCGCATTTTATTGTCTGCTAATAATATATGTCCGTAACAGGGCTTTTAGACTCCACAAAAAAACACCTTTCGCACTAGCCAAAAGGTGTATCTACCATCAATCTATGGGTTCATTTTATTTTCAATGAATCTTACGTCCTATTTCTTTTTTATACTTACGTTTGTCCTCCAGTAAAAGAAGCCAGCCCTACTCCAAAAAATTCATAATGCAATCAAACAGAACGATACATGGAAGCTGCATCTTCTTTTCGTGGGGACTCTTTCAAGCTCAACACTTCCACTTTAGTTGTATTACTCCCGAATTGGATCTCAATTATATCTCCAATCTTTACTTCTGCCCCAGCTTTTACCACTTTTCCATTTAACATAACTCGCCCTGCATCACAAGCTTCATTGGCGATTGTTCTACGTTTTATAACACGTGAGACTTTTAAAAATTTATCAATCCGCATAGAACGCCCTCCTTATTTTATTCTAATGATCAGTTTCTACCTTATTATATAATTATATAAACATAACCATTTGGCATGTTTTTTCTTTTTACATGATTCGACAAAACTTTCTTGGAAATCCCTTTCACTTAACTCTATTAAAATATATTCCCTGTTTTATTCCGAACCAATCACAAATAACTGCAAGCACTTTATACAAAAACGATCTATCCTTTGCCATAACACAAATAATTCTTATCTATAAAAAATATAAAGCGCCCTTCAAACGAAAGGCGCGTTATCGGCAAACAAAAATTATTTGTTAATTGCATCCTTGAGAGCTTTGCCGGCTTTGAATCTGGGAGCTTTGGAAGCAGGAATAGGCATAGCCATACCTGTCTGAGGGTTTCTGCCTTCGCGAGCTGCTCTTTCTGCAACATCAAATGTACCAAAACCTACCAACTGAACCTTTCCGTTGTTTGCAAGTTCTTCTGTTACTACATCTTCAAATGCTTTAAGAGCCTTTTCAGCATCCTTTTTACTCATTTCTGCCTTTTCCGCGATAGCCGCTACCAAATCAGATTTGTTCATTATAAATTCCTCCTCAATATAGTTCATTAAGTTATTTGGATTTCAATCAGATAAAGTCTTCCCTTTCGCTTCATCCCAGAGCAAATCCATTTCTTCCAGAGTCATTTCAGAAAGCTTCTTTCCCTCTGAAAGGGCTGAATTCTCAACATACTCAAATCTATTTATAAACTTTTTAGTGGCTTTTGTCAAGGCAAACTCCGGATTTATTTTTAAAAAGCGAGATATATTCACCATTGCAAACAAAATATCTCCAAATTCCTCTTCTTCCGTGCCTAAACCCTGTTCTATAGCCTCTGTCAACTCGTCTAACTCTTCCCGAACCTTATCCATAGCACCACCAGCTTCATAAAAATCAAATCCTACGCTGGCCGCCTTCTTTTGCACCTTTTTGGCTCGGGTTAAGGCTGGCAGCGCCATTGTAATCTGCTTCATAGCTTCACTTTGAGTGGAAATCTGCTTTTCTTGTTTCTTTAACGCCTCCCAATTTAACAAAACCTCATCGGCAGTATCCGCCTTAGTGCTCCCAAAAACATGGGGATGACGATATACCATTTTTTTGCAAATTCCACCAATCACGTCCTCCATTGTGAATTTTCCAGCTTCTGCTGCAAGCTCTGCATGAAACACCACCTGCATTAAGACATCGCCCAATTCTTCCTTTAGGTTTTCAATATCCTTCCTTTCAATGGCGTCTACAGTTTCATACGCCTCTTCCAGCATTGCTTCCCTTAAAGACTCATGGGTTTGCACTCTGTCCCACGGACAACCGCCCTCACCACGTAATCTTTTTATGATTGCTATCAAATTATCTAAAGTATAGTTCGTATCCAAAAAAAGCCTCCTATCTAATATCCTGAAAAAAAAATATGCTTGTACGCCTAAAAAACCAATAAACTTCATGTCCATAATGGCCGATAAAAACAGCATTTTAATGCTTTTGTCCCATTAAGTTTTGTGATATGATAATTCTATCAAAAACTACCGCTAAATGAAAGCGATAAAACTAAGAAGAGAAAGGAAGTTTGCCTCATGTTTCGAATTGTTAATAAAAGAGAGCTCAACAGTGCTGTTACCCTTTTGGAGATTGAAGCTCCCTTTGTGGCAAAAAAAGCTCAAGCAGGTCAGTTCATTATCTTTCGAGTAGATGAATATAGTGAAAGGGTTCCCCTAACTATCGCAGATTATGATAGAGAAAAGGGAACTATAACAATAATTTTCCAAAAAGTAGGGCTTTCTACAAACCTCCTTGCAGCAAAGGAAATTGGAGATACCATCTCTGACTTTGTAGGTCCTTTGGGTGTAGCAACTGAATATGAAGGCATGAAAAAGGTAGCTGTTGTAGGTGGTGGCGTAGGTTGTGCCATTGCATATCCCCAAGCCAAAGCTCTCCATGCTCTAGGTGTAGAAGTCGATGTAATTGCTGGCTTCCGTAACAAAGATATTGTAATCCTGGAAGATGAAATGAAGGCCGTATCTACAAATTATTATCTTATGACCGATGATGGAACCCAGGGGGAAAAAGGCTTTGTTACTGACAAATTAAAATCCCTCATCGAAGCAGGCAATCAATATGATACGGTAATTGCCATCGGACCTATCCCCATGATGAAATTTGTTAGCTTGACGACAAAACCCTTTGGTATACATACGATTGTCAGCTTAAATCCTATTATGATTGACGGTACAGGTATGTGTGGCGGCTGTCGTGTTACAGTAGGTGGGGAAATCAAATTTGCTTGTGTTGATGGCCCTGACTTTGACGGCCACCTGGTGGATTTTGATGAATTAATGAACCGTAACTCCATTTATAAGTCAAGAGAAGCGGAGCTCACCAAAGACCATGCTTGTCGTATGGATAAATTGGCTAAGGATTTAATTCACTAAAGGAGGATAATGTGTCATGGCTAATATGAGTTTAGAAAAAATCAAAATGCCCGAACAGGCACCTGATATCAGAAATAAAAACTTTGAAGAAGTTTCTTTGGGCTATACCGCTGAAATGGCAGTGGAAGAAGCCACTCGTTGCCTTAACTGCAAGCATAAACCCTGCGTAGAGGGTTGCCCTGTAAACGTGCGTATTCCTGAGTTCATTGCTGAAGTTGCAAAAGGCGATTTCTTGGCAGCATATAAAGTAATTACTTCCACCAATGCTTTGCCTGCTGTATGCGGTCGTGTCTGTCCTCAGGAAAGCCAGTGCGAAGCAAAGTGCGTGCGTGGTATTAAGGGGGAAGCCGTTGCAATCGGACGTTTGGAACGTTTTGTTGCCGATTGGTATATGGCTAACTGTGACGAAACCCCCGAAAAACCCGAATCTAATGGCAAAAAAGTTGCGGTTGTTGGCTCTGGCCCCTCTAGCCTTGCATGTGCAGGGGATTTAGCAAAAGCAGGCTATGACGTAACTGTTTTTGAGGCTTTCCACAAAGCAGGCGGTGTTTTGGTTTATGGTATTCCCGAGTTCCGTCTGCCAAAAGGTATTGTACAAAAAGAAATTGATACTCTGGCTTCTCTGGGTGTTAAATTCATGACTAATATGGTTATCGGTAAAGTTCTTTCTGTTGATGAAATCATCGATGATATGGGATTTGATGCCGTATTCATCGGCACAGGTGCAGGTTTGCCATCCTTTATGGGAATTCCTGGGGAAGCACTGGTTGGTGTTTACTCCGCCAATGAATATTTAACAAGAATCAACTTAATGAAAGCTTATCAGTCTGATTACGATACACCAATCCGCGCAAGCAAATCTGTTGCTGTTGTAGGCGGCGGTAACGTAGCAATGGATGCCGCAAGATGTGCAAAACGCCTTGGTGCAGAACACGTTTACATCGTGTATCGTCGTTCTGAAGCAGAAATGCCTGCCCGTTTGGAAGAAGTGCATCACGCAAAAGAAGAAGGTATTGAATTCCACCTGCTACGTAACCCAGTTCAAATTTTGAACAACGGAAGTGGCCAGGTAAAGGGCATCGAATGCCTCAAAATGGAATTGGGCGAGCCCGACGCTAGCGGCAGAAGACGCCCCGTTGAAGTTGAAGGCTCAAACTACGTAATCGATGTTGATACCGTAGTTATGTCAATCGGCACCTCCCCCAACCCTCTTATCAGAAGCACAACAAAGGGTTTAGATACAAACCGCAAAGGTTGCTTGGTTGTAAACGAAGAAACAAATCAAACCACAAGAGAAGGTGTATATGCTGGCGGTGATGCCGTTACAGGTGCAGCAACAGTTATCCTAGCAATGGGCGCTGGTAAAAAAGCTGCCGCTGCCATCGACGAATATCTACAAAGTAAATAAGATTTACATACGTACTCAAATTTAGAAGGTGCTACTTTTTTGTAGCACCTTTTTTGATCCAGTTTCCAACTCATACTAGAACACATCACCCCAACCATTTATCTTATACACCCGAAATTCTAAGAAATTCGATTGTCCCAATAATTCCCTTCCGCCAGCCCAATTGTTTGTTATGTTTCCCCGTTATTTCTTCTTGGCGAACCTAGTTTGTTCTGCTATAATCTATAAAGGTATATTTTGATGAGCACAACCTAATGATAAAGGAGGTTTCTTAATGACAATCAAAACTCTTCCAATGGGATCCATTGGGACAAACTGTTATGTCGTTTCCGACGATGCAGGCAATGCTGCAATCATCGACTGCGATGGCGATCCCAGACCAGTGTTTTCCTATATTGCAGAAAAAAATTTAACACCAACCCATATCTTACTAACCCATGGCCACTATGACCATATCGGCGCCGTTGAAATGGTCAAGGAAAAGTATGGCTGTAAGGTTATTGCTGGCAAAGACGAAATGCGGGTTCTAACAGATCCTGCAATTAACTGTTCCTTATATTGTGGTGGCGCAATCACCATCATCCCTGATGAGCTTGCATCGGACGGTAGCACTGTAACCGTGGGTACCATGAACTTTCAGGTTATGTTTACACCAGGTCACACAGAAGGTAGCCTCTGTTATATCTTAGAAGATAATATTTTTTCAGGTGATACTTTGTTTCAAGGCTCTTGTGGCAGAACAGATTTAGCTACGGGAGACTGGGCTACTATTTTGCGCTCTTTAAAGCTACTTAGAGACCTCCCTGGGGATTATACTGTATACCCTGGTCATGGTCCTGCAACTACTTTAGGAATTGAAAGAAGATCAAATCCCTATATGTAATATTAGCAAATATAACCCTGTGCCCCTACTTTTTGGGGACGGGGTTTTTCTATCACAAAGGAGGCTTTCACCATGAAATATATCCTTTCTTTAGACCAAGGCACAACTAGCTCTCGCTCTATTTTATTTAACCAACTGGGTCAAGCCCTTTGTACTGCCCAAAAAGAATTTACTCAATTTTACCCTCATCAAGGGTGGGTGGAGCATGATCCCTTAGAACTCTGGCAAACACAGCTGGAAACGGCTAGAGAGGTCATTGAGAAAAAGGGAATTTCTGCAGAAGATATCAGTGCCATTGGCATTACAAATCAAAGAGAAACCACTATCCTTTGGGACAAGCGCAATGGTCGCCCTTTATGTAATGGCATTGTCTGGCAGTGCCGTCGTACCGCCTCTTTTTGCGATGAATTAAAAGAACAAGGTTATACAAGCTTCTTCCAAAAAAAGACAGGACTGCCTATCGATGCATATTTTTCAGCTACAAAAATAAAGTGGGTCCTCGACAACGTAAAAGGTGCAAAAGAATTAGCCGCAAAAGGCAATCTACTTTTTGGCACCATCGACACTTGGCTAATTTGGAACCTTACGGGGGGCCAGGTCCATGCAACAGACTATTCTAATGCATCCCGCACCATGCTGTTTAATATTCATACCCTTAAATGGGACACCGACATTTTAGAATTATTAGAAATCCCCATAAGCATCTTGCCAAAGGTCGTTCCATCTTCAGGAGTTTTGGGATACTCCATCCCTGCTCTTTTGGGCTCTTCCATCCCAATTTCAGGCGTTGCCGGTGACCAGCAGGCTGCATTGTTTGGCCAAGCGTGTTTTTCACCAGGAGCGGCAAAAAACACCTATGGTACAGGCTGTTTTCTTCTTATGAATACAGGCGATATCCCTGTCACTTCCAAAAATGGCCTACTCACCACAATTGCTTGGGGTTTAGACAATAGAATCACCTATGCTCTAGAAGGCTCAGTTTTTGTTGCCGGTGCAGCAATCCAGTGGTTAAGGGATGAATTGAAAATGATTTCCTCTGCGGCAGAAACAGAAGAACTTTGCCGCTCTGTGGAAGACACCTGCGGTGTATATCTGGTTCCGGCCTTTACAGGTTTAGGTGCACCCCATTGGGATCCCTATGCAAGAGGGATTTTAACAGGTTTAACTAGGGGAGCAAATCGGTCACATATCGTTCGTGCCGTCGTTGAATCCATGGCGTACCAGACCTATGATGTGCTTCATGCCATGGAGCAGGATGCAGGTATCCCTCTGGCAGAACTTCGAGTTGATGGCGGAGCCGCGGCTAATTCCTTTTTGCTTCAGTTTCAATCGGATATAACAGGTGTTCCTGTAATGTGCCCATCCACCCTAGAAACCACAGCCCTTGGGGCTGCTTATTTGGCTGGGCTTGCCGTAGGCTACTGGAAAAATATAACAGAAATTAGAAGAAATTGGCAAGTCGCCTTCGCCTTTTCCCCCCAAGTAACAAAAGAAACTGCAGAAATAAAGTATGCCGGGTGGAAAAACGCCATAAATCAGGCTCTCTACAAAAAGGAATAAAAACAACATGTTGTTATTTTTTTATTTTTTATTGCATTTAAGTACAATATATGGTAGATTTATAGTCAACGAACCCAAAGGGGAGGATTTCTCCCTTTCCAATACAATTCTTTGTCTATAAAGGAGGAAACAGTCTATGTATGTAATTAAGAAAGATAATACAAATGAACCTTGGAATATTCAAAAAGTAGTGGTAGCTGTAAATAAGTCTGCCTATCGCGCTTTGGTAAAGTTCACCCAGGATGAGTTGGATTTTGTATGCAAATATGTGGAAGATAAAGCAAATTCACTGGGTAAAGAGGGAATTCCTATTTCCGAGATGCATAATATCGTTGAGTCAGCCTTAGAGCAGGTAAAGCCTGAAGTTGCAAAAAGTTATCGTGACTATCGCAATTATAAACAGGACTTCGTAAAAATGTTAGATGAGGTTTACAAAAAGAGCCAATCAATTATGTATATCGGAGATAAGGAAAACAGTAACACCGATAGTGCTTTGGTTTCTACAAAGCGTAGTTTGGTTTTCAATCAATTGAATAAAGAATTGTATCAAAAATTTTTTATGACCACGGAAGAGCTGCAAGCTTGCCGTGATGGGTATATTTATGTTCACGATATGTCTGCCCGCAGAGATACCATGAACTGCTGCCTTTTTGATGTGAAAACTGTTTTGAAAGATGGATTTGAAATGGGTAACCTATGGTATAACGAACCAAAAACTTTAAATGTTGCCTTTGACGTCATTGGCGATATTGTTCTTTCTGCAGCAAGTCAGCAATATGGCGGGTTTACCGTTCCCTCTGTCGACTTGTTATTAGAGCCCTACGCAGAAAAAAGTTATGAGAAGTTCTATCATCGTTATATCAATATGGGCCTTACTCCAAAAGCGGCAGATCAAGAAGCCATGGCAGATATTCTAAACGACTTTGAACAGGGCTTTCAGGGGTGGGAATATAAGTTTAACACCGTTGCCTCCAGTCGTGGTGACTACCCATTTATCACCATGACCTTTGGTACAGGCACCGGTAAGTTTGCGAAACTGGCATCCATTACAATGCTGAATGTACGTCGTAAAGGGCAAGGCAAAAAGAATTGTAAAAAACCTGTGCTTTTCCCGAAGCTGGTATTCCTCTATGATGAAAATCTTCATGGCAAAGGTAAATCTTTAGAAGATGTTTTTGAAGCAGGTATTCTTTGCTCCTCAAAAAGTATGTACCCTGATTGGTTAAGTCTAACGGGTGAAGGGTATGTAGCAGATATGTACAAAAGATATGGTGCAATCATCAGCCCTATGGGATGCCGGGCATTTCTTTCCCCTTGGTACGAACGTGGTGGCATGAAGCCTGCCGATGAGCAGGACAAGCCTGTTTTTGTAGGCCGTTTTAATATTGGGGCTGTCAGCTTGCATCTACCAATGATTTATGCCAAAGCAAAACAAGAAAGCAAGCCTTTCTATGAAGTTTTAGATTATTATTTGGAGCTCATTCGCAACCTCCATATTCGTACCTATGCATACCTTGGTGAAATGCGTGCATCCACCAACCCCTTGGCTTACTGCGAAGGTGGTTTCTATGGTGGCCACCTAAAAATACACGATAAGATTAAACCTCTTTTAAAAACTGCAACTGCATCCTTCGGCATTACTGCCTTGAATGAGTTACAAGCGTTGCACAACGGCAAATCCTTAGTAGAAGACGGCCAGTTTGCAATTGATACTTTGGCCCATATAAACGAAAAAATTTCTCAGTTCAAAGAGGAAGATGGTAACCTATACGCAATTTATGGAACCCCAGCGGAAAGCCTTTGTGGCTTGCAGGTAACCCAGTTCCGTAAAAAGTATGGTGTTATTGAAAATGTATCCGATAGACCTTATGTAAGCAATAGCTTCCATTGCCATGTAACAGAAAATTTGACACCTATTCAAAAGCAGGACTTGGAAAAACGTTTTTGGGACTTATCAAACGGTGGCAAAATTCAATACGTAAAGTACCCTATTGACTATAACTTAGATGCCATCCGCTCCTTAATTCGCCGTGCAATGGACCTTGGATTCTACGAAGGCGTAAATCTTTCCTTGGCCTACTGCGACGACTGTGGCCATCAAGAGTTGGAAATGGATGTTTGCCCGAAATGCGGTAGTCATAACCTTACAAAAATTGACCGCATGAATGGTTACCTTTCATATTCCAGAGTAAAGGGAGACACCCGTTTGAATGAAGCAAAAATGGCAGAGATTGCAGAAAGGAAGAGTATGTAACATATGCGTTATCATAATATAACGAAGGATGATATGCTAAACGGAGAAGGCCTTCGTGTTGTACTTTGGGTTGCAGGCTGTGACCATGGCTGTAAAGGTTGCCATAACACTGTGACATGGGATCCAAATGGAGGCATTCCCTTTGATGAATCAGCACAAGACGAGCTCTTTGACGCCCTAGATCATGATTATATTAGCGGGGTCACCCTTAGCGGTGGCGATCCTCTCTATATGGGTAATCGGGAAGACATGACCATTTTAGCCAAACATATAAAAGAGCGTTTTCCCGATCAAAATATTTGGCTTTATACAGGCTTTCGTTGGGAAGAAATTAGCGCATTACCCATCATGGAATTTATCGATGTTTTGGTGGATGGCCGCTTTGTGGAAGATTTAAAAGATTCTAAGCTTCACTGGAAAGGTAGCTTCAACCAAAGAATCATCGACGTACAAAAGTCACGGAAGAATAACTCCCTTTATCTGTATAATGCGGAGTAACAGAAAGGAATTTACATGGAGACCATTAAAATTAAATACCTTAGTGATAAAATAGAAAAATTACGCTATATCGATGGGAAATCCGACTGGATTGACCTACGTGCTGCGGAAAAAATTCAATTAAAGCAAGGAGAATTTCGCTTGATTCCCCTAGGCATTGCTATGCAGTTACCAAAAGGTTTCGAAGCACATATTGTTCCCAGAAGTTCAACCTTCAAGAACTTTGGTGTTATCCAGACAAACCACTGTGGTATTGTGGATGAAAGTTATTGTGGTAATAATGATCAATGGTTTTTCCCCGCTTTAGCAATGAGAGATACTGTAATTGACGTAAACGACCGCATTTGCCAATTCCGTATTTTTGAGCATCAGCCTGCCATTTCTTTTGAGGAAACAGAAAATCTAGGTAACGAAGATAGGGGCGGCATTGGTTCAACAGGAAAACAATAACTAAATTTTTTGAGAGGAATTCAACCTACGTGAATTCCTCCTTTTATTATCAGACAAATTATTCCTGTCTTTAGGTTCTAAGCTCTTTTCACATCAACCTGCAAAAGAGAAAATTTACAAAATCCCTCCCCCAAACAATTACATATTATCAATCTACTAGTCCTCTAAAACTCCACCAGCTATTAAATCATTGATCTGCTTGCTAAAAAAACCTCCGATTTCTTAGAAATCAGAGGTTTTTCTTTTCGTTCAAATTATACGATAGGAGCAACTGCACCACCATACGTATTGGTGATAAAATCTGCCACTGTCTGTCCTTTTAATACTTCAAGCAAAGTAGCTAGTTCAGGTTTTGTTTCATTTCCTGTGTTTACAGCAATAATGTTTGCATAAGTTGTAGCCGCCAAGGAATCTGCCGCTTCAATTGCCAAAGCATCTTCCGTCTTTAAGCCATTTTGCATTGCGTAGTTACCATTAATAACAGCCAAGCTTAAATCACCAATAGATAAAGGTAGCTGTGCTGCTTCCATTTCAATAATTTCAATGTTTTTTGGATTTTCTTTGATATCCAATTTTGTTGCAGAAATACCAGCTTCAGGATTTAACTTAATCAAACCATTTGCTTCCAACAACAACAGCGCACGGCCACCATTTGTACCGTCAGCAGGAATACCAATTTTTGCACCCTCAGGCAATTCAACTAAATCTGTTACAGCTGTACTATAAATACCCATTGGCTCATAGTGAACAGCGCCTAAATTTACTAGTTCTGTGCCATGTTCCTGGTTAAAGGAGTCCAGGTAGGGTTCATGCTGGAAGTAGTTTGCATCCAAGTCTCCACTATCCAAAGCTAAGTTAGGCTGAACATAATCAGTAAATTCAACGATTTCCAAGTTAATTCCTTTTGCAGCCAATTCCTCTTTTGCCGCATTTAAAATTTCTGAGTGGGGTGTTGGAGATGCACCAATCTTTAATGTCACTGCCCCTGCTTCATCACCACCTGCTTCTGCTTCTCCTGGGTTTCCTGCTTCATTTGTGCTGCCACCGCAACCTACAACGCCGAAAGCCAAAACCCCTGTTAATAATAATGCAAAAAATTTCTTCATAATATTCTTCCTCCTCATTCTTTCATTTATATTTGGAAACCCTTTTTGGTTTACAAACGTTTATCTGTTCTTTTTGAAATCTGCATTCCTACCTCTTGTAAAACCTGTACTATTATAACAAGCAGTATTACCATGATGTACATAATGTCTGATTGGCCTCTGTGGTAACCATAATTGATTGCAATAGCACCCAGTCCACCACCTCCTATAAAGCCAGCCATAGCAGAATATCCTAAAATTGTTGTAACAGCGATGGCACTACCAACCAATAATGATGGCTTTGCTTCAGGCAAAAGAACCTTCACCAAAATTTGCATTGGGGATGCACCCATAGATTGGGCAGCCTCCACCACACCTCTTTCGACTTCTTTTAAAGATGATTCAACCAATCTTGCAATAAAAGGTGCTGCAGCCACCAAAAGACCCACAATAGCCGCTTTAGGACCAATCGTAGTACCTACAACCATCTTTGTGAAGGGCATAATGGTTAGCATCAAGATCAGGAAAGGTACGGAGCGAACGATATTAATGAGCACCCCTAGGATTTGATGAATGATGGGCATAGGCCGTACCCCATCCTTATCTGTCATTACCAAAACCAACCCCATGGGTAGGCCAATCAAGTATGCAAAAAAAGTAGATACAATGGTCATATAAATACTTTCCCAAAATGCGGAGCCAATTAAGGCCAATAATCCCTCCTTAAACATACGCAACCTCCTCTACCTCAACATCTCTCGCCTTCAAATATGCTAACATCTTTTCTCTTGTTTCTTTACTTTCTGGCAATTGAATCATCATCTGGCCATATACCTTACCTTCTATCATGCGAGTATTTCCCGAAAGGATATTTACCACTGCGTTACATTCAATCATCATACCACCCAGAATGGGCTCTCCCGAGCTTCCGCCCCTAAATACCACTCGGTAACAGTTGGGAATCGCTCCTTCAAAGGCCTCTCTGTTTTTCCCTTCATGATATACCAACTCTCTACCAGCCTGGGTTTTGGGCGCACGGAAGATTTCCTCCACACTTCCCATTTCTGCAATCTGGCCACCATCAATAATGGCAACACGATTGCAAATTTCTTGAATTACACTCATTTCATGGGTAATCACAACAATGGTAATACCCAATCGTTCATTGATATCTTTCAATAGACGTAATACGCCTGCTGTTGTGTTTGGATCAAGGGCGCTGGTTGCCTCATCACACAAAAGCACTTTTGGTTCTGTTGCCAGGGCTCTGGCAATGGCAACTCTCTGCTTTTGCCCTCCTGAAAGTTGGGATGGGTATGCGCCTAGCCTCTCGCCTAGCCCAACTAATTCTAATAGCTCAGTAGCTCTTGCCTTCGCCTTATCCTTAGAAACACCGGAAATCTCTAACGGAAAACATACATTTTCCAATGCTGTCCTTTGCATCAATAAGTGAAATTGCTGAAATATCATTCCCATGGAGTGCCGTTGCTGCCTTAATTCCTTTTCTGGCAAACAGGTCAGCTCAGTCCCATCAAGGTATACACGCCCCTCTGTTGGTCTTTCCAGTAAGTTAATGCAGCGTACCAGTGTACTCTTTCCCGCACCACTCATTCCGATAATACCAAACACTTCTCCCTTTTGAATCTCCAAATCAATGTTTTTAAGTACTTCCAAGGATCCTCTTTTTTGAGGAAAGCTTTTTGAAATACTTTCTAAATGAATCATAACTTCCTTGTTTCCCATACTTTTACCACCTTTTCCTTCAGCATGCCATAAGAAAAACTTTCATGAATCGTCTATCGCTTTTTGGAACACACCTGGGTTTTCCATACGATACAAAAAATATTGAAAAGCAATACTAGTATTTGCTTTAAAGTAAAATATAATTGTAGTGTTTTGGAGGGTTGGTTTATGGCCATTTCTTTGACTGGAATCATTCCAAAGAAATACCCCCTAAAGTGATCTATACTTTGGAAGCAATTAAAAAAGCCCTCCTCCCAAAGACATTCCTGTCAAAGGGACGAGAGCATACGCTTCGTGATACCACCCTAATTCACCATAACTTCGCAGTTATAGCCTCTGCAAGTACGGGCAAAATACTATGCCGATACTCCGTCGCTATCACGGGCTTTCCCGTCGTAGCCTAAAGGTTAACCCTCTCGGTACGCAGCTCCAAGACCATCTTCCACCTTTTCCGTATTTCCTCCTTCTCAGCTTTTTTGGAGGTTCTCTGTAAAACCATACAAGGTGTACTCTTCTTTTCTTAGCTTTTCTCAATATAGATGAACTAACCTCATTATACAAATTTCAAAGCCTTTGTCAATAAGAAAACTTTTTGTTTCAATAAATAAACATCATTGTGATTAGGCAATTTGTATAAAAAAAACGTCATAATTTATGCAATACATACATATTTTCCGCCATTTTATACTAATAAAAAAACATTCACCGTTTTTTGTTCTTCATTCAAAAGATTTTTCTGCAAAAGAATCATCCAATCTTCACAATTTTTTGTTCAGTAGCTATTTCACTTTCCTCCCCTGTTTCTATGCTATCCTTCCCATACTGGTCAAAAGAGATATCGTGATAGATAAAACTTTCTATCATATCTGCAGCTTGGTCTATATCATACACAAAATACCAAACACCACCAATGGTTTGCCCACCTGATTTAATATTATCATTAGGCATTCCTGCCTGCTCCAAGGAAAGACCACCTTTCATCCCTACCGAAGCAATCTTCAAAATTTCGTCATTACTCAAAGAAGTCTCCACCATTGGCGAAAATTTCTTTACGTAAGAGGGATATAGCAACGGATTGATTTCCAAAGCCTTTTGGAACAAACACTCCAAAACCTTTCGCTGTCTTTCCCCACGCACCACATCCCCGCCAATCTTTCTGATACGAGAGTAGCTTACAGCCTGTGGCCCAGTGAGATGCACTAAGCCCGATTCCTGTAATTTTTCACCCTTTAACAAATAGTTATTAATCTGGTAACGTTCTTCTTCTGTTACCTCCAACTCAATACCACCCATTTCATCAATGACATCTGCCAAAGAATCAAAGTTTACAGAAACATAATCCGTAATGTCTAAGTCAAAATTCTCATTTATTGTCTGTATTGCCAATTCAGGGCCGCCATATGCGTAGGCATGGTTAATCTTCGTTTTCCCATGGTTGGGTACATCCACATAGGTATCTCTTGCTATGGAAATCAACTTTATCTTTCCTGTCTTTCCATTTACCGATGCAATCATAATTGCATCAGAACGTCCTTTGTTTTCTTCATTCTGAGAATCAATGCCAAACAAAGCCACATTCATTATTTTTTGATTTCCATACACCCCTAAATCCTCATTTACAGATAGGGAACCCTCATCAACACTTTGGCGATTCAATCCACCAATAGTATATACAAACACCCCATAAAGTATTGCAAGAAGACCACAAAGCCCCATAAGGGTCAGCATAAGTGTTTTAAAGTATAATTTCCATAGTTTTTTATCCATTAAGGAATATCATCCTTTCTAAAAGTTTCGTCAGAGTTGTTTTTAATTATATGCCTCCCAAGATAAAAAAACAATAAAAAATCCCTTAATACGACAAAACAGCAGAATATAACATTTCATTTATTTTTTCCCACCTACCTAAAATAAAAAGGCAGTAATCCCCTACAAGGAGTTTACCGCCCAATTTCGCTTATTCTTTTGCGTTATCTCAGTCTTTTACTTCATTCCAAATTCCAGCTTTGTTGTAAAGCTGATAAAAATGGTTGGTGGGGCCTACGCCCTTACCAATGTCCAAAGCATGTTCGATTGCTACCGTAATATACTCTTTGGCAATGCGTACTGCTTCTTCCACGGATTTTCCCTTTGCCAAGTTTGCTGCAATGGCTGAGGATAATGTGCATCCAGTACCATGCGTATTTTTTGTTTCAATACGGTCGGAATGCAACGCAATAATTTTTTCACCATCAAATAGTAAATCCGTTGCATCATCCTCCAAATGTCCCCCTTTAATCAACACATTCTTCGCACCCATCTGATGAATGACTCTTGCCGCCAGTTCCATGGAAGGCAAATCATTAATTTTCAGTCCTGTTATAACCTCTGCCTCTGGCAGGTTAGGTGTTACCACAAAGGCCAGAGGAATCAAACGTTTAATTAATGTGTCCTTTGCCTCTGGTTGCATTAGGTCAAAACCGCTTTTTGAGATCATTACGGGGTCAACTACAACATTTGTTGCATGGTACTCCTGCAACTTATCTGCAATGGCATGGATTGTATCAATTTGAGAAACCATACCAATTTTAACGGCACTCACTAGAATGTCGGAATAAATGGCATCAATCTGTCCACGGATGATTTCAGGCGTAATATCCTGACATCCAAAAACCCCTTGGGTATTTTGAACGGTTACTGCTGTGATTACACTCATACCGTATGTACCCTGGGCAGAGAATGTTTTTAAGTCTGCCTGTATACCTGCGCCACCACAAGTGTCAGACCCTGCTATGGTTAAAACGTG
The DNA here is from genome assembly GCF_040307045.1 of Anaerotignum sp. Lineage (GTDB taxonomy): Bacteria > Bacillota > Clostridia > Lachnospirales > Anaerotignaceae > Chakrabartyella. The sequence goes on from NZ_JAWRKF010000005.1 coordinate 40,807, forward strand.
CTTCATGCTATCAACCTCCTAAATAAAAGCATTATAAATTACGACCTTAACAAAACTCCAGAACATAATCAATCCAATTGTATTCAAACGTTCTTTAAAAAGCATACACACAGAAGATAAACTTTAAATCTATTTTTATCCTTAAGGCGAAAGGCTGTTTGTATCTTCCCTAAATTCCAACTTAACCATTACGACATCTGCCGTTTCTTATCTTGCATCATCTAAGTCTAACTTGTTCTTACCTTTTATCTGAAAGTACCCAGATTAAAACAATAATCATTGGAAAAATTGTTCAAAAAAGGCACAGCTACGATATCTCGTTTGCTGTGCCCGTTTTCGCAAGTAATACGCTTCCCTACGCTGGTATAACCCAGATCAGGTAGAAAGGGTAACAAGCGAATACGCTTGATTCTCAGCCATAATTGGCACCCCCAGCAAAAATTGATTCCATCCATTTACAAAATAGCACGATTCACACCCTATGTCAAGGATGAAATTAAGCACCAAAGCCTAAGAGATTCACCATTTGATTTAATGAAACATAAACTTCCCCATCCACTAAAATTGGATAGATATTTGTTTCCTTGTCATCGTAAATCAATCGAAAATCCCCTTTTTCCATAATCAACTTTCCACTATGGTTCATCAATAGTTCATTGCCCAATGAGGTAAAAGTTTTGCCCGAAGACAAACTCAATGTTTTATTTTGGCTGTCAAATGTAGCGGAAAAACCCTTTCCTACCTTTGACAGTTGACGTAATGGTACATAATCTTCATTAAAAATTTGTAGTGTATCCAACGTTAGTGACATCTGACCAAAACTCATTGTTTTTTGTACTACTTGCCGACTGTCAGAAAGGCCAACCCATTCTAGTTCATAAGGCTTAATGCGATCTGTATAGATTCCATCCACACCCATTGCCAATAACTCTTCAAATTGCTTGTATCGGTTTATGGTATGGGCATATACCTGAATTCCCTTTGCATGGAGGGTTTCTACTATTGTCTGCGTCACCCGTTCTTTTTGTATGGTGACTGTTCCAATCCCTTTTGCAGCACAAAAATCTGCAATTTTCCCATAATTTGGGTTACTGTTTAAATATAGGGTATAGATCCATTCTTGAAATGGATATATTTCCTTAACCCAATCATGCATTTCTTCATTGTAAATTTGAGGAACGATTCGCTCTAAAACCTTAGGCTCTCCCATAGCTTCAGCAATCTTTTTCAAATCACCAAATTGCCTTTTTACCGTTTCCTGGTCCGTCTCCTTCGTATCTGTAATAATATACACATCGGGATACTCTGCCATCAATCCCAAAACATCAACTGCTGTCATTGGCGTTTGTTCATAAATGATTTTACTATTTTGATAGGTACTTTTATCCATCACCAATGGTGCATTTGCTTCCTGTTCCAAACGATAATAGGTTCCATCCTTCTCAAAATCATGGCGAGCAACCAAAACACCGTCAGATGTGTAGGTAAAATCAACTTCTAAAGCCCGAAAACCGTTTCCCCAGGATGATTCAAAGGCCTCCCTTGAGTTCGTTTCTATCTTTCCTTCTACCTCACCTAATGCGTGGGCAATCAATGGGTTATTCTGCTGCCAACCTCCATAAACGGTGAGTGGCAAGGCAGTTCCTAGCATAGTTGCCAGCATAACTGCTGTCATTCTTTTGCCAATCATTCCCTTCCCTCCCTTAAAAAAACAAAGAACGGGGATTTTCTCCCCGTTTCTTATTATTCTTCCTCGTCGTCAAATAATTCATTGAACGCTTCAGAAACTTTGTCAAACATTGCATCGTCTTCAATCACATTCAATTCAATCTCTTCGCCAATTTCCTTGTATTCATAAAGCAATACTGTTTCATCTTCCAAGGGCATCAATGCGATAAATTCTTTGCCTTCAATGCCTTCAACCTGAAATACACCAAGAATACCACATTCCATTTCTGTATCATCATCCAGTGTTAAAAACATTGTTTCTAATTCCATCTCTTCGTTATCATGTTCATGACCACATTCACAATTATCACACATATTTAGTACCTCCTTTAGGTAAAAAAATTTACCTATCTATCATACCCTATTCTGCGCTTTAGGACAATCACTTTTTTGGGTTTTGCAATCTATTTTTCTCTTTTTCCGCCTGCTTTTTGGCCTTTGCAGCAAAAAAACCTAAATTTTCTTTTTTATCGTCCTGATGATCCTTCTTTTTGTGATTCGCCTTTTTCTGTAAAGAGGAAGTTCTGTTCACCGTTGCTTCTTCATACACCGTTTTTACATCAACACCCTTTTCTTGCAAAGGCTTATTCTTTTTGGGTTTGTCTAAATCCTTTACTGTTTTTCCACTGTCAACAAGCTTGCCAAAGGCCATTTCTTTTTGTATAAAACGAAGCCCCCACACCCTTTCATACTTATGCACCCATTTTCTTTCGTAGGGTGTTACTAGGGTAATGGCTATACCGTGGCTTCCCTTTCTCCCACATCTTCCAGCTCTGTGTAAATAATGAGTAGGCTCCTCAGGAACGTCCATATTGATAATATGGGTTACCCCTTCAATATCAAGACCTCTCGCACCAATATCCGATGCCACCAAAACCTGAATTCTTCCTTGTCGGAAATCATCTAAGGCATTTTTTCGGTCTATCTTGCCAACCTTTCCATAAATCCCTGCTGCCCTAATACCATGAAAGCAAAGCTTATCTACGGTTACCTCTATATTTTCAGGGTTATTCAGAAATACGATGGCTCTTTGTGGTTTCTCTCCAGCCAAAATTTTTCTGATTTGTACAAATTTTTCACGCTGCGTTGTTAATATATAAAAATGAGAAATGCCTTGAGGCACTAAACTCCCTGTTTTTGCCTCAACGGTCAACGCATCTTCTGCCATAAGCTGCTTGCCACGGGCTTTCGTCTCCTGACCTATCGAAGCAGATAGTAACACAACCTGCCTCTCCTTCAAGGTAGATCTTACAACCCCTTCTACATCTTTGAAGTGTCCATCCTCCAAAAGGCGATCTCCTTCATCCAAAACGATGGTCTTAACGGTATGAGCAGATACCTTTTTTCGCTTAATCAAATCTAAAATTCGGCCTGTGGAGCCAATGATTATCCGAGGCTTATCCCTAAGCTTTTCAATCTGGCGTTTCATGCCTGCTGAACCAATAACTAGCATACAGCCAACATCCATCCCACTATTTTTTTCTAATAGCTCTGCCTGATGAAAAACTTGGGCTGCCAATTCATGGGTGGGCGTTAAAATAATTGCTTGAGCACCTTTAACGTTCAAATCTAGGCGTTCAAAAATAGGCAAAAGATACGCAAATGTCTTACCCGATCCTGTTTCCGAGCGACCAATAACATCCTTTCCCGATAAAATCAAAGGTATCATATGCTGTTGTATTTCTGTGGGGGTTTCAATGCCTTGCTTTGCCAAAGCACCCACCAAAGCAGATGATAGCCCCAACGTTTCAAAATTAATTTCCATGTTCTATTCCTTCCTTATTTAAAAGAACAATTCTTTTATCTATTATTTTAATTATAGCCTGTTTTTACCGAGGTGTAAACAAAATCATTACACACCCTCATCATTAGAAAAGTAGTCTATAATACCCAAATAAATTGCCCATGCCAGCTTATCTTGATACGCCTCATCATTCAAAAGTGCTTCTTCTCCTCTGTTTGAAAGAAATCCACATTCCACAATAACAGCTGGTATCTCTGTGGTGCGCAATATGTAATAATCACTATTCTGTTTCGCTTGACGTTTATTCTCACCATCTACGTTGATTTTCAAGCTCTCTTGCACCAACTCGGCCAGTTTTTTTCCATCCTCGCTAGACTTATGATAAAAAACCTGGGCACCTTTTGCCCCAGAGGAGGGAAATGCATTTTGATGAATACTCACTAAGATATCTCCCTCGTTTTCATTGGCAATTTTTTTACGTTCTGCCATGTCCGCCCTTTTTCCTTTACCCAATGCCTCATCCGACGAACGGGTGACAAGCACCGTTGCTCCCCCTTGTTCCAAATATTGTTGTAGCTTCCCCATAACTGCTAAATTAATTTGTTTTTCATCCTCCCCAGTGGTTCCCGTCTTTCCAGGATCCCATCCACCGTGGCCAGCATCTAAAATAACCACTTTTTGATCCACAGGAAGCATTGCCCTAGTACTTTTTTGACTTCCAACAACAGAAATACAAACACACAAGCCAATCACTGCACATAAACAATAAATACTACATTTCTCTTTGACGGAAAATCTTGCTTTCATTTGTCCGCCCCCTTTCTTAATAACCTTATGAAGAAACTTAAAAAAACTTTCTTCAATTCTGTTTTTCTCACTTATATCTGCATTAAAACTTCACAATCCCTTTTTTATCAAATCATGATCCTTCTCAAGTTTAATTTCCACTTATCTTTTCATTGTTTTACACCTAATCCTACATCATTGAATGCAAGAATACAGAAATAGCCTACTATTTTGCTTTTTTCAGCTATTAAAAATAGCATCTTTTAATAGAAAAGCCATTTATACTAAGATGTCCTTTGGCAACTATTCCAAACCAATATTTTTGTTTTTCTTTTTTTCAGCAACATCTGTACATTTTGCCAAGGATTTCACAAAACCCTTCTGCCTTTTTGCCCGTTCCTCCAAAAAAATCGTACCATGCAAGAAAATCCCTCATTTTTGTTGACGGTTTCTCTCAAGGTGTTATAATTCTTCTATGACAAAATTTGAACATTTGACCACCCTATAAAGACAAGACGTCAAATGTCCCATATCAAATTATTTTAGGAGGCTTATTTTATGGAAAAAAGAGTATTCAATTTCTCAGCAGGACCATCCATGCTGCCCGTAGAAGTATTAGAACAAGCACAACGTGAGCTTGTATGTTATCCTTCCTGTGGCATGTCAGTAATGGAGATGAGCCATCGATCTAAAATGTTTGAATCTATCTTAGCAAAAGCACAGGCGGATTTAAAAGAATTGATGAACATCCCGGATAACTACAAAATCTTATTTCTACAGGGAGGTGGCTCTACACAATTTGCCATGATCCCTATGAACTTAATGAATAAAAATAAAAAGGCTGATTACGTTGTTACAGGTCAGTGGGCCAAAAAAGCTGCTGAAGAGGCAAAAAAATATGGCCAAGTTAACATAGTGGCCACATCTGCAGATACAACATTTAACCGCATCCCTCAATTGGACCCATCCAAATTTGCTAACGATGCTGATTATTTCTATATCACTTTGAACAACACCATTTATGGAACCCGTTGGACGGAGTTGCCAAATACTGGAGATGTTCCCTTGGTAGGGGATATGTCATCCTCCATTCTCTCCGAGGAAATTGATGTTTCTAAATTTGGTTTACTTTATGCAGGTGCACAAAAAAACCTTGGGCCTGCCGGTGTAACTGTTGTTATCATTCGAGAAGATTTGATGGGAAATGCTATGGACTTCACACCAACAATGCTTCGCTATGACATCCATGCAGAAAATGATTCTATGTACAACACCCCACCCACATACGGTATCTATTTTATGGGTCTTGTTTTCGATTGGGTTAAGCGTCAGGGCGGTGTTGCCGCACTTCAAAAAATAAACGAATATAAAGCTGCTCTGCTCTATGATTACTTAGATACCTCTTCTTTGTTTAGAGGAACTGTTGTACCAAAAGACCGCTCTTTGATGAACGCACCCTTTATTTTGCCAACAGATGAATTAAATGCAAAATTTATTAAAGAAGCAGAAGCACAGGGGTTTGTTAACCTGAAAGGTCACCGGACCGTTGGCGGAATGCGTGCAAGTATGTATAACGCTATGCCTATAGAAGGCGTAGAACAACTTGTGGCTTTTATGAAAAAATTTGAAATGGAAAACAAATAAGGAGAGTATCATGTTTACAATTCGTACTTTAAACAATATCGCACCGATTGGATTACATAAATTACCGGACAAACACTTTAAAATAGACAACAATGCAGAAAACCCCGATGGCATCATCCTGCGTAGCTTTGATATGCACAACATGGAGTTAAATGATCGTTTGATGGCAGTGGCACGTGCCGGAGCTGGTACAAATAATGTTCCCGTTGAGCGCTGTTCACAAAGGGGTATCCCCGTATTTAACGCCCCTGGCGGTAATGCTAACGCCGTAAAAGAATTGGTCCTTACCGGTCTTTTAATTTCTTCCCGTCGTATTGTTGATGGCTCCCAGTGGGTACAGTCCATTGCCAACAGCGAAACCTTGGAAAAAGATATTGAGTCTGGCAAGAAAAACTTTATTGGCCCTGAAGTTTTAGGCAAAACTTTAGGCGTTATTGGCTTAGGCGCCATTGGTGTTTTGGTTGCAAATGCTGCCCTCGATTTAGGTATGGATGTCATTGGGTATGACCCCTTTCTTTCGTTAGAATCTGCTTGGCATCTTTCCCCATCTGTAGAAAAGGCCGACTCTATGGAAGAAGTTGTTGCAAAAAGCGATTATATCACCATACATATTCCCTTAAATGCAAAAACAAAAAATACTTTTAACGATGATTTATTTGGAAAAACTAAAAAAGGCGCTCGCCTTTTAAACTTTGCAAGAGGCGGTTTGGTAGACAACACTGCTCTTTTAAGCGCGATGGAGCAGGGCATTATTTCTCGATACATTACCGACTTCCCCGAAAAAGAACTACTGGGTCATGAAAATATTATCGTTACACCACACCTTGGCGCATCTACCCCCGAGTCCGAAGAAAATTGTGCTATTATGGTGGCAGAGGAACTAAGGGATTATTTATATTTTGGCAACATTAAAAACTCAGTAAACTTTCCAAACTGCACCGTGCCCTATAACGGAAAACCTCGTATTACCGTTTCTCATAGAAACATTGTAAATATGATTGGTCAGTTGGGTGCTGTGTTCACAAAATATAGCATCAATATCGACAAACTGGTTAATAATTCAAAATGCGAATTGGCTTATAATATTATTGTATGTGATAATTTGCCAGAAAACGAGGCAGAATTAATTCAAGACTTATATGCCATTAACAGCGTTATTAAAGTTCGATTATTGAAATAAGGAGGATAACTATTATGGCTACCATTAGACCCTTTATGGGCATACGTCCCCAAGCAGAATATGCTGAAGCAGTGGCTGCTCTGCCCTACGACGTAATGAATAGTGAAGAAGCAAGAGAAATGGTGCAAGGGAAGCCTTACTCCTTTTTGCATATAGATAAAGCCGAGGTGGATTTACCTCAAGGCACTGATATTTACAGCGATGCTGTTTATGCAAAAGCAAAAGAAAATTTAGAAGATATGATTGCGCAGGGTATTTTCATGCAGGATTTGCTGCCTAATTTGTATATATATCGTTTAACTATGAATGGCAATAGTCAGACTGGCCTTGTAGCCTGCACCTCGATTGATGAGTATTTGAACGGAATCATCAAAAAGCATGAATTGACCCGTGCTGATAAAGAAGCTGACAGGATCCGCCATGTAGATACATTAAATGCAAATACAGGCCCCATCTTCTTGGCATACAAAAATAATGAAACAGCAAGAGTTATTATTGAAGGCTGGAAAACAAGCAACCAGCCCATTTATGATTTTGTTTCAGAAGATGGCATTGGCCACACCGTTTGGGTGGTTGATAGCGACACCGAGATTGGTATTCTGGTGGATTCCTTCAGACAAGTGGAAAATCTTTATATTGCTGACGGACATCACCGTAATGCTTCGGCGGTAAAGGTCGGGTTAAAAAGAAGAGAATTAAAAGAGCTTTACACAGGTGAAGAAGAATATAATTACTACCTTTCTGTTCTTTTCCCAGCGGATGAATTAAAAATTATGGATTATAACCGTGTTGTGAAGGATCTGAACGGCCATACTTCCGAAGAGTTTCTTGCCCTTCTCACCACAAAGTTTGAAGTGGCACCCTATTTGGGGGAAGGCCAGTTAAAGCCACAAAAGCCTCATCAATTTGGCCTATATTTAGAAGGAAAGTGGTTTTCTTTAACAACAAAAGAAGAAATCCTGTCCCATGACCCTGTTTTAGGATTGGATGTTTCCATTTTACAAAAAGAAGTGTTAGAGCCACTTTTGGCTATTGGCGATCCCCGTACAGATAAACGCATCGACTTTGTGGGTGGTATCCGTGGCTTAGCAGAACTTGAAAAAAGGGTGGATAGGGGCGAAATGAAGCTTGCATTCTCCCTCTATCCAACCTCTATGGATGAGTTAATAAGGGTAGCTGATGCAGAGCGTATCATGCCACCTAAATCTACTTGGTTTGAGCCAAAATTAAGAAGTGGACTTTTCCTCCATGATCTAGGAGAATAAAAATATACCTCCATGTGTTAGAAAGTAACTAGCTCCTGGGGGTTTTTATTTTATTTTTTTTATATGTTCAGAGAATAAAAATCTCTCTTTCCCACATAATAAACCAAAAGGAGGGTTTAACTATGAACAAATTTACGACAGGTCTCGTTCTTGGCGGCGTTGCAACTATGGCCGGTATTTCTTATTTGATGCAGGATCAAAAAACTTACCGTAAAATGATGAAAAGAGGCAAAAAAATGGCTGTGAAAGCGGAAGAAGTTATTGATGATATGATGGATGATTTGATTGACAAATAATCACAAAAAAACGACCATACTATTTTCATGGTCGTTATGCATTCTTCCCACTTTGCATAAGATAATTTTTTATAAGACAGCTTTTACGGCTGTCTTATTTTTTTGTGTTAACCCTTTAACCCAACGATTCATTCATTTCCCACAAACAAGTTCCATTTTTGTCTAGATACATTTTTTTATCTGCAACTTCCAACAATTGTTCAATACAGTCAGGAGAGTTGACAAAACTAGGGCTATGAGAAATACCGAAGTCTGCCACTACCCTATATTCTTTGGAAGTATTTATTCTGATTTCCTGTTCCATTTTTTCCTTTATTCTTGCAATAACTTTTTCCGCTGTTCGTGGTTCACAATTTGTTAGAATTATTAAAAATTCATCTCCACCCATACGAACCACAGCACCAATATCACAAATGCTAGCCTGTAGCACATTTGCCACCTGAATCAATACAGCATCCCCCACTGCATGGCCAAACGTGTCATTTATATTCTTAAAATCGTGTAAATCTACCATGATAAATGTAATTGAATCTATGGGTTTTCCCTGACTATGATATAAAAACATTCTTTCATCAAAAAACCTACGGTTATAAACCTTTGTTAACGGATCTTCGTATATTTTTTTCTCTACCATGGCAATTCTCGATTCAAAAGTATTTCTTCCGTAGGCCTCGAAAAACACCTCATCTGTCATCATACATAGTATTTCCATGACAAGGCGGTAAATGGTTCCATCCTCAAGCATAACCTCAACAGGCTTCGCCACTACAAAAAATACTTCATTATTTGCAAATTCGAATTTTGTTAGTCGTTTGTCTAGTTGAAGTGCATGTATACTAATACAATTTTCACAGCGTTCCTCTTTATTCCAAATCTTATGACAAACATAGTCCTCCCAGCCAATTCCACTGTCGTCCATAAGTACTAAAACTCTTCGTTTTATGGGGTCTACCAAACGTATTTTATCAAATATGTGGGATAAATTATCTATGTATCTTTTCATCTCTCGTAAGCTATAATTCATTAAAAACGCCTCCATACTTTTTACGAATGGTTCTATCCTCATTAAATTTCCCATGACGATGTCTCATTTCTTCTATGTTCGTTTGTTTCTTCCCAGACGAAAACCTTAGAATAATATTGAAAAACGATAACCACCCATTTCAGCGATTATCGTCTTTACATAGCATATCGACCATTTCATATTCAATAGTCTTAAGTTATTTAGTTTCTGGTTCCTTTGTTTCATCTGTTTTTATCTTTTCATCAGCACTAGGTTCATCCTCATTGAGGTTCCCTTCTACCAGTTGTTCAGCAACTTCAGTTGCTTCTTCGTTATCCTCATTTTCGTCATCCCAGGAGTCAAAATCCACATCTCCAAAGGTTGATTTTAAGAAATTTTCAGCATCGTCAATTTGGCTCAACTGATCCTGCAAAGAATTTAAAACAGATTCTACATTGCGTGCATATTCTTCTTCTTCTTGAGAAAGACCATTTTCCAAGAGGGGCACATCAGGGCTTTGTGCTGCTTCCTCATCCTGTTGCTCCATCTCCTGGTTGTCAACATCATCCCAGTCTTCAGCCTCATCTCTTGCTTTCTTTTCTTTCATTTTTTCTTTATAATTTTTTACATCGGCTTTAAAACCTTCCATCATTTCTGCCATACGAAATGCTGCGCTTCTAACTGCAGGTTCAAAATCTTCAGCTTTCTCGGAAACCTTATTTGCTACATCCTTTACAACTGGTTGGATTTTTTCTGCCTGCTCACCGACTGCCTTGGCAACAGTATGAAAGGCATCACCAGCCTTTCCTAAAGCGTCATTCATAGTTTTGCTTATTTTTTCCTTATCAAAACTCATGCCGCTTTGCAGTGCCATCAATAGACGTTCTGCCTCCTCTGCATTAATAATACCTTTTTCCAACATATTTAAAATTGCCATTCTTTCGTCCTTCATAGGTTGTTCCTCCTTTTGCTTGGAATTGATACAGATAGTATATTCATCGGGTCCATTCTCCGTTTTGCCAAAAGCAAATAAAATACTTTGGACGATACGCCTGGAGGCTTGTCCATCACCAAAGGGATTTTTTGCTTGTGCCATTTTTGCATAGGCTTGCTCATTATCCAAAAGCTCCTTCGCTGTGGAATAAATTTTCTCCTCATCAGTACCAACAAGCTTTAATGTACCCGCTTCAACACCTTCAGGTCTTTCTGTAACATTACGCAATACCAAAACAGGTTTACCCATTGAAGGAACTTCCTCCTGGAGTCCACCGCTATCAGTCAAAACCAAATAGGAACGGCACATCAAATTATGCATATCCTTTAAATCCAGAGGATCTGTCAGATGAATCCTCTCTACTTGACCAAGTATTCTGTTTACCGGTTCCATAACCGCAGGGTTTTTGTGCACAGCATAAACAACTTCAACATCCGGGTATTGTTCCACCAAGCGCTTTACGCTGCGACAAATATTCTCCAAAGGCTCCCCAAGATTTTCACGTCTGTGGGCAGTCATGGCAATGACACGTCTATTTTTAAAATCAATGTGATTCAGCTCATCCACAGTAAAAGTATATTCTTCTTCAATGGTATGTGCTAAAGCATCAATAACTGTATTTCCTGTGACAAAAATAGTGCTTTCATCAACATTTTCTTTCAAAAGATGTTCCTTTGCCAAAGAAGTAGGTGCAAAATGTAAATCTGTTAAAGCTCCTGTTAGCCGACGATTCATCTCCTCTGGGAAAGGTTGATACTTATCATAGGTACGCAGTCCCGCTTCCACATGCCCTACCTTTGTTTGGTTATAATATGCAGCCAAAGCTCCCGCAAAAGTGGTGGAGGTATCGCCGTGGACCAAAACGATGTCTGGATTTTCCTTAGCCATCACCTCTTCCAAACCCGTTAAAGCTCTGGTTGTAATTCCTGCCAAAGTTTGGCGTGACTGCATGATATCCAAGTCATAGGAAGGTTGCAAATCAAAGATTTGTAAAACCTGATCCAACATTTCTCTGTGCTGGGCCGTTACACAAACAATGCTTTCTACCTGTTCATTTTTTTCCAGTTCTTTCACAAGGGGGGCCATTTTTATTGCCTCTGGCCTTGTTCCAAAAACACTCATCACTTTAATTTTATTCATGGTTCGTGCCGCGCTCCTTTTATATCTATTTTGAGCAATTATTTTTATTTAATGTAATTCGTTATAGAACCGATGCCATCAATCTCACATCGAACTACATCGCCTTTTTGCAAAAATTTCGGGGGATCAAATCCCATTCCAACACCCGCAGGTGTTCCCATGGCAATAATTGTTCCTGCTTTTAAGGTCATCCCCTGGGACAGCTTACTAATAACTTCTGCAATCCCGGTAATCATCATAGAAGTATTACTATCCTGTCTTAATTCATCATTAACATAGCAACGGATACCCAGTGTGGGAGGGTTCTCAAATTCATTTTTGGATACAATCCAAGGTCCCATAGAGGTGAAATTATCTAAACTCTTACCAAAGTACCACTGCTTATGGGCAGTCTGCAAGTTTCTTGCACTAAAATCATTTACGATTGTATACCCAAATACATAATCAAAGGCATCTTTTTCCGCAACATTTTTTGCATCTTTACCAATAACAACGCCCAATTCCACTTCGTAATCCATGCCATCAACAATGTCCCAATGGCCATCAACCATTTCTTCATCAGCAACAGCTACATTTACACGCTTAGAAAAGAAAATAGGAACAGGTCTTTCACCACCAAATGCTTCCCCATGAAATTTTGCAGCTTCTTCAGCATGTGCATAATAATTAATACCCAGGCAAATCATATCTTGTTTGGGTTCTGGAATAGGAGAAATAACTTTTAATTCTCTAATGGGAATACCTCTCATCAATTCCTTGTTTTTTTTCAGCTTTCTTTCCTTTTCTGGTGTCATCAAATCTAAAAATTCATTCATGTTATGCGCAGTACAACCTAAGTAATTTACAGGTACAACTTCAGATCCATCGTCTTTCAGTACACCAACTTCAACCCTACAACCACGTTTAAATGTTAAAACTTTCATATGCAACACCCTCCTTTTATCTGTTCTCTTTCGTAAACAAAATTCTTTCTAGTTTACATCATACCATAAAATATACATCAAGCAAAGAGCAAACCTTTGAAATCATAATGTATACACAGTGGTATAAACTGGTTTTTTATTTTTGCATAATTATACTATTAAGATTCACATTATCCATCAAAAATGGACAAAAGTTCAGTGGAGCGTCTAATCATTTTAATATTAATACACAAATAGGATTATTTTTATCATTTTCTATTGCATTTCCCCCCTCTATTATGTATAATCCATTTATATTATTCATTTCATTAAATATTAATTTGGAAACAATAAGGAGGAAACGGTCATTATGAAAGAAAAAATAGTTTTAGCATATTCCGGCGGTCTAGACACTTCCGTTATTATCCCTTGGTTAAAAGAAAACTATGACGCTGAAGTTATTGCTGTTTGTGGCGATGTAGGCCAAGGCAAAGAAACCGATGGCTTAGAGGAAAAAGCACTTCGCACTGGTGCAAGCAAGCTCTACATAGCTGATTTAACTGAAGAATTCATCACAGATGCAATCTATCCTTGCATCAAAGCAAATGCTGTTTATGAAGGAAAGTATCTTTTAGGTACCTCTATGGCAAGACCAATCATTGCAAAAAAATTGGTTGAAATTGCAAAGCAGGAAGGAGCTACTGCAATTTGCCACGGGGCAACAGGCAAAGGAAATGATCAGGTTCGTTTTGAACTGACCATTAAGGCATTGGCACCCGAATTGAAAATTATTGCTCCTTGGAGATTGGATACATGGGGTATGGAAAGCCGCGAAGACGAAATGGCTTATTTAGAAGCACGAGGAATTCCTTTCCCAGTGAAAAAAGATGATTCTTATAGCCGTGACCGTAACATTTGGCACTTAAGCCACGAAGGCTTGGAGCTAGAAGATCCTGCGAATGAACCAAACTTTAATCACATTTTACAAATGGGCGTATCCCCAGAAGATGCTCCTGATGTACCCGAATATGTAACCGTTGATTTTGAATCTGGTATTCCTGTTGCAGTAAACGGAGAAAAGTTAGCACCCGTTGCTTTACTCACAAAACTGAACGAAATCGGCGGAAAGAACGGCATCGGCATTACCGATATTTGTGAAAACCGCGTAGTAGGTATGAAATCTCGTGGAGTATATGAAACACCCGGCGGCGCCATCCTCTACTATGCACACCGGGAATTAGAATATCTTTGCTTAGACAAAAAGACCCAGGCCTTTAACGAAGTTGCAAGCAACAAATTTACTGAATTGGTATATAGTGGTGAATGGTTCACGCCATTAAGAGAAGCGTTGAGCAGCTATTTTGACTTTACAAATGCCACTGTTACAGGGTCTGTCAAGATGAAACTATACAAAGGCAATATCATTTCTGCAGGCTCCACATCTCCTTACAGCCTGTACAATGAATCCATGGCAAGCTTTACAACAGGCGAGCTCTATAATCATAAAGATGCAGATGGCTTTATCAATCTGTTTGGTCTGCCTTTAAAGGTTCGTGCAATGATGATGCAAAATATCCAGAACAAATAATTAGAAAACCTTTTTTGGGGCTTTGCCCCATACCCAATTGTCCATAAATGGCCTGCGGGTTTGGAGCAAAGCCCTGTGATTTTACAACAAAGATAAGAAAGGATGCGTGCTTTATGAAACTTTGGGGCGGCCGTTTTACTAAATCTACCGATAGCTTCACCGACCATTTTCACTCCTCCATCTCCTTCGACAGCCGTATGTATCAAGAAGATATTACAGGCAGTATAGCTCATGCAGCAATGCTTGGTAAACAGGGTATTATACCCAAGGAAGATTCCGATTTAATCATAACCACATTACAAGAGATACTGGCCGATATCGAAAAAGGGGAAATTTCCTTTGACGAAAAAGCAGAAGATATCCACATGAACGTGGAGTCTATCCTAATTAGCCGTATTGGCAATGTTGGCAAGAGACTGCATACAGGTAGAAGCCGAAACGACCAGGTGGCCTTGGATACACGTATGTATACAAAAAAAGAGATTAAAACAGTTCAGTCCTTGCTAAAAGAACTGATGGAAGTTTTAAATAACCTAGCTGGAAAGCATACAGAAACCATTATGCCTGGCTATACCCATCTGCAAAGAGCACAACCGGTGACCCTTGCACACCACCTTTTGGCCTATATTGAAATGTTTAAAAGGGATTATGATCGCTTATCTGATTGCTTGAAACGCACAGATGTATTGCCTTTAGGAAGTGGTGCATTGGCAACCACAACCTATCCCTTAGACCGTGATTTTGTTGCAGAGCAGCTGGGATTTTCTGCAATCACGCAAAATAGTATGGATGGTGTTTCTGATCGTGATTTTTGTGTTGAATTCGTTTCCAATCTTTCCATTATGATGATGCACCTCAGCCGTTTTTGCGAAGAAATTATCCTTTGGAGCAGCCATGAATTTCGCTTTATAGAGCTGGATGATGCCTATTCCACAGGCTCAAGCATTATGCCTCAAAAGAAAAACCCAGATATGGCTGAACTAATCCGTGGCAAAACAGGCAGAGTGTACGGCCACCTAATGGGACTTCTGACTACTATGAAGGGTTTACCTCTGGCTTATAACAAAGATATGCAGGAGGACAAAGAAGCACTGTTTGATGCCATAGATACTATAAAAATGTGTGTACCCGTATTCACCAATATGATTGCCTCCGTTACCGTAAGAGAGGAAAACATGCTGGAAGCGGCAAAAGGCGGCTTTACCAATGCAACTGATGCTGCCGACTGGCTGGTGAAACAAGGTGTTCCTTTTAGGGATGCCCATGAAATCATTGGGAAGTTGGTACTTTATTGTATACAAAACAACACCAACTTGGACGACCTTTCTCTTGGGGAATATAAGGCCATCTCTCCTGTTTTCAATGAAAGTGTTTATGCTGCTATCTCTGTAAAGCAGTGCGTAGAAGCAAGAAATGTTGTTGGAGGCCCAGCAAAATCAGTAACCACAAAAGCAATAGCATTTAATAAAGTATACTTGGAATCCTTGATTTAAACAAAAAGACTGAATAAGCCTTTTCAAAGTTTTCTATGTCTTTGCGCAGTGTAGTAATATGCTTAGACATCAAAAAGGGTAGTTGCAAAATTGCAACTACCCTTTCATTGCCCAAATTAAAACATATTCACAACAGCCTGAGGCGTAGCTCCTATATAATCAGCACCACAAGCTTCAAATTCATCTCTATCTCCATAGCCATATTCAATGGCAATACAAGGAATCCCCACTGAATGCGCTCCTTCAACGTCAAACTTTCGATCGCCCACCATAATTACATCTGATTTTGATACGTTCATTACCTCCATTACATGTGCAATCACTTTGGCTTTTGTGTCTCTCCCAAGTTCTCGATTATCCCCACCAATCACCTCGAAATACTGGTCAATTTTGAAGTGCTTCAAAATTCGCACTGCTGTTTCCTCTTTTTTAGAAGTTGCAACTGCCAAGCGCTTCCCCTTTTTCTTTAATTCCTGCAACATTTCAGGAATACCTTCATAGACCTTGTTCTCAAACAACCCAACTGTTGCATATCTTTCTCTAAAAAATTCCAATGCTCTATGGGCATCTTCCTGATTCATATTAAAATCTTCAGTAAAGGTTTTTATCAACGGTGGCCCTACAATAAACTTCAAGTCTTTATCGGACCATTTTTCAATGCCCATCTTCTCCTGCATATGCTGTGCTGAACGAATAACCCCCTCAGCCGAATCCGTCAATGTGCCATCTAAATCAAATAGTATGGTGTTTTTTTCTATCTTCATCATATTTCCACTCCCATCCCAATAATGCCCTACTCAAGTAGCATTTATCAAAATTAGGGGATCATACCCCCACTCTATTAAGTTTGATTTATTTTACCTCAAATACCTAATCTGTGCAAACAAAAAACCCCCTAAAGTTCTCCTTTAAGGGGTATCATTCAATAGTACTTCTGCCAAAATTTTAGCCAGTGGCTTCATTGCATTCTTTGCTTCTTGCTTGGTATTCGTCTGCGCACCCACCTCAATTAGTGCAGAACGGGGCATATAGTGTAAAATAAACCGATAGGGATTCAGATAAATTTTCCTTGTAAACCCAGGGTAGTTTTGTCCTGCCAATGTTTGCATCTGAAGGCTAAAAGCCAGATTCTGTTTGATATACTTATTATCCAACCACGTAACAGGCTCAGGCTGACCATTTTTACTTAAACGACAAATTCCATTTACAAACATTACCTTTGCACAAGATTTCCCTTCTATTTGGGTAACAAGCCTTGTGTCATCAGGCACGCCATCTCGATGTAAATCAATACATACCTCAATGGATGGGTACTTTTTTAATATCTCCTCAACCGCTGGGCCACTACGTTCATATGCCCCCGTCCGTTGACCAACACCATTTACAACATCATAAACTCCCGTATGGTGCAATACCCCAATACCATAGTCCTCTTCCAGTATTCGTTTGAGCTCCTCACCAACCCCACATATCCCTTCATCAAGCCCTTTGGACATATCGCTATCAACAAAATCCTCATTGGTATGTGTATGAAATATCAAAATCTTAGGCTCTTTTGTAGTGGGTTGTATGGAAAAATCCATTGACAAGGCCTCATCCACATTAATATCACCTTCTAATAGAGTCGTTCTTGCATCCACGGTATAAAAGTTGCTTTTCAAGTACGAAAAGTCCTTCATCTTTTCAAGAACTTCAGCTGTAATGCCCAAACCTTCTCCGCCGCTATGTATTTCGTGCTTTTGTTCAAACTCCACATCCTTAACACCCCAAATAGCAACAGTAGCACTTTCCTTAGTCGTCTCTTTTTCCGACCACAGACTTTGTATAGACAATGACCCATGGGGTACTTGTCCCGGCAGCACTTCCGCCAAAAGCCATCGTCCACCACCCATCTGCAAAAAAAGCGGTATGGATAGCAGAAAAAGCAAAAGTCCAAAAAGGCTTAGGCCGAGTTGTTGTCCTCTGCCACCTTTTTGCTCCACTGACACCGCCTCCCTTCATACAAAGTTTATGCCATTATTAAACAGCATAGAACAAGAATATATAGAAGGGGAAAGTATCCAATAATCTGTAACACCTCTAGCTTCCAGGCTCAAAATGAACCCACTTTTATTTTACGAAATAAAAAAAACTGGGTAAAATACACCCAAGTTTTTTGCTTTTTTCTATAACACAAGACCCCCGCAGATGTAACTACGAGGGTCCTATGCATATGGAGTTATGGTTTGTATGCTCAAAGAAACAAGATTATCTCAAGTTTGCTTTGATTACGTCAGCAATACGCTTAATGCCTTCTGCAATCTTTTCTTCAGGCATGCAAGAGTAGTTCATACGGAATGTATTTTCATGTCCACCGTTAGGGAAGAAACCGCCACCTGGAACATATGCAACTTTCTGTTCTAAGCACTGTTTTGCCAATTCTTTTGCGTTCATATATTCAGGTAATACAACCCATGTAAACAAACCACCATCGGGGTGTGTCCATGTGCATTCTTTAGGGAAATGTTCCTCCATTGTTTTCAACATACAGTCACGTCTCTTACGATATACTTCTTTGATCTTTGCTACGTGCTCATCCAAATCGTACATTTCTAAGAAAGTGTTTGTTTCCAACTGAGCAACAGTAGAAGCCTGAAGGTCAGAAGCCTGTTTCATAAAGTTAAATTTTGCAAGAATTTCATCCTCTGCGCAAACCCAACCCAATCTGTAGCCAGGGGCTAAAATCTTAGAGAATGTACCCAAGAAAATAACCAAGCCCTTTGTATCCAAAGATTTCAAAGAAGGCATGTTTTCGTTTTCAAAACGCAATTCGCCATAAGGGTTATCTTCGATAACAGGAATTTCAAATTTATTGATAATCTCCATGAATTTCTCACGTCTTTCCAATGTCCATGTTCTGCCGGAGGGATTCTGGAAATCAGGAATAACATAAATCATTTTTACATTTTCAGTGGAAGCCAGAACTTTTTCCAATTCTTCCATAATCATACCGTTGTTGTCGGTAGGAATTTCAATAAAGTTAGGTTCACAAGCCTTAAACGCATTAACGGCACCTAAGTAAGAAGGGCTTTCCAAAAGTACAACATCGCCTTTGTTTAAGAAAACACGGGCAGAAAAATCAAGGCCTTGCTGAGAGCCACTGGTAACCAAAACATGGTCAATATCTGTATCAATATTGTTTTTTGCTTTCATTCTATCTACAATTTTCTGTCTAAGTGCAGGAATACCTTCTGTAGAAGTATACTGCAGGGCAACACGGCCCATTTCATCCAAAGTTTTAACTGATGCAGCTTTCATGCCTTCAACGGGAAATAATTCGGGTGCGGGCATACCACCTGCAAAAGAAATAATATCAGGCTGAGATGTAAGCTTAAGCAACTCTCTAATTTCAGAGCCAGTCAAAAGATTCATTCTGTCTGCAAAACGTACCATAGGGTTCTTCCTCCTTAAAAATCAAAAAATAATCGTTGTCTGACAAGGGGCTTATTTTTCTAGTACATTGACAAATCAATTAAAATATTCCTCTTTAACCTTATTAAAACACAAAAAATCAACAAAGTCAATGCAAATTGAAAAAGGCACTGCTGAAAAATAGCATAAAACCCATTCTCAAATAAGTATTTTTTTGTACAAAAACCAAAACAATTTTCAATTTTTCTTAAAATACGACCCCAAAATTGTACTTATATAAAAACAATTCAACCAAAAGGGCATCTGTATTCTCCATTATTTTTGTATGTATTTTTAAACATGATTTATTTTTCGCCTTAAATTTATTAAAAAAACTTACATACCACCATTTTAACATTTTCTTTTTAAGAAACTTTATCTCATTTTTAATAGAAAAACCCTCCGAATTCCATCCATCTTTGGATGTTTCGAGAGGGTCTTACTTTTACACCATGCACTACGATGCACGACCATACACGACGATTTGTTCAATTAGCTGTCCTTTTACTTCAAGTTTGCTCGAATAACATCAGCCAATGCCTTTACGCCTTCAATTATTTTTTCATCACTCATACAAGAATAGTTCATCCTAAAGCAACTGTTCTTTCCACCATTGGGGAAGAAGCTACCACCTGGAACGTATGCAACCTTCTTTTCCAAACACTGCAATGCCATTTCTTTTGTATTAATGTAGGAAGGCAATTCAACCCATGTAAATAAGCCGCCATCAGGATAGGTGAATTTAGCTTCTGCGGGGAAGTGCTCCTTCATTGCATTCATCATAACATCCCGTCTGTGTTTGTAAACCTCTTTAATCTTAGCTACGTGTTCATCTAGGTCGTAAAGATCCATAAATTTGTTTGCCTGAAGCTGTGTTAATGTTGAAGACTGTAAATCTGCACCCTGTTTAATGGTGTTAAACTTTAACAGAATTTCATCCTCTGCGCAAACCCAACCCAATCGGAAGCCTGGAACCATAATCTTGGAGAATGTTCCAAGGTAAACAACCAAACCTTTTGTGTCTAATGATTTCAAAGCTGGTATATTGGCATTTTCATAACGCAACTCACCGTAGGGATTATCCTCAATTACAGGGATTTCATATTTATTGACAATTTCCATGAATTTCTGTCTTCTTTCCAAGGACCATGTGCGACCTGTGGGATTCTGGAAATCAGGAATTACATAAATCATCTTAACATTATCTGTGGTAGCGAGAATTTTTTCCAATTCTTCCATAATCATACCACCGTCATCCGTAGGTACTTCCATAAATGTAGGCTCGCAAGCTTTAAAAGCATTAATTGCTCCTAAATAGGATGGACTTTCCATCAAAATTACATCGCCCTCGTCAACAAATACCCTAGCAGCAAAATCTAGACCCTGCTGAGAACCACTGGTAATCAAAATTTGATCTGGGTTCGTGACAATATTATTTTTTTCTTTCATTCTCTCCGCAATTTTTTGTCTTAGCTGAGGAAGACCTTCGGTAGAGGAATATTGACACGCAACGGTGCCCATTTCTTCCATGACCGCAATGCCGGCCTGCTTTAATTCTTCTACAGGAAACAACTCGGGTGCGGGCAAACCGCCTGCAAAAGAAATAATGTCGGGTCTAGCGATGAGCTTTAAAAGATCACCAATATCTGAACTGTCCAAAAGTTCCAGCCTTTTTGCAAAACGTACCATAACTTCTATTCCCCTTTCATGATGGCATTCCAACCTTAATATAATGTACTTTTATAAAAACATGTACTTATTAAGCCATAAAAACCCATTGCTGTCAATGAAATTTTTCAAAGAATGTATTTTATTAAATACAGTTATAATGGTGATTTTTTCAAGGATTCTCGGCAAAATACCTGTATGTTTTCATATAAATAAAATCCATATTTTTTCAATTTTCACCTCATCTCGTCAAAACAACAGAGAAAAACCCTATTATACATAAAAATTTCATCATTTTTTCTTATTACTCCCTGAATTCCGAAACCCTCTCCTTGCCTTCCACGTGTTTATAAGACATCTCTGAAATGTTTTGTAATACTAAACCAAAGCTTTTATCGGCAATCTGCAAAACCCTCCCACCTCATTGCTATAAGCGAACAAACTAAAAAAGCAATTAAAAAAAGTGCCTTTTTAATACATAATGTCAAAAAGTTTTATATATCGAATTTTTTGTTTAATTTTTATTGCATTATAACGTATTTGCTGTATAATAATTGAGGTTTAGTAAAAATAATACTAAAGTTTAGTGTTGCTAAATTCCAAACTTAGAAGGAGTTGTTGAGGATGGATATCGGACATAAAATCAAACAGCTTCGTGTGCAAAAAGGTCTTACCCTAGAAGAACTGGCCAGCCGCAGCGAACTAACCAAGGGTTTCTTGTCCCAGATGGAAAGAAACCTTACGTCTCCTTCCATTGCTACCTTAAATGATATCGTAGAAGCATTGGGGACTACTTTATCCGAATTTTTCAAAGAAGAAAAACAAGAAAAATTGGTATTTCGCAAAAAGGATTTTTTTGTCGATGAGAGAGAGCATTATACCATCCACTGGATTGTGCCCAACACACAAAAAAATGAAATGGAGCCCATCATGATTGAATTACCCCAGGGAGGAGAATCTTTTCAGATGGACCCCCACAGTGGTGAAGAATTTGGGTATGTATTGGAAGGCAGTATTACCCTAGACTGCCAAGATGAAAGTTTTACTGTGCACAAAGGAGAAACATTCTACCTTTCTGGAAAAACAAGCCATTTTTTGAGAAACGACAAAAAAACGAAGGCAAAGGTCCTTTGGATCTCAACGCCGCCGTTATTCTGATATGATGGGAGGCAGACATGAAAAAGCTGATTCAATTCAAAAATATCGTCAAAGACTTTGACGGCAAATTAGTTTTAAAAGGTATTAATTTAGATATCTATGAGAACGAATTCGTTACATTGCTTGGACCCAGTGGTTGTGGCAAAACAACGCTATTGCGTATTTTGGGTGGGTTCCTGACGCAAACGGAAGGACACGTTCTTTTTGATGGGGAAGAAATCAGTAAAGTTCCCCCTTATAAACGGGAAATCAACACAGTATTCCAGAAATACGCCTTGTTCCCCCATATGAATGTATATAACAATATCGCTTTTGGTTTAAAAATTAAAAAAGAACCAAAGGATATAATTGAGCAAAAGGTAAAACGTATGCTTAAGTTAGTAAATCTTGAAGAATATGCCGACCGTAACGTTACCGAAATGAGTGGTGGTCAACAGCAACGAGTTGCCATTGCCCGTGCCTTGGTAAATGAGCCTAGCGTACTTCTTTTGGATGAACCCTTGGGTGCGTTAGACCTAAAGCTGAGAAAAGAAATGCAACAGGAGCTAAAAAAAATCCAGCAAGAGGTTGGCATTACCTTTATTTACGTTACCCATGATCAGGAAGAAGCCCTTACCATGTCTGATAAAATCGTGGTTATGAAAGAAGGGGAAATCCAACAAATCGGTTCCCCCACAGATATTTATAACGAGCCCGTTAATCAATATGTTGCCAACTTCATTGGCGAGAGTAATATCATTGATGGCGTTATGCTGGAAGATTATCTGGTTATGTTTGAAGATAAAAAGTTTAAATGCGTGGATTTTGGCTTTGCTCCCAGCGAGAAAGTTGATGTGGTTATCCGCCCTGAGGATTTGGATATTGTCCCTCGTGCCGACGGCAAACTGAAAGGCATCGTAAAATCTGTTCTTTTTAAAGGAGTTCATTACGAAACCGTAGTGGAAACAAAAGTGGGTACCTCCATCACTGTTAAAATGATGGTTTCCGATGACCGTCCAGTCTACAACGAAAATGCTAACGAAAAAATGTCTGCCAACGACTTTTATTTGGATGTAGATGATGTTGACGAATTAGATGAGGGTACCATCGTTGCCCGTGCCGATGCACAGGCTTGGGACCCAGAAACAGATGAGTTTATTTCCATTAAAGAAATTAGCTACTCAATCAAAAAAGAAAACGGAAGCTATCCCGTTACATTCTCAACTGCTGCTGGCACCTCAGTCACAGTAAATATGATTGTAAAAGATGAAAACCGTATTGCAAATAAAGAGTATCAGGAGGAAATTTTCGCCGTTAATTTCTTCAAAAAAGCCGATGAAATTCATGAATCCATCGCTTTGGAAACGGACCTCAAAACTTGGGCCAATGCCACTGCCTGGAGCTTGGAAGACGGCACATCTGTTGAAATTACCAACGTAAAATATAACTTCGATCCCGAAACCGTAACCCCAGGTGTTTATGAAGTAACTTTTGCCACCGAAGGCTACGAATATAAAATAGATACTACCGACCGTTATGACATCGGTGCCGAGGTAGGTCTAACCTTCCAACCAGAAGATATTCATATCATGACTAAGGAAAACTGAGGGGAGGGTGTTCCATGAGACAATTTCGAAATATGGCTTTGCCCTATATCGCCTGGATGGTAATTATCATCGTCCTTCCAATGCTCTTAATTATGCTGTACGCCTTTACCCATGAGGGTAATGACGTGGCAACAATCCGCTTTACATTGGAGAATTTTACTCGTTTTTTCAGCGATAAGGTATTTATGAGTGTGCTCAAGCGCTCCCTATATATTGCTGTCATAACAACAGTAATCTGTATTATATTAGGTTATCCTATTGCATATGTCATTGCAAACCGCAGTGAAAAAAGCAAAATGTTTTGGGTGCTTTTAATTACGTTACCAACTTGGATTAATATGTTGGTTCGTACCTATGCGTGGATGGGTATTTTGCAGGATGAAGGGATTATCAACCGCCTGCTTGGTCTTTTGGGCATTGGTCCAATCACCATGATACACACCACCTTTGCCGTGGTGTTAGGCATGGTTTATAATTTCATTCCCTTTATGATTTTACAAATATATACTTCCCTTACGAAAATGGATAAAAGCTATTTGGAAGCTGCCAGCGATTTGGGTGCAAATGGGGTGCAGTCATTCTTAAAAATCACACTGCCCCTTTCCCTGCCCGGGGTAATCAGCGGTATCACCTTGGTTTTTTTACCTGCCGTATCCAGTTTCTTTATTCCAAAGCTTTTGGGCGGCGGACAGTATGTATTGATTGGTAATGTCATTGAAACCGAATTCTTAACCTCTGGTGACTGGAACTTCGGTAGTGCTATTTCCTTGGTAATGGCCGTCATTATTATGATGTCCATGTATATAACCAAGAAAGTAGACAAAGACCCTACGGCAAATGGAAGGGGGAGTAAATAATGGATAAGAAAAATACGAGCCTGTTCTCGAAAATTTTATTGGGTGTAACTGCAATCTTCTTTTATGCACCAATTCTCTACATTATTCTTTTCTCCTTCAATAGCTCAAGGTCTTTGACAAGATTTGAAGGTTTCTCCTTCCGTTGGTATGAGAAAATGTTCTCCGATTCGACTATGATGGAGGCTATCGCCTACACTGTAATTATCGCTGTTTTAGCTACCATTATTTCTACAATTGTGGGTACATTAACAGCAATTGGTTTATCAAAATCCCGTAAACTGGTGAGAGGTGTGGTAGAACAGGTCAATAATCTACCTATTATGAATCCCGAAATCGTAACTGCCATCGGGTTGTTAATGTTCTTTAGCGCTTTGGGTGTAAAAAAAGGGTTCTTAACCTTGTTGCTTGCCCATGTAATGTTTTGTATTCCTTATGTTATTTTAAGCGTTACACCAAAGCTTCGATCCTTAGATCCAAACTTGGCGGATGCCGCCCTAGACCTAGGGGCAACTCCAATGCAAGCTCTATGGAAAGTTATCGTTCCCCAAATTATGCCAGGAATTATCTCTGGTGCATTGATTGCCTTTACCATGTCTTTTGATGATTTTGTCATCTCTTATTTCGTAACGGGCAACGGTGTAAATAATATTTCTATTTTGGTGTATACCATGAGCAAACGTGTAAATCCGTCTATCAACGCCTTAAGTACCTTGGTAATTTTGTTGATCACGGTGGTTTTATTAATCGTAAATATTATCCCTATCATTAAAGAGAAGAAAGGAAGAAAAGTGACATGAAAAAAATGATTGCATTGGCACTTGGTTCGGCATTATTGCTATCTGGATGTGGCGGAGGTAGTTCCTCTAGTGCAGCAGCCGAAGAAAAATACGGCTCCTCCACACTGAAATTGTATAACTGGGGAGAATATATGGGCGAAGACCTTATCTCCAATTTTGAAGATGAATTTGGTGTTAAAGTAATCGTTGAATACTTTGATTCAAATGAAATGATGTATACAAAGCTGCAAGCAGGGGATGCTTATGATGTCCTTGTCCCCTCTGATTATATGATTGAAAGATTGATTTCTGAGGATATGGTGCAGGAATTAGATTTATCTTTAATCCCTAATATTTCTAATCTGGCAACAGGTGTGAAAAATCTTCCCTACGACCCAAACAACACATACTCCGTTCCTTATTTCTGGGGTAACGTAGGTATTGTTTACAATCATAATAACGTAGATCCTGCTGACGTAGAAAAATTAGGCTATAACATCCTTCATGACACAACTTACAAAGGCCACATTTATGTTTACGACTCCGAAAGAGACTCTTTCATGATGGCTTTAAAAGCTTTGGGCTACTCCATGAATACCGAAGATGAAGGTGAAATCGAAGCAGCTTATAACTGGTTGTTAGAAATGAATAACACCATGGATCCTGCTTATGTTACTGATGAAGTAATCGATGGAATGATTAACGGAAATAAAGATATTGCTGTTGTTTACAGCGGTGATGCTGCAACTATTTTGGATGAAAATGAGGATATGAGTTTCTTCTTACCTACAGAAGGCACAAACCTGTGGAGCGATGCTATGGTTATCCCCGCTAACGCAGAAAATCCGCTTTTAGCCCATGAATTCATCAATTATGTTTTAACCTATGATGCTTCCTATGACAACTCAGAAACTGTGGGATATTCCTCCTCCAATCAGGAAGTCTTAGATGATATGGCTGCACCTGATGGAACCTACGGTGAGAACGAAGCATATCTGCCCAGAACAGACTATGATAAGGATGAAGTCTTCGAAGATAACCCTGTTTTGAAGCAAAAATTGGCGGAACTTTGGATTAAGGTAAAAGCTTCCCACTAATATTCCTTTCGGCTACAATTGGGGTATCTTCCCCCTTATTTTAAGAAAAGTGTTGACTATCACCTCATTTATACTTTTGTCCAATTCTTAGGCATTGACTGCGGTCAATGCCTATTACTCTATAAGGAGGCTTTTCTATGTTTGCAGATAAAATTGAAAATTGTAGAAACAAATATTCAGAAATTTTAGTTTGCCTCAGTCATAGCTCCGTTGCAAAAGCGGAATGGCTCAAGACAGGTGGAATCCTAGGGCATCTGCTTTCTCCAAGGCAAGTGGAGTCTTGGCTTATGGTTGGTAATACATCTCTACCAAAAGAAATAGCTTTTGAAGGGAGCTTAGAGGAATTTTTATCCATCTTCCCTAAAAATGAAATTGCTCGTAGCAAGGCTATGCTAAATGGCATCTTACAGGGTGCTGTGGTTGAGCATCACAATGAAATTTGGGAATTTTACAGCTGTAACGTGGCCGTTATGGGTTGTTGTATGGGTGAATATTTTTCCATTGTAAACCGCAAAGAAATTTTTTAAATCAAAAACACGTGTTAAACAGGAGGCGTGTACTGACTTTAGAGAGGCTTTTTCATGGGACAGAGTCTTAGATCCCCCACCCACTAAAATATCAAATATGGTTTACTGCTGCAGTAAGCATTTCATTCCACTAGCACAGATACTGCTGTTTTAAATCTAAAGCAATGATAAAGCCCTCATATATTCGGCTGAATATATGAGGGCTTAAAAAGCACTTCTTATATCTTCGTTTGAGCTTTTCCTTTACTGGGGTACGTAATTGTAATAGACTACCTCTTACTTTTGATGTAGCCTGTTCAAATCCCCCCATTGGATGTACACAACTTTGCGGCACCAGTCCGTCCCCTTGCAGTAGCATCAACCATCAAGTTCTCTTAGGCATTATTGCCCCATATGTAGGGCAATAAATTTAGGTCAAAATCAAATCATTCTGAGGTGTTTTCTACCCCGTTGAGTTGTGCCTTAGGCTAACAACCCTATATACGAACTCCCAAAAGGCTACTTTTTCTGTTGTAAATCTGATCTAACTAAGCATGAAGTCTTCTGAATAACAAATATCCCAGTGCCAAATAAACCACCCAGTCTCCAAACTTAACATAGGGCGTTATATTTTCTTGCAAATATACGTCTGCCGTTAATACTCCCGATGAATATGGGGGATAAGTATCAACCACCCTGCCGTATGGATCTATCACTGACGTAATTCCCGTATTGGCACTTCTTACCAAATACCTGTGACTTTCTACCGCTCGCATAATACCATGGGCATGATGCTGATATAGCGCAGGCGTATGCTCAAACCAAGAGTCATTGGAAGAAACAACCAACAAACTTGCCCCATCTTTTACACTTTGACGCATAATGGGGCTAAATATACTGTCATAACAGATCATAGCACCAACCGTTGCCACCTCTGTTTGAATCAATAAAATTTCCTCACCAAATGACAGATTGTTGGTATGCCCAAAGAATCTAGCAAAAGGTGCAAACTCCCCATACGGAACTAGCTTTTGTTTATGATACCTAGTTCCGTTTCTAAGATTAACCAAGGAGTTATAAAGCCTTCCGTCCTCTTCCCGAAAAAATCCACCAACTATCATCTCCCCTTGATTTGCACTAGAAAATTCCAGAAGCCTATCCAGCACCTCCCCTTTTAGTGTCATGGGAAATGCTGTTTCAGGCAAAATTAATAATTCTCCCCCTTGGACAAGGGCCTCTTCGCATAATGAGAAATATCTCTCCAGTGTTTCATCTGTGGTGGCTTGCCATTTTCCCATTGAACCAATCCCCCCTTGTATTGCAGAAACACGCAGTGCATTCCTTTGTTCAATGGGATTTTTTAAAACCATACTTCCATAAATATAGTTCCCACAGACTATAAATACCGCAATCAAAAGATATTTGGGTTGCCACCCTCGAACCGCCTTTGCCAGTAATACATTTACAGCAACAATCATAGCCGTAACACCAACTGCACCAGCCATGGATGCAATTTGAATCAACTCTGGGTTAGGAGTCAATATCACCCCAAGACGCCCCCAAGGAAAGGAAAGGGGTCCCAAGAAAGAAGGCATCATATCCGCCAGAGTAAATACTGCAATTATTTCTAATATCCCTTTGGGTTTAAAAACATGAAACGGCAACCAATACAAAAAAGCCATGCTCAGCCCGATCACCACAATGCCCACCGTTAGCCAAATAGGACTTGCCATGGCAGTCAGCCGATATAGCCATAGCATTAAAATCACATAATAACTAAATGCAAACAAAGCCACGTTTTTAGCCATTTGTCTTCTCTTTCCCACTACAAAAAGCGGTACCAACGAAACAAAAACAAAAACGGAGCATTTCTCTCCACTAAAAGCCGCGGCAGTTAAAATACCAGATACGATAGAAACTAAGGAATGCAAAGAATACCCCCTAAACATCATTCAGAAATAACTTTGGTTTCGTTTCATCCAAAGCCAAGAAAAAAACCCATATTTTTCAAGATTAACAGTTTCAATTTTGCAAAACATTACAATAACATAATAGTCCCATTAAAAAGTTTCACTTAACAACTATTATATCCAATTTTTTCTAAATTCCACGCGCTTTTTTTGACACCACCCATGAGAAAGAAGTATAATGGGACAGAAGATTAAAATAGAAAAGGATACAATTATGAAATCAGTAAAACAGGTTATGTTATATTATAAAGATTCTGCTCAGGGCATTACCATTTTAGGTGCAAAAGGCAGAGCAAGCCAATTAAATATCCCAGAAAGCATCAACGGCAAACCTGTTATAGCCATCTCAGATTACGCTTTTGCTATTTTACAGGAACAGCCCTTAGCAGAGGAGGAAAGTATGGCAGAACTTTGCTTTTGCCCAGCGCTTGAGGAAAGAACTTCTGCTCTCCCACAAGATCATGGTGATGCTATTACACGTATCATCCTTCCTGACACCATCAGTCACATTGGAAGCCACGCCTTCTCCGGCTGTACCGCCTTGCGTAGTGTGCCTCTACCTGATGCCCTAGAAACAATTGCGCCACATACTTTTTCAGGCTGTCTTTCCTTGGAATCACTGATGCTCCCCCAAAACACGAAAGTAATTGGCGGGTATGCATTTTACGATTGTCGCTGCTTAAAAGCCCTTCAGCTTCCCCACGGAGTTCACTCTATTGGCCGCTATGCCTTTTATAATTGCCGTTCAATGGTAAAAATAAATATTCCCCAAAGCGTTGAACATTTGGAAACAGGGTTGTTTTTGAATTGTGATTGTTTATACGAAATTCATTTCGGACAATGTAAAAACGTATCTGATTTGATTGCAGTTTTAAATCATGAATTGTTGCTAACCATAGATTTTCCTGATGCAAGGGTTAAACTTCTGATACCCGATTTTCAGTATGAGTATATCGAAGACACCCCCGCAAGGCAGTTCCACCAAATAAATTATGGCACTGGCCACTTGTTTCGCCAGTGTATCCGTAATTCGGATATTGACTTCCGTAGATACGATGAATTGTTTTATCTAACCAAAAGGGAAGATGCAGCAGTTTTGGTATTATTGCTGGCGGTGTATCGCCTTTCCTATCCCTACCGATTACAAGAAAATAGGCGTGAAACTTATCTTACCTATGTACGGGAGCATCTGATTTTTGCAACGGCCTACTTTTTAGAACAAAATAACTTAGAGGTAATCCGTAAATTCACACAATGGAGTTTGTTTACACAAGAAACCTTACCTCAGATTATTGAACTGGCTCAAAAAAAGAAAAAAACCGAAATACTAAGTTTTCTTATGGATTATCAGCATAAAACAGCTACGACTCCAAAGAAAAAAACCTTTGATTTGTAAAGGAGGCAACTATGAACGAAAACCATCAACGGCTGATACAAATCGGCAGTGCAATTTTAAATGCCTCTCGCAACGAATTATATCTTTCCTTGCGATTTTTAGATATGGCTCTAAGCGGTCTGCGATATGAAATGAATCTTTCCTCCCTTTATGTAGGAACAGACGGGGAAAAAATCTTGTTTAACCCTCGTTATCTTGTTCAACGCTACCAATCCGATCCCGTGTTGGTCAACCGCCTTTATTTGCATATGCTACTTCATTGTATTTTCCGCCATCCCTTCCATACAGGGAAACGGGATGAATCCCTTTGGGGCCTGGCTTGTGACATTGCCGTAGAATCTATCATTGACGCTCTGCCGGCAAAGGCCACCCACCTTGTGGTTTCTGACCGTAGAAATGAAATGTATACTGAGCTAAAAAAAGAGCTAAAGGTACTTTCAGCAGAAGGCATCTACCGAATTTTATCCCAACGTCATATTTCCGAAAAAGAATTTGGAAAATTGCAGCTTGAATTTTGGGTGGATGATCATGTTTTTTGGGCACATAAAAAAGAAGACGACCAAAATCAGGATAATGATAACCAAAGCAACGAGGAAAAACAGGAAAACCAAGATCAAACAAAACAGAACCAGCAAAAACAAAAAGATATGGAAGAAAAATGGAAACAAATTGGAGGGAAAATGGAAACCAATTTGGAAACCTTCTCAAAGGAAATGGGGGAAAATGCTGGCCATTTGCTGCAAATTTTAAAGATAGAAAATAGAGAGAAGTATGACTACCGTCAATTTCTCGAAAAGTTTGTCACCCTAAAGGAAGACCTCAGGGTAGATGATGATTCTTATGATTATATCTTTTATACCTACGGCTTATCTTTATACGGAAATTTGCCTTTGATTGAATCTTTAGAATATAAAGAAGTGAAAAAAATTGAAGAATTGGTCATTGCCATCGACACCTCAGAATCCTGCGAAGGCCAGACAGTAAGTCGTTTTTTAGAAGAAACCTACGCCATTTTAAAAAGCAGTGAATCCTTTTTTCACAAAGTTAACATTCACATCATTCAAAGTGACGCCAAGGTGCAACAAGATGTCATCATAACCTCCCAAGAGGAGTTAGAAAAATATATGGAAAACTTTCGCCTTATGGGCAGTGGTGGTACCGATTTTCGCCCTGTGTTCGAATATGTAGACAAGCTTATCCTAGAAAAATCATTTCAAAATCTAAAAGGCTTGATCTATTTCACCGATGGCTATGGCATATTTCCTCGTCATCGTCCAACCTACGATACAGCCTTTGTATTTTTTCACGAAGAATATTTGGACTTAAATGTACCCCCTTGGGCAATGAAAGTCGTTCTTGGTCCCGATGACCTCTCTATTTATGATAAGGAGAAAAGAGTATGAATATAAAACAAGCAAAAGAAGAAATCAAAAGAGCCATAGAGGCTTATCTCATAAAAAATGAATTTGGTGAATACCTAATTCCCCGCGTTCGTCAACGCCCTGTTTTGCTCATGGGTGCCCCAGGTATTGGCAAAACCGCCATTATGGAACAAGTTGCTAGGGAGTGTGGTGTGGGCCTAGTTTCCTATAGCATTACCCATCACACGCGCCAAAGTGCCATTGGCCTTCCCTTTATTAGTCATAAGGAGTATGGCGGCAAAGAATATGCTGTTACAGAGTATACCATGAGTGAAATTATCGCCTCAGTTTACAACAAAATGGAAGAAACGGGTCTGACTGAGGGGATTTTATTTATTGATGAAATTAACTGTGCCTCGGAAACCTTGGCCCCCGCCATGCTTCAGTTCTTGCAAGCAAAAACCTTTGGTGCCCATAGTGTTCCCGAAGGCTGGCTGATTGTTGCAGCGGGCAATCCCCCCGAATATAACAAGAGTGTTCGAGAATTTGACGTTGTTACCTTGGATCGTGTTAAAAAAATCGATGTGGAGCCTGACTTCCAGGTTTGGAAAGAATATGCCTATAAGCACTCTGTTCATGGGGCCATTATGTCCTACTTGGAAATAAAGAAAAATAATTTCTATGCCATGGAGACCACCGTGGATGGTAAACGATTTGTGACCGCCAGAGGTTGGGAGGATCTCTCCACCATATTAAAGGTTTACGAAACCATGGGCATTGCCATTGATGCCAGCATGATTGCTCAATACTTGCAACATCAAAAAATAGCCCGAGATTTTGCCAATTATCTAGACCTTTATAATAAATATAAAACAGACTACCATGTGGAGGATATTTTGAAGGGTACCTTCACTCCTCAGGCAGTTTCAAAGCTATCTACCGCCTCTTTTGATGAAAAACTTAGTGTGCTTGGGTTACTACTAAGCCGTCTTTCTGATGACTTTAGATTGGCATATGAACGCGATTTATTTACCACCGAGTTGCATCAGAGCTTATTAGAATTAAAGGATCGTTTCCAAAGCCCTTATTGCAAGGAAACCCCATGGGAAAAACTCATGGAAAGCTTTATAGAGGAAAAAGAAAACGCCTATCGTCAAGAACAAAAGACGGAACTTTTGGATCAAAGCACAAAGAAAAGCCGCCTTATGACCATAGAAAAACTATTAGCCTTTGAAAATCAAATCAAAGGCCTAGGCCTTCAAGACAAAGATGAAGTCTTCCAAGAAGTCAAAACCATCTTTTCCAACGAAGTGCAGACCCGCCAAACTATCATTGATACCTCCACATATGAATTGGATAATGCCTTCTTGTTTTTAGAGGAAGCCTTTGGTGCTGGTCAAGAAATGGTTATTTTTATCACTGAACTAACCACCAATTTTTACAGTGTAAAATTTATCAGCGAAAATGGCAGTGAAAAATACTACCAGTATAACAAAGAGCTGTTGTTTGATGAAAAACAGAAAAGCATTCTAAAGGATATTGAATCGGCAAAAGCAGAAGGCACCTTGTTGTTCTAAATAAAGAAGCAGAAGCAAAAAATGAAGCCAAGGCTGGTTTATAATCGCTTCTGCTTTTTTTTTCTTCATAAATCATCTCAAAAATAGATAATAATTTCCCCTTTACTTCAAAGCTGTATCCCTTTTAGAATAACACATCTGACGCCATTTTCAAAAACAGCAATACAATCACCACCATTAACATCAATTTGATGGCCTTTGTTCCCCTTTTTATAGCAACACCTGCCCCAATAAAATTGCCAGCAATGCCAAACAGAGCCGCTGGAATGGCAATGGGCAAGTAAACAGTTCCCTTAATTAAAAATACCACTAACGCCGCATAATTAGATGCTAAATTTAAGCATTTTGCATTTCCCGATGCCGTGCGCATATCGTATTTCATAATCAGACAAAAAGCCATCAATGCAAACGTTCCTGTCCCAGGGCCAACCAACCCATCATAAAACCCGATAAAGCCACCAATTAATAATGCAAAAGCTACTTTTTTCTTATTTGAGAAGGAGTCAGACAGGTTCTCTCCCCCCATATTTTTATTTACAATGGTAATCACCCCTGCTATGGGCAATATCACCAACATCATTGTTTTCAACGTACTGTCGCTTAAATAAAGTACAACCTTAGCCGCCAATGCCGATGCAAAAAAAGCTCCAACCGCCGCTAATATCCCCACATGAATGTCCAGCATTTTGTGCTTCCAGTAACGCAAAGTTGCAACTGTTGTTCCAAAAGCCGCAGAAAATTTGTTGCAACCGTAAACCAAATGCATTGGCATACCCGTCAGCGTATATGCAGGCAAGGAAATTAATCCACCACCCCCAGCAATAGAGTCCAAAAACCCCGCCAAAAAACACGCAATCATTAGCATAATAAAATTAGGAACGGAAACCATTACTTCTGTGAACATACAAACACGCCTTTCTAAACCTCTACCATCAAGTCAAAATATGCCTCATCGTATCATTTTTCTTCTCTTTTTCAATCATATCCCTTCTTTTACCCCTTTCAACCGGCCTTTATTTTAAAGATTGATTTACATAAAATAAGCGTGCATAAACTGCACGCCGAAGTTGGAAATCACTTTCAATTTTGATTACATAACAGAACCCACCTGTGTCCTATTCCTCTACCACCACGTCAATTTCCTCTATGCCATAAAGAAAAAATAGGTCTATCATCTCTTGGGTGATGCGCTCCCCGCTAATAGCAATGGGGATAGCCGGTGGGCAAGAAACAACAGGTGTTGCACAAATCCGCCCCAACGACTGCTGTGTCAAAGCACTACATCTCTTGGCAAACATGGCTTGCCGGATAGACATAACCTGCTCCCCTCTGGAAGGCAAAACAGTCCTGGGCGCCTTAACTCCCTGTGAAATTACTGGCTCTAAGGCATCCTCAGCCAATTCAAAATCCGAGGCCTTATTTTCTGGTGTAAACATAAAGACCAAATGATCTGCATCGGCAAATTCTACTTCTATGCCGCTTTTTCTTAAACGCTCTGCCAGATCATGCCCAAGTATACCCATCTTTCCACTTTGAATCACCAGCTTAAGGGGTTCAACATGGTGTAAGGCATATCCCTTTTTGTGCAATTTTAGGGCAAGCAGGTCTATATCCCTTTGGCACGCAAGAATTCTATCCCCATATCCTTCTGCTAAAGCACGGTTACACAAATCCAATGATTGTAATATTAAATAGGATGGACTGGTAGACCCGAATAAAGACAATGCTTTCTTTCCGTCTTCTTGAAAAGATTCCAAGGCGCTTTTACTAACATGAAGGTACCCACCACCAGTTAAAACGGGTAACGTTTTGTGGGCAGAATCGCAACACATATCCGCCCCCAAGTCTAATGGGTGTAAGGATGGCTGCAAGAAACGTAGGTATGCCCCATGGGCATTATCCACCAAAAGAGGAACGCCATATTTCTTACATACCTCAGAAAGCCCCATAATATCCGCCATTCCCCCTAAATAATCAGGAGAGGTAATATAAAAGGCAAAGGGCAAAATCTCTAGAGAACCCAAAATCTCATCAAGCTGTTTTGGCAATATAGGGCAAGCGCAAAGGGTGGTTTCTTGTTGTGGATAAACCCATTGGACATTTAAATCCAACAACGCACAAGCATGCAAAAAGGCCTTATGGGCGTTTCTAGCGGCCAAAATTTTTTGTTTATCCTGCCTTTTTTTGCTATGAAGCATAGCTAAGTACACCATAGCACCAATACTTTGGGATGAGCCACCTGTAGTATAAAAGGTTCTTCTAGAACCAAACAACTGGGTTGCATTATCCTCACTTTGCTTTATAATCCCCTGGGGATGGTAAAGATCATCTGCACCTTTGATTTCAGTAATGTCAAATAGTTCACACCCCAAAAAGGGTCTGCCCTTATGCCCCGGCATATGCAGGCGAACAGCGCCCTTTTTTTGGTATTCTTTTACAAAATCATAAATAGGCGTATCCATGGCTCTTAATCCTCTACGTTTTCTGCAACCTTCATCATAATGGCACATTCCATACGCTTTTTAAACAGCTTGCAACCGTATTCATAAATACCCTGAATACTACCAGAAGCGTGGTAGGAGTTGGCGGCACAACCTCCGGAACAGTACATCTTTGCCCAGCAATCTCTACATTCTTGTCTTGCATATGCATTACAATGGCGGAATTCATCCTGAACGTCGGTATTTTTCACACCATCCCAAATATTTCCCAAGCTGTATTTCTCATCACCAACAAATTGGTGACAAGGGAATAGTTCCCCCCAAGGGGTAACAGCCATATATTCTGTTCCCGATCCACAACCAGTAATTCTTTTATAAACGCAAGGGCCATTTGTCAAATCCAACATATAGTGATAGAATTCAAACCCGTTTCCTGCCTTCTTACGACGTATCATTTCTTTAGCCAGAATTTCATATTGTTCAAACAGCTTTGGTAAATCTTCTTCCGTTAACGCAAAGGGATCCGATGGGTCACAAACAACTGGCTCCATACTCAATTCTGTAAAGCCCATATCAGCCATATGGAAAATATCATTGGTAAAATCTACATTGTTGTGGGTAAAAGTACCACGCATATAGTAGCCCTTTTGCCCCCTCCTTTCTACAAACTCTTTAAACTTGGGTAAAATCAAATCATAGCTACCTTCACCTGTTATGGTTTTGCGCAAATTGTCATGGACTTCTTTTCTGCCATCCAAAGATAATACAACATTGTGCATTTCTTTGTTTGCAAAATCAATGACATCATCATTAATTAAAACTCCATTCGTTGTAAGGGTAAAACGGAATTTTTTATTATGAATTGGTTCCTGCTCCCTTGCATACGCAACCAACTGTTTGATTACATCCCAATCCATCAAAGGCTCACCACCAAAGAAGTCAACCTCCAAGTTGACTCTGCTGCCAGAATGGGCGATCAAAAAATCCAGTGCTTGTTTTCCTACCTCAAGGCTCATGAGGGCATGATCTCCCTGGTACTTACCCTGGCTTGCAAAGCAGTAACTACAATTCAAATTACAGGTATGGGCAACGTGAAGGCAAAGAGCCTTTACTACATTGCTTTTATTTTTAAAATCTATAGCCAAGTTTTCATATTCGTCCTTGGTAAATAACTTTCCCTGATCAGCTAAAGTCTGGATATCCTGGATACATAGGCAAACTTCCTCCTGTGTTACATCCCCTCTATCTGCAAACTTGGCCAAAATCTCTTTTACAATTTCATCTTTATCATGAGTTTCAAACATCTGAATAATTTCATAAGCAACCTCATCCACCACATGAACAGAGCCACTACAAGTATCTAATACAATGTTATATCCGTTTAATTTATATTGATGTACCAATTTTTTCAATCCTTTCTACTGCCCAAGAGTGAAATCCCACCCTTTTACGGCACCCCCAAATACGAAAAATGCCGCCTTACTGAAAAGAAGGCGGCGGATTCGTTGTCAATCCTTTTGAGCTTACTTCTGTTTGCTCTCACAAGGCTGGTTTGCAACGCCACAGGAGGTTTTGCAAGCAGACTGGCAGGATGTCTGGCATTCGCCACAACCACCAACAGCTACGCTCTTTTTCAGGTCACGAGTTTCAATTGTTTTGATTCTCTCCATGGTTTCATCTCCATTCTGTTTATGAAAATT
Source organism: Anaerotignum sp. (assembly GCF_040307045.1). Lineage (GTDB taxonomy): Bacteria > Bacillota > Clostridia > Lachnospirales > Anaerotignaceae > Chakrabartyella. The sequence goes on from NZ_JAWRKF010000005.1 coordinate 78,113, forward strand.
CTAATCATTCAATGCGCTTTTATTGCCCGAAAGAGGATAACACTTCCACCAATAAACCGCTTTATACACTGAAAAAGTATATAACATCATACCCTGATTGTCAAGGCGCAACCTTAAGAAATCAAGGATTTTCCCCTACTATAACAACTTTTTGAGGGCCTATTTTCCCCTTTACGCCATCTGATCATTTCCATCCATTTATAATTCAGAAAAAAAGGTATATTTATTTTTTCCGCACTTAGAATAATATAGTGCTACATCTGCTTTCATTAAAAGCTGTTCATAATTACGTCCATCTTCAGGATAAACCGACACCCCTATGCTCTTTGTCACTCCATAATCGTTATCACTACTGTCCATTAGGAGGTTTAAATACTTTATCAGATCTTCCCTTTCTTCCAAATCTTTCACCAAAATTATAAATTCGTCACCGCCAAAGCGGCCAATGGCATCTGTAGTTCTAAAAATATACTTCAAGCGCTCAGAAATCCCCCGCAAAACACGATCTCCTTCTATGTGTCCATATGTATCATTCACTTGTTTAAAGTTATCCAAATCAAATAAAATGAAATAATGTTTTTTATTGTTTTCTTTCTCCAATATTACTTTAATGCGCTCCTCCATATATTTCTTTGCATATAGCCCCGTAAAGCTATCCAAACTTGCTTTTTTTGTCAGCAATTCTGTTTTAGCCTTAATGGCACTAATGTCCGTTATGACCCCAATCATCCGTACAGGCACATTTTTTTCCATAATTGGTGAGATATCAATTTTACACCAAATAAAGTTGGTATCTCCCGCTTTCATTCTTGCCTCATAGGTAGTGGAGTGACCGGATAAAGTTTTTGCAAAAGCCTCTTCAATGACCTTCAAATCAGCAGGATGGGAAAAATAATCGGATACAGCTAATCTGTATTCATCGGGAGGAAGGATGCTAAAGGGCTGCACTTCCTTCAGAATTTTTCCCCCAGGCACCCCAAAAATATCTTCAGAATTCTCAAAAAATGTATATAACTGTCGACGCAAATCAACTTCAAAAACACAAATTTTTCCGGATTTTAAAGCGATTGTTAGCCTTTGTTTATAGTTCCTTAGCTGTTGCAAATTCTCAGCATAATTCATTGCACACATCACTCCCAGTAAATCCACTCTGCTACTTAATCCCAACTTCATTCTATCGATAAACAACTAAAAAAACAAGAAAAGGTAGTGATAAATTTAATTTTTAATAATAACAAAGTGTATTATATTAACCTGGCTTGACACGTATCAACTTGACATACATTTGTAATTTTTTTATATGGTTTTGGCTATATAAGGGCAATGCAAAATTTATACCAGCCCAAAATCAAAATGGTTATTCCTCTCTACCTTTAAACGTAGGAACCCTCTCACCCCAACGCTACATCCAATATCATCATCAGAGCGAATCCTACCGCTACGCCCACTGTTCCTATATTAGAGTGCTCTCCCTCTTGTGCCTCAGGAATCAGCTCTTCAACAACAACATAAATCATTGCACCTGCGGCAAAAGCAAGGAAATAGGGAAGTAAAGGTACCACCTGTTCCGCCAAAAGAATAGTAACTACCGCACCCATTGGCTCCACAATCCCAGATGCAGCTCCATATAAAAATGCTTTTTTCTTACTCATCCCTTCGCTTTGAAGGGGCATAGATATAATTGCACCCTCAGGAAAATTTTGTATAGCAATTCCCAATGCTAGGGCAAATGCCCCCATGAAAGTAATTCCGGAATTTCCCATCAAAGCACCGGCAAATGAAACACCCACTGCCATGCCTTCGGGTAAATTATGCAAAGCTACTGCCAAAATAAGCATAGATGATTTTGATAGCTTACTGGGTATTCCTTCAGGTTTTTGGCTATTCTGATGTAAGTGGGGAATCCACGTATCAAGTGCTAATAAAAATATGATACCAAGCATAAACCCTATAACGGCGGGTAACCACGACAATCTTCCCAATCCTTCTGATAAGTCCAATGCAGGAATTAATAAAGACCATACCGATGCGGCAATCATAACCCCTGCAGCAAAACCTAGAAGCATTTTCCTGATTTTACGATTCATCTCACCTTTCATAAAGAACACCATACTTGCCCCTAACGTGGTACCAATAAAGGGTGTTAACAAAATCATAGCTTCTTTCATAAAAATCACCTCTTTTTATCTTTTTACTTTTATCAATTTTCTACCGTCAAAACAAGGGTATTTTCTTCCGCTTTAATAAAAATGTTCCATACTAAAATGCTATTTGCATATTCACTCTTATCTGGCTTCCTGGGTGACATCCAACGCAGACAATGTTGCTTTGCACTCTTATGCAAAGTGACCTTCTGGGGGGTAACTGGGTAAACCAACTGGTAAATCTCAACTCTTTCATATTCCTCTTATTATGTCTCTGTTTCCAACTTTTTACGACACAACAAAAAATTTGTCTTTCATTGTACAACATTCATCCCATTGGCTGCCTATTGCTACTTTCAAAATATCCTATGTAATCTCTTGTTGAACATAAATTAGCATAGTAATATTTTCTCTCAGGCTTTGTAAAACAAATTAGTAATAAATTCCGTATTTATTTTTTATCAAAACAGTTTACACTCAGCAGTCATATTTGAATGATGAGCTCCATCTTGCCCTTAACCGATCGTTATAACTTTTCCTAGTGAATATGTGAAAATAAAGCTCCATCTGGTTATTTATAAACCAATAATTAGATGCAACCTGATTTCACCCTTTTGCATTTCTGCGTTCTTTTTCATGCCGAAGTATCGTTTTGTTCATAAGCATTTTTTATAAATAGTAAAATTGAACCTTTGAACTTGTAACCAATAAAACGTATTTATCATAGTTTTGATACATTTTGTTTGAGCTACTTGCCAATTTTAAAATGTACTTGGTACCCTTCCGCTTTCTATAAACTCCAACTCGCTCATATCGTCCTTTCCTTTCGTGGCATACAAAAAATCTTTGCCACGATTATATCATACAAAAAGAAAAAAAGTATAGTCTAAGCAAAGCTCAAACCATACTTTTAATGTCCCTGACTGGAGTCGAACCAGCGGCCTTTCGCTTAGGAGGCGAACGCTCTATCCTACTGAGCTACAGAGACGTTTTTAATAGATTGATGTTGAAACTCCTGAAATAAAAACAAAATCCAGAAATTTTAAATTTCTAAAAACAATCCTTCTCTATTTTATGCGTATCCCCTGTTACAGTCAAGTAATTTATACTGCAACAGGGAAATTTTTTTATTGAAGTTTATCTTCGATAAATGATGCTAGCTTTTTGGCTTCCCGTTCCATGGCTTCTTTATCCTTACCCTCGATCATCACACGTACCAAAGGCTCTGTGCCCGAAGTACGGATCAACACCCTTCCATCGGCAGAAAACTTTTCCTGCAATTCCTCAATTGCATTTTTTATCTCAGGTACATCCATATATTCATTCTTGCGGGCATTATTTACTCGGGCATTTACTAAAACCTGGGGCATAATTTCCATAACCTCAGCTAATTCTGATGCTTTTTTCCCTGTGCGTTTCATGACTGCCAAAAGCTGAATAGCTGTTAGAATACCATCGCCCGTCGAATTATAGTCAAGGAAGATAATATGGCCCGATTGCTCTCCACCCAAGTTATAACCTTCTGCCAACATACGCTCTAGTACATATCTATCCCCCACATTAGCCTGCAATATAGAAATATTATTCTCACGCCCCATGATGGTTAACCCAAGGTTAGACATAACAGTGCCCACAATGGTATTGTTTTTTAACTCACCCTTTGCTTTCATTTCACATCCACAAATTGCAAGAATTTTGTCTCCATCAATCAATTCACCGTTTTCGTCCACAGCTAAGCAGCGGTCCGCATCCCCATCAAAGGCAAAGCCAATATCAGCATTGTTTTCTTTTACAAATGCAACTAGATCCTCCATATGGGTTGATCCGCATTTTTCATTAATGTTTGTTCCATCTGGCTCATTATGGATAATGCAAAGCTCCGCACCCAAGTCCAACATTGTGATGGGCGCCGCTTTATAAGATGCCCCATTTGCGCAATCTAAGGCTACTTTAATTCCTTGAAACCGCTCCTGCGTAGCACCTCTTAAAAACCCAATGTAATCATCTAAGGCTTCTTCCGCATAAGACTTTGTGCCAATGCCACTACCTGTTGGGCAGGGTAGCACTTCTGTGCGACTAAGCAAAATATCTTCTATTTCATCTTCCAGCTCATCACTTAGTTTATAGCCTTGGCTACTAAAAAATTTAATCCCATTATATTCTACAGGGTTGTGGGATGCAGAAATCATAACCCCTGCATCCAAACGGTAATGACGCACCAAATATGCCACCGCAGGTGTAGGTATTACCCCTGCAATTACAGCATGAGCACCAACTGAACAAATTCCTGCAACCAATGCAGATTCTAACATATCTCCACTGATACGTGTATCCATGGCTACCAAAATTCTAGGAGCATGTTTTTTCTCTTTGGTTAAAACATATGCTCCCGCACGACCCAACTGATATGCCATCTCCCCGGTCAACTCCGTGTTGGCAACGCCCCTTACACCATCAGTACCAAATAATTTTCCCATTTTTCATTTTCCTCCAACCATTACGACTCATTATCAGGCATAGTCGAATCTTCCGTGATAATCACATCAATGTAAGCATATCCAGCTGTTACCCCTTCTGGCAATTCAAGTTGGATAGGAACCTTATGATGCCCTACAGAAAGGCCACTGACATCAACAATGCCCGACAAAGCACCTTCATTTATACTATCTAATACTGTTACATCACCAGTAATCGTAACTTTTACACTACCACTGATTGCATAACTCTTTCCGCTATCTCCCCCAGTTACAACCAACTGATCCGAATGAACAGCTATTTCACGGTTATTTACACCCATAATTTGCACATTCACCTGAATTGTCAAATTGTTTGTATCCTTTGGTATTACGCCATTAGGCAGATAATCTTTAACAGCATAGCTCTTTCGCACATTGCCACTACTACCCGAAATATCGATATCAGGAAGTTGTAAAAACATGAGTTCAGACAACAACTCAGGCGTACCAATTACTTCTAAATTTTGGGGTGTGCTTACCGTATCCCCTAGCACATATCCCTCAGCAGGTGTCCCTGAAATATTCACTTTAATTGGAATTGTCTTTGCATTCAGAGAATTATATGTTACCGTAATATCAGAAACACTTAGTTTTACGCCCTTTACTGCAGTGCCGTTTACATCATAGGCAACAAGTTTTGCCCCAAGCTGCACACTTCCTACAACATCCTGGGCATTAATTCCAGCCCGCACTGCCACAACCTGCTCAACTGCCGATGCAGGTCCTGTCACTCTAACGGTTTCTGTGCTTAACAGTGGGCTTGCATATATAGCATCTTTAGGTAATTCTCCGCTAATGACAACTTCAATGGGAAGTTCCTTGCTAGCCACCCTCTCTATATAAACATCCACAGTTGTGGGAACTTTGCTTACAATATTGTATCCAGTATACCCACCTATCATTTCAACGTCCACAGGCAACGATACCTTATCTCCATCCATGGCGTTACCTAAGCCCGATAAGTCTACGGATACCTGTAACCATTCATTAGATTGATTTAAGCGATCTAACGCTGTTCTTTGGGCTTTAATTTTAATGCTTACCTTCGTGGAGGTTAGCTCACCCGCATTTCTCACCGTCAGCCCTCGGTCTGTTAATACATCCATATTTTCAAGTGTTATATATTTGGAATAGGTTCTAGTATCAATGGGCTGATTGATATTAATTACCATAAACCACATAATGATGGCAATGGCAATAGATAGCAGTTTCCACCCCAAATCCTTCATCAGCATTTCTTGAAACTTCTTCATTTATCCTGCCTTCCTTTCCAAAAAGAGAGTTTCTTTTTTCCTACTTTCTTGGTTTGTGAAAGCATAGTTCTTAGTTGCTCTGCAGTCAAATCACGGTAAAGCACACCACCCCTAGCCACAGAAATAGAACCCGTTTCTTCAGACACAACAATGACATAAGCATCCGATACCTCACTTGCGCCAATGGCCGCCCTGTGTCTGGTACCCAACTCCATGCTGATTTCATTGCTGTCTGTTAGGGGCAAAAAGCAAGTTGCTGCTGCCACACGGTTTCTTCGGATGATAACTGCACCATCATGTAAAGGTGTGTTGTGCTCAAAAATATTAATTAGAAGCTGACTTGAAATTGCCGCATCAATAGGGATACCCGTTCTTTCTAAATCCCCCAAGGGCACCTCTTGCTCAATCAAGATCAAAGCCCCTGTCTTAGCGGCACCCATCTTATCTGCAGCTTTAATAATCTCATCCACAGTACGGGAAGAAGCCTTCTGGCTCTCTTCTTCCTCTGTTCGCATAAAATACGAAAAAAATTGACCTTTTCCCAATTGTTCCAACGCTTTTCTTAGCTCAGGCTGGAACACAACGATAACCGCAATAATACCAACAGAGATGGTATTGGATAATATCCAAAGAATTGTATTTAGCTGCAAAATGGTTGCAACCGCTGCCAAAGCAAGAATCACCAAAATACCTTTAAATAAAACCCAAGCCCTAGTCTCCTTAATCCAGAAAATGATTTTATAAATAATATAGGCAACAATCAGAATATCCAAAATATCAGAAAATCCAACGGATGGCCGAACAAAGCCTGTTACCCCTAAATTGTCCAAAAAATTTTTCATCGCATCCATAAAACACACCCTATCCCTTAGAAATGTGACATTCCTTCCAATCAAAAATATAGCTTATCATTATATAACAACATAATACCATAGTTTTGTCAAAAACAGAGGAAATTTGCGTGCCTTTGTTAAAAAATCTTTCTGTTTTTCCCTTCCTTTGATATCATCAGGAAAACTGAAACCTTGCTTCCCGCTTTCCTATGATTGGTATACATTATAACATAAACCAAAATGAATTGTTATAAAAAGTCTATGAAAAAAAACCCTATATAATCAATTATAGCAAAAATACTTATGTCGATGCAAAAAACAGCAATGACAAAATAAAAAAGCACAGAAATCCTTATAAATTAGATTTCCGTGCTTCATCTTCCACATTTTTTTAGAGCGGTCTCATGGTCGGGAATAAAATGACATCCCTAATCGAAACGGATTCTGTCAATAACATAACAAAACGGTCAATACCTACACCCAAACCACCAGTAGGAGGCATACCGTATTCCAGTGCCGTTAAGAAGTCCTCATCAATCATGTTTGCTTCATCATCCCCAGCTGCACGCAGCATTTCCTGATATTCAAAACGTCCACGCTGGTCAATAGGGTCATTTAACTCGGAGTATGCATTTGCATATTCTCTACCTACGATAAACAACTCGAAACGGTCTGTATACTCAGGGTTTTCAGGCTTTCTCTTAGACAAAGGAGAAATCTCAACAGGGTAGTCAATTACAAAAGTAGGCTGAATTAGGTTCTTTTCAACAAATTCTTCAAAGAATAGAGACAAAATATCTCCTTTTGCATGACGATCTTCAAACTGAATATGGCGTTCTTTCGCCAAAGCTTTAGCTTCTTCTGTATTCTTTACTGCATCAAAATCTACCCCAGCATATTCCTTAACCAACTCAACCATTGTCTTTCTTTGGAAGGGCTGACCCAAATCTAAGTCATGACCACCATACTGAATTTTGGTTGTGCCTAATACGTTTTCTGCAACCGTACGAAACATATCCTCTGTAATATCCATCATGCCATTATAGTCTGTGTATGCCTGATACAATTCCATCAAAGTGAATTCAGGATTATGTCTTACAGAAATACCCTCATTACGGAATACACGGCCAATTTCGTATACTCTTTCAAAGCCGCCCACAATCAGACGCTTCAAAGGCAATTCCAACGCAATACGACAATACATATCAATGTCCAAAGTGTTGTGGTGTGTGATAAAAGGTCTTGCAGAAGCACCACCTGCAATGGTCTGTAAAACAGGTGTTTCCACTTCTAAAAAGCCTCTACCATCCAAAAATCTTCTGATTTCGCTGATGATTTTAGAACGTTTAATAAACGTATCTCTAACCTCAGGGTTTACGATTAAGTCCATATATCTTTGACGATAGCGCAATTCCTGATCTTTTAAACCATGAAATTTTTCTGGCAGAACCTGTAAGCTTTTAGTCAACAGCGTAACTTCTTTCGCATGTACAGATATTTCCCCTGTTTTTGTGCGGAAAACAAAGCCTTTGATACCAACAATATCACCAATATCAAACTTTTTAAATGCCGCATATTCCTCATCACCAATATCATTACGGCTCACATAAGACTGAATAACTCCGTTGCGATCCTGAATATTGCAAAATGATGCTTTACCCATAATACGTTTACTCATCAAACGACCAGCAATTGCCACATCTTTGCCCTCTAAATCCTCAAACCCATTTCTTACTTCATCACTATGATGAGTCATGTCAAATTTTACAATTTCAAAGGGATTCTTGCCTTCCGCCTGCAATTGTGCCAGCTTATCGCGACGGATAAGGATTTGCTCACTCAGCTCTTGCTGGGTTAGTTCCTTTTCCTGTGCGTTTTCATTCTGCTCTGCCACGTTCTTTCCTCCATTCCCACTTGGCTTTTGTACTTTGCAAATGCCACACTTTTCCACTCGTTTTTATCTTTTAATAGATTTTACTTCAAATTCAGCTTCTCCGTCAGGTGTATCGATCTTTATTCTCTCCCCGGTTGTATGTCCCAATAACGCCATACCTACTGGAGACTCATTAGAAATACGTCCATTCATGGGATCCGCTTCTGCTGAACCAACGATTGTGTAATTCATAATTTCATCGAATTCTATATCATAGAGCTCTACTGTCGAACCTAGACCAATGACGTCATTGGAAACTTCATCGTCATCAATAACCTCTGCATTACGCAGCATTTTTTCAAGAACCACAATTCTTGCTTCAATTTCGGCCTGTTCTTCCTTTGCAGCGTCATATTCCGCATTCTCAGACAAGTCCCCCTGTCCTCTTGCCTCTTTAATCTTCTCTGCTACTTCTTTTCTTCTGACGGTTTTCAGGTTTTCCAGTTCATCTTCCATCTTTTTCAAACCTTCATAAGTCAAAACAACCTTTTTATCTGCCATGGCCGTCGTCATCTCCCTTTTTTCCCGGAACTCTCCGTATTTTTTCAACTTCCTTGTCAATACCGCATATACAAGGAAAAAAGAGGGCCTTGACCCTCAAAATTCATTGATAAATTATATACTACTTAAAGAAGGGTTGTCAATCTTTTATACCCCAAAATATCGAAATTATCCTTGATTTTTCGCAATTTTTACCCGTTTACCAAGTGCAAAAAATCCTGCCACCAAAAAGCCCTTCTCCTTTAATCCCAAATACATATCTCTAGCTTCTTCCTTTGGAAAATGTTCCATCCAAAAACTTCGAAAGGCCATATCGCTAATGAATGCCTCTGCCTCTGCCTTTCTGCATTCCATCTGTCGTCCATCATAACTAAAATAAAACCCTTCCGTCACCGCAACGTCCCACCGCCTCTGTACCAATCTACGCAGTGCAGGGCGATTTCCAACGGCATCAACAAAAACAGCATATCTTTTTAAAATATGCTCATAACCTGTTTGTTCCATACCACAAACAATAACAACATCCGCCTCTGTAAATAATTGGTTTTTGGGGGATGAAAAAGCTTCTGTAAGCAAGCCTCTCTCAACAAAAAGATCTTCTTGAATTTCCTCCATCTCCCCAATGTTATCCACAAAAAATGAAAGATGATTCACATAATCACCTATGCCAGCCAAAACCAAGGGCAAAACATCAGCATCATTACCCGCTATTAAATAATGCGCTTCCTCCGGATTTTTTCCCTGTCGCCGCAATGCCTCCTGAGCTCCATCAAAAGCAAATAAAGCAGACATAACCCGCCCCCTGGCAACAGGCAAAATTTTTTGCGGAAATTCCCCTTCGTAAGGTGGTATTACAATCCCCGCGCCCTCCGCGGCTAAGGTTTTTACCATATCTTCTGCCTTTTCTCGCCAGGACGCCGGCAGCCCTTGCCCCGCAGCAAAAGATAAAATGCCATACAGCACATTATCCTTTTCCTCAATGGTAAAGGGTTTTTTCGAAAGAATATACTTTTTTCTCATAGTATCTGGCAAAATTTGTGTCCAACCAGGTAATGTTATGTTCTCTCCCTTTTCTAAAAATCGAACCTCCGCAATTTTCATATTATCTCCCCCTTTGAGATTTTTAGTTATGTACTTGTTGTCATACATTGTTCCGCAATAAACACCCTTGTAGCCAATCTCAGCACCTCCGAAATATATTTATCCCCCATTCGTCAGAGGTTGTTTGTATTTTTATACAATATCAATCCCATGTTTACCAACTTATTTTGTTTTAAAAAATATACATTAATTTCATTTTTACTATAATTATATATGTTTTAAATCTAATACAATCTATGTATAGTAAAATTATACAAAAAATATTTTTTTACACCTTTTTGACCTGTTTTCCAATAAATATATTTGGTGAAATATTGACAACTACTCTGTAATAAACTATCATAAAGTTATCAAAAATGTTTTTACCCTGTATCATAAATTTTAGATACAGGCTGAATTTTTATGGAATAATGTATACTGTATATGAAAGGAGCTTTCTCATGAATCCTAAAATCATGAAAACCATGGATGGTAATGAAGCTGCTGCGTATATTTCCTACGCTTTTACCGAAGTCGCTACCATCTATCCTATCACCCCATCCTCCCCTATGGCAGAACACGTTGACACTTGGTCTGCAAATGGAAAGAAAAATCTCTTTGGCCAAACAGTACGTTTGGTTGAAATGGAGTCCGAAGCTGGTGCTGCTGGTGCAATGCACGGTGCATTGGAAGCAGGTACTTTAACTACTACTTATACTGCCTCTCAAGGTCTTTTATTAATGATTCCTCCTATGTATCGTATCGCTGGTCAGTTGAAACCTGGTGTTTTCCACGTTAGCTCTAGAACCGTAGGTACCCATGCATTTTCCATCTTTGGAGATCACTCCGACGTAATGAGTTGTCGCCAAATCGGTTGTGCCATGCTTTCTTCTGCTTCCGTTCAGGAAGTTATGGATTTGGGCGGTGTGGCTCACTTAGCAGCAATTAAGGGCAGCGTGCCTTTTATCCACTACTTCGACGGTTTCCGTACTTCCCATGAATTACAGAAAATTGAAGTAATGGATTACGAAAAAATCGGAAAATTGTTGGATCAGGATGCATTAAGAAGCTTCCGCAAAAATGCGTTAAACCCTGAACGCCCTGTACAGCGTTCCATCGTGCAAAATCCCGATGTTTTCTTCCAGAATAGAGAAGCATGCTCTCCTTTTTATAAGAGACTTCCTGCCATTGTGGAAGATTATATGAATGAAATCAATAAAATCACAGGCAGAAATTATAAGCTTTTCAATTACTTTGGTGCTGCAGATGCAGAACACGTAATTATCGCCATGGGTTCCGTTTCGGGCGCAGTTCAGGAAGTTGTTGAGTTCCTAACCGAAAAAGGCGAAAAAGTTGGTTTCTTACAGGTTCATTTGTATCGTCCTTTCTCTATGGATCACTTTATGGCAGCTCTGCCTGAAACAGCAAAAATCATTACTGTTATGGACAGAACAAAAGAACCCGGTGCATTGGGCGAACCCCTCTACGAAGATGTTTGTTCCGCTTTAATGGAAAAAGGCAGAACACCCCTGGTTCTTGCCGGCAGGTACGGCCTTTCTTCCAAAGATGTGACACCTGCTCAAATTGTTTCCGTTTTTGACAATATGAAGGGCGAAAAGAGAAACCACTTCACTGTTGGTATCAACGACGATGTTAGTATGACATCACTTAGCGTTGGCCCAGAACCTGAAGTAACAAATGCATCCACAATTGCTTGCAAATTCTGGGGTCTAGGCTCCGATGGTACGGTTGGTGCCAATAAAAATTCCATCAAAATCATTGGTGACCATACCGATAAATATGCGCAGGCATACTTCGAATATGACACTAAGAAGTCCGGTGGTATCACAAAAAGCCATTTACGCTTTGGTGATGTGCCTATTCGCTCCAGTTATTTGGTATTTAAGGCTGACTTTGTTGCTTGTCATCAGCAGTCTTATATCAGCAAATATGATATTGTGTCCGAAATCAAGCCTGGTGGTACATTCCTCTTGAATTGCGGTTGGAAAGGTGAAGAACTGGAAGCACATCTGCCAGCAGAAGTGAAAAGATACATTGCAAGCAACAATATTGATTTCTACACCATAGACGCCGTAGAAATCTGCCGTGAAATCGGTTTGGGTAACAGAACAAACTCTGTCTTACAGTCCGCTTTCTTTAAGTTGGCAAACATCATTCCTGCAGAAGATGCTGTTGGTTATATGAAAGCTGCCATCGAAAAATCCTATGGTAAAAAGGGAGAAAAGATTGTTAATATGAACTTTGCAGCTGTGGATGCAGGTTTAAGCGGTCTGGTTAAAATCGACGTACCTGAAAGCTGGAAAGATGCAAAAGATGTGAGTAAAGAAGATGCAAAACGCATCCTCCCCGAATATGTTGAAAAACTTTTAATTCCCATGAATGCGCAAAAAGGTGATACTTTGCCTGTATCCGTGTTCTTAGGAAGAGAAGATGGAACTGCCCCTCTGGGTACTTCTGCCTATGAAAAGCGTGGTGTAGCCATCGATGTACCCCAATGGAATATTAGCAACTGTATTCAGTGTAACCAATGTTCCTACGTTTGCCCTCATGCTTGTATCCGTCCTTTCTTGTTAACGGATGAGGAAGCTGAAAAGGCTCCTGAAGGCTATGAAACAAAGAGAGCAAATGGTGCAGGAGAAATTACAAAATATCAGTATCGTATTCAGGTAGACCCATTGGATTGCCAGGGCTGTGGGGCTTGTGTTGTTGCATGCCCAGCAAAGGAAAAGGCACTGACTATGAAGCCATTGGATACACAAATAGGCGAGATGACAAACTGGGATTATTCCTTATCCCTATCCTATAAAGAAAACCCTATGGACAAATATAGCGTAAAAGGCAGTCAGTTCGAACAGCCTTTGCTTGAGTTCTCCGGTGCTTGCGCAGGTTGTGGTGAAACACCTTACGCAAAATTGATGACACAGCTTTATGGCGACAGAATGTACCTTGCCAATGCAACAGGTTGTACTCAGGCTTGGGGCGCTGCTGCACCTTGTGTGCCTTATACAACAAACAAAGATGGTTGGGGTCCTGCTTGGAGTAACTCCCTCTTTGAAAATAACGCCCAGTTCTCCTTAGGTATGGTTTTGGCTGTTGAACAGCAAAGAGAACGTGTGGCAATGCAGTTGAAAGATTTAATGGCAGTTTGCGACGATGCAGAGTTCCAGTCCACTGCAAAAGCTTGGTTTGATCATTATGATGATGGTCATAGAAGCAAAGAAGATTCCTTAGCATTAATTGCTGCTTTGAAACAAGCACCAATTTCTGCTGAAGGCGCAGAACTAAAAGCCTTTATTCTGGATAATAAAGAGCACCTAACCAAAAAATCCATGTGGATGTATGGCGGTGATGGTTGGGCTTATGATATCGGCTACGGCGGTTTAGATCACGTTTTGGCATCAGGTGCAGACGTAAATGTATTGGTTGTGGATACCGAAGTATACTCCAATACTGGCGGTCAGTCCTCTAAGGCAACACCTATCGGCGCAGTTGCACAGTTTGCCGCCGGTGGTAAACCTACTGTTAAGAAAGACTTAGGTATGCTGGCTATGAGCTATGGCTATATCTATGTTGCACAGGTGGCATTGGGAGCAAACCCCGCACAGCTGATTAAAGCAATGAAAGAGGCGGAAGCGTACAAAGGACCATCCTTAATTATCGCTTATGCACCTTGTATAAACCACGGTATTATGAAGGGTATGGCCAACGCACAGCTAGAAACAAAGATGGCAGTGGATTCTGGATATTGGTTCCTTTATCGCTATAACCCAGATTTGAAAAAAGAAGGCAAAAATCCGTTCATTTTAGACTCCAAAGAGCCAACTATGGATTATAATGACTTCATTATGGGCGAGGTTCGTTATTCCTCTTTGGTTCGTACCTTCCCCGAAACTGCAAAAGTTTTGTTGAAAGAAGCAGCTGAGCAAGCAAAACAGAAATATGAAACTTATAAAAAAATGGCAGAACAGTAATTCGCCTGCCAAATTTATAATGAAGCATTCGTATCTACCCTAATAAATACTAGAAAGAGTATCATTCTCCAAAATGATACTCTTTCTTTTTTTTGATAAAAAAAGCTGTGTAGACTAATCATAAAAAATATATCTAAATCTTCAAAACTACAATTGGCATTAACACGCCTACCTAACTCTCTCTGGTTTTTCTCTGAAATGTTTTTTTGAATGGGATTAACAATGCATTTTAAAATAAAGATTATGTTATAATAGCTTTGATAAGGAAATTTTAACTACCGAAAGGAGATTATTATGAAAAATAGATTGCATATTCTTTTTGCTTGTGTTATTTTAATTACTTTTGTTTCCATGGGATGTGGCAACAATATAAAAACTTCGCCCGATACAGACGTGTCAACCTCAGATAAAAACTTTACCTCAACAAATGGGATGCCACTTTTAGAAACCGATTTGCAACAACTTTATGCAGACGCACAAGATATCTACTTAAAAATTGTTTTTGGTAGTTTTAACTGTGATACAACCAAAAAAATAGAAAAGGACAATTTTACTTATTATAAAGTAGATGAACCCAATTATGAGTCCTTTGAATCCTTCAAGTCCTATTTAGCCAACTACTTTACCGAAGACTTTATAAATAGAGAAATTTTAAGCCCCGACAGCATTCGCTTTTTGAAGGCTGAAAATGGAGATTTGTATATGATGGATGCAAGCCGTGGAGCCAATATCTTTTATGCAGGGCATATCTTCCATGAAAGTATGGACAATGAGAACCAGATCACCTTTACCGCTACAGCGTATTACTCAAATACCCAAGAAGCTTATGTCGGTGAACTGTTCTACGCTGAACCCCCAAACCCTCAAGACTTTTCCACCCAAGACTTTACCTTTGCAATGGTAAAGGAAGGGGATTTTTGGAAATTTGATCAGTTTGCCTGCTTCTTCTAAACTTAACAAGACCTTTTCACATGCCATCTATCAAAACCTATGGATGAAAATTTTCAAAAAAATAAAATAATTAGAACTTTTTTATTTTTTTTGCGTCATACTAATAAAGATTTTGAACGAATTGAATACAGGAGGAAATATATGAAAAAGAATACATTATTTATTTTGGGGTTAGCAGCTATCCTTACAATGGGAATTGCAACAGGCTGTGGAAACTCTGGAACAGTTGATTCAGGCTCAACAAACAACGGAGAACAAGTAAGTGTAGAAAGTGGTCTCATCTCTACCTTCCACGAAGCAATCCGCAACGCTTATGGTGATAACTACCTGCCCAACACCCAGTTAGATGAGGAAAGTTTTACACAAAAATATGGTGTGGACAAAAGCAATGTGAAAAACTTCTTGGCTGAAATCCCTATGATTGGTACCTTCGTAGACACTTTGGTAATTGTAGAGACTCAAGAGGGTAAGGCTGATGCAGTAGAAGCCTCTTTAAACGAATATAGAGATGTCCTTTTGGCTGACACCATGCAATACCCAATGAATTTAGCAAAAATCAATTCATCCGTAGTATATCGCGTGGATGAATACGTATTCTTCATTATGTTAGGTGCTATTGATGAGGAAAACGAGGAGGAATCTGCACAGCTTTCTTTTGCACAAGATGAAGTGCAAAAAGCAATTGACGCCATCAATGAAGTTGTAAATCAATAAGTTTTCCAAAAGGGCAGAAAAATCTGCCCTTTTAAAATATAAGGAGTAAATTATGGTTTTTAGCAGTATTCCATTCCTATTTTATTTTTTACCAGTGGTACTTGTTCTTTATTTTATAAGCCCACGCTCTTTGAAAAATGGGGTTCTTTTTCTATCCAGTTTGTTTTTCTATGCCTGGGGAGAGCCATTTTATGTACTAATCATGATTTTTTCTACCATTGTAGATTACACCCACGGCATTTTTATTGAAAAATTTCTAAATCATTCTAAAAAGAAAAAAGCATGCCTTATTCTTATATCTTCTATTATGATTAATTTGGCTTTGCTTTGTTTCTTTAAATATAGCGACTTTTTTATTTTAAACCTAAATAAAGCCATGGGTTGGGACATTACCCCTTTACAACTGCCCCTACCTATAGGTATATCCTTTTATACATTTCAAACCATGAGTTATAGCATTGATGTTTACCGTGGTGACGTAAAGGCACAGAAAAACATCATCTCCTTTGGTGCATATGTGGCGCTATTTCCTCAGCTCATTGCAGGGCCTATTGTCCGATACCAAACCATTGCCCACCAGTTGGATGAACGAAAGGAAACCATGGACGCTTTTGCCCAGGGTGCTTTACGATTTATTCATGGGTTGGGAAAAAAAGTTCTTTTGGCCAATACCATCGGACTTTTGTGGGATACCATTTCAGCCATGAACCCCCTTAGCCTCCCTGTAATAACAGCTTGGATTGGCTTGCTGGCCTTTGCATTTCAAATCTACTTTGATTTTTCAGGATATAGCGATATGGCTATTGGCCTAGGGCAAATGCTAGGTTTTTCTTTCCCAGAAAATTTCAATTACCCCTATATCTCTCAAAGCATTACAGAATTCTGGCGAAGATGGCATATCTCTTTAGGCACTTGGTTTCGAGAATATGTGTATATCCCCTTGGGTGGCAATCGTAAGGGAGCCGCAAGAACCATTGTTAATATTTCTATCGTTTGGCTTCTTACGGGCTTCTGGCACGGCGCCGCCTGGAACTTTATCCTTTGGGGCATTTATTTTGGTGTCTTATTAGTCATTGAAAAACAATTTTTGTTACGCATTTTGGCACAAACCCCTGCTTTATTACGCCATGTTTATGCCTGCTTCTTTATTCTGATTGGTTGGTGTATCTTTGCATTCGACGATATCAATCAGGTATGGACGTATTTAAAAACCTTATTTGGCCTAAACGGTAATTCCTATTGGGATACACAAACCCTGTATTTCCTTTCCTCCTATGGCCTGCTTCTTGCTATTATGGTAATAAGCAGCACCCCCATGCCCAAACTCATAGGCAATACTCTTTGGAAAGAAAAAAGGGATACCCTGGCCTATGGCATTGCAACTACCATTTTTATGGCGATCATCTTCTTATTATGTGTAGCCTTTATAATAAATTCGTCCTACAACCCATTTATGTATTTTAGATTTTAAGGAGGCGATTTATGAAATCAAATCATTATATGATTACAATAACATTTGCCCTTCTCTTGGGGGGATTAACCGCATTAAATGCCATAACACCTGTTAAAGGTTTTTCTGAAAGTGAAAATCGTTATCTTGCTACTTTTCCCAAGTTTTCCAGAGAAAAATTACTGGATGGTACATTTAACGCAGAATTTGAAACCTATACCACTGACCAGTTTCCCTTTCGGGACGCATTTATCGGCCTAAACGTAATGTCTGAATACTTGGTTGGAAAAAAAGACAGCAACGGCGTTTATTTTGGTGAGGATGGTTATTTATTTGAAAAAGTAGACACCATAAAAGAACAACAATTAGAAAAAAATATTCAGTCCCTAAAAACCTTTTTCCAAACCCTAATGGAAAAAAATATTACCCCTGTGGCTATGATTGTTCCTACCGCCCCATTTATACTAAGGGATAAGCTCCCGTCCTTTGCAACCCAATATGACCAACAACTCATTCTTGAAAAACTAGAGGGCGCACTGGGAGATAAGTTTTTAAATACCCTTTCCATTCTTTCGAAAAACCAAAATGATGATATTTACTATCGAACCGATCACCATTGGACAACAAAAGGTGCGTTTTTTGCCTATCAACAGCTTTGCCGCCATTGGGAATTTGTCATCCCTTCGGAGGATACCTATGCCAAAGAACTGGTTTCCGATTCCTTCTTAGGTACCGTCTATTCCAAGGTTCAATTGCCTTATATTCAGACAGACTCCATCTATCGCTATGTGGCCGATGATGGTATCCATGTCACCTATGACTATGAAAAGGAATCCGAGAGCTTATATCAAAATGATGCATTAGCCAAAAGGGATAAATACGCCTACTTCTTAGACGGAAACCATGCCATCACAGAAATAAAAACGAACAGTGCCAACGGTAAGCATCTTTTGATAATCAAAGATTCCTTTGCCCATTGTTTTGTCCCTTTCCTAACTGCAAACTTTGAAACAATAACTATGATTGACTATCGGTATTTTAATGGTTCTACAAAAGAACTTCTTGCAACCCAAAGCATTACAGATGTATTAGTTTTATATAACTCTATAAATTTTGCTGAGGACACGGACTTTTACGCCATAAAACGTTAACACAAACAGTAACCTTATAACCTTATAACCTGAAATAAATACAAAACAAAAAAGCCTTTTGAAAGACTATACTTCTTATCAAAAGGCTTTTCTCATTAATGTTCGTGTTCCTCCGCTTCCTGAGCTGCTTGTTTGGTTGTATGAACAGTTCCGCTGGGATGATGTGGTGGTGCATAAATCGTATAAACTTTTAAAGGTTTGTTTCCAATGTTGATCAAATTATGCCACGTTCCTGCTGGAATAAAAATTGCATATTGACTATCCACATTACGTTGAAAATTCAATTTGTCCTTACTGCTTCCCATTTGCACAACTCCAACGCCATCCTCCACTCGAATAAATTGATCCTCATCGGGGTGAATTTCAACCCCAATGTCCCCTCCTGGCGGAATACTCATTAGGGCTAATTGTAAATCCTTCCCCGTCCATAACACAGTTCGATAATTTTGGTTTTGCTTTGCCAGCATATTGATATTCGCCACAAAAGGATCAGGACCATAATCGGTAATTTGTGGCATACCAGATAAAAAATTTCGCATTCCATTTTGATTCATTTTTTTCTTCCCCTTTTTCTTTTTAGTCTATTCTTATGTGTTTTAAGGGAAGTTTAGAAATTGTCCTGTGAAAGGGGTTGCTTTTTCCTTTTCATTCAAACTGTCCTAGCCTTTTATTATTTTTTTTCACCAATGGCTTTATCCTTTGCCAAAACGGCATCAAAAGCTCTAACCAGGGTGGTTTCAAATCCCCCCGCCTGCAAACTCGCTACTCCTTCAATGGTAGTCCCACCAGGGGAGCATACCTGGTCAATCAAAGGCCAGGGTGCTTCTCCGCCTTCCAATACCATCCTTGCACTTCCCAACACCGTTTCAGCAGTTATTTTCAATGCCTGTTTTTTAGGCATACCTGCTTTTAATGCAGCATGAGCCAACGCATCCATATAAAGGTACGCAAATGCTACAGAAGCCCCACCAATTACACTAAAAATAGCAAATTGACTTTCATCAATTTCTACAACTGTTCCAATTGTAGAAAAAATGTCTTCTATCAACAATTTCACTTCAGGACTGACATATTCATTCCCACAGATTCCAGTTGTAGATGCTCCGATTTTTGCATTTATATTAGGCATCACCCTTACAATTGGTGTTTTCTCAGGCAAATGCTGGCTTAGGTATTCTAAGGTTTTTCCTGCTGCAATAGACACCACAACCGGCATTTTTTTGGAAAAATCAGGCATTAACTGAGGCAAAATTTCTGAAAGCACATTTGGTTTTACCCCAAGAATCACTACATCACTTTTTGAAATCACTTCCTTTGATGTTGTACAAACATTGGCACCACACTCCTCAGCCAGCTTAACCGCAGAGGATACGCTCTTGCTTGTCACATAAATATTTTTTCCTTTATACCCTGCCTCGCCCAAGGTCATCCCCTTCACAATAGCACCAACCATATTTCCCGCGCCAATAAAACCGAAGTTCATGTTATTTTCCTCCATTCGCAACTATCTTGAATTCCTTTATCACAGAAAAAATAGAACAATACCCTTATATTATTAAATAAATAGAAAAAACTTTTTTTCATTGTACTGCCGTTTATTTTAAAATGCAATCCTAACTATCCTTGCCCATACAGCAACAACATACTATAATGTAGTAAAAAGGAGGTCATAACATGAGCGTTATTTTTTTACAATATCCAAAATGCAGCACCTGTAAAAAGGCAAAAAATTGGTTAGATTCCGCCAAAGTAGAGTACTTTGATCGTCATATCGTGGAACAAAACCCAACTCCAGAGGAGTTGGAGTTTTGGTGGAAAATGAGCGGTTTGCCCTTAAAAAAATTTTTTAATACCAGTGGTCTGCTCTATAAAGAAATGGGGCTAAAAGACAAACTTGCCCAAATGAGCGAAAAAGAGCAGTTGGAGCTTTTAGGCTCAAATGGTATGTTAGTAAAACGCCCATTAATCATTGGTGATGATTTTGTTTTGGTTGGTTTTAAAGAAGAAGAATGGAAAAATCTGCAATAGAGCTATATCACTATAAAAGGAAAGCCTCTTTCAAAGGTAATTGGAACGGCTTTTACTCATGTCAAGGAATTGGGATAACAATCTTATAAAAAGCACCCATTTTGCCAAATTCCGCAAATGGGTGCTTTTTTATTCTTCAAAACTCCAACTATTTTCATCATGATAGATCATTTGCCGGGTCATTCCACCATCGATACATATATTTTCACCGGTAATAAACCCAGCCTTGTCGCTACATAAATATAACACCATATTTGCAATATCCATGGGGTTTCCCACCCGCTTCACAGGATGTTGTTGTGCGTCTGCACCGTCATAAACCATATGAGCTGTATCAATCCACCCCGGTGAAATAGAGTTCACCCTAACCCGACCACTCAGGCTAATGGCTAGTGCATGGGTTAAGGAAGAAATAGCTCCTTTCGCCGCCGAATAACTCTCTGTGTTAGGCTGACTCATCCGATCCCTGGAAGATGATATATTAACAATTGCTGCTCCAGGGGCAAAATACGGATTAAATAACTTGGTAAGATAATAGGGTGCAATCACTCCTACACGAAGAGCATAATCAAAAGCTCCATACCCACAGGCATTAATCCCTCCCATGGAAATCATTGCATTATTAATTATATAATCAACCTTTCCATATCCATCCAACACTTTCTTTGCAAAAGCCTCTAAGGTGTCTTTGTCACCAATATCTCCAGTAAAATAATCATTTTTTTCCCGGTCAATGATGCACACAATAGCGCCTTCCTTGGTGAAGGCATCAGAAATTGCCTTGCCAATTCCGTGTACGCCACCCGT
This sequence comes from Anaerotignum sp., assembly GCF_040307045.1. Taxonomy (GTDB): domain Bacteria; phylum Bacillota; class Clostridia; order Lachnospirales; family Anaerotignaceae; genus Chakrabartyella. The sequence continues at coordinate 99,466 of NZ_JAWRKF010000005.1, forward strand.
CACTACTACAATTTTGTCTTGAAATTCCATAATCTTATTCCTTTACATATGTGATCATAGGCTCCACAGCAGATAGGTCAACAAAGTCAATGGGTTCTTTCCTGCTTTTTAGCAGTTCTTCCTCATCTACGCTGCGTTCCTTTTTTCCCTTTAAAATTTGAAACATAACTGTCATCATACCTTTATGGGTAAATTTTAATTTCTTAAAGTCTAAAGCTCCTCGGAAGGAAAAGACCTTGGCATGACGAAGCAATTCCTCAGTTAAGCACTGCTTCAATCCTGTGTATATAGTCTCCATGTTTTTTTCCACACTTGGATTTGAAATTCCACAAGTAAAAATAATCAAATTCTTTTTACACAAAATCTCTTGGTTCCTCTTTAGCCAATCATTCCCATTTAAAGAACCTCCATAAATCCCCCCGCCATAAATGATGGTATCATAGTCGGATATATCTTTAATCTCATCCGTGGAAAACAAATGGGCCTGCAATTGTTTCCCTATATAGGTTGCATATTTTTTTGTGCTTCCATACTCAGAACGATATACCACAGCCGTCTTCCCCATATATTCTACCTCCTTAACACAAAGACAATCTTATTTTTTCTATGTTTATCCTCCTTGCACTTATCTGCCTATCTTCGTTACAAAATAAGGTAGCTATGCCTTCTTAATCACTTAATCCCACGCAATAACTCCTTCAAAACCAGTAAATCCTGCTGATATATATTCGTTAACCCACGATTATATATGATTGCAGCTGGGTGATATAACGGAAATAACACCCTGGTTTGTTCCAAAGAGTATGGCTTACCATGAACATCACCGATAGTTATCCCCTTATCATCGGTAACAGCTTTAAGAGGTACATTGCCTAATGTCACAATCACCTTTGGTGAGATTAACTGAATTTCTTCTTTTAGATAAGGCAAAAAGAACGAAATTTCTTCCTTAGATGGGGGACGGTTTACTGCCTTACCCGTCTTCGGGCTGTCTTTTGTGGGTCTTAATTTAACAACATTTGTAATGTAAATTTCTTCACGTTGTAAACCAATTACCTCTAAAAAGGAAGAAAGGTTTTTGCCTGCCTTTCCAACAAAAGGTCTGCCCTGCTTTTCCTCATCGCCACCAGGAGCCTCACCGATCATCATGAGCACTGGTGTATCTGCCCCTTCTCCAAAAACAAGGGTTTTTTTTGTAAAATTAGAATTTTTAAAGTTTTGTGTCAATTTTTCTTGAAATTCTATCTGTTTATTCATAAAAAACGGTATTTCCTTTCCACATTTACAAAGTTGTCCACATTCCCACAGGCTTATCCACAGGTTTTCTGTTGATAACTTTTTATGTATACCCCAATATCTAGTATTAATTTTTTATCTTCGACAGTTTTATATCAAAAAACCATTGAAATTTAGGGAACGACTAATATTCATCTTGTGGTGCATATTTTGCAGGTGGATAACTTCCACATTATCCACACTTTTTATGTGGATAACTACTTATTTTTCCGTTCATCCCTCATATAAAATAAAAATACCACTATACCCCCAAGAAAGCCCCCGATGTGGGCAAAATTGTCTACACCCATATCTAAAAATCCAAAACCAATGGAAGTAAAGGCCAACAGCAACATCGTTGAATAGTTCATCTGGGTATACCGTGGGCCATATTTTTTAGTAAGAATCAACATAGCACCTAAAAGGCCATATATTGCCCCCGAAGCCCCTATAGCTAAAACATTATGAAAAGCTATGCTGAATAGCCCGCCGCAAAGGCCTGAAATCATGTATAACGCCAAGTAACGCCATTTTCCTAATAAATACTCTGCCTTAACGCCAAAATAAAATAGAAAAATACCGTTGGAAATCAAATGTGGCATGCCACTATGCAAAAACATAGATGTAAAAAATCGGTAATACTCCCCGTTTAAAATGCCCCTTCTACTGAGGCCAAAAGTAACAATGGTACTTCCGCCTTTCCCAGAAAGAGTGGTATATATCAGCAACAATGTACAAATAGCAAAAATACCAATGCTTACCCAAGGCCTTCCCGCTACCATGGCCGGTACCATTGGTTTTTCCGCTTTATTCCCTTGCGATGATAAAAATAACAGCTTCTCTATCCCCAACAGTCGATTCGGTTCGCCATGACCTGCATACACTTTTTTCTCTACCAAAGAGTATCTCCAGTGTACCGTATGTATTCGCTCATCCAAATAAGATGGCAAATATGCTTCCCCATCTTCTTCTCCCAGCTGTATGCTAACACTAACCAAATGATTACACCGTAAATCCTCTAACTCTACAGACATTTGTTTTGTAAAAGCAGTCAAAACATTGGTTAATTCAAGTTGGTTTTGTTTTTCACATATACCTATAATATATAATACCGGATTTTCCATACGAATAAAAATTCCAGGTATTATAGTTCCATTTAAATCTTTGACCGCCTCAAAGCTATGAGCCAATAGTTGTTCATTCAAAATTTCTATAAAATTTATTGAGTTATCCACAATTTTCACCTACTTTTTCTATGAAAAAACTCACTGCAATGCAGTGAGTTTTTCATAGATAAGAAATGGGGTTAAATCTTATCGCATAAGGATTTCTTTTTCCGTGGAATTGTAAACAATCAAGTTTTATACACAGGGAAGTCATGATTATCCACAATATTATCCACAATATTATCCACAAAAAATATAACACATTCGAAACTAATTGTCAAATAATTATAGTTTAATTCAAAGAAAAAAACTTAATACTAATAGTCCGATAAATCCTGGTGTCCCAAGTAACCCAACGGTAAAAATGGTGGCAGGGTTTACGCCAACCTGTAATCCAAACCGATTACAAAGCCAAAGGCAACATCCACCAATGGCTGCGGAAAGAATAAAACGAAATAATACCTTTAATGGTTTCGATAATGTAGCTAAAGCTAAAATGATCAAACAACTTATAATCATGACTGATAACACTTCTGTCATAATACTGCTCTCCCCCTTCTGTACTTTTCAGCCTATCTTACGAAAAGACGCCGTCAACCCCATTTCTTTTGCAGTTTTTAGATAATATTCATACTTTTTGTGCAAAGCGGTGATTTCATAAATATAACTATCAACCAAAGCTGCATCTGTTGCCGACTCAAATCCCTGTCGTGCACAAATCAACTTTGTCTGAATCTCCTGAATGGCAAGTAATACTTTTTCCCCTTCTGTTAGCACAGTATCCATTTTTTGTTTGCTTTTATTCACACTTTTGCCTCCTTCCTGTTACCCTAATATAAGCAAAAAAAACAGGTTTTATTCCCGTTTAGTATTTTAATTCACATAGAAGAAAGCAATTTATATCATTTTTCTCCCTACACATTCATGTTTACCAAATATCTTATGCAAAAAATTGTTTACTCTTTCTTATAATATTAACTTTCTTAAATCGCAAAACAAACAAAATTAGATTTTTTTCAGCTTATAAAAACAATCCCTTGTTTTTTCCCATAAAAAAACCCACCACCTTGTTGGTGGAGGGTCTTTTTTTTTATTGGGCAGCGAATTCTGCAGCAACAGGACTATCGTTTACAAGTATTATCAATCGATATTGCATATTTTTTGCGGTACTCCCACAAAGTGTCTTCCAGTCATAACTCAACTCTACCGCATCCCCTGCTTCCAACACAGACGTCTCCTTCTCCCAATCGGATTGAGCTGTGCCTGTAAACTCTTGCCACTGGCCATCCTTCATCTGTTCAAAATGGTATTCATGGGTACTATAATTTACGGCTGCCTCTGTTTCATTTGTTAGCGTAAAGGTTGCTCTAGAACTTTTTAACGTGTCGTCATTTAATGAAAACTTGATTCCATCTTCTACATTCACCTCAGTATAAGCAGTTCCCCCATTATTATTACTGCCACACCCCACTAAAAAAACCATTAATACAGCAAGAAAAACCATCAATTTTTTTCTGATTTTCATTTACTTCCCTCTCCACTATTCATAATTTTCCACTTTTCAAAGGAATATCTTCATGGTATCACAACCTACTTTGTCTTGCAAGCAATAGAAAAGGCTTGGTGAATATTTCGCCAAACCTTAATCTTCCATTTTTTTATTTTCTTAAGTCTTCTAAAATCTGTGTTTTGCCTTCTGTTTTTTCATCTTTCATCTTGATAATTTTTGCTGGAGAGCCTGCAACAACAGCACCTTCAGGCACATCTGCCGTTACAATAGCGCCCGCTGCAACAACAGCGTTTGCACCAATCTTAACGCCTTCTAAAACAACAGCATTGGCACCAACCAAAGCACCATCACCAACAATAACGGGAGTTGCACTAGGGGGTTCCAAAACGCCCGCCAAAACTGCACCTGCTCCAATATGTGCATTTTTACCAACAGTAGCTCTAGCACCTAAAACTGCATTCATATCAATCATTGTACCATCGCCAATTTCTGCGCCAATGTTAATGACAGCGCCCATCATCACAACTGCATTTTTACCAATTTTCACACGATCACGAATAAAACAGCCTGGCTCAATACGTGCATCCAAGTTGGTAACGTCCAACATAGGCACCGCAGAATTTCTTCTATCATATTCCATATGATATTCTTCAATGCAGTCAGCCTTGGTATCTAAAACCTCTTTTACCAAAACGCAATCACCAATTAAAATCCAAAAGTTATCACTGCCGAAAATTTTTATATTTTCCTTTTCTAAACCCTTTAAGTCACCCTTAACGTAAACCTTTACAGGTGTAACTTTTTTGGCATCCTTAATATATTTTGCAATCTCATAAGGATTCGTCATGTCATAATTCATCATTTGTTCCTCCAATCATGATAGTATGTCCAATATTATATATGAAAAAAAAGGATTTTCCAAGGTTCTTCCATAGTTTTTTGTGATACAATGGTAAAAATGATTAAAAAGGAGCGATTTGTTTGCGTGATGATATTTTAAATATGGAGGAAGATCTAAGACAGATGCGACGGGATCTGCATCAAATTCCGGAGTTGGGTCTTTTAGAACATAAAACTGCCGCTTATGTGGAAGATAAACTAAAATCAATGGGCGTGGACTGGGTTGAACGTAGTCTAGAAACTGGAGTCATCGGCCTAATTAAAGGACAAGGCATAGAAAAACCCATTGCATTTCGTGCCGATATGGACGCTCTGCCTGTGGAAGAAATGCCCAGGCCCTATGCATCCTGCCACCATGGCCTTATGCACGCCTGTGGCCATGATGGACATATGACCATTCTTCTAGGCTTTGCTAAATATCTTATGGCACAAAATCAGCGTCCAAAAGGTGATGTTATTTTAATTTTTCAGCCAGCTGAAGAAGGCCCTGGGGGCGCAAAGCTTATGGTGGAAGCAGGTATCCTTGAAAAATACAATATTTCCAAGGTGATTGGATGTCACATCTTCCCTCAGGTACCTCAGGGTATGATTGCCTGCAAAGCAGGTGGCATGATGGCAAGAAACGGTGAAGTATATGTACGTATTCTAGGTAAAAGTGCCCATGGTGCACAACCCCAATTGGGGGCGGATGCCCTTTTGGCCGCTGGTGCTGTTATTTGCGGCTTGCAAACTATTTTATCCCGAAATATTTCCCCTTTGGACAGCGGCGTTTTAACCTTTGGCTCCATCCATGGAGGAGAAGCTTGTAATATTTTAGCAAAGGAGGTGCGGTTGGAGGGTACCATGCGTGCTTTTAGCGATGAGGTCTATGAAAAAATGATAAAAAGAATTGGGGAAACCGTTGAAAATATTGCTGCCGGGTATGGTTGCCAAGGTTTCGTAGAATTTAACCATATGTATCGCGTTGTCAACAATGACCCCTCTTTGGTTGAAGCCTTAGAAAAAGCTTGTGGTAACAATTATATGACAACACAGCCTTATATGCTGGCTGAAGATTTCTCCTTTTTTCAACAGGTAGTGCCAGGCCTCTTCTTCTTTCTAGGCTCAGGTAACCCTGAAAAAGGGTTCATACACTCACTGCACAGCGCAGATTTTGATTTTGATGAAAAAATACTATGCCATGGTGTTGATACCTACGTAAACTTATTGGAGGTACTAGGGCTTTATTAATGCTGTTTCCCCTTACGCCTCATATAGCAAGCAATACACATACGTAGTAGGGCTTGATTCAAACTCATAATGCCCTACAAAAGCATTTCTGTCTTAATGAAATGCTTTTTTCTTTTATTTTGTTATTTCCTTTTTCCCCATCCACTATCCTTGCAGGACGGCAATCTATATGTAAGCCAATGGTAGCACCTATATGTTGGATACCAAATTACCTTGACCCTTTTTTTCTAGATAGGAAACCGCCTTTATAGAAATTTTTTCCCTTGCCTAAATGGTAAACATATCCACCAGAATGGATTCAGATGAACATCCCCCTTAGGGAAAAAAAATTAATAACCCCTGCATGAAAAAATATAACGATTTTTTCACTTGTGACGGTTTTAGGTAAAATACATCCTTTTATACAGCCATAAAATCATTAGATTAATCACCCCATATAAAGAAAATCTTTTTTTTATTTGAAATAAATATTATGGTATGAATACTTTTCAGAAACTTATTTTATAAATTCATTAAAATCTTTAAAATTTCTTAATGATAAATTGCAATAAATTGATTGACACGAAAATAGTTTTATCATAAAATTAGTTGCATATTGTAAGCGGATAGAGGAGGATGCTTTATGTCCGATGTAAGCGGCAAGAGAATTGCGGAGCTTCTGATAACCCTAAACCTAAATTTGGTTTGCTGGAGCAGGGTTCATTTAGAACAGGTTTTTAGTACAAACGGAAAAGGTGAGGAAGAAAAACTTACCGTACAACAATTTCATATTTTACTACATATAAGGGATTTTGGGTTAAACACTGTTTCAGATATTTCCCATTTTTTTTGCCTCAGCAAGAGTAGTATTTCCCTAAGCATTTCAAAATTGGTGGCTAAAGGGTATTTGAAAAAACAATCTCCCACAAAAGGTGATGACGGCAGAAAAATATATTTTTATCTGACGGAAAAGGGCAACGAAGCTGTTATTGCAACAGAAAATGCGTTGATGGACGTTGCAGGTTGTTTTTTTGATTCTTTTGACAATGAAACAAGAAATATCCTTTGCACCCATCTCACTGCGATTAATCATTTACTATCAACAGGAGGAACTGTAGAATGAAACAAAAACTCATATTATTAAGTCTTTGTGCAGCACTCTTAGCTGGGTGTACAAACGACGCCAGCCAAGAAGAAGAAACCATATTGCGCACGGTTGAAGTCTCCACCATTGGTAAAGATACCATTTCCAGCAATTTTACTTATTCTGGAAAGGCATCTGCAGCAAAGGAAATTGCTGTAGCACCAACCATACCAGGGGAAGTACTCAATTATAACTTTGAAGTTGGCGACAATGTTAAAGAAAATCAAGTTCTCTTTACTGTTGATTCCTCAAACTTAAATGACCAATTGCGTAGTGCCCAGGCAAACTACAATGTATCAAAACTTAACTTGGAAAATGCTGAGAAAACCTATAACAACAACAAAATTTTGTTTGATCAAGGAATCATTTCCCAGACGGAAATGGATCAAATAAAATTAGCTTTTGAGTCTGCTAAAGCAAATATTCAAGCTTTAGAAATTAACCTTGAAGTTTTACAAAAGAATATTGGAGATTGCTCTGTAACAGCGCCAATGTCCGGTGTAATTGTTAGCAGAAGCGTAGAAAGGGGCAGCTTTGCTAGTCAGTCCACCCCCGCTTATGTGATTATGGATCTCTCCACAATTAAAGTTGAGGTTGGCGTATCCGAACAAGCAGTCAATTCCATCAAAATTGGAGATGAGGTTGAGGTAAGAATGAGCGCCATTTCCCAAGTTCCCCTAATTGGTAAAGTTTCCACCATTAGCCCTGCATCAAATCAAACAGGTACATATTCTGTAAAGGTTGAATTAAATAACAAAGATGGCGTGATCAAATCGGGAATGTTGGCTGAGGTTAGTTTCACAAAAGAAAAGGCTGATGATGCTCTGGTTCTGCCAAGAAATGCAGTCTTAACAAAAAATGATGAAACATATATCTACGTGATAGAGGGGGATACTGCCAAGAAAACTCCTGTAACCATTGGTATCGAAACCGGTGAAACAATTCAAATTACCTCTAACTTACCAGAAGGTACACAAGTAGTTACTCGTGGTCAAACATACTTAACCGATGGTGAAAAAGTAACCATTGCCAGCGATGCTGCTCCAGCAGAAAAAATCTCACAACAAGATACGGCAAAGGAGGAATAAACCATGTTATCTAGACTCTCCATACGCCGTCCTGTCACTACGATCATGGTGTCACTGATGGTTTTCATTGCAGGTATTGTGGCATATACCAGCTTAAATCTATCACTAATGCCCAACGTAGATATTCCCGTTGCATTGGTAAGTACCACTTATATAGGAGCGGGACCCGAAGAAATAGAAAACCTCGTTTCAAAACCTCTGGAAGAGGCTCTAGGAACGGTAAACAATGTGGATACCATTACCTCTATCTCAAATTCCAACAACTCTATGGTTTTAATCCAATTTGTTGATGGAACAGATATTGACATGGCATCTCTGGATCTTAGAGATGTAATTGACCGAACAAAAAATGCCCTGCCTGATGATGTTGGGGATCCCGTTATCTTTAAAATGGATATGAACGCTATTCCCATTAACTTAGGTGTTACGGCAAAAAACCTGGACCTAAATACCCTGAACGACCTATTGGAGGATAACATCGCCCCTCGTTTTGAGCGAATTGAAGGTATTGCCTCCGTTGGGCTATACGGTGGTATTGAAAAAGAAGTACGTATTACCGTTGATCCTAGCAAATTAGCAGGATATAACCTAAATACCAATACCCTTGCACAGCTTTTAGCCGCTGAAAATATGAACTTGCCATCGGGTTCCCTTTCCCAAGGTGACACCACCGTTCAGGTTCGTACACTTGGTCAGTTTTCTTCTATAGAAGAAATCAAATCTTTACCCATAACCACACCCACAGGCGCAATGATTAAGCTTAGCGATGTTGCACAGGTGGATGAAGTTGAGAAGGATAGAGATGCCTTCTCCTATATAAATGGGGAAAAAGGTATTTTGATCTCCATCGACAAACAGTCGACTGCAAACTTAGTAAAAACAAGCGATAAGATTCAGAAAGAAATGAATAAGCTTGCAAAAGAATATCCAGAACTGCAGATTAGCCTCTTAACAGACACATCGGGCTATATCAAGGATTCTATCTCAAACGTAACAGGAACTGCTTTCCTGAGTGCTTTGATTGCCTTCTTTGTATTGTTATTGTTCTTAAAGAATGCAGTTACTTCAGCTATTATTGCCGTATCTATCCCTACTTCCATTTTGGCAACTTTCGCCTTAATGTACCTGGCAGATATGTCCCTAAACATCATTTCCATGGGAGGTGTTGCCATAGGTATCGGTATGCTAGTAGACAACTCCATAGTAGTTTTGGATAGTATTTATCAGTATTATGAGCGTGGGTATACACCTGCTGAAGCAGCCGAGGTAGGTGCTAAGGAAGTAACCATGGCAATCACCGCCTCCACTTTAACAACTGTAGCGGTATTTTTACCAATTGCATTCGTAAAAGGTTCTGTCGGACAGCTTTTACAAAATCTGTCCTTCTCAATCACTTTTGCACTACTTTCCTCCCTGGTAGTTGCGGTAACATTCGTACCTATGGCTTGTGCATTGTTATTGCAAAAAGATAAGAAAACAAAGCTTAGAAAATATAAAAAATTTTCCTCTACTCTTTCCAAATGGGATGGGGCTTTAGATCGTCTTTCTCAATCTTACGATGGTATTTTGCGTTGGGCTTTGGCACATCGTAAGAAAACAGTTTTGATTGTGCTGGCCATCTTTATCGGCAGTTTGTCCACTGTGCCTATGGCCGGTATGGATTTTATGGAGGAAATGGATGAGGGTACAGCAAGTATTACCATCACCCTCCCTAACGGTACTGATTTGGATACTACCGAAGAAACGGTTTTAGAAGCACTTTATCGTTTGCAAACCATCCCCGAGGCCGAAACCGTTTATGCAAATGTTGGTGCTGGAATGATGTCAAGCGGTACTGCCTCTGCAACCATTTCTATGAACTTGGTTTCAAAAAATCAAAGACATCGTAGCACCTCTGAGGTTTGCGATGAAATCAAAAGCCTTCTAGGCGATATTCCCGGTATTGACCTTTCCGTATCCTCCTCGGATGCAGCAATGGGCGGTATGGGCGGTACCGATGTTACATTTAACGTATATGGCTACGATAACCAAGTTTTAATGGAGATTGAAGATGAAATTGTGGAGCTAATAAGCAACATTAAAGGTTTCACCGATGTAGAGGGGTCCACCGGCAGTACTGTGCCAGAGGCAAAAGTAGTCATTGACCGTAGTAAGGCTTCTCATTATGGCATCACTACATCTGCCATTGCCGGCGCTTTGAATACTGCCATTTCCGGCTCTACTGCAACCAAATATAAAGTAAATGGCTCAGAATTAGACGTAGTGATTCGCTACGATACAAATCAACTTAACTATTTAACAGACTTAAATAACTTAACAGTTACATCCCCAACGGGAGGTCAAGTTCCCCTTTCTGATGTAGCTACTGTAGAAATTAGTGAGAGTGCCACTTCTATTTCTCGAGAAAATCAAAAGAACTATATCAGCATCAGTGCCAATACACCAAACTTAGCCGGTAGTGAGGCACGAAAATTGGTAGATCAGGCATTGGCATCTTTCCCATTCCCTGAAGGCTGTACTTTTGGCTATTCTGGCTCTATGGAAATGATGATGGACTCTTTTAGAAGTCTCATGCTGTGTATGGTCATTGCTGTACTGTTGGTTTATATGATTATGGCTTCTCAGTTCGAGTCCATGCGTTATCCTTTTATCGTAATGTTTTCAATGCCTTTGGCAATTACCGGCGGTATTTTGGGCCTATTCTTAACGGGCCATTCCGTAACCATGCCTGCCCTTATGGGTTTTGTAATGCTAGTGGGTATGGTAGTAAATAACGCCATTGTATTGGTGGACTATGTAAATCAACTGATGGGTCGTGGTCTAAGCTGTTATGATGCTTTGGTAACAGCCGGACCTAGACGTTTGCGCCCAATCTTAATGACCACCCTAACCACTATTTTGGGTATGCTTCCTATGGCATTAAGCCAGCAAGAAGGTAGCGAAATGATGCAGAGCTTAGCAGTTGGTGTCATTTTTGGTCTTGCTTTCTCAACCGTTGTAACCCTGGTGTTTATACCCGTGATTTATATTTGGATGTATGAGCGTAAATCTAAGCGCAAAGAAAAGAAAGCAACAAAAAGAGCAGCAAAAGCAGATAAAAATCCGAAAAAAGTACAACTAAATTAAAAATAGAAACTTTATATTGCTTTTCCCCTTGCACTAGGGATATACTGAAAGAAAAATAAAGTACCGTTTATTCTAATAATAAACGGTACTTTCCATGTATAACACTTTCAGATGAGAGGAACAATTGTATGAAGTTTACAAAACTTACGGAACATATTTATTATATGGAGCACGATCCCGAAACGGATCGACCAACCCTTGGATATATAAAAGGAAAAAATGGGGCCTTCATGATGGATGCAGGTAACTCTGCCGCCCATTACAATCATTTTATAGAAAAATTGCAGGAAAACCACTTACCTTCACCACGTTATCTTTCTATTACCCATTCCCATTGGGATCATAGCTTTGGCCTGTGGGCCACAGATGCTGTGACCATTGCAGGCGGAAAAACCAATAAAGAACTAGAAAAGATGATACAATGGAATTGGGATGATGCCTCTATGGCAAAACGCCTGGAAACAGGTGAAGAAACTGCTTTTTCAGATACACACATCCGCAAAGAATACACCCACCGAAGGGATATCAAAGTCAAAACTGCTGAAATCAGCTTCAATGGTTCCATGACGATTGATTTGGGAGATGTAACCTGTATATTAAAAGAAATCACTTCACCCCATTGCAGAGATTCTGTGGTGTTTATTATTCCTCAGGACGGTGTCATCTTTTTGGGTGATTCCTATTGTTCTGTTCCCCAGGGAGATATATGGGTATATGATAAAGTACTATTAATGGCGTATATTGATGAACTTGAGCGTATAGAATTTCGCTATGCCATTAAAGGCCATCATCCCCCTCAAACAAAAGAGGAGATTATTTCAGAGTTAAAATCCGAATGGAAAAAATTATAAATAAAAAAACACCCCTATGGGTGTTTTTTTTTGTCCCATTTCCTTCTTACTTTATCCTGGCAACAAGCTAAGAAATTTTAAACTACATACTTCACCGTAAAGGAAACAATTCCTGTTTCGTTGGGCGCAATTGTTTCTGGAGGTAGATAGAACCCAAGGCCATCTCCTATTACATAAAATCCAACCTCATCCAAATAGACTTCCAATCGGTCTTTTCCATTGGAATAAAAACTTTTGGGCCTCTCCTCCATTAATGCTGTAAAAGAAGAAACGAAAAAGTTGTGAAGTTCCTTTTCACTATCATCAATGATATCAAAAATTGTTAACTCTTTTCCGGTGCTAGCCGAATATGTATGAGACGTACATCCCCTTATCGTTTCACTCCCCCCTGTATACTGGGTGCTGGTGCCATAATAGGATACATACTTACTATCATCCCTGGTTAACTCATAGGAGCCCACAAAATAGTAAGGTGTAAAAGGTAGCCCCTGAACCTTTGCCGACTCATATTCTTTTTTTGCTTGGTTCTCAAAGTCATTTATAAAATCCTTAGCCAAGGATTTCACTTCCATTTCAAGGGAGTCTTTAATTTTTGTTCCATTGCTGCCGTTGCTATCTTGAAGATCCATTTTAAAAGATAACACGGTTGTACCATCATCTGCCTTTACATCAGTATGATACCCACCCTCTACTTCACTGCCCGATGACAAAATGGTAATGACATAACCAATAGGATCCCATGCAACATCCGCATCAAAAGCCTCAGCAATGGCACGAATAGGCACCAATGTTCTTTCGTTTATAATCTGGGCTGGTACTGCCATAGTGTATACCAGCTGTCCATTTTTATAAAGACCTGTGTCTCCAATCTTTAAAACAACGGTATCCCCACCTTTGGTGGATGTTATTGTTTGGTTAGGCTCCGACCAAGTTACCTGGCTTCCTAACGCCTTGAATATGGCCCTCATGGGTACTAAAGTGCGGTCATCTATAATCACAGGTGCCTGGTCAAAGGAAACCGTCTGTCCGTCAACATATACTTGTATGGGCGGATGTGCAGCTACAGGCATAGCAAATAAAAAAAATGCCGCCATGGCTGCCAAAATGCTTTTTTTCATTTCAAACCACCTCTTTTTTAGTTTTCACTTGCTGCAAGTTCTTTTGTTTTTGTTAATTCCTCTGCTTTTAATGCATATTTCATGGCCAGCCCACCACAATAGCCAATAATCTGCATACAGTTTTTCTTTCTTGCTTTTCCCTCAAATTCACCCAAAGGCGCAGATAATTCTTTGCAAATCAATGTTCCATAGTTGTTTTCAATCTCATGAACCATTTCCCCCACCAGGGAATACACTTCTTTTAACTCAGCCACCCTCTCCCCTACGGTTTCTTTGGCAAAGGGATCTTTCCTGCCAACCACACTGCTTAACGCCATAACTGCACCTGTAATTGCACCACAAGTGTTTTTTGTATTCCCCAATCCTGCACCAAACCCCGTTGCCAAAGCCAAGCTTTCTCTTGGCATCTCTTTATTGTAGATATCTAAAAAAGTACACATAATACACTCTGTACAGTTTAATCCTTGTCGAAAATAGTTACTGCTGTTTTGTTCTGCTTGTTCCACCAAAGTCAGTTCCTTTGTTTCCTCGTTCATTGGCTATCCTCCTGAAAATTCAAAATTCGTAACAAAGTTACGGAACTATGCAACGGTTTATGATATCATCATACCATAAAAATAAAAAACTTTCTCTTAAAATTTGAAAGGATGAAATAAAATGAAAAGAATTGCGAAAATTGATGTGAACAAATGCCCCCAGGACCACGCTTGTCCCGCTGTAAGGGTTTGTCCCGTTGGCGCCTTAACACAAGATAAAAGAAATGCTGCCCCCACTGTCCACCAGGACATCTGCATCGGGTGCGGTAGGTGCGCAATGACCTGTCCAAAAAAAGCTCTATATATGACACAGGAGGTTTAGTATGAAAAAAATTGCAACCGTATCCACAAAGGATTGTGTGTCCTGCGGCTGTTGTGAAAAAGTATGTCCCAAAAATGCTATTGCAATATACCATGGAATTTATGCCAAAGTAAATGAGTCCCTTTGTATTGGGTGTGGCATCTGTGCAAAAGCCTGCCCAGCCGACATCATCTCCATAAAGGAGGTTGATTCCCTTGGCTAAGAAAAAAAATTGGTATGAATATCTTTGGGTTGTATCCTCTGTTTATTTGATTTTAGGATTTTTCAATATATTATTCGCATGGCTTGGGTTAATCTGTTTTTTTATTCCCCTGATCATGTCCTTTTCCGGGGGTAAAAAAGGGTATTGCAACCGCTACTGCGGCAGAGGACAACTGTTTTCCATTCTAGGAAAACGCTTTTCTTTAAATCGACCTATCCCAAAGTGGATTTATAGTAAGTGGTTTCGTTATGGCTTTTTAACTTTCTTTATGGTCATGTTTTTCAACATGATTTTCTCCACCTATTTGGTGTTTTCCGGCGAAAGAAATCTAAAAGAAATTGTTACCCTTCTTTGGAGCTTTTCTTTACCTTGGGCGTTTGCCTCCTCCTCTGCTCCTGTGGCAGATTGGGTGAAACAATTTGCATTTGGTTTTTATAGCATTATGCTGACCTCTACATTACTGGGTTTTATTACAATGATCCTTTTCCGCCCTCGTACTTGGTGTGTATATTGCCCTATGGGAACTATGACGCAACTGATATGTAAAGCAAAATATAAAGAGGAATGAATATCTTGTATCCCCCTTTCTAAGGGTATCATTAAAACCAATGGTACCCTGTTCTCATGTCAAAGCAATGAATACAGTCCTTTTTTGTCTAAAATCTGAATACAACCACGACCTACAGAAATTAACTTTTTTTCTTTCATACGTTTTAAAGTACGGCTTACCGCTTCTCTGGCACTGCCGATATTCTCTGCAATTTGCTCCTGGGTTAAATACAATGTATCGCTTTTTCGTTGACTACTTTCATCCAGAATATAAGAAGCCAGGCGTTGCTCCAGGTTTAAAAACATCATTTGCTGCACCGCTTCCACCAAAGATGACATACGCTCCATCATCAACTCCAACGAAAAATTTTTGACATAAATATTTTGTTGCTCTACGCTAGCAAAAACCTCAGTCGGTAGTAATAAAAGCTGGCAGTCCTCGCAAGCCTCAACCTCCACATCAAAAGTAATTTGAGACATGGCACAAGACATGGTGAGCATGCAAAACTCTCCCTCACGCAAGCGAAAGATGGTTGCTTTTTTTCCCTCTTCTGAAATCAAATAGGCACGTACTGCGCCTTTTAATACTTGCACCATACCCAAAGAGCCCTTTGCCGGTGTATAAATCAAATCCCCTTCTTGGAAAGTAAGAATTTTTTGATTCTTTTCAAAAAACCCTCTCTCCTCTTGGGAAAGACTTTTAAAAAATGGTAAAACTTCTATATGCTTGGGAACCATATTTATCCTCCTTTATACAACCGCCATGATATGGTTTGATTTTATGTTGCTATCTCATAAATGTCAAGTACCCCTTCCTTGACGGAACCCAAGGTTCGTGCTAAAATCCAGCCATACATATATATGGAGGTACAAAAGATGAAAACAGAATTTGAACTTTTACAAGCTTTACCCCTTTTTCGAAAAATATCTATCCAAGGGCTACAAACCATGATGGATTGTTTTTGCGGAGA
The DNA here is from genome assembly GCF_040307045.1 of Anaerotignum sp. Taxonomy (GTDB): domain Bacteria; phylum Bacillota; class Clostridia; order Lachnospirales; family Anaerotignaceae; genus Chakrabartyella. Next base: position 115,433 of record NZ_JAWRKF010000005.1, read on the forward strand.
ATTAGTCCATCTAAAAAAAGGATCTTCTTTCTTGGGGGATAAAAATAAAGCTGCATGCTTGATTTCTGGAAAGGTTTCCTCCCTAGAATTAGGGCGTTTTTGCCCTTTTCCAACAAAAGAAACCCCCTACACAGCAATAGAAGATAGCTTGATTTTAATTATGGAAAGCCATATGCTTCTCTATCCTTGCTATGGCTGTTGCTTTTTCCACGCCCAATTGTTAGAGAATATGAGAGAAGATGGCATAGACTTGAAGGCTTTAGAATGTTAACCCCATCCATCCCCTTAACATCTTAAATCCATTTGGTAAATCTATGGAGAAAAGTCATTCATAACATTTCACGCATTCTTTACTATTTACTGGAAAAAACTAATTGAAAAACCAAGTCTAAAAAAGCATCACCAAGCTGTAATTACCAACGGGGGGATGCTTTTTCTTTTTATCGCAAAGTAATTGTGAGCTCTAAAGTATCGTCTTTTAACGCCATAATAGAAATTTTGCCTTTATGTTGCTCCACAATGGCGTTTGCAATGGAAAGGCCTAATCCATAACCACCCGTTTGTCTGCTTCTTGAGGAGTCCATACGATAAAAGCGTTCTAGCAAAATATTCATATTCCCTGTCTGTTCCAAATACGCCTGATTTCTAATGGTTAATTTTCCATTATTGGCTAAAGTTACTTCTATAACAGAGTTCTCCTTCGAATGCTTTACGCCATTATCCAAAAGGATATACAACAATTGGCGTAACTGATCTTCATTCCCGTTTATCATTACATTGGGACTGACGGATGACACAATGGTTTTTCCCTGCCCTTGGGCAAAGGCTTCCATTTCGTCACATACATCATTAATAATATTAGATAAATCAATGTTTTCCAAGAATTTTTTTTCTGGGCTTTCCTCCATTTTTGCAAGGGTGGTCAACTGGTTAGTTAGCCTGGTTAGACGTTCTACTTGATGTTTAATGCTTTGCGTCCATTGGCTTTCTCCATTTTCCATCTCTATCACCTCTCTATTTGCATCAATAATAGAAAGGGGCGTTTTTAACTCATGACCTGCATTGGTAATGAATGTTTTCTGTTTTTCATAACTTTCCGCCACAGGACGCACCGCTGCTTTTGAAAGAAGCACAATTAAGAAGCAAACTGCCAGAAAGCCCGCACCACCCACATAAATACTGTTTAAAAGAAAATTATTTGTAAAAAACAAATCTTTTGTACAGTCTAAAAACACCAGTAATGTTCCCTCTTCCACTTCCGTTTTGTGGTATCGATAAGAGCCATAAAAACCCCTGTCCTTCCCCTTCTCCATCACTGAATTTGTCATATCATTTGCTTCCCCCAAGGAAACAGAGGCAATACTATTCATATTAATGGCAATTTGCTCTTGCTCCCCATTTAAGGTGACTGAAAAATATCGTGTTGAAAAAGGCTCCTCGGGCGAAAATTCTAATCTCTTTTCAGGAATAAATTCTCCTTTGGGCTTGTCCTTATGAATCTTTGGAAAAATGCCGTTATTGGCAGAGATGGCATTTAGTGTTCTATCTGCGTTATGGGTCATATTACTATAATTCCATACATTGATACAAACAAGAAACAAAAAAAGCACAATGAATACGCATAGCGAAGCGATACCAATAAAACGAAGCCTTAATTTTTCGCTCATGATATAACCTCCAAAGTATAACCCGAATTCCTTACCGATTTTATTTGAACATTTGCCCCCACAGTTGTGAGGCGACGGCGTAAGTAGGATATATAAACCCAAACCACACTTATCTCCGCTTGGGTATCGTAACCCCAAATTCGCTCCAAAAAACGCTCCGCCGATATTAATTGATTGGGATTTAACAGTAATAATTCCATCATTTGAAATTCTTTTCCCATAAGGCGTATTTGTGCTTTTTGGGTGGAAAGGATAAAGGTGCTACGGTCCAGTGTCATATTTCCAATTGTTAATAGGTTATCCCCACTGCATTCTGTGTTTCTGGTCATGGCACGAAGCCGTGCAATTAGCTCCTTCATAGCAAAGGGTTTTGTCAAATAGTCATTGGCTCCGCTATCTAATCCCAAAACCCGATCATCAACCTCAGACTTGGCAGTTAGCATGAGAACAGGAATCCTATTCCTCTTTTCTCGCAATCTTTTTAAAACGGTGAGACCATCTACCTTAGGCATCATAATATCCAAAATAACGCCATCATAATTATCCGCTTCCAAATAATCCAAAGCATCCCCTCCATTATAAACAGCATCAACAGAAAAGCCGCTACGTTGCAAAAATGTTACCAATGCATTAGAGAGCTCTTTTTCATCCTCAGCCAATAAAATCCTCATAGGTGACCACCTCCTGACAAGCAAAATAAAATCTTTTTCCCATTGTACCATAAACCATAAAAATGTGTTCTTTTACTATAAAAAAGACCTATTTGTCTTTTCGGCAATAGGTCTTTTTATCAATATTTTAGATAAGAATAAAATATTGAATAGGGCTAAATACTGTTTAACTTATTATAAACTTGATAGCTTAAATGAAGTTTAAACCAAACAATTTACTCCATATTTTTATTCATTTACAAAAAACAATATGACTTGTTTTAGATCCCCATTTTTTGCCTGGTGCAAATTACCCACACCTTAGATATTTAACTTATTTAGAGAGCCCTTCATCTCCGGACTAAGGCGTAAGCCCGGCTTCTCTATGTCAAGTTAAGATATTTGTGCTGTTTTTTGTGTCTTCGTTCCATTTGACATTGTTGTCTTTTCTGGCCTAGTGCCATTCATTTGTCCCTTTTCGCCTCTATTGCCGAATGAATTTGCTGTGCCATAGGAATAACTAAGTCCACTCATTATAAAGCTCTGGCTTTGCTCTCCCATTGCTATAGTGTAAAATGAACCATTCTTTAATTCAGGGCAGGAGATCACAACTGTTGGATAAGCTCTTGTTGGATTATATTCCAAAACGATTGTACTTCCACTTTTTAATGTTACTTTTCCACTTTCAGAAGATGACAGGTTATACTGTGCCCAGCTTTGGGTGGATTGGCTGCCAAATCCACGGAACATTCCGTTAGAACCACAAGCAACAACCTTCCCTCCTGTGATGGTCACCTCACCATCAGCATCAATGGGGGAGTCAGCACCACTTTCAGGGCCTGTCACATAGACTTCACCGCCAGAGAAATGGATGGTTCCGTTGGAATCTATCCCATCACCTTTTACATCAATGATAACCTTGCCACCAGAAATGGTAATGTCACAATTTTCACTTGCTCTAAAACCGCCACCTTTGCCCATAGGATCCATTGGCATGTGTCCATTTTTTCCCTCTACACCCTGAGGTGGTTGCACTGGTGGATTACCCATTGTTGTTGCACTGGTAGTTCCATCAAAATCAGGTCTTTCTCCATCTGTTGGAGGAGCCTTATCAGTATCAAAGGCAGGCATTTCTCCATCTTCTGTTTTATTTTGTTGGGGAAATTCTTTCTCATCATTAGCCTCGCCATTCTCTGCTGCATTTATACCATCATCGGATGCAACGATGTGAATATCGCCTGCAGAAATAAGCACCTTTTCACCTTCAATACCTTCATAGCATTTTGTAATTTTAATTGTTCCCCCCTCAATAATGGCTTGGCTATCTGCATGGAATCCGTCATCACCTGTGGCAATTGTATAACTACCATCCTTAACACAGAAACTGCCATTGGTATGTACTGCATCATCAGCACAATCTAGAGCAAAACTACCTTTAGCGATAAGCACATCACCACCAGCTTTTATTCCCTTTGCACTGGTATCATCTGCTAAAGAAACCTCAAGACCTCCACCGGATACAATCTGGAATGTTCCATCATGAATCTGCAGCAGTGCTGCTGCATCAAAGCCATCCCCTTGGGATGTAATAGTATATTTTCCGCCCCCAACATATATAAATCCCTTTGTTGCCTCGTCCTTGTTTTCGCTATGGAATCCATCCTTGCCCGCGTTCACTTGGAAGGTTCCATCTGCAATGCAGATACTATCCTTTGCAGCAAAACCATGCTCTGCCGCAGTCACCTCAAATGTACCTCCTACCAATGTCAACTCATCCTTTGCAACAACACCACTGCCATAAGCCGCATGAATGTATAACGTGCCGCTTCCATTGATTGTAATATCATCCTTCGCAAAGACAACACCATCAATTTTGTTGTCATCAATGGCAACAAACTCGCTTTTGTTGGTAAGAATGTTCTCTGAGTTAGCAGCCAAAGTCACAAAAACTTTATCTGCCTGTCGAACATAGAGAGCTGCACTGGTATCGCAATTAATGGCCACTCCCTTAAGAACCAGTTGGACTTTATCCGCTGTTTTCGCATCAATTATAATTTGACCATTGGTAAGATTACCACTTAAAACGTAAACACCCTCATCTTGAATGGTTGCCACAGAACCTTTAATGCTAACCTTGGTGCTATCTGAGGTTGTTACCTTTGTGGCGTTTAAACTGATAGAAACAGCTGAACTTTCGTCATAGGTTCCTGCTTTATCCCTATCACTAAACAATGTAGTTGGGTCTAGCGGTGTTGCAATTACTTTTGTTTCGCCAGTGGCAATGGTTGAATCTGTGGTTTCGCCCTTTACTGTTGCTTGATTACAGCTACAAAGCAAGCAAGCCATGGTTACAACGGCTATTGCTGTTCTTCTTCTCCCTTTCATCGCGTACCTCCTAGTTTATAGCTCATTATGGCTTAATGGTCTGGAAAGGCTAATTTCCAAATTTCCATTTCTACATCGAATGGCATCTATCATCTTTTTTTCTTCTACTCCATTTTTCATAGTCACCTGATACGTTAGGCGAAATAAACTTCCCAAATTTGTTGTCTTTACTTCCAAAAGATCACACTCTTTAAAATATTTTTCAAAAATATCATCAAAAACTTCAGTATAGTCAAGATTTTCGGGAATGGTAATGCGCAATTGACGATCTTGGGTATTGCTAAAAAAGCTCTTCATTTTTCTTGAGTTGTATATCAACTCCACCAGCATCAAGATGATTGCAAATATAATTGCTAATGTCAAATAACCCATTCCTACAGCAAGGCCTGCCGCCATGGCAATAAAAATTGCACCAATTTCTTTTGCTGTTCCGGGAACAGAACGGAACCGAACCAAACTAAATGCACCGGCAACAGCCACACCTGCTCCCAGGTTCCCATTTACCATTATGATTACCATGGCAACCACCGTAGGCAACATTGCTAAAGTTATCAAAAAACCAGATGAGCTGTTTCTTTGCTTTTTATGAACCAACATTAACAAAAAACCGATAAACAGCGCTGTGGCTATACAAAGAAAAAAAGATAACAACGGAATTTGGGTTTCCACTATTGGATTTAAAACATTTCCTGAAATAAAATTAAGCACTAAATTTGTCCCTCCTCTCCCTTTGTGTCATGGCAACATATGCATTGCCATATTTGGAATAGCTGGTCTTAAAAATGGAGTTATCACTAAAAAATTTGCTAAGCCATAAGGGGATGCCCAATGCAGCTTTTACCTCCAAAAGCTGCATTCCCTTTGGCAATAACTCCGAACCATAAGCCCCCTTGCAAAGGCAAATATCATAATCCCGCCAAAGAATAGCATCATCAAATGTCATACGAAAATCGAAATCTTCTTTTCCGAAAAATGCCTCTCTTTGGTAAGACAATAATACAGAAGGCTTAATTGCATTGGTGTGAGTAAAATAATCAATCTCTCGAATGATTTGTGTATCCTGGGGTGGTACGGCATCTTTTTCTAACCAAAGTTTTGCATCACTTTGACTCATGGATACTCTCCTTTTATAAACAATTCCTTTATATTTTTTTTTCAGTTCCACAAAAACCGTGGAATCCGGTGTGGGAGTTCCATAACTACGCACTCTCAATTTTTCCTTATATACCGGCTTTTCCATAGAATGACGAATGAACTGTTTGTCATCCGTATCATAATAAATATTCATAATGGTTGATTTTCCAAAGGTATCAGGACTCATATACCGTTCAATCAGGGCTGACAGCTCTCCTCTTTGCTGATACGAAATGAAATACTTGACTTCCTTTCTTTCAAAAGTTGTGGGTGTTGACACTTTTATCGCCTCCTTGCTTGCTGGTTATCTACAAGCCTAACTCTTTTTTCCAAGGCAAAGTATATCGGTGCAACTTAAAACCTACTTTAAATTTTAAGTAATTTTTTTTATTTTAGAGAATTTAAAAAAATCTAATTTGTTAAACTAGGAGAAAAATAAAGGATTAAAATTTTTCAAAAATGAGTAAAGAAAGGCTGTTATATGAAATAATTTTGGACAAAGAAAAAAACCTTGAAAAAATATTCAAGGTTTAAAATTGCGGAGGCCAGATTTGAACTGACGACCTTCGGGTTATGAGCCCGACGAGCTACCGGACTGCTCCACTCCGCGGCAATAAGAAATTATAAAATTTTGAAATTACAATGGGCGGAGAAGGATTCGAACCTTCGAAGCTATCGCAACAGATTTACAGTCTGCCCCCTTTGGCCGCTCGGGAATCCACCCATATGAAAAGCCGATGATCGGACTCGAACCGATAACCTGCTGATTACAAGTCAGCTGCTCTGCCAATTGAGCCACATCGGCAAATCACTCGCAAATCGAGTACGAATAATATACTAACACAGGAATTTGAATTCGTCAAGTATTTTTCTACGAGTTTGGACAAAAAACTACTGCATTTGTTTTTTTGCTAATAAATATGGCTTAAAGTTTGCAAAATATCTCCTAAATACTCTTGCATAAAATGCAATACCAAAAGCATTGATGCCAAATAGCACCCCAACGCGATTGGTTTTTGCAGATGGTTTTGCCTCCTGGAAGAAGCCATTACTTCTAGTATGGACTGAATACATAAAATTATAAATAATTGTCCTGCCAAAGTTAGAAATTCTTGCATAAAAAAGCTCCTTTCCCAAAAACTTATTAACATACTATGAAAATTTCTCTTTTCAAATGACGTTTTTCCGTTCATAATAAAAGAGAAGTTATTTAAAGGAGGAGGGTCTGAAATGAATAAAAAAGTAAAAGAGGCAGCACTTTCTCTTTCTGCTGCATCAGCCGGCCTTTTGGGTGGGTTGATTTTTTGGCAAAAAGCGTGTTTTTGGCAAGCTGAAAAAAAGGTTGATGATACCAATTTTGAAATATATTCGTCTTCCCACGGCATTATTGCCTATACCTCTGTAGGCCGTGGGCGACCTTTGCTTCTTATCCACAGCATGATGTTAGGAACAAGCCGCAAGGAATGGGATATGGTTATTGATACTTTATCAGAAAATTACCATGTTTACGCTTTGGATTTACCGGGTTTCGGTTCCTCCTTTGTACCAGATAAACCATGGACAGCCTATCAATACGCCCGTTGTATTCACGATTTCATGGAAACGGTTATTCACCGTCCCGCTTGCATTTTAGCCTCTAACGGTGGCGCCGATTTGGCACTAATTACTTCTATGCTTTATCCTGAAAAAATAAAAGGGCTTATGCTCATATCTCCAGAGGGTTTTGGACGTGGCTTTGCCACAAATGAAGATACCGAACCCCTTCACAGTTTGCTTCTTCCCGTTTCAGGGACACAGCAATTCTTGATGGGAACTTCAAAAGGCAAAATTAAAGAAACACTGGAGGAATCATTCTTTGCAAAAGAAAAAATTGCAAAAGAGCTCATTGACCAATGCCATTACTCCGCTCGCAGAAGCAAGAAAGGGCAGGTTTCATATGCTACCATTAAAACAGGTTTTTGGCGTTCAGATACAAAAGCAGCATTCACTGCATTGAGTGTACCTTTTTGGATCTTTTGGGGTGAAGAAAATAAATCAAATCCTATTTCTAACATGGAATGGGCAGAAGAAGCTCGTCCAGATGGCGACTACGTAATATTTGAAAGTGTTGGCGACTTTCCTCACCTGGAAAACAGTCAATCCTTTACTAATATTGTTCAAGAATATTTGAAATAAAGGGGAATCTTGTAATGAATCATCTAGAAATACCAACGCTATCACAAGAAGCTATGGAAACCTGGTTTCAGCAAGTTACCACCCATGGCTCCAGACTTCTTAGCCATGGCGTTGTATCAAAAATTAAACCAAAATTTGTTAGTTGTAACTTTGAGGAAAAAATAGTTGAACTTTCCTATGATGTTTTAGAATGGGAGTTAAACCCTCAAAATGTGATTCATGGCGGCATTGTTGCCACGGCCTTTGACACTACTTTGGGGCTTCTTTGCCATTTCTATACAAAGCCTCACGTTGTTACCACCGTAAGTCTAAATACCACATACCATAAGCCTATCTTTTTAGGAGACTCTTTTCATATTAGGGCGAAATTTAAATTTCAGGGCAGATCCTTATGCAACATCACTGGAGAAGCATGGATCAAGAATAGAACTGTGTTGGCTGCAAGTTCTTCAGCCGTTTTTAAAGTTCTAAAAGAAGTTCAAAACAACCCATTAATATAAGAAAGGATGGTACTACATATGGTAGTATTCAATAAAAAAGATTCTAATCAATCAGTTATGGAAAAGTGGTTTTCCCAAATCAATACCTCCGCTTTCACAATGACAAATGTAGGCGTTTTAGACTTATTAAACCCCTCTTTTGTTTCTTGTAGTCATGAAAAAAAAGAATTGACCTTATCCTTTGATGTAAAGGATTGGGAATTAAACCCCGAGGGCGGACTGCATGGAGGCATTATCGTTACGGGGTTTGACACAACCTTTGGCTTGCTTTGTCATTACTATGCAAAGCCAAACATGGTTTGTACCATTAATATTGCAACTACTTTTTTGCAGCCCATTCTACCCAATGATACCGTAGAGTACCATGCCCGTATCATTTCCCATGGCAAAACTGTGGTAAGTATGGTAGGTGAAGCACGAATAAAAAGAAACAATATTTTAGCAGCAACAGCGACCACAACCTTTATGGTTTTAGATAAACAAATGGATCAAACAAAATAAAAAAAGAGGGTATAGATTATTCTACACCCCTTTTTATTTTATTTTTTCACAATAGGAAGCCAAACCTGACTATGATAATCCGATGCACTCTGATCACCCTGAAAGTAAACTTCAATGTCGGGTGCCGCCGCATATTCATAACCTGATGTTGGTAGCCACTCAGTAATAATTCTTTGTTGTAAATTTTGAATTGCATGGGGCATTGGGCCAAAACAATCAAAGATTGCCCATGTTCCCTCTGGCACTATATATTCCTCCATCTCCTCTGGACAAGAAGAATTGGTTGCAGCAGCAATAAAATATCCACTAAATACGCCATCATCACAGGTTGACACGCCTAAAACGCCATTCGGCTGTGAACCATCCATAATACTGCAAATTTTTTCAATGCCGCCTTTTTTCACAACCTCACTCCAAAACAATGGTACTTTTTCAAAGCAGTTCTCCATTGTCATTGGCTCTTTCGTAGCAAACCCTACAATTCTAAATCCATCTTTGTTCTCAATTCTAAAATTCATTACTTCATCTCCTTTTATGGATAAGGTAAAAGTAATGCGGGGATACACCGTTAGACTAACACCTTGGTTTTTGGCCATGGATGGAGCTATACCATGAATCGCCTTAAATGCTCTATTAAAAGCTGTGGGTGAATCATATCCATATTTTGCAGCAATATCAATAACCTTTTGGTTCCCCTGTATGAATTCAAAAGCCGCTAATGTCATTCTTCTTCTCCGAATATATTCCCCAATGGTAATTCCGGCAATATAGGTAAACATACGTTGAAAATGAAATGTGGAGCAAGCAGCAATTCTTGCCGCTACCTCAACATTAAATTCCTCATCGAGATTATTTTCAATATAGTCTACCGCCTCATTTAGTCGTTGTATCCAATCCACATTGTTTACCTCCTATGATAAAAGGATAGCATTTCTTTATTTTCCCTTCCTCTCGGTTTTGTAGCAAATAAAGAGAGTTTTTTTACACTGTATCATAAAAGGTGTTTTTATACAATCATTGTCATGAAGCCCAAATAACTGATTACTTAGTATTTTAGCCTAAAACTTAACCCCATTTCTAAGCTTTTATCCGTTTCAAAGGTAATAAGTAAATATCAAAAGTAGTATGCATAAATCATCTTTCCAGGATTACTTCTGCCTTACGCTTCATGCCGATTCCACTGCATTTTTACGAATGCGAATCACAATTTCACACTCATCATCATTTTGGGTATCTTCATAAACCACATCCATTCCACTGCGGCGAATCACTTCTAATGATTGCTTTATGGTGTTTGTAAACAAACGGAAATCTGTAATATAGCGTTTCTCCCGTCTTTCCCCTCTCTCCGTATGTCTATGTCTCATTTCCTCCAGTGTATGTTCCACCAATTCTTCCGTCCGTTTTACATTCATCTCCTCACGGATCATTTGTGCCATTACCACGAGGCGACTTTGTTCATCTGGAAGCCTTAGCAATGCTCTTGCATGACGCTCTGTGAAATGGTTATCCAACAATTCTTTCTTTACACTGTCTTCCAACTTTAAAACACGCAGTTTGTTGGCTATGGCAGATTGGCTTTTGGATAGCTTTGCGGCTAACTCCTCTTGGGTTAGGCCATAGTCCTCCATCATATTGCGATAACCTTCCGCCTCTTCCAAAAAACTTAAGTTTTGTCGTTGAATATTCTCGATAAATGCCAAAACTGCACTATCGCTATCGCTTACCTGAATAAATATTGCTGGTACTGTGGTAAGTCCTGCCATTTCCGCTGCACGCAGACGCCTTTCCCCTGCTACCAACTCATAGAATCCGCCACTCATCTTTCGAACAGTAATGGGTTGCAAAATTCCATATGCAGTTATGGATTCTGCCAGCTCCTCTAATGCGCTAATGTTAAAGTACTTTCTAGGCTGATATGGATTCGGACGAACTTTTTCGATAGGCAATTGATATACAGCCTTCTCCTTTTTCAAACGCATTTCGGGAAATTTCAAAACCTCCATATGTATTTCCTCCTTTTTTATTCTATGGAAACCGAGATAGTTTTACAAATCAACGGCATTTTTCTTTTTTTTCATTCTATCATAGCTAATCCATTTTTACAGAAAAAGCGTACAACAAAAACACTCCACCCTCGACAAAATGATGCGGCATCAGACACAAAAAACTCGAAGGGTTGTATAAGTTGTCGTAGCTTGGTGGAATTTTTTCATTTTTAAGGCAATTTATCGTCAAATTATCTCTTTTTTCATACTATATATATTGTTTTCTTTAAGTTAAGACACTATATATTCTATTTTTTAAGATTAAAACCCTGCCTAAACAAATGATTTTCCCTCATTTTTGATACACAATATCAGGTTTAAAAAATCTATCCAGCACTACATCTATTATCTAATATTTCCCTGGTTATGTTTTTAGTCATGTTCTTGGTTCTTTTTATGGGGTGGTTCTAAGCTTTTTTAGCCAAATATTTATAAGTAAAAATCCCTTTCCTTCTATAAAAAAAGACAGCATCTCAAAAGAAATACTGTCTAAGTTTATTATTATAGTGGGTTTTTTGAAATTTTACCCGCTTTTCTAGGATATTGTTTTGGCGTTGGTGATACCTTCTCAATAAAGATAAGTTTATGGGACAATTCTGTAAAAGGTATTGTAACATCTACGACCCTGGTTACCTTGCCTCCAAGCTTTTCTAAAGCACTTCTAGCCTCTAAAATCTCAGCGGTTGCGTCAGGCCCTTTTAAAGCCGCTAATGTTCCTCCAATTTTTACAAAAGGTAAGCAATATTCAGATAACACTGCTAAATTTGCCACGGCACGAGATACGCAATAATCAAACGCTTCTCTATACAGAGGATTTTGACCTCCATCTTCCGCCCTAGCGTGAACACACACTACGTTATTTAAACCCATTTCAATTATTGCTTGTTCTAAAAAACCGATTCTTTTTTGCAAAGAATCCAGAAGTGTCATGGAAACATTGGGACAAGCAATTTTCACAGGAAGACCGGGAAAACCCGCCCCTGTTCCAACATCAATGATTTTTGTTTCTTGCGTCACCTCTAAATAAGGCACCAAGCTTAAGCAGTCAACAAAATGCTTTAAAATAACTTCTCTTTCTTCTGTGATGGCCGTTAAATTCATTTTTTCATTCCATTCCAACAACAAAGACATATAAGACATAAACTGCTCTGTCATCTCTTGTGAAAGAGAAATCTGCATCTGCTGGCAGCAAGATTTCAATAGCATTTTATTATCCATTGAGCTACTCCTTTTCAATACAATATATTTTCCATTTACCAAAGTGATTAGGCTCTGCTACCATCCGCACAGAAATCACCTCTGTATATCCTTGCTCACATCTGCAAGCCAAGGAAACTGTTCTTATCTCATTTTGTATATCATCGGAAAAAAAATGTAACTCTTTTTTCTCTCCAAATAATTTTTTTATGCCATCTAAGTCTGCCATTATTGCAACAGTGTTGGAAAGATATCCCATTGCTTCCTCCTCGCAGTCTTTTTCCAATGCACTTAAAAATGACCTCACGGTTCCACTAGGATTCGGCAATGAAAAATAAGGAGAGCGAACTGTATTAAAGCATAAATCTTCTAACGGAAATGTCCCTTTTGGTAAAATTAACTTTCTGTCTTTTTGGGGTTCGTAACTCCCACTTCCCTTCCAAGGCAGAAAAAATTTCATTTAACCCCCTCCTTTGCTAATGAATATTCAAAACAGCTGGTAACTGTTATCTCTTTTCATTCAAAAAAAAATTTTGCTCTTTAAGGAATGTGATTAGTAAGGAATTTCCCAATGGGAAAAGGTTACAGTTGGTTCGCAATAATTAGCTTCTGCGCTTTTGTTGTTCTAAATAAATCAACAGTACAGAAATATCAGCAGGAGATACCCCTGTGATTCGAGAAGCATGACCTAAGGAGCTAGGGCAAATTGCATCTAGCTTTTGCTTTGCCTCAATTCGCAGACCTTGAATACTCTGATAGTCCATATCTTCTGGTAGTTTGCGGTTTTCAAGCTTTTTAAATTGCTCCACTTGCTTCAACTGCTGTCCAATATAACCTTCATACTTTATTTGTATATTTACTTGCTCTTTTACATCAGAAGGAAGCTCTGGTCTGTCTAAATCCAGAGGGGCAATCTTCTCATAGTCTAATTCTGGGCGTTTTACTAAATCAGACAGCTTTACACCTGACCTAATTGGAGTACTTTCGTATTGTGTCAACACCTCCAATGTTTTCGGGTTTGGCGCAACGGTTAAAGCCTTTACACGCTCAATTTCCATAGCAACCAGTCTTTCTTTTTCTCTTAAAGCACGATAACGTCCTTCAGGAATTAAGCCAATTTCATAACCAATGGGAGTTAACCTTTGGTCTGCATTATCCTGGCGCAACAATAAGCGGAATTCAGCACGGCTTGTCATCATTCGATAAGGTTCTGTACTTCCCTTACTAATCAAATCATCTATCAATACGCCAATATAACCATCAGACCGCTGTAAAATAATGGGTTCTTTTCCCTGCAAATATCTTGCTGCATTAATACCACCAATTATACCCTGGGCTGCTGCTTCTTCATATCCAGAGCTTCCGTTAAACTGACCTGCACTAAAAAGCCCCTTAAAATCTTTAAACTCCAAAGACAATTTTAGTTGTGTTGCATCAATACAGTCATATTCAATCGCATAAGCAAAACGGGTAATTTCGCATCGCTCCAGCCCGGGAACGGTACGGTACATGGCAATCTGCACATCCTCAGGCAAGGAGGAGGACATCCCTTGAATATACATTTCTTCAGTTCCCTCGCCTTCTGGCTCAATAAAAAGCTGATGGCGTTCTTTGTCTGCAAAACGAACTACCTTATCTTCGATAGATGGACAATAACGAGGGCCTGTACCCTCAATAATTCCACCATACAGGGGCGAACGGTGCAAATTATCTCGAATTACTTGGTGGGTCTTTTCGTTTGTATAAGTTAACCAACATAATGCTTGTTCTTTTTGAATATCCTCTGGTTTATTTTCAAAAGAAAAAGGAACAATGTTTTCATCACCATATTGAGGTTGCATTTTTTCTAAATCTAAAGAGCTTTTCAACATTCTCGCAGGTGTACCTGTTTTAAAACGATACAAACGAATCCCTAAGTCTTTCAAACATTGGCTTAATTTTGTGGCAGGCATCAAGTTGTTTGGTCCACTAGGGACGATCACGTCACCGTGTAAGCAGCGGCTCATCATATACGTACCCATGCAAAGAACAATGGCTTTGCATCGAAAAATTGCACCACCTGTTGTGACAACACCAGAAACACTTCCATCTTCCATAAGAATTTCAGCAATTTCACCCTGTTTGATTTTTAAGTTGGGTGTAGTTTCCAAGGTATACTTCATATCAGCTTGATATTTTATCTTATCTGCCTGGGCACGCAAGGAATATACAGCTGGTCCTTTTCCTGTGTTCAACATTTTTGTTTGAATATATGTTTTATCAATGGTTTTCCCCATTTGTCCACCTAAAGCATCAATCTCTCTCACCAAATGCCCCTTAGAACTACCACCAATGGATGGATTACAGGGCATCATAGCAATACTGTCTAAACTTATGGCAAACATAACGGTTTTCATTCCCATTCTTGCCGCTGCAAGGGCCGCCTCACAACCTGCATGGCCGCCGCCAACAACAGCAACATCAATGGTTTCTGCCTCATACATCATTCCATAACTCCTTAGTATCATGGAGATAACTCCACTTCATTTTTATTCAAAAACCAAACTAGTAAAAAAGACTTATCCTCATTTGAATAAACTAGGCGATTCTCTTTTCTTCTTCTAGTTTTTTCATTGCTTTTTTAAATTGAACCATAAATAAGATAGCAGTTGTTGCTACTGCAATCGAATCCGCGGCAGGCTCCGCTAAGAAAACTGCCTTTGCCTTGTCATCAATAAACATGGGTAATATGTAGATAAAGGGTATCAATAATAATATTTTACGCAAAATTGCCAAAAACAAAGACGTTTTTGCATTTCCGATTGCAATGAATGTTTGCTGGCAAGCAATCTGAATACCGAAAATGCCAGAGAATAGCATATAATAACGCATTGCCCATGCACTATAATCCAACAGTGCAGCATCACTGGCAAACATTGAAGAAACCCCTTTGGGGAATAACATAACAATGGCCCATAACCCCATGGAATATAACAAGCTTGATTTCAATAATAAATGAAAACCTTCTCTTACACGCTCAGGCTTTTTGGCACCAAAATTATAACCTGTAATTGGCTGAGCTCCTTGGGCAAGTCCAATCAATGGTAACATAGAAAACTGCATAACACTGCTTAATATTGTCATGGCACCTACAGCTGTATCGCCACCATATTTCAATAGGGACGAGTTAAAGCAAATACTAATAATACTCTCTGTGGATTGCATGATAAAAGGAGAAAGACCTAATAAAATGCAGGGCCAAAGGGTTTTTCCATGAATTTTAAAATTTTTCAACCTTAATTTAAGGGTTGTGCCACTCCCCGTTAAAAATACAACTACCCAAATTGCAGAAATACCCTGAGAAATAATCGTTGCCAACGCAGCTCCTTTTACCCCCATTCCAAAGAAAAAAATAAAAATTGGATCTAAAATAATATTACTGATTGCACCGATTAAAATTGTATACATACTTACCTTCGCAAATCCCTGGGCAGAAATAAAAGAATTTAAACCCAATGCTAATTGTACGAAAATGGTACCCAAGGCATATATATTCATATAATCCAAAGCGTATCCAATGGTATTTTCACTGGCACCAAATGCAAGAAGCAACGGCTCAGAATAGAACACTAAAATTAGGGTAAGGGTAATTGCAAGTATAATTAATAACATAGTACAGTTACCCAAAGTTCTTTCCGCTTCTTCTTTATCACCTTTACCCAGCAATATTGAAGAACGGGGTGCGCCACCCATACTTGCCAAGGCCGCAAAAGCTGAAATCAGCATGATAAGGGGCATACAAACACCAACCCCTGTTAAGGATAATGCTCCCGTAACGGGAATATGCCCAATATACATACGGTCAACAACATTATATAATACATTTACAATCTGTGCTGCTATTGCGGGTACTGCTAGTTTTACCAATAAATGCTTAACTGGTAAAACGCCTAACTCATTTTCTTGTGGTGCGATTTTTGGCTGATTGATCTCATTTTGTTTCATACATACACTCCATTTCATTATTTACCCAAACAGAATTTTGTAAAAATACGATCAATGATTTCTTCATCTGCCACATCACCAGTGATTTCGCCCAAAGCACGGTTGGCATCCTGTAAGTCCATAGATATAAAATCTTCAGGCATACGGGTACGAATTGTAACCAAGCAACGTTCCATAGCCTCTTTGGCTTGAAACAGTGCATTTTTATGGCGCGTGTTTCCCAATAAAGCATCCTGGGCATTCACCCGTTCACCGCTAAAAAACAATTCCTTTAATCCATTGATCAGTTCGTCAAATCCACGGTTCTCCTTAATGGAAACTGGAATGATTTGGTCTTTTGAGATGTATTGTTCTAAATCTTCCAAAGAAATCTTTTGCTCCAGATCCGTTTTGTTAATTAAAACTAGTGTCTTTTTTCCCCGAATAAAAGATAAAATTTCTTTATCTTCCCCTTCCAATGGCCTTGAACCATCAAGCATCATCAAAACCAAGTCCGCTTTTTCTGCATAGGACTTTGATTTCTCTACCCCCATTTTTTCCACTACATCTCCAGTCTCACGTATACCAGCAGTGTCCACAATTTTCATTGAGATACCATCCACATTGATATATTCTTCAACAGTATCACGAGTTGTACCTGGAATATCAGTAACAATTGCTCTTTCTTCCTCTAACAACCAATTTAGTAGAGAAGATTTTCCCACATTTGGCTTGCCTACAATAACAGTTTCTAAACCTTCCCGAATGATTTTACCACGATCGGCATTTGCCAATAATGTTTCCATCCGCTTTAATAGGCCTAGGGCTCCCTGTTCCATATTACTATAGGTTTCCTCCTCAACGTCATGCTCAGGATAATCAATAACCGCTTCAATGGAAGCAATCATATCTAAAATTACTTCTCGCATCGAATGGACTTCTTTTTTCAACCTTCCCTCAAGCTGATTGACTGCCACTTGGCGTGATAAATCCGTTTGGGAGTGAATCAAATCAATGACGGCTTCGGCTTGAGTTAAATCCATCCGACCATTTAAAAATGCCCTTTTCGTAAATTCCCCAGGTTCTGCCAATCTAGCTCCTTTCTTTAACACTGCCTCCAAAACACGGCGTGTCACCAAAGAACCTCCATGGCAATTGATTTCTACAATATCTTCTTTTGTATATGTTTGAGGACCTTTCATCACAGAAATTAAAACCTCGTCTATAACTTCATCTTGATCAATTACTTTTCCATAGGATAAGGTGTGACTTTTCTTTTGTGAAAGGGGCTTTTTTCCAAAAAACAAGCCATCAGCCAAATCTATACATCCTTGGCCACTCATTTTAACAATACCAATGCCCCCCATGCCCAAGGGAGTTGAAATTGCAGCTATGATATCATCTAACTGGTTAACTTTATTCATTTTCCCCTCCTACTAAAAAGACCTAAAAATCTTGGTACTTTCAACCTCAATTATCTTTACAAAGCACAAAAAAAGGCTTTCTTTTTTAAATATAGCAAAACCCGCAACAAGAGTTCCTGTAACGGGTTTTTTTTGCTCTTATTTTAAAGTAATTACAACATTACGATAAGGTTCTTCACCTTCACTGTAAGTTGTGACGAAGCGATCATTTTGTAACGCAGAATGAATAATTCTTCTTTCATAAGGATTCATTGGTTCAAGCACAACATTTTTCTTCGTATGCTTTACTTTTTTTGCTAAGTTAAATGCAAGGGTTTCCAATGTTTCTCTTCTTCTTTGACGATAATTTTCTGTATCTAGCATTACACTTACATAAGAATTGCTATTTTTATTAACAACCAAATTTACCAAGTATTGTAGTGCATCTAAAGTTTGCCCTCTTTTACCAATTAAGATTCCCATATCTTCACCAGTAAGGTTAATTAATAAATGTTTATCCTTTATCTGAGTTTCAATTTTAACAATGAGACCCATGGATAAAAAAACTTCTCTTAGGAAATTTTCAGCCGCTTTTTCGGGGTTAAAGTTTTTCTTAACCAAAACAACTGCATCTTTTCCACCAAATACACCGAGAAAGCCTTTTGAACCTTCTTCAAGCACAGTAATGGAAACATCTTCTTTTGAAGCGTCTAACTCAGCTAAGGCAGCAGCAATGGCTTCATCTACGCTTTTACCGCTTTTTCTAATTTCATCCATTCTAAGCAGCCTCCCCCGCAAATTTCTTCTTATAATGTTTCTGTAAGATTACCTGCTGAATAATACCGAAAATATTACTGATTGTCCAATATAGACCAAGGCCTGCAGGCATTGATATACAGAAAAAGCCCATCATAAATGGCATAACATAAGTCATTGTTTTTGTCATTGCCATAGCTGGATTATTAGGGTCTGCATTTGCACTAGGTGTCATTACCATCATAATTTTAGACTGAGCATAAGTAGACACTGCAGCAAAAACAGGGATAATTACACCTGGCCATTTTAAACCTGCTGCACTTACCAAAGGGATAGTCAAGAATGTTTCAATATTATTTTTTGATGCCAGAAGTTCTACCAATCCATTTCCATGGGGTCCAAGCTGGCTCATAATTGATGTCCAGTCATCAATACCCAGGTAGTTTACTAACATAACCACATCGCCAACACGGCTCATATCAAAACCACTTGTTTTGATTACATCAACACTCTTATACATGTCTACGAAACTTTGTGCATAGGGTGTAAAAACTTCCATTCTAATATCTGCTGGGATCTGTAAAATTGCATTTGCAATGTCTGTGTAGTTCTGGCCGATAACATCAACATAAACATATGCATTTTGAAATAAATAAAACAAAGCATACAAAATTGGAAGCTGAACTAACAAAGGCAAGCATCCACCCATAAGGCTTATACCATTTTTCTTTTGAAAATCCTGCATTTCCATAGCCATTTTTTGCTGAGAAAGCTGATCTGTTTTACCTTTATATTTATTTTTAATCTTTTCTAACTCTGGCTGAAGCATCTGCATTTTAAATGAAGATTTTTGCTGCTTCACCATCAAAGGGAACAGAATTAATTTCACAATCAGGGTGAATATAATGATTGCAAAGCCTAATACGCCCACAGTCATCATACCGTGCAGCCCATCAAAAAGCATATTGTAAACATAACCCATTAACTCGGCAATGGGCCCCAATATACTACCGGGCATTTTTACAGACGGAAGCGTCGTCAATGCGACACCTGCTAACATTTCACTTCCAAACACTTTTTATGCCTCCTTAAACAAACAAATAGAATTTTTTGCCCCGCAGGACAACCTTCACAGACAATAGAGTTTTAGGGAACGGGGTCATAGCCGCCTTCATGGAAGGGATGGCATTTCAGAAGTCTTCTGACGGCAAGATATGTGCCCTTAAATATGCCATAACGAGATATGGCGATGTACGCATACTGAGAACAGGTGGGAGTAAACCTGCAATGTGGCCCAATTAAGGGAGAGATACCCACCTGATAAAAACGGATTAACCATAGGAAAATTTTTTTACCCATATCTTCATCTCGCTTCTTATTCTCCATCTTTCCCTGCTTCTTTTTCTTGCTGGGAAAGAAGTAATTGATGTTTTTTTAATAGATGCCGCAAGGAGGCATTGACTTCATGATAAGATGAATCCTTACAAATAACACGGGCAATGACAACAATATCATAGCCACAACGAAGATCTTCCTCCATATTGCGGTAACTTTCACGAATCAAGCGAGTCACATGGGAACGAACGACGCTCTTTCCAACCTTTTTACTGACTGAAATACCTAATTTGTTCCCTTGTGTCCCATTTTTCACCACATACATAACCAAATGGCGGTTGGCAATAGATCTACCTCTATTGTATACATACCGAAACTGAAAATTTTTTTTCAAAGATTCTGTGAATTTCATAATAATCCTTCTTTCATTCGGTAGTGCCAAAATGTTCCTCATATGAACAAAAGGCCACTTTCAGCGGCCTAATATACGTTTTGGTATGAGGATTATGCGGATAATACTTTTCTACCTTTTTTTCTTCTTGCAGCAAGCACTTTTCTGCCGTTAGCAGTTCTCATTCTTTTTCTAAAGCCATGTTCTCTGCTTCTTTGTTTCTTTTTAGGCTGAAATGTCATTTTCATAGTTATACGCACCTCCTTTATTGCAGCGTTTCACTGCCCTTTTTACGAGCACTGCTACTATTATAGTAAAAAAGAAATGGCTCGTCAAGAAAAATATTTCCCTTGAAAGCCTTAAAACTCTGGCATTTTAGGTAAAAATTATATTTTGACAATTTTTTTTTATTTTGTTCTAATATGTTGTTTTTTTTTATTTTTTTTATCTATATATAGTAGAAACAGAATAAAAATGGGTAATTTTTTTTATGAAACTATTTTTTGGATGGGGATAACTTGATTTTTTCATTGCGGTTGTGGATAACTTTTGTTATACTATGACCAAGGTGTCAAGAAGTTGATCCACAGAATTCACACATGTTTTGCCGCACCAAAATTTATGTTATCCACAATCTGTTGATAAACCTGTGTATAACTCATTTTTTTTGTGAAAGAGCTCTTGAAAACTACATCCCTCTTGTCCACTCTTATTGTTCGAAGTGGGTTATTTCGCGTTTTTTCATAAAAAATATTATGTTGATTAATGTGGGCAAATAAAAAGCAATCGTTGTGAACAACCTGGGCTTGTCTATCATCAAGACAAATTTCTTTCACAGCCCAACCATATTCGTTTGTGGATAACAGTCTAGTTATTCACAAAAATTTAACAGGAGGTACATAATGGAACAAGTAAACGAATTTTGGAACGAAGCTTTAAAAATTATCGAAGAAGAAAGTTCTGCCGTTAGTTTTGAGACATGGTTTCGTCCAATTGTGCCCTATGGCATTCAGGATAATTGCTTTTATTTGCAAGTAGAAAATCCTTTGGCAAAAGACATGCTGGAAAAACGTTATTTTGACCTGCTCCGAAATACCCTCAAACAGGTTTTAAAAAGAGATTTAGAGATTATTATTTTGCTTGGTAATGAACGTCCTCTAAAAATGATGCAACAAAATGATACGCAAAAGCAAAATACCGATTTTCCAAGAAATCTAAATCCTAAATACGTTTTTAGCTCATTCGTAGTAGGTAACAGTAACCGTATGGCACACGCTGCATCTTTAGCTGTTGCAGAGGCTCCTGCGAAAAATTATAACCCTTTATTTTTATATGGAAACTCTGGTTTAGGTAAAACTCACTTAATGCATTCAATTGCACACTATATTCTTGATCATAATAATGCTGCAAAAGTATTATATGTAACAAGTGAAACCTTTACCAATGAATTAATTCTTTCGATTCAAAACAATAAAAACGAAGCTTTTCGTAATAAATATAGAAATATCGATGTTCTTCTCATTGACGATATTCAATTTATTTCTAAAAAAGAAGGAACACAGGAAGAATTTTTCCATACCTTTAATGCATTATATGAGTCAACCAAACAAATTATTATTTCCTCGGACCGGCCTCCAAAAGAAATAGAAACTTTAGAAGACAGACTGCGCAGCCGTTTTGAAATGGGCTTAATTGCTGATATTCAGCCACCCGACTATGAGACAAGAATTGCGATTTTACGAAAAAAAGCAGAACGTGATAATCTTCAGGTGCCGGATGATGTAATGGCTTACATTGCAAAAAATATTGCATCAAATATTCGTGAATTAGAAGGGGCTTTGACACGTATTGTTGCTTTTGCAACCTTAACAAATCAAAATATCTCTATTACATTGGCAGAAAACTCATTAAAAGACATTTTTAGCGAAAATGCCTCTGCACCTTTAACGCCTGATCTAATTCAGGAAATTGTTGCAGAGCATTACAATATTCGTGTTGAAGATATGCAGGGAAGCAAAAAACCTAAAAATATTGCTTTTCCCAGACAAATTTCTATGTATCTTTGTAGAAAATTATTAGATATTTCCTTGCCCAAAATAGGTGAAAGCTTTGGCGGGCGTGACCATACAACTGTAATTCATGCTATAAGCAAAATTGAAAAGCAATTAGAAAATGATACGGCATTGCAAAACACGATTTTGCAATTAGAAAAAGAAATAAAGGGGCAATAATCTTCCACATTGGCTTGTGGATCATACAAGGGACAACCTGTGGATAAGTTGAAGGTTTTATTCCACCTTGTGAATACTGTGGATAAGCTATCAGTCTACCCACATCCCTTCCACATCACTTACCAACAGTGAGAATTCCTATTTTTCTAGGAAAAAACAGGTTTTCCACAAACCCACAGCCCCTACTACTTCTACTGCGGTTAAAATCTTATTTATTTCTTTATAGACTGTGTGAAAAGGAGTTGTGTACAACTTGAAGCTTATATGTAAAAAAGATCTACTGTTGCAATATATTAACATTGTAAATAAAGCAGTTTCCAACAGAACAACTTTACCCATTTTAGAATGTATTTTGTTAACAGCTGATGAAAGAGGTTTTGTTTTAACTGGAAATGATTTAGAATTGGGTATAAAAACAGCATCCATCGATGCCGAAATTATAGAAAAAGGCGAAATTGCCATAGAAGCTCGTATTTTTAACGAAATTATTCGTCGTTTAAATGGTGAAGATGTAATCCTGTCTTCAGATGACAAAAATGCAGTAACCATTATTTGTGGTTCCTCTGAGTTTACAATTATGGGCCAAGGTGGAGAAGATTTTCCTGCTTTACCAGAAGTTGAACAGAATCAAGCCTATACTTTGAAGCAAAATGAATTAAGAAATATGATTCGACAAACCATTTTTTCTATTGCTCAAGATAACTCAAAACCTGTATTAACTGGTGAATTATTCGAGTTTAGTCAGGATTTTTTAAACATTGTCTCTGTGGATGGTTACCGAATTTCTTATCGTAAAAATAATCTACTAAATAGTTATGGAAAAAATGAAGTCATTGTTCCTGGTAAAACGTTAAGTGAATTAAATAAAATTCTATCTCAAGAAGAAGAAGATTTGGTTTCTGTTTATGTAACAGACAAACATATTCTGTTTGATCTAGGGACAGCAATTATGGTTTCGCGATTGATTGCGGGAGACTTTATTCGCTATGAGCAAAGTTTTTCAGAAGATTTTAAAACAGAAATTTTGATCGATAAGAGTGAGTTAATTCAATCTTTAGAAAGAGCATCTTTGGTTTCTAGAGATAATAGAAAAACTCCTGTTCGCTTCAAAATTAAAACAAAATCTTTAGAAATTACTGCAAAAAGTGATATGGGTACTGCTTTTGAAGAAATTTCAGCAGAAATTGAAGGGGAAGAAATTTCTATTGCTTTTAACCCTCGCTACTTCATTGAAGCCCTTCGTTCTATTGATGAAGATAGAGTGAAAATTCACTTTACTGCTTCTTTAAGCCCTTGCACAATTTTACCTGTTGAGGGAGATTCTTTTAAATATTTAATTCTTCCATTAAGAATATAATTTTATGTAAACTAATTTAGAAAGAAGGATTACTCTATGCAGGAAGTTGTTATTCATACCGAGTTCATTAAATTACAGCAAATTTTAAAGTTAGCAGGGCTAGTTGGACAAGGATCTGATGTAAAAGTTTTAATTTCGGAAGGCTTGGTTTATGTAAATGGAGAACAAGCTTTGGAAAGAGGCAAGAAAATCCGTGCCAATGATATTGTTGAAGTAAAGGGATTTGGTTCAATAAAGGTTGTAAATTAAGTATGATATTCTTTTAACAATTGAATTTTACGATATTACACTTTAAGAGGGATAGTATATCCCTTTTTTGTGCTTTTTTAAAAAATGATCCTAAAATTTTGAATAATGTTAAATATATAACGATATATTATTATTTGGAAATGAATGATTTTTTTGTTATTTTTTAGGTGTATACTGGGTGGATATTTATGCAGATATTAGAGGTTTCATTGCAGGGGTTTCGCAATCTAGGAAAACTTCATATAAAGCCTTCAGAAGGGATTAATGTGTTTTACGGGAAGAATGCCCAAGGGAAAACAAATTTTTTGGAATCCCTTTATTTTTGTGCAACTGGACGTTCCATGCGGACAAAAAATGATTGGCAAATGATTGGATTTGATGAAGAAGAAAGTCATATTCGTCTAGTTGTGGCAAAGAAAAACCGAAACGAGCGTATCGATGTTCATTTGAAAAGAGATACCAAAAAGGGAATTGCAAGAAATGGTGTGCCAATTAAGAAATTAGGAGATTTATTTGGCACATTGTATACAGTTGTATTTTCTCCAGAGGATCTTTCTTTGATTAAAGAAGGACCAGGGGAAAGACGTCGTTTTTTAGATATGGAACTTTGTCAGCTGAGTCGTATTTATTATTTTGACCTACAACAATACTACCGAATTTTAAAACAAAGAAATAATTTACTAAAGGAAATTAAGAAGAAGCCTTCCTTACAAGAAACCCTTTTTGCGTGGGATCAGCAATTAATTGAATATGGTGAGCGAATTATAGGGGCTAGAAGGGATTTTCTATTAAGGTTAGATATAATTGCCGCTGAAAAACTTAATGCCCTTACAGGGGGCTTAGATCGGCTTAAAATAATATATAAACCAAGCTGTGAATTGGGACAGATGACTGAAAAGCTTAACCGAAATTTGCAGCGAGATATTTATTTGGGAAGCACAAACTATGGCCCCCATAAAGATGATATCCTTTTTTACATCGGTGATAAGGAGGTTAAGAGTTTTGGTTCTCAAGGTCAACAAAGGACTACTGCATTAGCCACTAGGTTGGCAGAGATTGATTTAATTCGGGAAGAAACGGGAGAAGATCCTGTTCTTTTATTAGACGATGTATTATCAGAATTGGATGAGAGTAGGCAAAAATTTTTAATGGAAAGCATTCAAGGCCTGCAAGCTTTTTTAACCTGTACTGGAATTGAAGATGCGATTAAGAAATATATTAGCAAAAATAATTTGTTTTTTGTTGAAAACGGTCAAATTTCTCCAGAAAATGAAATATTATTTTAAGGTGTAAAAGAAAAAGTTCTTTTACACTTTTTTTATTCTTGTTATTTTTGGTTTTTTTTACTTTTTTTGAATCAAATT
This sequence comes from Anaerotignum sp., assembly GCF_040307045.1. Lineage (GTDB taxonomy): Bacteria > Bacillota > Clostridia > Lachnospirales > Anaerotignaceae > Chakrabartyella. Next base: position 140,739 of record NZ_JAWRKF010000005.1, read on the forward strand.
CAGGAAAAAATTGTTCAACTAAATAATAAGGAAGAAAAAAAATAAAAAAAAGTTGTGAAAATTACTGTTTTCCTTGAAAATATAAGGTTTTTGCCTTGTAGAATTGATTTTAAAATGTTATAATAGTTATGCAAGGTAAACTTTCTAAGTTTTATGAAAAAGAACCCTGCTTTTTTTAAGGTTTTCTATAGAATTTAGAGTGTTCGGTGCAACTGAGTTAAGTTATGTGTAAAATGTTAATTCATTTTTCATATCATTAATATTTGATTCAAAATAGGTTTCAAGAACGAACCTATTTTTTCTTTGGCACAAAGAAAAGATGAGGAACCCAAGAAGATTTAGTTGAAGGAGAGGTTTTATGTCATCAGATTACAATGAAAGTCAAATCCAAGTGCTGGAAGGGTTGGAGGCTGTTAGAAAGCGTCCTGGTATGTATATCGGTTCTACCAGTTCAAGAGGTCTGCATCACTTGGTTTACGAAATAGTGGATAATGCGGTGGATGAGGCCTTAGCAGGATATTGTAATGAAATTACAGTAAAAATCCATCCCGATAATTCTATTTCCGTTATGGATAATGGTCGTGGTATTCCTGTTGGAATACAGCATCAAAAGGGCATACCGGCTGTGCAGGTTGTATTTACGATCTTACATGCTGGTGGTAAATTCGGCGGTGGAGGATATAAGGTTTCTGGTGGTTTGCATGGTGTTGGTGCTTCGGTGGTAAATGCACTGTCAACCTGGCTAACAGTTAATATCCACAGTGATGGAAAAATATATGAGCAGAAGTATGCCCGTGGGGATGTATTAATGCCTGTTACTACAATTGGTGAATCCCAGCTGCATGGCACCTATGTTCATTTCCTACCTGACCCTGAAATTTTTGAGGAAACTGTTTTTTCTTATGATATTTTAAAGCAGCGTTTCCGTGAGACTGCTTTTTTAACAAAAGGTTTGAAAATCAATCTAATTGACCTAAGAGAAGGTATGGAGCAACAGCGCACATTCCATTATGAAGGTGGTATCAAAGAGTTTGTTTCGTATATCAACAAAAGTCGCCAGCCTTTATATGATGATGTTTTTTATGCCACTGGTGAAAAAGATGGGGTTTTGGTGGAAGTTGCATTTCAATACAATGATGGCTATACAGAAAATATATTTAGCTTTGTAAATAATATCAATACACCTGATGGTGGTACCCATTTGATTGGCTTTAAAAGCGGACTGACCAAAACATTAAATGATTATGGTAAAAAAATTGGTGTTCTTAAAGATGCAGATAAAAAGCTTTCTGGTGATGATGTTAGGGAAGGTATTTCTGCTGTTATTAGTATAAAAGTTGAGGATCCCCAATTTGAAGGTCAGACAAAGGCTAAATTGGGAACAAGTGAAGCAAAGAATGCTGTGGAGAGTGTTCTGAGCGAATATTTGACCTATTACTTGGAAGAAAACCCTTCGGTAGCAAAAACCATTATCGAAAAGGGTATGACGGCTTCTAGAGCCCGTGACGCGGCCAGAAAGGCAAGGGAGCTTGTTCGCCGCAAAACCGGATTGGAAAATACAAGACTTCCCGGTAAGTTAACAGATTGTACAAGTAAAGATCCTTATGAGTGCGAAATTTACATTGTAGAGGGTAATTCTGCGGGTGGTAGTGCAATTAAGGCTAGAGATCCTAGGACGCAAGCCATATTACCTCTGCGTGGTAAAATTTTAAATGTGGAAAAGGCAAGACTAGATCGAATTTTAGGCAGTGAAGAAATTAAAAATATGATTACTGCCTTTGGTACAGGAATTTCAGAGGATTTTGATTTAGATAAATTGCGTTATCACAAAATTGTTATTATGACCGATGCTGACGTGGACGGTGCTCACATACGTACGTTGCTTTTAACCTTCTTCTATCGCTATATGCCCGATTTAATTGAAGAAGGAAAGGTTTTCATTGCACAGCCTCCTCTTTATCGTGTAGAGAAAAATAAACAGCACTATTATGTGTATGATGATGCACAGTTGGATGCGCTATATAACGAAATTGGTAAAACTGGCATCAAAGAAGTGCAGCGTTATAAGGGTCTTGGTGAAATGGACTTTGATCAGCTAAGAGATACTACCATGGCAGTAGAACATCGTATTTTGAAAAAAGTTGATATTAGCGATGCATTACTTGCGGATGAAATTTTCAGTATGTTGATGGGTGATAGTGTTGAACCAAGACGGGAATTCATTGCTGAAAATGCTCAGTATGCAGAGATGGATTTTTAATCTTAAAAAATTAAAAAGAAAATTGGTCTTAAGGTTTTTTCATTTTACTACTCAATAAGTAATGGCCTAATTTTGGGTGGTTTATTGATAGAGAAATTTAGAAGCCCATAATACTCTAAAAATATGGTCTGATTAATCCCAAAAACAAAGTTTTTGCAAAGATGGTTCCAGGGTTGAATTCCCTAAAGGGCCTAGAATTCCAAGGCCCTATCCCAAGAAGGTTTAGAATAAAAACGAGGTGAAAGAATGAGCGACGAAATCAGAGAAATAGATAAGGTCGTTTCCATAGATATTAACGAGGAAATGAAAAAGTGCTATATCGATTATGCTATGAGTGTAATTGTTGCCCGTGCATTACCTGATGTGCGAGATGGTTTAAAACCTGTACAAAGACGTATTCTCTATTCTATGAATGAAATGAACTTGGATCCCAATAAAAGCTATCGTAAATCAGCTCGTATTGTGGGTGATACCATGGGTAAGTACCATCCTCATGGCGATAGTTCCATTTATCAAGCAATGGTTCGTATGGCACAAAATTTCTCTATGCGCTATATGCTGGTAGATGGTCATGGTAACTTTGGCTCCATTGATGGTTATGGTGCAGCGGCCAGCCGTTATACTGAAGCAAGAATGTCCAAAATTACGGCGGAATTATTGGCGGATATTGAAAAAGATACCGTGGATTTTGTTCCAAACTATGATGAAAATGAAAAAGAACCCACAGTTTTGCCTGCAAGAATTCCTAACCTTTTGGTGAATGGTTCTTCTGGTATTGCTGTTGGTATGGCCACAAATATTCCACCTCATAATTTAACGGAAGTCATCAATGGTGTTATTTGTATGATTGATAATACTATCGACGATAAGGAAACTGATATAGAAGAGTTGATGGAGCATATTCAGGGTCCTGACTTTCCCACAGGAGCCACCATTCTTGGAAAAAGTGGAATTCGTGCTGCTTATCGTACTGGTAGGGGTAAAATTTTGGTGCGTGCATTGGCTGAAATTCAATCCATGGCAAACGGTAGGGAAAAAATTGTAGTGACCGAACTTCCATATATGGTAAACAAGCTACGGTTGATTGAAAAGATAGCAGAATTGGTTAAAGATAAGCGTATCGAGGGCATCAGTGATTTGTATGATGCTTCTGCCGGTGATGACATTCAGATTATTATTGAACTGAAAAAAGATGTAAACGCAAATGTTATTTTAAATCAGCTTTATAAATATACACAGCTTCAGGAAAGTTTTGGTGCTATCATGCTTGCATTGGTGGATGGAAAGCCTGAAGTTTTAAATTTAAAGCGCATTATTGAAGAATACTTGAAGCATCAAGAAAATGTTGTAACAAGAAGAACACAGTTTAATTTGGATAAAGCTGAAAAAAGAGCTCATATCTTAGAAGGCTTACGTATCGCCATCAGTAATATTGACGAGGTTATTCGTATCATTCGTACCAGTTATGATAATGCAAAAGAGCGCTTAATGGAACGATTTGAATTATCTGATGTTCAAGCTCAGGCAATTTTGGAAATGCAGCTACGCCGTTTACAGGGTCTGGAGCATGAAAAAATTGATGCAGAATATAGAGACTTAATGGAAAAAATTGCTTATTATAAGTCTTTATTGGGAGATAGAAAATTAATGTTGGGTGTGATCAAAGATGAAATTACAATCGTTAGAGATAAGTTTGGCGATGAACGTCGTACCCAATTGGTGCAGAATCCAGGAGAAATTGACTTGGAAGATTTAATTGAAGAAGAAACTTGTGTTATGACACTTTCTAATTTGAATTATATTAAGCGTACACCTTTAGATACTTATAAGAGCCAAAATAGAGGCGGTAGGGGTATTGTGGGCATGCAGACAAGGGAAGAGGATTTTGTAAAAGATATGTTTTTATCTTCAACCCATGATACAATATTGTTCTTTACAGATAAAGGAAGAGTATACCGAATGAAAGGGTATGAAATTCCTGAAGCAGGGCGTACTGCAAGGGGAATGGCAATTGTGAACCTTTTAGAAATTGCTCCTGGAGAAAACATTACAGCCATTATTCCTGTAAAAGAGTTTAAAGAAGATGAATATCTTGTGATGATTACAAGGCGAGGTATTATTAAGAAAACAGAAATGGCAAGTTTTGCGAATATTCGAAAAGGTGGCTTAATCGCTGTTAATCTTAGAGAAGATGATAACTTGATTACTGTTATGACAACCAACGGAGAAAACGAAATTCTTGTTGCAACAAGAAATGGACTAGGCATTAAGTTCTCTGAAAAAGATGTTAGGCCAATGGGACGTACAGCAACAGGTGTTAAAGCAATAACCTTGCGTGAGGATGATTACGTTGTTTCTGCTGTAAAACTTTCAGAAGGATTACAAATTCTAAATGTAACAGAAAAAGGATATGGAAAACGTACTGAAACAGATGCATTTACCCTTCAGTATAGAGGTGGTAAAGGGATGAAAATCCATCAATTAACGGAAAAAACAGGCTTATTAACTGGCGTTCTTTTGGTTGATGAAAATGAAGAAATTATGCTCATGACTTCAGAGGGAATCATCATTCGTTTGAGAGCAAAGGATATTTCTATCATTGGTCGTGTTTCACAGGGTGTAAAGTTGATGAACTTAAATGATGGTATAACAGTTGTGGGCATTGCAAAGATTTCTGAAGATGATATAAAAGATGATTTTGCTGATATAGAAGAAACAATAGAAACAATAGAAACAATGGTTGATATTGATTAAAAGATACTGATAAAATAAAACTGCACAATTTTAAAGTGCAGTTTTATTTTATATGTTTTAATTCATTAAAAATCTCTAATAAATTCATTTTTATTATATTATACAACTAAATTATGGTAAAATTGTGATCAATAAAGAATATTTATAAATTAATATTATAAAAAGCATAGAATAAACAAAGCAATTGAAAGAGGCGATAGATAGAATGATACATCATTATATTTTTCTAGGTATTGTCAGCACAATGGCAATGTTATTGCTCTGTATCATAATTAGAAATAATGAAATTTTAGATCGAAAAATGAAAATGTTCTTTACATATGCCATCATAGCTACAATTATCGTTACAATTTGTGAAATAGGAACTTATTTTTTCGAAAAACCCTTCTCTGACTTTCGTTTGCAAAGTTTTTTTTGTAATGTAATTGGTTTTTCTATTTCGCCTTTTATTCCTATTTTTATGACACTATCTTTTTGTAATGCTAATTATACAAATATAAAATTTTGGATATTTCCGGCAATGTTAAATATGTGTATGACTATATGCTCCCCTTTTTTTGGTTTGGTGTTTACAATATCAGCGGTAAATGTTTATACACGAGGACCTTGGTTTTTCATTTATATTTTGGCTTATATATGTGGAATCTTGTTGCTGATATATGAAACAATACGGCTAAAAAAAAGATATCAGAGCAAAAATAGTTTTGTATTGTATTTACTATTGCTTTTTATCATATTTGGGACTAGTATTCAAGTTATACTTCCTACGGTGCATACTACATGGATTTGTATTTCTATGGCAATTACTATTTATTATGCCTATTTTTGTGAGATTTGTGAAAAGTTTGATCCACAAACCAATTTGCTCAATCGTCGTGCTTACGCCTGTGAGGTAGAGCGGGTGGAGGAGTCAAATCAGGCTACCATTTTGATCTTTGATGTAGATGAATTTAAAGAGATAAATGACACCTATGGACATCAGTTTGGTGATGAATGTCTCTTCACAGTGGCTTGCTGTATAAAAGAGGTTTTTCAGAATATGGGTTTGTGTTTTCGAATTGGCGGTGACGAGTTTTGCGTGATATCCAAGATAACAGATGAAACCACAATTCAGAATGCAATAAAAATATTTTTAAAGAAAATAGCAAATTGTAAAGAAAAAGATAAGAAAATTCCCAATGTATCTATTGGTCATGGTTATTATAAAAAAGGCTTATGTAGGGTTGAAGAGGCAATTAAGAATGCAGATGATGAATTGTATCTGTTTAAAAAAATACAAAAGAGAAATGAAAAGGAACAAAGCTATCGGTAATTTTATTTTGTAAAAAATATATAAATAGATTAGAAATTTTGATGATTATTTGACAAAATTTGCGTAGACTGCTAGAATCGGAGTATAGACAAAAAGACCGAGGTGTATAGGAAGATGTGGGATATAGAGTTTATTTTAGCTTTGGGGAAAGTGCTTTCATTGGTTCTATGTATGGTTTTTATTGAAGGGGTTGTTGCAAGCAGACCAAGTCAAAATTCTAAGTGGACAGGATTAATTTTACCTATGATTATGGTATTGCTTTCTATTTGGGTGTATTTCACTTGGAAAAACTGGATTTATTTTGTTTTGGTTTTTGGTCCTGCTTTATTATGTTGGTTTATTTATTTTATTTGCCGTCGTTCTATTAAAAATGGCACGGCCTTAAGCCTGCAAGAAGAAGAAAATAATTAATTTTTATGGGAAATAGACAAATACTATATTTGTCTATTTTTGAATTTTTACTGAGTATTTTTTAATTTTGATAACTAGGGGGTGTCCAATGAAGAAAAGTTTCGTTTTGCTTTTAGCTTGTATTATACTTACTGCATGCTCTATGCAGGAAAAACAGGAGTTTTTTGTGTCTGGTGGTATGAGTAAACCATTTGTAAAAGAAGCAAAGATAGCTGTGGTTGGAGACATTATGGTGCACGACTATCAGTATAACGAGGCATATGACTCTACCACTGGCACATATAATTTTATGCATAATTTTCAGGATGTTAAAAAATATTTTGATGGTTATGATTTGGTATTGGGTAATCTAGAATTAACATTTGGAGGAGCTGATAGGGGTTATTCATCCTTTCCTTGCTTTAACACGCCTGATTCTTTTTTAGATGTAATCAAAGATGCTGGGTTTGATGTTTTGACCACAGCCAATAACCATAGTATGGATACTGGAAAAAGTGGATTAATTCGCACCCTGGACAAGCTGGATGAGTATGGGATTGAGCATATTGGAACTTATCGCTCCCAAGAAGAACGGGATAAAATCTTGGTGAAAGAGGTAAATGGAATTAAGTTTGCATTTTTATCCTATACCTATGGAACAAATGGCATTCCTGTGCCGGATTCTTATTTAGTTAACTTAATAGATGATGATCAGATGACCATGGATATCAAAAAAGCTAGGGAAATAGCTGATGTAGTTGTAGTAATGCCCCATATGGGTAATGAATATGAATCTTATCCCAGGGATATTTTTAAAGAATGGGCAGATTTGATGTTTATTGCAGGGGCAGATATTATACTTGCTAGCCATCCCCATGTTTTACAACCCATGGAGTATAGAAAAATTGATCATGGCTATGGTGTGCACGATGGATTTATTATTTATTCATTAGGAAATTTTATATCGTCTCAAACAACTCCACCCAGAAATGCATCCATTGTTTTGCACTTAACTGTGGAACAAGTGGGAAATGAACCACCAAATGTGAAAGAGGTATCCTTTGTGCCGATTTGGACCCAATTTAGAAATGCTCAAAATGAAAATGATTTTGTTGTTCGTAGTGTATATGAAATGTTAACCTTAGAACAGAGTGAAAAAGATAAATTAATACGCAGGAAGGACCAAAAACGACTAGAAGAAGTTCATACTGAAACAGCATCCTTCCTTCTAAATAAAGAAGTTCCCCTTTCTGAAATCCAAGAAGAATATGTGTTGCAAAAATATTGAAAATGCTTGTCATGCAACGATAACAATGATAAAATAGAAACAAAATTGTTAAAAAAGAAACATATGGGAGGAACTGTATGGACAGAGACTATCTTGCGGAAAATATAGTCTATTTGACTAAAGATTTAGGTAAATGCAATATTTCCCAAAATTTGTTCCAGCGTTTCAAAGAGTTAATAATGGGCGGGCAGCTTCCCGCAGGATATATGTTACCTAACGAAAATATTGTAAGTGACATGTTAAGTGTGGGACGCAGTACGTTGAGAGAGGCATATACGGCTTTGGCAGTGTTTGGTTTCATTCGTAGATCCAAGGCTGGTACGTTTGTAAATGAGATTGATAATATCGTAAATATTGCCCCGTTTTGTATTACTGTTGAAAATTCTGATTTGGGTGACCTTTTAGAATTTAGATATATGTTGGAGGCTGAAACGGCTAGTTATGCAGCTAAAAGAGCAACGCCGGAAGATATTGCAGACTTAACATTTTGCTATGAAAAAATGATAGAAAGTAAGAATGATGTGAATTTATTTGTTGATTACGACTCTATGTTTCATATGCAAGTATCAGCAGCAACACATAATAAACTTCTTATGAGTACAATGATTGCAGCAAAGGAATCCTTTGAAAAAGGAATTCGGCTAGCTCTTAGGGAATCTCTTACCCAAAATCCAAGAGCGATTGATGTAACCATTGATTTGCACGGCAAACTTTTGAATGCAATTAAAAATGGAGATTATCAAACAGCATATGCCATAATGAGAGAACATATTTCTTATGTAAACTTAACAGTAAAATATGGCTAAGGTTATAAAGTAATCAAAATGGGCATCTTTGAAATAGAGCACTGTGAAACTCTATTTGGGATGCCTTTTTCTATTGAAAGTTAAAATGTTATGTCTTTTTGAATTGGTGTTTTCCTTGATTTTACAAGGTTTTTGTGATAAAGTTGAAAGAAGTATGCACTATTTTGTATATATTGAAATGAATTAAATTTTTGATCGCTTATTCTGATTGGAGGATTCATAATATGGATTTTAAAGTGGAGGTTGCTAAGCTTTTAGCAGCAGCAGCTGATGTATCATTTGAGGATGCTTTAGCCACAGTAGAAATACCTGCAAATAAAACAATGGGAGATTTTGCATATCCTTGTTTCCGTTTAGCAAAAGTATTTCGTAAAGCGCCCCCTATGATTGCACAGGAAATTGTAGAAAAACTTGATAAACCAGAATTTATTGAACAAATTCAAGTTGTAGGTGCTTATGTTAACTTTTATATCAATAAAGGAGTATACGCCCAAGCTGTTTTGAAAGATGTTTTAAAAGATAAAGATAACTATGGAAAGAGTGACATTGGCAATGGAAAGACCATTGTCATTGATTACTCTTCTCCAAATATTGCAAAGCCTTTTCATGTTGGTCACCTTCGTTCCACTGTAATTGGTAATGCAATTTATAAAATTCATGAAGAACTGGGATACAATTGTGTTGGTGTTAATCACCTTGGCGATTGGGGTACTCAGTTTGGCAAACTTATTGTTGCTTATCGTAATTGGGGTAGTAAGGAAGCTGTTGAAAATAACGGAATACAGGAATTAATGCGTATTTATGTTAAATTTCATGATGAAGCAGAAAATAATCCGTCCTTGGATGATGAAGCAAGACTTTGGTTTGTAAAAATGCAGGAGGGGGATCAAGAGGCTCTTACCCTGTGGAAGTGGTTTTATGAAATTAGTATCAAAGAATTTGAGCGCGTTTATGAAATGTTGGGTGTAAAATTTGATGTTTATACAGGAGAAAGCTTTTACAATGATAAAATGGCTCCTGTTGTAGAAGAATTGAAGAATAAAAACATTCTGAAAGAAAGTGAAGGTGCACTGATTGTCGACTTGGAAGACAAGAATATGCCCCCTTGTTTGATTATTCGAAAAGATGGCGGAACATTATATGCAACAAGAGATATTACTGCCGCACTTTATCGTAAAAAGACGTATAACTTTGAGAAATGTATCTACTTGACAGCGTTGGATCAAAATTTGCACTTTGCACAGTGGTTTGAAGTCATTCATAAAATGGGATATGATTGGTATAAAGACCTGATTCATGTTCCTTTTGGATTGGTAAGCCTAGATAGTGGAAAATTATCTACACGTCATGGAAATGTGGTTTTAATGGAAGATTTGTTAAGTCAAGCTATTGGGGAAACCAAAAAAATAATAGAGGAAAAAAATCCGGGTTTGGAAAATAAAGAAGAAGTTTCGAAACAGGTAGGTATTGGTGCAGTTATTTTTAATGATTTGTACAATGGGCGTATTAAAGACGTTGTTTTCTCCTGGGAGAGAATGTTGAACTTTGATGGAGAAACTGGACCTTATGTGCAGTATACACATGCAAGGGCTTGCAGTATTTTAAAGCGTGCAGGAGAAATTTCTTTTGAAAACATTGAATATTCTAAACTTTCTGACGATGCCTCATTGGATATTTGTAAACTACTTGAAGCATATCCAGATAAAATTAGAGATGCTGCCAATAAATTAGAGCCTTCAGTTGTAACACGTCATTTGGTTGCAATTGCTCAAGCATTTAATAAGTTCTATCATGATAATCCCATCTTAAATAGTGAAGAAGAAGTAAGACAAGCTCGTTTGGCAATAGTTGTTGCAGTTAAAACTGTAATGAAACAAGGTTTAAATCTTTTAGGTATTGATGCACCTGAACAAATGTAAAAGCGAGGTGTTTTAGCATGAAAAAGCTAAAGCTAATTTATAACCCTTTCTCAGGTAATAAAAGTTTCAAGTTTGACTTAGATGTATGCATTGGCATTTTTCAAGAAGGTGGATATGAAGTACATCCTTTTCGTTCTATGGCAGAAGGTGATATTTCAAAACATATTTCTAAAATGGATGATGACTATGATGTTATTGTTGCTTCTGGTGGGGATGGTACAATTAATATAGTTTTAAATGCATTAATGAGCCGAAATTTAAATATACCTTTAGGTATTATTCCTTCAGGTACTGCAAACGATTTTGCCACATATTTAGGATTTAAAAATGGGCAAGTTGAGGAAAGTTGCCGGGCAATTATTAGTACAAGTCCCGTTCCCATTGATTTAGGAATTGTAAATGACAAAACTTATTTTATCAATGTTTGTGCCGGTGGTCTTTTAACCAATGTTTCTCAAACAGTGGATAAAGATGTAAAAAATGCTTTAGGAAGTCTTTCTTATTATTTAAAAGGAGTTGAACAGATACCTAGTTTTCATAAAATTCCTTTTAGAATTACAACTAGTAAGGAAGTGATTGAGGAATATTTGTATCTTTACATGATAATGAATAGTGCGGGAACAGGAGGCTTTACAAAACTTTCACCTCAGGCTTCCATTCAAGATGGAATGTTTGAATTTTTAGCAATCAGAGCAAAACCCCTTATTGAATTACCTCCTGTTTTTCTGAAGATGCTGACGGGGGATCATATTAATGATACAAAAAATATTCTTTATTTAAGAGATAATTATTTTAAAATTGAATGTCTGCAAGATGATTTTAAAATAATGGAATCTACAGTTGATGGGGAGATGGGACCTAAAATGCCTTTTGAATTAAAGGTTATTCCTAAGGCAATTAAAGTATTTGTGAGCCCAAAAAGAATGTAAATGTTTCACGTGAAACATAGGGATTATAACAAAAATATTAAAACAGTAATGTTTCACGTGAAACATTGCTGTTTTTCTTTTCATTCCATCAGGGATGTGCTATAATTTTTTCAGATATGGAAAGAAAGGCGGGAGAACTATGGGTAAAGTTAGGGTTATCGCGGTGACAAACCAGAAAGGTGGCGTAGGTAAAACAACTACTGCTATCAATTTATCTGCAAGTCTTGCGGCTAACGGAAAAAAAGTACTTGTTATAGATGCAGATCAGCAGGGGAATACCACTAGTGGCCTCGGCCTTGATAAAAATAATTTGGAAGTTACAATCTATAATATCTTTTTAGGAGAAGCAACAATTGTGGAGGTAAAACAACCTACTTGCGTTGATGGGTTAGAAGTGCTTCCAGCAAATATAAGCCTTACTGGGGCAGAGATAGAGCTGATTGGGAAGGAAGAAAGAGAATTTATATTGCGAGAAGAATTGGGTAAAATAAAAGATGAATATGATTTTATTATTATAGATTGTCCACCCTCTCTTAATTTAATTACAATAAATGCTTTAACCGCAGCAGATACTGTTTTAGTACCTATTCAATGTGAATACTTTGCATTGGAAGGGCTGGAGCAATTACTACATACCATTAACTTGGTTAAAAAAAGATTAAACCCCTACCTAGAAATAGAAGGAATTGTTTTTACAATGTATGATGCAAGAACAAATTTGTCATTACAAGTGGTAGAAGAGGTTAAGCGTAGCCTAGGTAGTAATGTATATAGAAGCATTATTCCCAGAAATGTACGTCTGGGCGAGGCGCCAAGTCATGGCTTGCCAATACACCTATATGACCCTAAATCAAAAGGAGCAGAGAGTTATTCACTTTTGGCAGAAGAAGTTATAGAAAAGGAGTGGAGTTGATCCATGGCTGCAAAAAAAATGGGACTAGGATCTAAAGGAATGGGCATAGAAGCGCTGATTAATAATAAATTAGAAGATTTTAAAGAAACTGGAAAAGAAGTAAACAGATCCAACGTTTGGGAATTGGATATGGATATGATTGAGCCAAACCGCAAGCAGCCAAGAAAGTATTTTGATGAAATAGCACTTGAAGAGCTTGCAGCATCAATTAAAAATTATGGAATGATTCAACCAGTGGTTGTAAGGAAAAATAAAGATTACTATGAAATAATTGCTGGAGAAAGACGATGGAGGGCAGCAAAAATAGCAGGACTAAAGAAAATTCCTGTTATCGAAAAAAAATGGAAAGAAGCTGAGGCCTTTGAAGCAGCTCTTGTTGAAAACTTGCAAAGAGAAGATTTAAATCCAATTGAGGAAGCTGAAAGTTACCGTCGACTTCAAGAAGAGTTTGGATTGAATCAAGAACAAATTTCAGCAAAAGTGGGAAAAAGTCGCTCTACAATAACAAATTCATTGCGTTTGCTGCAACTTGATAATCGTGTATTGAATTTTGTTGTTGAAAATAAACTAACAAGTGGTCATGCAAGAACCTTATTACCTATTATAGATGGTGAGCGACAATTTGAATTAGCTGAACATATTATTGAAGAAGAACTAAGTGTTAGAGCAACAGAATCACTGGTTAAAGCAGAATTAAGCCAAAAAGAAACTGCAAAAAATGCAAAAAAAGAAGAAAATACCCAAAAAAATGCCAATCAAAAAGCTGTTGAGGAAGAGTTGAAAACTATTTTTTCTACTAGAGTCAAAATTAATCAAATGAAAAACAAGGGAAAAATTGAAATAACATATTATTCTCAAGAAGATTTGGATAGACTTATTACCATTATGAAAAGAATGGAAGGATAATTATCAATGGAAATGTTACAAGATTATATCATATATATCCTTTTAGGGTTAGGAATAGCCGTGCTTGTACTTTTCATTCTGTGCATCGTATTATTTGTTAAGTTAAGTAGACAAAAGAAAAAATACGAATTTTTTATGGGTGCAAACCGAAGACCTAGCCATAATTTAGAAATGAAACTTGAAAAGTATTATGAAACATCAAAATCAATAGAAGAGAAGTATGGCAAGCTGCTGGATATGGTTACAGATATGGATAAAACCATGAAAAGCAATATTCAAAAAGTTGGATTGATTCGTTATAATCCTTTCGATGAAATGGGTGGCAATTTATGTTTTGCTTTAGCGCTGCTGGACGGGGAAGATAATGGCGTGGTTTTAAATGGTATTCATAGCCGAACAGGCTCTTTTACCTATGCCAAACCCATCCAGATGGGTGTAAGTATCTATATGCTTTCTGATGAAGAAATAAAGGCTGTTGAAATGGCCAAAGATCGGGCGTATCATCCTGAGCACGAAAAAGTAGTTAAAATTAAATTCAAGCCAACTTTCAGAAGGAAAGATAAAGTTCCTGTAATGGAGGAGCAAATTCACCTGGAAATAGTAGAAGATGATGGGTCAGTAGAGATGAGTGTAGACTTGGGCGATGTAACATTAGCTGAAAAAGAACAAATTTTACAGGAAGAAATGATAGCTAGTCAAATTGCAGCGGTAGAGATCATGAATGATGATACGGTTGATTTTGATAATGAATTTTGTGAAGAAAGTATTGTCGAAGAATCACCTATTTTTATAAAAAAGCAGGTGGAAGACGAAGAAAATAAATAAAAATAGGGTGGAAAAAGGAAAAACTAGTTTTCCTAAGAACCACCCTTTTTTATTACAGAAATGTGGATATGTGTATAAATTATGGGGAAAATGTGGATAACAAAAGGTAATATTATGAAAACAAAGAAAAATCGTGAGAAAATTATATAGTTATCCACAAAATGTTGATAACTTAGTTTAAGAAGGAGAAGTTTATGGGATACAAAATGATTTTTTCTGATATGGATGGAACATTACTAAAAAATGATACTGACGTGTCAGAAAGAAATAAAGAAGCAATTCAAAAAGCTGTAGAAAAAGGCGTTCAGTTTGTAATTTGTACAGGCAGAGGTGTATTTGGTGTTGAGCGTTATCTAGAGGAGTTGCATTTGATTGGGAAAGAGGGGTATGTAATCTGCCAAAATGGTGGAGCAGTCTATGATTTAAGAGATATGTCTTTAGCCATAAAGGAAAGTTTTTCGCCAAAAATTTTTGCCCCCATTGTGAATTATGCCAGAAAATTAGACTTAGAACTTTATTATTATGATGACCGAATTTTTATGGCTGAAACGGAAAGTGAGCGTGTAAAAAAATACTGTCAAGTAATGGGAAACTCTGTAAAAATAATGGAAGATCCTCTTTCACATGAGGGTGAGTTTACAAAATGTCTGATTACAGGTGAAAAACAAAAGCTACTTCTGGTGCAGAAAAAGGTAAAAGAAATTGCAAGTGACGAACTGGATTGTTTTTTTTCAAGCAAAATCTTTATGGAAGTTGTTAAAAAAGGTGTAAGCAAGGGTAATATAATGGAAGAGACAGCCAAAAAAGCCGGAGTACCTATTCATTTGGTGATTGCTGTTGGTGATAGTGACAATGATATTTCTATGATAAAAAAAGCAGGATTGGGTATTGCTGTGGCTAATGCAGAACCAGAAGTAAAAGAAATTGCTGATTTTGTTACAGAAAATAGGTGTGAAGAAGATGCAATCGCAGAAATTATAGAAAAGTTTATACTTTAAGTTAACATAACACACAACTTATTAGAAATAATGATTGAAAATAAAAAGCTTAGAAAAAAGTATTGATTTTTATTGACAGTTTGGGATATAATAGTGGGGCAAATAGCGTGTGGCGAAAACTCGCCCATAGGAAAGCTAAGTTTTCTGTATTTCTTCAGAGAGTCGGCGTTTGGTGCGAGCCGATGAGAGAAAGAAAATGCTCCACTTTCTTAGCTGCCGATGAAAGTCGGAAGGGTAAGCCCTTTATCGCTGATTTAAGAGGTTCGAAATAATTTTCGGGCAATCTGGGTGGCAACGCGGGAAATACTCTCGTCCCTGTTTTTTATGGGATTGGGGGTTTTTTTATTGCTCCGATTTCCCAAATTCGGTATATATAAGATAGAAGGAGGAAAAAAGATGTTAGATATTAAATTTGTAAGAGAAAATCCAGAAGTAGTAAAAGAAAATATTAGAAAGAAATTTCAAGATAACAAATTACCTTTGGTGGATGAGGTGATTGCATTAGACCTTGAAAACAGAGCTATTAAGCAGGAAGTTGAAGTGCTTCGTGCAGAAAGAAATAAACTTTCCAAGGAAATTGGCGGTTTAATGGCAAAAGGCTTAAAAGAAGAAGCAGAACAAGTAAAAGCTAAAATTGCTGCAGAAGCTGCAAGAGTAGATGAGTTAACAATAAAAGAAAAAGACGTTGAAGAAAAGATCAAGAAAATAATGATGACAATCCCCAATATCATTGATCCTTCTGTTCCTATCGGTAAAGATGATAGTGAAAACGTAGAAGTTCAGAAATATGGTGATCCTGTTGTACCAGATTTTGAAATTCCATACCATACAGAAATTATGGAAAGATTTAACGGTATTGATTTAGAAGGAGCAAGAAGAGTTGCAGGTAATGGTTTTTACTATTTAATGGGTGATGTTGCCCGTTTGCATTCTGCAATTTTGGCATATGCCAGAGACTTTATGATTGATCGTGGGTTCACGTATTGTATTCCACCGTTTATGATTCGTAGCAACGTAGTTACAGGGGTAATGAGCTTTGCTGAAATGGATGCAATGATGTATAAAATTGAAGGTGAGGATTTATATCTCATTGGTACTAGCGAGCATTCTATGATTGGTAAATTTATCGATACAATGAGCAAAGAAGAAGAATTACCTTATACATTAACCAGCTATTCTCCTTGTTTCCGTAAAGAAAAAGGTGCTCATGGTATTGAAGAACGTGGTGTATACCGTATACATCAATTTGAAAAACAAGAAATGATTGTTGTTTGTAAACCTGAAGAAAGCCCTATGTGGTATGATAAACTGTGGCAAAACACTGTTGATTTGTTCCGTACAATGGACATTCCAGTGCGTACATTGGAATGTTGCTCTGGCGACTTAGCAGATTTAAAGGTAAAATCTGTTGATGTTGAAGCTTGGTCACCAAGACAGAACAAATACTTCGAAATTGGTAGTTGCTCCAACTTGGGCGAAGCACAGGCAAGAAGATTGGGTATCCGTGTTGCAGGGGAAGATGGCAAAAAGTATTTTGCACACACCTTAAATAACACCGTTGCAGCGCCTCCTAGAATGTTAATTGCTTTCTTGGAAAACAATTTACAGGCAGATGGTTCTGTACGTATCCCAGAAGTATTGCGTCCTTATATGGGTGGAATTGAGAAAATGGTACCTAAAAATTAATTTGTAAAATGAGGGGGCGGAGATTTTCAAAGCCCCCTAAATCAAACAAAAGAAGAAAAATAATATTTAAAATATATATCATTAAATTTTTATGGAAACTTGGGTAAATTATTAGAATTTGATTGACAAGATTAATAAAAAATGTTATGATATTTTGGCAGTAAGCGTTTGGAGAAGTACTCAAGAGGCTGAAGAGGTGCCCCTGCTAAGGGTATAGGTCGTTAACGCGGCGCGAGGGTTCAAATCCCTCCTTCTCCGTCCAAAAACAGATAAAAAGGTTTTCCTTTTTATCTGTTTTTATTTTGTAGAAAAAAATCACGTGTGAGGCACGTAGATGTTTACTATAGACATTTGGTTTACCATGTATTAGGGCATAAAAATATATTGATTACATGATAGTAGGGGTGCATAGTGATTGTATCTCAAATATGAAAAGGAAGCCTTGAGTTATATAAAAAACTTATGGTTAAAGATATGGTAAGATGTAAAAAATATAGATTCTATAAATTTATGGATACAATTTATCATTCTTATGAAAGGTAGAAAAAACAATTAATTGTAGCTGAGTATGTAGAATCCTTCAGGGGATCTAAAGGCTCTAATTTTCTATTACCACAGACAAAAATGGGGATATGATTTTTTTAAAAATGGCAGGAAATGAATTGGAAAAAAACCCATTATTATACTATTTCATCAATAAGAAAAACCCATACCACTTATAACTTAAATGGTACGGGTTCTTTTTATTGATCAGATTTCATAGGTAGCAGTAATGCTAGCAGAAATTTGAATTTTATCATAGTTGATTACTGTACCACCGGCAGTGTTACCATAAGCAGTGTCTGCCAAAGCTTTTTCTCTGTAAGAGGATTCCTCAAATGAGGAGTAAGATGCATGCTCTACAACGGATTGAATCTGGCCAAGAGGCGTTCCATAAGCAGCAGCAATAGCAGAAGCAGAGGAAGATGCATTTTTTACTGCAGCCTTTAATGCTTCTCCATAATACTTTGAAGGATCCTCTATGGAAAAAATAGCGCTGTTAAAGCCTGTTGCACCTGCACTTAAAGCGGCATCAACATATGCTCCTACATTATCAATATCTTTAAGGGTTACATCAATACTGGTGTTTGCAGTATAACTAGAAATGTTTCTTTTTTGCGTAATGTCGTCGTATGTGTAGGAGGGATAAACGTAAGAATATCCAGTAATAATTTTATCTTTTGGCACACCCATTTGCTCTAATTTTTCAACTACGTTAGCAGAAATTTTGTTGTTTTCTTTTTGAGCGGAGCTTGCTGTTTTTCCCATTGTTTGAATGGACAATGATACCTGAGCTGTATCGGGTTGAACTTTAACAACTCCTGTGCCATTGGTGGTAATAAAATTACCCTCTGCAGCAAATACTGACGTGGCAGAACCAAACAAAAGCACCGTTGCAAGAGAAGTAGTAATAAACACTTGTTTCAAATTTTTCATATTCTTGTCCTCCTTTTACCTTAAAAAATCATACAATATTTTCCACTCTTTTAGACGTGGAAATTTTCTCTCAGTTCCCTTAAAAAAGAAAATATTCGATTTTTATTGGATATATGTTATACTTGAGAAAGTGAATTCAGTTAGGAGAGAGTGAAGTTATGAAACAAACATTGGTAATTGGTTCTTCCGTTGTGGATGTTATTGTAAATATTCCTCACTTACCTGTAACGGGAGAGGATGTTCATATATCAAAGCAAAGTCGTTCCTTAGGGGGCTGCGCATATCTAACCTCAGATATTTTGCGTCTGTTTTCTGCACCGTATAGCCTTTGTACAGCCGTTGGTGGTGGTATTTATGGAAATTTCGTTTTAGAAAAATTGAGAGAAAGGGGCGTCAAAGTTTATGTAAGACGGCCTGAAGAAGAAAATGGTTGTTGTTATTGTATGGTTGAAGAGGGAGGGGAAAGAACCTTTATCGTTGACCATGGTATTGAGTATACCTTTTATGAATCCTATTTAGAAAATATTAAAACACAAACCATTGATAGTGTTTATATCTGTGGGTTGGAAATAGAAGAGTATACGGGAATGAACATAATTCATTATTTAAAAAAACATCCAGAGTACCAAATTTATTTTTCTCCAAGTCCAAGAATTATGAAAATTGATAGACAAAGAATTGATGAGGTTTTGAAGCTTCATCCGATCATGCATTTAAATGAAAAAGAAATTATGGATTTTGTAGGGGCAGACTCCGTAGAGCAGGCAGCCAGAGTTTTGTTTTCTAAAACCCAACGCCCTGTAATTGTAACTTTAGGAGATAAAGGGTCATATTGCTTTGATGGAAAGGCAGATTTATTTGCTCCTCCTGTAAAAACAAAAGTGGTTGATACCATTGGTGCGGGGGATTCTCATATGGGTGCTGTCATTGCATCCAGAAGATTTGGTTTGTCTTTTTCCGAGGCTATAGAGGTGGCAAATTATATTTCAGCGGCAGTGGTAGCCAAAGAGGGTGGTCTTCTTGAGGAGAAGGATTTTAAAGCAGCACTGAATAAAATGCCACTCAATTTGCAACAAAAATTTTTATTACAAGTTTGATTTTTTCAAATTTAGAATCATACTATGAAACTTATAAAAAATAGAAAGGCGAAGTTAGTTGAACTTCGCCTTTCTATTTTTTATAAGTTTAATTTTAAATCATTTTCTCTGATCCAGCCTATTTTTCTAAGAATATATGCAAAAAGTAACGTGAAAACAGCAGGTAGAAAGAAACAAATTAATCCCATTCCTAACCAGTCAAATGCTGTAATTGCTTCTTTGGTTCCTGATGTAATATCATTCACCCAACCAGTGTACAAACCAATTTGACCAACAAACCCACAAGTACCCATGCCAGATGCTACGGCATCACCATTCATTTTCATCTGAAAAATACAGGTAGCAATTGGCCCAGTTAGAGCAGAGGCCAGTGTGGGAGGAATCCAAATTTTTGGATTTCGTACGATATTACCCATTTGTAGCATTGAGGTGCCGATACCCTGTGCAAACAATCCACCCCATTTGTTTTCCGGAAAACTCATAACTGCAAACCCAATCATCTGTGCGCAACAACCAGCAACGGCGGCACCACCAGCAAGTCCTGTAAGGCCAAGTGTAGCACATATGGCTGCACTACTGATGGGAAGTGTTAATGCGATACCCACAATTACAGAAACCAATATGCCCATCAAAAAAGGCTGAAGTTCCGTGGCCCACATAATGGTTTTACCCACTCCATTTGCGGCAGCACCTAAAGAGGGACCCCACCACATGGATAATAATATACCAATAACAATTGTAACAGATGGGGTTACCAAAATATCAATTTTTGTTTCTCTTGATACTGCTTTACCAAATTCTGCAGCAAAGAGGGTGACAACAAATACGGCTAGAGGGCCCCCTGCTCCACCAAGGCTGTTGGCAGCTCCACCTACGGCAATTAAAGAAAATAAAACAAGTGGGGGACACTTTAATGCATATCCTATGGCAACTGCCATTGCAGATCCAGTAACACCTTTGGCAAAGCCGCCAATTTCAACTAAAATTTCAATTCCAAGTTGCTGCCCTAATGTTGAAATAATCGTACCAATAAGCAACGAAGCAAATAACCCTTGTGCCATTGCGCCTAGGGCTTCAATTCCATAGCGTTTGGCAGAAAACTCAATGTCTTTACGCTTTAAAAATGAACCAAAACCCTGGTCAGTATCCTTTTTATTCATAGTAGCCTCCCTTAAAAACTCATAAACACTTTTTTTTTTGAATATTTAAACATTATTATACATTCTAGCCTCTTGGAAAACAATGCATTTTTATAAAAAACTCCTTTTTGTTTCAGAAAAAATGTTGTATAAATAATAGATTATAATAGTATGATATACGAAATAAATAGTCTAAACTAAATTTGTACAAAAAATAAAAGATTTTCGTTTCTTAGTTTAGAAAAAATATACTTCTTTTAGAAATCCCGAAAAAGGTTCATATATGACAATGGTGTTCGCATATAAATAATCCAAGATGATCTTTAGGGGAGTGCTACGGTTGAAAACATATATCGAAGAGAGGGCGGTAGAGGTGGCAAAATTTATGATCCATACTAACGCCACTGTCAGAGAGACGGCTAAAAAATTTGGAATCAGTAAGTCCACGGTACATAAAGATATTACAGATCGTGTGGAACGTATTGATCCTGAGTTGGCCCAGTCCGTTCGTCGTGTGCTTGAAGTCAACAAAGCAGAACGTCATATTAGAGGTGGTATGGCCACCAAAGAAAAATATCTGCATAGGTTAAAAGGTTAAAAATTATTTATGTAAGGAAAAGCTGACACAAATTTGTGTCAGCTTTTTTGCGTATAATTAATATAAATTTTCTTACCATGAATTTTTACAATTTCATCCTCTTTCATTTTTTTTAATTCCCTCATCATTGCACTGCGATCAATACATAGATAATTTGCCAAAGCCAGAAACGAAAAAGGTAGTTGAAAATAATTAGTACCTGTTTTTGCCGATTGTACTCGGAAATAACATAAAAGTTTTTCGCGAATTGTACGATGGCTTAAAATATCCACTTTTTCTGTTAAACTAGAAATTTTTTCTGACATAAAGGAAAGTAAGTTTTCAATTACGATTGTATGATGTGCGCAGGCATTGCTACATCGTTTTGTAATTTGGGATTTATCAACAAAAAGTATGGTACAATCTTTTTCACAAAGCACAATAAATTCATCTTCATGTTGATAAAAGGAAAATGCAGCACCAAAGATACCTGAGTTTTCAATGTACTCTAGCATATCTAATGTGCCATCTGCATTAATGCGATTGATAGAAACACAGCCATGGTAAAGCAGGCCTACTTTTTGGCAGCCTTCCCCATAGACAGAAACAGTATCCTTTTCACGGAAAGATTTCTTTTCGCCTTCAAAACAAACAATCATTTTTTCCATATCTTCAATGGATACCCCTGTAAAAATTGGGTTTTTTATCAAATTATCCATAAAAACACTCCTAATTGTTGCAAATGCAACAGTAATATGTTTGTGAATATGCTATCATATATTTACAAAAATGTAAAGTTGATTTTTTTCAAGTATGGAAACAGCAAAAAAGGAAAAAGTAAAAGGTGAATATAAACAAAGGAATATGAAGGAGGAAAAAATGATGAAACCAAGATTTTTTAGATGTAACCACTGCAAAAATATTATTATGATGGTAGAAGACAAAGGTGTTCCCGTTGTTTGTTGTGGAGAAAAGATGCAGGAATTGAAGGCCAATACAAGCGATGGTGCAACAGAAAAACACGTACCTGTTGTAACTGTTGAAGGCAATCATGTGAAAGTGTTTGTTGGTGAAGTAACTCATCCTATGTTAGAAGAGCATCATATTGCTTGGATTTATTTAGAAACAACAAAAGGCGGACAGATTAAATATTTAGATCATACAGGTGCCCCTGAAGCTGTATTTGTTTTGGCAGATAATGAGAAATTAGTTGCTGCTTATGAATACTGTAATTTACATGGTCTTTGGAAGCACGAGGCATAATATAAAACAAACCAAAAGACCGGTATAAACCGGTCTTTGATTTTTATAAATAATAAAAGAGAGAAAAAGGAGGAGGCTCCATGAAAACATTGCAATTAAAAAAAGATCTTTATTGGGCAGGAATTTTGGATAAAGATTTACGAGTATTTGATATTATTATGATGACTGAGTTTGGGACAACCTATAACTCTTATATTTTAAAGTGCGGAGATAAAACCGTTCTTTTCGAAACAGCCAAAGCAAAATTTTGGGATGAATATGAAGATGTATTGGTTGAAAATCTGGACATTGGAAAGATTGATTATATCGTTGTAGACCATACAGAACCAGACCATGCAGGAAGCATTTGCCATATTATCGAAAAATGCCCTCGTGCAAAGGTTATTGCAACACCAACAGCAATTGGTTTTTTAAAGCAAATTGTGAACCGTGACTTTTATAGTATTCCGGTTAAAGATGGTGATGAACTACGAATTGGTGATAAAACATTGCGTTTTTATTCCTTGCCAAACCTCCATTGGCCAGACAGTATGTATACCTACATTGTTGAAGACAAGGTTTTGGTAACCTGCGACTCGTTTGGTTCTCACTATGCTCATGAAGGTATATTAAGAAGCAATGTAACGGATGTAGAAGGATATATGCGGGCTACTAAGTATTATTTTGATAATATCCTAGGTCCATTTAAACAGCCTTATATGACAGATGCTTTGGAAGTGGTAAAATCTTTGGAGATTGATATGATTTGCCCTGGTCATGGCCCTGTATTGGATAGTCATATAGATGAATTGATTCAGATTTATGACGAATGGTGTAAGATTCCTACCAATGCAAAAACAACGGTGGTAATGCCTTATGTAAGTGCATATGGCTATACTGGTGAATTGGCAGAGAAAATTGCAGAAGGTATTCATGAAAGTGGCGATATTGAAGTAAAAACCTATGATATGGTAACAGCCGATGCAGCTGTGGTTTTAGGTGAAATTGCAGCGGCAGACGGTATTTTGTTAGGAACTCCTACAATTTTAGGGGAAGCATTGAAACCAATTTGGGATTTAACCACTTGTTTATTTGCACCGGTTCATGGTGGAAAACTTGCAAGTGCCTTTGGTAGCTATGGTTGGAGCGGCGAAGGTGTACCCCACTTGATTGAGCGTCTAAAGCAGTTAGATATGCGTGTTATTGATGGTTTCCGTGTTCAGTTTAAACCGTCAGAAAAAGAGCTTTTAGAAGCCTTTGAGTTTGGCTATCGTTTTGGTCAGAAGTTACAGCAGAAGGATTTGGGCACTAAGACTGGTGCAAGAGGTACTCTTGTTAAATGTTTGGTTTGTGGTGAAATTTTTGATTCTTCCATGGAGCGTTGCCCTGTTTGTGGCGTAGGCCCAGAAAACTTTGTTCCTGTTGAAGTGGCAGATGTTAATTTCTACAAGGAAAGCAACGAAAATTTTGTTATTTTGGGTGGTGGAACAGCAGCCTTAAACGCAGCAAAAGCCATTAGAGAGCGCGATAAGACGGCGTTCATTACAATGATTTCTGAAGAAAATGAATTACCTTATGATAGACCAATGCTAACAAAGAGTATGTTTGGTGCAATCAGTGGTGATGCCATTGCAAGTGTAGAAAGAATTTGGTATGAAGATAATAAAGTGGATTTAAAGTTGGGCATTAAGGTTGAAAAATTAGATACAGCCAAAAAAGAAGTTTTCCTTTCCAATGGTCAGGTTATTGCATATGATAAATGTATTTACGCATTAGGTTCTTATAGCTTTGTTCCTCCTATTAAGGGCAAAGATTTAGACCATGTAACAGCAGTTAGGACCATTGCAGACATAGAAAAGGTAAGTCTTTGGGCACATAATGCCAAGTCCGCCGTTGTTATCGGTGGTGGCGTATTAGGGCTCGAGGCGGCATGGGAACTGCGAAAAGAAAAATTAGAAGTTACTGTTTTAGAAGGTGCACCTGTGCTGATGGCAGGCAAAATTGATAGTGAATCCGTAGCAATGCTTACAAAAATTGCAAATGATCAGGGTATTCGTATCGTGACAGGTGCAAAAATTACTGAAATTAGTGGCAATGGTAAGGTTGATGGTGTTGTGTTGGATAGTGGCGAAAAAATCCCCGCAGACTTGATTATTGTTTCTACTGGCGTAAGGGCGAATATAGCTGTGGCCACAGAGGCTGGTATCACTTGCGACCGTGCTGTTGTGGTAGATGAAACAATGGGTACCAGTGCTCCTGATGTGTATGCTTGTGGTGATTGTGCTCAGTTTGAGGGTGTGAATATGGCTATTTGGCCTGTTGCTTCTGAAATGGGACGTATTGCTGGGGCTAATGCAGTTGGTGATAGTCTGACCTATACAAACAAGCCTTATGGTGTTACTTTAGCTGCCATGGGTACTATGCTGTTTGCCATGGGAGATCCCGGTAGCAAAGAAGGTGTATCCTATAAGACAATGCAGGTAAAGGACGAAAGAAAGAATACCCTGGAGAAATATTATTTCCAGAACAATATCCTTTGCGGAGCTATTCTTTTAGGCGATACTTCAAACATTGCAAAAGTTACTCAGGCAATTGAAGAAAAGAAATGCTTTTCAGAATTTTTGAAATAAAAATTAACTTTTTCTGGGACAGAATTTGAGTAAAATAAAAAGGCTTCAGAACCAAGGGTGCTGAGGCCTTTATTTTGTAAAATAATAGTAAGTTTCAAATCCATTATTGATGATGGTACTGTTGTTTTTAACTTGAAAGCCAATGAAAAGCATATTTAAAAAATCAACACAGGAGCCAGTAGCATTAATTAAGCACAATCCCAGGGTGTACCAATTTAAAATTCCAAAAGGATTGAGAATAAATAGAGGAACGATGGATAACAGAAAAAAAGGCATGACCGAAATGAGTAGGAATCGGTTCTTCTTCATTGGTTCTGTGGTAAAAACAAAGCCGAACATTCCATTTAATCCAAAAAAGGTTTTTTCAGATTTAATGAAATTAGGAACAAAAAAAGCATGAACCATTTCGTGTATCAGCATATAAAAATAAATAGCAATGAAATATACCAATGTTTTTAAGTTGACGGTAAAGGATATTTTTAAGGAGTCTGGTGCAAAGAACGAAAACAACAAGGGATTTAGGGTATAAGCAATCCATAATACAAACCCACCCAGTAAAAAGGAGAGGGGCAGTGAAAGAAGAATAGACATACCTAATGTTTTAGGCTCTTTTATCTGTTTCCATCCACTTTCAAGGAGGGACTGTTTTAATTGGATATCTGTTTTTGGTAGTTTTTTTATGTATTTCATAGGTGGTTTCCCCTTAGTTTTGTAATTAGATTAAACGTCCATAGCATATCACACAAAGGAAAACCTGTCAAAAAAGGATGGCGTAAGCCATCCTTTTTATTTATGATCAAAAGAGTAAATATATCTAATGTCAGTGATTTCTTTTCCGCCAACATCCATTTTGATTTTATCATCAGTACGAATAAAACCACTTTTTTCGTAAAAGGATATGGCCCTACGATTATTTTCTAGTACCCATAGATATATGTTTGAAAAGCCTTGTTTTTTTAGATCCGTTAGGGCAAAATGCATAAGCTTTTTGCCGAGGCCTGTTCCTAAATATTGGGGCAGTAAATAGATAGAGACAATTTCTCCCCAATTAGCAAGGGCGGCATCTCTGGATTTGCAGTAAGCAATGCAGCCCACAGGGGTTTGCTGATCATAGATGAGTTTCGCAGTCATCTGACCGGTGGAGATCCAATTTGTAAAAGCTTCGACCCAAAAATCATAGGGTAATTGATCTAAATACGCTTGGGGCAATAATGCTTGGTAGGCAACTTTCCAACTGGCAGCGTGGATATAGCTTATGGCAGTTGCATCCTTTATTGTAGCTGGATGAATCATGGGTTAGCCCCCTTTCTTTTATATAAATATAGTATAGCTTAGATTTAGAAAGAAAGAAATACATAAAAAAAAAGAATTGATAGGGGAGTATCAATTCTTTTTTCTACTCGTATTTAAGTCAATTACCCAGGTATTTCCTTCACCTTAGTAATTCTGGGAAGCCAAACGAAAATAAGCCTGAGGGTGATTACATACAGGACATACCCCAGGGGCATCTTTACCTACATGTCTGTGTCCACAGTTTTCACACTGCCATACCGTTTCTTCATCCTTAGAAAATACTTTGTCTGTTTTTAGATTTTCTAAAAGCTGGCGATATCTTTCTTCATGTTCCTTTTCAATTTTACCAACTGATTCAAACAGATAAGCGATATGATCAAATCCTTCTTCTTTTGCTTCTTTTGCAAAAGTTGCGTACATATCTGTCCATTCATAGTTTTCCCCTAAAGCAGCGTCTAAAAGGTTTTCTTCTGTTGAAGGAATTGTACCTTCATGCAACAGCTTAAACCAGATTTTTGCATGTTCTTTTTCATTGTTTGCTGTTTCTAAAAAGAGTGCAGCAATTTGCTCAAATCCTTCTTTTTTTGCCTTGCTTGCATAGTATGTATATTTATTTCTTGCTTGGGATTCACCGGCAAATGCAGACAATAGGTTTGCTTCAGTTTTTGACCCTTTTAAATTCATAAAAACACCTCCGCTAAATATTTTTAATTACCTTCTCTCTTGTTATTATTATATATTAAATAATAATGATTGTCAACAAGTGGAATGTGATTATTTTAAAATATTAGCAAAAAGGAGATACCTGTGAACAGATACCTCCTTATTGTTTGATATTTATTTTAAATTTCTATAAAACCTTCAAAATCTTTGCGGGCATCACCGGTCATGGTGATGTTATTTTCATCACAGTGAATAATCAGGTCTCCGCCCCGTAGTTTCACAGTAATATCCTGCTTGTCAGGGCAATGGCCTAAAGCAACGGCAGCAGCGGCAACAGCACATGCACCAGTACCACAAGCCCATGTTTCCCCGATTCCTCTTTCCCACACACGCATTCGAAGGGTAGTGCGATCCTCCACAGAGGCAAAGGATATATTTGCCCTTTCGGGGAAGAAATCAGCATTTTCTAGCATAGGCCCAATCTCCTGTAAAGGAATATATTCCACATCCTCTGTAAAAATGACGCAATGAGGATTACCCATAGATAGGCAAGTAATGAAGTATTCTTTACCACCCAAGGTAATTGATTTATGAATGACAGGTGTATCGCCTAGGGTCACGGGCACAGCTTTGGGATTAAAGTCTGCTTTACCCATATGAACTAAGACAGAGTAAACTTCATTTTCTCGAATGAAAAGCTCTAATTGTTTTATGCCATTTCCTGTTTCAATGGTGACCTGTTCTGAATCAATCATTTTCTGATCATAAATATATTTTGCGACGCAACGGATTGGGTTGCCTGCAACAGCGGATTCGGTACCATCGGCGTTAAACATCCGCATTTTTGCATCTGCTATGTTAGATGGCTCGATTAGCACTATACCATCACCACCAATGCTATTGCGGCGGCTGGAAAGCCAAACGCTCAAAAATTCAGGATTTTTAATTTCTTGCTCAAAGCAATCAAAATAGATATAATCATTGCCACTACCACGCATTTTTGTAAAGTGAAGCTTCTCTTTCTCTCTGGGGAGGTGGGCAATATCAATCAACTCCATATTATTCAAATGGAAGCCACTAGACAACGCATTTACCAGAGCATTTGTAGTATCAATGCTGGTTAAACAGAAAATACCACGTTCTGTTGCTTTTCTACGAATTCTAACGCTGGCAAGCTGAGGCAAGGTGCTTTTGTTTGAAGTGGAAACCATATATTGAATTTTGCCACTTTCTAATAGTTCCATGATTTCATCAATGCCATCAACCATTGTAGGTAGCTCTGTTACAGGGATACCATACTTCTTGAGTTCAAATGCTGTTCCTTCTGTGGCATAAAGTTTAAAACCAAGTTGGTGGAGTTTTCTTGCAGGTTGAACCACTTCTACTTTGTCACGTTTCTTCACAGTAAGGAATACACCGCCACGCTGCTCCATTTGATAACCTGCCGCAGCCAATCCTTTATAAATTGCTTCATCTAAGGTACGACCAATACCCAAAACTTCCCCTGTGGATTTCATCTCAGGGCCAAGGTGGGTGTCTACATCAGTTAATTTTTCAAAGGAGAACACAGGAACCTTTACAGCGGAGAATAAAGATTGACGGTATAAACCGATGCCATATGGCATATCCTTCAATTTTTTTCCAAGCATCACCTTTGTAGCAATATCCACAACGGGCAAGCCTGTAACCTTACTGATATAGGGTATGGTTCTGGATGCACGAGGGTTGGCTTCGATAATATAGATTTCATTTTCAAAAATAACGTACTGTATATTAATAAGCCCTTTTGTTTCCAAAGCCAGTGCAAGTTTTTCTGTTGCTTCCATAAGACGACGGGTAAGGGGACCACTCAGGTTCCAAGCCGGGTAAACAGCAATGGAGTCACCACTATGGACGCCTGCTCTTTCTACATGCTCCATAATACCTGGAATCAGCACAGTTTCCCCATCGCAAATGGCATCTACTTCCACTTCTGTCCCCATCAAATACTTATCCACCAAAATAGGGTTTTCGATGCCACCATCCAAGATGATATCCATATATCGTTCCACTTCCTCATCGGAAAATGCAATTATCATATTTTGTCCGCCCAAAACGTAGGATGGTCGAACCAAAACAGGGTAGCCCATTTGGTTTGCAGCTTTTATGGCATGAGCCTTTTTCATCACACCAAAGCCTTTTGGTCTAGACATATGCAAGTCCTCAAGTATTGCATCAAATTTTTCCCTATCCTCTGCTGCATCAATGCTTTGGGCGGATGTACCTAAAATACGAACGCCTGCCTCAGACAGGGCTTTTGTAAGCTTGATGGCTGTTTGCCCACCAAAGGCAACCACAACGCCGTAAGGCTGTTCTGTGGCAATAATATCCATAACATCCTCGGGGGTGAGAGGCTCAAAGTAAAGGCGGTCTGCTGTGTCAAAGTCGGTGGACACCGTTTCTGGGTTGTTATTCACCATTACAACGTCATAGCCTTCTTCTTTTAATGTCCAAACACAGTGGACAGAGGCATAGTCAAACTCGATTCCTTGCCCAATACGAATGGGGCCAGAGCCAAAAACAATGACTGTTTTTTTGCCGTCATTATGGGATTCGATAAATTCGGCAGCCTCATTTTCTGTATCATAGGTTGCGTAGAAATAAGGTGTCTGGGCTGCAAATTCTGCGGCACAGGTGTCTACCATTTTATAAACGGATGGACGGTGGGGATGGATTTGTCCTGAAAGGGCATATATTGTCTTATCCAAAAATCCCATGTTTTTGGATAAGAGATATAACTCCTCGGTAAGGGTTTCCTCCCCAAGACGTCTCTCTGTTGCCAAAATATTTGTTAGCTTACCTAAGAACCATTCATCAATGAGTGTGATTTCGTGGATTTCTTCAATCGTAATGCCGCGCTTTAATGCTTCGTAAACCACAAAAAGTCTGCGGTCTGTCACGTCATAAAGCATATCTTTGATTTCTGCATCGCTATGACTGGCTAGGGCGGGTAGGTTTAGCGTGTTCATTGAAATCTCTGCCCCACGCACAGCTTTTAATAATGCTTGCTCAAAGGTAGGGGCAATGGCCATAACCTCTCCCGTTGCTTTCATCTGAGTGCCAAGTTTTCTTTTTGCATATACAAATTTATCAAAGGGCCATTTTGGTAATTTTACAACCACATAGTCTAAGGTTGGCTCAAAGAATGCGCTTGTTTTTCCCGTTACCGCATTTTCAATTTCCCCTAGGGTAAGGCCAACGGCAATCTGTGCTGCAACCTTAGCAATGGGATAACCTGTTGCCTTGGAGGCTAGGGCAGAGGATCGGGAAACACGGGGGTTTACTTCAATGACAGCGTAGCGAAAGCTTTCGGGGTCTAAAGCAAATTGTACGTTACAACCACCTTCTACTTGCAATTCTGTAATGATATCCAAAGCGGCAGTACGCAACATTTGGTATTCCTTATCTGCTAAGGTTACTGCAGGTGCAATAACGATGGAGTCACCTGTATGCACACCCACAGGATCAAAGTTCTCCATAGAGCAAACAGCAATTACGTTCCCATGGCCATCACGCATTACTTCAAATTCGATTTCTTTCCAACCTGAAATACACTGTTCTACTAAAATTTGATGGATGGGGGATGCTTCCAAGCCACTGCGTGCAATTTCCAAAAGTTCAGCTTTGGTATTAGCAATACCACCGCCGCTACCACCTAATGTAAACGCAGGACGTACAATAACTGGATACCCGATTTCACTAGCAAAGGCCAATGCACTGTCGATATCTGTTACAACCTCAGAGGGAATGCAAGGCTGGTTTAATTTTTCCATAGTTTCTTTAAACATCAATCTGTCTTCTGCTTTATCGATGGTATCTAAACGAGATCCTAATAAAGCCACGCCTTCTTGTTCCAAAAAGCCCTCTTTAGCCAACTGCATGGATAAGGTTAAACCATTCTGACCACCTAATGTGGATAGAAGACCATCGGGTTTTTCTTTCTTAATGATTCGTTTAATAACATTGGTATTTAGTGGTTCAATATAAATTTTATCTGCAATGGCGTTATCTGTCATAATGGTTGCTGGGTTGGGATTAATTAGAATGACCTCTAATCCAAGGGCTTTTAGCGCACGGCAGGCCTGGGTGCCTGCATAGTCAAATTCTGCCGCTTGGCCAATTACAATAGGCCCAGAACCAATGATCATCACTCGTTTTAAATTTTTATTCAGCGGCATTTTCGTTTCCTCCCATCAAAGACATAAACTGGTCAAACAAAAAGTTGGTATCCTTGGGTCCACCGCAAGCTTCGGGGTGAAACTGTACAGAAAACGCAGGAATATCTGTATATTCAACTCCTTCGCAGGTATTATCATTTACATGGGTAAAGGATAGTACTGCTGAAGGGGGGAGTGTTTCTGATTTTATGGCATAACCGTGGTTTTGACTTGTGATATATAATCTACCTGTTGGTGTGTAGCAAACAGGCTGATTTGCCCCACGGTGTCCATATTTTAATTTTGTACTGATAGCCCCTTTTGCCAAAGCCAACATTTGATGGCCTAGGCAAATACCAAAAATAGGTGTTTTGCTTTGAGCAACTTTTCCGATGTTTTCAATAATACTTTTGTTGTCAGAGGGGTCCCCGGGGCCGTTGGAAAGCAAAATGCCATCAGGACTTAAACTTAAAATGTCCTCTGCCAAGGTATGGGCGGGAACGATAGTCAGCTTACAACCTCTTTTGATTAGTTCGTCTCCCATATTTTTTTTGTATCCAAAGTCCCAAAGAACCACATGCTTTTTCCCCTCAGGGTTTTTCGTATAGGCTTCATTGCAAGTTACTTTTTCAACACTACTGCTTAAAGCAGCATTGGCAAGATTTCTGGCAAAAGGCTCCATATTCTCAGGGAGTTCATCCACAATTGCAGCATTCATAACCCCATACTCACGAATGATTTTTGTCAAAGCACGAGTGTCTAAATCACAAAGACCGATGATACCTTGATCCTCCAAATAATCTGCCAAAGAGCCCTCATTTCTAAAGTTTGAGGGTAATTCGCAAATGTTTCTTACGATGTATGCAGAAAGAGAAGGGGCATTGCTTTCAAAGTCATCAGAAATCACCCCATAGTTTCCAATAAGAGGGAAGGTTTGCACAACGATTTGGCCGTGATAGCTAGGGTCGGTTAATGTTTCCAAATAACCTTCCATCCCTGTTGTAAAAACTAACTCAGCCGTAATTTCTCCTTGTTTACCAAAACGTTTGGCAGGAAAAACTTTACCATTTTGTAGAACTAAATATGCTTTATTCATCGGTATCACATCCTATCAACCCATTAATTTTACGAGAATTGCTTTTTGCGCATGAAGCCGGTTTTCTGCTTCATCAAAAATTTCCTCTGCATGGGCTTCGAAAACCTCAGCAGTAATTTCCTCTCCTCTGTGGGCTGGCAGGCAGTGCTGAACCATACAGCCTTCGTTAGTCAGGGCCATTAATTCATTATTAATTTGGTATCCATCAAAAGCTTTTGCACGAATGGCTTGTTCTTCCTCTTGGCCCATGGAAGCCCAAACATCGGTAAGAACCACGTCTGCATTTTGCGCTGCAACCTTAGGGTCGTCCGTAAGGATAAACTTATCCCCATATTCTTTTGCAAATTCCAAAACCATATCTGCTGGTCTATATCCTTCTGGGCAGGCAACGCTTACCCTCATACCAACCTTCAAACCGCCTACGATTAGGGAGTTAGCCATATTATTGCCATCGCCGATGTAACACATTCTAAGTCCTTCTAATTTACCCTTGTACTCACGGATTGTTTGGAGGTCAGCCATTACCTGGCAGGGGTGGCAAAGGTCGGTTAAGCCATTGATAATGGGGATGGAACCATACTTTGCAAGGGTTTCTACTTCTTCTTGCTCAAAAGTACGAATCATGATCCCATCAACATAGCGAGAGAGTACACGGGCAGTATCTTGAGTGGGTTCACCTCGGCCAATTTGTGCATCCTTAGAGCTGATAAAAAGGGCATGTCCACCTAATTGATACATTCCTGTTTCGAAGGAAACACGGGTACGAGTTGAAGATTTTTCGAAAATCATGCCTAAGGTTTTACCTTTGAGGAAATGATGTTCTTTTCCTTCTTTCACATATTTTTTTAATTGATCTGCCAGATCCAAAAGGTCAATAATTTCTTCAGGGGTACAATCTAACAGCTTTAAAAAATGTTTCATAATTTCACGCCTCTCTTTCTTTTGCTCTTTAGGGAAACAGTAATTATATACAGCGCAAAACGCAGGAGGACATAGGTGATTTTTACTCAATTAATAAAACCCTAAAAGGTTTTTACTTTTGAAACCACTTAGCCTGAAGCTGCGTTTTACGAGATAACCATATTTTATTTTACATATTTTTCAGCACTTCAGCTAGTATGGTAAGACCTTTTTCCAATTCTTTTCTTGTAATGGTCAAAGGAGGCAAAAGTCTTACTTTTGTTTTAGCGGATAAAACCATTAAGCCCTTATCTAAGCACTTGTGAATCACTTCTTTTGCATCCACATCAAGGCTGATACCTAGCATCATGCCCATTCCAGCTATATCTGTGACATGGGGCATGGCGGAAATTTCTTTTCTCAAGAATTCCCCTTTCTTTTTTACTTCATCCAAAAAATCATTATCTAAGCGATTTAAAATTTCTATGGAGCCAGCACAAACAACAGGGTTTCCGCCAAAGGTGGAACCATGATCCCCAGCAACTAGGCAATTTTCCGTTTTTTCACCAAACAAAACACCACCAATGGGTAGGCCGCCGCCAAGCCCCTTTGCACAGGAAACCAAATCAGGCTGGACACCAAACTGCTGATAGCTAAAGAAAGAACCAGTTCTTCCTACGCCGGTTTGCACTTCATCCACAATAAAGAGAATATCTTTTTCTTTGCAAATATCATAAATTGCCTTTACATAGTCCTTTTCTAAAGGAAGAACGCCGCCTTCCCCTTGAACCATTTCCATGATAATGGCACAAACATCATCGGTTAATTTAGAAATAGTGTCTTCCAAATTATTTGCTTTTGCAAATACAAATCCATCTACGAAGGGAAAGAAGTAATTATGGTAAGCATCTTGCCCTGTTGCAGAAAGGGTGGCCATTGTTCTGCCATGGAAAGAATTTTCCAAAGCGACGATGGTGCTTCTGTCTTGGCCATATTTTGTGAAGCTATATTTTCTGGCAGCCTTAATAACGCCTTCGTTTGCTTCAGCACCGCTATTGGCAAAAAACATTTTTTTCATTCCACTTTTCTCACAAACCATTTTTGCTACTTCGCCACAAGGGGTTGTGTAGTAAAGATTTGAAGTATGCTGCAACTTTTGAAGTTGTGCAGTAATGGCTTCAATCCATCCCTTATCTGAAAAACCCAAGGCATTTACGCCAATGCCACTGGTCATATCAATATATTCTTTTCCATCTGTATCATAGCAAGTTGCATTTTTCCCATGGTCCAAGGCAACAGGGTAACGTCCATAGGTATGCATGATATATTCTTGATCTTTCTGTTGAACTGCATCAAAGCTCACTGGGCTCACCGTCCTTTATAATATTCTTTTGCTCTGTAAGGTATTGCAATATTATTTCAATGTGTACAGGCCTTTGTAAACATTAGTAGAAATATTTTCATACCTTCTTATATTCAAAAATCCCGTGTGTAGTTGGATATAGCAATACGGTATTGAAAGGTTTTATTTGATGAACA
Source organism: Anaerotignum sp. (assembly GCF_040307045.1). Taxonomy (GTDB): domain Bacteria; phylum Bacillota; class Clostridia; order Lachnospirales; family Anaerotignaceae; genus Chakrabartyella. The sequence continues at coordinate 175,573 of NZ_JAWRKF010000005.1, forward strand.
TGGTACCAATACCCTCATCAGAAAACATTTCGATTAAAATGGAGTGCTCAATTCTTCCATCAATCATAACTGCTTTTTCTACGCCTGAAAGAACGGATTTTTCCAGGCTTTTGACCTTTGGGAGCATACCACCGCTAATAATGCCGTCGCTAACCAGTTTTTCCACCTCATCAATTTTCACAACGGGAATCAAAGAGTCCTCGTCGCAGATGTCCCTCATTAGTCCTCTGATGTCCGTAAGAGTAATAATGTTTTCTGCTTTAAGTGCCGCCGCAATTTCAGCTGCCGCTGTGTCAGCATTGATGTTATAGGTTTGCCCCTTACAATCTGTGCCAACGGTAGCAATTACGGGGATGTATCCACTTTGGATTGCTTGGGTGATTGGCTCTGTATTAATATTGGTGATTTCACCCACATAACCATAGTCCCCATCAATTTTTTTGGCTTTAATCATGCCGCCATCAATGCCACAAAGGCCGATGGCTTTGCCCCCTAATTGTCCAATGAGGGAAACAAGATCCTTATTTGTTTTACCGGCCAGAACCATCTGCACCACTTGTGCAGTTTCTTCATCAGTATATCGCAAGCCGTCAACAAAACGGGAAGGGATATCTAGTTTTTTTAGCATTCCGCTGATTTCTGGCCCTCCGCCATGTACCAGTACCACATGAATTCCCACTAAGGAGAGCAAAATAATATCACTCATAACGGCCTTTTTTAAATCGGGGTGAACCATTGCGTTGCCGCCATATTTCACCACAACAGTTTTGCCTGTGTATTTCTGTATGTATGGTAAGGCAGCAGTTAGCACATTTGCCTTCACGGTGTTGCAATCTGTAATCATTATCTAAACCCCCCTATCAGGTGCGGTAGTCTCCATTGATTTTTACATAGTCATAAGTCAAGTCGCAGCCCCATGCCGTTGCTGTTGCGTTACCTTGGTTCATTTCAACTTGAACGTGTACTTCTTCTTCCAAAAGAACGGCTTTTGCCAATTTTTCATCAAAGGCAACGCCGGCACCGTTTTCACAAACATGGATACTTCCTTTTGGGGAGGAGATGTCAACGGAAATGGTGTCTACGGCAAATTCACCTTCTGTATAGCCAATGGCACAAAGGATTCGTCCCCAGTTGGCATCAGCACCAAACAGGGCAGATTTTACCAAGCTAGAGGTGATGATTGATTTTGAGATTGATTTTGCCAGGGCAGTGCTAGGAGCACCACTAACAGTGCATTCCAAAAGTTTTGTGGCACCTTCTCCGTCGCCTGCAATCTTTTTCGCCATGGATGTGCAAATTTCCTTGATGACAGTGAGGAAAGCATCAAACGCAGGGCCTTCTTTGCATATTGTAGGGTTTTCTGCCATACCGTTTGCCATGATGGAAACCATATCGTTGGTGGAAGTGTCACCATCAACACTAACCATGTTGAACGTATCATCCACCGCTAATTTTAAGGCTTTCTGAAGCATGGGGGTGGAAATGGAACAATCTGTTGTCAAAAAACCAAGCATGGTTGCCATGTTGGGATGAATCATGCCACTACCCTTTGCCATAGCCCCGATGGTTACTGTTTTTCCGCCTATTTTCATGATATAAGCTTCTTCTTTTGCCTTTGTATCTGTGGTCATGATTGCCTCTGCCGCTAAAGTGCCACCTTCTGCTGTGAGTTGAGGTACTAAAGATTTGATGCCTTTCGCAATGGGATCTAAGGGCAGTACAGCCCCAATTACACCAGTGGATGCGATAATGATATCTTTGGGAGAAAGCCCCAAAGCTTCTGCCGTCATTTTGCACATAGCTTCTGCTTTTTCAACGCCATCTGCATTACAGGTATTGGCATTGCCACTATTGCAAATCATTGCCTGGGCTGTACCATCTGCTAAGTTATTTCTGGTTACGGTGATGGGTGCGCCAAAAACTTTATTTTGTGTATAAACGGCAGCAGCGGAACAAGGGGTTTGGCTGTAAATCATGGCCAGGTCTTTTTTGTCTTGATTAGCACGGATTCCACAGTGGAGTCCGCCGGCAAGAAAGCCTTTGGGGGCGGTTATGCCGCCTGAAATTTTCTGCATTAGAGTTCCTCCTTTTTATATCAATGATTCGGTCTCATCCAGACCGAGGACAATATTCATATTTTGAACAGCGGCGCCGGATGCACCTTTGCCTAAGTTATCAAACATACTGATCAGGGTCATGCGTTGGTCATTTCCCTCCAAATAAAGGGTAAGTCCGTTTTGGTTTGCCATGCGATTGGACGACAAAAAACCACTTTTCTCCTGGGCTACGGTGATCAGGCTTGATTCTTTATAAAAATCAGCTAACATTTTCGTAAGCTCCGCTTTTGTTACTTTTTTCAAAAACAGGTTTGTATGTAGTGGAGTGCAGGTTTCCATACCACGGTAAAAATTGCAGACAATGGGGGAGAAGATAGGTGCCGAAGATATTCCAGTTACATATTGCATTTCCGGCAAATGTTTGTGGGCTTGGCCTAATGCATATTGTCTGGGGCTATCTAATTCCGTAGGTCTATCTGTTTTTTCATATTCCTGAATCATGCCTTTACCACCACCGCTGTACCCTGTGATGCTATGGGCGCTAAAGGGATAATCTGGGCTCACAATACCCATCATTACCAATGGATAGACTGCAGCAATAAAGCCAGTTGCATGGCATCCGGGGTTTGCAATTCGCTTTGATGATGCAATTTTCTGTCTATGTTTTGCTGAGAGTTCAGGAAAGCCGTAAGTCCAAAGAGGGTTGGTTCTATGGGCAGTGCTAGCATCGATAATACAAACATTAGGGTTTTCAACCAGTTTCACTGCCTCTATTGCCGCCTCATCGGGTAAACAAAGAAATACAACATCGGCACTGTTCATAAGTCTTTTTCTTTCTGATTCATCTTTTCTCAGTGCTTCGCTAATGAGGAGTAATTCAATATTAGGATGATATTCTAAGCGCTCACGCAGTTGTAACCCTGTGGTGCCTGCCTGACCGTCTATATATACTTTGTATTTCATAGGCTGTACCCCTTTTCGAACAATTTATTTTTTTCTATTATATACCTTTGAACAGTAAAGTCAATATAGAAATGCATAATTATACAACTTCGGTGAATTGTAGATGAAAAACAAAGATATGCACAATAAGAAAAGATAAAATACATAATAAACAAACAAATATTAGTGGCTATTTTATTGCATATTTTATAAATGATGTGTATTTATCAAAATACAGTTGTGAGTGCGAATGAAATGTTACAAAACGTGGTATGAATAATATGCGAAATAAATATAAATATGCAAATATAACCTGGTAATTGATACACATTATGCAATAAAAGTTATTTATAAGGGGTATAAATATTAATTGTGCGTTGTGTCAAAGGGATATTTTTGCTTGTGTCGAACAATAATGAATATAAACTAAGGAGGTGTTTCAATGGAATACATGAAGATTACAGAAGAGTTGTCTCTATCTCGCATTATTCAAGGGTTTTGGCGTCTGACAAATTGGGAATGGGATACAAAAACCCTGGAGAAATTTATAAAAGGTTGTATAGACCGAGGAGTAACGACCCTAGACACTGCTGAAATTTATGGCTTTGGTGAGTGTGAAACCCAATTGGGGAGGGTGTTTCAAAAAAATCCTGCTTTACGCCATCAAATTCAGTTAGTGAGCAAAACGGGTATTTTTAATAAGGATGGTTTAAAATATTATGATACGTCTTATGAGAGGATTAAGACCTCCTGCAAGGAAAGTTTACAGCGTCTTTGTTGTGACTATTTGGATTTGTATTTAATTCATAGAGAGGATCCATGCTTTTCTCCTCAGGAAGTAGGCAAGGCAATGCTGGAGCTGAAAAAAGAAGGGTTAGTAAGAGAAATTGGCGTTTCTAATTTTGATCCCTTTAAGTTTCAAGCATTAAATGAATTTACTAAAAATCAGCTCTGCACCAATCAAATCGAGTGGAACCCTTGCTGCTTTGAACATTTTGATTCCGGTATGATGGATATGCTGACACAAAAGGGTATTCATCCTATGATATGGTCATCCTTGGCGGGCGGAAAGATTTTTACCTCTGGGGATAAGCCTTACGTAAACGTGCACAAAAAGCTTGAAGAAATCGGTGATCGTCATGGTGTTGAAGCAGAGGAGATTGCCTACGCATGGATTTTGTATCATCCGGTTAAGGCGATGCCCATCGTTGGTAGTAGCAAACTCTCTCGATTAGATCATGCCATAAAGGCTTTAGATGTGAAGTTGGAGCGTTGGGAATGGTATGAAATTTATACGGCAAGCGGTGAAAAAAGACTTAGATAAATTTTATAAAATAAAAAATAGGCGTATTAATGTATAATTATAAAAAGTTCATTTTTGGTATACTATGAATGTTTTTAGGGATGAATTAATACAACGCGAAATCTGCGCTGGAAGGGTTTGATTTCCCCATTTTGTTGTGATATGATATGCCTAAAAAAGGGGGTTCTTAAATGACATATGAAGAAGTAGTAAAAGTAGCAAGAAGCTGTATTGGAGATAAATGCTTTGCCTGTCCTGTTTGTAATGGTAAGGCTTGCGGTAATAAGTTGCCTGGTCCTGGCTCAAAGGGAATTGGGGATACGGCTACTCGTAATTATAATGCTTGGAGAAAAATTTATTTAAATATGGATACCATTTGTGAAAACAAAGAGATTGATACTAGTATTGAATTGTTTGGAAAGCATTTTGCATATCCATTTTTTGCTGGACCTGTAGGGGCAGTGCAATTACATTATAGCGATAAATACAGCGACATTACCTATAATGAGACATTGGTTTCTGCTTGTTGCCAGTGTGGTGTAGCAGCATTTACTGGTGATGGTGTGAACCCTGACGTTATGGTGGGGGCAACAAGGGCAATTCAGGCAGTAGGGGGACTGGGTATTCCTACCATTAAGCCATGGAATATTGAAACCATCGCTGAAAAAATGGAGCTTGTGGCTGAAAGTGATGCCTTTACTGTTGCAATGGATATTGATGCAGCGGGATTGCCTTTTTTGAAAAATATGATACCTCCTGCTGGGAGCAAAACCACAGCAGAATTAAAGGAGATTATTTCCCTGGCGAAGGTTCCTTTTATTGTTAAGGGCGTTATGAGTGTAAAAGGTGCATTAAAAGCAAAAGAAGCAGGGGCAAGTGCAATTGTAGTATCAAATCACGGTGGCAGAGTTTTGGACGGTTGTGCTGCAACGGCTGATGTTTTGGAAGAAATTGTTGCCGCAGTAGGTGATCATATGAAGATTTTTGTTGACGGTGGTATTCGTACGGGAGGGGATGTATTTAAAGCCCTTGCTATGGGTGCCCACGGAGTAATCATTGCAAGACCTTTTGTAACTGCTGTTTATGGTGGCGGTGTAGAGGGCGTTTCGGCCTATATTAATAAGGTGGGAGAAGAACTGCGTGATACCATGGCTATGTGCGGTGCTACCGATATAGCAGAAATCACAAGAGATATGATTAGAAGATAAAAGAAGTCTTCCAACCCAAAAAGATTATAAAAACAGCGAAGATTGCAGCTTATGCGATGGATCGCTGTTTTTTTGAGATGGTAAATTCCCAAAAAACATCCTAATTTAAGCATCGAGAACCCCTGTTGTTCCTGGTGTTTTGCGAAAACAAAAAGCTACAAACCTTTGTGTTAAATTGTGATAAGACATGGGGATAAGCTTCTACCAATTATTAACAGAAGAAACCTTTGCAAAGAAAAATAGGAATGCTAGGATAAAAGTGCATTTCTTATGTAGGATATATTTACTTCAAAGGAGTTTAAAATGGAAAAAGAAAAAAAATTTGGTAGTTTCTGTTTTATTCTAGGCATTTATGTCTTTTGTTTTATTTTTAGAGGGTTCGAATATTTGGTTCTGCGAACAGACCAAAGCATATTGGGAGAGGCATTTATTCACAAATTAATAGGAATCTTGATTCTTTTAATAGCTTTAAGATATCAATCTATTTCTTGGAGAGAAATTGGATTTGCACCGACGCTGATTGGTAAAAATATCGTTTTAGGCTTAGGCCTTGGGCTTTTGGTATTTATCCCTGCCTATGGAATAGAATTTGTGGCACAGTATGTTTCTGGGAATACTCCTAGTCTGGAGCTTTATGTTACCAGCTATGAAATTGGAGGGAACATTGGAAATCAAATAGCTTTGAAATTTTATTTAGTTTGTTTTGCTGGGAACATCATGAATGTAGTAATGGAGGAAGGGGTCTTTCGAGGGTTATTCTTGAAAATGGCAGAAGAAAAAAATTCATTTCTTAGGGCTACGGTGATTTCCTCTGTTTTATTTGGATTTTGGCATATTGCAGCACCTATGCGAAGCTTTTTAGATGGACAGATGGGGCTATTACCTACTTGTATCGCTATGCTGAGTTTGGTTTTAATGTCTGGCCTTATGGGGGCAAAGCTTTGCCTGCTGACAAAAATTTGTGGAAACCTTTGGGTACCCATGGCGGATCATTTTTTTAATAATACCATTATCAATATATTACATATTACAGGAGTGTCTGGTGGGGATCAGTTGCAAGTGTTGCGGATTGCCATGGCCCAAACACTTTCCTTTATCATTGTGCTTATCTTATTCCAGAGAACAAAGGCAAATAAAAAAGTTACGTTTCGTACAAAAGAAAGCTAAAAAAGAAGCCCCGAAACAAATATGATTAGTCATAAACGCAACTTGTGGATCGAGGGTCAAGACAAACTGAATAAGAAAAAAGCAACCGCACCTCAAGAATATTAGGTGCGGTTGCTTTTAATTTTGAACACCTATCTACATACAATAGACACAAACCACCAAAACATGATAAAATATTATATTAAAATGGAGGTGAACAAAACGCTCCAAATAGCGATTTGTGATGATAACGAAAAAGAATTATCCATTTTAACAGAATTAACTCGTCAATTTCTCAAGCACAATAAAATATTTGCAGAACTTGTTGAATTTTCCCACCCCGATGTACTACTTTCATCCTGTGAAAGCTGTCGGTTTCATTTATATATACTGGATATTGTAATGCCTATGGTGGATGGAATATCCCTTGGCAAAGAGATTCGGCGCCTTGATAGAGAAGCTCAAATCATCTACGCCACCACCGAACCTCAGTTTGCTCTGCAAGCATTTGCAGCAAACCCTATCAACTTTTTAGTAAAACCCGTAAGTCAGCAGGCCCTTTTTTCCACTTTAACTCTCGCTTTGTCAAAGGTTGAGGCAGAAGACGAAACCATTACAGTGAAAACCAAGGAGGGTATTTTTGTGGTCTCTGTGCGTAGTATTCTCTGTTGTGAGTACAAAGGACGAGGCGTTACCTACTTACTTATAAGTGGAGAAAAGCTGCACAGTCTTTCTTCCACCCAAAGCTTTACAGAACAGATTGCCTCCCTTTTAAGTAGACCAGATTTTTTGCAGCCGCATATTTCTTTTACGGTAAATTTGCACCACGTAGAACAGCTTACACGTGAGGAGATGATTTTGCGTGGTGGTATTTCTGTTCCCGTTTCCAAAAAGCAATATACCGCTGTTCGTGACAAATGTCTTGATTACCGTCTGGCAAGGGAGGGGCAAAAGCCATGACAAATCTTCTCCCCGATTTGCTGCGGGCCTTTGTCACTGACGCAATGCTTATTTTGCTCCTTTGCACTATGGCAACACCAAAATACAAAAGCAAATGGGTGTATGTACTTGTAACAGTAGTGCTGCTGATGATAAACATTTGTGCAAACTTCTACTTCTATCTTGCAGAAAATTATACCGCTGTATTTTATATTGACTTAATTATGCTATTCGTTATAGGGATTGCACGAAAACCCTTGTTTAAGGATAAAATAATGCAGTGGTGCTTTAGCTATCTGACCATGCTAAACATTTATGCCGCTGTGGTATTTTTAAGCTATATTCTTTGCGACCTTTTCCCTAACCCTTACTATGCCATCACCTTTTTACGGTTTATTTTGTTTGGTGTTATCGCTTTTGCATTTCGCAAATGGGTATCTAAGCTTTACCGAAAAGTTCTTGAATATTGGCACATTTACCTTTTGCCTGTAATTTTTCTGTTCATATGTTTTTTAGGCTACTTTTTTGAAGGCGTTATTGAAGAACAGCTATATGATAACTCTTTGCCACTTATTCTTCTCATTTTGCTTGGACTATCAATTTATATTGGAATTATTCACTCGCTCAAAATCCTCACAAGGGAGTATGCCGCTCGGCAAGAAAACCAAAGAATGCAAAATAGCCAGAAGCTCCTGCGTCAAGCCGCACACTCTATGGAGCAACGTATTACACTAATGGCCGAGTCCCAGAAGAAAATGAGTATACTCAATCACGATCGTCGCCACTTTAACAATGCCTTGCTTGAACTACTATCAAAGGGTAATATGGAGGAAATGGAAATTTTGCTGAGCCGTCAGCAAAAGATTTCTATAAATAGCCCTCAAAAAATGTATTGTGAAAACCCTGCTACAGGAGCCGCAATCGGCTACTATGCAGCTCTTGCCGAAAGCAATGGAATCTCCTGTAATATACGCACCGAGATACCAAAAGAGCCATTTATAGACTCCCTGGAGCTTTCTATGGTACTTTCAAACCTGATGGAAAATGCGATAAATGCCTGTGCTTTGATGCCACAGGGAGAAAAAACGCTATCTCAACCTTACAGTTTTTTGTGAGAAGCAGCTCATCATAGAAATAGAAAATTCATTCCAAGGCGAAGTTCTCTTTGGTGAAAACGGCATTCCCACATCAACAAAAACAGGGCATGGTATCGGTACAAAAGCAATTGGAACTTTTGCTGGGCATTACTGTGGAGATGTGATTTACAAAGCGGATAATGGCATTTTTAACGTAAGAATTTTCTGCTACCAATCATAAATATGCCTGTTTGTCAAGTCAAATTTCGAATAATATTGGGAACAATTTGTAAAAAAACGACCCTATTTTGTAATATAGGGTTGTTTTTTTATTTTTTATGCTATTGTCTTTGGGTATACAAACACTGGGAAAAAGGAGGTGATTTAAAGATGCAGGAGCGTGAAAACAAGCGAAATAGCAATATGGAATTAGCTGCACCTAATGCTGAGGGAATGTCTGGCCGAAACAGGTTTGCCCAGCCTTCACCCCGAGGGAAGGTGCTCCGGAAAATAGATGTTGGTATTGTGTCTACGCTGATTTTCATTTAGACAAGCCTCGCTGTCTTGAAGTGGGCGTGTGTTATTGTCCAAAAAAAATATTAGATTGAGAGGATGAAAACAATGAAGAAACAACTTGTAATCCTATTACTTGTGCTCTGTATGGTGTTCACCATGATGCCAATGGGTGCCTTTGCTACACAGAGCATCGCCCCTTTGGGCATCAGCGATATTGCAGACAGTGTAGCAATGAATTTGTGCGAGCATCACACAGAGCATAATGAAGCGTGCGGGTATTCTCCTGCATAACAGGATGTGGCGTGAAACCACGAGCATGATGAGGCTTGCGGATTTATTCCAGCAGTTGAAGCAATCCCAGAAATAGAGGAAGTGCCTTGCGACAAAGGATGTACTGACACAAATGAAGATGGTGTAATTGACCATGTAGATGACTGTGCCTATATACCTGCTGTGGCTGAAACCCCTGCGGTGGAGGGTGCGCCTTGCAACCATGAGCATGATGAGAATTGTGGTTATACCCCTGCGAGTGAGGGTGTAGTGTGTGGCTTTTTGTGCGAGGAATGTGAGAAGGTGCTAGAGCAACCTGCGCTGCTTGGCTCACCAAGGAGTGTTACAAATTACGACGTTTGGGTGGGGAGCACACAAGTCACCTCAGACAACGCAAGTGATATCACAGGCACGGGCATAACGGGTACAGTGAGCTATGATGCCGATACAAATACCTTGACTTTAGATAATGCAACCATTACCCACGAAGCCGGGTTTTGCACAAATTCTCCCTTTTATAGCGCAAGTATTTACTCTAAAGAGAGTGGTACAATTAACTTAATTGGGAGCAATAGTATTAACCTTGGTGGAGGAAGTAGCTCATTATCAAGATTGTATAATATTAGTGTTGATAAACCCCTTACCATAACCGGCAGTGGCTCTCTTGCTTTGACTGCAGGAAATGCCACCGGGAGTTCCACCACAACTTTAGCGAGTGTTTCGCTGGGCAGTACAAACGGCGGCACTCTGACAATTGATGGTGGAACGGTAACTATGATTAACGAGCAAACAACACCGGAGTATGTTGTGGGCATTTATGATTGGAATGTTTCTAATAGCCCAAAAATAGAGCTGAAAAACGCTGGAAATTTGTCCATTACAAGTAAAAAACAAGCTTATATGCATAATTCCGGCGGCGGAAAATTAGTCATGAGCCATGACAGCACAGTACTTTTTGTTGGTGAAAATACGGCAGCTAATTTTGCGGGTTGGGGGAACAGTATCCCTAAGTCTAAGAATTTACAGTTTACTGTCAACGCCAATACTGACGGCAGTGAGTTAACAACAGGCTCATGCAGTGAAGACTATAGCTTCAGTGGAAAAAAATATGTCAAAATATCCCCCAACCCTAGCACCCCTACGGTATATGGTGACTTTTTGGTGAGTGTGGTCGAGGGCGATACCGCCCCCACCTTTACAGACGGTGTCCTCACCTTTGCGGCAGGTGGCGAATACACCGTTGCTATGAAAAGCGGTGTGACCTACACCTCTAATGCCATTGTGGTAAATGCAAGTGATGTTACCCTAAACCTTGACGGCATTACCATTGGTGCACCACAAGGGAAGCCAGATAGTGACGGCGTAACCGCCCTAACTGTAACTGGCGGAACAGTTCTAAACATTGTATCGGACAGCTCTTTTACTGGCGGAGTTGAAGGGCCGGGCACTGGAGAATCCACTGGTGGAGGTGCAGGAATTAAAGGCAATATTGTTGTAAAAGGGAACGGAACACTTACTGCAACAGGTGGAAATAGTAATGGCGATACACGTCTTTCAGGCATGGGGATTGTCGGTAGTGTAAATATTTCGGGGGCTGTCTCCTTAATTGCCAAGTGTGGTAGTGGTGTGGCAGGTATCGCAATCACTAATGGCATATTCCAAGGCGGCAACAATACTGTGGCGGAAGGGTATACCGTTTGGTGTGGAGATGATCCAATAAATATAGGACCCTTGTTGGAGAATTCCACTACAAACAAATATGTTAAAATCGTACCTACGCCTGAGTTTGTTGATTTTACCAAAGTGGCAAATCAAAATACATTATATGCAGAAAGTCTGCTTGGAACTGACAAGTCGACTTGGTCTGGTAATGACACTGATGGTTTTACGCTCACCTTAAATGGTGTTGATTTTTCCACAAGTGCACCCATTGCGATAAAGCTACCCGATAACACAACAGTGGTTTGCACAGGAGTGAATGTGATAACCAGCACCTATGACGGCACTGAGAATAGCTCAGGTATTTATGCCGATGGCTCGGTGACTTTTATTGGCACAGGCGTACTAACCGCAACGGGTGGAACAACTTCAAATAACAGCTGTGGAATCGGCAGTTTGCCTAACAAAACAATTACCATAGGTGGCAATGTTACCGTAGTGGCAATAGGGGGGAAATCCACCGGTCAATGGGGGAATAGTAGAGGAATTTCGGCAGGAATGAAGCTTATCATTACAGATTTAGCAAATGTTACAGCAACTGGCGGTGACACAGCATTTAGCAATGGTTTGTATAGCAACTCATCAGGTGAGAGTCAGGGCATACGCTTTGTAAGCGGTACTCTTTTTGCCAGTGGCAACACGCAAGCAAGCGATCGTCTCGTTTATGCTGGGCTTACGGGAACGACTGAAGCAGTCGCAACCACGTGTGCGTATAATCAGAAAAGCGCTACTTGGGAACTGAAACTCCCCACGGCGGCACAGTATGCAGACGGTAGCTTTGATGGCACAGAGGCGGCAAGCGGCAGGGACTATGAAATTACCGGCGGAGATACCCTACATATCAAAACCGCCAAGGGTGGGGCGTGGTGGAGCGCAAATGGCAGCAGCTATCTTGATTACGCAATTTATCTGGACAATGACATAGACGTGTCTGCATTTCTGAGGTCGCCGGTGGGTAACGGCACCTTGTTCAGCGGAACGTTAGATGGACAGGGCCACAGCATTTCAGGGCTGACCATTGACAGCACGGAAAACTACGCCGGTCTGCTCAAGAGCATAGGTGGAGCACGCATTCAAAACCTCTGCATCGCCTCCGGCAGCGTTAAGAGTACCTTTGGAGGTGCAGGCGATCTTTATGTTGGTGGCATTACGGGAGTTGCAGCTTCAAGAGACAATGGCACAACGACAATAGGCAACTGTTTTAACACCTGCAGCGTCACAGCCATCAGCGCAGACAGCAATGCGATTGCTGGAGCAATTTCTGGGTTTGAGGGCGATATCAGAGCTGCTACTCGTTGACAGCCTGAACACTTGGGTATACACCACCGCCAGTACCGACTACTACACATGGAAAGCCGACAACAAAAGCACCCCCACCAATGGTGGCTACCCTGTATTTGGTACAGCATGGACTGTACCTCACTCCCACTGTGTCTGCGGTGGCGATACAAACATCGGCCACCACACAAGCCATAGCGTTGTTCAATATGAGCCGCTCCCCGATGACTGGGATGGCATTGTATCCTTGGAAGGGAACTACTATCTTACTCATGATATGACGATGCCGGCAAGAATTTACATAGCTGAGGGTAAAACCATGAACCTATGCTTAAATGGATACAAGCTAGACGCAAGGGGCTTAAATGTGGAGGAGAAGACAGACCCGGTGTTTTATCTTTCTGGTGCACTAAACCTGTGCGACTGTGACGGCAGCCAAAATAGTGGTGGTAAAATCACAGGACTTAATAACAATTACTCACCGATTATCATTGATTTAAGGGGCACATTTTCTATGTACGGTGGCAGTATTACCAAAAATACAACAACGGGTAATACCATAGATAATAGCGGAATATTTACCATGTATGGTGGTTCTATCACTGATAATTTTGCTAAAGAAACTGCCGGTGTCTATAATGAAGCAGGCACATCCACCATGTATGGCGGTAGTATCTTACATAATGGTGGTGGTACTTATGGGCTGTGACTAATTTAGCTAACTTTACAATGCTGGGTGGTAGCATTACGGGTAATACCTCTAGATTAGTTGGAGCTGGTATCCTGAGCCTAAAAGACATTACTCTAGGTGGAGATATCAATATTTCTGATAATAAAGTGGGAAATACAAACAGCAATATTGACCTTGTTTATTTAATTAACGATATGGGTTCAAGAACTGCGCCGATTATACCCACTATTAAAATTTCAGAGGCACTGACCAATACAAACCAAATCGGTGTTTCCATTTTAGAGATGAAGGCGGATATTTCCGTTGAATCGCAAACTGGTGTGTTTACCTCAGGTGATGCTGTGACGAACAGTGACTATGCAGAAAATTTCACCGCTGATAACAGCAATTTTGCTGTGGCAGTGGCAGATAACAACCAGCTTAAATTGGAAATAGCTTCTCCTACCATTACCGCAGGGGCAAATCAAAGCATTATAGCCTCAACAACCAGTGACTTGGTAGTTACCTCAAGTGCAGATCTTGCAAATTTTCAGGGTGTTGAAGTAGGAAAACAAGGTACTGCACCAACTACGCTAACGGAAGATGCCCATTATACCAAGGCTTCGGGAAGTACAATCGTAACATTGAAAAACAGTTACCTAAAAACGCTTTCCGCAGGAACCTATACCCTTAATATTGTTTCAACAACAGGCACTGCAACAACAACTTTTACAATTAAAGCTTCTGGCGGTAGTTCATCTGGTGGAGCATACTCCTACGACTACTACGATATAAAAATTACTAAGGAGGGTAACGGCAACATTTCTCCTGACGGCGGATGAAATAATACGGTTACAATACGTAAGTTGCAAGATCAAACCTTAACATTTATCCCCGATATGGGCTATGTGGTTTCCGATGTTTTGGTAGACGGTAGAAGCATTGGTGCAAAGGCGAGCTATACTTTTGAAGATGTAACAAAAAACCAAACATTGAAAGCCATCTTTAAAGCAAGCAGCAACGGTCACGTGAATCCTCAAACAGGCGTAGCTTTTGATGATGTACAGGAAAACGACTGGTTTGTAGATGCAGTTTATTCTGGAGTAAACAGTGTTTGGTTTAGTGGCACAAGCAAAACCACCTTCAGACCTTACGGCAACACCACTCGTGGAATGATTGCTACAGTACTTTGGAGAATGGAAAAGGAACCAACTGCAAGTGTAACGTCCATGTTTAAGGACGTAGAAAGAGGTGCGTACTATGCAGAGGGCGTGAACTGGGCACAAGAAAACGAAATTGTAGGGGGCTACGGCAACAGTAAGTTCGGTCCGGACGATAACATCACCCGTGAGCAGATGGCATCTATCCTTTACCGCTATGCCCAGTTCAAGGGCTATAATGTATCCAAGCATTCCAATTTGACGGAGTTCACCGATACAGACATAATTTCTGAGTATGCAAAGTCTCCGATGGCTTGGGCTGTAGAAAACGACCTCATCTCGGGAAAAGGAAATGGCATCCTTGATCCACGTGGTAAGGCTACTCGTGGGGAAGTAGCAACGATTCTCACAAGATTTGTCAGAATGTTTTCTAAAAATTAACAACCCATAAAGTTAAAAGATTCAAACTGGAGGTGGTGAGCGGAATGCTTGTCGCCTCCTTTAAACAACCCAATTCTGTGACTGAAAGCGTCACAGAAGGCAGTACCATGCAGTACCATGAAAATCTTTTTTAAACTTCTCCTTGTGGTGGTGTGTATCTTAGCGTTTACCCCCTGTAATGGATAAGCAGCTGGCGTAAATAAAGATGCCAATAGCAATGATCAGGCAATTATTTTAGAGAAAAATTAGTAAAATTCCCAATCCTGGGAAGGTGCCCATACATCATTATTACAATAGGAACCTGCCCCACTTGAGTTAGCAAAGCAAGGTACCTTGATACTTAGACTTTTTCTTTGGCAACAGCCCATACTGTACTTTTATCGTAGCTTTAGCAAAGCTGGGATACGCCTGAGTAAATTCACACAGAGTCTTGGCCATTTTTTTGTCCCAGCGGTTACCTTTGTCCAAACAGGTGGTGACCGCTTGGGTACAGACTTCTTGTAGCTCAAGCGTATGTTTCAATTCTTCCATACAAAAAGAGCGGTGACTCATAATCCTTTTTAATAAACTAAGTGAATCCATTGCCTATGATTTTCTGTGTATACTGGGTGATCTTGTCAGGGTAAGCATAAGGCCATAGAGTAGATAAGTTTGTCGGCTTCCTAAAATATGAACCTTGGGAACATTGAGGTAAAGGAAAAAGCTGAAAAATATTCACAAACTGTTCCGCAAGAAAATTGGATTCACTACCTTGACATTGATATGCAAAAAAATGTGAAGAAAGAGTTTGATATTGAGGCACCGAAGAAATGTTTGGTGTTTGTGGAGTGCTTGCATGGGCTAATGGCTTCAGCCTGCAATTTGAGACAGCAAAAAGCGGATAGCCGTAGCTATCCGCTTAATATTTCTCATAGTTAGGAGGTTCACAAATTTTCCATGTGAACACTCGCCGCATTGCTCGTGGGTTTAAATTGTCATAAAATTAGAATTCTGCATTTTTCACAGTTCTAGGGTAAGGTAATACATCACGGATGTTGCCCATGCCAGTTAGGTACATAACAGCGCGCTCAAAACCTAAGCCAAAGCCTGCGTGTCTGGTACCACCGTATTTTCTAAGGTCAAGATACCACCAGTAATCCTCTTTATTAAGACCCAGTTCATCCATACGCTTTTCTAAGAGGTCTAGTCTTTCTTCTCTCTGGCTACCGCCGATAATTTCACCTACACCGGGAACCAAAAGGTCCATTGCGGCAACGGTTTTGTTATCTTCGTTCATACGCATATAGAATGCCTTGATATCCTTAGGATAGTTGGTTACAAAAACAGGTTTTTGGAAAATCTGTTCTGTTAGATATCTCTCATGCTCAGTTTGCAAGTCAATACCCCATTCTACAGGATACTCAAATTCCTGGCCACTCTTAATTAACAAGTCAACAGCCTCTGTGTAGGTAACACGGGCAAAGTTGTTGTCCAGAATATTCTGCAATCTCTCCAACAATGTTTTATCAACAAAACTGTTGAAGAATTCCATTTCTTCCGGAGCGTTCTCCATAACATAGCGGATGATATATTTTAACATATCTTCTGCAAGTTCCATATCATCCTGCAAATCAGCAAAAGCCATTTCCGGCTCAATCATCCAGAATTCTGCTGCATGGCGAGCTGTATTGGAGTTTTCTGCTCGGAAAGTAGGACCAAAAGTATATACATTGCGAAAAGCCATAGCAAAGGTTTCAGCAGAAAGCTGACCGCTTACAGTCAAGTTGGTTTCTTTGCCAAAGAAGTCCTTGGAGAAATCTACTTTTCCATCTTCTGTTTTAGGAAGATTGTTCAAGTCTAAGGTTGTCACGCGGAACATTTCACCAGCACCTTCGCAGTCACTACCTGTGATGATGGGAGTGTGTGCATAAACAAAGCCTCTTTCCTGGAAGAAGTTATGAATTGCATATGCAATTAAGCTTCTAACACGGAATGTTGCAGAGAACATATTTGTTCTGGGGCGTAAATAAGCAATCTGGCGTAGAAATTCAACGCCATGGCGTTTCTTCTGCAAAGGATATTCGGGGGTAGAAGTACCTTCTACTTCGATTTCCAATGCCTTTAACTCAAAAGGTTGCTTTGCATCGGGTGTTTCCAATACAAGTCCTTTTACAATTAAAGCGGCACCCACGCCTTGCTTTGTAATTTCTGTATAGTTAGATAAGGTTTCAGCTTCAAAAACAACCTGAATATTTTTGAAGAAAGAACCGTCATTTAGCTCAATAAAGCCAAAGTTTTTGGAAACACGCATAGTACGAATCCAACCGCCAATGGTTACCTCTTTGTTTGCATAGGTAGCCGTATCACGGTAGACTGATTTTACTGTTGTCAAATCCACAAGAGATCGCTCCTTTTCTTATTTCTGAATTCATATGTTTCTTATTTTAGCCTCCAAGTGTAAAAAACACAACCATTTTCTTATAGAAAAGGCAAAAATTCGCCATATCCTTCCTTTTCCATGTCTTTTTTGGGGATAAAGCGCAATGAGGCACTGTTGATGCAATAGCGTAGACCACCCAACTCTTTTGGGCCATCATCAAAAACATGACCCAGATGGGCGTTGCCTGTCCGACTGCGAACTTCAGTGCGGATCATGTTATGGGATAAGTCATCATACTCCACGATTGTATTGGGGTCAAGGGGTTTTGCAAAGGCAGGCCAACCACAGGCGGATTGAAACTTATCCTTTGAGGTGAACAGGGGCTCTCCCGTTGTGATGTCCACATAAATACCGTCTTCTTGTGTTTGCCAATATTTATTAAAAAATGGTGGTTCCGTTTCGTTTTGCTGGGTAACGGCATACTGCAACGGGTTAAGGCTTTTTTTAAGGACTTCCCTTTCAGGCTTTGGATATTTTTCAGGATTAACCAATCGTTGTTTTTTCTTTGCGATTATTGCAAAGTTAATATGGCAATATCCATTTGGGTTTTTGGTTAGATATTTTTGATGGTATTCCTCAGCCTGAATAAATTGTAATAAGGGCAGACATTCTACCACTACAGGCTCATTGTATTCTTGCTGCAATTTTTTAAGAAAAGTAAGGATGATGGGCTCTTGTTCTGTCACGGTATAGTAGATACCTGTGCGGTATTGAATACCAATATCCATGCCTTGCCTTCCTATGGAGGTTGGGTCTATGGTATAGGAATACTCCGTAAGAATTTCTTCAAGGTTTATTTTTTTCGGGTCAAATACAACCTCTACGGCTTCTGCATGTCCAATATGACCGCAAACTTGTTCGTAGGTAACAGTTTGTGGAAGTTGTGCCTCCACGCCATTTTTTTTCCCCAAGGCGTACCCTGTACGAGTGGAGAGCACACCTTCTATAGATTCCATGTATTTTTCGGTGCCCCAAAAACAGCCACCAGCTAAATATATTGTTTCTTTCATCATAAAAACTCCTTATTTAATTTTAAAGATTTTTATTTATTTATTCAGGAGAAATAGGAACCTCCGTTAAACGGTATAAGTCTGTACGGCGGTGTTTTAATAGGGGTAATTCTCTGCGTACTTTGTCCAGTTTCTCCATTTCCCATTCTACAAATGCAATGCCTTCTTTTTCGTCCATCTGGGTCAATATTGCACCCCATGGGTCAGTGGATATGGTATGTCCCCATGCGATGTAAGATGCCATTGTATCTCTGGCCGGTGCAACCCCTGCCATAAACACTTGGTTATCTAAAGCCCTGGCGCGGAAAGAAAATTCCCAGTGGGCGGGACCTGTAGTCATATTAAAAGCAGCGGGCACGATAATGCCTTTTGCACCTTGAAGAGCTAATAAACGTGCAACTTCTGGGAAACGAATGTCATAGCAAATCATAAGCCCCAGTTTTCCCCATGGTGTATCAAAAGTGGTAAAATCCTGTCCGGGTGAAAGGACGTCGGACTCAACAAACCTTTGCCCCCCCTCCACATCGATGTCGAACAAATGGATTTTACGGTGTCTGGCAATTCTCTGCCCTTTTGGATCAAAAACAAAAGAGGTATTATAAATTTTATGATTAGATTTTTCAGGAACAGACCCAGCCACAATGTAAATGCCTAATTCTGCGGCGCAGTTCCCCATTTCTATTAAAAATGGGCTTTCTTGATCCATGGCAAAACGTGGAAAACAGCTGTTGTCATAGGGGCAAGCAAACATTTCGGGAAAAACAGCAATATGGACATTTTCTTTTGCCGCCTTAGCCAGCATCTTTTTTGCCTCCACTAGATTTTCCTCTGGGGTGTTTTTGGTTTTCATTTGGATTAGAGCTAATTTCATAAATATCTCCTCCGTTCTTATTGTCAGTTTAAACTAAGTATACGGTAAAAACACACAAAGTGCCTGTATCTTTGGTCATTGGTGTAGTATTATCATGGACTATGCCCCAAATTACTACATTTTCATTCTTCAGATGATTGACTGGAACCCACGACTTAAGTTCCTCCATGGTTACAATGTTTTCCGAGCCGTAGGGGCTATATTCTCTAATAAATGCAATGGATGATGATATAAGGGTTGCCAATTTGATTTTCATAAGATATATCTTTCTATTTCATTTAGCACCGCTTCTTTATCATCGTACAATGCTTTAAAACGAAATGCAATTCTATTTGTAAAAGTAGGGGATTTTTACCGAAATTCCTATGTTCGTTTTCACCTTATTACCCATAAGGATTTTAACTCCTAGCCTTAATAATTTAAATTAGGAAAACAGGCACGAAAAAAGCATCCTTCCAAACAATAGAAGGATGCTTTTGTTCGTTTTAGCTGAAGAATAGTGATTTATAGCCCATAACAAATACGAACAATACCACTATAGGTAAGAACCACTGGACATAGAAACGAATGGATTTAGGGAATTTTATGCCTTTGCCGCTATTTGCTTCAGCCATAAAGTTGTCCCAACCCCAACCCATTTTCCAGGTACAGAATAATACGTAAACAACACTGCCCAAGGGAAGAATATTGTTGCTGACAATAAAATCTTCAAAATCTAAAATGGTTGAACCTTCGCCCAAAAGCTGAACTCCACTTAAAACGTTAAAGCCCAAGACACAAGGGAGGGAAAGAATGATAATTGCAGCTAAGTTGTAAGCAATAACTTTCTTTCTGCTTGCCTTTGTTAAATCTGTTCCGAAAGAAATGATGTTTTCAAAAACGGCGATAACAGTTGAAAATGCAGCAAAACACATAAACAAAAAGAATAAAGAACCCCATAATCGACCGCCGGGCATTGCATTAAATACGTTTGGCAGAGTGATAAAAATTAAGCTAGGGCCAGCATCCGGGTTAATGCCATAAGCAAAACAAGCAGGGAATATGATTAAACCAGCCATCAAAGCAACCATTGTATCTAAAAAGGTAATGCACATAGCTTCACCAGTTAAAGAACGAGAGCGGTCAATATAACTACCGAAAATTGCTATAGCACCCATACCAATGCTAAGGGTAAAGAAGGCCTGTCCCAAAGCGGCAAACAGAACTTCCACAATGCCATATTCCTTTAAAGCCGAGAAATTGGGAGCTAAGTAGAAACGCAGACCATCCTCGCCGCCCTCTAAGAAAATAGAACGAGTTGCTAAAACCAGCATTAACAAAAGCAATAATACCATCATTACTTTTGTAATTTTTTCAACTCCTTTTTGTAAGCCACGGCTACAAATGCCAAAGCTAACCACAACAACGATAACCATAAAACCTGTCATTAATCCAGGATTACCTAGCATAGAACCGAAAACATTGGATACACCATCTTTATCCAACCCTACAAAGCCACCACTTGCCATTTTAAAGAAGTAATAAATCATCCAACCGGCAACAGTAGTGTAAAACATCATTAAAATATAATTACCAGCCATGGCAAAGTACTTGAAAAAATGCCATTTTGTTCCTTTGGGTTGTAGAACATCCATTGACATTGCTACACTTTTTTGGCTGGCACGACCAACGGATAGCTCGGCGACCAAGATGGGGATGCCTAATAAAATTAAAAACAGAATGTAAATCAATACGAAAGCGGCACCACCGTATTGACCGGTAATGTAAGGGAATTTCCAAACATTTCCAAGTCCGATGGCGCAGCCGGCAGAAATCAGGATAAATCCCAGTCTTGATGAGAATTTTTCTCTTTGTTGATCCATAATACCCTCCTAAAAATAACAGCATACTTGCTGTAAAAAAATAATAGCTGTTTCATTATAGAAAACGTAGAGGCAAAAAACAAGTAAAATTAGGGAATTATGCAGTATACATAAAGAATTAAGAAATTTTTTCAAATGGTACATAGAAAAAAGTGGTATTTCTATAGGGGAGACGGTATACTGAAAGCAATAGAAAATACAAAAGAAACACTAGAAAGAGGGGGTCAAATGACGCACTTTACAACATTGTTGCAATCTGAAATCCGGCCGGCACTGGGGGTAACAGAAGTAGGTGCAATTGCTTTAGCTGCAGCAAGAGCATATGCCGAAGTTGGAGGAGCGGTGCTGCATATTGAAATGAGCATGAACGGAGGTATGTATAAAAACGGTTTCTCCTGCAGTATTCCTGGAACCGAGGAGCTAGGTTGCGAAATGGCAGCGGCACTGGGAGCCCTAGGTGGAAAATGGGAATTGGGATTGGAGTGCTTAAAGGGCATTACCGGAGAACAGGTGGAACAGGCAAAATCCATCCCCGTGGACCTTTCACTGGCGAAGGAAAGGGAAAGTATCTACATAGAAGCAGAGGTAACGACAACAAGGGGTATTGGTATTGCTCGAATCGAGGGGACACACGATAATATTGTTTATGTGGCAAAAAATAACGAGATTGTTTTGATTAAAGAACAAATCAAGGAAGAAACAGCACAGGAGATGCTTGATTTTGACACCATTACAATTGCCGAAATGGTGGATTATGCCTCCACAGTTTCCATTGATGAGCTTATCATTATTAAAGAAATGATAGCAATGAACTGCAGGCTTTCAGAGGAGGGTCAAAAGGGATTAGGATTATCTATAGGTGCAACTTTGGATGCATTTCACCAAAAAGGTGTTCTGGGGATTGATATGATTTATCAAGCACAAAAACTAACTTGTGGGGCTATGGATGCCAGGCTTTCCGGTTTGCCGTTCCCAGCAATGAGCATTGTGGGAAGCGGATCCCATGGGATTGTTTGTTCTTTACCTGTGGTGTCCTATGGTAGAAGCATAAATGCCTCTGAGGATGAAATCATACGAGCTGTTACTTTAAGTTGTTTGGTTACTATTTTTAGTAAGCATTACACAGGTAGGCTTTCCGCCCTTTGTGGTTGTGTTCTAGGTGGCGGTAGTGGTGCTGCAGCTGGCCTTACATTTCTTATGGGTGGCGGGGCGACAGAAGTAAGTAATGCCATCAATCATTTGGCGGCAAATCTTACAGGTATGATTTGTGATGGAGGCAGCACAGGGTGTTCTCTAAAGGCGTCAACAGGGGTTTATACTTCCTTTTTATCTGCCATGCTAGCAATAAATAAAAAAGCAATACCAAATTATTTTGGTGTTGTTGGTTCTTCAGCAGAGCAGACAACCAAAAACCTAGGAAGAATCTCTACCGAGGGGATGTATACTATGGATACAACCATCATTAATATAATGCAGCAAAAAAAATAATGGCTACCAGTATGTAAAAACAGAAACAATTTTGCATTTCGTAGAAAATTAGGAGATAGGAAAAATAAAATAAAGATAGAAGGAAGAAAAAAATAGTATTCACGTTAGTTGTGTGATGCAGTATGGGAAATAAAATTTACGAAAAAACCAGTTGGGAGGGAATCCTTTGAAAGAAATTTTTGATGCAGTGAACGGTGTGTTTGAATTTGTTGTTCCGGTGGCCGATTTTTTATGGGACTTTCCTACAAACTTTGAATGGTACGCCGCCATTCCAATTTTGGGGAACTTAAGTTTTGCAGTGGTTTTGCTGATCGGCTCTGGCATTTTTTTCACCATAAAAACAGGCTTTATACAAGTGACGCATTTTCGAGAAGGCCTTCGTATTTTGACAAGGCAAAGAGCGGCAGCCATAGGTATTTCACCATTAGCAGCATTTTTTCTAAGCTCGGCAATGCGTGTTGGGCCGGGAAACATTTTAGGGGTTACTGGGGCGGTTTCTGTTGGTGGTCCTGGTGCGTTGTTTTGGATGTGGATAAGTGCCTTTTTTGGTATGGCAACGGCCTTTATGGAGGCAACTTTAGCCCAAATTTTTAAAGAAAAGAAGGGCAATGAGTTTGTAGGCGGACTTCCGTTTTATGGTAAAAAAGTCATGGGGGATCGGGCGTGGGTTGGTGTAGCACTGTCGGCAATTTTTATTCTGTATGCCATGTTTTGTTTGCCTGCCCAGGCGTTCAATGTTTTTTCATCCGTTGGGTCTATTGCAGAGGTGGTCACAGGTAATACATACGATAGAACTTCAGCCCTATACTATGTCATTTCCGTAGTTTTAATTGTGGGAACCAGTATTTTTGCTTTTGGTGGTATTCGTAAAATTACAAAGGTTACGGACAAAATAGTGCCAATTATGGCTGTTCTATATTGTACTACAGTATTGGTCATTGCCGTTTTAAATATTGGCACAGTGCCATTTTTCTTTGGTGCCGTTTTCAAGGGGGCATTTACACCTGAGGCCATATTTGGCGGTTTCTTCGGAACAGCGTTGGTTCAGGGCGTTAAGCGTGGTCTAATGTCTAACGAGGCGGGGCAAGGTACAATTACCATGTCTGCGGCGGCATCAAATGCGGAACACCCCTGTGAGCAAGGGTGTGTGCAGGCATTGGGCGTTTTCCTAGACACAATTATTATTTGTACCCTTTCAGGCTTTATTGTAGTTATGGCGCAGCTTTGGAACGATCCTACAGGTTGGGAGACCTTGCATGGACAAAAGCTTCCTTTATACTTGGCTTCTATCACATCATTAACACCGGGAACGGGGGCAGATGGAATCATTACTCTTTTAGTTAGTATTTGTTATGGCTTATTCGCCTATACTTGTGTGGTTGGTTTTATTATTTTTGCGGAGATTGCTGCTAACCGCATTAGCAAGAAGAAGAGTTTCACTAATTTTATCCGAATATTAGGAGCGTTGGTGTTTATCCCATTTGGTGTTCTTTCAGTTTTGGCGGGCTTGGAACTGGATAATTTGTGGTATATTTCAGACTTGGGAAATATCCTTATTGTTTATTGCAACTTACCAATTTTGTTTGTTGGTGCAAAATTTGCCTTCCGGGCAACCAAACATTATAAGACCAAAAAGGGAGAGCCTTTTACATCTGAAGTGGTAGGCATTACTTGTGAATATTGGGATGAAAGGGCTAAAGAAAAACTATAAATCGACAAATAATAATGCGGGTGGGTTAAGCTTGCCCGCAAAAAAACAAAAAATGTGTTGACATTTAAATATATTTTGGATATACTGGTATGGCGTCAGTGAGAAAGACATGCCCAGATAGCTCAGTCGGTAGAGCAGAGGACTGAAAATCCTCGTGTCGCTGGTTCGATTCCGGCTCTGGGCATTTGTTTAGTTTATTTTTAATAAATCCTACTACAAAGAAAAGGAAGCTAAGGCTTCCTTTTTTTCCTATGTGGAAGAAAGGCGTGCAGGATATGAAAAAAGCAGACAAAATACTCATTATTATTCTTCTGGTTCTGGCAGCTGGCCTGGCGTTGTTTTTCTATTCAAGGGCAGAAGAGGGCGGATTTGCTAGGGTTTTGGTGGATGGTGAAGTGAAGGTAGAGTTACCTTTGCGGGAAGATGCTGAATTTACAGTGGAAACGCAACAGGGTTATAATATAATAAAAATACAAGATGGATATGTTTTTATTGAAGATGCAGACTGTCGGGATCAGATATGCGTGGAACATAAGAAAATTCATCTTACAGGGGAAACCATTGTTTGTTTACCCCATAAACTAGTGGTTGAGATTGTGGGGGAGAAGGAAACTGAGTTTGATATGGTGGTGGGATAAATGCAAAGTAAGAGAGTTGCATATTATGGTTTATTTGCGTCCTTAGCAATTCTTATGGGTTATGTTGAAATGCTTATACCAATGCCTCTTTTGGTACCTGGGATGAAATTAGGACTGGCAAATGTGATTATAGTGATTGTTCTATATTTTATGGACGGGAAGGCAGCATTTTTTATCTCCTTTGTGCGTGTCCTTCTTTCAGGATTACTCTTTGCAGGGTTCGCGGGACTATTGTATAGCTTAGCAGGAGCAATTTTAAGTTTTGGTATCATGGCACTATTAAAAAAAACAAATCAGTTCAGCATAATCGGTGTTAGTATCGCCGGGGGTGTATTTCATAATATAGGTCAGATAATTGTTGCTACTATGGTAGTTGAAAATTTAAAGCTATTATATTATTTCCCTTTTTTACTTTTTTTTGGAGTTGCAACAGGAACGGTTATTGGAATTGTTGCAAAAATGTCTTTGGGATATTTAAATCGACGCCTTTGAAATGGAAGAATGTTCTTGATTCAAACACATGAGATGGCTTTTCGTAAAGTAATTTCTATTAAAACGATAGAAAAACCGACGAATTGAACAAAAACATAAAAAATATTAAGTCCCCCTTGTACAGGGGGATTTTTAGTGCTAAAATCTTATGAAATAATGATTTCAAGTTGGAGCGTACAGAAAATACGCTCCCTATTTTTCATCAGGAGGAGAGAAAAAAATGGCGCAATACTTTACGGAACCATCCAGAACCTTTAGCGAATTTTTACTTGTACCGGGTTATTCTTCCAAGGAATGTACAGTTGAAAATGTGAGTTTGAAAACACCCGTTGTGAAGTTCAAAAAAGGTGAGAAACCTGCTTTGGAAATGAACATCCCTTTAACTTCTGCGGTGATGCAGGCAGTTTCTGACGATAAAATGGCGGTGGCTCTGGCGAAGGAGGGCGGTATTTCCTTTATTTTCGGCTCTCAGAGTGTGGAAAGTCAGGCGGCTATGGTAGCTCGTGCAAAAGCGTATAAAGCAGGCTTTGTTATCAGCGACTCTAACATTGGCCCCGAAGATACTTTGCAAGATATTTTGAATTTGAAGCAGAGAACAGGCCATTCTACTGTTGCAGTAACCACAGATGGCACAGCTCAGGGCAAATTGGTTGGGTTGGTTACCAGCAGAGATTATAGAATTAGCCGTATGGATAGAGACACAAAGGTAAGTGAGTTTATGACTCCTTTAAATCAGTTGATTACTGCTCCGGCGGGGACAAGCTTAAAAGAAGCAAACAATATCATTTGGGATAACAAAATCAATCAGCTGCCTATTGTTGATAACGAAGGCAGATTACAGTATTTGGTATTCCGTAAGGACTATGATAGTCACAAGGAAAATTCTGCAGAGCTGTTGGATGCGGATAAGCGATATGTGGTTGGCGCAGGTATTAATACCAGAGATTATATGGTTAGAGTTCCAGCTTTGGTTGAAGCAGGGGTAGATATTCTTTGTATTGACTCCTCTGAGGGATATTCCGAATGGCAGAAAGATACTTTGGATTGGGTACGAAAGAATTATGGCGACAGCGTTAAAATTGGTGCTGGTAACGTTGTGGATAAAGAAGGTTTCCGTTACTTGGCTGATTGTGGGGCTGACTTTGTAAAGATCGGTATCGGCGGTGGCTCCATTTGTATCACTAGAGAGCAAAAAGGCATTGGTCGTGGACAGGCGTCTGCTGTAATTGAGGTAGCAGAAGCAAGGGATGAATATTTCAAAGAAACAGGCGTATATATTCCCCTTTGCTCGGATGGGGGTATCGTTTACGATTACCACATGACATTGGCATTGGCTATGGGTGCGGACTTTATCATGTTGGGTAGATACTTTGCTCGTTTTGATGAAAGCCCTACCAATAAAGTTAACATCAATGGTAGCTATATGAAAGAGTACTGGGGTGAAGGCTCTGCTCGTGCTAGAAATTGGCAGAGATATGACATGGGTGGCGACTCAAAACTTTCTTTTGAAGAAGGGGTTGATTCCTATGTTCCCTACGCAGGCAGCTTGCGTGACAACGTAGGTCTATCCTTGAAGAAAGTAAAATCCACAATGTGTAACTGTGGTGTTTTGTCCATTCCTGAATTGCAGCAAAAAGCAAAGATTACAGTTATTTCTACCACGAGCTTGGTAGAAGGTGGTGCCCATGACGTATTGCTTAAAGACAATAGCTTAAACTTTAAATAATACAAATAGACGAAAAGATAAAGTGACACTGCTCTTTGTAGGTGTCACTTTTTTTATTTATTTTAACAAGAAAAAGATGAAACATGTTGGTTTACAGCAAAAATCAAAAAAACCTTTTATCCAGATAATTAGAATGCCTTACAATCAATAAAATTTTACTAAATGCATGAAAATATTTGTGTGGAAAAAGAAAAGGCAGGGGTTTTTACATATTTTTTTTCCAGTTCTTTTGTTTTACAAAGTTGCCTTACAACCCCCAGCTTATTGTGGATATGGTTTTGCCATGCGTTGGGTTTTATTTTCGTTTTATGGTTGGGGCAAAAAATCTCCTTTATAGGGTAATGGTAGGCATGTTTTGTTTTGTATATTATTAGAAAATAATTTGCCCAATTATTTTTTTAGTCGATATAATACCTCTGGTAGATTTGGGAATGTCTTGGTTTAAGGTTTCTGGGGGCTACTCAATGCTTTTATGAGAAGTTTGGTCAGTATCTAATCTTTCATTTCAGTCATAAAAGCTGGAAAAATAATAGAAATTGAAAAAAGGAGGTATCCCTATGGATTCCTCCCTAAGCTTTTATGCAGTTAACAAGTATTAGTGCCCTGTTGTCTCAATCGCAACTGCGGGACAGTTTGTTTTTGCTTCAATTACCATAGCCTCTGTGCTGGGAGGAACATTTTCAGGGATGGCTTTCGCCAAACCATTATCATCCATAGAAAAAACATCACCGCAAAGGCTAACGCAAAGACCACAACCAATACATTTTTCATTTACATATGCTTGCATATAATCTCTCCTTTTCAAACAGTTTGTAATATTGTTTCACTTTCTGAAAAAGATATGCAATTTTTTCACAAAAAAAAGATGCAAAAGCATCTCTTTTCTAAGGGGATTAATATTCTTTTCCCATCATCAGTGCAACATCCATCCATTCCGTTACCATTCTGTATGCTTCTTCCGGATCCTTAAGACGGCGTAGCGTTTCCTCGTCGCTATCAAAAGAAAGCAGTAAAGCACCGTATATATTGTAAAAATCTATTTGCCAATCCGTTTTATCTTTGTATTTGCTCAGGTGATAAACCATTTCGTCTATGCCTGTAATGGTAAATTTTTCATGGATCATCCCAATCCCTCCTTTTTTATTTGGGGTTATTATTAGACTAGTATAACAAAAAAATGTGTACATGAAAAGGGGAAGTGTTAAAAAATATACAAGACTATATAAATACGTTACTGGGAATAATGGAAAAGAAATATTTTTCGGTAATTGGATTTTTTTGTATTGATTTTTTATCATTGTTGTGATAGAATTCATTCAAATAAGAGGGAGTAGCTTACGCATCATGCGTCGCCAACGTTCGTCATCTCGGCTTATCAGCCCGGGCGTTGCCCATAGGATACTTTTTATCCTTAGGAAGCAAGACTTTTATTGTACCGAAAAATTATGATAGGTGCAATGGAGGTCTTTTTTTGTTTGCACTGAAAGGAGAATGGAAATGGATAAACTTTGGATGAGGAAAAAGGATGAGCTGTTCCAAGAGTATGGAACCTCTAAGCATGGGCTTTCGGGGGACGAGGCGGAAAGGCGAATAGAAAAATACGGTGAAAATAAGTTGAAAGAGGGAAAACGCAAGAGTATTGTCCAGGTTTTCTTCGAACAATTTGCCGACCTCTTGGTTGTGATCTTGATTGCAGCAGCGGTTATTTCTGCCCTTACCGGTGGGATTGAGGGAACAATTGTTATTATTGCAGTTTTGATTTTAAATGCAATTTTGGGTACAGTGCAGCACTTTAAGGCTGAAAAATCCTTGGAAAGCTTAAAGGCCATGTCTGCCCCCAATGCCAGAGTGATTCGTGATGGTGAAAAAGTAGAAGTTCCTGCTTCAAGGTTGGTACCTGGTGATATCTTGCTTTTAGAGGCCGGTGATGTTGCTGCTGCAGATGGTCGTATTTTAGAGAATCACTCTTTGCAAGTAAGTGAAAGTGCCCTAACTGGAGAGTCAGAAAACGTAAATAAATCTGCTGATATCATCGAAAGAGATGAGTTGCCTTTAGGAGACCGCTTAAATATGGTATATAGTGGCTCATTGATTTCTTATGGCCGTGCTGTTGTATTGGTAACAGGCACAGGGATGAAGACAGAAATTGGAAAGATTGCAAATTTAATGCAGTCTGCACAAGAAAAATCCACACCCCTCCAAAGAAGTTTGGATGAGTTTTCAAAAAAACTATCGTTCATTATTTTAGGAATCTGTGCAGTGGTGTTTGCCCTGGGCGTATGGCGTGGGCAGTCCATGACAGATGCTTTAATGTTTGCTGTGGCCTTGGCTGTTGCGGCGATTCCTGAGGCATTAAGCTCTATTGTAACCATTGGGTTAGCTATTGGTACGCAAAAAATGGCAAAGGAAAATGCAATCATTAAAAATTTGCGTGCCGTAGAAAGTTTGGGCTGTGTTTCAGTAATTTGTTCTGACAAAACAGGCACATTGACACAAAACAAAATGACAGTCCAAAAAACCTTTACGTTGGAAGGCACAACAGATGCTGATGATGTAGATTGTAACAAAAAACCGTTTAGAGAATTGATTATAACAGGAGTGCTCTGTAACGATGGCGCTATTAATGGTGACGCCCAAATAGGTGATCCTACGGAAACAGCGTTGTTAACTTTCTGCCGAAAGGCAGGTGGAAATGAAGGAGATATAAGGAACACCTATCCTCGTATGAGTGAATTGCCCTTTGACTCTGACCGTAAGCTCATGTCCACGTTGCATCAAATTGAGGGGCAATTTTTGATGATGACAAAGGGTGCCCCAGATGTGTTATTGGCTAGATGTAAAAATGTTGTGGAAAATAATGTAGTAAGAGAAATGAGGAAAAATGATCTAGATTCTATTTTAGAGCAAAATCAGGAATTTTCTTCTAAGGGCTTAAGAGTATTAGCCTTTGCAAAAAAACCAATTGGTGAAAAGCGTCTGCTAACATTGGATGATGAAAGCCAGCTAACCTTTGTTGGTCTTATCGCCATGATGGACCCCCCTCGCTTGGAATCTGCTCCTGCCGTTGCCGATTGCCGCAGGGCAGGCATTCGCCCCGTTATGATTACGGGGGATCATAAGGTAACAGCTTCTGCCATTGCAAAAGAAATAGGTATTTTGCGAGAGGGTGACAGGGCAATTGAAGGTGCTGAATTAGAGCATATGAGCGATGATGAATTGCGTGAACGGGTAAAAGATATTTCTGTTTATGCCCGTGTTTCACCAGAGCATAAAATTCGTATTGTTAGAGCTTGGCAAGAAAATGGTTGTATCGCTGCCATGACTGGAGACGGTGTAAATGATGCTCCTGCACTAAAGCAGTCTGACATCGGAATTGCCATGGGTATTACTGGAACCGAGGTTTCCAAAGATGCAGCAGCAATGATATTGACCGACGATAACTTTGCAACCATTGTGAAGGCCGTTGGAAATGGCAGAAATGTATATGCCAATATCAAAAACTCCATCCAGTTCCTGCTTTCGGGTAACTTAGCCGGCATTATTACGGTGTTATTTACTTCTTTGTTTGGGTTACCATTGCCCTTTACAGCAGTTCAGTTGTTATTTATCAACTTACTGACAGATAGTTTGCCTGCATTAGCGGTCAACATGGAAAAACCTACGGGGGACTTACTCAATGACAAACCTAGAAACCCTAGAGAAAGCATTTTGACTAAAGATTTTATGGGTAGATTAGTAATGCAGGGCGGTATGATTGCAGTAGTAACAATCATTGCTTTCTATATTGGTATGAGTGTGAACGATGGTATGGCTTGTACTATGGCGTTTGCAACTCTATGTATGGCTCGCCTGTTCCATGGATTTAACTGCCGTGGTGCACGTTCCATTTTCCGCTTGCCCAATAACCCTTACAGTTATGGCGCATTTGCAGTAGGTGCAGTTTTATTGATGGCAGTATTGTTTGTTCCTGGTTTACACGGGTTGTTTGATATCAACAATGCCCTTTCAGGAACTCACATCTTACAGATTATCGGCTTGGCTTTTGTTCCTACTGCTTTAATCCAATTGGGTCGTGTGGTTAAAGGAAGATAAGAATGGTATGCTTTTAGAGGCATAGATTTATTTTTTACAGCGGCAGAACTTTGACTGTCGCTGTTTTTTTGCAGACATTTGCGAATAATTATTGGTTTGGATTAAAAAGAACCATAGTTATTGCGGAAAATGGAGCTTGTTGGGAGCTACCTATGCAGATATAATGGAGTAAATAAGAAAATGGTGATTTTATATTGAGAGGATAAAATATTGATTAGGCGGCAGACAAAAAAGCGGGAAGTAATTATTTTTCTACATGAGATTTATGGCGTGAATGATTTTATAAAATGTCAATGTCAAAAGTATAGAGATTTGGGGTTTGAGGTTATTTGTCCAAATTTACTAGAAAGACCTTCCTTTAGATATGAGGAGTCCAAAGAAGCGTATGATTTCTTTACCACTCATGTTGGGTTTGATGTGTATCAAGATGTTTGTAGCCTTATTGTAAATTTGAAGAAGGTGTATAATAAGGTTTTTATTCTGGGTTTTAGTGTTGGGGCGACCATTGCGTGGAGGTGCTGCGAAAATCCATTGTGCAGTGGCGTTGTGGCTTGTTACGGCTCGCGAATCAGGGATTATACAGACTTGAATCCCATGTGTCCAACTTTGTTATTATTCGCAAAGGAGGATTCCTTTGAAGTTGGTGCGGTTATGGAGAGCTTACAAGGGAAACAGGGCTTGTGTTCTTTTAGTATGGATGCAGGGCATGGTTTTATGGATCCATATTCAAAGCATTTTAATGATGCTCAAGCACAGCTTGCTGAGGAATTTATTATCCGCTTTTTAGCGGATGAATTAAAATAGGGAATTCTCTTTAAGGAGGATTCCCTATTTTGATTATAGAATATGATAATTCTGAAGCGCTAAGATACTTAGTCTATATTTTTCATAGTCAAAGCGATTCTTTTCTTATCAATGTCTACGGAAAGAACTTTTACCTTTACCGTATCACCCAACTTTACGGCTTCTAAGGGATGTTTAATAAAGCGGTTGCAAATTTGAGAAATATGCACCAAGCCATCTTGATGAACACCAATATCTACAAAAACTCCAAAATCAATGACATTGCGAACGGTACCCATTAAGACCATGCCTTCTTGTAAGTCCTCCATAGAAAGGACGTCACTACGCAAAATGGGTGCAGGTGCATCTTCACGGGGATCACGTCCGGGTTTTTCTAACTCATGGATAATATCCTGTAACGTAGGGATGCCAATACCCAGGGTTTCTGCCATTTTTTCAGGAGAAGGTATTTTTTTAGCTAGCTCTGTCACTTGCTTGTTTGCCACATCCTGAAGGGTATATCCGCAAGCCTGAAGGAGTTTTTCTGCCGCTTGATAACTTTCGGGGTGTACCCCTGTATGGTCTAATACCATGTCGCTTTCAGGAATGCGCAAAAAACCAGCACACTGCAAAAATGCCTTTGGCCCCAGTTTTGGAACCTTTAAAAGTTCTTTACGAGTGTTGAATTTACCGTTTTCTTCACGGTACAACAAAATATTTTTGGCTACAGTATTGTTGATGCCTGCAACATAAGAAAGGAGAGAGGGGCTTGCAGTGTTAAGGTCCACACCTACGCTGTTTACGCAATCCTCTACAACGCCACCCAAGGCCTCACCTAGACGCTTTTGGTTCATATCGTGCTGATATTGTCCCACACCAATGGATTTGGGGTCTATCTTTACTAACTCTGCCAAGGGGTCTTGGATTCTCCGGCCAATGGAAACAGCACTTCTTAAGGATACATCGTACTGAGGAAATTCTTCGGCACCCAGTTTAGAGGCAGAATAAACGGAGGCACCTGCTTCGTTGGTGATAATGTATTGAATCTTTCTATCCAAATTTTTCAACATTTCTGCTATAAATTGTTCAGATTCTCTTGAGGCTGTGCCGTTGCCAATGGAAATAAGCTCAACACCATAAGTTTCAATGAGTTCCCTCAATGTTTTTTCGGCTTCCGCCTTTTTATTTTGGGGAGGAGTTGGGTAGACAACAGCAGTTTTAAGGGGTTTTCCCGTTTCATCAATAACAGCAATTTTGCAGCCTGTACGGAAAGCGGGATCCAAAGCCAGTACGACTTTACCAACAATAGGAGGTTGCAATAAAAGCTGTTTTAAATTTTCACGGAACACACCTAAGGCAGACTCTTCCGCTTTTTCTGTAAAGTTGTTGCGCAGTTCTCTCTCCAACGAGGGAGCAATGAGACGTTTGTAGCTGTCCTCAATCACTTCTTGTAGAATTTCTCTGGTGTGACTATTTTTTTTGATAACATAGTGACCCATTTTCTCAAAAAGCTTTTCGTCCTCCCCTTGAATTTTTACGGATAAGAATCCCTCTTTTTCACCACGGTTAATTGCAAGAATACGATGGCCAGCTATGGTTTTTAGGGTTTCGCAGTAATCATAATACATTTCATATACAGATGGCTCATCCTTGATTTTTTGAGAGACCAAAAGGCCATATTTCATCCAATCCTCTCGCAGCATTTTTCTTAAATTTGCATCGTCAGATAGTTGTTCCGCCAAAATATCCTTTGCACCATCTAAGGCCTCTTGAATTGTAGAAACTCCCTTTTCTTCATCCACAAAAAGAGCAGCATATTCTTCTAATGGAGTCAAAAGAACTTGTCCCCAAATCATTTCTGCTAATGGCTCTAATCCTTTTTCTTTGGCAATTGAGGCCCTAGTGCGGCGTTTGGGGCGGAAAGGACGATAAATATCGTCAATTTCCGTTTGGGTCATGGCAGCATCCAGTTTTTTCTCCAATTCTTCGGTGAGATTTCCTTGCTCTGTGATAGAGGCTCTAACCTGTTCTCTTTTTTCTTCTAAATTCCTGAGGGCAATCAGTCGCTCGGATAGTTGGCGAATAATCTGATCATCCAGAGAACCTGTCATTTCTTTACGGTAGCGGGCAATAAAGGGAACTGTATTGCCTTCGTCCAGAAGTTTCACTGTGTTTTCAATTTGAGAAAATTTGATATTTAATTCTTCTTGTAAACGTTTCAAGATATCCATTTTTACTTTTACGCCTTTCTTTTATTTTTCATACCCACGCCAGTGCTGGTTCAGTTTCTCTTTGCAGGCTTCAGCGGTATTTGTTAATTTGTAGCCATAAAATTCATCCTCGGTTTTTTCCATTAGGTCTCGTTGAATTAAATAGTCCAGGTGGGACATAGTTTCACCTACGGCAAACCAACGTTGAGAGAGGGGGAACTCATCCCAAGTTTTGCCACGCATGGACCACTTTAAACAAGAGCCAATTTTTGTTGCATGAGCGTTGGGAAAATCGCCCACAGCATCAATGGTTTCTTCCAGTCGGATTAAGTGGTGATGAATGATTTCATCTATTCGTACATAAACATCCATCTCATTTTTTCTATGAGCAGGTAAAACTGTTTCCATGTCATAATTACGAATTTTTACCAAGCTATCTAGATAATTTCCCAATGAATCATCCACAGCTACCCAAGAGGTAATGTTGGGAGTAATATCGAACAGAATATGGTCACCAGAGAGCATTAACTTTTTCTCAGGCAGGTATAGACACATGTGCCCTGGCGTATGCCCTGGTGTGTAGACACATTGAAAGCCATAAGAGCCAACCTGAATCCGATCACCATCGTCCACGATTTCTGCGTCAAAATAATAATCGGGCTCAAAGCCTCTAGCGGGGTTTTCATCTTTAAGCCAAGCAACCTGTTCTTCGGTAAATCCTTCTTTTTGGTAAATACCATCAAAGGTATCCCAACGGTTTCCATTTAAAATCCAGCCTAAATAATCATGATCCTTTTTGCTCATGTAAATTTTTCCTGGATTTTCATGCATCACAGCAGGGGCAAGGCCAGAATGGTCAGAATGTAAATGGGTGAGAAACATATTTGTTTTTTCCCAGTTTACCTTTAATTCTTGCAACCCTTCCAATAACGCTACCTTGCATTCGGGGCGGTTAAAGCCTGTGTCCACAATTAGACTTTCGCCACCGTCTTGAATGACGTAGGAGTTTAAATTTTTGAGTGGGTTGTTGGGTAGCGGAACATCTATTTTATAAATCGTTGGATTTTCGTAAACTTTTGTAATCATGTAGGTTATCCTTTCGTCCTAAGTTTTGCTAGTTATATTATAAAGCCAAAGGGATGTTTAAACAAGCAACATTGCAAAAAGCAATTTATTTTACTTTTTATGCAATATATAATTGACATTTAGAAAAATATATTGTATAAATAAAATATAGAAAAGGGAAAGGGGCAAAAGAATGAAAAACTTAAAAATTAAGTCTGCCAGGGCAGCGTTAGATCTTTCTCAAGACGAGCTTGCTCAGAAAGTAGGCGTGACAAGGCAGACCATTGGTATGATTGAAGCAGGAAAGTATAATCCTACGCTAAACTTGTGCATTGCTCTTTGTAAGGCTTTGGGAAAGACATTGGATGAGCTTTTTTGGGATGAGGAAAAATAAAAGGAGTGGTCATCGTGTTAGTGCAGAGAATTATTGAGGATGAGTGCTTAGAAAAATCGAAAGGAAAACTGACAGAAGATTGGTTTATGGCATTTTGTTATTTTCGGGATAAGCTGGAGGAGAATGGAATGAAGCAGAAAAATGGAGGGAGTGTTTATTATGAAAATTAAAGATGAAAGATTAGAACAATCAAAAAATAAAATTATGGCAGAATTCATGCAGTTGGTGTATTTATTTATTGCCCTTTCCTTTATTGTAAAATCACTATATTTAAAGATGGATTTAGCACAATGCACCACCGAATATGTATTATTAATTGCTACGCCAATTTACCAAATGGTGCGTAGTCGCCAGTTAGGGGTGGTGCTTGCTACAAACCTTCATGATCAGATTAGCCCAAAAAAGAATATTATAGCGGCAATTATTGGTGTTGCATTTTTCTTTTTCTTTTGGGTTAGTAGTGGGCAGCAAGTTTCATTGGAATTTGCTTTTGGGTATATAGTAACATTTTTTGTTGTTTTTTTCTTAGTTCGAATTGTATTTGTTCGAATTGAGCAGCACAGAATGGAAAAATTGGCAAAAGAATACGATGATTAACAGATATCCCAAGAAAATATTGAGAAAAGCAAAAAAAACCTTGCAGTACAAGGGTATTTGTGATATGTTGTTTTAGTATCGGTATTTATGCCGATTTGTAAAAATCCTTGTTCTCCCAAAATGGGGAGAGCCATATGTCCAAAAGGAGGTGTAACCCACATGAACAAGTACGAATTAGCAATGGTTTTAAGTCCCGCACTGGACGAAGAAGGCAGAGTAGAAGAAGTAGCGAAAGTTCAGGCTACTTTGGAAAGATTCGGCGCGAAAATCGAAAAAGTTGATGATTGGGGCAAAAGAAAGCTCGCTTACGAAATCAAAAAAGTAAACGAAGGTTTCTATAGCTTCACAACATTCGAAGCTCCCGCTGATGCTCCCGCAGAAATCGAAGCACGTATGCGTATTATGGAAAACGTTTTACGTTATCTCATTATTCGCAAAGAGGCGTAAGAAGGAGGTAATCCTATGAACAAAGTGATTCTTATGGGCCGACTGACGAAGGACCCCGAAGTGAGATATTCTCAGGGGAGTGAACCTTTGGCTGTTGCCAGATACACTTTGGCGGTGAACCGCCGCTTTAAGCGCCAAGGCGAGCCCGATGCTGACTTTATCAACTGTGTATCTTTTGGTAAAGCAGGCGAATTCGCGGAACGATACTTCAAAAAAGGCCAGATGGTTAGTGTTGTTGGCAGACTCCAGGTTCGTTCCTGGGATGACAACGAGGGCAAGAAACGCTGGAGTACAGACGTAGTCGTGGAAGAACAGTTCTTTGCGGAAAGCAAAGCATCTTCCGAAGGCCATAGAGCCGATGCGCCTGCTGCACCAAAGCAGACTGCCCAAGACGATGGTTTCTATCCTATTGATGAAAGCATCGAAGATGACGATCTGCCCTTCTAAAATCCAGTAAAGAAGGAGGACGTAAACATGATTCAGAAAAAACGTGGTCGTAGAAAAAAACGCGTTTGCCAGTGTTGTGCTGATAAAGTAACAACAGTTGACTACAAAGATGTAAATAAGCTGAGAAGATATATTTCCGAAAGAGGAAAAATCCTTCCCAGAAGAATTACAGGCAACTGCGCTAAGCACCAGAGAGCGTTGACAACTGCTATCAAGAGAGCAAGACACGTGTCCCTGATGCCTTATACACAGGACTAATTATCAAAACCCTGAAATTTGTAAAAATTTCAGGGTTTTTTTCTTATTTATGATATAATCATTTTACTACCTACGAATTTATTGGTATTCCAATTTGAAATAAGAAAGTTTCTAATAAGGGTAGGGCTTTAGCCAAGGATGATAGTTACACTTAACTAAGGTTGTGTGGCATACAACGACTCTACCCAGATGGTGCCTAGAGGGCCGGATGTAAAATGAAATAGAGTAATGTTGCATAAAGAAATATAAAAAGAATGAGAAGGATTGCAGTGCGAAGGGTATCGTGGTTGGTGGAGAGAAAGGGGTTTGATAAGAAGTGTATATTCTAACATCATTAAACCAAATGGTTAGAAGTGCAGAAACCGCAAGCAATATTGCAGAACAAAGGCCTGAAATTTTGCCTTGGTTTTTAGGTTTTTTAATAGCAATGTTTTTATTAAATGTAGTAATTAGTAAATTTGTTGGTAAGAAGCCTAATCATAAAGCAAAAAAATAAGTTACCCCAAATTGAGTTGGACCATAGTTTTGTTATTAGGGGCAAAGGTTATGAAAGTTATGGACTTTTTTAGAAGCCCTTCATGTAATTAATCTTGGCGTCAATAAGCTAAGCAGTAAGGCCTTGAGAAGGTCTTGAGACAAAAACGCAAAGATATAGGCATTCAATGAAATGTTACAATTTGGTTTTGATTCCAATAGAATGCGAAAAAACGTGAGAATTGTTGTTGACAATCTTTTCACATAACTATATAATGAGATTGTAATTAAATATGAAATTCTTCAGGGCAGGGTGCAATTCCCGATCGGCGGTAAAGTCCGCGAGCGTTTTTACGCAGGATTTGGTGAGATTCCAAAACCGACAGTATAGTCTGGATGGAAGAAGAATAAAAGTTTGATGTTTTTTCGCATGGGGAAATTAGTTTTTTTGTTGCGAATAAACCTCAGCCTTTATTTTGCTTGTTTAGCCTGAAGATTTTTCAGGCTTTTTCTTTTGCTTTAAAAAGAAAAAGTTCGCTTACGTGTCTTGACGATGAGCCTGAAAATTCTAAACAAAAAATGGAGGAGAAGTAAAATGGAAAATGTATCAACAAAAGTAAATGTAACAAGGGACAAGAAAAAAATGTCCACAAGAATTATGGTGTCTTTGGGGATGCTTGCAGCAATCGCTGTTGTCTTGGTGGCGGCAATTCACTTTCCTTTAATTCCTGCTGCTGCGTTTTTGGAATATGACCCTGCGGATATTCCCATCTTAATCGGAACCTTTGCCTATGGCCCTGTGGCTGGATTGGTGCTTACAATTGTTGTTTCTGTAATTCAGGGGATGACAGTTAGTGCTGGTGGTGGTATTATTGGTATTGTCATGCATATTTTTGCCACTGGGGCTTGTGCTTTGGTTGCAGGTAGCATCTATAAAAGAAATAAAACGAGAAAGAACGCATTAATTGCCTTGGTTGCAGGTGCTTTGGTACAAACTGTTGCCATGGTAATCATGAATTTGATTTTCACACCGTTATTTATGGGTCAGCCTTTAGAAGTAGTAATTTCTATGTTGGTACCTATCGTAATTCCCTTTAACTTATTAAAGGCTGGTATCAACTGCACAATTACATTTTTACTGTATAAATCCATTTCCCATCTTTTAAAGGGAAATTAATGGGCTTAGGGATTGGTTCACCAATAGGGTGAAGTAAAATGGCTTTTGTTTTTGGCCAAGGGCATTCAATATTATTCAAAAAAATATTATGTGGATATGGGTTTTGATATTTTTTTGAGTAGAAAAATGCAACTGTGTTTTTGAAGCAAATATTCCTATACTATAAAATCAAGAGGGCGTTCCTTTGACTGAACACGAAGGAACGACCTCTTTTTTTGGGTTAAATTAAGCTGAAAAAGGGATTCATATATTTTTTTATTGTCAGCGTAAGGCAGATTGCATATAATGGTACTGATTGGACTCAGCTCGTAGGAGCAGAAAAGAGGTTTGTACATGAACAGAAAAACCGTGGTCGTATTATTTGGCGGGCAGTCATCGGAGCATGAAGTTTCTAGAAAATCGGCAACAACAATGTTGAATGCATTGGATAGCAAGAAGTATCAGGTCATTCCCGTTGGAATTACAAAAGAGGGGCAATGGCTTATTTATACAGGACCAACAGAACATATTAGTACGGGTCAGTGGGAGAAATATGCAACTCCGGCAATTATTAGCCCAGATGCAAAGCAGAAGGCGTTATTGAAGATAGTCAATGGCCATGTAAAGGTTATTCCTGTGGATGTGGTTATTCCTGCCCTCCATGGAGCTTGGGGAGAAGATGGGACGATTCAAGGTCTTTTAGAAATGGCTTGTATCCCCTACGTAGGCTGTGGTGTTTTATCTTCCGCTGTTTGTATGGATAAAGTGTTTACTAAATTAATAGCAAAAAATGCAAATATTCCCCAGGCAAAATACGTTTGGTTTACCAAAGAGGAACTGGGAGAAATAGAAAAAGTCGTAGAAAGGGTAGAAAAAAAATTAGGATATCCATGTTTTGTAAAGCCTGCCAACACAGGCTCATCCGTAGGGATAAGCAAATCCAAGGATCGCAATGACTTGGTAAAAGCATTGCAATTGGCAGCGGAGTATGATAGAAAAATTATTGTGGAAGAAGCAATTATAGGCAGGGAGTTCGAATGTTCCGTTTTGGGCAACGAGGACCCTGCTGTAAGTGGTGTTGGTGAAGTCCTATCAGCAGCTGAATTCTATGATTATGATGCAAAATATAATAATAGTGAGTCACGCACAGTGATTCC
This sequence comes from Anaerotignum sp., assembly GCF_040307045.1. Lineage (GTDB taxonomy): Bacteria > Bacillota > Clostridia > Lachnospirales > Anaerotignaceae > Chakrabartyella. The sequence goes on from NZ_JAWRKF010000005.1 coordinate 215,595, forward strand.
TGCACCAATTACAGAAGACGAAGAAAAAACAATACGAAAGATAGCAGCAAAAATTTATCAGGCTGTGGATGGCAGCGGTTTAGCTCGTGTGGATTTTTTCATTGAAGTGGAAACGGGGCGTGTTCTTTTAAATGAAATTAACACAATGCCTGGCTTTACTTCAATTAGTATGTATCCTATGCTTTGGGAGTCAGTTGGTGTAACAAAAACAGAATTGATGGATTGTTTAATCGAATTGGCGCTGGCCAAGGATAACGGCATTCGAGGCTAAGCAGAAAGAAGGAACCTTATGGATAAAAGACCAATTGGTATATTTGATTCAGGGGTGGGTGGATTAACTGTAGTTAAACAGGTGATGAAGGTCATGCCCCATGAAAACATCGTTTATTTTGGTGATACAGCTCGACTGCCTTATGGAAGTAAGTCAAAAGAGGTTGTTACAAAATTCTCTAAGCAGGATGTACGATTTTTGCTGACGAAAGAAGTCAAGGCAATTATAGTTGCTTGTAATACTGCAAGCTCAAACAGCTTGGAAGAACTACATCGTACTTTTGATGTGCCTATCTTTGGTGTGGTGGATGCAGGTGTAGCAGAAGCCCTTCGTACAACGCAAAACAAAAAAATAGGTGTAATTGGTACAGCGGGTACGGTACGCTCAGGCGCATATGAAAATATGATTTGCAAAAAGGATAAACAGATGCAGGTGTTTTCAAAGGCCTGCCCCCTCTTTGTACCTTTGGCTGAGGAAGGCTGGACAGAGAATGAAGTGGCACGCTTGGCCGCAGAAAAATATTTGGTAGAATTGATGGAAAAAGGCATTGATTCTTTGGTGCTAGGATGTACCCATTATCCTTTACTGAAGCGCTGCATTGGGACTACAGTTGGAGACAATGTGAAACTGGTGGATCCGGCAAAAGCAACGGCTAAGCAAGTGAAACTTTTCTTGCAGGAAAAAGGACTTGGAAACACAGGAGAAGCCTTGGGCAAAAGGGCATTTTATTTGAGTGACTCTACAGATATGTTTTATTCTATTTGCCAAAAGGCTTTAAAGCAGGGATATACGGCAGAGATTATTGATATTGAAAAATTTTAATCATAAGGGAAGGGTGTAGTGTAAAGAGTTTCATGTTTTACAGCACGTTTCCCTTTTACTGTACTTTTTTGAATATCCAAGTTTTGTAATTAATTGGACGTAGGGTTTAAAGTCAATGCAGGAGGAGAAACATGGCTATGCAAGAAAGGAAAACAATGCTAATAGTGGATGATGTTGAGGGAAACCGTGCCATTCTTCGTGGAATTTTTCAAAAGGATTATATTGTGTTAGAGGCTGAGAACGGTGTTGACGCCCTAAGTATGATTGGTATACAGGGAGATAATTTGGTGGCCATACTGCTGGATATGACTATGCCCAAAATGGATGGTTTTGGGGTTTTACAGGTTCTGCATGAACAGGGGTTTATAAAAAAAGTTCCCGTTTTTTTGATGACAGTGGAGTGTAGAGAAGAAACTACACTCCTGGCATACGAATTGGGGGTTATGGACGTCATTGAAAGGCCTATTGTTCCTCATGTTGTGAAAAAGCGAATTGAGAGTGTTATTGAGTTATGTAATATGCGAAATAATCTGAATGAGCAAGTAAAAATTCAAGAGATGAAGCTAGTTGAAAAAACCAAAGAAATCCAAGGTTTAAACAATGCAATAATTGTGACATTAGCCACGGCCATTGAGTTCCGAGATTGTGAAAGTGGTGAACATGTTAAGCGTATTCATGACTTAACACTTTTTTTATTAGAAAATACAAGGTTAAAAGAAGATCTTCACCAACAAGAGTTAGATAAGATTGCAACAGCAGCAATCATGCATGATGTAGGAAAAATAGCAATTCCTGACCAAATATTAAATAAGCCTGGCAGGCTTACTGAGGATGAATTTGAAATTATGAAAACCCATACGATTCGGGGGTGTGAGCTTTTAGACCAAATTCCAACGATAAATCAGAACGGGGTATACCATTATGCATATGATATTTGTAGACATCACCATGAACGGTGGGATGGAAAAGGATATCCTGATGGATTAAAAGGACAGGAGATTACACCATGGGCACAGATTGTTGCTTTGGCCGATGTTTATGATGCATTAACCAGTGAGAGAGTTTATAAAAAGGCTTATTCCCATGAACAAGCGTTAAAAATGATTTCCAATGGTGAGTGCGGGATCTTTAATCCTACGTTGCTCCAGGACTTTTTGGCTCTTTCCCAGGAGATACCAGGGATAATGCATACCCAGTAAAGGTGGAGCAAAGTGAAAGAATCTAAAAAGACTTTGCTATGGGTAATAGATGTTGAACCAGGTTAAAACTTATTTTTATTTCTAAGAAGAAAAATGTGGTAGAAGTTTGATGAGTATTGTGACATAGGGGAATGGATAGGTTTTGCATGGTTTTATACCCATGAGAGGTGCTAACAAGGACAGTTATAAACTTTATCCAAAACCTTAGGAAATATGGGGGCATGAAGATATCTCTCTTTTAAAGGAACTTAAATAAAGGAAAAAAGGGCAGGAAATATTCCTGTCCTTTTTTAAGGGGAAGAAGTAGAAAGAATGTTATTGTATGGGGGAGAATAACATCCTCGATAGTCATTATTGCCCGTTTGAAAATAAATATACATTTGCCAAAAAAATATATAAATAATAATTACTATTATTTAGTAAAATATATTGATTTATTTTTCTTTGTATGATATACTCACAAAAAGAATAAGTTTAATGGTTTTGGATAAAATCAGAAATAGGAGGAATGAAAATATGTTACAGATTAAATCAGATAAATTTCAAAAAGAAGTAATTGAAAGTAAAGTTCCTGTTTTAGTTGATTTTTCTGCTACTTGGTGTGGACCCTGCAAAATGATGGGGCCAGTTTTAGAACAACTTTCCGCTGAATACGAAGGGAAAGCAAAAGTATTTAAAGTAGATATTGATGAATCCATGGATTTAGCAGAAAAATACCAAATCATGAGTGTGCCCAATATGTTATTTTTCAAAAATGGTAAGGCCGTTGACGGTGTTGTTGGTGTAACACCCCCTGCTATCTTAAAGCAGAAACTGGACAGTATCGTCGAATAAAAAGTTAGCAATACATCTCCTCATAGATATTTAGTTGGGAGCACTGCAAGACAATTGTCTTGCAGTGCTTTTGTATTTTTTTTAATACAAATTCGTAGAAAAAAATATTTATATTTAGTATACAAAGTACCCAATGAAAGATTTTCATTGGAATGAATGTACGTGAATAAATACATTTTAGTGTAATTCCTTGGTATTTTTGTCGGTATCAATTTTGTTTTGCATAAAAATGTGTACAATTTAAGGAAAAACCATGAAAATAGCTGCATTGACACCTGAAAAAGAAAGTGGTATCGTTTTGTCATTCCATTTTTAAGAAAATAAAGCGAGGTTATTCCCAATGAATTGTTACGCATTTGAGACAACTCAATATGGTCTTGTGCAGATTATTAGCGCTATCCTTCTGGTCCTCCTGGTGATTATTTTGGGCAAAGAGAAGAATAGTGCTGATTGTCATGTGAAAAACCTCTGATATATGGGAAATAGGAGCGTAAAAGGCTCTTAGATACGAATGAGGAAAGGGATTCATGGCGATGGCCATGGGTCCTTTTGTTTTATAAAAATGGATAGGAAGTAGAAAACGTAGAATAGAAGATGATTTTGTATGAACAAAGAAAAAAGGAGATGGTAATGATGGATTTTGTAATGGCGATAAGCCCGTTGGTATTGATTTTGGTAGGTATCGTAGTCCTAAAGATGCCCGCGATGAAGGTTGCACCTTTAGGGCTGGTTTATATTATTGTTTTAGCATTTACCTACTTTAGTCCAGCTGACGTTGCCTTTAAAGACACCGTTGCCATGGTTGATGGTCTGTTATGGAAGGGCATTAAAGAAGGGGCAAAAATTGTAATGTTGGTTTTTTCATCCTTTTTGCTTTTAAACCTGATGCAAAGGTCGGGGGCGATGAAGCAGGTGCAAAATACTCTGGCGGATGTAACAGATGACCGTAGAGCCCAGTTGATTATTGTAGGGCTGATGGTTCCTATCTTCTTAGAGGGGGCAGCTGGGGCGGGTTCTCCGGCGGCAATTGCGGCACCCTTTTTGGTAGGATTGGGTTTTAATCCTATTGTTGCAATTGTGGTTGCCCTTCTGGGTGATGCAACTCCCTGTTCTTGGGGTGGTGCAGGTCTTACTACCATTACAGGTGGTGCATATCTGGTTGACCAAGGTATTAGCACCGCTGCTTTAAACTCAGCGATGGTTGGTAGAATTCATATGTTTGGTGTTTTTGTTATTCCATTTTTGATTGTTATGATTGCTTTTGGAAAAAAAGGATTTAAAGGGATTTTCCCTTATTTGTTCTTCTCGGGTACTACAACAGGGTTGATCATGTTTGGTTTGTCCAACTTTGTTGGCCCAGAAATCACTAGCCTTGGAACTGGCTTGCTATCAATTGTTTGTTCTGTTTTTTATTTGAGATTTGTAAAAATTAAAACGCCTGAGGAGTTTCGCTATAAGGCAGATACTAGTCTCCAGGGGGCAAGTGATGGTGAAACCCGACGGTATTCTTCCTTTCATGCATTATCACCTTATTTGGTATTATTGATTGCTTTGCCTGTGGTTCGTTACACAGTTCCATTCCCTATCCTTACTACGTTTGGATACATTGTTTGGGTGGATGTTGTAGTGTTTTTATGTGCTTGCATTGGTTGTATAATTTTGGGCGTTAGCTTAGAAGGCTTTTTTGATACGATGAAGCAGACCGCTATTCGCGTCATTCCCGTACTGGTTACCATGGGCTCGTTGTTAACGGTTTCTTACATCATGCAAAATAGTCAGACTGGTATGATTCAAATCATTGCCTCTACCATTGCGGATACCGCTGGTCAGTTCTATCCAGCTGCGGCAGTTGCCATTGGTTCGGCGGGCTCTTTTATTACTGGCACAGGTTTGGGTTCCAATATTATGTTTGCACCTATGCATTTGAACGCAACAGATATGTTGGGGTTGAATCCTATCACAGTTTTTGCAGGGCAGAATGCAGGGGCGTCCTTGGGTAATTTGATTTGCCCAAATAACGTCGTTGCTGCTTGCGCTACCGTGGGAGTAATCGGTAAAGAGGGCGAAGTATTAAAACGTACTTTGGCAGCCTTTGTGGTTATTCTTACAATTTACATGGTGTTAAGTATGGTTTATACACATATGATTTTCCCTACATTTGGTTTGTAATATTTCCCCAGAGGAAGTTTAATGAAATACATATTATTAGGAGGTCTGTAAATGAAGACAAGAAGTGTTGGTATCATCGGTGTTGGTCATGTTGGTGCGCATTGTGCGTATAGCTTATCGGTTCAAGGTATTGTGGATGAATTGATTTTAGTAGATATTAATGAGCAAAAGGCAATTAGTGAGTGTCAGGATCTGAGAGATAGTGTGGCATATCTTCCTCACCGTGTTGAGGTGCGCACAGGTGGCTACGCTGATTTAAAAGATTGTGATGTGGTTGTGGTTAGTGTTGGAGTTATTACAAAGAGCCAAAACCGTTTGGATGAGTTGAACGTATCCATTGGTATGGTAAACAGTTTTGTAAAACAGGTGGTTGATGCAGGATTTGACGGTATTTTTATTGTAATTACAAACCCTTGCGATATCATTGCAAGACAGGTACATAAGCTTTCTGGCTTTGACAAATCTCGTGTCTTTGGTACGGGTACAGGTTTGGATAGCTCTCGATTTAAAGCTGTATTATCTAGACAAATGGGTATCGACCATAAATCACTGGTTGCTTACACCTTAGGTGAACACGGTGACTCTCAGATGGCACCTTGGTCCCACGTCACAGTAAATGGAAAACCCCTCAAGGAGCTTGCAGAAAAAGATAAAAAGTACGATGTAGATAAAGCAGCAGTTTTAAAGGAAGCCACTGGAGGCGGTTGGGTAACCTTTGCAGGCAAGGGTTGTACAGAGTTTGGAATTGCTTCTACCCTTGCCCGTTTCGTATATGCTGTTTTCCATGATGAAAAGGTTGTTATGCCTTGTAGCACACAGATGAATGGAGAGTATGGTCAGCATGATATCTTTATCAGTACACCATGTGTAATTGGTAAGAATGGTGTGGAAGAAGTGTTTGAATTAAACCTTACTGAAGAAGAATTGGAACAGTTCCATCATTCTTGTGATGTAATTCGCACCAATATCGGCTTTATTAATGAAGAAGCCTAAGACGGCTATAATTTGTAATTTCCTATAAGATAAGAGTTTTTATAGATAAGTGGGTCTAAATATAGTTCTCTTTGATTGTAATGGTAATAAACCACCGGTTTATTTAAGCAAAAGCTTTTAAATCTAATATCCCTTATTTGGTTACCAAATTGTCTTTTGGCTAGGAAATGTAATCTGCTGGGAGTAATACTGCTTCATATGGAACGATCTGTCAGCTATAAAAAGGATTGCTGCACCCCCTAGGTGCTTCCCTCTACCCAATCCATTTTATAGTATATTGATGGGGTTGTAAAAAATGAAGGAGCAATAAGCCCCAAAGGAGCATTTCTGAAAATCATGGAAAGTTAAAACGCAGCATCCCAAAAGAGCCAAATTTCCTCCCAAATGTTTGATCTATTGGAATGGACTTATTGTAATAGCCAAAGGATAAGGCAAATTTTTGATTTTTGTTTTTTCCGATGATTGTGAGTTTGGTTACAACGCCATAGCGTTCCTAGCCAAGTCGCCATAAAAACTTTTCATTGTAAAAAATAGACACAGGCAAAGAGACATTTCTAATTTCGGGGTAGTATGAGGTTTTGAAGGGGACTGCACAAGAAGGGGAGAGACATTCACTTTTATAAAGTGTAATGCGTATTCCACTATTTTGAAGTTATTTTGGCCTGGACAAGTAAAGCTAGGCACAAAGAACTTGATATGGCTGTTGTGGTGTTCAGCCTTTAACAGGGCGAATAAAGGGCATATACCCATTCATATTGGTATATGCCCTTATTTTTGTGCCTCTTATCTAGAAACCATTAATTTTTTAAGTGCTGCATTCAAGTCGTCCAGGGACAGGCGGTACATATGAAAGTCTTTGTTAATAATATCGTAGGTTTTTGCCCACCATCCGCCCCAGGTTGGGCGTTCGGAAGGGTTTAACCAAATAATATGGGGGTATTTCTCTTTAAATCGTTTCAGCCATTCTAGGCCTGTTACCTGGTCTCTTACACCATAGGAGTAATAACTTGGGTCTAACAGCTCAGAAGGTTCCATCTGGGCATCTCCAACGATGATAACTTTATACTCGCTACTAATATTATTTAAAATCCAGTCTGTGGAGATAACAGATCGAGGGCGTAAGTCCGCCTCTGTATAAATCTTTGAATAAATACAGTTGTGGAAATAAAATACCTGCAAATCCTTAAAGTGGCTAGACTTGCTTACAGCCTGAAACAGTGAACTGCAAAGGCGGCTGTAATATTCCATCGAACCACCACTGTCCATAAGAAGAAGAAGTTTAACTGTATTTTTTCTTGGCTTTTCATAGACAACTTTTAAACTGCCTGCATTGTCACAGGTTTCACGGATTGTTCCATCGATATCGAATTCTGTTCTTGCTTCTTCAGTACGGGAAGAAAATTGGCGAAGCTTACGAAAAGCCATTTGAAATTGACGAGTATCCAGTGTGTTGTCTTGACGGAAGTCTCGGAATTTACGATCTCCTGCAACCTGAAAGGCGCGACGCTTTCCGCCTTCTCCACCAACACGGATACCCCTTGGGCTAAAGCCGCTATTGCCGAAAACAGAAACACCACCAGTACCAACCCAATAGCTACCGCCATTGTGTTCTTCTTTTTGTTCATCCAATCTCTCCAAAAACATTTTTTGGATTTCAGATTGGGACAGGAGATCGTTTTCCATTGCCCGATCCATGTCAAATTCTGTTCCTGGTGCATCCTTAGGGTTTTCAAGCCAATCTAAAAGTTCCTGGGGAAGCTCATCGGTAGCAAATTCCATATCTTTAAAGAACTCCAAAAAAGCCCCGTCAAATTTATCAAAGTCTGTTTCGCTTTTTACAAGAACACTGCGACAAAGATAGTAAAAGCCCGTAAAGTTGGACCCGTGAAGCCCCATATCTAACGCTTCAATCAGAGACATCCATTCGTTTAAAGAAACGTTCAACCCTCTGGATCGAAGTAGGTAAAAAAATGAAGTAAACATATAGGCTCACCTGCTTTTACTTTAAGAATCTTCTCATTGTGTCAATATCTTCGTTCTTTTTTAATAATACTCCGGCAAAGGGGACTTTTGCCTTAATCTTTTCAGGATCAATACCACCTAGAACCAAAGCTTGAATCCAGTCGATTACTTCAGAAGTACTTGGTTTTTTCTGAATATTGTATAATTCCCTAATCCAATAGAAGGTTTCTAAAACCTGATCCAAAAGATGATCTTCAATGTTATCATAATGAACCTTGATGATTTCTTTCATCTGTTCCTCATCGGGGAACTGGATGTAGTGGAAAATGCAACGACGTAAGAATGCGTCGGGCAATTCTTTTTCTGCATTTGAAGTAATAATTACAATGGGGCGCTGTTTTGCTTTTACTGTTTCTTTTGTTTCGGGGATATAGAATTCCATTTTATCCAATTCCCAAAGTAAATCGTTGGGGAATTCCAAATCAGCCTTATCAATTTCATCAATAAGCAAGATAACCTGCTCATCGGCGGAAAAGGCTTCACCCAATTTTCCCAACTTTACATACTTTTTAATATCGTCTACGCCTTCGTTGCCAAACTGGCTGTCGTATAGACGCTGCACCACATCATAAACGTAAAGGCCATCCTGCGCTTTTGTAGTTGACTTAATATTCCAAATAATTAGTTTTTTTCCTAATGCGGCGGAAATTGCTTCTGCCAACATCGTTTTTCCTGTTCCAGGTTCACCCTTGATCAGCAAAGGCTTCTGTAGTGCTATGGCGATGTTAACGGAACGCATTAACTCGTCACTTGCCACATAATCCTTGCTGCCTTGAAAAGTTGTATTCATGCTTTATCCACCCTTCGTTTGTATACAATTTAATTATAATAACATTATTTTATGGGAGACAATATGCTCTTGTCAATAAAAATACCGCTTTTCTTTCGGGGAAAAGCGGTATTTCGGCGGTTTTATGTAGTTTACTTCAGTTCAAGCCCAGCCAGCTTTGCCATTTCTAAGATAGATGCCTTAGAAATTTTTTTGCCTTTATAGTCGATAAGATCTTCCATACTACCGGAAAAAATATCGGCGGGTTCGTATTTCTTGAGCACAATGGAATCTTCCTCGACAAAGATTTCCAAGGAATCTTTAATTTCGATTCCCATATTTCTGCGTAGTTCGATAGGCAACACTACTCTGCCCAATTCATCCACTTTACGAACGATACCTGTAGATTTCATTTGTTTCACCTCTGGATTGTAATTTTCTTTTCAGTCCTCGACAAGTGTATAGCATAGAGAAAGTTTAGCATGAATATTGGCAAATTACAACAAAAAATTACTGGAAAGAATAGGTAAGTTCTTATTTTGCTGTAAGAATGTAATAAAAAATTGATGATTTTATAATTCTTTAGAAGTAAATAAGAAAAAAATTTAATTTTAATAAAAAATATAAATATTTGTAAACTAAGAGTGCTTTTTGTCGGGGTAATTGTGGTGGAAACAGAAAAGTAAAGTTTTCAGAAAGGCTCCAAGCATGAATAGATAGCATACAAACATACACTAAAACAATAGGAATCAAAGGAGGCGACAAACTTTGCTAGATGCAATATGGGGGTTTTTTATAATTGGTGGCATTTTAACTGCGGCAGCGTTGGGGCGCATGGATATGGTTACGGCAGCTGTGTTAAGTGGGGGAAAAAGCGCAGTTGAGCTGGCAATTACCATGGCTGGTGTAGTTGCAATGTGGTCTGGTATATTGAAAATTGCAGAAAAAGGAGGGATGATTGATCTCTTATCGGAAAAACTAACGCCCGCCATGGATTTTTTGTTTCCATCCGTACCTAGGCATCATAAGGCCAGACAGTACATAGCAGCTAACTTTGCTGCAAACTTCTTAGGGTTAGGATGGGCTGCCACACCTGCAGGTCTTATGGCCATGAAGGAATTGCAAAAGTTAAACCGAGAAAAAGAATGTGCTACAGGAGCCATGTGTATGTTTCTTACCATTAATATGTCATCCTTGCAGCTAGTTACAGTTAATATTTTAGCGTATCGAACAGAATATGGCTCAGCAGCGCCCGCTGAAATTGTGGGGGTGGGTATTGCAGCAACATTTATAACCACCCTGGTGGGCATCGTTGCAGCCAAAATAATGGATAGGGCAGGGTGATAAAATGATGCGATTATTATTAGTGATTTCAGATTTCATCATCCCCGTTACGGTTTTATTTATCGTGTGTTTTGGTTGTATGAAAAAGGTCAAATTGTACGAAACTTTCTTAGAGGGAGCAAAGGATGGCTTAAAAACAGTAATTGATATTTTACCCACTTTGATTGGGTTGATTGTTGCTGTGGAAGTTTTTCGCGCCGGCGGGCTATTAGATATTTTGACAAATTTGATACGCCCCTTGGCGGATCAAGTGGGTTTTCCAGCAGAACTGGCACCCCTTAGTTTGATACGTTTGGTTTCATCCTCTGCGGCCACAGGACTTTTATTGGATATTTTTCAAAATTTTGGTCCTGATTCTTTTTTAGGACGGGTGTCGTCTGTCATGATGAGTTGTACAGAAACGGTGTTTTACACTATGAGTTTGTATTTTCTTTCCATAGGAATCAGGAAAACTAGATATACTCTGCCCTGTGCATTGGTTGCAAACTTTGTAGGGGTGATAGCAGCTGTTGTGTTGGTACAAATGGCTTTTGGAAATTGAATTTGAAAAATCGAAGGGCTTATTATATAATAGAAAAGAAATAGAATAAAGCTGTCGATCAAAATGGATATTGTGAAATAAAGGGAAGCGCAGTAGTGATTTTTCGGCAGTCAATGTGAATACTTAGATATAAATGAAGTCTTAATAAGCCCTTTGAGAGGAATGAGACCATGAAAAAAGCGATGTGGCTGCTGCTTGGTGTGTGTTTATTTTGCATGACGGGTTGTAGCAGTGATGAAACAGATCAAAGCTTAAGCCTATCTGCCAAGGAGCAGGAAGCATATATAAAACAGATTGATGGGATAATGGATGAGTATTATTGGAGCTACGATAAAGATAGTTTGGCTTTCCGTGCTGGAGAGGTCCCCCAGGAAAGCCAAGAAAGCGCCCGTTTGTTGAGCGCCTCCCAAGATGCCGGATATTCGTTAAAACCCGTTGCCGGGGCCCCATGTGTTATGGCAGCAGCAGAGTTGCTCCATTATAATGGGGATGTTGCTGGCGAGGTCAACTGCATTTTTGTCAACAACCAGTTAGCAGGGGTATATTACATGGGCGGATTTGATGATGCAGCATATAGCCTAAGGGAGCGAAACCCTTTTTTAGCAAACGGAAAATTCTCTGCTTATGAAAACTGGACAGGCATGAATACGGAGTACCGTGTATTAAATGGAAGCTTACCGGAAGAAGGGTTTTTGACGAAAGATCGAAGGGGTGTTGTTGCGTCAATACAAAATGGTAAGGTGGAATTGTATCATCTTTCAGGTAGTGTAGTGAGTCGCATGCGTACCCTGTCACCCGGAGGAGGCTTGCAGGCCGTTTCAGTAGCTTATGTTGAAAGTGGAGAGGAAGACCTCTTAGCGGTTCTTTTGGCTGAAGTGACGGAGGTGGATTCTGAAGGGGATCCCGTATTTCATCGTTCGGAGAAAGTGATTTTATATGATTCTTCATTGCAGGTTGTCGGTGAGGTGCAATTGGAAAGGGAAGGATGTACTGCCCTAGGCTCAGAAGATGGCAAGCTGTTTCTGTTCATTGACCAAGCCATGGAAACCTATGACTTTGGTGAAGGGGGGTGGCATAGAACAAGAAAAGAGTCTCTTCGCCATCGCGTAACCCAATGTCATACTGCGGATTTGGATGGCAATGGAGAAATAGAATATTTGCTTACAGATGGGATGGATTTATATTTATACCATCATTTAGAGTCAGGGCTTTTAAAGCTTTGGAGTACTCATTTAGGGGTTGAAAGTCTTTATGGTGCCTTGTACAGCGGAGATTTAAATGGTGATGGTGTAAAAGAGGTATACATTTGTGATGCAACTGGAACCACCATTCGATATATCCTTACGGAGCGAGGGCTTCGTTCATCAAATGAAGATATTCAATATGGACAGGCCATTTATCCCTGTGATTGGAATGGCGATGGTATAGATGATTATTGGAATATAACAGAAGGGGTAGGTAGAACAGGTAGTTTATACCTTTCAAAATCATAACCCCTCCTAGGAAAGGGTAAGATATGTTGGATTGTGAAAAATATATGCAAGAGGCTTTGATTGAGGCTAGAAAGGCTTTTTCTGCAGGGGAAGTGCCCATTGGTGCCGTAATGGTGCGGAATGGGGAAGTTATTGCCCGAGGACATAACTTGCGAAATACGGCCAAAAATCCGTTGCGCCATGCCGAAATGGATGTCATTGATGAAGCGGCAGCTGTGGTTGGAGATTGGCGGTTAGAGGATTGTACCCTTTATGTGACCGTTGAGCCTTGCCCTATGTGTGCTGGGGCGATTGTGCAGGCTCGTATTCCTAAGGTAGTTTTTGGAACCAGAAATAACAAAGCAGGTTGTGCAGGGTCTATCTTGGATATACTAAATGAGCCAAAATTCAACCATCAGGTAATGGTGGAAGAAGGTGTTTTACAAGATGAGTGTAGCCAATTGATGAGATTATTTTTTAGGCGGTTTCGTAAAAACGGTGGTGCAATATTGACAGAGGAATAAAAAGAGGTTATACTGATAAAGCTATTTAAGACTAAAAAGTTAGTTATTTAATGACTTATTTTTTGAAGCTTAACTGATGTATTTAACGACGGTAATATTTCCGTGCTAGCCGGGGAGGTAGCGGTGCCCTGTACTCACAATCCGCTATAGTGAGGGTGATGTCTGTTCTCGGTACGGCGCATGATGGCCTGCCCAGGGAAAGTGGCGTTGATGCTCGGGTCTTACGCAACAGGAGCCTGTGAACCGTGTCAGGGTCGGAAGGCAGCAGCACTAAGCAGTCAACTTTTGTGTGTTGTAAGGGTGCCAGAGAGGAGTCATGGAACGTGGTAACGCGTTGGGCGTTGTAACAAAAACAGATGCACGGATTTCTATAAAACTCCCTAGAGTTGTTTGGGAGTATGTAAAATGAAATGAAAAGGCAGATATCAGTTTGACTGATACCTGCTTTTTTTGTGATAAGTAATATGATGGAACTTCTTAGGGCATAGGTGGATTGTAAATGCCTAGAGGCTTATAATGTTTCAAAAACGTATTGGGGGGTTCTTCAACTGCCCTGCCAAAGGCGTCAAGGCAATGAATACCTTGTGTTGCAGAGGCGAAGGAGATTTTTTCTCTAAGTATGTACTGAGCCACTTCTTCCCACTGGAATACGGAATAAGCATCATCAGGAATGGTTCTAATGACGTTGCTTAATGTTTCAAAGGGAGTCTCGTAAAAAAGATTTGAAAGATAATGGCTGTTGGTTGTTCTGTGAGAAAATCTAAAAGGTCAACACTGTTTTTTTCTGATGAATTTTCATAAATCATGCCCTTATGGAAATAGTGGTTTTTTTCCTTTGTAGCATTGCTTATGTATTTTGGAGTTAAAGACTATGGTATTTAGTGGAATTACGAAGGAAAAAACAATGAATAGGGTGAGGCTATGCATAGAGGAAAAGGGCGAAATGAAAGTATTGTACGAAACCCATTTCGCTAAACATATCATATTTTGGGAGTAATATCTATTTCAGATAACCTTAGTCAAGTTAGGATGCTTTTCATTTTTTTAGCAATATGGTATACTGTCTTGAGAGAAAAAAGGAGGGAGACCATGTCCTACACTGCACTGTATAGAAAGTTTAGGCCAAACACCTTTGCTGGCGTAATTGGACAAGAGCATATTGTGAAAACCCTGAAAAACCAGATGAAAGCAGGGAAGGTTTCCCATGCGTATTTATTTTGTGGTACCAGAGGCACAGGGAAAACATCCACTGCAAAGATATTTGCTCGTGCCATAAATTGTCTTTCTCCAACGGAAGAAGGGGAGCCTTGTAATGAATGTGCCCTTTGTCGGGATATTTTGAAAGGAAGAAGTGTAAATGTAATTGAAATAGATGCTGCTTCCAATAACAGTGTTGATAATGTGCGAGAAATTAGAGAAGAAGTGAAATATCCGCCTACAGAAGGATATTACAAAGTCTATATTATAGACGAGGTGCATATGCTTTCAAACAGCGCCTTTAACGCTTTGTTGAAAACTTTGGAGGAGCCACCTGCCCATGTTATTTTTATTTTGGCAACAACGGACCCTCAAAAAGTTCCCGCAACAATTCTTTCTCGATGCCAGAGGTTTGATTTTCGCCGAATTACTACCGGTGATATTGCCAATACCCTAATGGAATACCTGGCCCAAGAAGGACAAGAAATTTCCCCCGAGGCTGTGCGCTATGTTGCCCAGTTGGGGGATGGATCTATGCGTGACTCTTTAAGCATATTAGACCAATGCCTTGCATTTTATAGTGGAGAGCGAGTCACACTAGAGATGGTTTTGGATGTTATGGGGGCGGTGGATCAAACGGTGCTTTTTCATATGACAGAGGCATTGGGGAAGAAGGATAGCCGGCGGGCTATGGAGTTGGTTGAAGAAATGATGGCTGCGGGCAGGGATATGAAGCAATTTGTTTCCGAATATCTGGTGCATTTGCGCAATTTTTTGTTAGTCAGCACCATTCCTGATGCCAAGGGAATACTGGACTTGTCAGCTGAAAATTTAGAGCGCTTGAAAGGATGCAGCAGATTTTTATCCCCCCATGAGGCAATTTTTCTCATAGAGCGTTTCTCTTATTTACAAAGTAATATGCGTTACAGCACCAACGATCGAATTCTATTGGAGGTCGAGCTATTACGTCTATGTGCACCATGGACGCAGATGGATGTGACAGCGTTGGCGGCTAAGGTTGCGGGGCTGGAAAGACAGGTATCCCAAGGGGTTCGTGTTCAGGTTCATGAAGCAGTGGAAAAGCCTGAGAAAAGAGAGGCATCAAAACTTAAGAAAAAACCACCAGCTCTACCTGAGGATCGAAAAACCATTCAAGAGGAATGGCCCCTCTTACGAAATGAAGTGGACGATGTTATTTTAAAAAGTCAGCTGAAGCAGGTGGACATTGCTTTTAAAGAGGATGAATGTGTATATCTGGTTTGTGCCTATGCAGCATTGATAGATATGCTGCATAAAAATATGCAACAAATTGAGGCGATATTGGAAAAGGCTTCGGGCAAGTCCTTTGAAATACGGACAATAACCAAGGAAGAATATGACCGTTGGTTTGAGTCTACCTATGGTAAGGCAGAAGAAGCGGAAGAGGATGGGGAATTTGCCAGCCTCCTTAGCAGTTATTTTCCAGAGGCGGATTTTGAGGAGTAAAAGACTTGCGTGCAATAGGGGTTTTATTATAGAATAATACAAATAGATGATAAAAGATAATTTAGGAGGAATTGACATATGGCAAAAGGCGGATTTCCCGGTATGGGCGGTATGAACATGAATAACTTAATGAAACAGGCTCAGAAAATGCAAAAGCAGATGCTGGAAAAGCAGGAGGAGCTGGCAGAAAGAACTCTGGAAATGACTAGCGGTGGTGGTGCAGTTAAGGTAGTGATTACAGGGAAAAAAGAAATTAAAGAATTAAAATTAAACCCTGATGTCGTAGATTCCGATGATGTTGAAATGTTGGAAGACTTAATTATTTCTGCTGTAAATGAAGCAATTCGCCAGGTCGAAGAAATGTATAACAATGAAATGGGCAGAATGAGCGGCGGAATGGGCATGGGCTTTTAATTGAGATAAAAGAGGGATATTATGAATTATTATGGAAATCCCATTACGCGGTTGATTGAAGAGTTGGCAGCCCTGCCCGGAATTGGGGGGAAATCAGCCCAAAGGCTTGCGTTTCACATCATTCATATGCCGAGAGAACAGGTGGCTGCCTTATCTGAAGCAATTCTACAGGCAAAGGATAAAGTTCGATATTGCTCTATTTGTTGCAACCTAACAGAGGAGGATGTGTGTCCCATTTGTGCTAATGCAAAAAGGGATCGTAGTGTCATTATGGTGGTGGAAGACCCTAGAGATATGGCTGCTTATGAAAGGACCAAAGAGTTCCATGGTGTTTACCATGTGTTACATGGCGCCATTTCACCCATGACAGGCGTTTCACCTCAGGATATCCGCATTAAGGAATTGGTGAGCCGCATGGATGACGTTGTGAAAGAGGTCATACTTGCTACAAACCCTAATGTGGAGGGGGAAGCAACCGCTATGTACATTAGCAAGCTTTTGAAGCCTTTGGGAGTAAAGGTTACAAGAATTGCAAATGGTGTTCCTGTTGGCGGAGATTTGGAATATGTAGATGAAGTAACCCTTTCTCGAGCTTTGGAAGGCAGAAGAGAATTGTGATTTATAAAATGATTCAGGCAGAAATCGAAAAATCGATTTCTGCCTTTTGTTTTTTGATCATGTATAAATTCTAGCTTTTTCATTATGAATGGGTGGAAGAAATCTTCTTTTCGTTTTTGTTCTTCCTTGGGACAATTTCAAAAAAGGAATAAGGCAATGCCAACATTAATATAGAACCAGCCCCAATTGCACCAGCTAATTTTAAACCGAGTAATATGTTGGAATAGGTTTCTAAAATCATGCCAGCCAAGGCTGCCGTCATGGTGTTATATACCACGGTACCAGGGACCAAAGGCATAATGCCTGGGATATGGTAAAGGGTTGAAGGAGCCTGCCTGTGATAGGAGGCGAACCGAGAAAAAGCCGTAACAAACACAGCAGAAATCAAGGTAGCCATGGTGGGGCTAATATATAGGCCTAAAAGTGCATATATAAACCAACCAATGGCGCCTGATACACCGCAATAAACCAGCTCTTTTCTGGGTGCATTATATAAGATAGAAAACGCAATGCAAGCAAAAAAAGACATGAGAGATTCAAATAATATAGTTAAAAAAGTCATCTTGGTTATCCCTCCTTAATATCCCAGCGCTGTAATGGCAAAACCTACCCCGCCGGCAATGGCAAAGGCAATTAATAAGGCTTCTGCCATTTTTGAGGTGCCGCTGATAAAGTTGCCTTCCATAATATCTCGAATACTATTTGTCATAGTCATCCCAGGAAGTAAGGGCATTATGCTACCAATGATAATCATATCTGTACCAGCAGTAGGCAAAAATTTATGAAATAAAACGGAGCCCGCCCCTGCAATAAATCCACCAATTAGGCAGCTAAAAAAGTAGGGGATCTTTGTTTTATTACTATAACTTAAAAGTACCCCAATAATGAGGCCAAAGACAAAGGCGGCTAAGCCGTCTATCCAAGATCCATTTAATACCATAGTAAAGCCCCCACAGGCGACACCAGAGCTTACGATGCGTGAAATAGGAGAGTAGGCAGAGGTGTGGCTGATTTCGTCCAATCGCCTTGATGCCTGCCCTAAGGTAATTTGACCGGATACAAAAGCCCTTGAAATATCGTTAACAGAACAAATCTTCTCAAAATTTACGGAGCGATTATAAACACCCCTTGTTAAAGTGAGAGAGCCGGATTTGTTACTGGGAATACTTACAATTAGAAAAGTACTCATAGCTAAAGCTTCTACACCAGTTGAATGGCTGACCGATAAAATACGATGCATAGTATCTTGCACACGATGGGTTTCGGCACCGCTTGCAAGCATAATTTCTCCAGCATCAAGTGCGAATTTTAAAAGTTTATTATCATCCATCATGTTTTTATTCCTCCTTTCTGATAACTAAAATTGTTTCTTGTGTAAAGTGTGCAACATACAGTTTAACGCCTTTTTCAAAAAACGCAAGGATATTTTTTCTAATTACGTTTATTTTTACAAACTAAGGATAATTTTATTTACAAGACTTGGTTTTTATACTATAATGAACCCATTATAACTGAATAAAAAAGGCTGGGGGTGCTTTGATTCGTTGAAGCTGAGAGGAATTTTTTCGTTCCAACCCTTTGAACTTGATGTGGTTAGTACCAACGGAGGGAAGCAAATGAATTCGAAAGCGCAAGGCCTTTCCCTGTTTGGGAAAGGTTTTTTTATTGTTCTCAATCTTTACTAATTATTCTAATAAAGTCAAATAACATTTGCAACGTTTTAAATGTTAGATGAAAATATAATTATTTTTTATTTCATGGAGTATTGTAAAGAGTGGGTGAAAACATTGAAAAATGTGATTTTCGTATTCTTGCCTTAAAAACTTGATTTGAAAGAAAGGTGGAAAAAAATGAAGTTTACAGACAGGCTGTATGAGGGAGTGAAGGATATTTGGCATGGATATCTAGAACAACCTTTTGTAAAAGAATTGGGTGAGGGAACCTTAAGGGAGGATCGCTTCCGATTTTACATGGTGCAAGATTATAGATACTTATTACAGTACTCAAAGGTCTTTGCTATGGGTATTATTAAAGCAGAGGATGAGGCTTTGATGCGTCGTTTTGCTTGCATGGTTCATGATACCTTGGATGGTGAAATGGACGTACATAAGACTTATATGAAGCGTTTGGGCATAACCGATGAGGAAATTGCAACAACAAAAACTGCCCTAGCCAATCAATCGTACACATCTTATATGTTGGATGTTGCCCATAAAGGGGATATTTTGGATGTATTGGTTGCAGTCCTTTCTTGTGCATGGAGCTACAAAATGATTGGCGAGCACCACAAAAAAATCCCTGGGGCAGTTGACCATCCTTTCTACGGAGAGTGGGTCAGAGGGTACTCTTCTGAGGAATATTGCAAGGGTGTGGAAGAAATTATGGAGTTGGTGGACGAATTAGGGTCTGATATAACAATAAAAAGGGAAGCATATTTGTTAGAAATATTCGTTAATTGTTGTCGATACGAAAGAGAATTTTGGGCAATGTCCTACCATATGGATATGGGGGATTAAAAAGGAGTGTGGCGTTATGCTGCGGTTTGAAGGAGTATCCTTCCGATATCCGGAAGATACACAAGGGATGATGAAGGATTTGTCTTTTGAGGTAGCAGACGGTGAGCTTGTGGCAATTATTGGTGCAAGCGGATGTGGTAAGAGCACCCTGTTTCGCTTAATGAGTGGTTTGGAAAAGCCAGATCAAGGGAAAATTTTAGTGGATGAAAAACCCATAGAAACCATAAAAAATTATAGCGCTTTTATGCCCCAAAAGGATTTGCTTTTTCCCTGGCGAAATATTGGAAAAAATGTCTGTCTACCTATGGAGCTTGCTAAGGTTCCTGCCAGTGAACAAGAAAAAAAAGCGGCTCAAGTATTAGAACAGGTGGGGTTGGCAGGGTATAGAAATAAATTCCCTAGGGATTTATCGGGGGGGATGAAGCAAAGAGTGGCCTTTGCAAGAACACTGCTTTCTGGCGCTGAAATGCTTTTGTTAGATGAGCCCTTTAGTGCTTTAGATTATTTGACTAGGGTGGAGATGCAAGAATGGTTGCTTAGGCAATGGGAGCATTATCATAAAACAATAATCTTTATTACCCATGATGTGGAGGAGGCAATTTTTCTAGCAAAGTATATTTATATTATCCAGAATGCCAGACCCTTTACGGATATGGAGTGTATTCAGGTGCCTTTGGGATATCCCAGAAAGCGTGAAGACTTAAAACGAGGCGAAATAGTGGAGTTAAAGGAAAGCCTGATAGGAAAGCTGAGAAGGAGTGTGGGTTTATGAAAAAGAATCTGCCTTCTTTTATACTAGTGCTGATTTTACTAGCTATTTGGCAAGGAATTGCCATGGCAATTGATGCGGCATATATATTGCCATCCCCCACTGATATTTTGGTTCGACTTTGGGAGTTAAGAGTACCTTTATTTACAGTGCATTTGCCAGCTACCATGGGGGTAACAACTCTTGGTCTTTTCATTTCGGTGTTTTTGGGATTGTTTTTGGCCATTGCCATGGATTGGAGCCCAAAGGTTGAAAAAGCACTATATCCCGTGATTGTGGCTTCCCAAACTATTCCAACCACAGCCATTGCACCCTTATTTATCCTTTGGTTCGGATATTCCATTTGGAGCAAGGTTTTGGTTACCATTTTAATTACGTTTTTCCCCATTGCTATTACGGTTTTTGACGGTTTTAAGTCCACTAAGCGGGAGATGGAGGAATTACTATATACTTATGGTGCTACAAAAAAAGATATTTTTTTAAAACTAAAGCTGCCCACTGCATTACCCCATTTTTTTTCTGCTATTAAGATGGCAATTCCCCTTAGTGTGATTGGAGCCGCCATTGCAGAGTGGTTGGGGGCACAAAAGGGCCTTGGGTATTTTAGCAAGAGAATGATGACCCAACTAGACGGTGCAGGGGTTTTTGCCCCGGTAGTATTGCTATCCGTTGTTGCGATGCTGACTGTTTGGTTGATCACAATGATTGAGAATAAGACGGTTAATTGGAGAAAGGAAATATAATCATGAAAAAAAGAATACTAGCTTTTTTAATGACAGCGGCTATGGCCATTGGCGTGGCAGGCTGCGGTGGAAGTGACAAAGCAACCGCAGTTACCCCAGAGGATACAGCAAAGACAGAGGATTTTTCTATCGTTTTAGACTGGTACCCCAATGCCATTCATAGTTTCCTTTATACTGCATTGAAAAAGGGATACTTTGCAGAAGAAGGTTTAAATCTAAAAATTAATTTCCCAGCAAACCCAAACGATGGTATTTCCTTGCCGGCAGCTGGTAAGGCTGACTTAGGCATTTATTACTTGCAAGATGCTATTTTAACTGCAACGGAAGAAAAAGTTCCTGTTGTTTCTGTGGGCGCATTGACCCAGAGTTCTTTAAATGTAGTAATTGCATTAAAAGATAGTGGCATAAAGGGTGCAGAGGATTTAAAAGGTAAGAAAATTGGCTATGCGGGAACCATACTTTCCGAAGAAATTACAAAATCCATGCTAGAAAATGTTGGCCTCTCTACAGATGATTGTCAGTTTATTGATGTTGGCTTTGATTTATTAACTGCTTTAACCACTGGTCAGGTGGATGCTACCATTGGAAATATGGTGAACCATGAAGTACCTCAATTAGAGGAAAATGGCTTTGAAATTAATTATTTCTACCCTACTGACTACGGTGTGCCTCAGCAGTATGAATTGGTATGTTTAGCAGGCAAGGATGCAGTAGAAAGTAATCCGGAAAAAATCCAGAAGTTTTTGCGTGCTTGTAAGAAGGCTTTTGCGGATATGAAGGCAAACCCTGATGAAAGCTTACAAATTTTGTTGGATAACCAAAACGCGGAAAACTTCCCTTTGTCCAAGACGGTGGAAGAACAGAGCTTGAAAATGTTATTGCCAGTAATGGAAACTGCGGATGCCCCTTTCTTACATCAGGAAGCAAGTGTATGGCAGCAAAATGCAGATTGGCTTTACGATAGAGGCGTTCTTTCTGAAAAGACCGACGTTTCTTCTTTGGTAGTAAATTTGGCTCAGTGATCAAGATGGGTTTACAAAAAGCGAGAGTTTAGACTCTCGTTTTTTTGTTTATGAAAAAATGGAGCTGTAAAGTTTTGGTTTTACATGGGCTTAACAGTGTGCTACTATAACTTTATTGGTAGAATTCCTGAATTTAAATATAAAATGGAATGATTGTGATTTAAAAAATAATCATAGAAGATAGGACTACAGACTGGGGGGAATTCCATGAATGGAAAGAGAGAAAAAGGGGTTTTGTTGGCTGTAAATGGAACATTGATGAGAGGTTTGGAGCTTGAAGAAAATTTACTAGAGGTAGGGGCAACCTTTGTTCGTGAGGATAAGACAGAAAAAAGCTATCGTCTGTGGAGTGTGGAGGATCGCCATCCAGCTATGATACGTAGCCGTAGCGAAGATCCTAACTGTAACACCGTAGATGTGGAAATTTGGGAAGTACCTGCGGCAGGTTTTGCCCAGGTATTACAAAGGGAGCCCCAAGGGCTTTCTATCGGAAAGGTTATGCTGGAAAGAGGAGAACAAGTTCTTGGTGTTATTGGAGAACCTCTTTTGGTAGAGGGGATGAAGGAAATTTCCCAATATGGAGGTTGGCGAAACTACCTCAAAGCAAGAGAATTGGTGGATAAATCTATGCCAGAGCAGAAATAAGAGGTAAGATTGCGATAATAACCCATATGTATTTGGGTATGAGATAGAATGGTGTTCGAAAAAAGGAAATTGGAGAACCAAAAGGTGGAATAGAATTCACATAAGATTTACTTGCATATTTAAATTGCAAAGGTTTGCTAGACTGATATTTTGGAAAAGTATTCGTATAGTAAATATATGAAGCATAAAAGCAGATAGAAAAGTGGAAAAATAGTCAAAAGGTAAATAACGCAAAAGGGTAGCAATTTGTTGGGTTTCGGTTATAGATTTTTAAGCGAATAGGAATAGGAAGTGAAATGATGAAAGCATTGATTACAGGGGCTTCGGGTGGTATTGGTAGAGATATGGCCCTTATTTTAAGCCGCATGGGTTATGATTTGATTTTAGTAAGTAGGGATGCAGGCAAAATGGAGCAGGCGAAAAAGCATTTGAAAACAGATGTACAAATTATTTCTGCTGATTTATCTGTGGAAAGAGAATGCTATGAACTGTATGAGGCAGTAAAGGAGCAGGATATCTACATTTTGGTAAATAACGCAGGATATGGCGCCTTTGGGCGTTTTTGGGAAATTCCTTTGGAGCAAGAACTGAACATGTTAGATCTGAATGTAAGAGCCGTGCATATTCTCACCAAATTGTTCTTATCAGATTTTCGGAAAAAGGATAAAGGGTACATTTTAAATGTTTCATCTTCAGCGGGTTTTTTACCAGGCCCGTTGATGGCAACTTATTATGCCACGAAAAACTATGTATTGAGGCTTACAGAGGCTATATATGAGGAACTACGTAAAGATGGTAGCCATGTGCATATTTGTGCCCTTTGCCCTGGGCCTGTGAATACTGGATTTAACGATAGGGCAGGAGTTAGATTTGCCCTAAAGGGAATGCGTTCTTTTGATGTTGCGAAATATGCCATTGATGGGATGTTTGCAAAAAAGGTGGTCATGATACCAGGGGTTGCCATGAAAATTGCCCATGTAGGTGAGAAATTCATGGGCGAGAAGGCATTGTTGAAAGTTGCATATTTCTTTCAACAGAAAAAGGAAGGTTGAGGGCTATGGTAAGGAGAAGATTAGCTGCAAAGGTGGATCGACCGTGGAAGAGAGTGGTGTTTCATACGGTTGATGGCTACTTTACAAATGAAATCAGTAAAACTGCAGCCTCTTTAACCTATTATTTAATATTTGCAATATTCCCATTTTTGATTTTTATTAGTTCGTTGCTAGGATTTCTGCATTTGCCCATGATAACGGTGGAAGGAGACGCCTCTGCACTGCTACCAGATGATGTGGTAACCTTAATAAACTTGACAATTGCTCATATGACTGAAACCAGTAGCGGTGCGTGGCTTACATTTGGGTTGGTTTTTACTGTTTGGTTCCCCCTGCGGGCGGTTAAGAGCTTGGTGGCCGCAATAAATAAGATTTATGGAGGGGAAAAGCCACAAAGGCATACTTTGCGTATTATTTTCCTCACATTCTTAATTATTATCTTTGTGCCAGCATTGTTAATTGTATTGTTAGTGAGCCAAAGTGCTCTGGAATTTATCAGCGTCTTTGTACCTTTAGCAGACACTTTTATTGAAATTTGGACAAAAGTTCGTTTTCTACCCATTGCCTTAGGGGTATTGTGTGTCATTTCGGGCGTATATTTTCTTTCTCCCAATATTCGTCCTAAGAAAGAATATGTTTTTCCCGGTGCAGTGTTATCAATGGTAGCGTGGGTTGTTTTCTCTGTGGGTTTTGCCTACTATGTCGACCATATGGGAAAATACTCGGTGATCTATGGTTCAATTGGTGCAATTATAGCCTTTCTGGTTTGGCTTAATGCAAGTGTAATTGCTATGCTGATGGGTGCAGCATTTAACCAAGCACTAAGAAATGAATATGGTAAAAAACGGGGCTAATTGGTTTTAATAGTTAGCCTCCTTTGTTGTTTAAAAAATGAATATATTTTGCATAGAAAAAAAGAGCGAGAGTATTTCGCTCTTTTTTTTGTAAAAAACTTTTTCTTTTTTTATTAAGAAGTGGATATTACAGATATAGTGTGTGTACTTTATGTTGCATCAAAAAAAGAAGGTGTTTTTAGCGGAAGTTTGTTTAAAAGGGTTGTAATTTTACTCATAAAGAAAATATATCTAGAAGAATTTTGAAATTATGTAAACATTATAAAAGGAGTGATATTAAAAAACGGACAATCACTATATGTTCTTATGAAAATTAGAAAATTTAGCATAAATAACTATAATTATCAATTTATTACAAATATATACTGTTAATTATTTCATATAAAACCATATATATGCTTATTATATTACAAGATAGCCGTTAATATTGCACTTGTGTTACATTTACGTTACAGATTGACATAAGTTATTGTCAAGTTGCAAAATGATTCGTATAATAATCAAGCACAGTAAACAACGCACTGCAGTTGGGTCAAAACAACGCTCGGTGAGATAAGTGGCGAAATTAAGTTTTTTTGTAGTATGGGTGAAAAGAAACGGCGTTTCAAAGGTTGTCAAGCTGAACGGCTGTGGCGAAACAATTGGAGGGGGAGTTGAACTGCATTCGTTTTATAATTATGCAACGAAAACGAAAACTAAGTACATATTTTAAAAGGAGGAATGTAACGATGAAGAAAGTAGTTTCTTTCGTTATGGCTGCAGCAATGGCAGCTTCCCTTGTTCCTGCAACAGCGTTTGCAGCAGGTGAAGTTTCCGCTACAGCTAAAGTAATCGGCGCTTTGGAAAAAGGCAAAGATTTCGATGGTGTAATCACAGAGGCTGATGCGCCAGAATTGCAGTTTAAGATCACAGGTGTAGACTACCAGGTAACAGGTGGCGATACACCCACTGTTGACGTAACAGTAACATTGGATGGTGCTGAATTTACAGCAGATGCAAATGATGAGTTTGAAGCTTTGGTTGATGCGCCTGCAGCAATCACTGTAGCAACAAAAGATTTTGCAAAAGATGAAGTAACATACACATTTACAGGTAAATTTGCGAAAGATGATGTTGTAGCTATCGACTTGGCTTCTAAAATGACAAAAGTAAGCGTTGGCAAAACAGCAACAGTATCCGTAGACTCCAAAATGGTAACAGCTGATGATTTAGTATACGCTACAATCGTAGACAAAGGCATCAAAGCTTCCATTAAGAAAACAGTAAATGTAGCAGTTGAAGAAGTAACAGAACTTTACAGCAAAGGTTTGACAATCGAACCTACAGTTGATGGTTCTTACACAACTGGCACAGAATTCACAATGAAGTTGAGCAAAGGCTTTGAATTTGCTAACACTGCAGTAGCAGGCCTTGCCGATTGGAAAATCGATGGTAACGAAGCAACTTTCACAGCTACAACAGATGATGAATTCACATTAGAAGGCATCAAAATTGAAGCTACAACAGCT
This sequence comes from Anaerotignum sp., assembly GCF_040307045.1. Taxonomy (GTDB): domain Bacteria; phylum Bacillota; class Clostridia; order Lachnospirales; family Anaerotignaceae; genus Chakrabartyella. The sequence continues at coordinate 241,378 of NZ_JAWRKF010000005.1, forward strand.
AAAGTTGGCGATGTTGCAACAATCAAAATCACAGCGAAAAACGTTGGTACAGCTTCCGTAGAAGTTGCTAAGGTTGTTGATTACCAAGTAACACTTTCTGTTGATGAAGACGAAGATATCCCTGTAATTTACAGTGGTACAGACGTTAACAACACAGGCTTGACAGATGATTCCGATCATATGACATTGGAAATCACAGCTGAAGAATCCTTCCCTGGCGCTTGGTCCATGAGACAGGGCTTCAACTTCACATTGCCCGAAGGCGTATACGTAACAGACGTAGACGTTATCGAAACAGAAAACTTCGTTCAGAACGACGTAGCAGCTGGTACATCTGAATGGGAAGCAGCTTTCGAAGCAGCTTACAAAAAAGCTGATTACACAGGTTTTGAATTCGCAAAAAGAGTATTTGACGATGTTAACGTAACATTGGATAGAGACCCTGCAACAGTAACATTCCAGTTACAGTTGGTAGCTGATCCTACATTCGAAGGCGACGTAGTATTGGGCTTCGAAGGTTCTTTGGTTGACAAACAGGAAGTAACAGTAGCTAAATTTGTTAAACCTTACACAGTTAAGGCAGAACAGAACGACGTAATCATCGATTACAGAAACACAAAGATCGAAACACCTATCGTTATCACAGAAGCTGAAGCTGGCTTGTGGGATACAAATGCAGTATTCACATTGACAGTAGATAGAGGCGACATGATTCAGTTTGAAGATGACGCAACATTCGCTGTAAATGAAGATTCCAGTTTGGAATTGAAAGATAAGAAAACAGAAGATGGCGAACTTGCATTTGCAATCAAGTCTGAATCTGATGATGAAGCAGCAGTAGTAACAATCAAAGATATTGAATTGTTCATGCAGAGAAACGTACCTGCAGGTGCTTACAACCTGAAGGTTGCAACATCCATGAGCACAGCATATGATAAAGCAGCTCTTTACGCAGCAGATGGTAAAGACAACAACATCATTGATGACGTTTCCGATTACAGCAACACAGTAAAAGAAGCTTTCATCAACGTAGTAACAGGTGGTAGAGACCAGGATAACCTCTTCACAACAAAGGTAGTAGTACCTGTTGGCGAATCTTACTTGATCGCTGGTGAAGAAAAAGTTGAATTGGACGTTCCTGCATACATCAGCGCAGCTGGTTACACAATGTTGCCTGTAAGAGCAGTATCCAAGGCACTTGGCGTAAACACAAACAACGTATTGTGGAGCGCAGAAGCTAGAACTGTAACAATCATGTACGGTCAGAGAATCATCACTATGACAGTAGGCCAGAAGGTTGTTTATATAAACGGTTCCGCTATTCCTTCTTCCGCAGCACCTGAAATCACAGGTGACAGAGTATTCCTTCCTATGAGAGATTTGGCTACAGCTTTGGGCGTAACAGACATCACATGGGATGCAGCTACAAAAACAGCTACAATGAACGGCAGCAAGTAATTATTACTGAAAGCGTGCATATAGCAAAAAGAAAGGAACCCCGTAAGGGGTTCTTTTTTTATTGAGGGGAATGTTGAGCCAGATTAAGTGTTGAGGGGACAATCAAAAGGAAATACGGGAATTTCTATCTATATAAGCCATTAAAATCCTTCATTTGCAAGGGGTTGTTATATATTACAAGGGGACAAAACCAGCATTTCACCATTATTACAGTTATGTTACATTTTGCCATAATCTCTTGTCATTTTAAAAATCCATGCGTATAATAACCTTGCATAGTAAATGGTAAGGCTTTCCTATTTGTGAAACGGAATGGGACGGGAGGCAAAGCTTGGGGACGGAGGTCGACTCTCCTGAATGGGTGTGAGGGAAGAGCGAAGGAGCCAAGGTTTGGCAAACGAAACAGGAAGGGACATAAGTAGCAAGGCTGAACAATTGAACTGCATTCGTTGTATAATTATAAAACGAAACACAAACAAATACTTAAAATTAAAAGGAGGAATTTAACGATGAAGAAGTTTATTTCTTTCGTTATGGCTGCAGCTATGGTAGCTTCCCTTGTTCCTGCAACAGCGTTTGCAAAGGGAGATGTTACTGCTACAGCTAAGGTTATTGATGCCTTGGAAAAATCCAAAGGTTTCAGTGGCAAAATTAGTGTGGGTAGCGAACTCAATGCTAGCGATATCCCTGAACTTCAGTTGAAAGTAACAGGTACAGATTATCAGCTGACAAGTGGTTCTACACCTGAAATGGATGTAACAGTTACTTTGGACAATGCAGATTGGGATAAAGCAAATTTTGACACATCCAAAAATCTTGGTGTGCGTTTGGATGACAGCACAGCTGTTGACACAAGCAATGCAGCACTAGTAGCAGCCAAGAAAACATTGGATGATGCAAAAAAAGCTGAAGAAGAAAAGCAGAAAGCTTATGATGGTGCAGCAACAGACTATAAAGCAAAAGTAGCAGCAGCAGACAAACATGATGATGCAGTAGCAGCACTAGCAAGTGCTGACGTAAAAACAAACTTGGATGCGGCATTAGTAGTATACAATCCTACATCAGAAACAGGTACAGCAGTAACAGCTGTATCAACAGCATCAGGCAAAGTTGAAGCTGCTCAGACTGCTTATGATGAAGAAAAAGTAAAACCTGATCCCGATGCAGCTAAACTTGCAACCTTAAAAACTGCTTTAGACAACGCAAATGCAGTGCTTGCTGCAAAACAGGATCTTTTGACAGCAGCAATGGCTGACACAGTAGCAAAGCAGAAAGCTTATGAAGATGCAGTAGCAGAAAAAGAAGCAGAACTCGTTGCAGCCGATGCTACAGTTGTTGCAGCTAAAGATGTTATGGACAAGGCAAAAACTGCTTTAGACAAAGCAAAGGAAGCAACAGCAGACGCTCAAACTGCATATGACAAAGCATTAGCAGCATCAGGCGCTGTTAGCAACGTGACTTTCAAAGACATTAAAATTGTGGATGATGAGTTAGAGTTTACAATTGTTGGTAAGTTGCATAAGGATGATATTGTTTATGTTGACTTGATTTCCATTATGGATAAAACAGGTGAAGGCAGAAAAGCAACAGTATCTGTAGATTCTAAGATGGTAAAAACAGATGACTTGGTTTATGCTTCAATCCTTGGCAAAGGTCTTAAAGTTTCTGTAAAGAAAACTGTAGACGTAGCTGAAGAAGAAATCGTTGCTTTAAATAGCAATGGGTTAAAGATTGAATCCGCAGTTGATAATTTTAAAAAGGATACAGAAATTTCCTTGAAATTAAGCAAAGGATTTGAGTTTGTAAAGAAAAACATGGGTACAGCTGAGTTTGCTAGCGTAACTTGGGTTGACGAAAACGAAATTAAGTTGACTGTTACTGAAGAAGGTAAAGATGAAATCACATTAAAGGGTACTGAGATTGAAGCAGTTTCCGCAAAAGCTGGTGCAGTTGCAACAATCACAGCTAAATCCAGCAACATGGATTCTGCTTCTTGCGAAGTAGCTAAAGTTGTTGATTACAAAGTAAACCTTACTGTAGACGAAGATGATGATGTTCCAGTAATCTACAGTGGCGTTAATGTTGAAAACTACGGTATTACAGATGACTCCGATCACTTGTCTTTGGAAGTAACAGCTGAAGAAACATTTGCTGGCGCTTGGTCCATGAGACAGGGCTTTAACTTTAATTTGCCTGAAGGCGTTTATGTAACAGATGTAAAGGTAATAGATACAGACAACTTCTTTGTAACTAAAGGCAGTGGTAAAGATGCATCAGTTTCTGATGTAAAGAACTCTGATTGGGAAAAAGCATTCTTTGATGCATACCAGAATGGCGATCACAAGAACTTTGAGTTCAAAAAGAGAGTATTTGATGATGTTAACGTAGATCTCCAGAAGGATCCAGCAACAGTAACATTCCAGTTGGAATTGGTTGCTGACCCTACATTCGAAGGCGACGTTAAGTTGACATTCGAAGGCGCTTTGGTTGACAAACAGGAAGTAAAAATCGCTAAATTTGTTAAACCTTACACAGTTAAGGCAGAACAGAACGATTTGATTATCGACTACAGGAATACAGAAGTTCCTACATCTATCGTAATCACAGAGGCAGAAGAAGGTCTCTGGGCGAAGGATGAAGCTGAATTCACATTTGCAGTAGATAAAGGCGATATGATTCAGTTCGAAAAAGACGCAACATTTGAAATCGACAAAGATTCAGATCTTGAAATCAAAGATACAACATCCAAGGATAAAGGCGAACTTTCTTTCTATGTTAAGGATGAATCTGATGCGAAAGCAACAGTAACTATCAAAGATATGAAGTTGTTCATGCAGAGAAACATTCCTGCAGGCGCTTATGATTTGAAGATTAAATCTACTTTAGCTAAGGCATATGAAGCACAGTTACTCTTTGCTGCTGATGATATCAATACAGATAAAGACTTGGCTAACGAAATTAAGAGATTGGAAGATGCAGTAGGTAAAGACTTTACTCGTCCTGCAGTTAAGGATATTAAAGAAGATAGCTATGTAACAGACGTTTGCGATTACAGTGAAGTTGTAAGAGCAGCATTCGTTAACGTAGTAACATCCGGTAGAGACCAGGATAACCTTTTCACAACTAAGGTAGTAGTACCTGTTGGCGAAAAATACTTGGTAGCTGGCGAAAACAAAGTTGAATTGGACGTAGCAGCTTACATCAGCGACGCTGGTTACACAATGTTGCCTGTAAGAGCAATCTCCAAGGCTCTTGGCGTAAACACAAACAACGTATTGTGGAACGCAGAAGCTAGAACAGTTACAATCATGTACGGACAGAGAATCATCACTATGACTGTTGGTCAGAAGACAATCTATGTAAATGGTTCCGCAATCCCTGCTTCCGCAGCTCCTGAAATCAGAGACGGCAGAACATTCTTGCCTTTGAGAGATTTGGGTACAGCTTTGGGCGTAACAGATGTAACATGGGATGCAGCTACAAAGACAGCTACATTGAATGGTGGCACAAAATAATTACTACTTAGTTTCTAAGTAGTTTAAGAGGAACCCCTTAGGGGGTTCCTTTTTTTATGAAAAGTATATTTGTTAGAGGTTCGTTAAATTTTACTTCCAAACAATATTAGGTTCTGTTTCCTATTTTTCAGTTTTAACGTATGCTTTGGTGGTTTTTGTGTGATAGGGAATAACCCTATATTTTGCGTGGAACTGTATTTTCGAATTTTCTGAAAAACCAAGTTAAGATTAATAAAATCCTCAAAAGAAATGATTAAGAAATCCTTAATGTACTAGAATTTTCTAAAAAATATGTTATAATTAGTTTTATCATAAAAACAAAAGCGGCTTTGAGGAGGAAATACCATGAAAAAAATGATAGGAAGCACTAAAGGTGTGGTGGCCTTAGCACTGGCGGTGACTCTTTTTGGTACAACAGCATACGGTGCAGAAACACCTTCCGCAACAGAGGTGGCTGTAACTGAAGCAGCAGCTCAAGATATTCCTGTTTTGACCTACGAGCAGGCTCTGGAAAAGGCAAAGAAACATAGTATTAAGCTAATTGATTTGCAAAAAAACAATGAGTTTTTGCAAGAATCCAAAGAGGATTTATGGGATGTAGTTGGCTCTTTTTCTGTGCCTACTTATGATTATCAAAAATGGGTAAACGATGCAGTTTATATGTATTCATCAGCAGTATATAATACTGATAGTGGTATGACAAAGAATAAGTATGCAGCGCAGATTGCAAGCTTAGCTCTTGAAGCTACCTTAAAAAATACCTTTTCTTCCATCGTGGAGAATGAGGCAAACTTAGATTTGTTAAAGCAAACCGGCGAACTTCAAAAAACATTATACGAGCAGGGTCAAACAAAGTATCGTTTAGGAATGATAAGTCAATATAAGTTAGACCAATTAAAAGCAGAGTATGATGCAAGCAAGGTAAACATTTATCAGCTGGAAAAAACATTAGAACAGATGTATATGAGTTTAAATAATATTATTGGAGAATCAATTGATAAGAAGTACAAAGTAGAATATGATGCGGACTTTGAACCCTATGTGTTACAGGGCTCTTTGGAGGCTTATATTAATGCCCAGATGAAGAAGGATTACAGTATCTTGTTGCAGGAGCAGGCAGTTGAGGATGCAAAGTTCAACAAAAACTACTTATCGGAATCTACACCGGATTCTTCTAATAAGAGCAATAAAAACTCTTATGAGTCAGCGCAAAGGAATTTGAAGGCAGCAAAAGAGGATAAGGAAATTGCAATTCGTAATGCTTATGTTCAATTGCAGCAAACGGAAGCAAATTATAATCAGGCAAAGGCTGATCTAGCTCAGGCTCAGGCTGATTTGAAAACTGCAGAAGTGAATTATGCTGCAGGAAATATTACAAAGCTTACGCTGGATCAGGTAAAATTGGGAGTATCCCAGAGGGAACTTGCTTTAGAAAAATTAGCACGTGCATATGATATGCAGGTATTTTCATTTAAAAACACCGATTTAATTGTTGGTGGTGGCTCAATGGCTTAATTGAATATAAAATCAAACGAAACGTCCATATTGAATATGGGCGTTTTTTTTGTGTGTGAAGCAAGTAAATGCCTTGTAGTTTTCATATCCAGAACTTAAGGGGGAGCTTTTACTCTTATCCCTTATGCCAGGTATATTTTAGCTGGTCAACGGCCAGGGTGGTTGTAAAAAATGAATCCCTTGGATAATGGCAATTAAGGTTTTATATCTTTTTATTGGGGAGAGTTACAGGGATACAAACGGAGGCCTATGATCTTGCTTGATGCAGAAATCCCGATGTATAGTTTTTGCATTTTAAGGAAAAATAAGCAAAAATGGAAGGCGGTGGATGTATGCAGATTTCAAAAGATCTGGCAGAAAATATAGTTGCCATCAAAGAGTCGTTTCGAGACTGTGGCGACATTGTGATGCGTGAATTTGTCGTGGGTAGCGGTAAATCAAGGCTATTTATGGTTTATACGGATAATATGATAGACGGTGACACAATCCAAAACTTTATTATGACCAACCTAATGAGTCGATACAAAGAGTGTAACGATAGTGGTTTGCTGGAAGTTTTAATGGAGGATATTATTGCGGTAAGGGAAATCAGCAAGATAACAGACTTACAGCAAGTATATGATGCGGTATTACTGGGGGATACGGTGCTGTTTATGGATGGCAATGCCTTTGCATTGCAGGCTTCCACAAAAGGGTTTCCTTCCCGAGGGGTGAATCAAGCGCAAACGGAAGTGGTGGTTCAAGGGCCAAAGGATGCTTTTTTGGAGGTCATGGCTATTAATATTGTTTTAATTCGCCGCCGAATTCGGGATACAAAGCTAAAGCTGAAGCGAAAGAAAATAGGTGCAAGAAGTAAAACGGATGTGGCACTAATGTATATGGAAGATTTGGTACGGCCAAAAACACTGAAAATGATTGAAAAACAGTTGGATACTATGAGTCTAGATGCAGTTTTGGACAGTGGATATATTGAGCAGCTTTTGGAAAAGCGTTGGCTATCCCCCTTTCCTCAATTGCAAATGACAGAAAGGCCTGATAAGGCTTCATCTGCCTTGTTAGAGGGACGGGTTGTATTAGTTATTGACAACACGCCTTTTGTTGTGATGCTTCCTGTAACGCTGAATGTTTTCTTCCAAGCGGCGGAGGACTACTATGACCGCTGGGAGATTATGAGCTTTATCCGTGCCATTCGCTATGTGGCGGCATTTGTGGCAATTGCGTTACCGGGGCTTTACATTGCACTGTCGGTATATCATCCTGAATTGATACCAACGGCGCTAGCCTTGAAGATTGCTACCACAAGGCAAAACATACCATTTTCTGTAGTTGGGGAAGTTGTCATAATGGAATTGGCCTTTGAGTTGTTGCGAGAGGCAGGAATTAGGCTGCCATCCCCTGTAAGTTCAACCATTGGTATTGTTGGTGGTATCATTATTGGGTCAGCAGCAGTGGAGGCCGGCATTGTAAGCCCTGCCGTGGTTATTGTTTCTGCCCTTACGGGAATCTGTACTTTTGTTATTCCCAATGTATCTTTGGTTTCCGGGCTTCGATTGTGTAAATATTTAACTATTTTTTTTGCAGCCATATTTGGGTTATTTGGTTTGTGGGTGTCCTTATTATTTATTCTAGCCCATTTGTGTAGCTTAACTTCTTATGGAATTCCTTTTATGTATCCATTTTGTTCTGCATCCGTAAACGATGATGTGGACTGGGAAGATACTATTTTTCGTATGCCTTTACAAAAGATGAAACGACGCCCTATATTTACTAGGCCATCGGCAAGAGGGCGAAAGGGAGGAGATTAATTATGTTTGCAGAAAACCATAAAATTTCTGTGCGCCAGCTGGAATCTATGCTACTGCTGTATTTTTTTAGTACGGCAGTTCTGTTTTTGCCAAGCGAATTGGCAGAGACTACAGGAAATAGTTGCTGGATTGTAACAATAATCTGGGGTGTTGTTGCTTCATTGGTTGCAGTCTTTTTAGTTTATATGGGGAAAAAACATCCTACCTATACGGCAGTAGAGTGGTTTGAGCACTCATTTGGTCGACTTTTGGGCACAGTGTTTGCCCTCGGCTTGGGTGCTAAATTGGTGTTTGATGCTGCCTTAGAGCTACGCTTGTTCTGCGATGTTATTTCGTCTGCTATGCTTCCGCTAACGCCTCTGTGGCTATTAATTGCCCTTATGCTTATGGTGTGTGGTTTGGCGGCTGTCCAGGGATGTGAGTGCAGTGCTAGGGCATCTGAAATTTTGTTTTTTGTTGTGTTTGTTCCCTTAATCTTTATTTTAATTTTTGTAGCTATTTCCGCTGACTATAACCGCGTTTTGCCTATCCAAATTCCAGATTTGAAAAGTATTTGGAGTAGTGCACCCTTTTTTGGACCTGTATTTCAAGGTATGGTTGCCCTTTTATTTATCTTTCCGTATTTAGAAAAAAGGGCCCACTGTGGTAGACGTATCTGGTTGACTTGTATGGTCACCACCATTACGACTACAGTTTTGGTATTTTTATCCTTGGCTGTATATGGTGCTGAAGTGTTATCGGGAAAATTGCTACCAACCTTACAGATGTTAGAAAGAGTGAGCTTTTCCGGGATTTTTTTAGGAAGACAGGACTTGTTTCTACTTTGGTTTTGGATGGTTACTACCTTTCTTTATGTGTCAATTTTGCTTTTTTTTGCAACAGATTTATGCATCAGGATGTTCCGAGGCAGAGCTAGAAAGCGCAACCGATGGTTATTCTTATGGATTCCTATTGTGTTTATTGTAGCTTTATTACCTCAAGATATGGCATCTGCTTACTGGCTAAGGCTTAGGGTTGCGCCATGGCTAAATGGTATTTTTTTGATCCTTTTGCCTTTTGTTGCCCTATGTATCGATGCAATGAAAGGGAGGGGCAAATATGAATAAGTGGAAATGGATTGTATTAACGGTATTGCCCCTTTTTATAACAACAGGATGTTGGGATAAAAGGGATCCAGAGGACAGAGAGTATATGATTACTATGGGAGTGGATAAAAAGGATGAGGGGTATATTATATCCTTTGCTCCCGCTAAAACGGAAGAAAAAGAGCCCAAAAAGATGGTTTGTGAGGGGAAAACCCTGGCGGATGCCATAGCTAGCAACGATAGCCGAAATTCCCGCAAAACAGAGCTGGGACAGCTAAAAATGATTGTTTTTGGCAAGAGCATACTGGAGGATAAAATACTGTTGATGTCTTTATTAGAAGAACTAGAGCGAAGCCAGGATATATCCAAAAAGGTAACAGTTTTGGCTACAGAGGCTAAGGCAGAAGCCTGTATAGAGTCAATGATGGAAGAAGATAATGGTACAGGCCTTTTCCTATGGGACTTTTTTAAGAATACTGCAAAAGAGGTAGGTGTTACGAAAGGGTTAGATATGGATACCTTTTTTACCGAGCTGGCAGAACAAAGAGGTTCAAGTATTTTACCTAGAATTGAGCCAACGGAAAGTGGCCTCTATTTAGGGGGAGGCGTTGCAGTTGTAAATATGGAACTCTCTACTTTTTTAAATGATAAAGAGGAGCAGGGGTATTTATTTTTGTTGGGTGAGGCAGAGGGTGCTGTACTGGAGGCAGATCAAAATGGAAAACGTGTTCCATTGAGGGTTGTGCGTGGTGATGTAGACTACGATTTTAAGCCCCAGAAGGATGGTAAAACGGAGTGTTTGATCCGTTTGCGTATTCATGGTGATCTTTTAGGAAACGCAAGTAAAGATGCTTTTTCCGAGGAAGGAACAAAAAAATTGGAAAATCTCTTCTCTGAAATCATAAAAACAGAAATTCAAAATACAATGAAAATAGCACAAGAACAAGATACAGCGGAGCTTTTAGGTTTGGCGGTGCGTTTGCGTCGTGTGGATCCTGAATATTCTGGAGATTTTTGGAAGGACGTGACGATTGTTGTGGAGCCAGAAATAAAAATTCGAGATACAGGGAGAATTCGATGATTAAATAAGCAAAAAAAAGGAAATCATCCCTTTAACAAAGAAAAAGGGTGAGGACATGAGTAGATTAAATAAATTAAAGAAAACAATAAAAGACCTTTGGAAAAAAGAAAAGTGGTATTGGTGTGCCGCCGTTGTAATTGGAGTTACATTTAGTGCAGCTTTTGGGGCTCATTGGACCAAAGGATACTCTCAAATGATTCAGGGTGGTATTTCAGCAAAAGTTGTGCGTTTTCATGTTTTGGCAAATAGTGATTCACAAGAGGATCAGGCATTAAAGCTAAAGGTTAGGGATCGAGTTTTGCAGGAGTACGGGCATATTTTGTCTTCTTGCGAAAGCAAAGAAGAAACTTTGAAAGAGCTAGAAAAGGTAAAGGAAAAAATCTGTACAACAGCCCAAGAAGAGGTTGTTGCCCAAGGATATGATTACGCCGTTGGTGTATCTATAGTAAGGGAAGAGTTTCCTTTTAAGCGATATGATGACTTGATTTTTCCAGCAGGTGTTTATGATGCGCTACGTATAGAAATTGGTGAGGCAGAAGGGCAAAATTGGTGGTGTGTATTATACCCACAAATGTGCTATGTTGATGCTTCTTGGGGATATTCCACTGAAGAAAGCCATCAAAGGCTTGAAAATACACTGACAGAAGAAGAATTTTTGGTGGTTTCCTCTTTGGCTCAAAATGAAATTACACCAAAAGTAAAATTTAAAGTTGTGGAGTGGTGGCAAGAACGAAATTAAGCATTGACGGGGGGCGGAAGGATGAAAGTATGGGGAAAAGGCGTTGCATGGTGTTGTATGCTTGCGCTTTCGCTCTGTTTATTTGGACATACGGTACAAAGTTTTGAGCCTCAAGCTCAAACAGTGGCTCAATTTGTTACTTGGGGTACTAGGGGTGAGCTGGTCCAACAGACTCAGCAGCGTTTGAAAGATCTAGGATTTTATAGGGGAACGGTTGATGGTATATTCGGCGAAAAGACTTATGAAGCTATTTTAGAATTTCAGGAAGTAAATAATCTTACTCCCGATGGAATTGCCGGAACCGCAACACTAAATGCCCTAGGAATTATAACGGAGCAGCCCTCCGGAGGTGGTAGTTTGGAAAATCTGGGTGAGGAGGAATTGATGCTGTTGGCGTCTATTATTCATGGTGAAGCCCGTGGTGAACCATATGAAGGTCAAGTAGCAGTAGGTGCTGTGGTTTTAAATCGAGTTGAAAATGAAAATTTCCCCGATACGATTGCGGAGGTTATCTTCCAAGAAGGCGCCTTTGATGCCGTTCGTGATAAACAGTTTTACTTGACTCCAAATGAAGTCGCAATACAAGCTGCTAAGGATGCCCTTAGTGGGTGGGATCCCGTTGATGGTGCATTATACTATTGGAATCCTGCTACTGCTACAAGTCGGTGGATTTGGTCCATACCCGTTACCCACACAATTGGGAGACATGTATTTGGAAAAAAATAAATTAAATAATAAGAATGGGGTTTTCTATGCTTATTTAAGTTCATAGAAGACCTTTTTTATGTTCAGCATGGAAAATAAATAGGCACTTGTGCATTGGCTTAATCAGATGTACCCAACAAAAATTTTTATACAATTTATGTAAAAATAAAAATCAGATATTGCAAATTTTACTAAAAAATAATACTATTAGTGTTATAGCCATGTTTATTCTGAATAAATTCTTTATTTTTAATTAGACGTTATTTTATACCTGGCGTAGTGTTTTAATTAATGTTTTAAACATAACCATTAGAAATAATGTCAATACATGTACCTTATGTTTCTGAGAGATGGATTTTTAACTGCCTTTTTATAGTAAAAAAAGAAGTTGATATTAATTTTTAACCAAGTTGTCTTGTATAACGCTTAAAGCTATTTATCACTAAGGATAAATAGAGAACAGTAAAGCAAATTGGATATATGAGTGATTTGTACTGTTTGGCCAAAGCATTAAAGGGACCTCTCAATGATATTGGTGGACAAGTAATTCATTGATTGCATTAGAGAAAAGGGCAACAAAAGTTGGTTATAAGCTTGGAGTAATGATTGATAGGGGGGATTTACATTGTCAGCCTTTAGAAAAGGGATAGTGGCTTTCATTTTGTTGATGTGCTTAGGCGGTGTTAACTGTTTTGCATCCGAAGTGAATCAAGTGGTACGTACTGTTAAGGTCGGGTGCGTGGAAGGAAATAAATTTCTCTGTAATCAGAAGGCAGACGAAAACCATCAAGGCTTTATTCCAGATTATATCCAAGAGATTAATAAATTTATGAGTTCACCCTTTGAGCGCTACAAATTTATTTACGTATTTGCATCGCGAGAAAGGTTGCAAGAGCAATTAAATCAGGGGGAATTGGATATTATCATTGACTATCCTTACAATCTGTCCCAGGGTCTAGTTAAATCATCGAAAATAACGGATATACAGCTTACCCTTTCCACATCAAAAACCAATCAGGAGTTGTTTTATAAGGGAATATCTTCGTTTCGTGGAAAAAATGTGGGTTATACAATGCCCGCTACCTTGGCAATGATAGAAAAATATGAAAAGGAACATGCCATCGATGTAATGCCTGTCTATTATGATGATATGGCTGTTTTGAAAAATGATATAAAACAAGGGAAACTGGAACTAGCGGCCCTTCCTTTCTACGAAAACGAAGAAGGATTTAAAGTGGTTGATCTAATAGATACCATGGAGCTTTGCTTTATTTCAAAGGAGAAAAATGAACCTATCCTCAAACATTTTGCTGAGGCAAAACATAAACTACAGGTTGCCTTTCCCAGTTTTGAGGTGCAGTTGCGGGATAAGCATCTAAAAGGAATAGAATATGAATTGGCAAGTACCAAAGAGGAACAGACTTTTATGGACTCCGCTAAACCAATTAAATTTGCAATTGAAAAGGGAACAAAGCTAATTCAATATGATGAAGAAAGGGGAAAATATATTGGGCCGTATGCGGCGCTGATAGATTATTTTACAAAAGTATATGGGCTACCCTATGAGGTTATTTTTGCTGATAGTATTGACAATGCAATAAAACAAAAATCAGATATACTACTTGGCATGGTAGAATCACCGCAGCTTGGAAAACGGTACAATTTAGTGTTTACTGAGCCTTATATTCATGGAGTCTATTCTTATTGGACGGAGAAGGGGAAGATAGTTGACTTTCAAAGTCCTAATAATGTTGCTTCCATTGGGAATATTGAAAGCGTTCATACATATATTCAAAATTACTATCCTCACTGGAACGTCAAAGTCTATGATTCTTTAGTAAGTAGCATTGCGGCTGCTAAGTCGGGGGAAGTGGATTTTATAATGCTAGATGATATGACAGATGGTGCAAGTCCCCAATTATCTGAAAAGCTGGACAGGCTCTACGATTTTAATGTGCCTCAGCTGGACTTAAGCATGGGCATTAACTTTAATAATAGAAGTGGATCGGTAGTCCTTAGCTTAATGGATCGGGCAATAATGGCAACAGATGGTGAGAAGATTAGTACAATTATGTTAAACAATAAAATTCCGGAATATAATTTCCAATCTTTTTTTGAACAATATTACAAATGGTTTGTGCGTGTGGGGCAGTTACTGTTGCTTTTATGTTTAACCGTGGCTGTGGTCCATTACCGTAAGCTCCATAAGGCGGCCTATTATGATAAAGAATTAAAAATGAATAATCGAAACTTTCTTCTACGCTTTGGTGGAAAGTATTGTAAAGAGAATACTTCAACCATAGTTTTAGATATTGGGAAGTTAAAACAAATTAATATGGTTTTAGGAGTACAAGTGGGTGATGACATACGGGCGTTTGTTGCTCAAGTGTTAAAAAATTGTACTGATCAGGGAGCCATGTTGGCACTAACGTCCTCATTAAATTATGTGGTTATTTTGCCTTTTGTGGAAAAACAAAGGATAGATGATTATTTACATTGCGTGCTTTCAAACCTTGGTGAGTATAGGGATGAAGTTGTTTCAGTCGCCTTGGATTTCCATGTGGGTATATATCAAAATTATTTGAATGAGGATGTACAAATCAACTTGGATAAGGCTGAATTGGCATTATTTGAAGCCAAGCGACAGAAAACAGCCGTCTATTTTTATTCTGATGAGTTGGAGAATAGAGTGTTAAGGGAAAAAATAATAGATGCAAAGATGCAAAAGGCCCTTGAAAACCAAGAGTTTCATATGTATTTACAACCACAGTATGAAACCCAGACAGGTAAAATTTGTGGTGCGGAGGCATTGGTTCGTTGGATTGAGCCAAATGGAAATATTATTTTTCCAGATGAGTTTATTCCTTATTTTGAGCAAAGTGGGTTTATAATAAAACTGGATGACTACATGTTTGAAAAAGCCTGTAGATTGCAGCGTAGATTAATAGACAGTGGGATACAGCCTGTACCGATTGCGGTCAATCAGTCCAGACAGCATGCAAATGATGAGGATTATAGCCAAAGGCTTAAGGCGATTGCAGATAGGTATGACATAGACTATGGATTGATTGAACTTGAGATAACAGAGTATATTTATGGCAATGAAAAGAAGGTTCTTGAATCTTTTGATAATCTGAAAAAAATCGGTTTTTCAATCTCTATTGATGACTTTGGAAGTGGTTATTCCTCCCTAAATATGTTGGGGGGAAAGCAGGTGGACTGTATTAAAATTGACAAGCAATTTCTCAGGCAAGGACTGTTGACTGGGAAAACTAAGAATGTGTTAACGGCCATTGTGAGTATAGCAAAATCCCTTAATATTCAGTGTGTTTGTGAAGGGGTAGAAACCAGAGAGCAGGTCGAGTTTTTACGACAAATTCAGTGTAATTACCTCCAAGGGTTCTACTTCGCAAGGCCAATGGAGATTGGGAAATTTATATATGTGGCATATAAAGCGGATGAAATAACCATTGTTCATACCGTATAAATTTGATATCAAAATTCAGGTGTAAAATAAAGGTTTTGTTTTGGGTACCCATAGAGCGTAAATAGAAAGTAGCGACAATGCTGTTAAAATAAACAGTTTTGCCGCTACTTTTTTGTAATATCGGTATACAAAAGGGTTATTTCAGTGAAAAGTAACAACAAATTTACCCATAATTAGATAAATCACCAAGATATGCAGGATTGCTGTTAGGGTAAATACAAAGATAAAATCTAAATGGCGTGTTTTGTGTCTTTTAAAAATCTGCGCCAGTAAACCGCCCAGACCTCCGCCCAGTATACCCATAAGATAGAAATTTTTTTCCGGTATTCGCCTTTTTTGGTTTATTGCAGCCTTTTTATCAAAGGTCATCATAAAATAATTTGTTAGATTAATGATAAGATAATAACCAACCAAAATCAGAAAAGCAGTACCGTTAAATTCCATATTAAGCATAACCTTATCTCACCACATTTCTCCAGTCCAAATCGCCTCTATCCAACGCAAGCAGAAGTACTTCCGCAGTGGCCAAGTTTGTGGCCAGGGGAATATTGTGCATATCACAAAGTCGGAAAATAGAGTTAACCTCTGATTCATAATCCTGAGGAGACACAGGGTCTCTTAAAAATATCATAACATCGATATCGTTGTTTACAATTTGCGCACCCATCTGCTGCTCTCCACCTAGTCGGCTAGAGAGATACTTATGGACAACTAAATTTGCGGCCTCCTCAACAAGACGGCCAGTGGTGCCTGTTGCATAAATGTCGTGTTTACAAAGAATGTGTCTGTAAGCAATACAAAGATTTTCCATTAATTTCTTTTTATTATCATGGGCGATCAAACCGATATTCATAACAATCCTCCCTCAAACAATGATTTTGTTTCTTTTTTTCTTATGTTTAATACAAGGCCAATAGCAACCATATTGGTCCACATGGAACTACCGCCGTAACTAACGAATGGTAGGGACATACCCGTATTGGGTAGGATACCCAGAGCAACACCTGCGTTAACGAAAGTTTGAAATGCAAACATTCCCGCTATGCCAGAGACTACCAACTGACTAAATAAATTTCTGGATGATATTGCTATTACTATACAACGAAATACGATAAAAAGCAAGACTCCCAAAACAAATATACAACCTATAAAACCAAATTCTTCGCCGATAACAGAGAAAATAAAGTCGTTATGAGGTTCAGGGAGATAGCTTAATTGGTTTAGTGTTCCGCTGAACAAGCCTTGCCCTGTAAGCTGCCCAGAGCCGATGGCGCTGATTGATTTTTCAGTTTGGTAATATAGGCTTGCATCCCTTTTTGGATCTACGAAAGAGAGGATACGGTTGAACTGATGAGGTTCAAAAATTTTATCCATAATCAATGGATATTCCCTTGCAACGTCCCATAGGATGAAACCAATTAGAGGAACGGCAACAATAAGCACGTTCCGTATAAAGGTATAACTAAGGCCTGCCACAAAAAGCTGAATACAGAAAATTGCAATCAATACCAAGCTTGCAGAAAGGGCCGGCTGCTTTTGAATCAGCACAATAGGAACCATCACATAAACACATAGGTATGCCAAAAAAGGAAGGCGATTTATTTTATGATGGTTGATTGTGATTGTTTGTGCTAGGCAAAAAATCATCATAATCTTTGCAAATTCTGATGGCTGAATGGTGAGAGGGCCAATGGCAATCCAGCGAACAGCCCCCTTTGCACCAGTACCAATCAATAGTACTGCTAACAGTAATAATAAGTTGATACAATAAATAGGGATATGAAACTGTGAAAAATACTCATAGTCAATATTTGCCGCAATGAGCATCAAGAGGATTCCTACAAAAAAGAAGGCACCCTGTTTTACAACAAAAGTTGTACTTTCTCCAAGATTTACGTGAGTTGCACTGGCGATGGCAACCAGTCCGAAAACAGTGAGAACTGCAACTGCACCTAATAACCACCAATCAAAATTCTGAAAATATTTTTTGAATTCCATGGGTCAAATTCCTCCGACCGGGGTAAAAATCACCCGTATTGCTGAAACAAGGAAAGCCGAGGACAATAAGAGGTAAAATATACCGCTTTTCTCGGCTCACTTGCTGTATTTTTAGTCTTGTACTTTACGCATACTTTTGATAGGTATATTTGCATACAATACAGGGACTGTTCCGTTATTTTCTTCGGACTGGGTCTGGGTAATTTGAATATCCAGTTCTTCTTCGTCAATTTCCATATAGTTAGAAATAACTTTGATAATGTCTGTTTTTAACATTTCAAGAACCTGAGAGGAACAATTCACTCGATCATGAACCAGAACCAGTTTTAATCTATCTTTGGCAACGCTACCAGATGGTGGCGTATTTTTCTTTTTAAAAAAGCTCAAGAAATCCATCGGGACACATCCTTTCGTCTAGGTAGTGAGGTTTAATGACGGAATAAGCCCTTCAACTTTTCAAAAAAGCTTACAGGCTGTTCTTCAAAGGACATAATTGGTACTTCTTGTCCCAAAATACGCTGTACAATATTTCTATAAGCTTGTCCTGCACGAGATTCTTGATTTGTTACGGCAGGCTCTCCTTTGTTTGTTGCAATAACGATTGCTTCATCATCGGGTACAACCCCAAGAATGTCAACCGCCAAAATTTCTGTAACGTCTTCGATATTCATCATATCGCCTCTTTGAACCAAGTCAATGCGTAAACGGTTCAAAATCAACATAGGATTATTTAGGCCATTTGCTTCCAACAGGCCGATAATGCGGTCAGCATCTCTTACGGCTGAAACCTCGGGAGTTGTGACAACGACCCCTCTATCAGCGCCGGCAATTGCATTTTTAAAGCCTTGTTCAATGCCTGCGGGGCAGTCGATTAAGATAAAGTCAAAGCCTTCTTCCTTTAAACTCTCACACAGCTTTTGCATCTGCTCGGGGGAAACTGCATCTTTGTCTCTTGTTTGCGCAGCAGGTAAAAGGAACAGGCCGTCATAACGCTTGTCCTTAATCAAGGCTTGCTTCAAACGACAATTACCCTCTACAACATCTACAAGGTCATAAACAATTCTATTTTCCAGGCCCATAACAACATCAAGGTTGCGCAGACCAATATCAGCATCAACTAATGCAACTTTTTTACCCATTACCGCTAAACCGCAGCCAAGGTTGGCACTTGTAGTTGTCTTACCTACACCACCCTTGCCACTGGTAATTACGATTACTTCACTCATCTATGTTCCTCCTAATCCAGAAGCCAAATTTTCTTTTTTCCCAAAATATGAAAATTGGGAACTACGTATATATTACTATATTAACAAAAACTAGCAAGATTTGCATCCATTTTTTTTAGTTAAAACAGAAAAAAAATCCTATTTTACGACAGCGCCATGACGAAAATTTGCCCTTCTTGTACAAATGCGTATTCTGGGGGCTTAGGACCCCGTTTATTCTCCTCAGGAAATCTGGTTATAATATCACCAATTCTAAGCTGGACGGGAGCCATATACACCGAAGCGACAAATGCATCTGTTAAACCTTGACACCCTGCATGAGCCATTCCCTTAAGCTGTCCTAAGACGATAATATTCCCCGTTGCTTTAATTTCTGCACCAGGGTTTACATCACCGATAATGACTACACTTCCATCGAACTCTATTTTTTGACCGTTTCTTAAGGAGCCCCTATGAAATTTTGTTAAGTTATGAGGAGACATTTCCTTTTCTAATAAGGTTGTTAACTGAAGTAGTTCGTTATTTTCTGTTTTTAAAAAGGTAATCTCCATTGTTGTGTGGTCGGTTATAATACGTAGTAGGTGCTGTTCCTCTTCTTCGGAAAATGTACGGCCTTTGAAAGCCAAAGAGGTTTTCACATTATCAAAAAATTTTCCGGCTTCTTGTACTTTTTTTTCTAATTGTTCACAAAGCTCATCAAATGTTGCGTTTTCATCAAAAAGCACAGTGACGCCGTCTTTGGTTCCTTTGAAAATAACATAGTTTTCTAAATTCATAATACCCTCCTGTATCATTGTGTCAAAACAGTCTGTAAGTTGGTATTTTCTGGCGCATAATCTAATCCCAAGTATTCAGTGATGATTGCCTTTGCCACTTCGGGCGCGGGAGTGCCACTACCCTCGCCAAAGGGAATCATAACGGTAATTGCAATTTGAGGATCATCATAGGGAGCAAAACAAACAAACCATGTATGGGAGCTTCTTGTTTTATCCTCCTCGGCGGTTCCTGTTTTTGCGGCAACCTTTACTGGGAAATCTCTGAAGGAATAACGCAGAGTACCACGAGAGCCGGTTGTAACCTGATTCATACCTTGATATACCTTTTGAAGGTTTTCTTCTTGAAAATTTGTTACATTTTCAATGGTTTCATCAACACGATAATATAGGGATCCATCTGGATTTTGCAAATGGCTAATCATGTGCAAACGGTATAATGTACCACCATTTGCCAAGGTAGAAACGTATTTTGTAATTTGTGCAGGTGTATAGCTGTGTACTGATTGCCCAATGGCAGCACGAATGGTATCACCGTCAGTCCAACGAGTCTGGCTGGTGGTTGCATCTGGGTTAAATGTTTTTACAGTACGTTCCTTGTAGTAAGGGGAGGCCATTGTGGGCGCATATTCATCTAATTCTAAACCCGTTAGGGTGTTTAATCCAAAAGCGGCCATATATTCGTTTAAAGTTGTAATGCCTTCGTTGGTAGTGCCATCTTTTGCATTACCCATGCGATAGGCAACTTCATAGAAGAAGTAGTTACAGGATACTTCTAGGGCTGTTGCTACATCAAGGATACCATGGGTACCTCCTGTGTTGCTATAAATCCAGCACCGGGCATATGGTGTACCAGCATCTCTATAAATCCCCTGATCACGAATATAGGTGTTTGTGGAGATAGCCCCCGTTTCCAGTCCAGCTAGGGCTGTAATCATTTTAAACGTGGAGCCTGGTGCCTTTTTTTGTTTTAAGGGACGGTTTACCAAGGGTGTATTCCCATCCTGCAATAGGTCGTTATAGTAGGTGTTGTTAAAGTTGTTTACAAGCTGATTGTTATCATAGGACGGATAGGAAACGCTGGCTAAAACTTCGCCAGTACCTATTTTTGTAACAAACACTGAGCCGGTGCAAGGATCCAAAGCTGTGTCGGAGGGGCTAAATTCTCCGCTTCTCAGCTTATTTAAAACCATGGTTAATGGAGAAATGCTGCCGTTTTGAACAGCTGCCATATCTTCTTTTGAAGCTGCCAATGTGCCTTGCTCCATAGCAACCAGAAGGGCTTCCCTTGATGAGAAGGTGCCTCGAGTCAAATTATCCAGCAGGTATGTTTGAACCATTGAAATGGCATCCTCATCCTCCTTGGAGAAACCAGGGTTTGCAGCCAAGAAGCCGTCAAAAACCTGCTTTTGCACACCGCTTGTTGCCTTCATAAGCTTAGAAGCCGAAATATGGTTTGCTTTAATCATTGCGGTAAACATATCTGTAATAGAAACAGAGTTTTTACCGTAAGAAGTTAATTTTCCAATTACGGCTTTTTGCAATTCAGATTCAAGGGCATTATAAGCAATTTTTTGTAATTCGCTATCCAGTGTAAGGAAGATATCTTTTCCGGGAACTGGTTCCGTTGAATCAATGACGCTCATACGGCGGCCTTGGTTATCTACTTCGATAGATACCTTGCCGTCGATCCCGTTAAGTTGTCTTTCATAAAGTTTTTCAATACCTGTTTGGCCAACAACATCTGTTTGAGAGTAAATGGGGTTACCTTCTGAATCTAAATCATCTTTATATAAGGCGTAATCGGCTTCGGTCATCTGGCGAATATATCCTAAGATGTGGGAAAAATGCTCCCCTTGGGGATACTCTCTTAGGGATACTGTGTCAACAAGCACATTTGGGAAAATATCCTGATTTTCTTCAACATAGGCCAACGTTTTTTCGCTGATATTAGTGGCAATGGTAACGGACTTATACTGCTGATAGCGTTGCAGATAAAGGGAGTAACGAATGCCCACAGTATTTCTAACTACATCAGTTGGTAAGCCCTCCGGTAGACCGAAAAAGTCCCTTAAATAATCTAAGGTTTCAAGAGAGTCATATTTCAGTTCTTCATCCTCCATACCAACGCCAACTTTCCAGTTTTCTTCTCTGGTTTCGCTTTCGTTAAATTGTAGTGTGTAGGGATACTCCCGTGCTAAAGGAAGCTCATCGGTCAAAGTTTCGCCAAACTCAGATAATTTTTCTGCTAGAGTTAGAGCCATAAGGTTTTTGTCAGTTAAGGTGATATAATATGACACATATGCTCTTTTTTGAGGCATTGTATAGGATGTTGGTGCGTGATACTTTTCAAATAAAAAGTTTAAACTTTCTTGGGCAGTAGCATCATCCATGCCCTTAGGGAAGCCCAAAGATTCTTTCCAACTTTTTTCTGCTTTTCGCTGTTCCCGCTCCGTGCCTTCAAAGGTGAAGGTGTAGGGAGCGGAAGAAGAAATAGGCAATGTGTCATTAGGGGTTGCACCTTGCTTCCACAAAGTACTGGTTAGCTGTACGAGCAATTCTTCTTTGTAATCTTTCAAATCTACGGTGATACTATCATCTATTTGCACAGAGTATGCAACAGTATTGGTTGCCAACGGACGCCCATACCGGTCATAAATATTTCCCCGGGATGCGGGTACGTTGACGGTTTTGGAGACGCTGGCAGTAATAGACTTATCATATTCCTCACCATGTATAATCTGCAAGGAGAATAGACGTAATACTAATATGAAAAAAAGCAAAGAAATTCCGCAAAGCATGACGAAAACTCGGCTTTTACATAATTCAATAAAATGATCAATATAGTGTCTCATCGGTTCCTCCTATTGGAAACAGACGGGGGGTCAAAATATTTTGGTAAGATGTATGCACCAAACAAAGTATAAAACCTGTGTCAGAATCTTTTTTGGGTTTTTACCTTGAGCCCCCAAAAATTTATTAAAACAATCGATATTTGTATTTTTCTTTAAGTTCCAACCATTCATTAATGCCAAATAAGATTCGGTAGATGGGAATGGTGACTACAGCGGTGTATACCAGGGTAGGAAGAAAAATTTTCACTAGGAAAAAGAGGATATCTCCATCTTTTCTTAATACCAGTTCCGTTAAGAAGTGGAAAGACTCATATAACCCTGCGGCCATTGCACAAAATAAAATGGGGAGGAGGTAGTTCTCGCGATAGAAGTTCTTCTGGCTTCGGCCTGTAAAGTAGCTGATGCCAAGGAATAGCAAAGCGTAATACCCTGCAGCAGTGCCAAAAAAAATATCAAACAAGAGCCCTGTGCAAACCCCAACGATACAACCCTCTTTGCTTCCCCGCAAAAGAGCATAGGAAACCACAATGATCAGCCCGGTATTTGGAAAAATACTCTGAATTGCTAAATGTTGAAACAGGGTTGTTTGCAATATGAAATTAATCAAAACCACAACGGCTGTAACGATGATTCTCAAGGGTTTTCCTCCATTGTATTTTTATCGATTACCAAAAGAGTGTCTAAATGTTTTAAATCTACAAAAGGTTCAATTACTGCGTATTTTGTGAGACCATTGGTATCGGTTTCGATTTTTATTACTTTACCGATGGAAAGACCTTCCGGATAGACCTCAGAGAGGTGGGATGTAACAATTTCGTCCCCCACAGCAATCTGTGCTTCTCCATCGATATATTCCATCTTGCAAAGTCCATCATTCATAAGGGAGTAATCGCCCTTTACAACGCCTAAATCCCCTGTACGAAGGCTCATAGCAGGTACGGCACTTCTACTGTCAAGGATGGACTGGGACTTGGAATAGTTATTGCCACTTTCCAGAATTTTTCCAACCACTCCGCCTGGTGCAATTAAAATCATATTGGCAGAAACACCATGGGATGTGCCTTTGTTAATTGTAAAGGTATCATACCATATCCCTGGGTTTTTAGCGATAATATTGGTCCCTGTACTTTTGTAATTGGGGTATTTTTGAGAAATTTTTAGCAACGAGGATAATGCTTCATTTTCTTTTTCATATTGCTCTAGACGTTTATTTTCGTCCTGCAACTTTGCCACTTCTTCCTTCAATTTAGCATTTTCCTCAAGAAGCTTTGTTTTATCCTGAGCAGATGAAGCCGTGTTTTCCACCCAACTCCCGATTCCTGTTGTTAAATCTTGAAAGGGCGTAACAACAAAGCCTATTACGCTTTCCAACGCTGAGGCATTCAAATTTTTCCCGCCTACAAATAACGCAACAGCAGTAATGGCGATTGCAATCACGGCGATAATTTTCTTTTTATGTTCTTCCCATAATTGAATCAAAATTAAACGCTCCTTCAAGGTTAGGTGTAATCCCGTAATTTTTCATTTCAAAAAAGTGCTTTTCTGGGAGAGATCAGCACAGATTTTAGCGTGTCAATGTGTTCCAAAACAAGGCCTGTCCCAACGGCAACGCAGTTCAAAGGCTCGTTGGCAATATGAACGGGCATTCCTGTTTCTGAGGTGATCAGTCTATCTAGCCCTCTCAACATTGCGCCGCCCCCGGTTAAAGTGATACCATATTCCATAATATCAGCTGCCAACTCGGGAGGGGTTGCTTCTAGGGTTTGCTTTATTGTTTCGATAATAGATTCCACAGGCTCTGACAATGCTTCTCGAATGTGAATAGAAGTTACTTCAACGGTTTTAGGTAGACCGCTTATCAAATCTCGTCCACGAATTTCCATTTTTTCTTCTTTTTCCAACGGGAAAGTTGAACCAATGGTGATTTTGATTTCTTCTGCTGTTCTATCACCGATGGCAAGATTAAACTCTCTTTTAATATAACCCACAATAGCATTGTCTAGGGCATCCCCTGCTACGCGCAGGGAGGTACTGGTTACGATGCCACCCAGAGAGATGACAGCAACCTCGCTAGTGCCACCACCAATATCCACAACCATGCTACCAGTGGGTTCTGCAACGGGAAGGCCGGCACCAATGGAGGCAGCCATGGGTTCTTCAATTAGATAGGTATCTTTATCTTTTGAACCAGCGGCAATGGCAGCTTCCAAAACGGCTCTTTTTTCCACTTCAGTTACACCAGAGGGTACGCAAATAACGATGCGAGGCTTGGGGCCAAACATAGAACGTACATAAGCTTTATTGATAAAATAGCGAAGCATTGCCTGTGTTACGTCAAAATCTGCAATGACCCCATCTTTCATTGGGCGGATGGCAACGATGTTGCCAGGGGTACGGCCAATCATATCTTTTGCTTCGTTACCCACAGCAAGAACTTCTTTTGTTTGTGTATTTATTGCAACAACGGAGGGTTCATTCACGATGATGCCTTTTTCTTTCATATATACCAGTGTGTTAGCGGTACCAAGATCGATACCCATATCTTTCGAAAACATTTTCATGCCCCTTTCTTATAGGAAACTCTGTGAAATATACAGATTTTATATGCTAAAACAGGCGGCCCCTTAATAAAAGCCTTATATTTTATCATAACTCTTTTTAACATCCTTTTCAATAAAAAACCTTGTCTTTTTCAAAAAAGGGCAGGTTTTTGCAACCAAAAAAACGACAGAAAAAAAGCCGCCAAGCGGCTATGACGATTATAGTTTGCGATATACCAGCAATGCAACGATAATCCCAATGATTCCTGCGATGGTAAAACGAATGGTAAAAGCAAACTGTAGGGTAAGTACTCCTAAGTCTAAGACAAGTGGGGATGACAGACCAAATTTACTACCATAAGCAAGCCAACTTAACGCAGGAACATCTCCTAAAACATTTCCAATAAAACCACCTAAAACTACGCCAGCTAAAAGCAGTAAAACCAAAACCCAAACATTCTGTGTTTGTCCTCTCATAATAGGCGCCCCCTTAGTTTCTTTTGTTAATAAAATATATTGTGAGCGGCATTTAAAAGTGATTTTAGTCTGCCGCTCAACGGTATACATTATAACATATTTGCGGGGGTGGGTAAAGGGCAGAAAATATAAAAAAATATTAAGAAAGGACACATTCTTTTGAATGTGTCCTTAAATTTACAAAATTATTCAGCTTTCGCTTCTTCCTTAGCGGGAGCTTCCTGAGCAGGTGCAGCCTTAGGGGCTTCCTGGGCAGGGGGTGTAGGTCTCTTACCTGTGATAACGTTCTTAGGGCATTTGTTTGCACAGATACCACAAGCCTTACACTTTGTGTAATCAATTACTGCTATGTTGTCAATTACATGTATTGCGTCAAAAGGACAATTCTTTTCACAAATCTTACATGCAATACAACCAACAGAGCAAACCTGCATTACGTTTTTGCCAATGTCCTTAGAAGAACACTGAACTTTCACTTTATTCTTTGCAGGAAGAAGTTCGATAATATGTTTAGGGCAGGCGGAGACACATTTGCCACAAGCAACACACTTATCTTTATCAATTACGGCAATTCCATCGATAATTTCGATAGCGTCAAAAGCGCAAGCTTTTTTACAACTACCCAAACCAAGACAGCCATAGGAGCAGCTTTTGGAGCCGCCACCTGCTAGCTGAACTGCCATGTTACAATCGTCAATACCAAAGTATTCATATTTTTCTTTTGCTTTTTCGCATGTACCGCCACATTTTACGAAGGCAGCAATTGGGTCTGCAGCAGAAGCTTCAACACCCATAATTGCACCAACTTTTTCAGCAACTGCAGCACCACCAACGGGACAACCGTTTACAGGTGCATTACCAGCGGCGATAGCGGAAGCAAGACCGCCACAACCAGGGAAGCCGCAGCCACCGCAGTTTGCGCCAGGAAGTACTTCTAAAATCTGGCCGATTTTAGGGTCTTCTTCAACTTTGAATACTTCGCCAGCGATGCCAAGGCCTGCGCCAAAAACAACACCGAGACCACCGATACTAAGGATCGGGTTAATAATATTCATCAATTCGATCATTTTTGTCACCCTCCTTGTATTATAGCTTGATGAGGCCGGAGAAGCCTAAAAATGCGATGGACATAAGGCCTGCTGTAAGCAATGCCAAAGGGAAACCATCGAAGGCTTTCGGTGTATCATTGTCTGCGATTCTTTCACGGATACCAGCAAACAGAACAATCGCCAGAGCGAAGCCTGTTGCACCACCAAAGCCGTTTAATACAGCCTGGATGAAGTTGTAACCTTTTTGCATATTCAAAACGGCAACACCCAAAACGGCACAGTTTGTTGTGATCAAAGGAAGGAATACGCCCAGTGCCTGGTATAAAGCAGGGGCAGCCTTCTTTAAGAACATTTCTACGAACTGTACTAAGGATGCGATAACCAAAATGAACGCAATGTTATACAGGTATGTGATGTTCAAGGGCACCAGAATCAGGTCGTAAACCAACCAAGCAACTGCTGCCGCCAAGGACATAACGAAGATAACGGCCATACCCATGCCTGCTGCTGTTTCAACTTTTCTAGAAACACCGAGGAAGGGGCAGATACCTAAGAACTGGGACAATACGTAGTTATTTACGAAGATCCCGGCCAAAACCAATAAGATTAAATCCATTTAATTTTCCCTCCTTCTTAAGCTTTCTTTTTGTTTCTGAAGTGATTCAACGCCGCCATCAAGCAACCCAATGTAAAGAAAGCACCGGGAGCCATTACGAACAATAATGTTCTAGGGAATGCTTCGGGAAGTACTGTGATATCAAACAAAGTACCAGCACCGATAAATTCACGAACTAAGCCTAAAATGCCCAAAGCAACTGTAAAGCCAAGGCCCATACCAATACCATCAAAGATGGATGCCACAGGACCGTTCTTTGAAGCAAATGCTTCTGCTCTTGCTAAGATAAGGCAGTTAACTACGATCAGTGGGATATAAAGACCCAAAGATGCATTTAAGCTTGGCAAGTATGCCTTCAACATAAACTCAATTACTGTTACGAAGGCAGCGATAACAACGATAAAGCAAGGAATTCTTACTTTATCAGGAATAACATTTCTCAGCAGAGAGATGAAAAGGTTTGCACAAATCAAAACCGCTGCTGTGGAAAGACCCATACCGATACCGTTGATTGCAGAACTTGTAACCGCCAACGTAGGACACATACCGATTACCTGCACAAAGGTAGGGTTTTCGTCGATTAAACCGTTCTTAATTAATTTCAATGGGTTAGCCATTAGTAAGCACCTCCGTTCGCAGCAAACCATTCCAATGCGTCATTCGCACCGCTTGTTACAGCTCTGGATGTGATTGTGGAGCTTGTGATAGGAACAACTTCGCCGCCATCCTTTGTAACAGCCAGCGTGCCGGACATGCCTGTAAACTGTTCGTAGAAGGAAGGTTCAGTAGATTTTGCACCTAAACCAGGTGTTTCAGCGTGTTTTGTAACACGAAGGCCTGTGATAACGCCGTCAGCATCAATACCAACCATTGTATCAACAGCACCACCGAAACCGCCGGGAGCTGTAGTGATTACAAAACCGCCGTTGTCTGCTTTATAAACTGCAGTAACGGAGCCAGTTAATTCTGCATCTGTGATTTCTTCAAAGGAGCCTGCTTCAGGCATAACTGCCTGCATGGAAGCTGCTCTTGTTTTTTCTTCCTGGATTTTAATGGGTTCTGCTGTAATCGATTGTACTGCACCTAAAGCGGCAGCAGCCACACTGGCGATAATCAGCAATACCACAGCAGGTTTTACAACTTCTTTTGTGTTCATGCCTTCTTCGCCTCCTTAACTTTAGGTAATGCACCAAAGATTGTAGGCTCTGTGAATCTTTCAATCAGAGGTACGCAAAGGTTCATAATCAGGATAGAGTAGGATACGCCTTCGGGGTAACCACCAAAAATTCTGATCAATGTTGTCATCAAACCACAGCCAACAGCGAAAATAATCTGACCCTTAGCTGTTACAGGGGAAGATGCGTAGTCTGTTGCCATGAAGAATGCACCAAGCATTAAACCACCAGTGAAAATTTCATAAACAGGAACACGCAAGCCATCTCTGCCGATTGCTGCTGTTAAAATGAAAACAGTTGCAATGTAGATTACAGGGACTTTCCAGCTGATTACATGTTTTGCAATCAGGTAGATACCACCGATAATCAATGCGATTGCACAAGTTTCACCAATACAACCACCGATATTACCAACTAAAACATCAACAAAGCTTGCATCAGGCATAACGCCGCCTTTGAGCTGTGCCAAAGGTGTTGCAACTGCAACTGCATCTGCACCGAAGTTACCAGCGGATGTCCAAGTTGTCATTTCTGTGGGGTAGGATGCCAATAAGAAAGCTCTACCGGCAAGGGCAGGGTTGATAAAGTTCTGACCCAAACCGCCAAAAAGTTGTTTTGCAATAATAATTGCAAATGCACTACCTACAATAGGAACCCAAACAGGTGCAGATGCAGGTAAGTTCATTGCTAAAAGTAAGCCTGTTACAACAGCACTTAAGTCACTGATGGTAACGGGTTTTTTCATAATTTTCTGATACAGCCATTCAAAGAAAACAGCGGATGCAACGGCTGCTACCATTAAAATTAGTGCTTGAACACCAAAAAAGTAAATTCCCATCACGGAAGCAGGAACCAGAGCGATGATTACATCACGCATGATGCTCTGGATAGATTCCTTAGAACGTACGTGAGGGGTACCGGATACTACAAAATTAGCCATGTTTTACTCTCCCCCTTCTCAGTTCTTTTCTGCTTTCGCTTTTGCTTCTGCCTCTGCTTTTGCTCTTGCAGCTGCCGCAGCGGCTGCTTTTTTGCCTGCTTCAACCTTCTTCACAGCACGAATGGACTGTGCCAACTGGCGTTTTGCAGGGCATTCATAGGAGCAGCTACCGCATTCGATACAATCCAAGCCGTGGTGAGCTACGAAAGCTTCGCCATCGCCTTTTAATGCACAAGCGTTCAGCAAGAAAGGCATAAGACCCATAGGACAGTGGTCTACACACTTTCCGCAACGGATACAGTTCTTTTCTTCAGGAATGTAAGCTTCTTCTTTTGTGAAGCAAAGCAAACCGGAAGTTGTTTTTACGGATGCAACATCCAAAGTATAAAGAGTAGGCCCCATCATAGGACCGCCTGCAATTAGTTTTACAGGAGGGTTTTCTTCGTTAAAACCGCCGATAGCCTCTACCAAATCACGCAGTGTCATACCAGTGCGGATTTTGTAGTTACCGGGGTTTTTGATACCCTTACCAGAAACTGTTACAACTCTTCTCATCAAAGGTCTGCCTTTACAAATGGCTCTTTCGATTGCAATAACAGTGTCGACGTTGTCAACAATACAACCAGCACTTGCGGGCAATGCGCCTGATTTTACTTCTCTTTTT
Source organism: Anaerotignum sp. (assembly GCF_040307045.1). Taxonomy (GTDB): domain Bacteria; phylum Bacillota; class Clostridia; order Lachnospirales; family Anaerotignaceae; genus Chakrabartyella. The sequence continues at coordinate 271,081 of NZ_JAWRKF010000005.1, forward strand.
GTGATCGCATAGATCAGGTGTTTTTCAGAACCCTGAGGGAACTTTGTTACTAAGGGCTGTACAACGATGTTACTGATGCCTTCACAAGCCTTTGTCATTGATTCAATTGCTTTAGGCTTGTTCATTTCGATGCCGATAACGCCTTTTGCATTGGGATGCAATTTAAGCATAATCTGCAGACCCTTAACAATACGCTCGGGTTCTTCCACCATCAAACGGTAGTCACATGTGAGGTAAGGCTCACATTCTGCCGCATTGATCAAGATGTGATCAATAGGAGTGTCTTTTGGTGGGTTTAATTTTACGTGTGTGGGGAAACCAGCACCACCCAGACCAACAACGCCTGCATTTTTGATAGCTGCAAGAATTTCATCATTAGTCATTGTAGTGTAGTCTCTTCCCTGATTCAGGCCTTCAATTTCTTCCATCTTTCCATCGTTTTTCACAACGATAGATTTTACCATGGTACCACCAGGAACCAGCATTGGACGAATGTCCACCACTTCGCCGGATACGCTGGCAAAAATAGGAGAAGACATGAATGCGGGTGACTCTGCAATTTTCTGACCAACTTTTACATGATCGCCAACTGCAACGAGAGGCTCACAAGGAGCACCGATGTGCTGGCTCATGGGGTAGAACAACTCAGAGTTTTCCTTTGGGAGTACCACCTGAATAGGCTGCTCTGCGGACAGAGCTTTTCCATCAGGCGGATGAACTCCACGTTTAAACGTTAAAGCTTGCATATTATCCCCCTCTGTCAAGTGTTTTTGCGCTTGGGAAGCGCGGTGATTAGTTATACCTTTAATTAAAATGATAGAACTATACATACATCAGCTGTATTTTAATACAAAAATGGTGATTTCACAACATTTTTGCAGAAAAAAACTGAAAAACCTAATTTATACCAAAAAGATACAAATTAAATTTCCCTGTGCTCACCTTAATTTATATGTATAGGAATGCATACAATCAGTTTGTATGCTAGGTATTAAGACCTATTCTAGTTTACTATTATTATCTAAAAAAGTAAATGATAATATATTACCATAAATGATAGGGTGTGGCCTTAGGAATTTTAAGGCAATTTGACAAAAATTGAACACTCTAAACCAGAAACCTATTAAAACATGGCAGAATTGTAGCTTTTTTTTCCGATGAAACTGTGATAAAATGAAAAAAGTGCCAAAGACAAGAGAAACTTATTGTTAAAATATAAGTGGAGAAGGTGATATTGTGGATTTGTCCCTGCAACTAGCCCAAAAACAAATTTTATCACAAAGAATGCAGCAATCTGTTGAAATTTTGCAGATGAATACAATTACGCTGTCGGAATATATTCATGAATTGGCGGAAGAGAACCCCCTTTTGGAATGGCAGGATACTTCTGCGGAGGAGCCATTAAAAGATGATAAGCTTTTGCGAAAACTAGAATGGTTGGAAGAAGCTGATGAACAAAACCGAAGCATGTATCGAGTGGAGCAAGAAGATGAGAGGGAACAACAGGAAACTGTTGGAAGACGGGAAAGAGAGAGTCTGAGGGAATATCTATTGTTTCAAATCAATATATTAAAGGTGGATGAAGGGGTTAAGCGGGTGTTGCGATTTTTAGCCCAAAGCACAGAAGAAAGTGGCTACCTGGAGCAAGGTGCCATGGAAGCCGCCCAAGAGAAGTTCCCCATAGAAGAATCCTGCTGTGTCGAAGTCCTTAATTTATTGCAGTCTTTAGATCCACCAGGGGTTGGTGCAAGAAGTTTAGAAGAATGCTTACTCATACAATTAAAGCAGAAAAATGCTTCTAGGCTTGCTATTACTATGGTAGAAAAGCATTTACATGATTTGGCAAAAAATAGGATGAGCCATGTTGCAAAACAGCTTAAAGTCAGCCTAGATGAAGCAATGACGGCCTTTGAAGAAATTAAAAGCTGCGAACCCAAACCTGGACAGGGTTTTATATGTGATAAGCCTGTGGAATACATATTGCCTGATGTTTATGTGGAAAAGAAGGATGGTCAGCTTTTGGTCACGATCAATAGTTCGGCTACGCCTAAGCTCTATATTAGCCAATCTTACATCAAAATTTTACGAGAGGGCAGTTCCCAGGAAACGAAAGATTATATTTCAAATAAACTCAAGCAGGCAGAATGGGCAATGCAATGTATTTCAAAAAGAGAAAGCACATTGCTTGAAACTGCAAAGTGCATTGTCCAACGGCAAAAAGAATTTTTCTTACGTTGCGATGGATCCTTGAAACCTTTGCGTATGTCGGATATTGCAGAGCAGATGCAGGTGCACGAATCCACAATAAGCCGTGCGGTAAGGGATAAATATATCCAGTGTGATAGGGGCGTATTTGCACTCAATTCTTTTTTTTCAAAGGCGTTATCAGCTGATGGAGAAGGAACGGTTTCTGCCGATAGTATTCAGCAAAAGATACGATTTATGATTGAAGAAGAAAATAAAATGAAACCCTATAGTGACAGAGAGTTAACGGAAAAATTGCAAAAAGAAGGAATTCAAATTTCTCGCAGAACCGTTGCAAAATACCGAGAAGGTATGGGTATTGCTGGTGCATCGGGTAGGAAGCGCTACGAGTAAAAAAAGGAGAGAATCCTATGCCGGATACAATCTTTTATATAAAATTATTTAAGGGGGGGCAGGTGCCGTTGTATCAGCAGTTGGCCGATGGGCTTGCAAAGCTGATTTCAGAGGGGACTCTGCCCCCTGATAGTAAGTTGCCCCCAATTCGGAAAATGGCTGAGGAATATGGGGTAAACAATGTCACGATTGTTTCTGCATATAAGCATTTGGAAAGCAAGCAAATGGTGTATTCCCGAAAGGGAAGCGGAACTTTCGTATCTCCTTTGCCTGTTGAGGCAATACCAGAGCCTGTGGCAAAGGGAAACTTGCATAACTTTGACACAGGAATTTCCTTTGAAAAAGCCATTAACTTTGCAAATACATCTCTGCCCCATGAATTGTTCCCTGTGGATGCCTTTAAAAAAGCCTTTAATGAGGTGCTGGAGCGGGAAAAAGGTGGAGCCTTTCGTTATACCGACAGCATGGGTTATCAGCCCCTCAGGCATCAACTATGCAGTTATTTAGAAACCTATGGAATCAAAACGGGAGTAGACAGTATACAGATTATCTCTGGTGCTCAACAGGGTATAGATGTTATTTCAAAAGCTTTGGTTCAATTTGGAGACGTGGTTTTTGTGGAAAGCCCCACCTTTTATGGTGCGGCTGGGGCATTTTTATCCAGAGGGGCAAAGTTGATAGAAATACCAATGGAAAATGACGGCATGAGAATGGCTGTTTTGGAGGATTACTTAAAGCTTTACCGACCAAGGTTTATTTATATGATGGCCTATTTCCAGACCCCTACGGGAATTTCCTATTCCATGGAAAAGAAAAGACGCCTGCTAGAATTGGCAGAAAGATATGATACCTACATCATAGAAGAAGACGATTTTTACGATTTCTATTACAACAAAGAAACGCCAGTACCGTTAAAAGCGTTGGATTATAAAAACAGGGTAGTATATATTAAGAGTTTTTCTAAGATACTAATGCCAGGTCTTCGTATGGGGCTTATGGTTTTGCCCAAAAGAATCCATCAGGGAGTTATGGAGGCAAAGTACACCACGGACATTTCTACGTCAGGATTTATTCAAAAAGCAATGGAACAATACCTAAGGGAAAATGGGTGGGAACACCATGCAAAAACGATGCGCCATTTCGGGGGTCAAAAGTATCGTCGGACTCTCTCTCTGGCAAAGAAATATTTGGGGGGAAAGGTGAATTATGCACTGCCCCATGGGGGTGTAAGCCTTTGGATTAATTTGCCTGAAGGTATTGGGGCAGAAGCTTTTTGCAGCAGAATGTTAGAAAAGAACGTTATACTAACCCCAGGAACGCAGTTTGAAATTAGTGGTAAAGATAGTGGGCATATTCGCCTAGGATTTTGCGGCTTGGATGATGATAAAATAGAAGTTGGTTTAAAACGTATGGGTGAAACGATAGATAAAATGTTAGAGGAAAGAACATATCCTTTCTCTTGACAAACCAAGAACGTCTTACTATAATCTTCTTAATTGAATGAAATTCAAAAGCCATAAAAAGAAGGAGTATTTAACGGCAGGCCTTTGCAGAGAGAGGACCATTGGTGAGAGGTTCTCGGAAGCCCGTTAGAGAAGCAGTCTTTTTGGATTTTTCACAGCTCTGTGACGGAAAAATTAGTATGTTGCGGCGTAGGTCGGCGTTAACGGCATGAAAGCGACGGTTTCCTTTAGAACCGTAAGCAGGGTGGTACCACGGTTTATTCGTCCCTGATCCATAGTGATCAGGGGCTTTTTTTCATTCTTAATGATGATATAGGAAGTACTATTTTAAGGAGGATTAATATGAAATATATGGGTGTGAATGAAGTAAGAGAGGCATTCCTTTCTTTCTTCGAAAGTAAAGAACATTTGCGTTTGCAGAGCTTTCCTTTGGTTCCCCGCAACGACAAGAGCTTGTTGCTTATCAACTCGGGCATGGCTCCCATGAAGGCATACTTCACTGGCCAGGAAATTCCCCCTAGCAAAAGGGTTACAACCTGCCAGAAGTGCATTCGCACAGGGGATATTGAGAATGTTGGTAAAACAGCACGTCATGGCACATTCTTCGAAATGCTGGGGGATTTCTCTTTTGGTGATTATTTCAAAAATGAAATTATTCCATGGTCTTGGGAGTTTGTAACAAAAGTGATGGAAATTCCCGAAGATAAGTTATATGTAACAATTTACGAAGAAGATGACGAATCCGGAGATATTTGGCATAACGTGGTAGGTGTGCCCCGTGATAGAATTAAAAAATTAGGTAAGGCGGACAATTTCTGGGAGCACGGTACTGGCCCTTGTGGTCCTTGTACAGAGATTTATTTCGATAGAGGGGAAAAGTACGGTTGTGATAGCCCTAATTGCGGCGTAGGCTGTGATTGTGACCGTTATATGGAGTTCTGGAACCTGGTTCTTACTCAGTTTAATGCAGAGCCTGATGGGACCTATACAGAATTAGCCCAGAAAAATGTGGATACAGGTATGGGCTTAGAGCGTATGGCTACGATTTTACAGGGTGTGGATTCCATCTTTGACGTAGACACTGTAAAATCCATCCGGGATGCCATTTGTCAAAGAGCAAATGTAGAATATGGAAAAAACGCAAAAACAGATATTTCTGTTCGCGTAATTACAGACCATATCCGCTCTGTAACCATGATGACGGCCGATGGTGTTTTACCTTCTAATGAAGGCCGTGGCTATGTGCTTCGTCGTTTGCTTCGCCGTGCGGCACGCCATGGTAAGCTTTTAGGAATTGAGGGGGAGTTTCTGGCAGAGCTTTCTAAGGCAGTAATTGCTTGCAGTGGCGATGCTTATCCTGAGTTGGTGGATAAGCAGGAATATATTTTTAAAATTCTTTCTATTGAAGAAAATAGTTTCTATAAGACCATTGATAATGGCATGGAAATCTTGAAGTCAGACATGGAAGAGATGAGGGCCGCTGGTCAGACAACAATGAGTGGGGAGAAATCCTTCCGTTTATATGATACCTATGGTTTTCCTATTGATTTGACTAAGGAAATTTTAGAAGAAGCAGGCATGAAGGTTGATGAGGACGCATTTGCCGATGAAATGAAGCAGCAAAAAGAAAGAGCAAGAGCAGCAAGGGGGAAATCAACCTATATGGGTGCTGATGAAACAGTTTATCATGAGTTGCCTGTTGACTTGGTAACAGGATTTGCTGGTTACGATTTAAAGGTAGTAGAGGGAGCAACAATCCTTGCGTTAATTGCAGAAAATGAAGTTTCAGATGCGGCTCAAAATGGTGATAGCGTTTCTATTTTCTTGGATAAGACACCCTTTTATGCTGAAAGCGGTGGTCAGGTAGGAGACCATGGCACAATCAAAACCGAAAGCGGCATTGTTGCCATTACAGATTGTATCAAAGTAATTGGCGGTAAAATTGCCCATGTTGGTCAAGTGACAGAAGGCTCTATCTCTGTTGGACAAAAAGCAATGGCTACCCTGGATTGGGAAAGACGCATGGCAACAGCCAGAAACCATAGTACAACTCACCTGCTGCAAAAAGCCTTGAGAACTGTTTTGGGAAGTCATGTGGAACAAGCAGGTTCATATGTAAGTCCAGATCGTTTGCGTTTTGACTTTACTCACTTTACAGCAATGACAGAGGAAGAATTGAGAGCTGTTGAGAGAATGGTTAATGATTCTATCTTTGCAAGTTATAGAATTGAAGCAGCGGAGATGAGCATTGATGAAGCCAGAAACAAAGGTGCAATGGCGCTGTTTGGTGAGAAATATGGCGATGTTGTACGTGTGGTTGATATGGGTGGTTATAGCATAGAGCTTTGCGGGGGTGCCCACTTGGAAAATACAGCACAGGCAGGCTCCTTTAAAATTCTGTCCGAGAATGGTGTTGCTGCAGGTGTGCGCCGTATTGAAGCTGTAACGGGCACAGAAGCATTAAAACACTATCAAGACCAGGAAGACGAATTGAAAGAAATCTGCCGTTTGGTGAAGGCTACTCCTGACAAGCTGGTTGCCCGGGTTGAGCAATTGGTGGCAGAGCAAAAGGATTTAGCAAAAGAGCTAGAAAAGCTGAAAGCAAAGTTAGCTGGTGGCGTTGCAGACGATATTTTAAATACAAAAGTCGAAATCAACGGAGTTGCTGTTTTGGCGGCACAGGTAAAAGATTTGGATGGCAATGGTATGCGTACCTTAGGTGACCAGTTGAAGAATAAACTGGGCAGTGGCGTTGTTGTTTTAGTTGGCGGCGCAGATGGTAAAGTAAATCTCTTGGTTATGGCAACGGATGATGCAGTTGCTAGGGGCGTGCATGCAGGAAATGTCGTAAAAGCAGCAGCAGCGGTTTGTGGCGGTGGCGGTGGTGGCCGTCCCAATATGGCACAAGCAGGTGGTAAAGATGCAACAAAGATTGCACAAGCTCTGGAAACAGCAAAGGAAATAATTTCACAGCAGGTAAAGTGATTTTAATCAAGTCGTTTCATAAAATTGAGAAAGTAGCTGTCCTTTATTAGGGAAGCTACTTTTTTGCATTTTTGAAGAAAGGGCTAACGGGAATAAAATTCGCCATGGATAAAGGGGACAGTATTGCGTGGAAATGTCTGTGAAGAAAAAACAGCTTTCTTGGTCTTTCTTAGTTGTGAATGATTATGCGAAGTGTAATCATTAAAAATTGGATAGAGACAAAAGTACCCCTTGACTTATACATAGAAGTAAGTTAAAATAAGTCGTAAGTAAAGCGAAACTTTTCTTACCAAAGTATAGATGAGTTTCGCTCTTTTTCTGCGCGCGAAGAATTTTTATGCAAAATGAATGTAAAAGTATGAATAATTGATTAGGCATTTAAAAATGCCACATTAGGAGGTGCTTCTATGAATTTGAAAAAGCATTATGACGTAGTGATTATCGGTGGTGGTATCGGTGGTATTATGACTGCATATCGTTTGATTGAAAAAAATGCCGAAATGAAAGTGCTGATTATGGAAAAAGGACATGCCATACAGCAGCGCCATTGCCCTATTGTGACAGGTAAGGTTGATAAATGTATCAAATGTTCCTCCTGCGCAATTATGGAAGGTATGGCGGGGGCAGGTGCGTTTTCTGATGGTAAATATGTTATTTCCACAGAGTACGGCGGCTGGTTAACAGAGTTTTTGGAGCCTCAAACAGTAATCAACTATATTGAGCAGGCGGATGAGGTTTTGGTGAAGTTTGGCGCAACCACAGACCGTTTCATGCCCAATGATGATTTGAAGCGTTTGTGCTTACAATATGATTTGCATATGAGCCAGGCTCAGTTAAAACACCTGGGAACAGATAGCAACTTTGATACGATGCGTAAGCTGATTGAATATTTGGAAGATAAAGTAGATATCGCTGTGGATACAGAAGCCACAGATGTAAATAAAGACACCAGAGAAATCCATTTGGTGCATAGAGGAGAAAAAGAAGTCATTACAGCAGATAAGATTATATTTGCTGTGGGCCGTGTAGGTAGCCGTTTCTTTGCTGATTGGTGTGAAAAGAATAAAATTTCTTTGAAAAACAATCAAGTAGATATTGGTGTGCGTGTAGAATTGCCAGCCATGATCTGGGATCACTTCAGCAAAAAAATATATGAGCCAAAGATTTGGTATCGTTCTAAACAGTACGGAGATACAACCAGAATGTTCTGCTTTAATGAAAGAGGCAATGTGGTTACGGAAAACACGGGTGGGGTTTTAACGGTAAACGGACACTCCTATCGTGAACAGGAAAGAAAGACGCAGAACTCTAACTTTGCACTTTTATCGACCATCCGTTTTACAGAGCCATTTAAGAAGCCCATTGAATATGCAAGGTATGTAGCGAGTTTGGCTAACTTGATTAGTGGTGGTGGAGTTATGGTGCAGCGTCTGGGCGATTTGGAGATCGGCAGGCGTTCCGATGAAAGCCGTATTGCAAAGTCAACTACAAGACCCACACTGCATGCGGTGGCAGGGGATTTAAGTCTCTGTATGCCTAAACGTCAGTTGGATAATATTATCGAGACCCTCCATGCTTTAGATAAAATTGCCCCTGGTACAGCGAATTGTGATACATTGTTGTATGGTATTGAATGTAAGTACTACTCTGCAAGACCTAAGTGCACAGAGTTTGAGTTGGACGGATGCCCAGGCTTCTATGCTATCGGTGACGGTGCCGGCTTTACCCGTTCATTATCTCAGGCAGCGGCAAATGGTTTATATGTGGCAGATAAGATTGTTGATAAGAAGTAAATAAATGAAGCCCCAATTCAAAATTAGAATTGGGGCTTTTGAATGGATAATTCTATTTTTAGTGCTATCTTTGGGCTATAAAATTTAACCAATTCATGGAGATTTTCTCGTACAAAGGAATCATCCTTAATTGATCCCCTAGGTTTTCAAACGAAGAAGGACAGTTTACACTGTCCTTCTTCGCTGCTATTTGTTTCATATTTAGGAAGTTGGATAAAATTATGCTACATCAGAGTTTCTTTTATTTGCTGCCATCAGAGCTTTCTGTGACATAGGGATACATTTACCAATAAATCCACCAATGATTGCTGGTACAACCCATCCACACTGATATGCACCAAAAGGCAATGTTCTGATAAATTCAAAAGGAAGGCCAAAGCCTAATAGTACGTCAGCAGCACTTGCCAATAATGCTAAGATTGCTGCACCGATGTAAATGTTGTTGTTTTTGATATGTTTGCTGAAGAATGTCAGAATGATCATAACAAGAACAACAGGATACAACAAGTTCAAAATTGGAGCTGCAATGCTGATGATTGTGGAGATACCAAAGTTGGAAACAACATAGCTGAAGCCAACAGTAATTAAAACCATTGCTTTATAAGAAATTTTTCCTTTTGTCTGTTCTTCAAAGAAAGAAGCACAAGAGGAAACCAAACCGATTGCTGTTGTTAAGCAAGCGAAGAATACGATAATGGCTAACACCAATACGCCGTAGTTGCCAATCAAAGTCTGTGTAATGGCAACAACCAATGCAGTTTGGTTGTAACCTTCAAAGCCACCAGCGGATGTTGTTGCGCCCAAGAATGCCAAACCACCATAAATAATGAACAATGCAACTGCAGCAAAAACACTGGATTTAATTACAATACTCATGGTAGATTTGGTTTCGGTATATCCTTTGCCCTTTGCGGCAGAGATAATAATGATAACAAATACGATAGACGCCAAAACGTCCATTGTCTGGTAACCTGCCATAATACCTTCTTTTACAGTATCAAAGCCTGTTGTGGGAATGATTTCACCGATGGGGTTAACATACCCTATGACGATTAAAGCTAGAAGGCAGATAACCAAAGCGGGGGTTAAAAACTTACCAATTACATCTACAACGCCGGAAGGACGAATGGTAAATAAAAGTACCAGACCGAAGAAAATAGCGCCAAATACCCAAGAGTTAATGAAAGGGAACATTGGCATTACGCCCATTTCAAAGGTGGTTGCAGCGGTACGAGGTATAGCTAAAAAGGGTCCGATACATAATACAATCAAAGAGTTGATGATTGTTGAAGGAACCTTCCCGAGCTTGCCAGTAATACCATTCATTGAAACGTCGCCTGTTTTTATCATTGCTAGAATCGCTACCAATGCCAAACCAACATCGGCAATAAAGAAACATATAAATCCTGTAAACCAATTGCTACCTGCATTCGTGCCCAAGTATGGGGGGAAAATCAGGTTGCCTGCACCGAAGAACATTGCAAATAGTGCAAGACCAATTACTGCAACGTCAATCATGCTTTTGTTCTTTTCTCTCATAGATGAGACCTCCTCAAAATTTCTTTCTTTTCTGCTCTCTCATATAACGCAAAAAACTTTTATTAGGCTTAAAAAAGTCAAGTTGCGGCATGGGTATTATTATGTTACAAAATGGCCAAGATTTCAAATGGATGAAAAATAGTTTAGTGAAACAAAATGTTAAGAAAACGTAACGAAAATAAAAAAACTATTGAAAAATAGCGGAATAAGTATAAAATAGAGTTAAAACCGGTACAAATTCAAAGATTTTATTATTTTAGTGAAATGTACAATATGCAAGTGAGCTTGGGGAGTGAAAAACTTTTCATTCTAATTTTTTTGTGAAATACGTAGTTTTTATTATGATTTATGTAATAAAAATCATTTAAATTTCTATAAAATCCATAAAATTTTGGAATGATATGTACTACAATGATGAACAATACTTATTGTAAAATTATATGCAAAAATGTAAAAATTCTACTGACAGTGGAAAATAATTCATTTATGTACGGAAAATGGTGCAAATTGGGTTGTTCTTTTTTTGAAACAAATATTGTTATATGAAACTTGTTCTTCACAGGAGGACAAAAATGAACAAAATCTGTATTTTTAGAAAAATAAATTGTTTTTACAAAGGAATTTATCGGAATTTGAAGAATACTATCAATTTGTAGGCTAAATTAGATTAGAAGAAAGATGAATCTAATAATGGGAAAAGAAAATAGGAGGAACTTATGAAAGAAGTCAGTATCCATGTGGGTAAACGGATCAGGCTTTACAGAAAGATGAAAAATTTGACCATCGAGGCTTTTGCAGGGATGATAAACAAAAGCAAAGCAACGGTTTCGAAATATGAAAATGGGGATATCTCAATCGACATAGAAACCCTATTTTCTATATCAGAAGCCCTGGACATTTCTGTAAATCAGCTTGTTGATTATGAAAATCCTACTGCTGTTAGTGAAACAGAGGGGGATGCCATTGCAAGGAGAAAAATGGGCAAAACCCGTTATTACCTGTATTTTTACGATGGCAGACGAAACCGTATTGTTAAAAACATTATTGAGGTGCAAGGTGTTGGGGAAAATGGCATATATAATGCAAATTTTTATTCCGATTTGGAGGACTATAGCAATTGCTATAACTGCAAATTCCTTTATCATGGAACAATGCGCAAATTTGATGCCTTTACCAATTTTAACTTTGAAAACCAAAACAATAAAGTGGAACAGGTGTTTATGTATGCCATAAACTCCTTTACACATAATAGCAGAATGGTAGGAATGCTATCAGGTCTTTCTACGCAGCCGATTTTACCGGCATCATTTAAGTTTTTGCTCTCCCCTGATATTATGGAGGAGAACGAGGAGATGAAAGAGCAATTGATTTTCACGAAAGAAGACATAAAGCAGATTAAGAAAATGAATATGTTTGTTATTAATTAATGTCAATCAGAAAAAGCCTTTTCCCAAATAGAAAAAGGCTTTTTCTTTTCTCAAAATTTATCCACTAAGGCGAGGGTCATGAGTAGGCCTGCAATCTTTGCAGTCTGAGGGTTTAGGTTTTCTGTTGTACCATCGCTACTTCTCGCGGCGATAAGGCCACCATCCTGAGCGATGCTAGAAACACTCTGATTTACACTTTGTAGTGTGTGCATGAAAAGCAATGAGCGGGTTAGATCGCTAATTTGCCCACGGCCTTTTTCGTCCAAAAATGGGGCTATTGCCCTTAAAAGGGTAACTTCTTTTGGCGGATGCTCTACGGCCAATGCTTTTTGGTCTCCGGCAGCCAGTTGTATTTTCTGAACATAGTTTTTTTCAATTGCTTCTCGTAAAGATGTAGTCATCTCCAGGAAGTCTCTTTCCAGACCTTCTGTTTGTTGAAGAGTTTTTGCAAGTTCATAAACCATATTTCGTTCCATTAAGCCAAAACCACCTTTCCTGTTTGAGTAAGACAGGTACTTTTATCCAGCAGTCCTCCGTTTTCAGTTGCAATTTTTATCAAGGCAGCCTTGATATCATTGGGTCTGGCATAGGGGAATCGCTCTAATAACAAGGAAGCCCCCCCGCTTACCAAGGGGGTGGCCATAGAGGCGCCGCTCATACTGATATAGTTGGGATAAATAATATTTTCCCGACTTCGGTTGGGCATAGAGAATTGATAATCCGGGGAGAGCACAGAAACAATGTTTTCTCCGGGTGCCCAAATATCTGGTAAATAGGAAATCTCCTTGGTGAAGAGTGAGAAGGGTTTATGTCGAATAAAAAAATCACGGTCTTCCCATGTTCCCACCGTAATTACGATGGGGCTAATGGGAGGTGGGGGTTGGTATCCCCTACGTCCGTCGGGATTTCCTGCGGCAGCTACTACAACTATTCCTCTGCGCCAAAGTGCCTCTACACTTTCTTTTAAAGGTTGATTAACCTTTCTGTCATTAGAACCGATGGATAAATTTACTACTCTTATATTATATTTTGTAGCGTTGTCCATTATCCATCTTAATGCGGCAACTGCATGGGAAGAGCTGCCTTGGCCGTTGTGATCCAAGATTTTTAAGGAAATGATATGAGCTTCTGGTGATATTCCGCAGTAGCGGCCATTGGAAAGCGTACCATTGCCACAGGCGATGCCCGTGACATGAGTCACGTATGTTTATGTTGCTTTTGCATCCATATTGCGATAAAATAAAAAGAAAGAGATGCAAAAATGGGGGGTTATCTGTGAAAATTTCTGATAAAGGCCAGGCGTTACTTGATAAATACAAAAAATTTCAAAAGATAGATTTATTTTTGCTGGCTGTGGCAGCAATGAGTTTTGTTTTTCTACATAATTTAGTTTTAATGATTGCACTTGTTGTGTTTACCTTTGTTTTAGAGTCAAAGGTTTACATTTGCCCCCATTGTAAAAAAACACTGGATTGCAGGAGAAAAATAAAAGAGGATACTTGTTGCCCTCGTTGTGAAAAATATCTATTCAAAAATTTGGACTAAGATATCTACCCGCAGAAGATGCGGGTTTTTTAATGTGAAAAAGGTTGGAAGTAAGTGAACAAAATGCTTTTTGTATAGCGTAGCACAAAAATTTTTTACAAACGGGGATAAGACTGCTTTTTTCATGTATATATAGGTAGTAAGGATGAAAAAAAGGGGATGTTCTCATGTCCAAGGTTGCCCTATACTGCCGATTGTCAGTGGAAGATGGAACGGGCGAGGAGAGTGAAAGCATTCGGAATCAACGGCTTATGTTGATTGCTTATGCCCAGCAAAATGGTTGGGAAATTTATGATGTTTATGAGGATGAAGATTACTCAGGGTTAAGGGAAGACCGCCCATCCTTTTGCCGTATGATTGAGGATGCCAAGAAGAAGAAATTTGAAATTATCCTGTGTAAAACACAATCACGCTTTACCCGAAGTGCGGCAATGGCCGAAATTTATCTCCATGAAAAATTTCCACTTTGGGGAATTCGGTTTGTAACTGTGGTGGATGGAGTGGATACAGCAAAAAAAGAAAATAAAAAGGCGCGGCAAATCAATAGCTTGGTAAATGAATGGTATTGTGAGGAGCTTTCAGAAAATATTCGCTCCGTTTTAAGAAAAAAAATGGAGCTAGGGCAGTTTTTAGGAAATTATGCACCTTATGGCTATGAAAAAGATATAAAAAATCGACATCACTTGGTAATCCTAGAGGAGGAGGCTAAGGTAGTGCGATATATGTATGATTTGTACTTATCTGGTTTTTCTTGTAAAAAAATTGCGGAACAGCTTAGCTTGGAAAGGATTCCCACACCCTCCCAGCAAAAACAGAGTAGAGGGCAGGATTTAGGACGGAAACTTTGTAGCCAATGGGGTGCCAGTACAGTTAGGAAAATACTGACGAATCCCGTCTACGCTGGGCATATGGTGCAAGGGAAAGAACAAAAAATAAGCTTTAAATCTCAAAAAACAGTAGAGGTGCCAAGGCAACATTGGGTAGTGGTGAAGCATACCCATGAGGCTATTTTAAGCGAAAAAATTTTTGAAACAGTTCAGAAAACAATGGAGCAGAACCGTAGAGGAGTCAGGAGGAAAGAGTTTGACAAAGATATTTCCTTATGATAATCTAAAATCTAAGAAGAAATTTCAATAGAATCAAATGGGAGCTTGTAGACAGGCTGAGAGGAAGTATCAATACTTCGACCGTTAACCTGATTTGGATAATGCCAACGTAGGGAACATACTTCGCTTATGAAGACATTCCCCAAGGGAGTGTCTTTTTTTAATAGTTATTTCCCTGGTCAGAATAGGTAAATTTTCAACAATGGAGTTACGTTTATTTTCAGACACATTGTGAAACAGGGAAAATTAGGACCATGATTGGATGTAGGTATTCTTGCTATAAAAATATGGATTGTTTCAATATATAAAGGAGGAAAACAATGGATAATAACATTATAAAAAACGTGAGAGAAACGGTACCTTTGGTACACAATATTACGAATTATGTAACAGTCAATGATGTGGCCAACATATTACTTGCTTGTGGTGGTTCCCCAATTATGGCGGATGATGTGGGTGAAGTTGTTGAAATTACTAGCATTTGTGGAGGCTTAAATATCAATATTGGAACATTAAATGCTCGTACCATTGAATCAATGATTTTAGCAGGAAAAAGAGCAAATGAGTTGGGACATATTACTGTATTAGATCCCGTAGGAGCGGGTGCGTCTAAATTACGTACAGAAACTGCTCTTTGCCTTTTAGAAGAAATCCATTTTTCTGTTATTCGTGGCAATGTTTCAGAGTTAAAAGCACTTTTCGGGGGGGAGGGCAAAACAAAAGGTGTTGATGCAGACATTGCTGATGGTGTTACGGAAGAAAATTTGGATGATATGGTGCAATTTGCAAAACAACTAAGTAAAAAAACGGGAGCTGTCATTGCAATGACAGGCGCCATTGATATTGTCGCAGAGGGAAATCGGGCATATGCAATTCGCAATGGCAATCCACTCATGTCCAAAATAACAGGAACAGGATGTATGCTAAGTGGTGTGGTAACGGCCTACTGCGTGGCGAATCCGGATCATTTACTAGATGCTGCGTCTGCGGCAGTAGCGGTCATGGGCTTGTGTGGAGAAATTGCATATGAAAGGTTGATGAACACCAAATTGGGAGGTACATCCTCCTATCGTACTTATATTATTGATGCTATGAGTTTGATAAACGACAATACATTAGAAGGGGGAATAAAAATTGAAGCTAGATAAAAAGAGTTTGTTGCTTTATGCAGTAACGGATAGAACATGGCTGAAAGATAGAAAGCTGGCTGATGATGTGGAACAGGCGTTGCAAGGGGGAGCAACTTTTGTTCAACTACGAGAAAAAGATGCCTCTTTTGATGAGTTTGTGGAACAGGCAAAAGAAGTAAAGGCTGTTTGCAAAAAGCATGGCGTGCCTTTTGTAATTAATGATAATATTGAGGTCGCCTTGGCAGTCGATGCTGATGGAGTTCATGTTGGGCAAAGTGATATGGAAGCGGGCAGTGTGCGCGAAAAGATTGGTCCGGATAAAATTATTGGAGTATCTACACGTACGGTGGAAGAGGCTTTGCTTGCCAAGGAGCGGGGTGCTGATTATTTAGGGGTGGGCGCTATATTTAATACATCGACAAAATTGGATGCATCAGAGGTATCGTTTCAGGAATTAAGAGGAATTTGTGGTACAGTTCAACTTCCAGTTGTTGCCATTGGAGGCATAAGTTTAGACAATATTGAAGAACTCATAGGAACAGGAATTGATGGTGTTGCCGTAGTTTCAGCTTTGTTTGGGGCAAAAGATATTAAAAAAGCATCAGAAGAGTTGAAAGAAAAGGTTGAGAGAGTTGTCAACTAGAAAATGATGTACGAAAAAAAGTGTTGTTTGACAAGTGAAAAAGATTTTTCAGATCGTTAAAAAAAAAACTAATTATTAGTGATTTCCTAGGAATTCAACAAAGAGTTGATTTTTTGTGAGACTTTTTTGGATTCAAAACCCCTCTCGGCTTATGCCAAGAGGGGTTTTTTTATTCGCTAGGTAGAACCATCTGATTCACCTTAAAAATTAATTGCAATGCACGTCGTGAGTTAGCAATATGAGTCTGAATAGCATGGTTTAGTGCATTGAGGTCTGCATTAAATGCGGCCTTTAAGATTGCTTCGTGTTCCGCTACACACTCACAGTCACGATAGTGTGGCTGGTTTAAGTATGTTCCTGAAGCGTATGTAAAAGGTTGTAATTCTGTAAACACCTCAACGGCCTTCTGATTACCAGATGCTGTAAGGTAAAGAGTATGAAATTCCATATCTAGTGAAAAGTATGTTTCGGGGTGGCTAGAGGACTCGCTGGTTTGAATGAATCGCTTTTGTTCCTCAAGGTTTTCTATTAGCTGTTGCCGTAGGTTATTATTGTAGTTCAAGGTAGAGATAATATCTTTAAGAAAAAAAGTATCCATCATCAAGCGCATATCAAAAATATCATTTAGTTCATGAGGGGTTAGCGTGCGCACGCTCATGCCTTTATTGGGGGTGTTTACCACCATTTTCTCATCTGCCAAACGCTGAAGTGCTTGTTTCACAGGGGTATCGCTAACGTTGTACTTTCTTGCTAGTTCTTTAATGTTAAGCTTTTCCCCTGGCAAAAATTGTTTTCTAGTAATGCTATCTTTTATTTCTTGATAAATCTGGTTTGTTAGTGTGAGTTTTTTGCCATCAAAAGGCTGTAAATTTTTTTCTTCCACAATAGTTCCCCATCCTTAATAATTTAAGATTTCATTTCTTCTCTTAACCCTAAATGCATTATATCTTACATTGATAAAAAAATCCACTTTATTCCCCAAAAAACAAGAATTTTTAAGTTTTTGTTCATTTTATGAAAATTTAAATGACAAAATAAATGTTTTATTTGCGCAAATAAAACATTTATTTAAGAATTATAGAATTGAGAAGTACCAAAATACAATTGCATTTTTTGTGCACAAATACAGTTTTTTAGATTAATAACTCTTTTTAAATAAAATTTTCGTTAAAAAACGATAAAAATGTGATTTGAAAATGAGGTTTTGAATGTTTTATTCGGCTTTATTACGGATTGACTGTGAAAAAATGAATACCTATAATTAAAAAAGATGATTAGTTTGCATGTAAGTAATGTGCTTGCGAAATAATCCATCTGGTATTCTCGGCCGGGATTACAAAGCACTACCTTACAAAAGAAGCTCTAAAAATGTTTGATTTTATTTTTTTAGGAGAGAGAGAACCGGAAACCGTTCAATATTTAGGAGGGAAATCTATGTTGAAAAGAGGTATAGCTGCTGCATTAGCAACAGTTATGGTGCTAGGACTCACTGCATGTGGGGAAAAACATGCAGAGACAGAGACAGGTGATTCCAATACCCCTGCAACACCGGCTGGTTTTGTGGAAAAGAAGGTAGAACCTGACAACTTTGAGTCGGGTGTTGAATTAACCAGCGATTGTTATCGTTTTATTTATGCATTAGGAAATGCACCTGCTACAATTGATGCTGCAAAGTTCTTCAAAATGCGCTTGGAGCAAGAAAGTGGTGGTACATTAAGTTGTGATATTTACACAGATAACGTTTTAGGAAGTGAAAGAGAGTTATTAGAAGGCTGTCAATTTGGTAATTACGATATCGTATTAGCAACAAATGCAACGGTTGCATCCTTTAGTAACGATATCTTTTGCTTAGACATTCCTTGGTTATATGATAATAAGCAACAGGTTTATGAAGTGCTTGATGGTGTTTTGGGAGACACACTTGCTGAAGGCCTTGAAGATAAAGGTTTTAAGTTATTGCAATGGCAGGAAAACTCTTTCCGTACACTGACTACATCTGATAGAAAAGTTGAGAAGGTTTCTGACCTAAAAGGGTTAAAAATCCGTATCATGGAAAATGAATTACAGTTGGCACAGTGGAAAAATTACGGTGCAAACCCCACACCAATGGCATTTACTGAATTGTTTACTGCTTTACAGCAGGGTACAGTAGATGGTCAGGATAATGGTGCTGAATTAACATGGCAGACAAAATTCTGCGAAGTGCAAAAATACTATACATACACAAAGCACATTTACTCCCCTTATGTTATTTTGATGAGTAAGGAGAAATTTCAGACTCTTACACCAGAACAACAGGAAATTGTAATGCGTGTTTCCGATGAGGCGGTTACTTATGAACGTGAAAGATGTTCAGAATATGAGGCAGCTGCAATCGAAAATATCAAAAACTACCCTGGTATGACTTTTACCGAGTTAACACCAGAAGCAGTGGAAGAGTTTAAAGCTGCTTGCGTTGGTCTGAAAGACTTGGCTTACAAGAAGGTTAAGAATCCAGAAATTGTTGATTTACTTTATAGCGAGGTAGAAAAGGCGAAAGCAAAATATCCCGCTGAAGGTGTAGAGTCAGCTTCGTAAATGAGAGGGGAGGCAAAAAAATGAAATATATTAACGATCATTTGGAAGAATTTTTCATTATTCCACTGATGTTTTTGATGAGTATCATCATTTTCTTACAGGTTATCATGCGTTATGCATTCCAGAATTCCTTGGTTTGGTCAGAGGAATTGGCGAGATATTTGTTTGTTTGGCTTGTTTATTTTGCAGTAAGCTATACTGCTCGCCGTGAAAAACATATTCGCATTGATGCGGCAATTAATATTTATCCCAAAAAATCAAGACCTTATATCGAAATTTTAAGTGAAATCATAGTTTTGGCATTCTCTGTATTTATTGCAGTAACAGCAGTGACAGTTTTCCACAAAATCACATGGAGTGGTCAGCTTTCTCCTGCGATGCGTATCCCTATGCAGTTTGTATATGCTGCACCGTTGATAGGCTTTGTATTGACTGCCATCCGTCAGATTCAATGCATTTTGAGAAGAATAAAAGCATTAAAGAATCATGAGGAGGTGGCTAAAGCATGACAGGTAGTATTGCTCTTGTAGTTTTTGGCACACTTATAGCGTGCTTGGTTTTAACTGTGCCTATCGGTTTTTCTTTGGGTATTGCGTCCTTATCGTATATCTTATATACAAAGCAGTTGACATTCGGATTTATTACACAGAATTTAGTAACTGGCGTTGACTCTTTCCCTATCATGGCGATTCCATTTTTCGTATTCGCTGGTGAATTGATGGGTGGCGGCGGTATCTCCCGTAGATTGCTCAACGTTGCTAACGTTTACTTTGGTCGAATCCAAGGTGGTTTGGCTATCGTAACAGTTGTTGTATGTATGTTCTTTGCTGCTATTTCTGGTTCTGGCCCTGCAACTGTTGCAGCGGTAGGCGGTATGGTTGTACCTACAATGTTACAAAAAGGATATGATAGAAAATTTGTGTTGGCATTGATTGCTGCCGCAGGTTCTATCGGCGTTATTATTCCTCCCAGTATCCCAATGGTTGTTTATAGTGTTACCACAAACAGTTCTGTAAGTAAGCTGTTTTTGGCAGGTTTTATTCCAGGCATCTTAATCGGCTTAGTATTGATTGCTTACTCTTACTTCTATGCCAAAAAGATGGGTTATAAGGGTGATACAGAGCCCTTTAGCTGGAATAGGGCTATGAAAGAAACATGGGATAGTAAATGGGCATTGCTTTCTCCCGTTATCATTTTAGGTGGTATTTATGGTGGTATCTTTACACCAACAGAAGCAGCGGCTGTTTCCGTTATTTATAGCTTAATCGTTGGCTGCTTGGTATATAAAGAATTGAATATAAAGCAATTAATGGATGTTACAAAGAATGCATGTGAAACAACAGCTACAATCCTTATTGTAATTGGTTGTGCTGCTGGCTTCTCCAAGGTTCTTACATTAGGACGTATCCCTACCACAGTGGCAACATTCTTGACATCTATGACAGATAGTAAGATTTTGATCCTCTTATTAATCAACGTACTATTGTTGATTGTTGGTTGTTTCATGGAAACATTGTGTGCAATTATGATTTTGGCACCAATTCTGTTCCCTGTAGTAACAGCTTTGGGCGTTGACGTAACACACTTTGGTATTATCATGGTAGTAAACTTAGCAATCGGCTTCATCACACCTCCTTTGGGTGTAAACTTGTTTGTCGCCTCACGAGTGGGCGAGACCACGTTGGATGCCGTAATTAAGGGTATCATTCCATTCTTGGTCTTGATGATTGTTACATTGCTACTGATTACATATGTACCTGCAATCTCTATGTTCTTGCCTAACTTGTTGGGATAAGGTAAGGATAGGATTTAAATGGAGTTATGGTTGTTACGCTTGTGAATAAGGTGAATGGGCAAAAATGATTTTGCAAGTATCTTATTTGTAGTGATTTGTATGTTCTATTAATACTGATTTAAGGTGTCCCCTATCGTTATGATAGTTGTGACTCATATTGAACTCCGGGAGCTCCCCCTTTCTGTTTAGGAAGGGGGAGCTTCCGTTTTTGTTAGAATGAAGATGTCTATAAGTAAGAACAAAATGTTATGAATTTTAGTAAAGAAAGGCCAAGCCTCCTTCATCAAAAAAACGAAAAATAAGGGGCATTTACAAAATTTGATTACGCGACTTGGGTGCCGTGACCGTTATCGTCATAGGCACCTCTCTTTCCATTCACAAAATCTCGGAAAACAACGATTCTATTTGCTGGAGTGATAAAATCTGCAACGGGTGAGATGCCTGTATCTAGGAAGGCAATGCCGATGCCTCTGCCAGTAAAAAGGGATTCAGGAGAGGTTTTGGCTTCGCCTCTTTGGGACGAATAATTTGGAAAAGACATGGAAAACATCTCCTTTCTTTCTCTATTAAAATATGTAGAAAGAACTATTTGGGAATAGGCAAAGGTATTTTTTCTTTTTGTGCATCATATCTTTTTAAAAGGCATGTTGGGGGAGGTTCAGGATGGAGGAAAAGTTGAACAGCGAGCAATTGAAACTTTTAACCGGAATGATGGGCGCAGATGGAAGCGACGCACTGCGAATGATGGAAAGAATAGAGCGGCTGCGCCGTCTTTTTGGTAATACAGAAGCACAAAAAACACAAGAAATTCAGGCAAAAGAGGCTTCGGTACCCGAATCACCCTTTGGTAGTAGCCAAGGGGAAAATATTTTGTTTTCAGCCATTCCTTTTTTGGATATGGAATTTCAAAAAAATATTTTTGTAGTGGTTCGATTGATGGAGTTGAAACGGGTATTAGAGGGAACTAAGCTAGAGGTCAGAGAAAAGCAGGAGGAACCTACATACCGGCGGCACAATATGTTACAAGCCGTGCGTCCGTTTTTAGCAACAGAAGAGAAAAAACAAATTG
Source organism: Anaerotignum sp. (assembly GCF_040307045.1). Lineage (GTDB taxonomy): Bacteria > Bacillota > Clostridia > Lachnospirales > Anaerotignaceae > Chakrabartyella. The sequence goes on from NZ_JAWRKF010000005.1 coordinate 292,751, forward strand.
ATACTATGTTAAAGATAATGGAGATAAAAGGCATATTGGAGCATAAGGAGGGAAAATAGTGGATAAGGGATGGGATACACCAGAGGTCCAGGCGCTGGGAGAGGAAAGGTTAAGATTAATACGAGAAGCAGCGGAAAGAAGTCGTGGTAAAGCAGGAATGGAGCGGTTAGATATTTTTCTGGAATATGGGGAACGCCTTTCAAAGGGCGGAGAGCTACCACCAGACCAGCAAAAGGCTCTTTTGGCTGCGGTAAGTGCTACTTTGCCAAGAGACGAGCAAGAACGGTTGATACAGGTTATGTCAATGATGGGATATTAATTTTCTATGATTCAGTTTCTACAGAGTTTAGAAACCTGTTGAAAACAGCGGTATGTGCAAAGTGTGCATATACCGTTTTTTTTATAGCTAACAATCGTTTTGGAAATTTAGGGTTTGATTAGAAAAGGAATTATTATGGGAAGGAAAAAAGCGAAAATCATGAAAATGATTTTCGCTTTTAGTAGTACTTAGAAAATTCTCAAAAAATAGAGTAGTAATAGGATAAAGGGAAACTGACTGTCGCCATTCCCGGAATAGGTGTAAGGTTTTTCTTCATGGCAAGGGTTTACTTTTTTATATTCTTTGCAAAGTTCTCTTTCTATCTGCCCTTTTTGAGGATGGCACGCAGAAGGCTTTGCTTGAATGGATTTTTCCTTGCAAATGGGGGGCTCCTTACAAATGGGTTTTTCCTTACAGATAGCAGGTTCATGACAAGCCTGCTGTTCTTTGCATAACGGTGATTCAAAATGATTAGAGCTCGAAGCTGGGCGGTTGCTGTAAGTAGATCGGGGCATTGGCCGATGGCCTACTGTGCAGCCGCATAGGCAAGCGTAAAAAGGATCTGGTAAATTAGGATTATGATACATGGAAATACCTCCGTATTATCGTTGTTTAAAATATATGAGCAAAAGGCCAATATTTTTCTTCTTTTTTTTCACCCAGCTACTTTTTTATGATATAGTATAAAGAAGGTAAGGAGTGGAATGACGGTATGAAAGAACATCGGGAACGAAACTTCCGTATTTTAGAATTCAAAGAAAATAAATTTGATATTATAGGTGACGTTCATGGTTGCTATGATGAGTTACTGGAGCTTATAGCTACATTGGGATATGAAAAAAGAGGACATGCTTATTTCCATCCCCAGGGAAGAAGATTGATTTCGGTGGGGGATGTCGCAGATAAAGGGCCTAAAAATTTGTTGGCCCTAGATTTTTGGATTGATCAAGTTGCTTATGCAGGTGCTTTCTGGGTTCATGGTAATCACTGTAACAAACTTTATAGGTATTTTTTGGGAAATAAAGTGCGCCTTTCCCATGGCTTGGAGAGCACAGTTCAGGAGTTGGAGATGCTGTCCAAGGAAGACAGGATATCTTTTCGAAATCGTTTTATGCATTGTTATGAAAGTCAGTGTTTTTATTTACTACTAGATAAACGGCGATTGGCCGTTGTGCATGGCGGATTGCGAGAAGATTCCATGGGGCGCTTTTCCAATAAAATCCGGGCTGTTTGCTTATATGGTGAAACAACGGGTATGTTTGAGGAAAATGGAAAGCCTGAACGGTTGGATTGGGCGGCGGATTATCGGGGGAGACCCTTTGTAGTTTATGGTCATACAGTTCAAGAAGAACCTAAAATCATCCATAATACCGTAGATATTGACCAAGGCTGTGTATATGGGGGATATTTAACAGCATTGCGCTATCCGGAGCGGGAGTTTGTCCAGGTTAGAGGAAAGAAGTATGTGGAATATATGGGTGGTGGGAGTTTACCCAAATAAATAACCTGATTTTGTATACTTCCTGAAAACTGCCAAGTATCATAAAAGAGAGTGAAGATTTTTGTAAATGCGCATATTTCTTTAGAAACCCAATAAACATATTAAAACCATCTGTGGGACAGCGGATGGTTTCTTTATTTTTGAGTAATGAAATTTGGGTTATTCTTTCTGAGAAAGGATATTTACAATATACAATTTTTAAATATTACAAATTGAATTGTACTAAAAATCCTTCTATATTTATGGAGAAAAGGGCTGTATGAAAATAAATGCTGGAAATTAACAAGGAACTTCATGAAAATATATGTTTTCTTGGAGCAAATAGAGGATTTTTGCTGCAGATGACGTATTTTTTTAGTATAGAGAATATTTGTGAACCAAAAAGGAGGGAGAGCATGGAACTGAGACTCTTACAGGAGGCGAGAGAGGATAGAATCCTTGGAGAATATGCAAAGAAAAGCATTGATACAAAAGGAAGAGAAAAACCAGAGGACAAGTGTGATATACGCACGGACTTTCAAAGGGATCGTGATCGTATTATCCATTGCAAATCTTTTCGTCGGATGAAGCATAAAACTCAAGTATTTATTTCTCCCGAGGGGGATCACTACCGTACTCGTTTAACCCACACCTTGGAGGTGGCACAAATTGCTAGGAGTATTGCCAGGGCTTTAAGCTTAAACGAGGACCTGACGGAGGCGATTGCCCTGGGACATGATTTGGGGCATACTCCCTTCGGCCATGCTGGGGAGAGAGAACTTTCCAAGCTTTGTCAAGCCCATGGAGGGTTTTCTCACAATGAGCAGAGCCTAAGGGTTGTTGAACGGCTGGAGAAAAACGGAGAAGGGCTGAATTTAACTTGGGAAGTGAGAGATGGCATATTAAATCATCGCACTAGTGGGTCGCCAGCCACCTTAGAAGGGCAGGTGGTGCAGCTTTCTGACAAAATTGCATACACCAACCATGACATTGATGATGCGGTAAGAGCAGGAATGTTGCAACCAGAGGATATTCCCCGGGGGATTGTTGCGCTTATTGGAAAAACTTCCAGTAGCCGTATCAATTCTATGATTCGAGATACAATTACAAATAGTGTGGGGATTGATGAAATTCGTATGAGCCAAAAGATGAGAGAAACTCTTACAGACCTAAGGGCATTTATGTTTCGTAAGGTCTATATGAGCCAGGTGGCCATTGAGGAGCATGAAAAAGCAGAAAAAATCATTGGTGATTTATATGACTACTACATGAACCATCCCCAAGTCATGGAGGGAGAATTTTTGCAGCTGTTGCAAGAAGGAGAGCCTTTGTGGCAGGTGGTTTGTGATTATATTGCCTGTATGACAGATCGTTTTGCCGTGGCCAAGTTTACAGAGCTTTTCATCCCTAAGGAGTGGAACAAGCTTTAAATGATGGATGTTATTTTTAAAAACCATGTCATTTTTTCATAATTTTTTGGGCATATATACAAAATAAAAGATGGAAAAAGGAATTTTGAAGTTTCTGTCGAATTATTAACTTTGAGAAGGAAGTGCAAGTAAAGGTTCACTTCCTTTTGGACTGTTTAAAGAAAAGCGAAGGAAAAAGGTAGGTGTGAATCATGCGGTATCCCCGTGAAATAGTCGAGGAAGTGCGTTTGCAAAACGATATCGTAGAGGTGATTTCTCAGTACGTTCCTTTGAAACAAAAAGGCGGTTCTTATTTTGGACTTTGCCCGTTTCACAATGAAAAGACACCATCTTTTTCCGTCAACAGTGAAAAACAATTTTACTATTGTTTTGGCTGTGGTGCCGCAGGAAATGTGTTTGGCTTTTTGATGGAAATGGAAAATTGTGATTTCCCAGAAGCGTTAAAAAAACTGGCCGATCGTGCCCATATTACCTTACCCGAACCTGAAAAAACCGCCCAGGTAATGGTGGCAGAACAGTTAAAGGCAAGATTGTTTGAAATTCATAATGTTGCAGGAAGATTTTATCACGATGTTTTACAAGGTGAAGAGGGATCCGTTGCCCGCAGCTATATAGAAAAGAGAATGCTGCATCCAAATATAAGCCGAAAGTTTGGTTTGGGCTATGCTCCTGAGCGCAGGAATGCATTGTTAGAACATTTGCAAGAAAAAGGTTATTCCATTGGTGATATGCTACAAAGTGGGCTAGTTATTGAAAATAAGGATAAAAGGGGATACCATGACCGCTTTCGTGGTAGGCTGATGTTTCCTATTTTTGATCCACAAGGCAGAGTGGTAGGCTTTGGCGGCAGAATTATTGGAAAAGGCGAACCAAAATACTTAAATTCTCCGGAAACAATATTGTTTAGCAAAAGTAGAAATTTATATGGCTTAAATTTTGCCAAGGCGGCCCGAAAAAAGGAGCTGATATTGGTGGAGGGTTATATGGATATGATTTCACTATATCAAGCCGGGTTTCATAATGTTGTGGCAGCACTTGGAACTGCCTTTAACCAGGATCATGCACGCACGCTCAAAAAATTTGCAGAGGATATTATTCTGTTATACGATAGCGATGATGCGGGAACCAATGCGGCATTAAGGGCAATTCCTGTTTTGACTTCAAACGGATTTCGGGTGAGGGTAACCCAAGTGCCTGATGGAAAAGATCCTGATGAATATATTAAGCAAAACGGAGCTTTGGAGTTTTCGAAATTGTTGGTGAATGCAGTTCACTATATCTCCTTTGAGATAGCCTGCATTCAAAGGAAATACAATTTAGAAAACCCAGAACATAGAGTTCGCTTCGCTACAGAGGCGGCAGACATTCTTTCTAAGCTGGATAATGCCATTGAAAGAAATGTCTATGCCGGAGAAGTCAGTCGAATGACTGGGGTTGAAGAAGATGCAATTCGAAGCGAAATCAACAAGCGTGTAAACAAAGAAGAAGAAGCTTTTCGAAAAGAAGCCGAAAAGAGACGGCAAATGAACCAAAAGGCAAGTAATGTGGGTCGCCATAAGGATAAGGGACTTATGGAGGCTCAAAGAAGTATTTTGTATTTTAGTGCGTCGGAGCAAAAGATTTACGAAAAGTTAGTAAGTGTTTTAGAGAAAGAGGATTTTACCGAAGATATCTATTATCGGGTTTTTCAAGCCATAGGACAGCTTTGGAGGGATGTAGGAACCGTTTTCCCAGCAGAGCTGGTTAGCTTTTTTCAAGATGGAGCTGAACAAAAACCTGTAACAGAAATTTTCGCAATCCAACTTCCAGCCCAGAGTAAGGAAGATTTACAAAAGGCGATAAATGAAGCGGTAAAACTACTGAAACGGACGAAAATCGACAGAATGACGGCTGCTGCCACCACGGTGGAGGAGATACAAACGTTGGTGGAAGCCAAAAGAATGCTGGATTCCCTGTATATTACCATTTAAGATGGTTAGACTATAAGAGCAGAGAAAGGAAGGATTGCGTTGAAATCCGTCGAAGAAACTACGTTGTTGACCCGTTTAGATGAACTGGTTCAGCTTGGAAAAAAGAAAAAGAGTGTATTGGAATATAAAGAGATCATGGATCATTTGGCGGATTTGGACCTTGACCCCGACCGAATCGAGCGTATTTATGAATATCTGGAATCTCAAGGAATTGATGTTTTAGGTAACATTGATACGGAAGAGGAGATCGAAAAGGATCTGGATCTGACACTACCCGAGGGTATCAATATCGATGATCCGGTACGTATGTACTTAAAAGAAATCGGTAAGGTTCCTTTGTTAAGTGCAGAGGAGGAAGTTGAACTTGCCCAGCGTATGGAAGAGGGCGATGAAGAAGCGAAGAAAAAGCTTGCTGAGGCTAACTTGCGTTTGGTTGTTAGTATTGCAAAACGCTATGTTGGTAGAGGGATGTTGTTCTTAGATTTGATTCAAGAGGGTAACCTTGGCTTGATTAAGGCGGTAGAAAAATTTGACTACCATAAAGGTTATAAATTCAGTACCTATGCAACATGGTGGATCAGACAGGCGATTACCCGTGCCATCGCAGACCAGGCAAGAACCATTCGTATTCCTGTGCACATGGTAGAAACAATTAATAAATTAATTCGTATTTCCAGGCAGCTTTTGCAAGAACTGGGACGTGAGCCCTCTGCAGAAGAGTTGGCTGTGGAAATGCAGATGTCTGAGGATAAGGTGCGAGAGATTATGAAAATCGCTCAGGAGCCTGTTTCTTTAGAAACTCCCATTGGTGAGGAAGAAGATAGCCACTTGGGAGACTTTATCCCCGATGATGATATTCCTGCCCCTGCTGAAGCGGCAGCCTTCACTTTATTAAAAGAACAATTGATAGAAGTGTTGGATACGCTGACAGACAGGGAAGAAAAAGTTTTACGTTTGCGCTTTGGTCTGGATGATGGACGAGCAAGAACCTTAGAAGAGGTGGGAAAAGAATTTAACGTTACCCGTGAACGTATCCGCCAGATCGAGGCAAAGGCTCTTAGAAAACTGCGACACCCCAGCCGTAGCAAGAAGTTGAAAGATTATTTAGAATAAAAGAAAGCGGGCGAATTTATATATTTTCGCCCGTTATTTTTTTAATACGAAAGGGGTAAGTAACACCCTAGGGTTTGAAGATGATTTTGTTTTTTAGGGCAATTTATTTTAGACAAAAAATTCTGGTTTCTAAGTTTTTTAGGGGGAATCTGAAGAAAAATAGTGATTTGAGGCTTTTTAATAGAAAGTGCGTTGTAAACATAAAGCAATTGGAATAAACTTTGACATAGAGAGGTAAAAACCATGGATATTTCAAAAAGACTGGGAGAAGTTGCGGCCTTAGTTTCCTATCCCACTGTGGCGGATATCGGAACGGATCACGGCTACGTCCCAATATATCTACATAAAAAGGGTAAGGTAAAAAAGGCATTAGCCTGTGATGTAAGAAAAGGGCCATTGGAAAAGGCGAAGGAGAATATCCTTTTGTATCAAGTTCAGGATGATATAGAAACCAGGTTGGGGAGTGGCCTTGTGCCTGTAAAGCCAGGAGAAGTAGAAACAGGGGTAATTGCTGGGATGGGCGGTATGTTGACGGTGCGGATATTAAAAGATAGCCCGGAGGTGGTTGCCTCCTTAAAAGAATTGATTTTAGCCCCACAGCATGATGTAGATGAGGTGCGCCGATATTTGCATTCCATAGGGTTTCGTATTGAAACCGAGCATATGATGAAAGAGGACGGAAAATACTATAATATCATGCGCTGTATTCCTGGTGAAGAACGATACCCCAGGGAGATTGATTATTTATATGGAGCAAAGTTGCTTATGCACAAGGAGCCGTTGTTAAAAGAGATTTTAACGTCTGAGGAAAAAAAGTACCAGGTAGTGGAGGAAAAATTGATACAAAGTGATACAGACAATGCGAAAGAACGCTTGGTTCAAGTGCAAGAAAAACTTCGTTTGATGAGGGAGGCGTTGGTATGCTTGTAACAGTCAAGGAGGTCGTAAACTTTTTGGAAGGCATAGCCCCAAGAAGTCTAGCGGAAAGTTGGGATAATACAGGGCTGGCTATAGGTGACCCTGATCATCAGGTAAATAAGGTTTTGGTTGCTTTGGATGTCACAGATTCTGTGATTGATGAAGCAATTGAAATTGGAGCTGATTTGATTCTGACCCACCATCCTATGTTGCTTTTCAAGAAAATAAATAGCATTACGAAAAATGATGCCCTGGGTAACCAGATTTATAAATTGATAGAGCATGAAATTGCAGCACTTTCTGCCCATACCAATCTGGACATAGCCCACGGGGGCATTAACGATGTTTTATCAAAATTACTTGGACTTCAAGATGTGGAAATTCTGGAGGAAACTTGGTCGGAAGAATTGAAAAAAGTTGTAACGTATGTACCAGAAAGCCATTTGGATGAGGTTCGTAATGCGATGTGTGCTGCTGGGGCTGGACATATCGGTAATTATGCTCACTGTACATTTCAAAGCCGGGGAGAAGGCACATTTTTGCCTTTAGCAGGCACTACCCCATATATCGGTGAGGCAGGAGTTTTTGAAAAAACACCAGAGGCAAAGTTGGAGACCATAGTGCCTGTTTCCATGGTGGAAAAAGTTATTGAGGCAATGAAAAAAGTTCATCCGTATGAAGAAGTAGCATATGACATATACCCTGTTGAGCAAAAAGGAAGAAGGGAAGGTATTGGTCGTATTGGAAATTTACCCAACCCTATAAATTTTGCTGATTTCGCAATACAATTAAAGGAGAAGCTGAATATTCAGGGGATTATCCGCCTTGTGGGGAATCCACATCAAGAAATTAAACGGGTGGGCCTTTGTACAGGCAGCGGCGTAGAGTTTATGGCCACGGCAAAGGAACAGGGGGCTGACGCGTACCTAACAGGTGACTTGAAATTTCATGAGGCTCAGAGGGCTTTGGAGTTAGGCATTTGTGTGGGGGATATCACCCATTATGCCAGTGAGGTTATTATTGTGCCTGTTCTTAATGAGGCTCTGAACAAGCAGGCGGAGGAAAAGGGATGGGAACTAGAGGTCGTAACTTCTAAAATTAATGGGCAAACTTTTTGGACAATTTAGTAATATATTGGAATAGGGTCCTATCAAAAACGGGGACGATAGTTTCTAGTTTCTAAGAAGTAGCGGCTTTGTATAACCCTTTGGTTATAAAATTTATAAGTGTTTGTTTTTTTCATTGAAAGACGAATTAGACTTGAACTATGTTAGGAGGAGATGTTTTGGAAGAATTGCAGATTAATGTAATGGGAAAAAGTACTATGGTTAGCCAAGGCACTACTTTTGGAGAGCTGGCAAAGGATTTTAAAGATAAATGCCTAGGCAATATTATGGTGGCAAAGCAAGGAAATCAACTGCGTGAGCTTCGCAATGTCATTTATGACAATGGGCCTATTTCCTTTTTTGATATTTCAGATGCAGAAGGGATGAGGGTATACCATCGAGGGGTTTCTTTTTTGCTGGTTAAGGCAATTTGGGATTTGCTGGGTGAAGATGCAACTTTGATTATTGAGCATTCATTAAGAGGCAATCTTTACTGTGAGATCACTAAGCCCAAAATGGTAATTGATGATGCTTTATTAAAGGGTTTGGAAGATAAAATGCGGGAGTATGTGAAGGCAGATATGCCAATTATCAAACATACTTTACGTAGAGATAAGGCCATTGAGCTAATGAAAAAGCAAGGAATGCATGATAAGGTGGAACTCCTTCGCTTTCGTCGTTCATCCAATGTGAACTTATATGAATTGGGCGGTTTGTATGACTACTTTTATGGATATATGCCTCTTTCTGCTGGAGCACTAGCTACATTTGCGTTGAAACCTCTTGAAAATGGGTTTATGATTCATATGCCCAAAGCAAAAAATCCCCAAGTTGTCGCACCCTATGAGAACCCAGAAAAAATAAGTGCTGTTTATATGGAGCAGATGAAGTGGTGTCAACTTATGGGGGTTTCAAATGTTGCGGATTTAAACAATACTGTGGTTAGAGGGGAATTCGGTGAGCTGATTCGTATTAATGAGGCATTACATGAAAAGAAGATTGCACAGATAGCCGATCAAATTCACCATAAGATTGAGCAGGTTAAGGTGGTTTTAATTGCAGGGCCTTCATCCTCGGGTAAAACTTCTTTTGCAAATCGCTTGTGTATTCAGCTTCGTGCGTTGGGTGTTCGTCCCCATAAGATTTCGCTGGATGATTATTTTGTAAATCGGGAATTTACCCCTGTGGATGAGTTTGGAAATAAAAATTTTGAGAGCATTGATGCCCTTGATTTAAAACAACTTAATGAGGACTTGAAAAATATTATAGCTGGGGATAGAGTGGAGATTCCATCCTTTAATTTCGTCAGTGGTACGAGGGAGTACAGAGGGAACTTTATACAATTAGATAAAGATGAGATCTTGGTAATGGAAGGAATACATGGATTGAATGATAAGTTGACTTCAGAGATTGCCCCTGAAAACAAATTCAAAATATTCATTAGTGCAATTACACAATTAAATATCGACGATCATAACAGAATTTCCACATCGGACAGCCGATTGATTCGCCGTATGGTTCGAGATAACCAGTTTAGAGGAAGGGATGGTGCGGCAACAATTGAGTCGTGGAATATGGTGAAAAAGGGAGAGGAAGAGAATATATTCCCTTTCCAAGAAAATGCCGATGCTATTTTTAATTCTGCCACTATTTATGAACTCAGTGTTTTGAAGCAATACGCTGAGCCGTTGCTGTTCGCCATAGATGCATCTCAGCCTGAGTACGTGACTGCAAAAAGATTGATTAAGTTCCTTGGCTACTTTTTGGCGGCGCCTGGCCTGGAGATTCCCAATAATTCCCTCATTAAGGAATTTGTTGGTGGTAGCTGTTTCAAGGTTTGACAATAGAAAGTGGATGGCGTATAATATGAGTCGTGAGTAAGCTGGACAGTCGCGCCCGTTAAAGGTGAGGAAAGTCCGGGCTTCAAAGAGCAGGGTGCCGGCTAACGGCCGGTGGAGGCGACTCTAAGGATAGTGCAACAGAAATAAACCGCCTGTTTATGCAGGTAAGGATGGAAAGGTGGGGTAAGAGCCCACCGCTCTTCTGGTAACAGAGGAGGCTCTGTAAACCCCACCTGAAGCAAGACGATATGAAACATTAGGGTTGCTCGCCCTGTTTCAAGAAAAGTCGCATGATGCTGTTGGCAACAACAGACCAAGATAGATGGCTGTCTAAGACAGAACCCGGCTTATAGGCTTGCTCATATTTAAAGTGATAGAGAGCCGCTAATGCGTGGCAAAGTAGTATGACCCTTAAGTTGAAGCATACCAAAATGGTGGTAGAGCTTGGATTTAGGGGTATTTTTATGCAAAAAAAGATTCAAATCGGAAATATAAAAATAAAGAGGAATATTGACATAAATAGGAAAAAGTCCGACCAAGTGCGACCAAGACCCACTAAGTCCGACCGAGTTCGACCAATTTTTGATTGGATTAGAATTAAGTAATAACAATAACAAAATATGCATATATAATGAATAAATATAAAAGACTATTTTGATATAATAAATAATATTATTCGTTTTTTGGTATAAAAAAATACAAAATAAATATTATGCAAACCAAATGAAAATGAGATGTAGATACAGTAATTTAGAAAAATATAAATTAGTATAAATTATAAATTAAATAAAATTCGTTTTTCAATAAAAATAAAATTAAAATTTATTTTTTTTATTTTAAGCCACAAATGCTAGAATATAAAGGTTTTTCGTGCTAATAAAACGAAAATTATAAAATAAATATAAATATTTATTTTTGAGCAATAAAAAATTTGTTCATTTAAAGAAAAAAAGTTTCTTAAAGAGAAAATTTTCGGGTTGACATATTTGATAGAAAATCGAACTAGCATGCTAAATATATGGTGGAGTTTGTGTGTTTAAGGCTTCAAAACTATGTAAAGAAATAAAAATTTTATGAAAGTCTGGTCGAATTGAATCGAAAAAAAAGTAAAGTGTATAAATATTTACAGTATGCAAATTTTAGTGCTTTAAAGTGTTGCAAAACCGAGTGATTCTGGTATAATAATTTCTAATTCGACAAACAAAGGAGGCATTTGAGATGTCATACGTTGATGAAATTTATCAGAGAGTAGTGCAACAAAACAGAGGTGAGGTTGAATTCCACCAGGCCGTAAAAGAGGTGTTAGAATCCCTAAGATTGGTTATAGACAGCAAAGAAGACGAATATAGAAAAATTGCTTTGCTTGAGCGGCTGACAGAACCAGAACGTATTATTTCTTTCCGTGTCCCCTGGATTGATGATGAGGGCCAGGTTCAGATTAATAAAGGATACCGTGTGCAGTTCAATAGTGCCATTGGACCATATAAGGGTGGCTTGAGATTCCATCCTTCTGTAAATGAAAGCATTTTAAAATTCCTTGGGTTTGAACAAATCTTCAAAAATTCCCTGACGGGTCACCCTATTGGTGGTGGCAAGGGGGGAGCCAATTTCGATCCTAAGGGTAAGTCAGATAGGGAAATTATGGCGTTTTGTCAGAGCTTTATGACGGAGCTTTACAAATATACAGGTGCAGCTCAAGATGTTCCTGCAGGTGACATCGGTGTTGGTGCCAGAGAAATTGGATATTTGTTTGGTCAGTATAAGAGATTGACCTCTCAATATGAAGGTATGATTACTGGCAAAGGCCTTAAGTTTGGTGGTTCCCTGGTAAGAACAGAGTCCACAGGGTACGGTGTAGTTTACATCCTTGAGGAAATGCTAAAGAAAAATGGCAAGGAGCTGGCTGGGAAGGAAGTTATAATTTCGGGTTCTGGAAATGTTGCAATTTATGCCACTCAAAAAGCACAGCAGTTAGGTGCAAAGGTAATTGCATTAAGCGATTCCCAAGGATACATCTATGATAAGAATGGAATTAATATCGATGTATTAAAGCAAATTAAGGAAGTGCGCCGTGGAAAAATTGGAGAATATGTAGATGATGTTCCTACTGCCAAATATATAGAAGGTAAGGGTATTTGGACTATCCCTTGTGACATTGCACTGCCTTGTGCAACGCAAAATGAGTTGGACTTAGAAGATGCAAAGTTGTTGCACCAAAATGGTTGCGTTGCAGTAGCAGAAGGAGCTAATATGCCATGTACCATCAAAGCAACAAATTACCTTCAGGAAAATGGAATTTTATTTATGCCCGGTAAAGCTGCAAATGCCGGTGGTGTTGCAACCTCAGCTTTAGAAATGAGCCAAAATAGTATGCATTTGTACTGGACTTTTGATGAGGTTGAAGAGAAGCTGAGGGCAATTATGGTTAATATATTTGCCAAAGCTGATGATGCAGCAAGGCGTTATGGTATGCCTGGGAATTACGTTGTAGGTGCAAACATTGCAGGGTTTGAAAAAGTTGTTGATGCAATGATAGCCCAAGGGATTGTTTAAGGGGAAATAATAGCCCTATAAAGGAAGTTTTTATTCGGAGTAGGCCTTGTTGAGAGGCTACTCCTTTTTTGTGGAGAGGATAAAGCTAAGGGGGAAATGACAATACCTATGTTAGAGGAGTTTTTTAATTAAAAGTAAGTGTGGATAGCAAATAATTTGCTTTACAGAAAGCTTATTGTTGTGTTATTATATGCAATAAATATAAATTATCGTTTATTGCAAAATATTTGATAGGATATATATATTGATTCTTTGGTAATTGATGAAGGCTCTTTTTAAGAAAAGGGTCTTTTTTTTAACATAAATCTTTAAAATGGAATGAGGCGTGACATGTGAAAGATAATAAGAACATCATGCAAATTGTTTCGGGGGTTTATTTTCTAGTTATTGCCATATTGCTTTTTTTATGGATACACTTCTTTTCTGGGGAAGTCCTGAGGAAAGGTATGATTCCTGTGGCATTGGTGTTAATTGCCTTGTGGTTTTTATTAATCTATATTGTGATGAAGCATGGTAGTAACTGTAAGAATAATGGAGAGGATGATAAGTAATGAATGAACGTGTGAAAAAGATGCTACAATATAATCAGGTTTTTGTTGATAATGAGCTTTATTTAAAGTATACCACTTCAAAATATCCAGATCGGAAAATTGCTATTTTATCCTGTATGGATACCCGTATGACAGAGCTTCTGCCAGCGGCGCTAGGGCTTAAAAATGGCGATGTAAAAATGATAAAAAATGCAGGCGGGCAAATTAGCCATCCCTACGGGAGTGTAATTTTTAGCCTATTGGTTGCCATTTACGAGTTAGGTGTGGACACAGTTCTTGTTGTTGGTCATGATGATTGTGGAGGCAAGGCTTTAAATGGTAAGGAAATTGTTGAGAAAATGAAGGCCAAAGGCATTACTCAGGAGGCCTTGGAAGAAGTGGAAAAAAATCATCGTAACCCCATTGAATGGTTGACGGGGTTTGGAGATGTTTGTCAGGCGGTAGAGAATACTGCAAAAATAATTAAAACCCATCCTCTCATTCATAGTGGCGTAGAAGTTTATGGTTTTGTGATGGATCCGGAAACAGGTGAGGTGCGTCCAGCTCACCATGTGTAGACTATTTTTGTGGAAGCAGGAGGATGATACAAAGGCAGTTCAAAAAATTATGGGGGAAATCGGAAGAAAATATCCCCATAAGCAGTTGCCCTCCGTAGCACGTCCAACGGATGAGATAGCGTACCTTTTGGCGTCCCCAAAGAAAAGAACAACAGCGTCGGTGGCCCAGTGGGGATTTCGTGTGTCCAGTGGTAATTTGGTTTATAATGCAAGGCAGGAAACTGTTTTGCATAAGGATATTTTTACCAACTGCTTTTTGTCAGGCAGATGTATCGTGCCTGCCCATAGCTTTTATGAATGGGACAAGGACCGCAACTGTTTTGAATTTTCCATGGTGAGGCAGGGATTGCTTTACTTTGCCGGGTTATATCGTGGTAGAGGAGAACAAGGGGAGATTGTAATTTTAACCACCCATAGCAGGGGCGTGGTAGGGGAAATCCACCATCGTATGCCATTAATTTTGGATGAAACCCAGCTTAGGGCATGGCTGTATGATGCTAATGTTTCTCAGCAGTTGTTGTCACAAGGGATAATATCTTTAAAAAAGGAAATAGTTGAAGGATAGAAAAGACTTGAGAAATTCTTAAGTCTTTTTTATGATGATAGAAAGTAGAAAAAAGTATGATACAATAGGAAAGTATTATTATGATTTATGGTATGATCTGCAACGGATAGGCAAAAGAGTTTGATGCTACAAAAAAAATATCAAGTCAACAGGGAGGATTATATGAACGTAACATACTTTAACCATAGTGGATTTTCGGTAGAAACAGAAAACAAGGTTCTCATATTTGATTATTATTCACAGGGTGGGCGTTTTGATTATTTCGACCCTAAAAATTATATTGGAAAGGACATCATTTTTTTTGTATCCCACAATCATGATGATCACTTTGATTCTAGAATACTGCACTGGGCAGATAAGGCTTCTTATGTAATTTCTGATGATATTAAATTACAAACCAACTTTAGAGGAGAAGTGCTGTATGTGGAGCCTAACCAAAGGTATAGCTTTCAAGGTATGATGATTGAAACCCTTCGTTCTAATGATGAGGGGGTTGCCTTTATCGTAGAGGTAGATGAAAAAGTGATATACCATGGGGGAGATCTAAACTGGTGGCATTGGAATGGAGAAAGCGACGCATTCAACGATGGAATTGCCAATAGTTATCAAGAAGAAATGCAAAAAATTAAGGGTAAGAAAGTTGATGTGGCATTTATTCCTGCAGACTTGCGCCTGGAAGATAAATACTGTTGGGCGATAGATTACTTTATGGATGAAATTGGGGCGGTAGCAGTTTTCCCCATGCATTTTTGGGGAAATTTTCAGGTTTGTCAGATGTTAAAGGAGAAGGGCTATGGAGATAAGATAAAAAATATTACCAAGACCAATGAAGGGTTTGTAATCTAATAAAATTGATAAAGTGTTATTTTGATATGCAAAGTTGAGTAAAAGTTTAGTGTATCATTTATGAAAAAATCCCCAATAATTTCTTTATATAGTGTTACTTGAAGATTTTAGGTTGAAATTTTGGGAACTGGGAGTGGCAAAAGGGTATGAAGGGAAAAAATTGGCGGGAGTATGAACCAGCAAAAAAAAGAAAAAAACGTCGCAGAAGAAGAAATAGGGGTTTTGTGGCAAAAATGATTCTGGCTGTCCTTCTATTTGCCTTGGGATATGGAGGATTTCAAATATATTTTCACTATAGTAAGCCTTATGTTATTGGTTTGGATGGTGGCCACGGGGGAATAGATACAGGTGCAGTAGGTGTAATCAATGAAGTGGAATTGACGGAGAAAACAACAGAAAAACTCACAGCGTTATTGAAAGCTGATGGACGATTTCGTATTGTCCTCTCCCGTCATGGGGGAGAAGCAAAAAGCATTACAGAAAGAAACAAGCTATTTCAAAGGGCCAAGCCGGATTTGGTTCTTTCGATCCATGGGAATTCCAGTGAAGACTTATCGGCCTATGGTTTTGAGTGCTACCCATCGCCGCCGGGTAAGCTAAACCACGATAAAAGCCTAATTTTTGCCCAGTACATAGCGATAGAAATGGAATCGGTAGGGGCTAGGCTTAGAGGGACTGATGGGGTAAGGTTTGGTTATTATGTTTCTGATGAAGATGGCAATACAACGAAGTTGTTGCTTGATTCTACGGATACGGAAGTTTACGATTATGACACATTTGGAATGCTGAAAAATATGCACTGCCCAGCAGTATTGGTAGAGCAATGTTTTGTAACCAATGAGCAGGATGTACAGGAGTTTGGCTCAGAAGGAGGTTGTGAGAAGGCGGCTCAGGCTTACTATCAAGCAATCTGTAACTATTTGCAAAGCATAGAAGGGAAATAGAAAAGAAATAGAGAAGGGGATAAAAAGCGGAGGGATGGCCACTGCTTTAAAGTAATGCGGTGGTTAAGTTTTATTATTTTGCCTTGCGATGCGCCATATCTAGAAAAAGTAAGGTAGTTGGAAGCCAAGGGATAAGGCACGGAATAAGAAAAGAAGGAATCACCAGTCTAAAGGAGAATGCAATTAATGAGGAATAATTAAAAAATGAAATGGCAAGAGAATTTCATATCTTGAGGGAATCCAGAGTTAAATGCTCAGTCATTGAAGCCCAGCACGAGGGGATTAAGCTTTCCTATGCTGGAAAAAGACATTTTCTTAACGGAGGTATTAGGATAGACTCCATTATAAATGAAAAAATGTAATCTGAAGGAAATTTGCAAACTACGAAAAGGGCATCCTCATAAAAAATGAGGGTGCCCTAAATTTTCTATATTTCTTAATGTTTTGGGAGTTTATTTTATTATTCAACGTGTAATTTTTTTGCTTCCAAACGATTGTTGGTTGCCTCTCTTAGTAATGAGTATATTACGGAAACGATAGGAATGAAAACGAGCATACCCACAATGCCAAATAAACTACCACCGATGGTAACGGCGGCTAAAACCCATAGAGAGGGTAAGCCAACGGAACCACCAACCACATGGGGATAGATTAAATTTCCTTCAAGTTGCTGTAAAACCAGGAACAAGATGATAAAGGTAAGTGCCTGGGGGGGGCTTACAGTCAAAATTAGGAATGCGCCAATAAAACAGCCAACAAAAGCACCAAAAATAGGAATTAAGGCGGTAAATGCAATTAATACACCTACTAATAATGCATAAGGGAAACGCAAGATAGTCATAGCGATGAAGAACATAGTCCCCAAGATAATCGCCTCTAAACATTGCCCGGTGAGGAAGTTTGTAAAAATTCTATGCGTAAGACTACAAACATCTATGGTTTTCTGGGCATGCTTTTGTGGTAAAAATGCAAAAAGAAGCTTACGGCTTTGTCTGCTCAAGGTTTCTTTTTGAAGAAGGATATAGCAGGCAAAAACAAATCCAATGAAGAATGTTGTAAAGGCGCTCACAATTCCTTTTGCCATCCCGATGGTTGAGCCAAGAAATGTACTAGCACCTGATTTAAAGAAGTCTACGATGCCAACCACTAGTTGATGCCAATTGATTTGAATGCTTTCTAACCAAGATAATGCTTCTGGGTAATCCACCAAAAAGCGTTTCAACTTTTCCATTAAAGGGGGAACTTTTTCGGGTAGAGATTGAGCCAAATCGGCAATGGTAGTAGCAAGCTGAGGTAATACTACCGCTATTACCAGGAAAAGCAATGCTAGAACGAAGATGATGGACAACAACAAGCTCATTGGGCTTGAGAGGCTTTCCAAACGCTGTGCTTTCTTTCCAGATGCATCTTTTAGGAAGCGGGAAAATATTATTTTTTGAAAAAAATCCATAGGGACACTTAGTATGAAAGCAATGGCACATCCTAAGATGAGAGGAAACAAAATATGCAAGATAAATGCAGTGGAGCTTATTACAACGTCAAAGCGATAAACGCCGATTAAAATAAGAACTGTAAATACAATTAGACCTCTTATTTTGTGAATATTTTTTTTATCAAGATCCATGGAGACCTCCTTTTTTCGTTTAGAGCATTTTTGCGAAATATTTGGCAACAGTATAGCATGTACACGAGCAAATAGCAATTAAAAAACCCTTAATGAAATAGGTTTTTGTAAAAAAATGGGATGTCATATATAATGAGAACTTAGGGTTTATTTGTCTGTTTGAACTATTGTTGGAAAGCATTTTGCGAAGCACCATGTCAAACGAAAGTTGTTATTTAGATATTTTGCCTTAGAGCTGTAAGTAAAAAGGAAAAATACAGAAAAACATACAAAACTATTTGATAAATTTATTGGAAAATGAAATAAATGATACCCCCCTAGGTTGACCTCCTTGCGGGGTTGTAGTATCCTAATAGCAATAAAATGTAACATATAATGAGGTAAGGAAATGACTATTGATATTTTTAAAAATTTGCTCTTGAATTTATCCATGTTAGTAATTATTGCGCAACTTCTAACAAAAACTACTTTTGTCAAGCAGTTTCTGTTTGCCTATAAAACTGATTTCAAATCAGGAATTTTGTTAGCAGTCATCTTTGGCTTAATTAGTATTTTATCAACCTATACAGGGATAAACGTAAATGGCGCAATTGTGAATACCCGAGTGATTGGAGTAATGTCCGGTGGTATTATTGGCGGGCCTGTTGTGGGTATGGGGGCAGCTCTTATAGGGGGACTACACCGCTATTTTTTTGATGTGGGTGGATTCACAGCAGCAGCTTGTGCCATATCTACTTTTATAGAAGGAATTATTGGTGTGCTGGCGTCCAAATATCTAAAAAAAAATAACTGGAATAAAAGTGCTATTTTTTTATTGGCAGCGTTGGCAGAGGTATTTCAAATGGTAATTATTCTTTTGGTAGCAAAGCCTTATGCTGATGCCTTGGCTGTGGTAAAAATAATTGCGTTTCCAATGATTCTTTTTAACTCTACGGGTATGGTTATTTTTATATCTGTGTTTAACTCTATTTTCATTGAGCAGGATAATGAGTCTGCTAAAAGAATTAAGCTTGCCTTCGATATATCGGAGCGGTGTCTGCCTTTTTTGCGAAAGGGAATGTATGATAAAGATAATATGAATGCAGTATCCAAAATGATTTTGGAAAATTCGAAAGATGGCGGAGTTGTCATCACCGACAGGGAAAAAATACTAAGTTATGAGTGTGATGTGGTGCCCTTAAGAAAAGATTTTAAAGAAATTGGTCTGCCACAAATTGTTCAAACGGTTATCAAAGAGGGTGCAGTTAGTATTGCCGAATCATCAGCAGAAGATGATGTTTTTTACGAACAGCTGAAGAAGTTTACGATTGTTGGGGCACCCCTATATAGTAAAGGTAGTGTAGTAGGAACAGTTTTGGTTTTTACGAAAAAATTTAAATTATCCACCCAAACAGATATAGACTTTGTAGATGGATTGTCTAAATTATTTTCCACCCAGCTTGAATTGGCAGAGGCACAGAAACAGCGGGAATTATTGCAAAAAGCTGAGTTTAAGGCATTGCAATCCCAAATCAATCCCCACTTTTTATTTAACGCCCTAAACACGATTACTTCTTTTTGTCGGGAAAAGCCGGATAAGGCAAGGGAATTATTAATCGCCCTTAGCACCTATTTTAGAAATACCTTGAACACGAATCAATATATGATTGACATTTATGATGAATTTGCCCATGTGGATTCTTATTTGCAATTAGAAAAAGCCCGATTTGATGATAGGCTCACATTGGTGATTGATGTACCTAGGGATTTGTGCTGTAAAGTTCCCAGTTTTATATTACAGCCTATCGTAGAGAATGCAGTAAAACACGGAGCAATGAAACGCAGCACTGGTAAGGTTGAAATTAAGGCAAGGCAAACAATTGACTTGGTAACCATTTCTGTGAAGGATTCAGGGTATGGAATTTCTCAAGAAATTATTGAAGCCCTGCATAACGATACATTAGATAGCTGTAAAGTGGGACTCTGTAATGTGGATAAAAGACTAAGAAGTATTTACGGACAAAAATATGCTTTGGATATTAGAACTTCAACATTAGGGACTGAAATCATCATAAGAATTCCATTGGACAAGGAGGAAGAAAAGGATGAAGATAGCAATTGTGGATGATGAAAGGCCATCCAGAAGTGAGTTAAAACATTTGATTACTGACTACTTGCAAGATGCGGAAATTTTTGAGGCTAGTTCTGGGGAAGAAGCCATGAAATTATTTTTGGAAGAAGATTTTGATTTGATTTTTATGGATATTAATCTTGGTGATGTGGATGGCACAACGCTGGCGGCCATGGCGAAAAAAGCTCAGCCTAAGGTGGAAATTGTATTTGCCACAGCATATAACAATTATGCAGAAAAGGCATTTGACATTGATGCGTTAAACTATATTTTAAAGCCTTTTGATCCAAAACGGATGGAACAGACCATACGTCGCTATATGAAAAAAAGGGAGGTTGCCTGTGGGGGTAAAGAGGGCATCCGAGAGGACGAAAAAACAACAATTTCAAAAATATCTATAAATTGTGATAAAAAAATGATTTTAGTAGATATTTCGGATATTGTATACATCGAGACAGGCAATCGTGCTTGTATTGTGCATACAAAGACGAAATCCTACACCACATCTAGTTCTATGAATTCTTTTGAAGAAAGGTTAAAGGAAAGTGGTTTTTTTCGAATCCATAAAAGCTATTTGATCAATTTGAAGTTTGTGATTGAAATTTATCCATGGTTCAATAACACCACTTGCGTCAAGATGCAGGGGTATGAAAAAGAGATTTTGACAGTGGGTAGAAATCAGATTAAAGAGCTAAAGCATCTTTTTAGCATGTGATTAATTTGTCGCTGGTTGAGCCAGAGTTATTTTTTTATGGAATAGGAAATGAATGGGAAACAGTTTTTTAAGTAAGACAAAAAGAGCCATGTTTTATAAAAAGACATGGCTCTTTTGTCTTTCAGTGAGAAACAAAATGAAAGTGCGATAAGAATTAATAGGTTCAACAATATAGGAACACTTCAAATACTTTTGGATTACCATGCCAATGGATGACAATAGCAAATTACTACTTTTTGTACTTTGAAAAGATATAAGAAATAGCGGAAAGTGGAAAATTTTTATAATATTTTTGGGAAATGATTAAGAAAGCATTAAAATATGGATACATTTTGCACAGGGATTTTGACATTTGATACTTCAATTATAACCAGTGATACTAAAAAACAGTACAAATACCTGAATTTACGATATTCTTTACCTATAAACATATTTCCAATGGAATATGTTGCTTATGCCGCCTGCAAAACAGACGGCGCAAGTCCTGTCCAGATGGACAGAAGAACTTATAAAATATCTATATCTAAAAGGAAGGGAAGGATAAGTTATGATTAGTTTCTTCGTATGTCTTGCAATTCTTATCGGCGGGTATATGCTGTATGGTACCTTTGTTGAAAGAACATTCAAACCTGACGACAGACCTACCCCAGCAACAACAATGGCAGATGGAACAGACTACGTAGTAATGAGCACTCCAAAAGTTTTCTTGATTCAGTTGTTAAACATTGCTGGATTGGGGCCAATTTACGGAGCAATTGCAGGTGCATTGTGGGGACCGTCGGTATTCTTGTGGATTACTTTCGGTACAATTTTTGCTGGTGGGGTGCATGATTATCTCTCAGGTATGATTTCCATGCGTCATAAAGGCACTAGTATTTCCGAGATTGTTGGTATCTATCTTGGACCCTTTATGAAAACAGTAATGCGTATTTTTTCTGTTGTTTTACTCGTTTTAGTAGGTACTGTTTTTGCAACAGGTCCTGCATCTTTGTTGGCAATGCTGACACCTGATGCATTAAACGCAAAATTTTGGTTGGTAGTGGTAATCGCTTATTATTTCTTGGCAACCTTGGTTCCTATTGATAAGTTAATTGGTAAAATTTACCCTATTTTCGGTATTTGTCTTATTATTATGGCAATTGGCGTAGCAAGCGGTATCATTATTCAAGGATATACAATTCCAGAAATTAGTTTCTCTAATCTTCATCCTAATGGCCAGGCAATATGGCCTTTCATGTTCGTTACTGTAGCTTGTGGTGCTATTTCCGGTTTCCACTCTACACAGTCTCCTTTGATGGCTCGTTGTATGGAGCATGAAAAAGATGGCAAGAGGATTTTTTACGGTGCAATGGTAGCAGAGGGCGTTATCGCTTTGATCTGGGCGGCGGCAGGTGTTGCGTTCTATCAGAGCACAGGCGGCCTACAGGAGGCAATTGCAAGACTTGGCGGACAGGGTGGCGTAGTATATGAAATTTGCAACACTCTTCTTGGACCTGCAGGTGCAGTGATTGCAATGATTGGTGTTATTGCTTGTCCTATCTCTTCTGGCGATACAGCATTTAGAAGTGCACGTTTGGTTCTTTCTGATTGGTTTAAAATTGACCAGCAGAAAATTAAGACTAGACTGGCAATTACAGTTCCTCTGTTAGCAATTGGTGCACTCCTTTCTCAGGTTGATGTTACAATTATTTGGAGATATTTCTCTTGGAGTAACCAAACATTGGCTATGATTGCTCTTTGGGCAGCGGCAGCTTATCTTCGTAAAAATGAAGTGTTACCTTGGATTGCGGCAATTCCTGCAACATTTATGTCCGCAGTAAGCTGTACTTATATCTTGATGGCTCCTGAAGGATTTAAATTGAGTGCTGCAATTTCTTACCCTGCAGGTATTGTATTTGCAGTTGTATGTTTAGGTCTGTTCATGATTAAAGTTAAAAAAGTAACTCCATCTATGGAACAAAACAACGCAAAAACTTTATAATATATGAAACGGGGGGGGCTTATGGCCTCTCCTTTTTTGTTGGAAAAATTCATATTCTGGATAAACTACTTTAGGTTGCGACAAAAGTGTGGATTTGGGGTAAAGGAAAGAGATCCTTTCAGGTTAGTAACAAGATTGAAATGTTTTATTGGTTGGTGAAACAAAGCAGATGGGAAGGAATTTCTAAAATATAGCTTAGGGTTATATGGGTCTACTATGCTTTAAACCCTAAGGAAAAAGGGCTTTACAGCGGACAAGTTTGCGTATAAACTATAATGAGTATTGTTTGATTTGCCAGATTATTTATGTGAAAGGAAGTATCGAAAATGGAAATTAGAACAAGATTTGCGCCTAGCCCTACCGGTTATATGCATATCGGTAACTTGCGTACGGCGTTATATGAATATTTAATTGCAAAATCTCGGGGTGGTAAATTTATTTTACGTATTGAGGATACAGACCAGGAACGTCTTGTTGAGGGGGCAACCGAGATTATTTATAACACCTTAAAAGTGACAGGTTTGCATCACGATGAAGGTCCTGACGTTGGTGGTGCTTATGGCCCATATGTACAAAGTGAAAGAATGGGAATGTACATGGACTATGCAAAGGAATTGGTAGAAAAGGGAGAGGCATATTATTGCTTCTGTACAAAGGAAAGATTAGAATCGCTTAAAGAAAGCAACGGCGAGGGTGCTGCTTTTGCAAAGTATGACCGCCACTGCTACCATTTGGCTAAAGAAGAGGTGCAGGCAAAGTTGGAGGCTGGAGTGCCATATGTTATTCGTCAGAAAATGCCGGATGAGGGTACGACTACTTTTAGCGATGTGGTTTATGGTGAAATTACAGTAGAAAATAAAGAGCTGGATGACCAAATTTTGATGAAAGCCGATGGTTTCCCTACCTATAACTTTGCCAATGTTGTGGATGACCACCTTATGGAAATCACCCATGTCGTAAGAGGTAGCGAATATTTATCTTCCACACCTAAGTATAATTTGCTGTATAAGGCCTTTGGCTGGGATGCCCCTGTATATGTGCATTTGCCTGCTGTTATGCGTGATGCTCATCATAAGCTTTCTAAACGCCATGGGGATAAGTCTTTTGAAGACTTAGTGAGAGAGGGTTATTTGGTAGAGGCTATTGTGAACTATATAGCGCTGTTAGGCTGGAGTCCATCTGATAATACAGAAATTTTCACACTGAAAGAGTTGGAAGAGAAATTTGATATTGCTGGTTTAAGCAAATCCCCATCTATTTTTGATATTAAAAAATTGACATGGATGAATGGGGAATATATGAAAGCTATGGAATTTGAAAAGTTCTTTGCTTTGGCAGAGCCTAAACTAAAAGAGGCGTTGGGTGAAACCCAGTTGGATTTGAGAAAAATTGCAGCTCTGTTGCAAAAGCGATTGGAAACCCTAAATGATATTCCAGCTTTGGTGGAATTTTTCAAAGTTTTGCCTGAATATGGCACCGAATTATATACCCATAAGAAGATGAAGACAGACGATGCTATTGCTTTGGCAAGCTTGCAGGCAGCAATTCCAGTTATGGAGGAATTGGCAGATTGGAATGAAATAGCAATCCACGACAGATTGATTGCCTTGGTTGGCCAGTTGGGTATTAAAAATGGCCAGTTATTATGGCCTGTAAGAACTGCTCTTTCTGGCGAGCCCACTTCCCCAGGTGGTGCTATAGAGTTGGCAGATATTTTGGGAAAAGAAGAAAGCATTCGCCGTTTGAAAAAGGGCGTTGAGCTGCTAAGTAAGTAACAGAAAGACCAGTTTTGTTCTAGAAGAAATTTTTAGAGGGAATCATGTCTCAATGGAAAAAAGCCTGTGTATAGGGAAGTCTTATAACAGGCTTTTTTATTGGGCTGAAGCTGATTTTCGGGGCTTATTTTGTGGCAATGATAGGTGTTAAGATTCTGTATAGAGTTTCTTAATGGAATTGACGGTTTTTGTCCATGGTTTCTTCAAAAAGATATGATATCTTATATATATGAAAGGGTTAACAAGCCTTTTGGGCTTTCATATATATTCGGATTATCTAAAATCATAGATATCCCCTCCCCTCTATAAGAACGGGCGATG
>NZ_JAWRKF010000006.1:0-110043 GCF_040307045.1 Anaerotignum sp.
TATGGAAAACTCTGAAGTGGTTATTTCCATTAACAAAAACGATACAGCACCTATCTTTGAAGTATCCGATTTGGGTATTGTAGGTGACGTTAAAGTTATCCTGCCTAAATTGGCTGATGCAATCAGAAAGTACAAAACAGCGAAAGCGAACAACTAAGAAGCTATTGGGGTTCGGTAGGTCTATTTTGAATGATGTTAATCGATTAGGGGGGTTCGTTGAGATGAGCATTTATTCTGTTTTTTTTCCTGGCTATACAGCCGGCGAGAACGCTTACCAAGAAATTGATGCCGTATGTTCACCTTATGGAACAAAGGCAGTTGTGATCGGCGGAAAAACAGCAATTGAAAAGACGAAGGACTATTTGCTGGAGGCAACAAAGGAAAGCTCCGTAAAAATTACTGATTTTATTTGGTATAAAGGCGAAGCTGCTTTTGAATATGCAGAGGAGTTACAGCAATTGGATGTGGTTAGAGATGCAGATATGGTGTTTTGTGTGGGCGGTGGCAAGGCGATAGACTGTGCAAAGCTAGTGGCTGATCACCTGAAAAAACCTTATTTTACATTCCCAACCATTGCATCTACTTGTGCTTGCATTTCGGCATTAGGCATTTACTATCACACAAATCATGTGTTCCGTGATTTTTTCCGTGTGGAAAAACCTCCCGTTCATGTGTTTATCTCTACAAGAGTCATTGCCGAAGCACCTGAGGTTTATCTATGGGCAGGCATTGGCGATGGTATGAGCAAAGAGGCAGAAGTAAAATTCTCTGCAAGGGGAAAAGATGATGAGTTAACCTTATCAGAGCAAGCCGGGGTTGCAATGAGTAGCTGCTGCACAGAGCCTTTGTTGAAATATGGAATACAAGCGATGGAGGACTGTAAGCTAAATCGTCCTTCTGAGGCTATTGAGCAGGTTGCCTTGAATATTTTTATCAACACAGGTATGGTATCTAATATGGTTGACTCTCATAAGTATAATACAAACTTGGCGCATGCATTGTTTAACAGTATGACCATGTTACATCAAGTTGAAGAAAGACACCGTCATGGTGAAGTGGTTTCCTATGGAACACTTGTTTTGCTGACGTTAGACAAACAGTATGACCTGTTGGATCGTTTCTTTGAGTTTTATAAAGGAATGAATTTGCCAACAAAGCTGTCTGATATTGAAGTCTC
The DNA here is from genome assembly GCF_040307045.1 of Anaerotignum sp. Lineage (GTDB taxonomy): Bacteria > Bacillota > Clostridia > Lachnospirales > Anaerotignaceae > Chakrabartyella. The sequence continues at coordinate 1,178 of NZ_JAWRKF010000006.1, forward strand.
CATAGAAGAATTGGATCCTGTTTTAGAAGCGGCAGTAAAGAAGTATGATTTGGATTATATCCCATATGATATTACTCCTGAAATGATTAAAGCAGCCATTCTGGAGTTAGAAGAATTCAATCTTAGAAAAGCGGCATAAACGAGGACTAAACTGCAAATATTTAAGGCAAAGGACGTATATCCTTTGCCTTTCTTTTTGTCAACTTGACAGTTTTGGAATATACTTCTATACTTGTGGTTAGAAAATTTGACATAAGGAGTGCATGGAATGGGATACTTTCCGAAAATTGGTATGAGAATGATTAAAACAGCGGTTGCAGTTGCAATTTGCTTTTTAATCAGCATTTTAACAGGTGGAGATGGAAAGCCTATTTTTTCAGGGATTGCAGCAATTATTTGTATGCAACCTTATGTAGAGCACAGTGTGGAAGTTGCCTTTAATCGTATCATAGGAACTGTCATTGGGGCTGTCTTTGGGTTGGCTGCGGCAACATTGATGTTGCAAATTCCAACAGGGTTTGAATACTTAAAGTATTTGGTAGTTTCTTTTGCAATCATCCCTGTTTTATATACAACGGTTATTTTAAAAAAACCTGGTGCATCTGCATTGGCTGGGGTGGTGTTACTAAGTATTACTTTGACCAATGATACATCCCCGCCTATCATGAACGCCGTGAATCGTTCGATAGAAACCATTGTGGGTATTTTGGTTTCTTTAGGGGTAAACATGGCTCACTTGCCAAGGCGTAGAGAGAAAGATTTTCTTTTTGTATCCGGCTTTGATGGCGCTATTTATGGAGAAAAAACGGGAATCACACCTTATTGTATTTTCGAATTAAACCAGTTATTGCGAGATGGTATGGCTTTTACTATTGCAACTGAAAGAACACCCGCATCTTTAATGGCTGATTTGGGCTCCATAAATTTTGAATTACCCATCATTGCCATGGATGGTGCAGTGCTGTATGATATGAAAGAAAAAAGGTATTTGGCTTGCCATGGTCTTTCAAAGGAAATGACGGCAAGAATTGAGGAATTTCTGGGTGAGCAAGATTTGCATTACTTTTTAAATGTAGTTTGGCAGGATGTATTGCTGATTTATTATCATGACTTTAAAAATGAGGAAGAAGAGAAATTATACAAGCAATTGCGACTATCACCCCATCGAAATTATGTCTATGGTGAGCGTCCTGAGGATGGAAACGTGGTGTATTTCTTGCTGGTAGTCCAGGATAAGGTGGCAGAGTTGGTTACTGAAAGGCTATTGGAAATGGACACCCAACAGGAGCTTCTTTTTTTAAAGGACAAATCGGAAACCCCTGAGGGATACTGTCATCTAAAGATTTATCATAAGAATGCAACCAAGGAATATATGATGTATAAACTTCTAGAGACAATGCCACAAAAAAAGACTGTGGTCTTTGGAAGTAATAAAAATGATGTTTCTATGATGAGAGCGGCCGACCTGTCCTTTGCCACGGCGGATGCTACAGAAGATGCAGTTCAAGCTGCCAATTATCAGTTGAAAGGCTTTGGAGATAGCATCGTAAGAACGATTTTACATCTATATGAGCCTTTGCCATGGCAATCTTTGCCGAAAGAACTTAGAGAGGGAAAAAACAAAAAGGTGGATTAAAATATGCAGGAAAAATTACACGAGCTATCCAGGGAAGAACTTCTGCTGGGACAAGAAGGAATAAATAAACTAAAAAGTGCCAAAGTTGCAGTTTTTGGAATTGGTGGTGTTGGTTCTTATGCTACGGAGGCATTGGCCAGAGGTGGCATTGGGCATTTAACTTTGATTGATGGTGACGGTGTTGCCATAACCAACATCAATCGTCAGCTAATTGCCACCCAAAAAACGATTGGTCAGCTTAAAACAGAAATTATGAAACAAAGGATCAATGATATCTTACCTCAGACTAGCGTTGAAATCCATTCTGTATATTACACCAATGATAATAGAGGGTTGATTGACTTTTCTACCTATGACTATATTGTTGACGCCATAGATATGATAACCTCAAAAATTATTTTGATTGAAGAGGCAAAAAAGGAAAACACACCCATTATTAGTTGTATGGGCACTGGCAACAAGTTCGATCCATCACGATTTGAGGTGGCAGATATTTCAAAAACCTCTGTGTGCCCATTGGCTAAAGTTATGAGAAAAGAATTGAAGGATAGAGGAATTCGAGGGGTTAAGGTAGTGTATTCTAAAGAGTTGCCACAAAAACCGGGAAACTCTTTGGAAAAGGGCAAAAGACAAATCCCAGGTAGCATATCTTTTGTTCCATCAGTAGCGGGTATGATTTTGGCGGGTGAAGTAATTTGTGATATTGTTGGAATTAAGAGGGATTAAGGGAAAATGTGGAGAACAACAGTATATTTTTCCAGAAAAAGGGATATTTTGTGGAGAGAAGTATTAAAAAAATATATATTTTCTTATATTTTTCTGAAACATTCTAAAATCTCTTGAAAGGGCCAAAATATTTAGATAAAATGAAGCTAAAACAAATATTTTAAACGAGGCTCTAAAGGGAGGTATCGAGATGAAGAACAAAATTAAAATTGCAGTCTCCATTCTTTTGGTCGCAATGGTTTTTGTGTCTGGATGCGCTGCACAACCAACCTCCAGCAACGGGGCTATTTCCAGCGAAAATACAACGGAAGCTTATATTGCATCGGCTAAGGCAAAGCTAGAAGCAACCTCAAATTTTGAATCTGATTTTTATGCAGAGGTACAAATGGGTGGCGAAAGTGGAAAAACGGTTTCAAATGCTAAGGTTGAAATGGTGCTAGAACCATTGGTGGTAGGAATCAAAATGCAGGATTCATATGGACAGGATACTCTGAGTTCACAGTTATATTTAGAAAAAGTGGATGATGCTGTTAATATGTATATGGCTTATGATGGGCAATGGACTGAGATGACTTTGGATGAAAAAAATGCTATGAAATCCATCGGAATTTATGATGCAGCCAAGGATATGGGGCTTTTGCTGGCCTCTGGAGAGAAATGGGAGCAAGTTTCATCAACGAACGGGGTTATCACCATTACAGGAGAAGTTCCTGCTCAAAAGGTTTATGATATCTCCGAAGCTGGGTGTTTTTTGCAGTTGGCAGGTATGAATGGTGTGGATCAAAGCTATTATACTGGTGTAGGTGCTGTGCCTTTTGAAATTCAGATTAAAGAAGATGGTACACCAGTTGCCTTTTCTGTTGATTTTGCGGATGCGCTGGAGACAGTTATGAACCATGTGCTAGTGGAGTTAGGACAGGAAAGCGATGAAACCATTTCTGTAGAAAAATATCTGATTCGTCAGAATATTTTAAAAATCAATGAAATTAAGAAAGTTGACATCCCTACAGAAGCAAGAAGTGCAATTAATTATGAAAAAGAAATTTCCTTATTAGAAAGCAGCTCTTCTTTGCAGTGAGTAAAGCCCTTGGGAAAGAACCCTTGCATGAACGTGGATGAATATCAATTTTGGATATTCTGTGTTTTTGCAAGGCTCTTGCTACCAAGGGTTTTTATTGTGTGATTGGGAATAGGCAAGGGGATCCTTGGGATTTTTGGTTTATCCGTGAAAAATTTGTGATAAACCCAGTGTTTTTTCAGAAATTTAGGTGGGAATGCTGATATTTTACGGTTTTTATAAATAATGCTGTATTTTTTATAGGATGATGCTATAATAAAAAAGATTGACTTGAAAAAAGGAGAGAATGCAATATGATCGCAGCACAGGGTGTAAGTCTTCAATATGGAGGCAGAGTGCTTTTTAACGATGTAAATATCAATTTTACAAAAGGAAATTGCTACGGATTAATTGGTGCAAATGGTGCCGGTAAATCCACGTTTTTAAAAATTTTATCAGGTGAAATTGAGCCCAATAAAGGTTCTGTATTTATTACACCTGGGGAAAGAATGGCTGTATTGAAGCAGGATCATTTCATGTTTGATGATTTTGATGTTGTACAAGCAGTTTTGTATGGTCATAAAAGATTATACGAAATTATGAAGGAAAAGGAAGAACTGTATTCCAAAGAGGATTTTTCTGATGAAGACGGGATTAAAGTGTCCGAATTGGAAGGTGAATTTGCAGAGCTTGATGGTTGGTCTGCAGAGTCTAATGCAGGAATTTTGTTAAATGGCTTGGGTGTGACCAATGAGTTCCATTACATGAAAATGAAGGAATTGACGGGTACGCAAAAGGTGAAGGTGCTTTTGGCGCAAGCGCTATTTGGCAATCCTGATATTTTACTTTTGGACGAGCCTACGAACCACTTGGATATTCATGCCATTAAATGGTTGGAAGATTTCTTGTTGAATTTTGAAAATACGGTTATTGTTGTATCCCACGATAGACACTTTTTAAATAAAGTATGTACAAATATTGCAGATATCGATTATGGCAAAATCACTATGTTTGTAGGTAACTATGACTTCTGGTATAGCTTTACCCAGATGACACAGCGTCAATTGAAGGATCAGAATAAGCGTGTAGAGCAGAAGATGAAAGAATTGCAGGAGTTTATTCAGCGATTCAGTGCCAACGCCTCCAAAGCAAAGCAGGCAACCAGTAGAAAAAAATTGCTTGATAACTTGCAGATGGACACCATTAAACCTTCCAGCAGACGTTATCCCTTCTGTAGTTTCAAACAGGATAGAGAAGTTGGAAATGATGTTCTTTTGGTAGAAGATATCTCAAAGACCATAGATGGTAAAAAAGTTTTGGATAAGGTTAGCTTTATGATTCGTCCTAACGAAAAAGTTGCCTTTGTTGGCAAGGATGAAATTGCAAGAACAACTTTATTCCAAATTTTAATGGGTGAAATTGAACCTGATGAAGGTAAATTTAAATGGGGAATTACAACAAAAACTGCATATTTCCCTAAGGATAATAACGAATATTTTGAGGGCAGTAAAGAATCTTTGATTGAGTGGTTAAGACCTCATGCAAAAGAAGGCGAGCAGTATGACGCAGATATTCGTGGTTGGTTAGGTCGAATGCTCTTTAGTGGTGAAGAGGCACTAAAGCAGGCGAATGTTCTCTCTGGTGGAGAAAAAGTGCGTTGTATGCTTTGTAAAATGATGATGAGCGGTGCTAACGTAATGATCATGGATGAGCCTACAAACCACTTGGATTTAGAGTCCATCACTGCATTAAACGAAGGTTTGGTTGAATACAAAGGCACCTTGTTGTTTGACTCCCACGACCATCAATTCGTACAGACCATAGCTGATAGAATTATTGAAATTCTACCTGGTGGCATTATCGATAGGCAGATGTCCTACGATGAATATTTGGAAGATGAAGATATCAATAATTTGCGTTTACAGCTGACAGGAGAGGCGTAAGATATGATTAATGGGAAGATAGATTTAAGAAGCGATACAGTTACCATACCAACAGAAGAAATGAGAATGGCAATGTTTCAGGCGGTAGTAGGGGACGACGTTTATGGCGATGATGCTACCGTTAACGAGCTGGAACGATTGGCAGCAGATATGTTCGGTAAAGAAGCGGGGCTTTTTCTTCCCACGGGCACAATGAGCAATCAGTTGGCATTGTTTACCCATGTTCAAAGGGGCGAGGAGGTCATTCTTCCTGATAATTGCCATATTATTGCCCATGAGGCCGGTTCCTCTGCAATCATTGCTGGGGCGCAATTGCGTTCCATTCCCAGTAAAAATGGGGAGATGTCCTTTGACCTAGTGGAACATTATATCAGAAAAGATCCTGATGATATTCACCAGCCTAAAACTGCTTTAATCACTTATGAAAATGCAGACTCAGATGGGCTAGTACGCTCTTTAGAGTATATGAAAGGTATCAAAGCCATCGCAGAAAAGTATGATTTACCAATACATTTGGATGGTGCCCGAATTTTTAACGCTGCCACATATCTTGGTGTAGATGTCAAGGAAATGGCACATTATGCAGATACAATATCTGTGTGTATGTCCAAGGGTCTGTGTGCACCTGTTGGCTCTGTATTGGTGGGAAGCAAAGATTTTATTGCTTTGGCAAGAAGAAAGCGTAAGATTCTTGGTGGGGGTATGCGACAAGTAGGTATTTTAGCTGCTGCAGGAATCCTTGCATTGCAAGAGATGCCAAAAAGATTACAAGAAGACCATGATAATGCAAAGTATTTGGTAACACGTTTAAAAGAAGTCAAGGGATTGGAAGTCTACGAAGATCGTCAGCAGATTAGCATGGTATTCTTTCGTTTAAAAGGGTATCCTTTGGATTCGGCTGCATTGGTACGCTATATGGCAGAGCATGATGTGCGTATCAATGGGGAAGATAACGGGATGATGCGTTTTGTGACCCATCGATATGTTTCCAAAGAAGAAATTGATCAGGTTGTAAAGTTACTAAAAGATGCGCAGTAAAAGGAGTGCCCTCGTGTTTTCGGGGGCATTTTTTCAAGTTTTTTTGTTTTAAAGCATACAAAACGTGATTGTTTTTGCTGGAGGGAAGATATGGGAAAAATATTTTTGGCTTTGGGTGTCGGATTTATAATAGGCTTTTATGGACTTATTAAAGAAAAAGGAATTAAGATTAATTGCCAACTTCAAACCCTATGGCTATTGCTGCTGATTTTTTGTATGGGAGTTAGCATTGGACGCAACGGTGAAGTCATTGAAAATCTGCCTACTTTAGGTGGAAAGGCCCTCATGTTTGCAATTTTAACGGTAGTAGGCAGTGTTATAGTTGTCTTTATATTAAGCCGATTTTTAGAAAAGGAGGAGAAGGAATGAGCCTTGCAATTTTAGGTGTTTTGATTTTGGGGATTGCGGGCGGTATCTATATGCCCTTAGATATTTCTTCTTTCCTAGATCAAGCATCATCGATTATGCTTTTTGTTTTATTATTTTCAGTGGGAATTGACTTGGGATTGAATCGTCGGGTTTTTCTGCAAATACGTCAAATGGGTGTACGTATTTTGTTGATTCCCATTGGAGTGGTGTTGGGTTCTTTGTGCGGCGGTGCCGTTGCTGCGACAATTTTACAGATGCAAGTGAAGGAAGGCATGGCAATTGCCTCGGGGCTAGGTTGGTACAGTCTATCTGGAATTTTGATTACGGAGGCAGGCAACCCCATAGGAGGAACAATTTCTTTTTTATCCAACGTTTTTCGTGAAATGATTACGTTTATTTCTATACCTTTTTTGGTGAAATATATGAACTCATATTGTGCCATTGCGCCGGCAGGGGCTACTGCCATGGATACAACATTGGGAATTATCAGCAAAAATACTGACGGAAAAATTGCCATTATAGCTTTTGTAAGTGGCGTAACTTGCACATTGATTGTACCTATTTTAGTACCTTTATTCCTCTAGGGGAATATATTTTACAAAATCCCTTGACTTTTTTGGTTGAATATATTATTATTACTTAGCGAGTTGACAATATGCGGATGTGGCGGAATTGGCAGACGCGCTAGATTCAGGTTCTAGTCGGGGTTTTCCTGGTGCAGGTTCAAGTCCTGTCATCCGCATTGCCAAAAAAAGCAGATAAGATAAATTCTTATCTGCTTTTTTTGGTATTCACTCAGGAAATTAATAGGCTGAGGTGTCCATTTTTCCAAAATGAGGAGATTTTTGAAAAAAATATCAAGGTTTCCGTGTTTGGCTTTTGGGAGGATCAAAAATAATTTATAGGTATCGGGTTAATTAGTGGCCTTGATGACTTTGGTTGATAGGCTGTTTTTCATGGTAAACTGTCTGCTATAATAAAAGAAATTGAATAAGTTTCTTAAGATACCGGGGGGGTTGATGAATGAAAGATTTTATTCAAACATTTATTATTAGTTTTATATTGATTATCCTCTTTTTGTTTTTTGGTGGCCATTGGATTCTTCAGAGCATTTGGTTGGCAAGTGCCTGCGTTGCCCTTGTTATTTCCGTTCTGGTTACATCATTTATCCATCAAGAAACCAAAAATGAAGAACTGGAAGCACGAATCAAAGCCCTAGAATTAATGCTTGAGGAAAAAGATGATAGATAAAAAAGGTTATTGTGATTATTCATTAAATCCATGTCAAACGGCATGAATTTAATTTTATTTGATTAAAGTTTCGCATTGATTTTAATAATATTAAAGTATATAATTCATTTTATGAAAGGGGATGGAGAAATGGCAATTGAGATTGTACCCGATTGGATGACAAATCTAGAAGATGAGGATATTGAGTTTGTTAAAAAGTTTCTTCTTGCCTCAGGTTCTTTGAAGGAAATTGCAAATCAATATGGTGTCACTTATCCCACAGTTCGTTTGCGTCTTGATCGTTTGATACAAAAAATTAGGCTAAATGAGGATACCCAGAGTGATCCGTATATTTCATTGATAAAACGATTGGCTATTCAGGAGAAATTGGACTTTGATACGGCCAAGCTTTTGATTCAGGAATATAGAAAAGGAAGGGAGATGCAGTAAATGAGAAAGGTTACTTTGGCTTTAGGGCTTTTTATGATTGTCCCCGCAATCTTAATTGTGCTTGAGATTTATTTTTGCAAAAATCAAATGAGAGCGGCACTGATTATGCCTGTGGTTGTTGCCTGTTGTTTTATCATATTTGGCATTTATGCCTTTATGTTAGCGGCTGTTTTATTTATCATTTATTATGTGTTTAATCATTTGCAGAAGGTAAAGGAAAGCAAGAGCAAGGAAATTGATAAGATGAGTATTGAAGATTTATAAGAAAGGGTGTTATGGAAAAAACCATAACACCCTTTTGTCTTATGTTGAACAATGAGCACTTCCATTGGATGTGTTTTTGGCACCAAAAAGGAAGAAAACCATACCAACAACACTTAGAATTAAGAATAACCACAACATAAACCCAACATTGTAATACTGCAAAATAAAACCGCCCACAAGGCTACCCAAAACATTTCCTATGGTAATTCCAATGGTGATGAGGGCTTGCCCCTTTACCTGATCGGACTTACCTAAGGCACTGCTTACATAATATACGATGGCAGCAGTAAATGGAGCAAAGGATATGGCCTGAAAGCTGACAGCGATATAGAGAAGTGCCAGGTTAGAGGCGAGTGTAATCCCTAGGGCTTTGATGACAAAGAAGATTGCCGTAAACCGTAGTAGCTTTCCGCAGTCCCATTTGCGGATAAGGCGTGTGCAAAGAATCATGGCAGGCACTTCTAAAAGGGCGATATAGGCCATAAGTTGCCCCAATTCAGCATTGCCTTTTCCGATGCGGTTTAAAATATGTATCATATAGTTATTCACAGAGCTATGGCAAGTAAAAATAAAGGCGATACCAACCACAAGCATGGCAAAGCGAGGATTCTCTCTTAAAACAGCAAGGGTACCTCCTGTTGGAAAATCTTGACTTTGACGAATACCCATTTCTGGAAGTTTACGCATAAGGAGTAGAATCAAAAAATTCAAACTACAAGAAATCAATGGGAGACATCTCGTTGTAAAAATGACCGTTAAGGTTCCTAAAAAAAACGTTAAGATAGAAAAAAACAATGAACCAATTCCTCGGGCTACCCCGAAGTTTAGGGGGATATCATTCTGAATTAGTTGGATTCCCAAGGCACTTAACAAGGGCTGCATGGATAGCTGTAATAAGATAAGCAGACTATATAGCGGTGCGATTACCACAGTTGGCGGGCTAAAAACTCCCAACAGAACAAGGGGGATGGTTTGTGCTACACAGAGCAACATAAAAAGCAACTTAACAGTAAAGCGCTTACCCTTATCTGCCGCCCCAGCCACGATGGGCTGAAGCAGCACTGAAAGCAGGCTTGAAATTGCAATCAGTGATCCAATACTGCCATCTGAAAAACCGTGGTCTAAAAGGAATACTGCTGTAAAACTAACAACACAGCCGTAACTCATCCAGTAGAGACCATGTAAAGCACAGTAATAATAGATCAAAGTGTCTTTTCTCATTTTTTTATCCTCATTTTTATCAGTGAGTAATGATTTCAGCGCCATCCTCTGTTACAGCAATTGTATATTCCCACTGGGCAGAGAGAGAACCGTCCTCCGTGTAAATCGTCCATCCGTTTTCTTCGTCTTGGAAGAAATCTTCTTCTCCTGCATTTACCATGGGCTCAATGGTAAAGACCATCCCTGGCACCAAAAGCATGCCGGTGCCACGGTTGCCAACATGGCAAACATATGGGTCTTCATGGAAGTCATTTCCTACTCCATGACCACCAATATCATGTAGCACTGTGTATCCATTGGCATAAATATGCTGGCTTACAACAAAGCCAATATCGCCTAAAAATCCCCAAGGTTTTACTTCTTTTAAGGCTAAATCTACAGCCTCTTTTGTAACTTCAACCAGCTTTTTAGCTTCTGGGCTTACCTCGCCAATACAGAACATACGAGAAGCATCAGCATAGTAGCCATCTAAAATGGTGGTAACGTCAACATTAATGATATCCCCATCTTTCAAAATTTCGTCAGGGGATGGGATCCCATGGCAGACAACATCATTGATAGAAGTACAAACGCTTTTTGGAAATCCGCAATAACCCAGGGGTGCCGGTGTGCCTCCGTGGGCAATGGTATATTCGTGGACTAGGTTGTTAATATCATCGGTGGACATCCCGGCACGGATTTTTTCAGCTACCATGTCTAATATCTCTGTGTTCAGTTTTCCAGCTTTACGGATACCATCCAACTGCTCGGGGGTTTTAATAATTTTGTGGGAAGGAACTTTTGCTCCCTTTGCTTCAAACTGTGCTATTTTTTCATCCATAGCTGCGTGGCACTGTTTGTATTTTTTACCGCTGTTACACCAGCAGGGATCATTACGACCGATCTTCATCATTATTCAGATCCTTTCTTTTTTATAACTTGGGGCGTTCTGTTATTAGATATGAAAATTTTTACATAAAAAGTCTCACAAAAAGGAGGGACTCATACTTTTTATTGAAGTAAACGCCAACTTTTTATGATACAATTTAAAAGATTATACGAGTAAATATTTTTTCACAGAACACCAATAAAATATTTACAAATACTTTTTTCATAGTAGCATAAAAGAGGAGGAAGGACAATAGAGATATTGCTTGACTGTAAAATGTATCCTATTGTGGGATCATACAATTTAAAAATAGAAGGGATGAGATGATTATGATTTATAGCAGCATAGAACAATTGATTGGAAAAACACCTTTGCTGGAATTGGTGCAATTGGAAAAGAAGTATCATTTAAAGGCAAAGCTGATTGCAAAGGTTGAATTTATGAACCCTGGCGGCAGTGCCAAAGATAGAGTGGCAAAAGCAATGATAGAAGAAGCTGAAAGTAAGGGCATTTTAAAAGAAGGAGCTACCATTATCGAGCCAACTAGCGGTAATACCGGGATTGGTTTAGCAGTAATGGCAGCAGCCAAAGGCTATCGAGCTATTATCGTAATGCCTGACTCTATGAGCATGGAGCGTCGTATGCTCATGAAGGCTTTTGGTGCAGAGCTAGTGCTTTCTGACGGTTCAAAAGGTATGGCAGGAGCAATTGAAAAGGCAGAGGAATTAAACAAAGAAATCCCTAATTCTTTTATTCCCGGACAGTTTGATAACCTTGCCAATCCTCAAGCCCATTATGAGACGACAGGACCTGAAATTTACAAAGACACTGAGGGAAAAATAGATATTTTTGTTTCTGGAGTTGGCACTGGTGGAACCATAACAGGGGTAGGTAAATATTTAAAAGAAAAAAATGGGGATATCCAAGTGGTTGCTGTTGAACCAGCCAAATCTCCGCTGTTATCAAAAGGGATTGTAGGGTCTCATGGTATACAAGGGATTGGAGCAAATTTTGTTCCTTCTATATTAAATACAGAAATATATGATGAAATTATTGCTGTTGAAAACGAAGATGCATACGAAATGGGCAGGGAAATCGCCAAAACCGAGGGGTTGTTGGTGGGTATATCCTCAGGGGCGGCTGTTGTTGCAGCAATGAAGCTGGCACATCGCCCAGAAAATATGGGAAAAAATATTGTTGTTTTATTACCTGATACAGGTGAAAGATATTTAACAACAGCAATGTTCACAGAGGAATAAAAATGGAACGGCGAAATCAGATGACGGCGGCTCTTGGGGCTTTGCTTATGATTATTGATCATGTTGGTGTTGTATTTTTTCCGGGGCAGATGGGATTTCGCCTTATAGGGAGATTTTCTTTTCCTTTATTTGCCTTTGGAATAGCCCAAGGAGTTACCTATACTTCATGTTTTCCAAAGTATTTATTTCGCATTTTATTAGCAGCGGTTATTTCTCAACCTATTTATCGGATGACTTTTTATATTAATAGTTTAAACCCTTTATTTACACTTGCGTTAGGGGCCCTGGTACTACGACTCTTTAGAATGGGGCAAAAACAGCAGATAATAGCCTTGGTTTTGCTGGTATTTTCTGTATGGCTTAAAAGTAGCTATAGCTGGTATGGAGTTGCAACAATTTTTTTATATGGATTTTATTATTGTGCAAGAGAGTTTTCTTTTTACGGTCAGTTGGCACTTCAAATGATATATGGGCTTGCAACAGGTGCCTGGATACAGAGTTTTTCTATTTGTGCCTTTCCATTTGCGGGGCGAATTTGGAAAAAACAAATATTATTGCCCAGATATTTTCTTTATATATTTTACCCCTTACATCTATTGATATTGATTGGTATAAGAGAAATGATATATTAAAAAAGCGGCATACGGTAAATTCCGTAGCCGCTTTTGCTGCTTTACAATTTGAGTCAGAATACAAAGAATTTTATAAAATCACACAATTATACATAGATAATGGTTGGGCATATATTTAAGTGGCATTTTTTCTACTTTGCTGGCGAATCCGGAGAATTGCCCGTAAAATAACTGCAACAATTGGCCCAAGAATCAAACCCCAAAAACCAATGCATTTATACCCAAAGTACATTGCGAATAGTGTAAGCAAGGGGTGCATTCCAAGCTGGGAACCAAGGATTTTTGGTTGCATCAGCTGTCGCACCAATTGAACTATACCATAAATAATTAAGTAGCCAATGGCAAGGGGTGTGTTTCCTAAAACAAAGCTAACGAGAGCGCCTGGCCATAATATGAAACCGCTTCCAAAAAAGGGGATTGCATCTATAATAGCAATGGAAACGCTTATCAATAGAGCATAAGGTGAATGCAGGATATACAGACCAATAATACATACCAGAAAAATGTAGACCATTAGAATTAATTGAGTCTTTACATACCCCCAAAGGGAGGATAGTAGATCTTTTTTTGTTGCCGGTAAGGATTCGCCCAGCAATGGTTCCACATGGGTTTTATATGCCAAACGAATAACATCTTTATCTTTTGTAAGAAAATATGACGAAAACAAGGCGATAAAGCAACCTAATATAACCTTTGGCACTGCTGTGATGGCAGAAACGGATCCGCTGCCTTGTACCAATGCAAATAAGATATTAAACAACTCATCTTGCAAATAGGCAGTTACATTGGTTACCACATCAGGAAGGCCAATCAGCATTTTATCTACCCTTTCCCAGAACAGGGTCAACCCAACTTCTATCTTTTTTAGGTAAAAGGGAATGTCGTTTATTAGGTTATGCATTTGCTCAGAAAGCTGGTTTCCTGCAAAGTAACCTAGAAAACCTATGGCGGAAATAAGCAAAATTATGCCTATGAGGGCGCCTAGCCAGCGAGGTATATGAAACTTTTCCAGTGTGTCTGCCAAGGGGGTGAACAGTAAGCTTAAAAGCCACCCAAATATAAATGGCAGAAAAATTGGAAATAGGTAGCGAAAGAATAAAAAACAGGCTAGAACACCGCCACAAAGGATTAGAGAATTTTGCACCGCTTGTTTATTTTTTAAATAGAAATCTTGCATAGCACCCCTCCTAGATGGGACAACTTCCCAATATGTATATTATAATACGAAATGGAGAATTGGGTACATGATTTCATCAGAATTAAAAAAGAATTAATCTTTTTCCTCCCAAAATCTGCTGCCTTTTTAAAGAGAAGTTTTTGTTTGGTTTAAAAGATTTCTTCTCATTTTTCCAAGAATTTAATTTTTTATTTTGCTGGGTAGCACATTACTGGTTTATACGCTTAATTTCTGCAGAAAGATTAACCATTTCAATGGCAGCCAGCGCAACATCGTAACCTTTATTTCCTGCCTTTGTACCTGCCCGCTCAATGGCTTGTTCAATATTTTCGGTGGTAACCACACCAAAAAGTACGGGGGTGTCTGTTTCCATGGAAAGGTGGGCAATGCCTTTAGAAACTTCGCTGCAAACGTAATCGTAGTGGGTTGTTGCACCACGAATGACAGCGCCTAAGCAAATAATTGCATCATAAGCGCCGCTTTTCACCATTAGCTTTGCGGCAGCAGGTATTTCAAATGCACCAGGAACACGAACCAAAGAGATGTGATCGGCATTTACGCCATGGCGCAAGAGGGCATCTTCTGCCCCCTCAATGAGCTTTCCAACGATAAAATCATTAAAACGTGCTGCTACAATACCTACTTTCATATCTGTTGCAATTAAATTTCCTTGAATGAGTCTCATGAGATAATTCCTCCTAAATATTAAATATTTTTATAGTGTGTGGGAAAAAAGATGTCCCATTTTTACCTGTTTGGTACGCATATATTCCAAGTCGTGCTCCTGAGGTGCAATTTCAATGGAAACGCGCTTTGTAATTTCAACGCCAAACCCATCTAAGCCATAAACCTTTTCTGGGTTATTGGTGAGAAGGTGTAATTCCTTTGCTCCTAAATCTTGCAAAATTTGAGCACCAATCCAATACTCTCTTAAGTCTGGGGCAAAGCCAAGAGAGAGGTTGGCTTGCACAGTGTCTTGGCCTTGCTCTTGTAATTCATAGGCTTTTAGCTTATTGATTAAACCAATACCTCTGCCTTCCTGACGCATATACAGCAGGATACCTCTACCTTCTTTTTCGATCTGTTTCATAGCGGCAGCTAATTGCTGTCCACAATCGCAACGGCAAGACCCAAACACATCGCCAGTTAAGCATTCGGAGTGGACACGGCAAAGAATGTCTTTACCATCGCCCACTTCACCCTTTACGAGGGCAACATGGTGTTCACCTGTGAGGTCATTGACATAGCCATAAATTTTAAATTCTCCATAAGGGGTAGGTAAATTTGCAGCAGCCTCACGGCGTACGTGCTTCTCATGGCGACGGCAGTAATTTTGCAAATCATGTATGGTAATAAATTTTAGGTTATGTTCATTTGCCAACTCCCAAAGCTGAGGAGTACGCATCATGGTTCCGTCTTCCGCCATGATTTCGCAGCAAAGGCCGCATTCTTTTAGTCCTGCAAGGCGCATTAAGTCTACAGTGGCTTCTGTGTGACCTTCTCTTTTTAAGACCCCGCCACTTCTGGCGATAAGAGGAAACATATGACCAGGTCTGCGAAAATCCTCTGGTTTTGCAGTATCCTCTACACACTTTATGGCTGTGACAGAACGCTCTGCCGCTGAAATACCCGTTGTGGTATCCACATGGTCAATGGAAACTGTGAAGGCAGTGGAATGGTTATCGGTATTTTCTGAAACCATTTGCTGTAATCCTAATTTTTGACCAAGGGATTCACTCATAGGCATGCAGATTAATCCCTTTCCGTATTTAGCCATAAAGTTGACGTTGTCTTGGGTTGCAAATTCTGCAGCGCAAATGAAGTCGCCCTCATTTTCTCGGTCAGGATCGTCGGTCACGAGAATGATTTTTCCTTGTCTTAATTCTTCTAATGCTTCTTCGATGGTGTTGTAAGTATTCATTTTGTTCTCCTCCTTAAAATCCGCTATTTCTTAAAAAATCCAGTGTTAGTGTTTTTTCTTGCTTTGATTCATTTTTTTCTAAATACCGTTGTATATATTTGGAGACAATATCTGTTTCTAAGTTTACCTGGTCGCCAATTCTTTTGTTAAGCAGTGTGGTTTGGGTGCTGGTATGGGGGATGATCCCCACAGAGAACTGTTCTTTGTCAACAGAAATTACAGTTAGGCTAACGCCATCAATGGCAATAGAACCTTTTTGGATGATTTGGCTTAACAAATTTTCAGGTGCACCAATGAAAAGACGGATGGCATTTCCCTCCTGCTTTTTTCCTCGAATAGTGCCCGTTCCATCTATATGGCCACTCACCATATGACCGCCAAAACGCCCGTTTGCTGCCATTGCCCGCTCGAGGTGGACAGGGGAACCTTTTTGCAATTGACCTAGATTAC
Organism: Anaerotignum sp.; assembly: GCF_040307045.1. Classification (GTDB taxonomy): domain Bacteria; phylum Bacillota; class Clostridia; order Lachnospirales; family Anaerotignaceae; genus Chakrabartyella. The sequence goes on from NZ_JAWRKF010000006.1 coordinate 17,419, forward strand.
TGAGTTTTAGGGTTTCGGGCATAACGTCTGCAGTAAAGGAATTTTGTGTTAGGTTGGTTACAGTAAGGCATACACCGTTAACTGCTATGCTATCGCCCAGTTTTGTTCCTTCTTGTATGGCATTAGCCTGAATGATCAGCTGACCTCCGCTTTTTTGAGAGGTTACTTTGTCTAAAAATCCGATTTCCTCTATCAATCCTGTAAACATGAAGCACCTCCTCTTTCTTCAATTTCATATTCCAACAGAATATCTTCATCAAGAATCTGATTTTTTAATAGTTTTAGAGAAAAGGCATCTCTCGGCTCAAGTATTCCTGCTCCCCCTACGGGTGTTTTTGCATTTTTACCACCGAAAATTTTAGGTGCTAAGTAAATGTAAAGTTTTTGGGCTAGGGATTCTTCCAAGAGACTAAAATGAATGGTTCCTCCGCCCTCAACCAAAACGCTGTCGATGCCATTTTCCCCTAAATTTTTTAGCAATTTGGGCAGGGATACTTGTCCGTTTTCATTTGGTAATTGCCAAAGGGTAAGACCGCAACTCTCCAAGGCTAGCTTTTTTTCTTTGCTGGCTTCAGCGTAAGCGATAATCGTCTGATATTCTATGGCAGTTTTACAAATTTGGCTTTCTATGGGAATGCGTAAGCGGCTATCACAAATAACACGTAAAGGCTGGTTTGCATTTTCTATTCTGCAGTTGAGCAAAGGGTCATCTTGCAAAACAGTTTCGATACCTACCAAAATTCCACTGTATTGGTGCCTTAGGGTATGAGCGTGTTTGCGAGAACTTTCGTTGCTAATCCAACGTGAGGCTCCTGTTGATGTTGCAATTTTGCCGTCGGCGGTCATAGCATATTTCAATGCCACATAAGGCATTTTTGTTGTTATGTAGTGAAAAAATATTGAATTCAAGGCATCACATTTTTCTTGCAAAAACTGCTCTGTCACACAAATTCCCTTGCTGCGTAAAATTTCAGCACTTTTCCCTCTTACAAGAGGGTTAGGATCCCATGATCCCATGACAACATGTTGAATACCTGATTGAATAATTGCATCTGTACAAGGCGGGGTACGACCTTGATGACAACATGGCTCTAAGGTGACGTAAAGGGTGGACCCCTGTGGATTTTCTGTACAGGCAGCAAGAGCCATCCTTTCCGCGTGAGGTTCGCCGGCTTTGTGATGATAACCTTGTCCGATTATTTTGTTGTTTTTAACAATGACTGCACCTACCAAAGGGTTTGGGTTGGTGTAACCCAAAGCTTTTTTTGCTAGGGTAATTGCCTGTTCCATATATTCTTTATTTAGCATAAGGGATACGTCCTTTCCTTCAGGGGAAAGGTTGGGATAGAACTCCCATTGAGTTGGATATAAGAAGAGGCCTCTAAAAATAGAGGGGGACATTGATTATTTTGCCTTCCAGAACAAGAGCCATGGTTTTCAGGCACACAAAAATAATCTTAAATTCCCAATAAAAAACCCTGTATGTGCTAAAAAGCTCATACAGGGCATATCAAACATTTTGAACAGCAAAAAAAGTTCTCCAAAATCCCTGTACATAGGATTATGGGTATACCAAAAAAGGTATAATAAACCATAGCTGTATTAGGTGGTCTAAGAAAATAAATCCTGTAACCGCCTTGATGTTTGCTCTTCTTCCATCCAGACTATACTGTCGGTTTTGGAATCTCACCAAATCCTGCGTATAAAACGCTCGCGGACTTTACCGCCGATCGGGAATTTCACCCTGCCCTGAAGAGATATTATGTATTTACGACACCATTATACACCCCTGCTTAAAAATTGCAAGAGGTATTTTCAAGAAAAAAAGTTGTCTAAATTATAAAGAAGATAGACAAAAAAAGAGCTATTTAATTTTGTTTATTAGCGTTTTTCATAGGGGATGGGTACCTTTTTTTGTATAAGATGGCAGTTGTAACTTTAAGAAAACTATTGTACAATTAAACAAACAATGTATACAGTATAATAATTAACGAGGGAGTATTTTGAGAGACTTAAGATTAAAGGCACGAGCAAAAATCAATTTAACTTTAGATGTAACAGGCAAACGTGAAGATGGTTACCATCTGATCAAAACCATTATGCAGACTGTAAGCCTCTATGACGGCATTTACATGAAGCGTATCCGCAAAAATGATATTATCATCAAATCCAACCTAACCTGGTTGCCTACAGATAATCGTAATTTGGCATATAGGGCGGCAGAGTTGATGAAATCAAAGTTTGGCATTACGGAAGGGATTTTTATTGAAATTGATAAACGAATTCCAGTGGCGGCAGGCTTAGCTGGGGGAAGTGCGGATTGTGCAGCTGTATTGGTGGGGATGAATCGTTTGTTTGAATTAGGGCTTTCCGTAAAAGAATTGGAAAGCTTAGCTTTTCTTTTGGGATCGGACATTCCCTATTGCGTTCAACGGGGAACTGTATTAGCGGAGGGAGTCGGAGAAGTTTTGACACCTGTGGAATGTCCATGTCCTATGTGTTACGTTGTTTTGGCAAAACTTCCTGTTAGTGTATCTACGGCAATGGTATACCGTGAACTAGACTGGCAGAGTGTGGAGAAACATCCTGATACAAAGGGGATGATTCTGGCAATGGCTGAAGGGGATGTCACAAAGATGGGGCAACTTTTGGGGAATGTTCTTGAGACTGTGACGATACCTATGCATCCAAAAATTGCGCAGCTAAAAGAGGAAATGCTTTGTCATGGTGCCCAGGGCGCTTTGATGAGCGGTAGTGGGCCCACTGTGTTTGGGTTATTTAAGGATGAAGAGAATGCAAAAGAGGCGGCCACAACAATTCGGAAAAAATTCGGTTTGAAGGAGGTTGTAGCCACTCAGATTTACCATGGTAACAGTGGTAAGAGAGGAGACGAAAAGGATGGAAGAAACAAAATTTAATATCAACAGCAACGAATACTTACCCCTAAGAGATGTTGTTTTTAACACACTAAGGGATGCAATTCTTACAGGTAAATTGGTACCAGGAGAGAGATTGATGGAGAATCAATTGGCAGACAAGCTGGGCGTGAGCAGAACCCCTGTAAGAGAGGCTTTGCGTATGCTAGAGTTGGAAAATTTGGTTGAGCTGGTTCCCAGAAAAGGCGCTCAGGTGCTTGATATGAGTGAAAAAGATATTATTAATATCTTAGAAGTAAGAGGTGCCTTAGAAAGTTTGGCAACAAGCATTGCTTGTAAAAAAATGAAAAAGGAAGAGTTGCAACAGTTGAAGAACGTTGAGGCCGAGTTTGAACGTGCCATTGATGAAAATGATGTGGAAAGAATCATTCAATTAGATGAGGATTTCCACGACCTGATTTTAGACTCTACGGAAAACGATAAACTGACTCAGATCTATCAGAATTTACGCATTCAGCTCTATCGTTATCGTATGGCACACCTAAAGCTGGACACGACCATTTCTGCCATTGTTGCCCATCATAGAGGCATTTTACGTGCGATTGAAAATCATGATGCGGATGAAGGTGCAACGGTTGCTTATGGGCACATTAAATACCATACAGAGTTTATTTTGCGTTCGATTCGCAATAAGTAATAAATTAAAAGCCGCAGAAATTTTTGCGGCTTTTTGTGTTTTCTATTATGATTTTTATTATTATCTCATATTATTTTGATTTAAAAAGGGGGGTGTTTCAAAGAAAAAATTACAGTTTACTTACACTTCTTCCTTTACTCCCTCTTTTGCTTGCAATCCGTTGTTGAATATTTTACAATAATGATAAATGAAGGCGAATGATGTAAGAGAAAGAAGGTGGCATGAAGGTGGCCGAAGGGAAGGATAATTTTCCCCGCAGGGAAGAGCGGGTGCCATATGGGGCAAAAAAGCAAAGAACATCAAAACATGACAATTCAGGTGGGAGTAAAAGGCCACAAAAGCCGAAGAAGCCGCAAAGTACAGACAAGCGTAAGCAAAAAAAACGCAAGTCATTGACCAGAAAGAACGTACTGTTGGGTGTGGGGGCAATCCTTATTTTCCTTGTTATCATCTTTTTTGTGCGAAAAAATGGCACAGAAGTTTTCGTGGGGTCTGAGAGTGTTGGTGTTTTGGAGGGCCGTGCAGTGAAGGCGGAAACCATCATAGACACCATTGAAACCCAGCTTGCAGGGTTGGTTGGCACAGAGGTAAAGCTAAACGAAGAAATAAAAACAGAGCGTATTCACATTGGTGGAGGCCGCAAAAAAGATATTTGCACAATGGAACACTTAATTCCTAAAATACGAAATTTAGTGACATATAAAGTAAATGCAGCCATAATTATGGTTGATGGGGGCAAGGGTGTAGTTCTGGCAAACGAGGAACAGGCCAACAATGTTTTGGAATCTGTCAAGAAACCTTATCTTCCTGCCGAGGGAATTGATGCTACCGTGGAATGGGTTGAAAATGTTACCGTTGCCACTGATTTTGTAGATTCTAATGAGGTTCTTTCCGAGAGCGATGCTGTTTCTGTTTTACAATCTACTTCAACCGTAACTGGGACATATACAGTACAATCCAATGATGCCCTATATAAAATTGCCCAAAGCTATGAATGTTCTGTTGAAGATTTGATAAAGCTAAACGAAGGCTTGACCATAGAGGCAGGAATCCGCGTGGGTCAGGTTTTAAATGTACCCATTAAGAAGCCCAAGGTTTCTGTCAAAACCGTCGAAACTCAGGTTTTAACGACGGTTGAACCCAAAACCTATGAGTATCAAAGCGACAATACAAAACCCAAGAGCTATCAAAAAGTAGTGCAACAAGGACGGGCAGGACAGAAAAAGAGCACCATACAAATTACAAGAATAAACGGATTTGTACAGGAAGAAAAGGAAATCTCAAAAGAGATAATTAACGAGCCTGTACCTGAAATCATTGTAAGAGGAACCTTATAATTATACTTTAAAAGGGCATACTTTCCAAATATGAAGGTATGCCTTTCAAAAAGAGAAGGAGGATTTCAATATGGGACTGAAGTTTACAGTACAAGGTGAGCCAATCCAAAAGAAAGATGTATTGGCCCTTTCCAAAGATGTTCGCCGTTGTCATGATGCCCTTCACAACAAGACGGGTAAAGGCAATGATTTTGTAGGTTGGGTGGACTTGCCAAAAGAGTACGATAAAGGTGAATTTGAAAGATTAAAAAAATCAGCGGCAAAGATTAGAAACGATAGTAGTGTATTAATTGTAATTGGCATTGGTGGCTCTTATTTGGGGACTAGAACAGCCTTGGATTTTATCAAAAGTCCATTTTATAATGAGCTGAAAAAAGATACACCGGATATTTACTTTGTTGGGAATAACATCAGTTCTGCCTATTTAAATGATATTCTGCAAATTTTGGGTGACAGAGATTTCTCCATTAACGTAATCTCAAAATCTGGGACTACAACAGAACCAGCCATTGCATTTCGAATTTTTAAACAGATTTTGGAGAAAAAGTATGGAAAAGACGAGGCAGCAAAACGTATTTACGCTACTACAGACCAGGCAAGAGGTGCACTAAAGGAAATGTGCAACAAAGAAGGATATGAAACCTTTGTTATTCGTGATGATATCGGTGGTAGATTTACAGTTTTAACCGCTGTTGGTTTGCTTGCAATGGCTGTGGCAGGTGTTGATATTGACCAAGTAATGGCTGGAGCGCAGGCTGCAATGGAAATTTACTCTAACCCAGAGGTTGAAACCAACGAATGCTATCAGTATGCCGTAATGCGTTATTTGTTTTACAAACAGGGCAAAACAATTGAAATTTTAGCAAACTATGAGCCCCATTTGACCTCGTTTGGCGAGTGGTATAAACAGCTTTATGCTGAAAGTGAAGGAAAGGATGGTAAGGGGGTATTTCCTGTTTCAGCAAATTTCTCTACAGACTTACATTCCATAGGGCAATTTATTCAAGATGGTGGAAGGTATTTTTTTGAAACAGTTCTGTGGAGTAAAGAACCCAAAACACCTGCAATCATCCCCTTTGACGATTTGGATGGAGATGGCTTGAACTTTTTGGTGGGTAAGGAAATGCAGTTTGTAAACAGCAAAGCCTTTGCTGGAACCATGTTAGCCCATATGGATGGTGGAGTGCCCAATATGGTGATCGAAATTGATCGTATGGATGCTTGGCATTTTGGTGCACTGGTATACTTTTTTGAGAAAGCCGTTGGGATCAGTGGATACCTGCTGGATGTGAATCCCTTTGATCAGCCAGGGGTAGAGGCATATAAGAAGAATATGTTTGCCCTTTTGGGAAAACCAGGGTTTGAGGAATTAAAGGCAGAATTAGAGGGAAGGCTTTCAAAATAAGTTTCACAAAGTGGTAAATTGGGAGTGAAAGAATGTTCATTTTTGTGCATTCCTTCACTCTTTTTTCATTCTATTGGATGAGGGAGGATGGGAAAGAATAAAAAATATGTAATTTTGTTCCTTGAGATAAGGCATTTTCGGTAATTTATCAAGAATCCAAAAGATTTTTTTAGAATAGCTGGAACTTTCTTCTTATTTTTTCGTCAGATTCTATGTATAGCATACCCTTCCTTGTTTTCCTAAAGTACATAACGTATAATGTAAGAGAAAATAAGGAGGGGATTATAATGCGAGTTACTGTTTTGATGGATAACCACACAGATATAGATGTGTATTATTTGGGTGAGCCAGCTGTATCTTATTGGATTGAGGCTGAAGGTAAGTCATTTCTGTTTGATGTCGGATATTCGAGTGCTTTTCTTAAAAATGCAAGGGATATGTTGATTGATGTGACACAAGCAGACGGGATTGTTTTTTCCCATGGGCACAACGATCATACAGGTGGCATCATACCCCTTATGGATGTGTGTAGGGATGTGAAACCACAAATGGTATGTCATCCTCATACGTTACTACCAAGAAGTTTGGATAGGCTTGACATTGGCAGTCCTATGGACAAAAAAATACTACGACAAAAATTTTCCCTTTTAGAAACAAAGGAGCCCTATTGGCTTACTGATAAGCTGGTTTTTCTTGGGGAGATACCAAGAGAAGTTGCTTTTGAAAAACCCTATCCCATTGGTTCTTTAGAAACAGAACAAGGAACAATACCAGATATGATTTTGGATGATACTGCCTTGGCATACTCCGGTGAAGATGGGATATATATTATTACGGGTTGTTCCCATGCTGGGATTTGTAATATTATTTCTTATGCCAAAAAAGTATTATGTAAAGACAAGATACTAGGTATTTTAGGTGGATTTCATCTTTTTGATCTGGATCAAAGAACACAACAAACCATTTCCTTCATAGCAAAGGAGAAGGTTCAAGGTTTATATCCTTGTCACTGCACTTCTTTTAGGGTAAGGGCGGCATTAAATAATCAGAGCCCTGTGGAAGAAGTGGGTGTTGGGTTGCGTTTAAACTGGGAATAGGGGGTGTTGCATTGATTACGAAAGAAGATTTACATTCATATGTCGAAATAGAAAGAAAAGAAATAATCAAACGTGGTGATGATTTTTTTCAATGTGCTGAATTAGGATTTTGTGAAGTTCAGACGTCAAAAAAAATTATAGATTTATTGGTTGATTGGGGTGTTCCCTACCAGAAGGATGTTGCATTAACAGGGATTATAGCCACAATTGGGCAAGAAAATGGTTATCATATTGCTGTGGTAGCAGATATGGATGCACTACCCAAAAAAGATGGAAGTGGAACGATTCATTCCTGCGGACATAGTATTCAGACCACTATTGCGTTAACGGTGTTGAAGGCTCTATTAGATTCTAATGTGCTGGCACAGACGGATTGCAAGGTTAGTTTTTTCTTTACACCCGCAGAAGAATTCATAGATTTTGAATATCGTGATGGCTTAATCGCCCAGGGGAAAGTGGAATTTAGATCCGGCAAGCAGAATATGATAGCTCTTGGATGTTTTGATGGCGTAGATTGTGTTCTATCTGCCCATGCCAATGGAGAGGTAGATACAAAATTTGATGTTGGATCTACTTTAGCAGGGTTTATGGCAAAGAAGGCTGTTTTTGTTGGCCGAGCTGCCCATTCAGGGGTTGCTCCCCATATTGGGCGAAACGCATTACATGGAGCAACTTTAGCCATGAGTGGGATATCTTTTTTAAAAGATCAATTTGCACCAGACAAAGGGTTACGGTTAAATCCGGTTTTGGCAGAATGCGGGGGAAGTGTAAATGTAATTCCCCAACAAACAGTGTTGGAAACCTATGTTAGGGCTAATGATAACGAAACATTACTAGAAGCTTGTGAAAAAGTGGACCTTTGTTTAACCCATTGTGCAAAGGCTTTAGAATTGGACTGTGTCATTACAAACACTGTGGGTTATTTGCCTTTAAGACAGTCAAACAAAATAAATAGTATTGTAAAAGAAAATATGTTGCAGTTTTGTAGTCCTGAAGAGATCATGGAAAACCCCGTTTCTGGTGCTTCTGGTGATGTGGGTGATTTGAGTTTTTTGATTCCAACGGTACAATTTGGATTTTCGGGGATTTCGGGACGATTTCATGATGATAGCTTTCAAATTTCAGATTTAGAAAACTGCTATATTAACGCTGCAAAAGTGATGTTGGGTATAGTTTATGATATGGTAAAAGAAAAAAACAACAGAGTACTTACATCAAACTATAAGGAGAAAAAGGAAGAATATTTAAGCTTTATAAGAAAAAATAGCTGAAATCGAAGAAAATTTTTACAACCTTAAAACTTTTGAAAAGATTTTTGTGTCTAACTATGTTATAGTAGTTTTGAGAAGCAATGTATTTCTATTTATAGTTAGCTTTGGTACTAATAGGATAAAAGAAATAAGTTGAATGGGGGCATTTACTTATGAAAAGATTTTTAGCAGTCGCATTGGCTGCATCATTAGCATTTGGCAGTATGGGAGTAACTGCTTTTGGTTCTGCGTTTGCTGATATTAATTCAGTACCTTGGCCAGGGGCGGCAAAGTTTGTTGATGAGGCCCAATCATTGGGTTTAATGAATGGATATACCGAGGGCGGAAAGAAATATTGTAAGCCTAGAAATAATGTGACATTGTGTGAATCCATACAGATGATTTATTCCATTATGAAAGTACATACAAAGAAGGATGTATCGTCTACGGACGTTACAAAATGGACACCAGTCATGAGTGCCTATAATATTCCTACATGGGCATATAATGCTACCGCATATGCTTTGGAAAATCAAATTATTTCTAATAATGATTTGACGAAGCTAAGAAATGGCACGCAAAATGCAACGAGGGAAGAAGTCGGTGTAATGTTTGGTAAGGCATTGGCTTCTGTGTATACTTTAAATACCAGCGCAACCCTGTCTTATAAAGATAAAGACAAAATTGCTAGCAGTTCTGTACCGTATTTGGCACTATTGAATAGCAAGAACATTATGGTTGGGGATACGGAGAATAAGTTCAATCCAAATTCAAAAATCAACCGTGCTGAAATGGCTGTATTGTCCGTAAAGACATATAATAATGTGATGAATTCTGGCACAACAACGCCCACAACTCCCACATCGGGCACTGTAACAGGTACTGTTGTGAATAGTATGATTTTAAGTAATGGGGATATCTTCTTAAGTGTAACACCCAACAATGGTTCGGGGTTAAATTTGTTTGGCAAGAAGGGTTCTGTTAAGGTAACTTACGAAAGTGAAACTGTTGATTTGAAGGATATTGGTACAGGAGATACTGTTACAATCACTTATAATAATGAGGACTTGAAAACGGTAGTTATCAATAAATCTGTAAAGGGAATTAACACGAAAAAAACGTTCCCTTTAAAAGACTTATCTAGTAGCAGAATTACAGTGAAGGATGGAAGTAAGGAAACAGAATATCGCCTGGCTAAGGATGTAACCGTTACAATTGGAGATAAAAAATCTAGTCTTTCTACTTTGGAAGATGAAATGGATGATTATGAGTTTAGTGTAACCCTAAGCTTTGATGGATCAAATTATGTTACCAGGATTGACGCAATGCGTAGCACCAATAATCCTCTTTCAGGAAAGCTTACCTACATGAGTAATTCAAAGGTATCTATTGAAGTAGGCAGTAAGGAATACGACTATCCTCTTTCTGATGGGGATGTTTCGGTAAAATTCGATGGTAAAACTGTGGTATTCTCCACGTTATTAAGTGAGTATAAAGATAACAATTATACCGTAACGCTGAAACTGGACAGTAAAGGCTATGTAACAAATATCAATATTGATTTTATGGAAGATGAAACCCATGGCACTTTAGAGTTTATCAATAGCTATCGTCTTGAATTAAAAGCTGGCGGAAAAACTTACAAGTACTATCTTGATAAGCAGGTAGATGTTGAGATCGATGGCAAGAGCAGCTCTTTATCAACGTTGATGGATAGGTATGAAAGCAATCCATACAACATTTCTTTAACAGTTGATCGATACGACGCTGTGACTGAAATTTCTGCAAAAACAAGAAATGCTTCCTTGTCAAAGGGGACTTTGAAGGAAATTACGTCATCTAAAATCAAATTAACTGTGGATGGAAAGAGCTATGAATATGATTTAAATAGTCCATCCATTAAGATTGACGGAAAAAGTGTTTCTTTGACAACCTTTAGAAGTAACTACAAAGACTATACCTATGAGGTGGAATTGAAGTTCAACAGCAAAGGTGAAGTTTCTGAGATTATAGGTAAGAACACTAAGGCAACAAAAGGCGAACTGAGAAATATTGAGCCCAAAAAAGAAGAAATCACAATTCGTGTCAATGGCGTTGATTATACCTATGATATTGATAGCGATGTAAGGGTAACTTTGGATGGAAGCAGCTCTACAGTTTCCAAGTTGGATAGTGCATTTGAATCTGCATATGGTAACGATGAAAAAATTCAAATTACATTAACATTAAACAGTAAAAACGATGTAACCAAAATAGTTGCTGAGTATGATGATACAGCCAATGCCAAAGATACGGTGAAGGGTACATTGCGTAGCGTGGATGCTTGGGAGATTTCTGTCAGAGCTGGCTCTAGCACAAAAACATACCATTTTGCCTCGGGTAATATTACTATTACCTTAGACGGAAAAAGCAGTAGTGAATCCAAATTAGAGTCTGCGTTAGATGATTTGGATAGTGATGAAGTGATTTCAGTAACTCTTTATCTAAACTCTAAAGACCAAGTTACGAAGGTGGTAGCTAAAATCGTCGACGAAGATGATGTACAAGACAAACCTAAAAAAGGTGCGCTGAAAAAGGTATATACATCCAGCGACAAATTGGTTATAAAGGATAGTTCCGGTGATGAATATACTTGGGAAGTAGACCCAGATGTAAGGGTATATTACGATTTAGGAAGAAGTTATGATGAGGATGATTATAGAAACACGTTGAGGGGTCTGGATGACTTTTTAGATGATTGTGATGAAAATCGTGATGATTGCAAGGTAGAACTAACAGTCAATAGCAAGAACAAAGTAACAAGAATTGATGCTGAGGATGATTGATACCCTCAAATAAGGAAACTGTTAGAATGTAGCAATAATATATAAAAAGGGGACTGTAATCCACGAATTACAGCCCCCTTTTTATATTGTAAAATAAAATCCATTAAACTTCTTTTATCAGGGAGCCTGGTTTTATGAAGTTTAATGTCGATAAAAAACATACGATACCTCCAGCATATGACAAAAAAAGTAGTCATATTTTCTTACAATAGAGAATATGGAGGGAAGAGTCATGGAAAAAACAGAAATCATAATAGAGCAACTAACACAAGGTCCTGTTGTTAAAGAAGAAATACCTTTTGAGACCGAAAAAATACCAATATTGATTCATGGAAAAGAAATATTGAAGTTTGCACTATTATGTGCCATGGGTATCTTTTGGGGCAAGGCAGAAATGTTACATATTTTACGTCCTATGGGTATTGCGTATATTTCTTTGTTTTTTGGTGAGGGAGTCTTATTCTGGGGCGCTCTAGTTTCGGTGGGGATTGGATGCTTGGTAGATATGCCCCTAAAGGCAGGAGCTGTACTGGCTGCTGCGTGTGCAATTCAATTAACCCTTGGTAGGTTTGTGGATCGGGAGGAAATGCTTAAAAAAGCACTTTTGGGTGCATTTGCTATGGGGCTGTCAGGTGTGTTTTATGCAATTAGCAAAGGAGGATTAACATTTTACTTTGCTGTGGCTGCTGTGGAAAGTGTACTTGTGGTTGGGCTTTCATTGCTAGCGCAGAGAGGGATGATTTTTCTTTGGGATAAAAGACGAATACCAGTTCCAAGTCGAGAAGAAACTTTAGGGTTAGTGTTTCTTTTAGGTGGAGCAATGGCAGGGCTCTCCGCTGTGGAGATGCCATACTTACAGCAAGGTCTATTGCCTTGTCTCTTGGCATATTTTTTGGCTGCTTGTGCATGGCGAGATGGTATGGGCGGCGGTGCGGCGGCAGGGCTGTTGTTTGGGCTTCTCCTTTATTTGTGTGGAGGGGTGGACTTATTGTTCTTCACTGTTTTAGGGGTTAGTGGGTTAATGGCAGGCTGCCTGAAAGATATGGGACGGTTTACACTGGTACTAGTTTTAATTATAACACCGCTATTATTTTTATTTTATACAGATGCTTCACTGGTAGCACCATTATGGGCTGGCGGATGGGCCTTAGGAGCGTGTGCATTTTTGATTACACCTAAAAAATGCCTGGTGTGGATGACAGGGAGTTTTTGGGAGCAAGAAGGAAGCAAAGACAAATACATTAGAAAAAAAGAGCTGTTAGAAGAACGATTGCTGGGTTTTTCCCAGGCATTTACTGCATTGGCTAAAACTTTTGTTCATCAGGAGGATGGACAGGAGAAAAAGGATGTTTCAAAGTTAGTGGATAAAATTGCAGAAAGGGCGTGCCAAGGCTGTGGTATGGCTCACTATTGTTGGAATGAGGAACTATATCGTACTTATAGTATGACTTTCTCTGCATTGTCTTACTGCGAGGGAAAAGGAAAGGTAACGATGAATCAGATGCCCGAGTCTTTTCGGCAAATGTGTGCCAGGGGTGATTCTTTTGTGGATACAGTTAATCAAGTTTATGATGGGTACCGTAGGGACCGAATCTGGGTGGGTCGTTTAGCGGAGTGCAGAGAGTTGGTAAGTCAACAAATGACTGCTGTAAGTGACATTCTAGCTGGACTTTCTGGTCAGCTTGAGGTGGGGTATATCTTCTTGGAGCAGGCAGGTCAGTTGATAAAAGATGAATGTGCAAAGGAAGGAATTCGTTTGAGGGATGTACGGGTTTTGGAGGAAAAAAATCGATATGGTCGTCAAGTCCAGATTTCTATTAGGGGTTGCGGATGTCGAGGGGTATGTAAGAGTAAACTGCTGCCGCTAATAAAGCGTACCATGGATCGCCCGATGGTTTTAAAAGAGCCAAACATATGTCACTGCCAAAAGGATGGCGTATGTACTCTCTGCTTTATGGAGGTGCCAAGTTTTCATTTGACTGCTGCAACTGCGTTTTCATCAGCCCAGGAGAACCAGCCTGTGGGAGATACTACGGCATTTTTGGAAACAGAAAAAGGAATGGCACTCATGGCAGTATCCGATGGTATGGGACAGGGTAGTGGTGCCGCCGAAGAAAGTCGAACAGCCATTGAGCTTTTGGAGCAGTTTACTGAGGCGGGATTTGAGAGAGATCTGGCAGTCAAAATGATCAATTCAGCTTTGCTTTTACGAAAAGGCGAAGAAACATATGCAACCCTTGATATATGTGCCGTTGATTTGTTTGATGGTAGAGCTGAATTTATAAAGCTGGGAGCAGTATCTTCTTATATAAGTCGTGGTGGTCGAGTTTTAACGGTGACTTCACATACTCTGCCGGCAGGAATACTACAGCAGGTTCAGATTGTTAAAAATGAGATGCTGTTAAAGGATGGAGATATGATATTTTTACTGACAGATGGAATCACAGAGGTGCTAGGTGGAGAAAACCTAACAGCTGGCTGGCTAAGAGATAAATTAGAAAAATTCCCTTTATCAAACCCCCAAGATGCAGCGGAGTATATATTAAAAGAGGCACAGAAAGAATTGAAGAATGGTCAAAAAGATGATATGACAGTTTTGGTAGGTCGTTTTTGGAAGAAACGAAAAGGCGCGTGAAAAATGAATGGAACCTTGAAATTATGGGAAATCTAATGAGGCAAAACTTTTCCTTGATAGAGTAGGTATTTGTGATTGATTTTGGTGGGTTAGCGGAACCTCTCCTGATTTCCGAAGGGAAATAACAGGAGAGGTTTTCGTTTTTTTAATACTAAAATAGGGATGTAATGGAAATTGTTAAGAGGGGATATTGCCTTTCTATTGCCTTTCTATTGCTTTTCATGTAAAGTGGATACATATTTTGAAACGTTTAGAGTTTAGAAGAAAGAAATAGAAACGAAAAAGCGGATAATAATTTGTTTCGAGTTAAATTATAAGATTCAATTTGTTAAGTAGAGTTTGGGAGCGTTAGGAATGAAAAAAAAAGTCTGGCAGACCATAGAAAAATTTCAAATGTGTCCTTATGGATCAAAAATTGTTGTTGGGGTATCTGGTGGGGCCGATTCCATTGCTTTACTCCATATTTTAAAAGGCTTTGCACAAGAGCAAAACTGGGGTTTAACCGCAGTGCACGTCCATCATGGTTTGCGGGCAGATGAGGCCGACGGGGATCGAGAGTTTGTTGAAAAAGTTTGCAGGCAATGGGAGATTCCATGCAAGGTTTTTTATTTTGATGTGGCAAAGGAAGCAGAGAAAAGGAGTATGGGAACGGAAGAAGCAGGCCGCCTTTTAAGATATGAAAGTTTCGAAAAGGAGAGAGATGGAGGTTTTATTGCCGTGGCTCATAATCAAAATGACCAGGGAGAAACTGTTTTGATGCGCCTTTGTCGTGGGGCAGGGGGAGCAGGGTTGATAGGTATTCGTCCTGTTCGGGACAATATTGTGCGACCGTTGTTATATTGTACAAGAAGAGAAATCGAAAAATATTGTGAAGACAATCAACTATCCTATCGTCAGGATAGTACAAATTTTGAAAATAATTATACAAGAAATCGGATTAGAAATCAAATTCTTCCGTTGCTAGAGGAGATATATCCCAAGACTACGGAACATATTGCGCAAACTGCAGAAATTTTGGGTGAAGAACAGGAGTATCTACAAATACAAGCCCAAGAATTATTTTTAAGGTCTGCAAAAAAAATGGGAAAAGGTGAAGTCACTTTGAACATAGAAGTTTTGCAATCGTCCCATAGGGTGTTACGCAAACGAGTATTTGCATTAGCCTTGGATAAATTAGGTGCTAAAAAAGATTTTGGTGCTACACACTTTGAAATATTAGAGGGGCTATTAAGTCAGGAAAGTGGAAAGAGTGTAAACCTACCAAACAAAGTAATCGCAAAAAAAAGCTATGACATCCTTCAAATGAAAAACGCTCACCATGGAAGCAAAGAATTTTGCTATCCTTTGCACCTTGGAGAAGAAATATTTGTGCCAGAGGCTAATATTTATGTGGATTTAAAAGTTTGTACGGAAAAAAAA
Organism: Anaerotignum sp.; assembly: GCF_040307045.1. Lineage (GTDB taxonomy): Bacteria > Bacillota > Clostridia > Lachnospirales > Anaerotignaceae > Chakrabartyella. The sequence goes on from NZ_JAWRKF010000006.1 coordinate 32,960, forward strand.
GCGGAAAATGATATTGATGGCTGTACGAAAGTATTTGATTATGATAAAATAGGCTGTGCGCTATTTTGTCGAACAAGACAAAAAGGGGATAGCCTAGCTATTCGAAATGGACGTAAAAAGCTGAAAGATTTTATGATAGATGAAAAAATCCCCAGGGAAGAGAGAGATAGCCTGCCGCTTATTGCACTTGACAGCGACATTCTTTGGGTAGTGGGTAAGCGGATTTCGGTAGCATATCAGCCAGATGAGGCAACAAAACGTTATTTGACAGTACAGATACGGAGGTTCATTTAAGAATGAAAGAAAGAGTAGAAGTAATGATCAGTGCTGATGCAATCAGCAAGAGATTAGAGGAAATGGCAGAACAGATTTATGAAGATTTTGCTGGCCAACAGGTGGAACTAGTCTGTGTACTAAAGGGTGCAGTTATGACTTTGACGGAGCTTTCCAAAAAATTGAAAATGCCCGTTACAATGAGCTTTATGGATGTTTCCAGTTATGGAAATGGCACTGAAAGCACAGGGAAAATTAAAATTTTGCGAGACTTGGATGAGGATATCACAGGCAAAAATGTGGTCTTGATAGAAGATATTATCGATAGTGGGAGAACCTTGAGCCATTTGAGGGACCTTCTGTTAAAGAGAGAGCCTAAGACATTTAAAATCTGTACATTGTTGGATAAACCAGATAGACGTGTGGCTGAAGTGCCTGTGGACTATGTGGGCTTTACGATTCCTGATGCATTTGTGGTAGGCTTTGGGTTAGATTATGCACAAAGATACCGTAACTTAAATTATGTAGGCGTATTGCATTTTGACGAAGACTAATTTGATTCAATTGAAGAGGAGTTTCTTGCTGAAATTTCCTCTTCTTTTTTTGTAGGAAAAAGCAGTGTTTTTGATTAAACTTTTATTAACCTAAGTTGCCTTTTCTATATAAATGTGATAAAATTATAAACTAGTACGGATTTATAAGGAGAAACAATAAAATTCGAATTTAGGATCAACAGGAGGGAATCTATTGAATAAATACTGGAAGCCCATAGGGCTGTATGCGTTGATTTTTGTTATTATTTTGGCTGTTTTGGCCTTCAATAATGAGGGAATTACACCGCCTCAGAAGGATCAAAAAGCGTATACTTACAGTGATCTGGTTAGTGAACTGGAAGGTAGCAATATAAAAGAGCTTGAGGTTAGCAGAAGCAAAGAGGTGAGTGACTTTGGTACCGTGGAGGCGACTCTTAGCGATGGTAGCGTTATTTCTGTGAATATCCCCAGCATTTCTACTTTCCAAGAGAGGGTAGATCAAAAGGTTGCTGATGGTGACGCAATTAAGGTAACTACTAAAGATGTGCAAAAGGAAAGTTTGCTTTCAGCATTATTGCCATCTTTGATTATGATGATTGTAATGGTTCTGTTTTTTATGTTGTTGTTTAACAAGCTACAAGGCGGCGGAAGTAAAATGGCCACATTTGGAAAGAGCAAAGCCAAAATGAGCGTTGAAGGGGAGAATAAAATCACCTTCGAAAACGTTGCAGGTTGTGACGAAGAAAAGGCAGAGCTAGAAGAGCTGGTGCATTTCCTTCGTACCCCTCAGAAGTTTACGGATTTAGGAGCACGTATTCCAAAAGGCGTGCTCTTGGTTGGACCCCCAGGAACGGGTAAAACGTTGTTGGCAAAGGCTGTTGCAGGTGAAGCGGGTGTGCCATTCTTTAGTATCTCCGGTTCTGACTTTGTTGAAATGTTTGTTGGTGTCGGCGCATCTCGTGTACGCGACTTATTTGAACAGGCTAAGAAAAATGCACCAAGCATTGTTTTTATTGATGAAATTGATGCTGTAGGCCGTCGTAGAGGTGCAGGCCTTGGCGGTGGACATGATGAAAGAGAACAGACATTGAACCAGTTATTGGTTGAAATGGACGGTTTCGGAATTAACGAAAGTATTATCATTATAGCGGCAACAAACCGGGCTGATATCTTAGACCCTGCATTGCTACGCCCCGGTCGTTTCGATAGACAGGTTTATGTAGGTAGACCGGATGTGAAGGGTAGAGAAGCAATTTTGCGTGTTCACTCCAAAGGAAAGCCCCTCTCACCTGAGGTTGATTTAAAAGTTGTTGCCCAAACCACAGCTGGGTTTACCGGTGCAGACTTGGCGAACCTTTTGAATGAAGCCGCTTTATTATCAGCTAGAGCAAATAAGTCTGAAATCGATATGGAAGAAATACAAAAGGCGCTGATAAAAATTGGCGTTGGTACGGAGAAAAAGACACGAGTGATTTCAGAGAAAGAAAAATATATTACTGCTTATCACGAAAGTGGGCATGCCATTTTATTTGAAGTGCTCAGTGAGCTAGACCCTGTTCACAGCATTTCTATTATTCCTACTGGTATGGCAGGGGGATATACCATGCCTTTGCCCGGTGAAGATAAAATGTATATGACCAAGTTGTATATGGAACAAGAAATCATCAGTTTCTTGGGTGGTCGTGCTGCAGAGTATATTGTAATTAAAGATATTACCACTGGTGCTTCAAATGATATTGAACGTGCAACGGCAATGGCAAGAAATATGGTTACAAAGTACGGTATGAGTGATGTGCTTGGGCCGATCCAGTTTGGCGAGGACAGCAATGAAGTTTTTATCGGCAGAGATTGGGGTCAGCAGCGTAACTATAGTGAGGCAGTTGCCACCACAATTGACCAAGAGGTAAACCATATTGTGACTCATGCATATGACGAGGCAATACGAATTTTAAAAGAGAATATGGAAGTATTGCACGCTTCTGCCAAACTGCTTGTAGAAAAAGAAAAAGTAACCGGCGATGAGTTCCGTGCTTTATTTGATCCTAAGGTTCGCAATGAAATTTTAGGGATTGCCGCGGAAGTGCCCAAGGAAATGAGTCATTCCCAGAACATAAGAGAAGAACGAGAGGAGCAAGACTAATGGATTTTAACAACATTGTACCAGGTATTACTTTTGAAAGAGAATATATCGTTGAGGAGGCAGATACAGCCACTGTTTTTGGTAACGATAATGTACCTGTTTTCGCATCTCCAAGACTATTATCATGGATTGAAGGAACATCAATTGGCGCGGTAAAGCCTTTCCTTCCCGAAGGTTGGGAAACAGTAGGAACCTCTTTTGATTTTAAACATATGGCTGCAACACCGGTTGGTATGAAAGTAAGGGTTGTAGTAGAGCTGACAGAAGTAAATGGTAAGCTTTTGACATTCCAAATTAAGGCTTACGATGAGGTGGATAAAATTTGTGAGGGCACACATGGTCGTGCAATCATTGAATTACAAAAATTTATGAGCCGTGTAAGTAGCAAGGCAAAAGCGTAAGATAGAATGAAGAGCGTCTCAAGGCGCTCTTTTTTTTGACGGAGGTGATTTTATGTATCGGATACTAGAAATTTTACGTCGGGAACAAGGATTTCTTTCTGGGGAGGAAATTGGACAACAGTTGGATATTAGTCGTGCCGCTGTGTGGAAAGGAATTAAGAAGTTAAGAGAAGAGGGCTATGAGATAGAAGCTGTAACCAATAAGGGGTATCGTCTAATCCTTCATGATACATTATATAATGATAAGGAAATTGCCCAGGGGTTGTCAACGAAAAAGCTGGGAAGGTCAATTTATTTCTACAAAGAAACAGATACCACCAATGGTCGCCTAAGAGACTTGGCAGTAAGGGGGGCTCCTGAGGGAACCATTGCTGTGGCAGAACAGATGACAGCTGGACGAGGTCGTCGGGGGCGTCACTGGGAAGCACCAGCAGGATCAGGGATTTGGATGAGCATACTGCTTAGACCAACTATTTTACCATCTGAGGCATCTGTGCTGACCCTTTTGGCAGGCCTGGCTGTTTGTGAGGCATTAGAGGAGGAGACTGGTCTAACCCCTAAAATAAAGTGGCCCAATGATATTATGTTAAATGGTAAGAAATTAGTTGGTATTCTAACGGAGATGGACTGCGAAATGCAGGCCACACATTTTGTAATTGTTGGGATTGGGATTAATGTGAACACAACCCAATTTCCCGAGGGAATTCATGAAATAGCAACCTCTCTCTACATGGAAAATGGGAGAACTTATTCAAGAAAAAACATATTACAAAAAGTTCTGGTCAACTTTGAAAAATTATATGAGGAATTGATTGAGGCCCATTGTAGCTTTCAGCCGTTCCGTTCCAGATATAAGGAAAAATGTATTACCCTAGAACAAGATGTTAAGGTTTTAGGAAAAGAAACGTATTTTGCCCATGCAGAAGATATTACGCCAGAGGGAGAGTTGGTTGTAATCAGAAAAGATACGGGCAAGCGAGAAGTTATATTTTCTGGAGAGGTATCAATTAGAGGAGGATACTAAGATGAGTGATTTCGTTTTAGCTGCTGCTAGCTACGAGAAACAAAAATATTTTTTGGAACCCAAATTCCAAACATTACCCGAATCCATTCAAGAAGAATTACAAATTATTTGCGTTACCACAGCACAAAAACTCGGATGTACTTTTTTAATGGGTTTTCGTGAGGATGGCGAGGTTTATTTTGAAACAGTGAAAAGGGAAAAAGATATTAATTTTGATGAGATTGGGGCAGAACTAGAAGTGAAGGAAATTATCCGTGTTCATAAGGATCTAATTGCCTCATTAAAGGTATGGTTCACCATATTTTTTACAAAAGAAGGGGAAGAATTAAAGGATGAACTTTTAAAAAAAGGCGAAAAATGAAGAAACATTGTACAAAAATTAACAAAATTTTTAAAAATATATTGTAATTATTTCATTAGCTGTTATAATGGTGCATGGTAAGCTTCCTAAGAAAAAACAGAGTGAGATGTCATGGTTATAAGGATAATCAGATATACTCCAAATGGCTAGAAGGCGGAACCGCATAAAAACCTAGTAATCTTATATCTTCCGGTAATCGGAGCATAAGAGTGAGAATGAAAGGAGTAATTACGATGAATGGACAAGCAGTGGCAGTAAAAGGTGGAAGTAGGCTTTCGGCAAAGGATTTAACAACGACAGGTATGATGATTGCCATCATTTTGTTGATGTCCTTTACGCCATTAGGCTATCTTCGAACGGCAGGGTTAGAGGTGTCGCTAATAACCATCCCTGTGGCAATTGGTGCAATGATTTTGGGACCAAGGGCGGGGTTGCTGTTGGGTACAGTTTTTGGATTAACCAGTTTTTATCAGTGTTTTGGTATGAGCCCTTTTGGTGCGGCTCTTTTGGGAATCAACCCTTTATTAACATTTATTGTTTGTGTTCCAACAAGAGCTTTGGTTGGATGGCTTACAGGTTTGATTTTTAAAGTGATTGAGAAGATGGATCGCTCTAAAGCAGGGTGCTATTTTATTGGCGGGTTCATCGCAGCATTATTGAATACTCTATTTTTTATGGGTGCTTTAATGTTGTTTTTCTGGAATACGTATTACATTCAGTCCATTAACGCTAGTATTGGCAACCTAAGCATTTTTACGTTTGTGATTGCCTTCGTAGGTGTGAATGGCTTGTTGGAATTGCCGGCAACTTGTATTGTTGGTGGTGCTGTTTCCAAAACACTTAAAAAAGTATTATATAAAAAGATTCGTTCAAACTAAGGGGAATGGTAAGGGTGCGGGTCAATCCGCACCTTTTTAAACCTTGTTTTGAGGAGAGGGCAAAATGATATTAGTAATCGATGTAAGTAATACCAACACAATTTTAGGGGTATTTGACGGAGAAGTTCTTGTTGCAAATTGGAGACTATCTACGTTAAGTAGCCGAACTTCTGATGAAACGGGCATATTAATTCGTTCGTTATTTAATCATTCCGATATTTCGGTAATAGATATTGAGGCAGTTATTGTTTCCTCCGTAGTTCCCAACGTAATGTATTCTTTGACCAATGGAATAAGAAAATATTTGAAGCGAGAAGCCATGATTATTCGCTCGGGAATGAAGACAGGTATAAATCTAAGAATGGAAAACCCAAAAGAAATGGGGACAGATCGTATTGTAAATTTGGTGTCAGCCTATGAGAGATATGGCGGCCCTGCTATTGTAATCGATTACAGTACGGCTACAACCTTCGATGTGGTAAGTGGTGAGGGAGAGTTTGTAACAGGAATTACTGCACCAGGCCTTCAGGTTTGTGCGGAGGCGTTATATCAAAGGGCGGCAAAATTACCGAAGTTTGAGATTGTTGCTCCCGATAGCATCATTACAAAAAACACCGTAGAAAGTATGCAGGCAGGCCTTATCATCAGTCATATTGGTGAAACCATTTATATGATTGAGCAAATTCGTGAAGAATTGGGCTTTCCTAATTTAAAAGTAATTGCTACTGGTGGACTTGCCAAAGTTATCGATGAAAACGAAGAAATATTTGATGTATATGACCCTGTTCTTGCGTTGCATGGGTTGCGGCTCATTTACGAGAAGAATAAGAACAGACGACAGGGGGAAAGTAAATGCTTCTAGTAATAGATGTTGGGAATACGAATTATGTTTTAGGGGTATATCATGGAGAAAAGCTGGTAAAATGTTGGCGAATGGCAACAGGAAGCAACAAAACAGCTGACGAAACGGGAATATTTCTCTATGGCCTTTTTGATACTGCAGGCTTTGATGTTAAGAGAATTGAGGCAGTCATCATTTCTTCAGTGGTTCCTGATATTATGTATTCCTTGACTCAAGGTATTCGGAAATATTTCAACATTGACCCTATGATTGTAAGTGCAGGTATGAAAACCGGCATTGTTATTAAGCGTGACAACCCAAAGGCTGTAGGGGCGGATCGAATTGTAAATTTGGTTGCAGCAAATGAGATTTATGGTGGGCCGGCAGTGGTAATCGACTATGGCACTGCCAATACCTTTGACGTAATTAATGAAAAGTCTGAGTTTATTACAGGTCTTATCACACCAGGTATTTCCATTTGTGCAGAAGCCTTATATCAAAGGGCAGCGCAAATTCCAAAGGTGGAGATTAAGAAGCCTAAGTCTATTATTGTTAGAAATACAGTGGGTAGTATTCAAGCTGGATTGGTTATTGGTCATATTGGTCAAACCAAATATATTATCCAACAATTGAAGGAGCAGCTTCAGCTTCCGGATATGAAAGTAATCGCAACAGGGGGCTTAGCCAGGGTGATAGATCCAGATAAACAAATTTTTGATATTTTAGACCCTGTTTTAACATTAAAGGGCCTAAAGATTTTATATCATAAAAATCGATAACGGAAAAGACGGGGGTTCCTCGTCTTTTTTCTTGCAACAAATAAAAATGTTTGGTATGATTAGAAACCGAAGAAAGATTGGAGGTGTTTCCATGCGAATTGGAAATGTAGAGCTTGAGAATAATGTTTTCTTAGCACCAATGGCTGGTGTCACTGACTTGCCTTTTCGACTTTTGTGTAAGGAAATGGGTTGTGGGTTAGTTTACTCAGAAATGGTAAGTGCAAAAGGAATTTTATATGATAATAAAAATACCACAGAGTTATTGACAGTTGAGGCAGCTGAACGTCCAACGGCAATACAGCTTTTTGGTTCGGATCCTGAAATTTTGGGTGAGATGGGGAAAAAAATTGAAGAATATCCTTTTGATATTATAGATGTAAATATGGGGTGCCCTGCCCCAAAGATCGTGAAAAACGGTGAGGGAAGCGCTTTAACAAAAGATCCCCTACGGGTGGGAGAAATCGTTAAGGCTTTGGTAGAGACGCAGAAAAAACCTGTAACCATAAAGTTTCGTAAAGGTTTTGATGACAACCATATTAATGCTCCGGAAATTGCGAAGATAGCCGAGGCGAATGGAGCAGCTGCCGTTGCAGTTCATGGCAGAACCAGAGAGCAGTATTATAGCGGAAAGGCGGATTGGGACATTATTCGTCGGGTAAAAGAGGCTGTATCTATTCCGGTTATTGGAAATGGAGATGTGTTTACTCCACAAAATGCTAAGGACTTATTTGATTTTACTGGCTGTGATGCCATTATGGTAGGTCGTGGTGCCCAGGGAAATCCATGGATATTTAAGAGAATTCTACATTATTTGAAAACAGGTGAGCTTTTACCTGAACCAACAGCCAAGGAGAGGGTAGAGGAGGCTCTGCGTCATGCTCAGATGCTGATAGAATACAAGGGGGAATATGTCGGTATTCGTGAAATGAGGAAACATATGGCTTGGTATATGAAGGGATTGCCGGGTGTTGCTGAATTGAGAGGGAACTTGAACTATACTGAAAGTTTATGTGAGATGGAAAGTCTCTTGGTCAAGTATTTGGAAGGACATAAATAAGCGTTAAACCTTTTTGAAACAACTAGTCTTTTGTATCCTAGCATAGAGAAGGACATATAAACTTCATTTTCAAGGGTATAAGTAAAAGCCCTCATTGTCGGATAAAACCGGCATTGAGGGCTTTTCATTTGATTACTTAAGGCTAGCAAGATTGTCCCAATTAAATTTAAAGAATATCAACCACTTCATATCCTGCATCTGTAACGGTTTTGACCAATGTTTCATCGTTTATTTCTTTTGAGAGGGTTACAGTGGCACTTTTTTCGTCCAAACTAACTTCAGATGTTACACCATCAAGGGCGTTTAATGCTTTTTCAACTCTACCTGTGCAGTGTCCGCAGGACATTCCTTCAATTTTTAATACTTTTTTCATGATGATTTCCTCCTTTTGCTGTTGCTTTGAATGAATAGGTAACGTATTTGCAATGTGTTTTTCTGGTCGGAAGAGCTTTAATCTTAAGGCATTGCCGACTACAAAAACCGAACTAAAGCTCATAGCTGCAGCGGCAAACATAGGATTTAATTTTAATCCAAATGATGGAAAGAATATACCTGCTGCCAGAGGGATGCCTAAGGTGTTGTAAAAAAATGCCCAGAATAAGTTTTGCTTAATATTGCGTATGGTTGCATGACTTAGCTGTATAGCGGTCACAGCATCCAATAAATCGCTTTTCATTAGAACGATATCAGCTGATTCCATGGCAACATCGGTGCCGGCACCGATTGCAATGCCTACATCGGCACGGGTAAGGGCGGGTGCATCATTAATCCCATCCCCGACCATAGCAACTTTTTTGCCCAATTCTTGCAGGCGGCGAACCTCTTGTTCTTTATCTTGAGGCAATACATCCGCAATGGCCTGAATGCCTAATTTGTTTGCAATGGCATCAGCAGTTCTCTGGTTATCACCTGTTAGCATGACAACATCGATACCCATGTGATGGAAGGCGTCCACGGCATCCTGACTACTCTCTTTTAAGGTGTCTGCCAATACCAACATACCTAAAAATTGATTGCCTTCTGCAAAATACAAAGGGGTTTTTCCCTCATTTGCCAGGGCCTCACTTTGTTGTAGGTAAGCGCTGATGTCTATATTTTTTACTTGCATCATTTTTAAATTTCCACCACAAATTAGTTTACCATCAATTTCTGCTTCAATGCCTTGTCCTGGAGTTGCCAATAAATTTTTGGCTTCCAGTGTTGCGATTTCGTTTTCCTTAGCATATTCTACTACGGCCTGTGCCAAGGGATGTTCCGAAAGAGACTCTAAAGATGCTACCATACGCAGGAACGGATTTTTAAGTACCCCCTTTGCTGGGATGATATCCGTTACCTTTGGTTTTCCTTCTGTAAGAGTTCCTGTTTTATCTAAAACAACGATATCCAATTGGTGGGCGATCTCTAGGCTTTCAGCAGATTTAATTAAGATGCCGTTCTCAGCTCCTTTGCCTGTACCAACCATAATAGCTGTGGGAGTGGCTAAACCCAATGCACAAGGGCAAGAAATAACCAAAACTGCAATGCCGATGGAGAGTGCAAAGGCGAAAGGTTGACCGGCAATTAACCATACAACGGCTGAAACCAGAGCAATGGCAATTACAATGGGCACAAATACACCGCTTACTTTATCCGCCAATTTGGCAATAGGGGCCTTAGAAGCTCCGGCCTCTTCCACAAGGGTAATGATTTGAGAAAGGGTAGTATTTTTGCCCACACGAGTGGCAGTCATTTTGAAGTAGCCGCTTTTGTTCACGGTGGCTCCAATGACTGAGTCTCCGGCCTGCTTTTCCACAGGGATACTTTCTCCGGTGATGGCACTTTCGTCAATTGCGGAAAAACCATCAATGATGGTGCCATCTACAGGAATGCTATGACCGGGGCGTACTATAATGACATCACCCTCATGCACATCCTCGATGGGTACTTCCATTTCTACGCCGTTTTTGATCACAGTGGCCATTTTAGGGGCTAAGTTCATTAATTTGCTAATGGCCTCTGATGTTTTACCCTTGGACCGAGTTTCCATATATTTACCTACGGTGATTAAGGTAAGGATCATTGCCGCTGACTCAAAGTAAAGTTCCATGCCATAATGATGGGCATGCATTAGGTCGCCACGGCCCGTGTAATATGCCATAGCAAATATAGCAAAAACACTATATAACACGGATGCGGCAGAACCTAAAGCGATGAGAGAGTCCATATTGGGGGATCTGTTCCATAAAGCTTGAAATCCAACCGTAAAGTATTTTTTATTGATAAAAAGCACTGGGAGCGTTAGAAATAGCTGTACCAAAGCAAATATTAAGATGTTTTCTTCACCTAGTAGAATGGCTGGTAAGGGGGCACCCATCATATGACCCATTGAAATATAAAATAAAGGAATTAAAAAACAAAAAGAAGAAATAAGTCTAAACTTCATCTCTTTCATTTCATCTTCTGCAATATTTTGTGGGGATAGAGCTTCAGTTTTGGCATCGGCTAGGGATGCGCCATAACCACCACTTTTGACAGCTTGAATAATAGCACTACTGTCAACAATTTCTGGTTCAAAGGTTACGGTCATAGAGTGCTGTAATAAGTTAACATTGACAGATTGAACGCCATTCAGCTTACCTACACTTTTTTCCACATGGGCGGAGCAGGCAGAACAAGTCATCCCTGTAACGTTGAATTTTTCTTTCATTATTTCACCTCAATCTAGTTAGTATAGAATAACTATGATAAGTGTATTCCTTTTAACTGGTAATGTCAACATTGTTTTCCATATCAAAGATAGTCTGTACTAAAGCCAAGGAAAAATAAGTTTAAATCAGTAAAGTTATATGTTAAACTATGGAAAAAAGGAGGGATACTATGCAAAGAGAAATGCGCCGCAAAGATAGGCTAGTATCAGAAGAAAAAGCCCGTGAGGTTATAGAAAAAAGTGAATATGGTATGCTGTGTTCAGCAAGTTTGGAAGGCTGGCCTTATGCCGTGGCGGTTAGCCATGTTTTACATGAGAATTGTATTTATTTTCATTGTGCCTTGGAGGGGAGAAAACTAGATAATATCAAGGAAAATCCCCGTGTTTGCCTAAGTTTTGTAAGTAGGGCTGATGTTGAGCAAGAGGCATATACGGTACGTTACGAAAGTGCTGTTGTAGAAGGATTGGCACAGATGGTAGAGGATGAGGAGGAGAAATTACTTGCGCTACAATTGATTTGTAAGCGGTATTGTCCGGATTTGATTTCTAATCATTTTGAATATATTCAACCAAGGCTAAAATTTACGGGTGTATGCCGTGTTGAAATCCAAGAGATTGTAGGAAAGGCTAATGTAGGAAAGGGCTAATCCAAAATGAAGGGCTGCTCATGCTGTCTATGCTACTAATATAAGGAAACTACATAACAAAGGGCAGATCTCAAATTGACATCTGCCCTTTGTATTATTTTATGAAAAGTAAATATTATCTGTCGTTCATTGCACCCATTTTATCAAAAATATGAAAAAGTAGGCTTAGGCCCATACCTACCAGAGCAGCCAAGGACATGCCAGTCAAGGCTATGCTTCCTAAGTTAATGGATATACCAGAAAGGCCGACTACGAAGATAACAGAAGTTAATGCAATATTTCTGGATTTATCAAAATCTACTTTAGAATCTACGAGAATACGAAGGCCTGATGTACCAATCATACCATAAAGTAAGAAGGAGATACCACCGATAACAGGGCCGGGAATGGTACCAATTAAGGCTGTCAACTTACCGATGAAGGAGCAAACGATGGAAAGCACAGCAGCACCAGCAATAACGCGTACACTATAAACCTTTGTGATTGCCATAACACCGATGTTTTCACCATAGGTTGTAGTTGGTACAGAACCGATAAAACCAGATAGCATGGTTGAGAAATTATCAGCAAACAAAGAGCGATGTAGACCAGGGTCTTTTAATAAATCGTGTCCGATGATTTTACTTGTTACAATCTGATGACCAATATGTTCAGAAATGATTACCAATAAAGCGGGAAGCATAATAATGATTGCCTGGGCGCTAAATTTAGGTGAAGAGAAGTTGGGTAATGCAAACCAGCCTGCCTCGGCAACAACTCCAAAGTCTACAAGGCCAACAAAGTACGCTGCAAGGTATCCACAGATAACAGCAATAAGAATTGGGATTACTGCAAAGAATTTACGAAAAAGCACGGAGCCGAATACTGCAACACCTAAAGTCGCTAGAAAAACGATAACATTAGCATTTGCTGGGCCACCTTCAGCCAAAAGGCCAGCTGTGTCTGCCGCAGTGCCTGCCAATTCCAATCCGATTAAGGCAACAACAGGCCCCATTGCAGCTGGAGGAAGAATTACGTTGATCCAATCGGAACCAAATTTACTGATGATTGCGGCAACAATACAGCCACAGAATCCAACAACAACAAATCCGCCTAATGCATAGGGGTAGCCAAACTGTTCAATAATTAAAAGTCCTGGAGCAAGGAAAGCAAAGCTTGAACCTAAATAAGCTGGAGATTTTCCTTTGGTAATAAAAATGAAGAGTAATGTGCCGAGACCGTTCATAAAAAGAACAACGGCGGAATTGATGCCAAAAAGGAAGGGAACTAACACTGTTGCACCAAACATGGCAAACATATGCTGCAAGGATAGGGGTGCCAGGAGAGAAAAAGGAACCTTTTCATCCACCTGTATGATTTTACGGTTTTCCAAAATAATTACCTCCTTAAGTAGTGGTTATGTGATTAATAATGGCAAGATAATAGCTTTTTGGACATTAATACCATATTTTTCTGTTACAAGAAACAAAAACTGATTTTAGCGCCTGAAAGATTATAGCATCCTCTTTTTCTTCTGGCAATGAAAAATATAATAAATTGTTACAAATTGTCGATATGCCATAAAATTTAAAAAAATGAGGGAACCAATAGGAGCAATCTACCAGAGTATTTCTGCCAATAGAAAAAAAATTTAAAAAGTTACCATGATAGTATTGCTGCGTTCGAGAAAAAATAATTAATGAAAAATTTTTAAAAAAGTTGGAACTTTTTAAAATCACCCTCGTCTGACCTTATGAAAGTAATTACTTAAACTGATAATTCAAGGAGGAAAATAATATGAAAAGATATACAAAAGCAATGGCAATGGGTATGGCGTTTGCAATGATGGGGAGTACAGTGGCTTTCGCAGAGGCAAAGGAAGCTGAAACATTATTAATTGCAACAGAAACAACTAATGCAGTAAAAGCTGATGAAGCAGCAAATTATTTAAGCCAGAGTGGTAAAGTTGTTTCTGTCACAGCAGGAGAAAATGGTTCTTATGAAGTTTTAATTGACAATGAAGATGGCGGGTTACGTTTTATGGTTGCAGCAGGAACCGTTATTGTTGATAGGGCTGATGGTACTTATTTAACAGCTGACAAATTAACGGAAGGCATGGAAGTAGCAGTGGTTTTTGGTGCTAACAGTCCTATGGGTATGAGCATGCCTCCTTTCTTAGGCCAGGTTACAGCCGTTGTAGCAAATGCAGATGAGGGTAGCTTTGTTGTGGGGTCTTTCGATGAAAATTTGCTGAGCAAAAAGGATATGTTGGTATTAAATATTAGCAAAGACACAGCAATTCAGAGTACATTGGGCACAAAGCAAATGTTTACTGCTGAAAATGTAAAGGGAAAAGTTGCTCTCGTATTCTTTGATATCACAACAAGGAGCATTCCTGCACAGACAAATCCCTCCTTTGTTTTGATTCTGGAAGAAAAGACTACTGTTGAGGAGGAAGTTGAAGAAGAAGTGAAAGCAAAAACAGGCGAAGAATTAGTTGCTCTTCGTGATACAGCAGAAGAAATGGGTTACTCAGTAAAATGGCAGGGTAAAGACAAGCCTGTTTTGGTAGAAAAAGATGAACAAGCAATGGAAATTACAATTGGTGCAACAAAGTATGTAGTTGATGATAAAGAAATGGAAGCAGACAGAGCTGCCACCATGGTTGATGGTGTGTTATATGTATCTGCTAGCATTTTAGGATAATGAAGGATTGAAAAAACGGCTTCTATAAGGAGCCGTTTTTTAAGTTTCAGTTACAAATTTACTTTATGATTACAGCAAATGAGTAATTTTTAAAACTTTTTTAGGGTTCACAGGGTCTATTAAGTAGAGCTTCTTCTAGGATTAGTTTGGCACGCAAATATTTTTCCAACCTTTGAAAATCTTTTTGGGTTAGGCCTGGTAAACGATTCAGATCCATATTATCCGCCAAGTCTGATAGCTTCACAGCAGTTGCCAAAGAATTTTTTGAAACTTCTTGAATATGTTCCATATAATCTTGGTTTTTATCTCGTGTAAGGCAAACTACAGCATCCACGATATTTTCTGAAAATCCTTCCTTTATGAGATCATCCACTGTTAAATCACTATCCTCCAAAGTATCGTGAAGGATAGCCACTATTTTTTCCTCTTGCGTTTTACAGCCAAGCATGACTCGGATGGGGTGCAGGATATAAGGATTTCCTCCTTTATCCAGTTGACCCTTATGGGCTTTTGCAGCGATAATTAAAGCGTTTTCCAACATAGGGGTTTCTCCTTTACATAGAGTTCTAAAAAAGTGTAGCACAAAAGATTGGGAAAAACAATAAAATAGGACCCAAATTGGAAAAATGCGTCAGCAAAATGTTACAAAATTTAATAAAATCTTCAATAACTTCTTAAGAAATTATGTTATGATTAAAATGAAAAATTTAAACGAAAAGGGGGCAAGGAAATGATTTTTTATTTCAGTGGAACAGGAAATTCATATGCCACTGCTCAATTTTTATCAGATAAACTTGGAGAGTCTTTGGTTGATATTGGGCAGGCTATGAAGCAAAATGAAACGGAATTTTTGTTAAAAGATGGTGAGAAATTAGGTTTTGTTTTTCCCATTTATGCATGGGCTCCACCAAAGATTGTATTGGATTTTGTAAAAAGAATAACGATTCATTGTAATGAGAAACCTTACACTTTTGGGGTCTGCACCTGTGGACAGTCAGCAGGAAATGCTATAGATATTTTGGAAGAAGCCCTAGGTAAAAAGGGTTTTATGTTAAATAGCGGGTTTTCTGTGATAATGCCTGATAACTACATTGTAATGTTTAAAGTAGATTCTTTAGCAAAGCAAGCAGAAATTTTAAATCATGCGCAGGAAACTTGGAAAAGGATTTTCTGGGCAATTAATCAGAAAAAATCAGGATTTTTCCGTGTCAAACGAGGCAAGTTAGGTGGACTTTTAACGAAGGTGGTTAGCCCATCCTTTCAGCGCCATGCAACAAAAACCAAACCATTTCATGTTACCACATCGTGTATTGGATGTGGCTTGTGTCAAAATGTTTGCACAGATAGTTGTATTGAGTTAAAACAGGGGATACCCATTTGGACAAAAGAGAGTTGCAATATGTGTTTGGCTTGCATTAACCGTTGCCCACAGAAGGCGATTGAATATGGAAAAAGGACAAAAAACAAAGGACGGTATTTCCACCCTTGCTTAAAATAGATTTAGATTGGAGAAGTAATAATGAAGAGAAAAAGATGGACAATTGGCCTATTGGCATTGGCGGTTGCCCTTGGGATTAGTGGCTGCGGACAAGGCAACACTGTGTCAGCGGCTGAACCGCTAATATTGCAGGTTGGACCGATGCAACCTGTGAAGCCGGAAAGGGCACAGTTTATTGGTGATAAAGAATCGCTTATTGAATATGCAGCACCCCTTGCTTTCGTTTTGGAGTATCCACGTACATCAAATGAGGCCATTAATAACCAAATATTAGAAATCGTACAGGATTTAAAAACTCAGTTTACAGAAAAATATGATTTAAAGGACGAAAAGGCTAAAAAAAGATTATCACAAAATGATTGTAGATCTTTTTTGTATTTAGATTATGATAGTTACTTGGCAAGCGATAATAAAATTTGTATTGTTTTTTATGAAACACAAGAGCCTGGGCCTGGCATAGCTTCTACTGAACGGGTTCATATTTATCATTTTGATACAAACACTGGTCAAAGAATTTCTGAAGAAGATCTGAGAAAAGACGGATTTTTAGAGGCAGTCTCTGCCTATACCATCAAGTATTTTACAGAAAATGAACCATACAAAGACAGAATTTTTGGTGATTATAAAATTACACTTGCACCTAATAATGGTAGATTTGATCGTTTTGCCTTAAATAGTGAGGGCGTAGTAATTTACTTTAACCAGTATGATATCTTCCCAGGCAGTATGGGTATGGTTAAACTATTAATACCCTACAGTGAGTTGGCAGGGCTTTTGAATGGGGTTGGAATTGAAGCACCACCAGTAGTGGAGGAAGAAGTAGCATCTGAGGTGGAGCCCGAAAAAAACAATGAGCGTAAAATTGATCCGGCAAAACCTATGGTTGCTTTGACTTTTGATGATGGACCAAATCCTGTTCATACAGAAAGGATTTTAGATGTACTAGAAAAACATAATGTAGTAGCTACATTTTTTGATCTGGGTAGCCTGGTGGAGGCCTATCCGAATACGGTTAAACGAGAAATTGCTTTGGGTTGTGAAGTTGGGAGCCATTCCTATTCCCATAAAAACTTTAATACTCTTTCTAAAGAGGCAATTGCCGAGGATGTAAGGATGACAGCAGAGGCATTTCGCAAGGCTGTTGGTTTTGAACCCACATTATTCCGTCCTCCATATGGAAACTGCAATGACTTTGTGAAGTCCCATATGCCCTTGGCTATGGTAACTTGGTCGGTGGATACATTAGATTGGAAGACAAAAGACCCCAAGGCAATTATGAATGTAATCCGTAGTGAGGAAAGCTTGGATGGTAAGGTGATCTTAATGCATGGAATTTATGAGACAAGTGCTAAGGCCACAGAACAGATGGTGCCATACTTATTGGAAAATGGGTATCAGTTGGTAACAGTTTCAGAAATTTTACAGTATAAACACGGAATGCAATTAGAGGGTGGGAAATACTACGGTTATAACTATTTCCAATAAGATAAGAATAGATTTATTTCAAGCTTGTATTATGGTTAAAGGTTGAACCGGAGGACACTAATTATTTCGTTAAAAAAACAGAAGACCCCTATTACCTATTTTAAGGTGATAGGGGCTTTTTCACGAAAAAAAGTTGGCATGAAAACGTAAGAAAAATTTGCATGGTTGGTAACTATGGGCGAAACAAATCTATGTAGGAAGTTTTGTTGGCTTACAAACGAAGACCCGTGGGCAAAGACCAATGGGTGTTGGTTAGGCTAAACAGACTGATTCAGGATCCTCCAGGGGGAAGAATTTATAGTAAAAGTATCCTTGTAAAACATCTCACTCTGATTTCGATAGCAATTTCAAGTTTTCTAAAGTTACTACCCCCTCGCAAACCACTGTTGTATGGAGGCCCTTTACCCATATATACGAAGAAGAAAGAAGAATGGATGAATTATAGTAAGATAAAAAGTGGATCCTTGGTTAGATGCGCTTTTAAAGACCAATAGACAGCTTTTTTTGAGGTATTAAAATTTATTTAATGATTTAATTGTAAGAACTTCTTCATGCTTGAGAAGGTTTCTTCGCTAATAACATGTTCTACGCGGCAGGCGTCCTCCAATGCCGTTTCTCTAGAAACACCAAAATGCATCAAAATTTCGGAGATCACACAGTGACGCTCATATGTACCTTGGGCTACTGCCTTGCCTTTTGATGTTAATTTAATACTCCCACGGTCCTCCATTTCGATAAAACCATCTGCCTTCAATTTTTTCATTGCATTACTGATGCTAGGTTTGCTAAATCCTAGGGCGGTTGCAATATCAATGGATCGAACGTGACCAGTTTGTTTCTCCAGCATATAAATTGTTTCAAGATAATTTTCCATTGATTCTTGGGTTTTCAAAGTAATCTCCCCCTAAGGCATTTTTTATTATGGTAACAAAAAAAATACAGATTGACAACGGTTTTATACAAATCCTCTTTTTTATGTCTTATTTTCGATAAAAAAAATGAGTTGGAAGTAAATTTTTCATTGACAAGTAAGGGAAAATGATGCAATATAAATACAAGGTTATGACAAGGGTGTCACAAAACAAAGTATGTTTTTTGACGCCTTTTTACATACGTAAGATGGATGCCTATATAGGCAGTTATTCAATTTGCTTGTTTCTGTAGTTTGATGCTTTCTCCTAACGTCAAACTATTTTGAATCAAACTTTTCATCTCTTCTAGTTGTTGCCTTACCGAATATAGCGAAAACACCCCCCAAAATGTTTTCGTTATATGGCGACAACAACCCTTAAGGATAAGCGGCTTTCTCCCACAAGAAAGCCGCTTATTCTTTCTATTAAAAATAAGAAAGGATGACTTCATAATGGAAAGATGTTGGACTGGGAAGGATTATTTTACACTTCGTGGAAAACTGCTTGAACAACAGGATGAAAAATATCGTTTGTTTCATGAAAAATTATTGCGATCATCCTTACCTGTAATGGGGATTCGTACGCCAATTTTACGCCAAACTGCCAAAGAGGTTGCAAAGAGGGCGGATATTCATTTTTTTGAGACATGCCATAAGGATACTTATGAGGAACGATTGCTATATGGTCTTGTTGCTGCACAACTACCTATGAGTTTCCAGCTGTTTTTGAGGTATTGTGATACATATTCTTATGAGTTTGTGGAAAACTGGGCTCATTGTGATATTTTTTGTGCATCCCTAAAAAAAATAGCATCTAAAAATGAAGAAGCACTCTTTGAACACGCCAAAGTCTACCTTGGGGCTGAAAATCCCTGGGTAGTTAGAGTTGGATTAATTATACTACTGGATTACTACTTGAAGGAACCGTATTTGAAGCAGGTCTTACAGCTTACAGATCAGGTGAGATCAGATTTTTACTATGTTCAAATGGGTCAGGCGTGGCTTTTGGCAACGGCATGGGCAAAGAATCCGAAAGTGGTAAGATGGTACTTAGCGGAAAGTTCATTGCCCTATGGGGTTAAGGTAAAATTTGTGCAAAAAGCGTGTGAATCTTATCGGGTTTCCACTGAGGATAAGGCGTGGCTTCGGGAGTGGAGAAGAAGATTGCAAGAAAGCAGGTGAGATTATGAAAGAGGAAAATTGGGAGAGAGTTACCCATACATTTTTGCCAATTTGCAATAGGCATAGCAAAGTGCTAATTTTAGGGACGGCGCCGTCAGTAAAATCTAGAGAGAATAATTTTTATTATGGACATCCACAAAATCGTTTTTGGAAGGTATTGGCGGCTACATGTGGAGTTCAGGTGCATGAAACGAGTGAGGAAAAAAAGACATTCTTACTTTCAAATGGTATAGCCATTTACGATGTAATTGAGAGTTGTGATATAAAGGGCAGCAGTGATAGTTCAATTCGTAATGTTGTGCCGGCCAATCTGAGTGAGATTTTAAACATTACAGGCGAAGTACCCATATTTGGAAATGGTGGAACGGCATTTCGCCTTTATCAGAAACACCAGCAAAAACAAACGGGAATCCCCATGGTGTTATTACCTTCTACCAGTCCGGCTAATGCGGCTTGGAACTTAGAAAGGCTCATTGAGGTATGGGGAAAGGAATTAAAGCCTTATTTGTTCGAGGGGTAGGAAGTATAGATTTTGTGGGCTTGTATGTCGAAATAAACGTTGACGAAACTAAAAATTAATGGTATAATGCATCGAAAGTGAATAGAGAACTTATCAAGAGTGGTTGAGGGACAGGGCCCTATGACACCCGGCAACCGGCGTTTTTACGCATCGGTGCCAATTCCCCCGTTTGGTTCAAACGGAAGATGAGAATGTATATTTTAGCCCTGTTGGGGCTTTTTTTAATGCCGAAAAGGCACTGTCATGGAAATGGTAAATTTTACATTTGCCTTTAGACAAATTGACAGTATAGTAAAACATCTCTCCCTGCACTCTATTCACAAGGAAAATTTTAATTATTTCAGGAGGGAAAAGAAATGAGTAGAAGATTATTTACATCCGAATCTGTTACAGAAGGGCATCCCGATAAAATTTGTGACCAGATCTCCGATGGTGTTTTGGACACATTATTGGCAAAGGACCCTAACGCCAGAGTAGCTTGCGAAACAGCAACAACAACAGGTATTATTTTTGTTATGGGTGAAATCACCACGAATGCCTATGTTGACGTAGAAAAAATCGTTAGAGAAACATTGAACGAAATTGGCTATAATCGTGCAAAATATGGCTTTGACAGCGAAACTTGTGCTGTTATTACCTCTATCCACGGTCAGTCTCCCGACATTGCTATGGGCGTTGATAAAGCATTGGAAAACAAAACTGGGCAGGATGACAGTGAGTTTGATACAGGCGCTGGGGATCAAGGTATGATGTTTGGTTTTGCCTGCGATGAAACAGAAGAGCTTATGCCTTTGCCTATCTCCTTGTCCCATAAGCTGACAAGAAGATTGACAGAAGTAAGAAAGAATGGCACTTTAGCATACCTTCGTCCTGATGGTAAATCTCAGGTAACTGTGGAGTATATTGATGATAAGCCGGCTAGAGTGGACACAGTGGTATTATCCACACAGCATGACCCAGAGGCAACAAATGAACAAATTAGAGGAGATATTATTGAGCATGTAATTAAAAAAGTCATTCCTGCTGAACTACTAGATGACAATACAAAATACTACATCAATCCAACTGGCCGTTTTGTAATCGGTGGACCTATGGGCGATAGTGGTTTGACAGGCAGAAAAATCATTGTAGATACCTACGGTGGCTATGCAGCCCATGGTGGTGGCGCTTTCAGTGGTAAAGATCCCACAAAGGTAGACCGTTCTGCTTGCTATGCAGCAAGACACGTTGCAAAAAATATTGTAGCTAGTGGTATTGCAAGAAAATGTGAAGTGCAGTTGGCATATGCAATTGGTGTTGCTCAGCCTGTATCTATCCTTGTTAACACTTATGGAACAGGCAAAGTATCTGACGAAGAAATCACTGAAATCGTTCAGAAGAATTTTGATTTGCGTCCTGCTGCAATCATTAAAAACTTCAATTTAAGAAGACCAATTTATAAGCAGGTAGCGGCTTATGGACATTTTGGCCGTACAGATTTAGATCTTCCATGGGAAAGACTGGATAAGGTTGAAGTATTTAAAAACAAGTTCTAATATATGAGGATTCCGAGAGGAATCCTCTTTTTTATGAAAAAATAAAAGAACAAAAGTTCCCTTTTTGTGGCCAATATGTTATACTAGGAAAAGATTTTTGCGGAGAGTGGAAGCTAGGTTGTTTTGTAGATTATAGTGAAAGATAAAGTTTGATAGAGGGTAAATCATTTTGTTGGGTTAGAGTAAATAATACACAGGAAATGGATTGGCCGTTATTGAAAGAATTAAAAATACCTAAATAGAAAAGAAAGGAGGGTGTGCATGGAGGATATCGTTTTAAAGGGTGAAATTGGTGATATTATTTATCAGAATAAGGAGAATGGATATACCGTTTTTACCATACTTGCCAAAGGAGAGGAAACCACCTGCGTTGGAGTAGTTCCTATGGTTCATGAGGGTGAGAGCTTAGAGGTACGAGGAAATTGGAGTAACCATCCTGCATATGGGAAACAGCTGCAAGTTCAGTTTTACGAAAAATCCATGCCCACCTCCCAATCTGGTATGGAAAAATATTTGGCATCAGGATTGATCAAGGGTTTGGGGCCAAAAACATCAAAAAAAATTGTGCAGCGTTTTGGCGACGCCTCATTTTATGTGATTGAGGAAAAGCCCGATTTATTGACGGAGATTAAGGGAATCACCCATGAAAAGGCACTTAGGATTTCTGAGATTTTTAGAGAGCAGCATGAATTACGAAAAGTGATGATGTTTTTGCAAGGTTTTGAAGTTTCCCCAGCTTATATTATGAAAATATACAAGAAGTATAAGGGTAGAACTTTTGAGGTGGTTAAGACCAATCCCTATCGATTGGCTGATGATGTGTTTGGCATCGGTTTTAAAATGGCAGATAAAATGGCAGCCAATGCCGGAATTGCTGAGGATAATCCAAATAGAATTAAGGCAGCTGTAAAATATGTGCTGAACCAAGCTGCATCCAATGGGGATTGTTTTTTACCAAAAGAGAAGCTGTTAAACCAAGCGGTTGAACTTTTGGAGTTGAATCTCTTATCGGTGGAAAATGCCATTCGAGAGTTGCAAGTAGAAAGCCAAGTTTGGCAAGAGAGGATGGGGGACACAGATGCTGTGTATCTTAACTTCTATTATTATGCTGAAATGGCTGTGGCAAAGCGTTTACTTGAGTTAACTATGGAATGGGAAGAGGTTGATTTAAATGCTCAGGAGAAGCAAATTCAGCAGGTAGAAAAAGAAACAGGAGTGCAGTTGGCGCCAGAACAGCGGCAAGCAGTTATTGAGGCAATGAGCGGTGGCGTTTTAATCATAACCGGTGGGCCTGGTACTGGTAAAACCACCACCATAAACACCATTTTACGGTTGCTTGAAAAAGAGGAAAAAGAAGTTGTACTCGCTGCACCCACTGGGCGTGCGGCAAAGCGAATGACTGAGGCAACAGGTATGGAAGCGAAAACCATTCATCGTTTATTGGGTACAACCTTTGTGAGCGAAGATAACCGTCGCCAGGTTTTTGATAAAAATGAAGATGACCCCATCGAAGCAGATGTCATTATCATAGACGAAACTTCTATGGTAGACCTGCCTTTGATGCATGCATTATTGCGGGCAATTGAAATTGGAACCAGTGTTATTTTTGTTGGGGATATGGATCAGCTGCCCTCTGTTGGAGCGGGGAATGTTTTGAAGGATATGATTCGATGTGATCGACTGAGGGTGGTGCGTTTGCGCCATGTGTTTAGACAGGCCCAGGAAAGCGCAATTATTATGAATGCCCACCGCATCAACCAAGGGGAGGATCCTATTTTAAATGAAAATGGTACGGACTTCTTTTTTCTGCGCCGTTCTTATGGGAGGGATGTTGTAGCTACTATTCAGGAGTTGGTAAAAACCCGTTTGCCCAAATATACGGGTCATGATGGCTTAGTGGATATGCAAATCCTAACGCCTATGCGTAAAGGCTTGTTAGGTGTGCAAAGCTTAAACCAAGTATTACAGCAAACCTTAAATCCGCCCCATTCAGATAAGGAAGAAAAGCAATTTCGCCAGACAACCTTCCGAGAGGGCGATAAAGTGATGCAAATTAAAAACAATTATAATATTGTTTGGCGGTGTTATAATAGCCATGGAAAGCGTACGGATGAAGGGCTTGGCATTTATAATGGGGACGCAGGCAGGATTACTAAAATAGAGGAAGATAACGAAATTTTGCAGGTGTTGTTTGACGATGGTAAGGTTGTAGATTATGATTTTAACCAGCTAGAAGAGTTAGAACTTGCTTATGCCATTACGATTCATAAGTCTCAGGGCAGTGAGTATCCGGTGGTGATATTGCCTATTTACAGCGGGCCACCTATGCTAATGACCAGAAATTTATTATATACGGCGGTAACAAGGGCTAAGGAGCTTGTGGTGCTGGTGGGACTAAAGGAAACGGTTAGTGGGATGATTGGCAATAATCGGGAGGTCTGGCGTTTTACAGGATTAGCAGAACGTATCCAAAATTTATATGACTTTATGTTTGAACAGGAGGATCAACCATGAGAAACTTAATCAGAGGGTTTTTAAATGTGTTGTATCCTCCTTATTGCGTTATTTGCGGTGAACTGTTATCTATTCAAGAATGGGACAACGGACTTTGTGATAAATGCAATAAAAAGTTACCTTTTCTTACGGGGAACAGATGCAATTTTTGTGGTCGGCGGTTACAATTTGGTGAGGTTTGTCATAGTTGTTTGGAGCATAGGCCGGTATTTGAGCGAGGGATATCGGTTTTTGACTACGAAGTATTGCGACAGGGCATTGCTCGATTTAAGTTTGACGGGGTGAAAGGGCATGGAGAAGTTTTTGGCGGAATCATGGTGCAGTACTTACTTTTAAATCATCCAGAATGGTTAGAACAGGTTGACTTCATGACGGGGGTGCCTTTACATAAACATAAAGAAAAGGAACGTGGCTTTAACCAAGCAGATATTTTGTGTAAAATCATTAGTGAAAACACAGGAATTCCTTATAGAGACAAAGTGTTAACCAGAACAAAAGCAACAAGACCCCAAAGCGAGCTTTCTGCCAAAGAGCGTCATGAAAACCTAAAAAATGTTTTTATAGCACAAGATTGTTTGGACAAACAAATTTTATTGGTGGATGATATTTTGACAACGGGGACAACATTAAATGAATGCAGTCGTGCCTTATATCGTGCAGGAGCCAAAAAAGTAAGTGTTTTTTGCCTTTCAGTAAGGGAGTAAGTGATGAGTAGCCTTTGGTTTCGGCCAAAGGCATTTTTTGATCCAGAGGAAAAATTAAGTGAAGTTAAATAATTTTATACATATTAAATTTGTTGTTGGAGCTGCAAAACAAAGCCATTTGTAGGGTGTTTGTTCAAAAAATTTATTTAGTATAACTAAATTTTATAAAAAATAAATAGAAATTTAATAGAACTAAACTTATTTAGTTAATATTATTCATTTTTTTACGTATACAGGGAATTCTTGTCTTACAAGATCAAACAAGCATTAAACTTTTCCTTAAAATATAGGAAAAAAACAAATAGAAAGCATGGTTTTACGCAGAAAACTCTCGGAAAAATGCATTGACGGAATTCCACCAAATGTAGTAACTTTAGCATAAGCTTTTTGGTTTGTATTTATTTAAGTACAAACTTCGGTTTTTCTCCATTTTGAGTAGAGGGAAAAGGGAGAAAATGGAACTTATACTTTAGTGAAGGAGAGGATTATTTATGGAGAAAAAGAGTTTTTTTGAAGGCAATTTTGGCAAGTATCTCCTTCCCGGTGTTGTGTTACAGTCGGTATTAATTGGCGGTGGATATGCAACGGGGCGTGAGATCGTTGAGTATGGTGCAAAATTTGGTGCGATGGGTTGGCTTGCAGGTATTGGTACATTTATTGGGTTTGCCCTTGTGGCAATTTTGTCTTTTGAGCTGATTCGCTTATATAAGGCATATGACTATAAGTCTTTTATCAAAGAGATTGCTGGCCCTCTTTGGGTGGTTTTTGATATAGTCTATATTCTATTTATGATTGTAATTATTGCTGTTATGGCATCAGCCACGGGTTCCATTGTTGAACAAACATTAGGTTTGAATTACTGGGTTGGGGTTGTTGGAATCATTGTGGTTGTAGGTATTTTAAATTTTTATGGCGAACATTTGATAGAGCGTTTTGAAACCTATGGAACAATAGCATTATATGCTGGTTATATTATATTTGCAGTGTTGGTTATATCAGCTAACTATGATAATATGGGAACTGTTTTTGCAACAAGAGATACAAGCTTTGTGTCAGATGCATCTATTCCTACCATTATTTGGACAGGCATTCTCTATTGTGCGTATAATTTGGTTGTAGTTCCTGCATCATTCTTTACCTTGAAAAGACAAACCAAAAGAAAAGAAACAGTGATTAGCGGTTTGATTGCAGGTATATTAATGACAATCCCTTGGTTCTTAACTTATTTTGCGGTAATGTGTTACTACCCTGATGAGGCTGTATTGGGTGCATCTGTTCCCTGGCTTGCTATGATGCAGGGTGTTGCCGGACCAATGGTAATCAGCTTGTTTGGCATTGTTATGGGATGGACTTTAATTGAAACATCTACTGGTATTATTCATGCCTTAATTGAGCGTGTGAATAACGGCTTATCAGAAATAGGTAAAAAACGTATGACAAGACCTCAGCAGGCAGTTGTTACTTTCGTTGTTTTGATTGGTGCCATGGTTTTCTCAAAAATTGGTATTATTGATTTGATTGCAAAATTTTATAATGCTTTGGCCTATGCATTTATTGCAATTTACTTGTTGCCGTTGTTGACCGTTGGTGTATACAAAATTATCAAAAAAAGCAAGGAAGAAACAGCAAAAACAACAAATGCAGGGACAAAAGCCATTGTTGACTAATTAAAACTTAAGGTATAATTCAAAATTAAATCTCCTTGTGGTATATTCCGAAAGGGAATATTCCAAAAGGGGATTTTTTTATTAGAAAAAAGAAATTGGGGGAAACATAGTAAAAAAAGAATTTTTCGACTGTTTCTTAATTTCCATTTGTATTATGTCGAAAAAGATAGTATAATCTAATACCGTAATGAAAAAGGATGAGAGAATTTCGGGGGATTTTAGAGATGATGCGGATCGGTTTTGATAATGAAAAATATTTAAAAATGCAGTCTGAGCGAATCAAAGAGCGTATTGGGCAATTTGGTGGAAAACTGTATTTAGAGTTTGGCGGAAAGCTATTTGACGATTACCATGCATCCCGTGTGCTTCCTGGCTTTAAACCAGACAGTAAGGTGAATATGCTTGTGCAGTTGAAGGACGATGCGGAGATCGTAATTGTAATCAATGCTGGAGATATTGAGAAAAATAAGGTTCGTGGAGACTTAGGTATTACCTATGACATGGATGTGTTGCGTTTAATAGATGCTTTCCGTGGTTATGGTTTATTTGTTGGCAGCGTTGTACTGGCACAGTTTAATGGGCAGGCAGCTGCTATTGCCTATGAAAAGAAATTAGAGGCATTGGGGCTTAAAGTGTACAAGCACTATCCCATTGCAGGATATCCTTCAAATATCCCACTTATTGTTAGTGATGAGGGGTATGGTAAGAACGACTACATTGA
This sequence comes from Anaerotignum sp., assembly GCF_040307045.1. Taxonomy (GTDB): domain Bacteria; phylum Bacillota; class Clostridia; order Lachnospirales; family Anaerotignaceae; genus Chakrabartyella. Next base: position 60,001 of record NZ_JAWRKF010000006.1, read on the forward strand.
AACAGAGCGTTCCTTGGTTGTTGTGACTGCCCCTGGCCCTGGCAGTGGAAAAATGGCTACCTGCCTTTCCCAGCTTTATCATGAAAACAAAAGAGGTGTCAAGGCGGGCTATGCAAAATTTGAGACATTCCCTATTTGGAATGTGCCTTTGCGTCACCCTGTAAACGTTGCGTATGAAGCAGCAACGGCAGACTTGAATGACGTAAACATGATTGATCCTTTCCATTTGGAGGCATATGGCGAAACAACGGTTAACTACAACAGAGATGTAGAGGTTTTCCCTGTTTTGAATGCCATGTTCGAGCAGATTTATGGGAAATCCTCCTATAAGTCCCCTACGGATATGGGTGTAAATATGGTTGGAAACTGCATTATCGATGACGAAGCGGTGCAAGAGGCTTCACGAAATGAAATTATTCGGAGATATTATAAAAGCCTTTGTGAATATAGAAAAGGTAATGTGGACGAAGAAATTATTTTCAAATTGGAACTTTTGATGAAGCAAGTGGGTATTTCTACTGCGGACAGACCGGTGGTTGAGGCAGCCTTAAAAAGGGCAGAAGAAACCAATGCACCTAGTGCCGCCATCGCCTTGCCGGATGGAACAATTGTAACAGGAAAGACCACGCCTTTATTGGGTGCATCTTCCGCCATGCTTTTGAATGCGTTGAAGAAATTAGCAGGCATTCCCAAAGAGGAGAAATTGATTTCTCCCACTGTAATTGAACCAATTCAAAAGTTAAAGGTAAACAACCTTGGAAATCATAATCCTCGCTTGCATACAGACGAAGTTTTGATTGCCCTTTGCATTAGTGCAACTAGGGATACTCAGGCAAACTTGGCATTACAACAGCTAGAAAAATTAAAATGCACAGAAGCCCATTCTTCTGTAATTTTATCTAATGTGGATGAGAATGTGTTGCAAAAGTTGGGGGTTAACCTCACCTGCGAGCCCAAGTATCAGACTAAAAAGCTGTTCCATGGCTAATATATTGAATGATTCAAAAAATTCCCTAACTCATTTTTGAGAAAGGGAATTTTTTTATATCTTTTTGACAGAAGGCGGAAAGTTCGGGTATGATATAAACACAGAATGTTTTCGTACTAAGGAGGATATTGATATGGCAAAATATAATTTACCCAAAATAGATTTACATTTACATTTAGATGGCTCTATATTGCCAGAAACAGCGTGGGAGTTGGTTCAGGCTCAGGGCATTGAAGTGCCTGCTTCGGATTTGGAAAGCTTTATCCCGCTAATTATGGTTCCTGAGGATTGTAAGGATGTGAATGAATGCCTAGAAAGATTTGAAATTCCTGTTCAGATTTTGCAAGATAAAGCATCTTTGCAAAGAGTGACCAAGGAGTTAATTGGTTGGTTGGTGAAAGAGGGGGTTGCGTATGCGGAAATTCGTTTTGCACCGCAGCTGCATACCAGAAAAGGATTAACGCAAAAAGATGCAATCGATGCCGTTTTGGATGGCAGAAATGATGGGTTAAAGGAAAACCCTGAAATCGGAATTGGGATTATTTTGTGTGCCATGAGTATTGGGCCAGAAACCGTGAATATGGAAGAAAACTTAGAAACAGTCAGGTTAACAAAAGAATATCTTGGCAAGGGTGTAGTTGCGTTAGACTTAGCGGGAGCAGAGGGCATCGTACCGCTATCAAACTTTGCTCCTATTTTTGATTTAGCAAGAGAAATGGAAATACCTTTTACTTGTCATGCCGGTGATAGCCAAGGCCCTGAAACAGTAGAAGATGCTATGAACTTTGGTACAAAAAGAGCTGGCCATGGCCACCATATCTATGAGGACCCAGAATTGTGCCAAAGAGCAATAAGAGAAGGGGTGACCTTCGAAATTTGTCCTACAAGCAATGTATGCTGCCAAAGCACTGGGGGTTACGGCGAACATTATGTAAAGAAAATGTTTGACTTAGGCATGCGTGTAACCATAAACACGGATAATATGACATTATTTGATATTACTTTGGATAAAGAATATGATCACTGCATCAATGACATGGGCTTTACAAAGGACGACATCATTCAAATGCTTGTTTATGCCGCAGAGGCAACCTTCCAAAGCGAAGTAAACAAAAAGGCATTGGTTGAAAGAATATTAGCTTTCAAAAATAATTTTTAATTTATTGTTGACTTTGACGTTATGTTAAGGTGTATCCTCTTCTTACAGTAGGAGGTGACGGTATGGAATATAGCATTAAGGAACTATCAGAATTGGCAGGAGTAAGCCCCCGTACCTTGCGATATTACGGTGAAATTGAATTGCTTTTACCATTCAGAACCAATGAGGCTGGTTATCGCTTTTATGGTGAAAAAGAAGTTGAGATATTGCAGCAAATCCTTTTTTATCGCGAAAGAGGACTGGGGTTGGAGCAAATCAAAAATATTTTATATCAAAATGACTTTGATATTCTTTTTGGCGCTATATAGTCACCTGAATGAGCTTGAGAATCAGAAGGAACGGTTAGATAGCTTAATCACCACTGTGAAAAAAACAATCTTAGCAAAGAAGGGAGAAGAGGAAATGAGCGACAAAGAACGATTTGAAATTTTTAAAGAAAATATGCTTCAAAAAAATGAAGATAAATATGGTCAAGAGGTTCGGACAAAATATGGCGATACTTCTATGGAACAGGCAAATGAAAAAATAAGAGATATGACTGCGGCTGACTACCAGCGTTTCCAAAAATTGGGGGATGAGATTCTCTTGTGTCTAAAAGAGGCGGTTACCCAAGGGATCTCTCCGAAAAGTGAAGAGGGCAAACGAATTGTTTTGCTCCACAAAGAATGGTTAGGGATGACTTGGAAAACTTATTCAAAACAGGCCCATGAGGGTTTGGCTCAGATATATGTCCTGGATCAACGCTTTATGACCTACTATGACCGGGAAGTGCCAGGCTGTGCAAAGTTTTTAAGAAACGCCGTAGGATTTTGGCTAGATAATATGTGAGAACTTCTAAATTAAAAGAGGGTTCATTATGTTTACATAATGAACCCTCTTTTTTTATATAGTTATCTCAATTTGATTTCCTTCGCCGTCCAAAACACAGCTTTCATAATAGCCGTCACCAGTGTTACGTGGGCCACTCAAAACAGTGTAACCATCTAGGCATAGGCGATTTGTCAGTGTATCTACGGCTTCTTGGCTGCCAACAGAAAAGGCAAGGTGGCAGTAGCCAGAACGGTATATGTGTTTTTCATTTTCAACCATATCATTTCTGTGCATAATTTCTATCCTTGCCCCATCTAAAAAGCTTAGGAAATAGGTAGAAAGTCCTGTGGTTGGGTTATGATACCCTTCGTTGGCGGTTGCCTGGAAATAACGCATAAAGAAAAGTTTTGCTGCCTCTAAATCATCAACATATAAAGCAATATGGCTAATTCTCATTTGTTTTACGCCTCCTCAACCCAATGCCAGTTGCTTTCAATTTGGCTCTTTGCATTTTCGTAGTCCTTTTTATAAACATAAAAAATATAGTCAATAGTTTGGGTTTGCAAAAGCTCGGGTGAAAGTGCAGGATAGAAACCCTTAGGGGCATTGATATCCATGGTAGATACAGAGTGTTCAACCCCTAATTGATCTAAGAACTGACGCATTCTTGCTTGCTCTTCTAAGGAATGAGCCGTATAAACTGCTAGGCTGTTGAAAGATGTGAACATAACCATCACCTCCATTTTTACAAAGTATAACATGAAAGGGAGGCAGAGAAAACCATTTGACGAAAACCCTACCAATTTTTTATTTATTAAACAGAGAAAAGATCACCATAGGCAAAAGGGAGATTATATTTTCAATGCCATATTTATACGCAAGAAGGAATATTTAATATGAACTGTTTATTCAAGTATGATGCGCTAAATTAAGCGAATCAATGCGATGAAAATCAGGATACCACCGGAGAGCGTGGTCCAAAGATTTTCACGAATTTTGGTAGATGCGGTTAGCTTTTTGCCTAGGAATGCTCCAATAGAAAGAAACATAATTTGAAATATAGCAGCAAACAGGGGAAGATTCCCTATTGCCATGCCTGAGGCTGCGGCGCTAATGCCCACACCTAATGAGTCCAGGGAAAGGATAAACCCAAGCAGGAGGGATTCCTTGGGATCCAGTGTGTGAGACGCGTCTTTGTCGCAGGCTGAAGGCTGATGAACCGTTGCCATAGGAGAGGGTGGTTCTTTTGCCTTCCGAAACCCCTGCAAGCAAAGCCAAATTCCGAACAAAAGCAGAAAGCAGGCGGCTAGGGTCTCGCCCGTTGCAGAGGGAAGTAACAGTGCAAGCCCGCGGCCTGCTAAAATAAAAACTTCCATCATCAAAAAAGTCTCTATGGCTAATAAAATGCGGGATGCAGTTGGGAAAGTGATGTGGCGCAATCCGTAAGAAATGCCGATGCCCAAAGCATCAATGCTGAGGGAAAAGGCAAGTAACAAACAAAAAACCATAAGGAAACACCTCCTGATTTACATAGTATGCAGGAGGAATTTTTTTGGGCATGACCTCATACATATGAAAAAGAGGACAAACTGAAAAAATAAATACAAAGGACGGGTGTGAGGATATGGACTGGTGGAATCAAGATTCAAAAGAAGTGGGTCAATCTTTGGGTACTTCTTTGGGGAATGGACTTTCCATAGAAGAAGCAAAAAAAAGATTATTGGAAAACGGACAGAATCTCCTTCAGCATGATGGGGCAGAAAAAGGAATTGTTAGAAGGTTTTTTGCCCAGTTTAATGATTTTATGGTAATGCTGCTATTGGTGGCTGCTGTAATCTCCTTTGCTGTTTCTTATTTAAACGGAGAGAAGGATTTTATCGATTCGATCATTATTATTGCCATCGTTGTGTTAAATGCGCTATTAGGGGTAATACAAGAAAGCAAGGCGCAAAAAGCTTTGGAGGCATTAAAAAAGATGTCAGCCCCAAAAGCTGTAGTGCTTCGAGAGGGGAAACGTACGGAAATTCCTGCGGAAGATGTAGTGATCGGAGATATAATGCTACTGGAAACAGGGGGCTACATATGTGCTGATGGCCGAGTACTTGAAAGCCGTGGCTTAAAAACAGAAGAAAGTGCAATTACAGGGGAATCCTTAGCGATTGAAAAGGAAACAATTACCTTTCCAAAAGAAACGGCTTTGGGGGATAGAAAGAACATGGTTCTTTCAGGTAGTTTTGTTCTGGGTGGCAGTGGACGCGCTATTGCTGTAGCTACAGGTATGGACACAGAAATCGGGCGCATTGCCAACCTTTTGGCAGAGCAAGATGACCAGGAAACACCACTGCAAAAAAAATTGGGACAAACAGGAAAAACCCTGGGAATGGGTGCATTGGTGATATGCGCCATCATTTTTGTAATGGGACTGATGCGCCATGAGGCTCCTTTTACAATGTTCATGACCTCTGTGAGCTTAGCTGTTGCTGCAATCCCCGAAGGATTGCCTGCCATTGTAACCATTGTACTGGCTATTGGTATGCAAAGAATGTCTAAAAAAAATACCATTATCCGGCGGTTGCCTGCAGTTGAAACCTTAGGGAGTGCAGCAATTATCTGTTCGGATAAAACGGGCACTTTGACACAAAACAAAATGAAAGTGGTAAAGATTTCTGACTATAGTAAGCAAAAGGACGAGGAAAAAAGACAGTTAATTCTTTCTTTATTCGCTCTTTGTAATGACTGCCGTAGGGAAAAAGGAAAGTTGGCAGGTGAACCTACAGAGCGGGCTTTGGCTGAAGCTGCAGAGGAGAGTGGGATTAAAATAGAAGACGTTCAAGCAGAAATGCCAAGAGTAGGAGAGATACCATTTTCATCAGAGCGTAAAATGATGACAACACTGCATGCTATGGATAACGGAACTTGGATGTCCGTTACCAAGGGAGCACCCGATATTTTATTTGACCGTTGCAGCAAGTGTTTGGAGGGACATGCTCAGGTAGCATTTGATGGCAATAAGAAGAGTAAGGCGCGTATGCAAAATGGAGAAATGGCTGCAGGTGCATTAAGAGTGGTGGCGGTAGCTTTCCGTGAATGGAAAGAAAAACCTGACCTCACGAAGGAGAACAGAGTGGAGCGGGACATGGTTTTTGTTGGTATGGCGGGGATGATAGATCCACCTAGACCGGAAGCGGCAGAAGCAGTTGCTCTTTGTAAAAAAGCTGGAATTCGTCCGGTAATGATTACCGGTGATCACGTGCTTACGGCACAGGCTATAGCTGGCCAATTAGGTATTTATGAAAAGGGAGATACTTGCATAACGGGGCAAGAATTAAGCAAGCTCACTGATGAAGAATTGGAGTCTGCCGTACCCCAGTGTACCGTTTTTGCTAGGGTTGCGCCTGAGCATAAAGTGCGCATTGTTAAGGCATATCAAAAAGATGGAAGTGTGGTTGCAATGACGGGAGATGGTGTAAATGATGCACCAGCTCTCAAGGCTGCAGACATCGGTTGTGCCATGGGGAAAAGTGGAACAGAGGTGGCAAAAGGTGCTTCGGATATGATTTTGACAGATGATAATTTTGCAACAATTGTTGAAGCGGTGCGTGAAGGGCGAGGCATATATGATAATATACGTAAGGCTGTACACTTCTTGTTGTCCAGTAATATCGGTGAAATTATAACAATTTTTGCGGCGATGTGTTTTGGCTGGGCGACACCCCTTTTACCCATTCAGCTTTTGTGGGTAAATTTAGTAACGGACTCGTTGCCAGCCATTGCCTTAGGTTTAGACCCAGTAGAAGATGACTGTATGGAAAGACCACCCAGAGAGCGGGAAAGCACCTTGTTTGGTGGAGGTTTGGGAAGTAAAATTATGGTTGAGGGAATGATGATTGGTATGCTGGCTTTGTTAGCATTTGGTATCGGCCATGTATATTTCGATCAGGAAAAAATGTATGTAACGGGCAGAACTATGGCTTTTGCAGTGCTTTCACTATCTCAGTTGGTGCACTCATTTAATATGCGCTCCGAGCACTCTTTGTTTGCTATCCATCCGTTAGAAAACCGATGGTTGGTAGGGGCTTTGATTGTAGGCATATTGCTTCAGGTTGTAGTCATTATGGTTCAGCCGCTAGCAACTGTATTTAAGGTGGCGCCATTAGGTTTGAAAGAGTGGATAATTGTGGCAGCTTTGGCATTGATGCCATTACCTATTGTTGAATTAGAAAAATGGAAAGATAGATTTTTGAGCCACAAATAAGTGAAAAACCAGCTGGCATAATGAATGAGTATTAAGGATTTAAATGACAGGCTTGGGGGTACCCTCAGGCCTGGTTTATGATCATGCCGCCAAAGTTCTGAGTGTTGAAAGAGGATTGTTTTAAGGGTTACTAAAATATAAATATGCCATGACAATCAAAGTAAAAATAAAGAGTAATGATTGGGATTTGAGGGGCGTTCGGTTGTTTCTATGGGGTTCATTTGTTATAATATAACAAAGTCTTTACCCGCGCCAAAGGGCGAGGCTGATTGGCAGTGGTTGTAGATAGCAAAGAAAGAGGGAGATCTTATGTACAGAACTGTTTATAGTCCCCAGGGGGCGCGTGTGAATTTGGATGGTCGTGAAGTAATTAATATGGCATCCAACAATTATTTGGGATTAGCTAGCCATCCGGACGTTATTCGTGCGGCGAAGTTGGCTTTAGATCAATATGGTGTTGGGCCTACGGCGAGTCGAAATATTGTTGGTAATTTTCCTGTGCATGATGAGTTGGAAAAAGCTTTAGCAAAATATAAGGGTGTTGAGGCAACTTTGGTGTTTAATTGTGGTGTTTCTGCAAACACAGGAGTAATTCCGTTTTTAGTAGGAAAGGGCGACATGATTTATAGTGATGAGTTGAACCACGGAAGTATTATTGATGGTTGCCGTCTTTCTGGAGCAACGGTAAAAGTGTATCGCCATAAAAATATGGAGTCTTTGGAAGAGAAACTAAAGGAACCTGTAGTGGGCAAAAAGCTTGTTGTAACGGATGGGGTGTTTAGTATGGATGGTGATTTGGCACCCCTTCCTGAAATAGCGGATTTGGCAGAAAAATATGGGGCAATGTTAATGGTTGATGATGCCCATGGCGATGGCGTAATGGGACCTATGGGTAAAGGTACCGTAGACTATTTTGAATTACGCCATCGTGTAGAGGTAGAAACGGGTTCATTGTCAAAGGCGTTTGGCTCAGCAGGAGGGTTTGTGGCTGGTTCAAAAGAGTTGATTGAATCCTTGCGCCCTAAGGCAAGAAGTTTTATTTTTACTGCCTCCCCAATGGCACCTTGCCTGGCAGCAGCTGCATTAAAGGTGATCCAGATGGTTTCGGAGGATGATACCTATGTAAAAAGGCTATGGGAGAATAGAGAATACTTCGCCAATCGAATTACAAAGCTGGGGCTAAATATAGGCACTACGGTAACGCCTGTCATCCCTGTGATTGTAGGTGATGGTGAATTGGCTCAGAAAATGAGTCAGGATTTGTTTGAAAAGGGAATCTTTGCCCAAGCAATACAATACCCAATGGTTCCGAAAGGGGCTGCACGATTACGGGTGATGATTTCAGCTGGGCACACAAAAGAAGATTTGGATTTGGCAGGGGATGCTATAGAAGAAAGTGCAAAGACAATGGGACTTATCTAAAATGGTTGCTAACGGTGTTTATTTATTGGTTACCGATTTCTATTCAAGGCGATTTCTATGGACTGTTGTAAATTGGAGCAACCCTTTTGGCTATATTAACAAGACAGAAATAAAAAACTAATTTTATTAGTCTTTCAAACATTTTGATTGAAAAGAATGTTTAGATTAAAACTAAAGCAGGCTCTTATGAAAATCCTTTTGTTCGTTAAAATAAATCTCCTTACAAGAATTTTCAGCATTTTAAAGGTTTCAATTGGAAATACTGAAAAAAAGGAGGCGAAGAAAATGTTAAGTGATGGATTATTTGAACTACTTGAAAAAGCAAAAAAAGATAGTAATCTTCGTAAAAAAATATTGGAAACAAGAAAAGCCAAAGATCCAGAATTGGCTTTGTGTGAGTTGGCAACGGAGTTAGGATGCGCTGTTACCGTAGGAGAAATTTATCAACAGGGACAGAGGTATCTATCGGATATGTTGGATGGTTGTCTTGGCGTTTCAGAACCATTTAAAAAATGGGGAGACACATACGAGCAATTTTTTGCGTCCATTGAAGGGTTAGAAAATCAAAAAAAATAACAATTTCATATGTGTTTTTATGAGAAAAACCCCTTTTGAATGTCAAAATGATTATTCAGAAGGGGTTCTTTATTAAAATTTGAGAAGTTGATTCGTAATTTCGTTTTTTCATGGGGCGTTGTAAAAATCAAAAAACAAATTATTCTCGAACAAGTGAAGATAGGATGTTTTCAAATAAATTAAAAAACCATAGAAATAATTAATTATTTGATGCAAAATATGTAAAATTAACTATAAGTTCTAAAGGTATAATTTTGTATTATACCTCCATTGACAGAGGTAAATTCAGATGATAACATGAAAATAATTCAAGGTATTTAAGTATTTTTTTAGTTAAGTTACTTCCGTTGAGAGGGCAAGTGAGGGGGCTAGGGCATGGTTGAATTTGTAAATGGTATGGTTAATTTGGACAAGCTAGAGGTGACTGACATCATAGAAGTGAACATATTACAAGATTTTTTGGATAATTTTGCTTTAGGTATGAACTGTGCAGCGGTTTCGGTTGATCGGGAAGGACGAGAGATCACTTCTCCCAGTTACTATCGGGAATTTTGTAGTAATTATATCCATATGTCGAATATTGGTGATGCTAGATGTGCTTCTTGTCATAATGAAATGGGAATAAAAGCTGTGCGGACGGGTAGACCTCATATTGGAAAATGTCATGCAGATTTGATTGATTTTGCCTGCCCTATTGTTGTAAGAGGACGACACTTGGGAACCGTATTGGGTGGGCAAATTTTGGATTCTCCCCCCAAGGAAAAGGAAATCAGAAAGGTAAGCAAGGAACTAAACCTGAATGGAGATGAATTATGGACTGCTGCGGATAAAATTGATATTGTTCCTATGAAAAATATTCAGGCGGCAGCAGAAGTATTACATATTGTTGTAAATGCCTTAGCTGAAAATGGATTCAACCGGCTTGAAACTGAAGTGTTGTCCAAAGAATTGGCAAACAATTTTAACCAAATATCTAAAACGATTGAAACTTTAACGTCATCTGCCCAGGACATGTCTGCAAGTCAAAACGAGCTGTCCCATAAAATCACTGAGGTAAGCAGTGTAACAAAGGAAATTTCAGAAATACTTAAGTCTATTGCAAAAATAATTAGTCAAACTAAGTTATTGGGGTTAAATGCCTCTATTGAGGCTGCTCGGTTAGGCAATGACGGAAGAACCTTTGCTGTGGTTGCAAAAGAAATTCATTCCCTGGCACAAAGCTCCAACGATACAGTTGTTAAAATTGATATTTTAAATGATCAGATTAGAGAAAAAATAGGTTATACCATTCAAGACTCAAATATAGCATTAAAAACTTCTCAACAGCAAACGGTGGACATGGAAAATTTACAAAAGATGGTTCAAGACTCCGTTGTCGTTGCAAAGAATTTAGAGGAAATGTTTTAGTCATTTGATTTTTCCCTACTTAGGTCACTTACATTTTAAAATAGTTGGGGTTTATTAAAACTACAACCTGAAATAACAACATGACCGGTCTTTCACAAAGCCCGGTTTTTTTATGGTCGGAACCTGTAAACAGCCACCTGAGCCTACAGAGGAAAAAGAGATGAAAATAATAAAACAGGCAGGAAAATCCCTACCTGTTAAAGTTTTACGCTACCAGGTATGATGGTGTAATTGACCCTCAGAAAGCATGCCAGGGAAACCTTGCTGACGCAATGCTTCATATATAATAATGGCTACTGAGTTAGATAGGTTTAGACTTCTGGCCTCAGCTAACATGGGAATGCGAATGGTATTTGCTTCATGTGCAATTAAAATATCCTCCGGTATACCAGCGCTTTCCCGGCCAAACATGACATAATCATCTTCTTCGAAGGCTACATCTGAATATACGTGTTTTGCCTTTGTGGTTGCCATCCAAAGACGAATCCCTTGATTTTTTGCTACAAAGTCTTCAAAATTCTCATAATAGCGAATATCAAGTAAATTCCAATAATCTAACCCTGCTCTTTTTAAATATTTATCATCGACTGAAAAACCTAGCGGCTTAATTAAATGTAATACAGAATTGGTGACAGCACAGGTTCTTGCAATGTTTCCTGCGTTTTGTGGTATTTCTGGCTCTAATAGGACAATATGCATGGTTTGTTCCTCCTTTTTACTTATAGTTCAAATTGTAGCACAAAGGTAGACATGAGACAACAGTGAGGAAAAAACAGTTTTTTTGCCTATATTTACTATTGACTATTTCATCTTTACGTTATATTATTATTATATAAAAATAGTTATCGTTTAGGAGTTTTGCTTATGAGAGAGACTGCACAAATTTTAAGAGAAAAAGGTCTTAAAGTTACACCCCAGCGTATTGCCGTATACAATATGCTTTTAAGTACCTCAGAGCATCCTAATGCGGAGACCATCTATAAAGCACTAGAACCTACAAATCCAACAATGAGCTTGGCGACGGTTTATAAAACCTTAGATTTTTTTAAGCAACTTGGGTTAGTACAGGAGCTGAATGTTAGAGAGGGAAGCTCTCGTTATGATGCCGTTGTAAAGTGCCACCCCCATACAGTCTGTACGGAGTGTGGACAGGTAAGGGATTTATACATGGATGATTTGACAGAGATTCATAAAAAATTAGCCCAAGAATTAGATTTTGAAGTTGAATGTGAACAGTTAATTCTTTATGGAATTTGCGCAGATTGTCGAAAAAATCATATAGAAGGTTAATCCGTAAGGATTAACCTTCTTATTTTATTTGACAAAATCTGGATAAATTGTTATATTCAATAGGTACATTGATAGTATTTATCTACCTAAGATAAGGAGGTTTTCTATGGAAAAGCGACTTATTCCAGTAAATATATTTGACACAGTAACCCTGGAACAGTGGTTAACTCAAATGGCGGAGGAGGGCCTAATATTAGACTCCTTTTCCGGGAAAAAGGCCGTGTTTGAAGATCAGTATTGCCAAAGGATAAAATACCGTTGCGTTCCTACGGAAGAAAAGGCAGAGGAGCCACCTAGCCAAATGAAAGAGAATTTTCTGGAGGCGGGCTGGAACTACGTAGCCACTCTACAAGAGACATTCCATGTTTTTGCAAATCAGGAGGAATACCCCAAACCCATCCCTTTTACTATGAAAGAAGGGCAGCGTGTTTATACACAATTAAAGAAAAAAAAGCGCAATAGTATGTTTATATCTATTGGAGCTTCTCTTTTTTTGTTGGGATTTCAGACATTTCTGGTTTACTTGCGCCTAGAGGATTATGTTCTGGGTACTGAGGCATACAATAGCTATATTTACGTCATAATGTTTATTATAAATACGATGGGGGCTGTGCGCGAGTATCGATCCTATACATTAATTAAAGCAAAACTAGAGAGTATAGAACAAGGTGAAGAGGAGGAATCGCCATACATTCCAACAACTAAATGGATTCGGGCAGAAACGATTCTAAATATTTGTATATTTGCAATTATGTTGTTTCCGTTGATTGGTGGGATAAAAAATAATCATGAAGGGGCAAATGCTACAAAAATTCATGTGCCGTTTTCTTATGTATCATTAGAAGATATTGAAATGAAGGAGCCGAATGTGCAATATCGCAGAGAAAGTACTTATATAGACAAGAAAACGTCTCTCTTTGCACCCACGCAATATGAAATAAACCAATATGGCAAGACAACCTACAATTTAAATGAAAAATGGCAGGGATATGAAGCTCATATGAAGATGGTTTACCTAGAATTAAGATATGAAATCTTGGCAGAGCAGACACTCCACTCTATGATACGCCATTATGATGCCGCAGAGGTGGAGAAGGAAGGATTGGATCAGGTCTGGATTGCCAAAGCTACTAGTTCCACCAGTATTTTTTTACTAAAGGATAATAAAATACTGAAAATTGTATATTGGGGGGATGGAGATATTCTATCTCATTTTAATGAGTTTTCTGAAATTGTTCAGCAAACCCATAATACAAAAAGTGTATAGTTTACTGATTCATTGTCCATACATAGAAATAAAAAAGCGGCAGAAAATCCTGCCGTTTTTTTGATAGTATAAAGCATGGTTTGTGCTAACCGTAGAACTTACGACGTTGGAATTGAATTTTTGTTTTCGCCGGTATGCTGAATTTCTCTCCAGTTGTGTGCCTCTTTAAATAGGCTAACAACCTGCAACGGAATCCATGATGCCATAAAAATGGGAAACAATAAGATTGCGGCATACATTTTTTTGGGAATGGCTTTTTTGTCTTGATAATAACAGAGAAAGGCTGCTAATAAGCACATGAAAACGTAATAAAATACGAAATAAGCCCCCATTACCTGGAAAAAGTTTATGACTCCCTCTCTACCATCCAAAACTGCCGCAAGAAAAGTAAGGCTAATGGGGATCACAGAAAAGGCTTGGGCAAAGGTACCCAAGAGGAACATTGTAAAGTCGGCGGCATATGCCCAATTAGGTTTGGTCAAGCGTTTGACTAAGGCCTTAAAGTGCAATTTTCCTACCTGCATGATGCCACTACACCATCTATGTCGTTGAAATAAAGATACACAAAAGGAAGTAGGCTGTTCATCATAAGTGATGGCCTCAGGAACCCACCAAACCCGCTCACCAATTAAAGCACATTGGGCGGAGAATTCAGCGTCTTCTGCTATGGTTATAGTGTTCCATCCTCCTAGCTTTTCGAACACATCTTTATGAACAGCAAAGCCGGTACCAACTAATTTCGCGGAAAGACCACAGGCACCACGAGCTTTGTTAAAAAATAAGTGAAAAAGATTGAAGTAGATATTATAACATCCCGAAATCCATGAGGCTTGGGCATTACTTGCAAGTAGACGGCCTTTCACCACCTTTGCGCCAGCATCAAAGGCATCGTTTATTTTAAGAAGATAGTCTGACTTTACAATATTATCGGAATCGAATACACAAAAAGCATCGTATCCTTTTTTGTTTAGTTGCATCAATGCTTGATGTAAGGCATCCCCTTTACATTTGACTGGGAAGGGACATTGGATGATACCAGCGCCATAAGCCTTAGCGACGCCCTCCGTATTATCACTACAATTATTTGGGATAACAAAAATGTCAAACAGTTCAGGTGGGTATTCTTGTTTTTGAATACTTTCTATAAAGTTTCCAATTACGGCTTGCTCATTTCTAGCCGCAGTTAAAACTGCAAAGCGACGCAACTTTTTTGCTGGAGGGTACTGAACCTCCTTTTTCAATGCAAAGCAGGCAATTCCTCCAAAATATAAACTAATAAGTTTCAGAAGGACGCCTATGATAACTGCTACCCAAAGTAACTCCTCCACTTCTCAAACCACCTTTCAAATTGCTACAAATTTTTATTGTCTTCAACAAATATAAAGTATATATTTTAAGAAGAACTTAATAAAAATCTTAATAATAGCGAAAAAATAAATCTTAAAGGAAAATTAAAATTTTTGCTGATGGATTCTTAAGGCCTATTTTATACAATGATTTTACAGAATGACGGAGGTGTACGGTATGTACAATATTTTAATTTGTGACGATGAGAAGGATATCGTCTCTGCGCTATCAATTTATCTTTCTACGGAAAATTATAAAATTTTTACTGCATATACAGGCAAAGAAGCCTTGCAGGTGGTTGAGAATAATGATATTCACTTGATTTTGATGGATATAATGATGCCTCAAATGGATGGTATTTCTGCAACTGCAAAATTGAGGGAGTCTTCTAATATTCCAATTATTTTGCTGACGGCTAAGAGTGAAGACAGTGATAAAATCCTGGGGCTAAATATCGGCGCAGACGACTATATAACCAAACCTTTCAATCCCATAGAAGTAATGGCACGGGTACGCTCTCAATTAAGAAGGTATACTTCCTTAGGTGGTATGACCAAAAAAGCTTCCCACTTAGTGATTGGAGGAATTGATTTAGACGATGAATCCAAAACGGTTACGGTTGATGGCGAGCCCGTTTCCCTAACCCCCAGTGAATATAACATTCTTAAACTTCTTATGGAAAATCCAGGGCGGGTTTTTTCATCAACACAAATTTACGAGCTGATTTGGAATGAAGATGCCTATGGCTCTGGAAGTGTTGTAGCTGTACACATTCGTCATCTGCGTGAAAAAATAGAAATCAATCCTTCAGAACCCCGTTATTTAAAAGTGGTTTGGGGGCTTGGCTACAAAATCGAAAAGGAGGCTAAAGAATGACAAAGGTGACCCATAATCTTGGGTTTAAAGTTCTGGCTCTATTCCTTGTGGTAATTTCCGCAGTATCAGGTTTTATTAGTGTTTCCGCAGTGATTTTGGGGGGAGAGAGTGGTTTTTACAGCGATAATCCTCGTTCCTACTATGATACACCATGGTGCGATATGACAACCAATCAATATGTTCAAAGGGTTTTAGAAATGTACAAGTATGACCCTGTACAATTGGAGCAGTGGATTACAAGTGAGGATACAAACTTTGGGTTTGAAATTTTTGATGATGATGGAAATAAGATTAGGCAGGGAAAAGTACCTGAGCAGGTGGGACTAACCAAAGTATATTCATTTCGCGTTTATGAGCAATACGACACAAATGGAGAATGGCTAAGCTACGATGAGCCAATTGATATTCAATTAAAAGCTTATGTGCAAAGTCCGCTGACGGCTTCAGATGATTATTGGTTGACCCATCAGCTGTATGAAATGGCATTTAACCTTAGAATGTGGATGGTGGTTTTGGCTTTAGTCAGCTTGCTGATATTTTTTGCTTCGTTGATTTATCTATTATGTGCTGCAGGGCATAGAGGAAACTCAGAGGTGATTGTTCCAAACCTGCAAGATCGTATTCCGTTGGAAATATACCTAGGGCTGGTTATGATGTTGGCTTCCATCCCTGCAGTGGGACTGCATGCCATTTATCCTTTTAACAGCTTTGCTGATATTGTTTTAATATTAGCAGCTTTGATTTATTATGCCGCACTGGGGATTGCAATGCTGATGACAGCTACAACTCGGTTGAAATTGGGCAAATGGTGGAGAAATTCACTCATGTATTGGTTCTTCCATATTGGTTGGAAGTTTATTGCGGCAATTTTTACAACTTTTGGAGATGCCATGACTGCGTTGCCTCTGACTTGGAAAGTAGCAGTGACTTGGTTTGTGGTTTCTTGCTTTTATTTTGCAAATTCCTATAATAGTGGGGCTGTTTTTTTGGTCAACTGCATTATTATGGTATTTGTTCTTTCTATGGCATCGCAGCTTCAGAAGCTGAAAAAAGGCGGAGAACAGTTAGCCAGTGGAAATTTGGAATATAAGGTGGATACAGCTAGGATGTTTCGAACCTTTCGACGACATGGCAATAATTTAAATAGTCTTTCCAAGGGTGCATTAATTGCTATGGAACAAAAGATAAAAAGTGAGAGGTTAAAAACGGAATTAATTACAAACGTGTCCCACGACATTAAGACCCCCTTGACTTCTATTATTAACTATGTAGGCTTGTTAAGGAAAGAGGAACTATCTGGACAAGCACAAGATTATTTAGAAGTTTTGGATCGTCAGTCCAGGAGGTTGAAAAAGCTAACGGAGGACTTAGTTGAGGCTTCTAAAGCATCAACTGGTAATATCTCTGCAAATTTGACCCCAACGGATCTTTGTGAATTGGTGCACCAGGCAGTGGCAGAGTATGAAGAAAAACTTGAAAAATCAAGCTTAGAGGTTGTGATCTCTACAAAAGATGAACCTGTTTTTGGTTTGGTGGATGGAAATTTAACATGGCGAGTGTTGAGCAACCTTTTGAGTAATGCCTGTAAGTATTCTCAAACGGGAACCAGAGTCTATGTGGAAATTTCAAGAAAAGGAAAATTTGCCATGATAGCCATGAAAAATATTTCTAGGGAACAATTGAATATTGCGCCTGATGAATTAATGGAACGATTTGTTCGAGGTGATAGTTCTCGTTCTACGGAAGGAAGCGGCTTAGGGCTTAATATTGCCCGGAGTTTGGTGGAGCTTCAGAAAGGCAAGTTTAACCTATCTATTGACGGTGATTTATTTAAGGCGTTTGTTCAATTTCCTTTGGCAAAAGCGCCTAGTCCCCATGCTCCTGAGGATGAGGAACAGCCTGCCGATATTCAAAAAAACCCAGAAGATATGAAAGAGGAAAATTTAGAATAGCATAAAACCCCATTGGTACCAGATGGTTACCGATGGGGTTTTTATGTGAAAGAAGTTATTCAAAAATATAGGGTTAAAAAGGTATCCCATTGACGATACCTTCTTTTGTTGGGAATTAGAAATAGGTCTCTCTTTCCCACAGAACCACTCCGCCAGATTGGAAGGATTTTTTTACATCAATAATACGTTGGTTCTGACTACCGCAATAGAGAAGTTCTAAAGAGCGTTGGTCTTTTAGAAAAGGCCCATCAATTAAGACATCTATCTGCTGTAGGAGTTGCATGACATCTGGGTTGGCTGTTTTCAAAAGTTGTTCCCAAAGATAACCGGTGTATACCCACACGTTTAAGCCTAATTTTATTGCTTTTTCAGCGATTTGTTTACAGGCAAGGGGTTGATCCAAAGGCTCACCACCTGAAAGTGTAACGCCATCTAAAAGGGGATTTTCTGCCAGAGCGGCAACAATCAAGTCCGTTTCACCTACATAGCCACCAAGTGGATCGTGGGTCTGTGGGTTATGGCAGCCTGGGCAGTGGTGAGGACAACCTTGGGTAAAGACGGTAAGCCGGATTCCTGGTCCATCGACGATTGAATCATTCACTACACCGCTAAGTCTAATTTGCATAGAATCAGCCTTTCTTTGCATTCACTTTTACTTCTGCCACAACGGAGTGCTTAACTCTATCCTGCACCTCGGCGCGTTTTGCGTTGTTAAAGCGGTCTAAGGTACCAACCAGATAACCAGTAATACGGCGAATCCGCTGGAATCCTACCTCGCCATCATCCTCTTTTCTGCCGCATTTAGGGCATGTATCACCAATGATACCGTTATATCCACAAATAGGATCACGGTCAATGGGGTGGTTGATGGAACCATAACCAATATTTTGAGATTTCATATAACGGATAATTTTTTCAAAAGCATCCAAGTTTGTGCTTGGGTCGCCATCTAGCTCAACATATGTAATATGCCCTGCATTGGTAAGCGTATGATAGGGTGCTTCAAGCTGAATTTTTTTATAGGCACTGATAGGGTAGTATACAGGAATGTGGAAGCTGTTTGTATAGTACTCCTTATCTGTTACGCCTTCAATGACTCCAAATCTTGCTCGATCCATACGTATGAATCTGCCAGAAAGACCTTCTGCAGGAGTTGCAAGGAGTGTGAAGTTCATGCCTGTATTTTTAGAGTGCTCATCCATACGGTTGCGCATATGGCTAATAATATCAATGCCCAAATTTTGGGCAATTTCGCTTTCGCCATGGTGCACACCAATGAGTGCTTTTAGTGTTTCTGCCAAACCAATAAAGCCCATGGACAGTGTTCCGTGCTTAAGGACTTCTCTTACCTCCTCATTTTGTGCCAATTTCTCGCTATCAATCCAAACCCCTTCGCCCATTAAAAACGGATAATTATGTACTTTTTTCTTAGCCTGAATTTCAAAGCGCTCTGTGAGCTGAGAAATAACTAAGTCAATTTTGCTGTCCAATTCTTTAAAGAACCAATCAATATTCTTATTGGCAAGAATGGCTATGCGGGGCAAATTGATACTAGTAAAGCTTAAGTTACCTCGACCTGGGGTGATTTCCCTGTCACTATCATGGACATTTGCCATAACCCTAGTTCTACATCCCATATAAGCTATTTCGGTATCAGGATCTCCTTCTTTATAATATTTTAGATTATAGGGCGCATCCTGGAAGGAGAAGTTGGGGAACAAACGCTTTGCACTTACACGGCAAGCCAGTTTGAATAGGTCGTAGTTTGGTTCACCAGGATTAAAGTTAATACCATCTTTCACACGGAAAATTTGGATAGGGAAAATTGCTGTTTCACCATTTCCCAAGCCGGCCTCGGTGACTAAAAGCATATTTTTCATAACCATGCGAGCCTCTGTGGAGGTGTCCATACCATAATTTACAGAGGAAAAAGGGGTTTGTGCCCCTGCACGGCTATGCATTGTATTTAAGTTGTGAAGTAGGGCTTCCATGGCCTGATAAGTTGCCTTATCTGTTTCTTCCATTGCTTTTTTTGTAGAAAAATCTTTCGCTTTTTTATAGATTTCAGGGTTTACCCCTTCTTGTAAAAGCATTTCCCTTTCTGCTTTGTCGAAGACAGGGTTAGCATCGAGAGTCGGGAATAATCCTTTTTCTTTCAGTTTATCGAAAACATCTTTCGCAACCTTACCCATTTTGGGATCATCCATTACTTCTAGTAGGGATGACAGGTTGGAGTAATAGCGTTTTTTATAAGTTTTTGCTACACCTGGCGCCAGCCCACGGTCAAAATTAGAGATAGACTGACCGCCATGCTGGTCATTCTGGTTTGACTGAATCGCAATACAGGCCAATGATGCATAGCTTGCAATATCATTTGGTTCTCTTAATACGCCGTGACCTGTAGAAAAGCCGCCTTTAAATAATTTAAGCAAATCAATTTGGCAACAGGTTGTTGTAAGGGTATAAAAGTCTAAGTCATGAATATGTATGTCTCCGTTTCTGTGTGCTTCAGAATGGGCTGGATTTAGCACATAGGACTCATAAAAGTGCTTTGCACCCTCAGAACCGTATTTTAACATAGAACCCATAGCGGTATTGCCATCTATGTTTGCATTCTCTCTTTTTATATCACTGTCGTTGGCATCTTTATAGGTGATGTCCTCAAAGGTTTTCATTAATCTATCGTTCATGTTGCGCACGCGGGTGCGCTCAGCACGATATAAAATATAGGCTTTTGCAGTACGAACATAACCATGATCAATGAGTACTTTTTCAACCATGTCTTGAATTTGCTCCACAGTAGGAGAGATGACGCCCTCTTGTGCAAAACTTTGGGAAACTTCCTGGGCCAGATTTAGACAAGTTCCAAAATCCTTTGAGCCTACCGTTGCTTGAAAAGCTTTTTCAATGGCGTTGGCGATTTTGTTTAGGTCAAAATAGGCGGTTCTGCCATCGCGTTTTGTAATGGTTGTGATCATATGTGTATGCTCCCTTCATATTTTTATCTGCTTTCGTTCTTTTTTATTAAGCCATAAAGGCCATAACATTTTTGAAAAGAATTGATAAAAACACAATATATAGTTTTTTAATATTTTGTTTTCAGTACATATTGTAGTCTTTTCTAAATCCGACGTCAAGGAATTTTATTAAAAAAATGATTTTTGGCTAATATCACAATGGGCTGGCATAAACTGGTATAAATGTAATGGAAAGGGGAGACAAAATTCATGAAATGGGAACGATTTTCTTGTTTGAAAGAGAAAGAGGTTATCAATATTTGTGATGGTAAACGCTTGGGTTTTGTTTGTGACTTAGAAATTGATACACAGTCTGGTAAAATTTGCACATTGATTATTCCTGAAGATGGTGGTAAGTGGAATTTTTTTTGCAAAGAACAGGCATATTTTGTACCATGGAGGTGTATTAAGCGCATTGGAGATGATATAATTTTGGTAGAGGTAGATGCCTCAGAAGTTTTGGTAACAGATGAATGAAACCTTGACCAACAGGGGGTTCTTACCGTATAATTGTACATAAAAGGGTAAGAATATTGACTAAGGGGGATACCATTTTGAAATGTCCTTTTTGCGGCTATGCAGATACAAAAGTAATTGATTCAAGAGGGCAGGATGACAATGCAGTCATTCGTCGCCGTCGTCTTTGTGAAAGTTGTGGAAAACGGTTTACAACATATGAAAGAATTGACATGATCCCCATTACTGTAATTAAAAGAGACGGGACAAGGGAGATTTTTGACAAATCTAAGTTAGTTGGCGGTATCATGAAGTCTTGTAACAAGAGACCTGTCACAGCTAAGCAGATTGAAGAGCTGGTGGATGATGTGGAAAACACACTGATTGGTAGCGGTGAAAGGGAAGTTGAAAGCAAAACCATAGGCACCATGGTTATGGATCGCCTAAAGGAATTAGACGAAGTTGCATATGTTCGTTTTGCATCTGTATATCGTCAATTTAAAGATATTAATACATTTATTGATGAGCTTGAAAGAATGCTTAGTGAAAAGCGTGGTAATCTATAATCGGGTTAATGCACATAGTATTAGGAAGTCCCTTTGGGTTTTTAACTCGGAGGGAACTTTTTTATTGGATGAACAGTTTCACTATGGAGGGATAAGATGGAACAAAAGGTAAAAGCATTATTTGCTTGGCGTACAGCAGGCGAAAAAACAGCAAAGCATTTTGGCCAAAAATACGAGGCTGCAGGCATGGAGGTAACTCTTCATGGAGAAGCTGCCCGAGAAGAACTGAATTTGATTGGTAAAGATAAGGAAATTACTCATATATTGTATTTTTTAGACCATGAAAGGTTGCTTTTGGTTAGTCTCACTGATGAAATGGGGGGCTTTACGGTGGAGATTTCCGTAGGGGATTTGGTATTACCTTGCTAAACTTGTCCGGAATTTCCCGAGTTTTGTATGATTAAGAAAGAAAAAAGAATAAATATAGACAGGCAATATTTTACAAAATACCTCATAGGATAAAAATGTAAGCAAAACATATTTACTTAAGGAGGTATTTTAGTATGAGTGGATTTGGTTGTGGTTGTGGTAATGATAGTTCTTGGTTATGGATCATTATTTTGCTGTGCTGCTGTGGCGGAAACAACTTAGGTGGCAACAGTTGTGGCTGTGGCGGAAATGAAAGTTCTTGGTTATGGATTTTAATCTTACTTTGCTGCTGTGGTGGCGGATGCGGCAACCAGCTTAACAACTGTGGTACTTGCTAATTTCCAGTATGCAAAGGGCGCATGTTTTAGGCGCAAATGGTGTATCAAGTAGTTTATACAGTGGAGTATTGGTTTGAAGCAAAAAAACAAATCTGTTATCTTTGCTGTATATAGGAAAAAGTTTGTTGTACTAGGCTTTTTCCAAAGGTATAGATTCTGTCTCCACCTTAGGGCTTTCCCGATTTATGGGGAAGCCTTTCTTTTTTTGCGAGCGAAAAAGAAGGCATTTCTGGCATCCTTCCTTTACAATAAAGGAAATAGTGGTATTGAAAGGAGATTTTTATGATGTTAGAGCTAAATTTAAGAAAAGACGAGCGCTGCAAAGTGCTAATTGAATATTGTAAATCTTATTTCTTAGAAAGGGCTTATGAACTGGATAATCAGTTTTATAGTGCCTTTTATGTGCAGTGTGCAGAAAGCACAGCGGCGGATGCATATGAAACTTTTTTAGAAATGCCTATGGAGCATAACTATTTTAGGAGTAATCTACATCGTTTGGATGAAACGGTAATGGTGCGTTTTTTTAAATTGGTTGCCATATATCATACCATACGTGTGGTACGCAGGCGAAAGAAAGATTTGACATGGGATAGTATGAAAGAGGCAATGTTTTGGGTTTATGATTTGGATGAAAGTGAAAAAGAGATGGCAGAAATTTTGCAAAGGTGTGCTTTTATCTATCAAGGGGGATTTCAAGATTTATTTATAAAAACAACAGCTAGATATATTTTTGGTGACAAGGTTTTATCTGCATTTTCATTCGCTTTCATCGGGAATTTCTGGTATAATTCATACAGTAGCTTTATGGGATCGTTTACCGGATATGTTCCTTTTCATGTTCGTATGGACCGAGCCATGGGGCAATGAATGATGGAGGTTGAGAACCCATGGGTGAAAGCAGATGGACAAACGAGCAATTACAGGCAATTGAGGCAAGAGGCTGTGATCTTTTGGTTTCAGCTGCCGCGGGGAGCGGAAAAACAGCTGTTCTTGTAGAACGAATTATTCGGCGGATTACAACGGATACACCCCCCGCGGATATTGATCGATTATTGGTGGTAACCTTTACAAGTGCGGCGGCTTCTGAGATGAGTCAAAGAATAGGAACGGCCATTGTGAGGAAACTGGAACTAGAGCCTGATAATTTGCATTTGCAAAATCAGCTTACGCTCCTAGCCCGTGCTGATATTAAAACCATACATTCATTCTGCCTACAAATCATTCGTGAGTATTATCATTTATTAGATATAGATCCCGCGGTAAGAACGGGAGACCCTGCAGAGGTAAAGCTTTTGCAGCAGGAAGTGCTAGACGATTACTTTGAGGAGCTTTATCAAGAACAAGAGAATAACACATTTTTTATGTTGTTAGAGACTTTTGGAGAGGATACTGGGGACAGTAGGCTTAAGGATTTGGTTTTACAGCTTTATACCTTTGCCCAGGGGTACTCGGAACCATTAGAATTGTTAGAGGAAATGGCGGAGCAATTTAATTTGCGTGAAGATGAGACCGTGGATTCCTGTGTGTGGATTTCTTTCATTCGCCAAGGCATCAAAGATCATGTTGCTTATGCAAGAAATCTTTTGGAAAAGGCAATGAAACTGGCTTCTTCAACCTCAGGTTTTGAGGCTTATTTAGAGTGTTTGGAAAAAGAGTCCCAAGCAATGGAGGAATTGGAAGAAGCATTGATAAATGGATATGCTCAGTGGCACATGGCATATGTTCACACGGACTTTCCCAGGCTACCTGCCTACCGGGGGGAAGATAAGGAGCTGGCAGAACAGATTAAGGTGCTTCGCAATGAGGCAAAGGATCTGCGAAACAAACTGGGGGAAACCTATTTTTGTTTTGGAGAGGAGCGACAGGGCCAGTTTATACGTTCCTTATATCCAGTTGCCAAGGGCTTAGCTGAAGTTGTTAGAGGCTTTATCGTCCGCTTTGGCGAAGCAAAAAAAGAGAAGCTCATGATCGATTTTCATGATTATGAGCATTTTTGTATGCAAATTTTAGTGGAAAAAGGTAGCACAGTTGACCATGTGATCCCCACTATGGCTGCCAAAGAAATCCAAAAACGCTATGATGAAATTATGATTGATGAATACCAGGATAGCAATATGGTTCAGGAGATGATTCTAGCGGCTGTATCAGGGCAGGGGAATGGGAACAACAACCGATTTATGGTTGGGGATGTAAAACAAAGTATTTATAGGTTTAGGTTGGCAATGCCCCAGATTTTCAATTCAAAATACTTGACTTATCCGATAAAACAGGGTGACAAATCTCGTAAGATTATTCTCTCCAAAAACTTTAGAAGCCGTGAGAATGTGCTGGATGGAGTGAACTTTTTATTTCGCCAACTAATGTCGTTGGAGTTTGGCGATGTAGACTATAACGATGAAACTGCGTTATATCCAGGAGCTGTTTTTACAAAGACCCAGAAGCTTCATGGTGGTGAAAATGAAGTTATTTTGGTTGAAAGTGATAGTCTGCTTGACGAAGAAATGGACGAACTGGAAGATTTAAATCGTCGTCAGTTGGAGGCCATGGCTATTGCCAGCAAAATTAAGGAACTTATGGAATCGGGTTATTGTGTGGTCGATAAGGAAAGCGGAGAATATCGTCCCGTAGAATATGGGGATATTGCTATTTTGTTGCGCAGTATGAAGAATTGGGGCGCAGTGTTAGACGATACATTTGGACAAGAGGGGATTCCATATTATGCAGAAACGGCAGAGGGATATTATGATGTAGCGGAAGTGGATACGGTTTTAAACTTACTAAGGCTCTTGGACAATCCTAGGCAGGATATTCCCTTGCTCTCGGTTCTTCACTCTCCGTTGTATGGGCTGTCTGCTGATGACTTGATGCAGATGCGATTGACAGGGGGTAATGGGCTTTTTTTTGACTGTATTGAAGGGTATTTGTCTCAGGGGAAAGATGGAGAATTGAAGGATAAGCTTCTTCATTTTAGTAAGGACCTGGCAAAGTGGCGTAAACAAGTAAAAGAATTAACACTTCATGAGCTATTGCGCTATCTGTATGAGGAAAGCGGCTATTATGATTACGTGGGAATGACGGCCGGTGGCGGTTTACGTCAAGCAAACCTAAGGCTGCTATTAGAAAAGGCTGAACAATTTGAAAAGGGGAGTCACAAAGGACTGTTTTACTTTGTCCGATATGTGGAAGATATAAAGACCGCCCAGGCGGAGTCATCCTCGGCAAAGTTGCAAGGTGAGGCAGCAAACGTAGTGCGCGTGATGACCATTCATAAAAGCAAGGGCTTAGAATTCCCAGTTGTTTTTGTTGCCGATACAGGTAAGCAGTTTAACGAAATGGATATAAGAAGTACGGTCTTGACCCATCAACAGTGGGGATTTGGTATGGATTATAAGGATTTGGAGAGCAGAGCAGTGTATCGTACGTTGTCAAAAACGGCCTTGGCTGAGGCAATCCGACTAGAAAATCTGTCGGAGGAATTAAGGGTGCTTTATGTTGCATTAACCAGAGCCAAGGAAAAGCTGATTTTAACGGGAGCCGTTAAGGACTTGGAAAAGTCCATTAAAAAATGGGGTGTAGTGGCTGATACCAACCAGGGGCGGTTATCTGTATTTCGTTTGAGGAGAAGTAAAAACTATTTGGACTGGATAATGCCTGCACTACTACGCCATCCCCTTGCAAAGGAAATTCGAGATCAATATGAACTTTCCCATGACATTTCAAATAAATTATTTTCTCAAGAATCATCTTCATGGACGTTTACGTTTAAAAGCAGAGGTGACCTTCTACTGCAGGTGGTAGAGGAGAAGGCGGAGTTAGAGGCACAAGAGAATTACTTTGCTTCTTGGGATACAGAAGAGGATTATAGTGGCAAAAAGTCAGAAATTCAGCGCTTGTTAGAATGGCAGTATCCCCATTTTGCAGCCACAGATCTGCCATCAAAGATTTCTATTTCAGAAGTAAAGCGGAAGTATATAGAAGAAATCACAGGTGAGAGGGATATGCCTGTCATAGATTTAAAGCTTCCTAAAATTATTAAGGAAGAAATTCCATTAACACCAGCGGAAATTGGTACGGCGATGCATGCAGTTTTGGAAAGTGCTAATTTGCGAATGGAGTATGACGAGATAAAGCTGAACGGTCTAATAAATATGTTGCTTGAAAAGGGCAAGCTTTCTGAAAAAGAGGTCACGGCATTAAGGAAGGAAGAGTTGCTAGGATTTTTTACATCCCCTTTGGCAAAACGTATTAGAGAAAGCGATGCAATGGAAAAAGAGCGTCCGTTCGCAATGCTAATGGCGGCAAAAGATCTGCATATGGGCAAAGAGTATAAAGATGTAGACGATACAATATTAATAAATGGAATTATCGACTGCTATTTTATAGAAGGAGATAATATTGTTTTGGTTGACTATAAGAGTGATAGGCTTTTTCAAGAAGATGCTTTTCGTAAACGTTATGAAATTCAGCTAAAGCTTTATCAGGTTGCCTTAGAGCGATCTTTGAGCAAAAAGGTGACAGAAGTATATATTTATTCTTTAGCCATGGGAAAAGAGATTTTGCTATAAGAGAGGAGTACCTATGTCTTATTTGTGGATTATTATTGCTGGGGTAAGCTGGGGCTTAATTGGCATCTTTACGAAAGCAATTACCGCCTTAGGCTTCACAGAGATGGAGATGTTATTTGTAAAAGGGGTAGTGAGTACAATTTTTTTAGCTGTACTACTTCTAATAAAAGACCGCCAAAGCTTTCAACTGAAGGAGAAGAAGGATATTTTTAACTTTGTTGGTACGGGGATTTTAAGCTTTACTTTTTTTAGTTGGTGCTATATGAAAGCAATCAACCTAACAAGCGTTGGTGTGGCAGCAGTATTGCTTTATACAGCGCCAACTATAGTCATGCTCCTTTCAATTGTTTTGTTTCAAGAGAAAATGACAAAGAAAAAAATTTTGGTTTTAGTAATGACACTATGTGGGTGTGGGTTGGTAACGGGAATTTTAGAAGGAGGATTTGCCTTAACGCCAGTGGGTTTTTTGTTTGGTATGGGATCTTCTATTGGCTATGCATTATATAGCATTTTTGGTACATTTGCGCTACGCAGGGGCTATAACTCCATGACGGTTTCATTCTATACATTTTTGACGGCTTCAATATGTATGGCTTTTTGTGTAAATCCTATTTATGTGGTTCAAGAGATTACTAGGAAAGGGCAGTGGCCTCTATCCATTACCTTTGCCCTGATGACAACGGTTTTGCCATACCTATGCTATACCAAGGGTTTAAGTTGTTTGCCTGCAAGCAAGGCATCGGTTACAGCCACAATCGAGCCTGTGGTAGCCGCTGTGTTAGGCATTTTAGTGTTTCAGGAAAGTATTACTTTTTCAAAAATCGGTGGTATCATCTTGGTGGTTGGGGCTGTTATCCTCATGAACTTTGGTAAACTGCCAGAGGTAGTAGAAGTGGTTGAAGTTGAAGATCAACGGGAAGCATAAAAAAAAGATGGCTTAGCCATCTTTTTTTATTGATAATCCATTGGATCTTGATAAACACCATTTAAACTTACCTCATAATGGCAGTGGATACCAGTAGATTGACCAGTTGAACCAGTAGTTGCAATGGTATCTCCTTTTTTCACAATATCCCCAGCTGTTACTAGGTTTTCCGTGTTATGGGCGTAACGAGTTGTAAAACCGTTGCCATGATCGATGACTACATAGTAGCCAAATTCATTGTGGTATGATGATTCAATAACCGTTCCTGCTGCAGTTGCGGTAATAGGAAGAATCCTACTGCGAGTTGAAATATCAATTCCCTTATGGACTCTGCCATCGCTGATGGAGGAAAGGCCATTTGGATTAAATTTTGTGGATAAAATACCATTTACAGGCATTCCACTTGGGATATCGCTGTAAGCGGATAATGTTTCGGTCACATTGGTTGCAACTTCCGAAAAAGAAGTTCCGGTTTCACTTAGCCTTGAATCGATGCGCTCTAACTGTGCCGCTAAGGATGTAACCTTATTGAAAGATGTGGTTACAATAGGTGTAAAGCTAGGCGTCGCGGGTTGGGATTCCACAAAGCAACTTGCCACTGCATTATAGATTTCAGTAGAAGCGCTATCACTTGTACTAATATTGTTAAGCTGATCATTCAAGTTGTTCTTCATACTTTCCAATTCATTGATTTTTTGTTCTAACTCTGCTGCTTTGTTTTGCAAATCTTCAATGTTTTGGGTGTAGTCGTTATTCTCATTTTGCAATGCTTTTGAGTTCTGCTCAAGTTTACGATTTGTTCTCTCGATTTGTTGCAACTCCTGTTGGGAAGCCATCAAATCATTTTTCGCACTTAGGTAGGAACCTAAGCTAATGCCGCAGCTACCAATCAATACGCAGGCTGCTATGCAAATTGCCAATGTATGCCCTTTTTTTAAGTGAATTGATTTTTGGTTCCCTTTATGGGAAATGTGAAGGGATATAAAGTGTTTTGAACTTTCACTCTTTACTTTATTCTGTATAGATATGCTTTCATTGGGTTCCATGAAATTACCCTTTCTTATTAAATTTGTATGTTAGTATTATATTGTAAAACAAGGTAATTGTAAATAATTATTTCATTAAAAATTCAAATTTGTTAACAATTATTTAATAATTTGTGATTTGCTTTATTACAGAAACAAAATATGGTATTATGTGAAAGATTGATTGGGCATTTTTTTAGGTGGTTTTCTAGTAATTTTTGCACCTTTTATTATGATAAAAGAGAGAGAAAAAGGAATAATTCTTTTCATCACAAAGGCCCAATGTGTTTTTATGGTTTAAAAAGTGCGAAAAATACAGCTGATGATTTACTATAAGTAGCTGTGTATTCAAATACATTGAGCAGTTTATTAAAAAAATTACGGTGGAGGGGGTTTGCTATATGAACTTTGATCCAAAGGGAATGATTCAATATGGAAAAACAGGTCTTATGATGCTACGAGTAGGAAAAGGGGCTTTTTCTTTGCTTAGACAGCGTCTACATCAAAAACATAAAATAAAAAAATTACAAATGAAAAGAAATAAAAATAAAAGAAAACAACAACAAAAGAACGAGGGGTTTTTTTCTGCAATAAAGGGCGTAAAAATGCGGGCGAAAATTGGCCTTAAGGTATTATTTTTTATGAAAGAGAGATATCTATAATTTAAATTTGAAGGAGGTCTTTACGTTGGACGATAAAAGAAAAGAAGAGCAGGAGCTATCTGATGCTTTTGTGGACAAAGAAAAGAAAGATGGGGAAAACTTTGTGGATGAAAATAAAAAATATGTAGAAACAATGGGGATAAAACAAAACACATCAGAGGATAAACTTGAAAATGTGGATAATTCTGTGGAAATTGCAGAGAAGAACATAGAAAATCCTGTGGAAGCAACTGTGGAAACTGTGGATATTATGGATACTGATGGTGGAAACAGAACAAATGTTGTGGATGAAACTGTGGATAATGTGGATAAAATTGAAGATGCTGTGGAAAACAGTGATTTGCCTTCTAAAAATGAAGGTGGTGTTTGGTGGAAGGTTCTTTTAGGTTTAATTGCTTTTGTGGGATTTTTGGGCTACTGTTGGTATGCAACGGGCGGAGGGCTAACAAAATCTTCAGACATTGCCATTACCTATGCAAAAGACAACGGATTATATGTTTTTGACCTGAAGAACGATGCATATAAAGTAAACGACACAATTAGCAACGGTGGTGCCTACAACTACTATTACTCAGCATGGGGTGCCAGCGCATCAGAAGATAATGAGGATTTATATTATATTGCTGGAATTGATGCCGAAGGTATTGGTACCCTTTACTTCAAAGATTTGAAAAATAAAGATGCTGAACCAGTTTTAATTTCAGAAAATGTGAACCATTACATTAGCAGTGGAGATGGGAGTCGATGTGCTTACTTGGTTCAAAACAATGGTAAGGCGGATTTATATGTCTATCATGATGATCGAAGCCGAAAGGTGGCAGAGGATATTTTGCAGCTTAATGGCGCTTACGACCTAAGCAAAGATGGATCTTATGTGTTATACAAAAAGGGTAACACCGATGAAATGGCTCTTTATGTAAGTGCTGTTGCAACGGAAGAAGAACCAGTAAAGTTATCAGATAAAGTAGCGTTAAGTTTTATTGCAGAAAAAAATAATATTGCATACTACTTGGAACAGCAGGCAGATTCCTACTACCTTTATGAATATAACTTTAATGAGGAACCTACCTTGGTGGCAGAACAAGTGACCTATGTAGAATTAATGCCAAATGGTCAGGATGTTTTGTATTGTGCAATGAGGGCAGATGAAACCCCATTCACCCAGTTAATCGAAGATGACGTCACAGATATTTCTCAATATGATGAAAAGCGTCAGATCGCCATTGAAGAAATAAGAAGTAAAATGAAGGATGAAGAAAGCATGGAACCTATTTTTCAAGACTGCTATGTTTTAACTGCGGGAAGAAAAATGAAGATTCATGATACTGTGATTTCCGTAGCATCCTTACCAGGAGAAAGTGAATTCCTTGTTGGATATTCCATGGAATCACCAGCACCAGTCAAATTATCAGAAACCAACTCCTTTGATGAAGCAATGTATACTTACTATGCGAATTTAATGTATGGCGAAAAGGAAGTATTTATTGCAGATAAGGTTGGTAATGTGTATACTTTACAGGAAAAGAATGTGGTACCTACATCCATCCAAGTGTCTGGTGATGGAAAAAGTGTGGCTTATTATGTTCCAGATGAGACCACAGGTGCAAATGTATTAAAGAGTGAATCCCTTGACGGCAAGAAAGGGGCAATTGAGGTTCAAAAAGAAGTTGAGTTGATGGGCTTCCTAGGAGATAGCTCGGATTTGGTTTATTTCTATAATTACAATGGCGGTATGGGTAGTATTGGCGTATTAAAAGGTGATACTCCTACGGAAATTGATCAAAATACAACAGGTGTTTATTTCTCCGATGATAAAAAGGAAATTTATTACCTGGCTGATCCAAATACTACAACAGGCAATGGAACACTGATGAAGTATAATGGAAAAGAAATGAAGGAAATTGATAAAGATGTATTTAGCTTCCAGTATAAAGAGAATGGTAAGCTTGCTTATTTGAAGAACTATGACTTTGTGACGGGGCTTGGAGATTTATATTACTACGATGGCAAAACAACACGCTTCGTTGATTCTGGTGTGACAGCAATTTATATGTATTGAAAATGAGGTTGAGCTATATGAAAAAAGTTTGGGAAACCTTTTCTCCACATGAGACAGAAACCATTGGTGAAAAAATGGGGCAAGATGCAAAGCCTGGTCAAGTTTATTCCTTAGATGGTGACCTTGGTGTGGGGAAAACAGTTTTTACCAAGGGGTTTGCTCGAGGCTTGGGCATAACAGAGCATGTAACAAGCCCCACCTTTACCATCATAAATGAATATAAGGGGAGAATTCCCCTTTATCATTTTGATGCTTATCGCATTTCCTGCGAGGAGGAAATGGATGACACAGGGTATGAAGAATATTTTTATGGAGATGGGGTTTCTTTAGTGGAGTGGGCGACAATTATTCCAGGGTTGATGCCTAAAGAAACCATTCAAATTACCATTGAGAAAGACTATGAAAAGGGTGACGACTACCGTCGGATTACCATTTGTCAGGGGGAGGACGCATGAAGATATTGGCCATTGATACAACGGGGCAAACTGCCAGTGCGGCAATTGCTCAGGGAGATAAATTAATTGCAGAATTTACCCTGAACTATAAATTGACACATAGCCAGACGATCATGCCTATGGTTGCCGAAATTTGTGAGAAATCAGAAACAAAGCCTTGGGACGTGGACTATATTGCTTGTGCCAGTGGGCCCGGATCTTTTACAGGGCTGCGCATTGGTGCTGCGACGGCAAAAGGGTTGGCCTTGGCTTTGGAAAAGAAGATTGTTCCCGTTCCCACATTAGATGCTCTGGCATATAATGTGTTTGAAACAGATAAAATAATTTGTCCGATTATGGATGCAAGACGCAGTCAGGTTTACACTGCTTTTTACCGTTGGGACAACGGGATGTTACGCCGTTTGACAGAGATGATGGCGATAAGCATTGATGAAGTGATACAGAGGGCCCAAGGTTATGGACAAAAAGTTATATTTCTAGGGGATGGCGTTCCGGTGCATCAGGAAAAACTATCACTTTACCCTGATTTTATTTATGCTCCGGCACACTGTTCTTTGCAAAGGGCTGCATCAATTGCGGCTTTCGCTATGGTTTTAGCAAGGGAGGACAGGGCTGTGGCGGGCAATGCTTTTGAACCTATTTACCTGAGAAAATCTCAGGCTGAACGGGAAAGGGAGGAACGCTTGCAAGGAGAGGAGAAACAAAATGATTAAGGTTGTACCAATGCAAGAGGAGCATATCGATGGAGTTTTGGCCGTTGAAGAAGCTACTTTTTCTATCCCTTGGACTAGACAGGACTTTGAAAGAGAAGTGAAAGAGAACGCTATGGCAATTTATTTTGTTGCTTTGGATGGGGAAAAAGTCGTTGCCTATGCAGGAATGTGGCACGTAATTACGGAAGGGCACATTACCAATGTTGCAGTTTTACAAGAATACCGAAGACAGGGCATTGGTGATCTTTTAATGGAGAGCTTAGAGAGAGTTGCATTAGAAAGAGAAATGATAGGAATTACCCTTGAGGTTCGTATTCATAACGAGCCAGCTCAGCGATTGTATCATAAATACGGTTTCCGCCCAGAGGGAATACGAAAGAATTATTATTCTGACACTCATGAGGATGCTGTGATTATGTGGAAATATTATCCTTTTTATGAGGATTACGAGGAACATTGTAATAAAAGATAAGAGAGTGTCGGCAGAAAGGTGCATCTAGAAAGAGAACGCCAAATGCCGGCATTTTTGAAAGGAGGAGAGGAAGGATGGCGCAGGAATTAAAATATTCACAGCTAAAAAATGGCTGTTTCCCTGAGGATTTTTCATTTCGCACAACAGGTGAAATCTTGCCATTAGATGGGATTATTGGTCAAGAGCGTGCTGTTCGAGCTTTTGATTTTGGTTTGATGGTAAAGATGAAAGGGTATAACATTTATATGGCTGGGCCTTCGGGAACGGGAAAAACAACCTATGCTAGAAAAAGCACAGAAAAGCTAGCGGCAACTGAGCCAGTTCCTAGGGATTGGTGTTACGTTTATAACTTTCAAAATCCAAGAAACCCACTGGCGTTACGTTTTGAAAAAGGAATGGGGCGACAGTTTAAAGAAGATATGTCTGAGCTGGTACAGCTTCTTAAAACAGAGATTCAGAAAGTGTTTCGTGCCGAGGAATATGAAAAGCAAAAGAGCGACTTACTACGATCTTTTGATGAAAAAAGAAACTCTCTGATGGAAGATATGAGCAAAATGGCAGCGGAGCATGATTTCCAGGTTAAGACGACAAATTCTGGAATTTACTTTATGCCTATTGTCAATGGTAGCGCCATAGGCGAAGAAGAATATGATGATTTGCCAGAGGATGTAAAAAATACAATTGAAAAGAACTCCCAGGTGGTTCAAGAAAAAGCCGGTGCAATTATGAGGGATATTCGAGAGCTAGATAAGGTGTCTAAAAAACAGTTGGAGCAGCTTGATTATCAGGTGGGCATGTTTGCCATTGGGCATCATATCAGTGGTGTTCAGGAAAAGTACCAGGATTATAAGCGTGTCATTGATTACATCAACGATGTGCGAGAAGACGTCTTAGAAAACATTAGTCAGTTTTATGAAGATGAGGAAGAAAGTGAAGAGGGTCTTTCATCGTTGTTGCCGATGCTGGGCAAGAAACCCATGGAGGATGTTACCCTTAAATATAAAGTAAATTTAATAGTGGACCATGCTAAAAGCGAAGGGGCTCCAGTTGTTGTATCCTTTAATCCAACCTACTCAAACTTGATTGGCGAGATTGAATATGATAGTGAGTTTGGAAATTTGACCACAGATTTTATGAAGATTAAAGGAGGCTTATTTCATAAGGCAAATGGTGGGTACCTGATTGTGCAAGCTCAGGATATTTTGTCTTTGCCCCAGGCATGGGAAGCTTTGCGCCGTATTATGAAAACCAAAGAAATTAATATGGACAGCAATAGGGATCAACTTGGTGCAACGGTTGCACCTACTCTAAAACCTGAGCCTATCCCTGCGGATATTAAGGTGATTATGATAGGCAGTAATTATTACTATGAGTTATTAAGCGAGTATGATGAAGAGTTTGATAAATTCTTCAAAATAAAGGCTGATTTTGACTACGAGATGCCCCGCAATCACGAAAATATGTGGAAATTGGCAAGTTTTATCAAGGGTTTTGTTGAGCAAGAAAAAACCATAGATTTTGATGTGAGTGCAGTCTGTGCTATTGTGGAGCACTCCTCCAGAATGGTGGAGCGACAGAATAAATTATCCACCCGTTTCAAT
The DNA here is from genome assembly GCF_040307045.1 of Anaerotignum sp. GTDB lineage: Bacteria > Bacillota > Clostridia > Lachnospirales > Anaerotignaceae > Chakrabartyella. The sequence continues at coordinate 94,573 of NZ_JAWRKF010000006.1, forward strand.
CAGTTAGCTGAAATTTTGTGTGAGGCTGTTACTTGGGCAAAAATGGAAGATGCAACGGTAGTTACTGCTGCCCATGTTGGAAAGGCCATTTTCGAAAAGGAGCAAAGGTTAAAGCTTTACGAAGATAAGCTTGGTGAAATGCTGAATGAAAATGTCATTATGATTGCTACTCAGGGCAGTGAAGTTGGCCAGATCAACGGCCTTGCTGTATTGGATATGGGGAGTTATGCATTTGGCAATCCTAGTCGAATTACTGCCACCACCTATGTTGGGAAAGCAGGCATTATTAACATTGAAAAGGAAGCCCGTTTGAGTGGTCATACCCACGACAAAGGCGTTCAAATTATCAGTGGTTTTTTAGGTCAAACCTATGCCCAGGAGTTCCCATTATCCCTTTCTTGCCGCATTTGTTTTGAACAAAATTATAATGGTATTGATGGAGATAGTGCATCTAGTACAGAACTATATTGTATCCTTTCTTCTCTTTCAGAGGTACCAATAAGACAGGATCTGGCCGTTACAGGCTCTGTGAACCAAAAAGGCGAAATTCAGGCAATTGGGGGAGTCACCTATAAGATTGAAGGGTTTTTCCAACTTTGTAAAAAGAGAGGATTAACAGGAACACAAGGTGTTCTTATTCCTGCTTCTAATATTAACGATTTGGTTTTAAATGATGAAGTAGTAGAAGCTGTTAAAAACGGTAAATTTCACATCTACCCTATTAGTAAAATAGAAGAAGGTATGGAACTTCTAATGGGAATGCCTGCCGGTAAAAAAGATAGTAGCGGAAATTATCCCCAAGATAGTATAAATGGTTTGGTTATGAAAAAATTACGGAAATTTGACCGTTTGGCTCAGGGAAAAGAAAAAGATTAATCAAAAACTCCTTTACCTTACTAAAATAGGGTAAAGGAGTTTTATTTATTAAAATTATATTTCAATTGGAACTTTTCTCTTTAAAATACGACAAAATTTGATATACTAATTAAGAATTACTATAAAAATGAACCCCAAGGCATTTGCCTTTATATAAAAAATTTCGGGAGGTTACTATGAAATCTAGGAGGAAGCGACTATTACTTACCACGCTAGCCGTTGGGATGCTAATGTCAAGTGTTGCATATGCAAAAACCATTAGCATGAATTTATTTTATAATGGTAAAAATCATGCCTATAACGCAAAAGAGGTAAAGATCAAAATTGATGGAAAAGAGTTAGAGCCAACGGATATGCCTCCTGTTATTATTGATGGAAGGACTATGCTTCCAATGCGTTTGATTACCCAAGAGTTGGGATGCGAAGTTCTTTGGAACGAGGGAACCAAACAGGCATTTGTAATCAATGATGAGTATACAGTAGCATTTACCTTAGGGAGCAACAAAGCAATCAAAAACGGAGAAGAATTTACCCTTGATGTGCCAGCTACGATTGTCAACGACAGGACTATGCTTCCGGTTAGGGCACTGGCTAAGGCATTGGATTTGGATATTACTTGGGATGACCCTAATAGAACGGTGTATATTGGCGAAGGTGGGAATTCAACCACAACGCCAACCAATCCAACAAAACCTACAACACCCACAACACAAGCCATAAAAGTATCAAAGGTTTCAGTTCCGTCGGGAACAACAGCAACACAGGTTTTTTCCATAGAATCGGATAGCCCAATTTATAGTTATGATGAAATTTATGTGGATGATTCCAAAATTGTGATTGACATTCAAAATGCAACAAGCGGTCTTGCGGATAAGATAACGGCCACCAACAGTGGCATTGTTACGGCTATTCGCTCTGCACAGCATAATAATGGAGGAACACCTGTTACCAGAGTAGTGTTTGATTTGAGCGGTAAAAAGGGATATAACGTAACCCAAAGTTCGGATAAGAAAAAAATAATTGTAACATTTGACCGAGTTGTGGTGGATGAAATTTCCCTTACAAACCGTAACGGGGTAGATAAATTAGTGATTGGCGGTGATGCGTCCTTAGGCGCTAAGGTTTCTACATTGTCCAACCCTCGTAGGATTGTTGTTGATATTCCCAATGTTGAGGCAAAAGTGGAAAATGAGTTGAGTACAAAGGGGCTTTCCCTGGTTACTGCAGCCAGAACCGGAATGTACGATGCAAATACGTTTAGAGTTGTGTTGGAGGTTGGGCAGTTGGCAGATTATAGCTGGGGAGAAAAGAATGGGGAGTTAACCCTAGAGGTTAAAAAATCCACCTTGGAGCATTTTACCTATGATACAAGCTCAAATGTTATGATATTAGAAAACCTGGAAGAGATAGATATTGATGATATCGAAAAGAGAGATAGACATACAGAAGGGTATTATGAAATTGTATTACCTGGGGATTATGAAAGCGCTTATGGTTACGGTACATTAAAAATAGGTAACAATGTTATGGATAGTATTTCTATTTCCACTAAGGGTGGCAAAACTAGTATTCGCTTTACACAAAATCGTTATAATGAATACATTATGAAGGAAACAAAAAATGGCTACGAAATCCAAGTGAAAAACCCAAAGGATGTCTACGATAAAGTTTTACTATTGGATGCTGGACATGGGGGGAATGATCCAGGAACCAGTGGAAATGGTTTGACTGAGAAAACCCTGAATTTGGATTTGGCGTTGAAGGTTGCTGATTATTTAGAGAATTCCGATGTAAAGGTTTATCTAACCAGAGATGCCGACACCAGGCCGGATAACAATACAAGAGCAAAAATTGCAAATCAAATAGCGGACTTAATGGTTTCGATTCATTTTAATTCCGCTGGAAGTAATACAACAGCAAATGGTACAGAAACGCTGTACCAGGTACATAGCAACGATAACAATAGCATGCTGACTAGTAGAAAGGCAGCAGAGATTATGCAAGGACATCTAATCGGTGCATTGAACACCACAAACCGTGGGGTTAAGCAAAGAACAGATCTTTTAATTTTGAATGGAACCACTGTGCCTGCAATTTTGGTGGAGACTTGTTTTCTTTCAAACCCGGGGGATGCATTAAAAATTTCTTCCTCTGTAAACCAAGATATTGTGGCAAGGGCCATGGCTGATGCAATTGAAGAAATGATGGATGATTATCGAATTCGATAGGAATAGAAAGCATTACAAAGACAGGTCTTTGTAGTGCTTTTCATTTGTATTCAAAAATACAACAATTATGAAATGGTTATTCTACTTAATACTTTTTGATTTAGTAAACGGGAAAAGTATCCAATTGGAATGCATAAGAATAACCATATGATGCTATAAGATAAGCATATTTGTCCCAATAGATTGTGGGGCAAACGGGAATAGTCCCACACTTGCCATCCTAGCCATTTATTAACGATAATACCCACAAAAAATTCTATGGAGGTTACGATCATTGCTCCAGTGATACAACGTGTCCAATAAGGTAGTGGGCAGTTGGCAGTGAAAAGTAAAAACAAACACAAAAAGGCAAAGCCCCCCGTTAAAAACATAGTCCAATGGGAGTAGCCACGATAAATAATTTCTAATCCATAATATCCAAATCCACCAATCAAAAATATCATAAATTTACGAATGAAATGAACCACGGAATTCCTCCTTTCATAATAAAGTTAGTATTGTTTTTTTTATTTGAATTATTTGAAAGAATCATTTTTTGCTTTTGGTAATTTTTGATGAATTGTTTTCATTTTGAGGAAGAAAGATAGAGAGATAGGTGTAAAAAAGAAAATACTCTGTTCAAAAGAGGATAGAGGGGATATAATTAACAATAGATTTTTTAGAGGAGGTCAAATGAAAAATGAATAGATTTGATGGCAGAAAGAAAGATGAATTAAGACCAATTCATATAACAAAAGAATTTACCCGTTATGCAGAAGGGTCAGTTTTGATAGAGTGGGGGAATACAAAGGTTCTTTGTAATGCAACGATAGAAGAAAATGTTCCCTCTTTTAAAAAAGGCAGCGGAGGGGGCTGGGTAACAGCTGAATATGCTATGTTACCTCGTGCTACGCAAACCAGAAACAAACGTGATATTAATAAGTTAAAACTTAATCCTAGGGCAACGGAAATCCAAAGATTAATCGGTAGAGCACTTAGGGGTGCCGTTGATATGAAGCAGTTGGGGGAAAGAAGCATTACTGTTGACTGTGATGTGATTCAGGCCGATGGTGGAACAAGAACAGCATCCATTACGGGTGGATTTGTGGCTTTAGCTTTGGCATGTCAAAAGTTGGTGGAACAGGGGCTGATTGAAACATTTCCCCTACATCACTACATTACAGCCGTTAGCGTAGGTATTGTAGAGGGAGATGGGCTTTTGGATCTTTGCTACGAAGAGGACTCGGTGGCAGAGGTAGATATGAACATTATCATGAGTGATGCGAAGGGATTCATTGAACTTCAAGGTACGGGTGAAAATGGAACCTTCTCGTTAGAACAGTTAGAAGCGATGCTTGACCTTGGCAAAAAGGGAATATTAGATTTAATTGAAATTCAAAAAACGGCTTTAGGTGGCTTAGAATTGAACTAAGATAGGGGAGAAAAAAATGGAAACGATTATTTTCGCAACAAAAAACAAAGGGAAGATTAAAGAAATCAATGCAATTTTAGCAGATATGGATGTAAAAGTGATCTCTATGGAAGAGGCAGGAATTGATATTGATGTAGTGGAAGATGGCACTACCTTTGAAGAAAATGCTATGAAAAAGGCAGTAGAGGTTATGCAAGTAAGCCAGAAGATTACTTTATCTGATGATTCGGGTTTGGAGATAGATTATATGGATAAGGCACCTGGTGTATATTCCGCTAGATTCATGGGTGAAGATACGCCATACGTTGATCGCTTTGATGCCATTTTTGGGAAATTGAGGGGTGTAGAGGAAGAAAGGAGAACCGCTCGATTTGTAAGCTGTATTGCAGCGGCTTTTCCTGATGGCAGGAAACTGCTGAGCTACGATACCGTAGAGGGCATGATCGGCTGGGAAGCAAAAGGAGAAAATGGTTTTGGTTATGACCCTATTTTTTATGTTCCAGAAAAGGGAAGATATATGGCTGAGCTTTCACCAGAAGAAAAAAATGCAATTAGTCATAGAGGGAAAGCATTGCGTAAAATGAAAGTTTTACTGAAAAAGGAAATGGAAAAATGAAAATCTTAGTGTTTAGCGATAGCCATGGGCGAATTGATAATGCAAAAGCCGTGTTAGAAAAATTAAAACAGCAGGTAGATATGGTTTTTCACTTGGGAGATTATGACGAGGACGCGGTAGCTTTGCACACCTTATATCCCGATATTCCATTTCACTATGTAAAGGGGAATAATGATTTTGGTAGGGACACAGTTTCTCATAAGATTGTCTCTGCTGGAGGAAAACGATTTTTATTAACCCATGGGCATAAACAGCATGTGCATTATAACTTCAATACCATTGCTTATTGGGCAGAGGAGCAGGGTGCCGATATGGTTGTTTTCGGACATACACATATGCCAATGAACGCTGAAAGTGGAAGGGGATATTTGTTTAACCCTGGAAGCATCACTTTGCCCAGAGAAGGGGTAACGCCTACTTTTGGGATTATTACGATTGAGAACCAAAGAATCGAGGGAGCTATCATGGAATATACCCCAAAAGGTGAAATAAAGCGGAGGTAAAGGGGGAAGTGACTGCCTGAAATCTGAATAAAATCATAGGAAATGATAGGAGGAATTGACCGTTTTTTATTTAGGCATGGGTAAAAAACGGCCTAAAACCTCCAAGGAATTTAGTCCCTTGACAAGATTTAGATAAGAAAAAGACCAAGTTTTTAAAAAAAGTGTTGACGAAAGGGAAAAGTTGTGGCATAATAATTTTTGCGTAATCGCTTTGAATCAGTAGCTCAGTTGGATAGAGCAACGGCCTTCTAAGCCGTGGGTCGGGGGTTCGAATCCCTCCTGGTTCAGATTTTTGCGGGTGTAGTTCAATGGTAGAACGTCAGCCTTCCAAGCTGAACACGTGAGTTCGATTCTCATCACCCGCTTTTTATGGGAATCAGTAGCTCAGTTGGATAGAGCAACGGCCTTCTAAGCCGTGGGTCGGGGGTTCGAATCCCTCCTGGTTCATAGAGGGCTTGTAGTGCAAGCCTTTTTAGAATTTGCAACAATATATTCCTTGACAATCGTTTTGGTTAAGGTTAAAATAAATTCTATCATGCGGATGTGGCGAAATTGGCAGACGCGCTGGATTTAGGTTCCAGTGGGGTACCCCGTGCAGGTTCAAGTCCTGTCATCCGCAGCCAAAAAGCCCTATCTTTCTCTCAGTGGAAGATAGGGCTTTTTTTATACTTAAAAGTAAGATATCATCTAATATGGATAATTTATGTTTGATTTACCCTGCAAAAGGGGTGATTTCATGAATGGGTTTGTAGAAATTAATCTTTTAAGGGGTTCTTTTAGGATGGGTGGAGCTATAAAAAGTTAAAAAGGAGAGTTGAATACCAATGATATTCCCAAGATTCAAGCTGCATATGTGCACCATACTGCTATTTATCATAGCCTTATCGGGATGTGGTAACCAAGCTTTATATAATAGTTCCCAGGGCGGGTATATTCTTTTCACTGATGGAAAAGATGTATCATTGTTAGAAATTTCATTTGATGTAACGTATAACCGCTTTGCCATTACTATAATACCCCAAGATATCAATTTTTTGACGGGTACAAAAAAAATTAGTGAAGGAAAAGTCGCTGCTACAACAGATGATGGGCGGTTTACTTATGTTTTTCAAATCCAAGACAAGGATACACTATGTTTTGATGAAAATAATTCAAGCAGTCTTTCGTCTGTGAACAATGGTAGTGAGAGTGTGCAGTTAGTAGACGGAGCAAGGTTTGTTTTCTCTGATGGCAGCACATCATAACTTTTCTTTTGTGGGGGGTTATAAGCATAGCCTTCCTGAACTTGTAGCTTAAAATATTTACATTTTGAATAACTTTGTACAAATTATTGAATAAAAAGTCCTGTATGAGATTTTACCCGTATAGGGCTCTTTTCCCAGGTATGATCATGCAATTGTTGGCTAATATATCACATATGGATACTAGCTTAAGGAAACTTGGGTCATAGGTTTGTAGGTTTGTAGAGATAGCCATGAATTTTCTTCAATGTTGTGGGTGTTGACAATGCAAATAAATTGCAAAATTATATTGGAATAACTTTTAGTGGAATATACAATAATATATTTTGATAAAAGTTTGTAGGGAAATCACACTATCGTCCTTCAGTTTGCAGGGTAAATCGCTGGATTTTGGAATCTGGGAATGAAAGTTCTTTATAAACTTTGTGCACCACGATTTTCGATGGAAAGGTATTGACATAGCCATTGAAAAAACATTGATAAAACTAGGGGTGCTGTGAATGAAGTCTAAAAATAAAATATAATATTGCTATTGGCTTTGGTGATACCTTCTAGGTTTCATTTTTTAAAGGATTTGACATGTGAGCTAAAACAAAAAAATAAAAAGGATTTTTCCAATTATTGTTATAGAATATCTTAGGTGTGGCATACTTACCTTATAAATTAAAAAAAGTATTATAAGGAGAAAAGTATGAGGATACCAAAGCATATTGGTGTAATACCAGATGGGAACCGTCGTTGGGCGGTAGAGAATGGGTTGGAGAAGAAAGAGGGATATCAAAAAGGTTTAAATCCTGGATTGGAATTGTATAAACTCTGCAAAAAATTGGGTGTTGAGGAAATAACTTATTACGGATTTACGGTGGACAACACAAAACGCCCCACGGAGCAGAGAATTTCTTTTACGGATGCTTGTGTGGAGGCAGTAAAGCTTCTTTCTAAAGAAGATGCAGAATTACTTGTTTTGGGGAACATAAGCTCTAAAATGTTTCCTGAGGAGTTATTGCCCTATACTACTAGGAAGACCTTTGGTAAGGGAGGAATGAAGATTAACTTCTTGGTAAATTACAGCTGGGAGTGGGATATGGGCTTCGAAAAGAATGACATTATGGGTCCATTAAAATCTAAAGATGTTTCCCGCGTAGATATTGTTATTCGGTGGGGCGGGAGAAGGCGCTTGTCTGGTTTTTTGCCTCTTCAATCTGTCTATGCTGATTTTTATTTTATAGATGACTTTTGGCCAGATTTTCAGGAAAAGCATTTAGAAGATGCGGTTCGGTGGTATAATAAACAAGAAATATCCTTAGGTGGTTAATTATAGAGGCATCCTCTGATTGAGGGCGCCTTTTATTTTTTGCGTTTGGCTACTTCTTTTTTTAGGCATATTGAATGGAGGAGGGAGTATGTATCTGATTATATTAAGATCAGCGTTGGTAGGAGGTTGTCATGAGAAGTATGACGGAAAAGCGGAACTTCATTATTAGGTCAATGACCTTATCTTTAACATCCTCTAGTATTGCTTTTAGGTCATTCATTTTGGCAAAAAAAGTACCCCATTCGCTGAGATAGCATACATGATGTCTCACGAGTGGGGTATTGTTGCAAAAGAAATAGCTACTTTATTAACTACAGAGTTTCAAATTCATCTAAGAGTTCTTTAAACAGGGATAGAGCCTTTTCAATAGGCTCTGCCGTGGAAAGGTCAACTCCGGCACCTTTTAAAAGGTCAATGGAATATTCACTATCGCCCTTGGATAGAAAATTCAAGTATGCAGCAATGGCAGGCTTGCCTTCGTCCAAAATTTTACGAGACAGGGCAATTGCTGCACTGTATCCGGTTGCATATTGATATACATAAAAAGCGTTATAAAAATGGGGGATTCGTGCCCACTCAATATCAATTTCTTCATCAATGACGATGTTTTCACCAAAGTATTTAATGTTTAATTCCCGATAGATGCTATTCATGCACTCCCAGGTCAAAGGTTCCCCTTGTTCTACCATTTCGTGTGTGATCTTTTCAAACTCTGCAAACATAGTTTGGCGGAACAAGGTGCCACGGAACTGCTCCAGGAAATAATTGATTAGATATTTACGCATCTTTTTATCTTGGGTTGCATGCAACAAATGCTCCATTAGCAAGGCCTCATTGCAGGTGGAAGCCACCTCAGCAACAAAGATTTTGTGGCCACTATAAAGGTAAGGTTGTTTTTCCCAAGTAAAGTGGCTATGCAGAGCGTGTCCCATTTCATGGGCAAGGGTAAACATACTATTAATGGTGTCATTGTGGTTGAGTAGGACAAAAGGATGAACGCCATAGCTCCCCCATGAGTAGGCACCGCCACGTTTGCCTTTGTTCTCATAAACGTCAATCCAACCACTATTAAGTCCCATATTTAAGGCTTTGATATAATCATCGCCTAATACCTGTAGGGCTTTTGTTACGGTTTCTTTTGCTTCGTTATAAGAAATTTTTACATCTGCCTCAGATACCAAAGGTACATAAAGGTCATACATATGCAGTTCATCAACACCAAGTTCTTTTTTTCTGATGTCAATATACCGATGAAGCAAGGGCAGGTTTTTTTGAACTGTCTGAATAAGGGTGTCATAAACTGACAAGGGGATATTATCATCAGAGAGAGCCATCTCTATTGCAGAATTATATTTCCTTGTTTTTGCATAGAACACATCACTTTTTACCGATGCGCTGTAAGTTGCTGCAAGGGTGTTTTTATTGCTTAGATAAACACTATATAAAGACTTAAATGCTTCTTTGCGAACACTGCGGTTTTGACTTTCCAAAAACGTCACATAACGGCCTTTGGTTAACTCGGTTTTGTTTCCTTGAGAATCGGTAATCATGGGGAAACAAATGTCTGCATCATTTATCATGGTAAAAATATTTTGTGGTGCGCCACCTAATTCGGAGGTTTTGGCTAAAAGCTCCTCTTCTGCGGGAGAAAGGGTGTGATCCTTTTGTCTGAGTAGTGAATGAAAATAATGATCGTAGATTTTAAACGCTTCAGGTAGTTCTTTTCTGAATCCTGCCAATTTTTCTTCGGGGAGGCTGATGATTTCAGGGGGGATAAAGGCAGTCGTGGCCGAATACTGGATCAGCAAGGACTCTGCTTTTGATGCCATGCCTTGATAAAAAGCATTGGCACTGTCTTCATGAAGACGCATATTTGCATAGGTATAAAGGTGATCTAATATTAAAGAGAGTTTGCTGTTTTTATTCAAACAGTCCAAGAGTGTTTGGGCACAATCGCCCAAATGGCCTGCAAAGGACGTCATTTCAGACAGCTTATTCTGCAAAGATAACAAGGTTTCTTCCCACTTTGTATCATCTGCAAAATAGTCCTCTATGTGCCATTTATAATCGGGATTTGCCTCTTTTCTTTCTGGTAAAATATGATTCATAGTATCATCCTTTCTGAAGGGGAATATTAATATAATTCATAAAATTATCATGTGTCTTTACAAACGTTTATGTCTGTGTTAGTATACCACTTTTTGGGTGGTATATGAAGGAAAAGCGAAGATTTTCTTGCTAGGGATAAAAAATCATAGTATGATAGCAACAGAGGTGAGATAAATGAAAAAAGGTTTAAAGGTACTAATAGTTGCCTCTGAGGCGGCACCCTTTATTAAAAGCGGCGGCTTAGGGGATGTTGTTGGGTCGTTGCCAAAAGCATTACATGAGCAGGGAGTTGATGTTCGTGTGGTGATTCCCCGCCATATGTCTGTGAAAAATAGCGAGATGAATGGTGTGGAGTATCTTGGAGAGTTTGATGTGCATTTGTTTTGGCGTACTCAAAGGGCAAAAGTTTTAATTAAGCCCCAAGAGGTACCTATTTATTTTATAGAAAACGATTTTTATTTTGGGCGTGGCAGTCTTTACGGCTATGGTGATGACAATGAACGGTTTGCATTCTTTGGCAAGGCTGTTTTGGACATGATGGCCATGTTGGACTTTTATCCAGATGTGTTGCACTGCAATGACTGGCAAACTGGGCCTGTCTGTATGTACCTAAAAGAGATTTACAGCAAGATGGTTTACTATTCTAGAATAAAAACGCTGTTTACCATTCATAATTTGCAGTATCAGGGGAATTTTGACAAGAATACCATGGAGATACTTGGAGTTCCTTATCACTGTTATGAAAATGGTACTGTGGAGTTTTATAATAGTGTTAGCTATATGAAAATGGGTCTAATTTATGCAGATAGGATCTCAACGGTTAGTGAAACCTATGCCAAGGAAATTCAGACCTGGGAGTATGGCTACGGAATGGATGGCATTTTGCGAAGCCGCCAAAGGGTCTTAAGTGGAATTATTAATGGGATTGATTATCTTGCCAACGACCCTGAAAGGGATTCACGGATAGTGAAAAATTATAGTATTCATGATTTAGATGGAAAATGGGAAAATAAGCGAGCACTGCAAGAAAGATTGGGATTAGACCAGCGGGATGTGCCCATACTTTCAATGATAACCCGTTTGGCTGATCAAAAGGGGCTTGATATTTTGTCCCATGTTTTCCACGATTTGATGCAAAGGGATATCCAATTTGTTTTGCTGGGAACGGGTGAAACAAGGTTTGAATATTTCTTTAGAGAAATGGCCAATCGCTATCCATGTAGGGCTAGCATGAATATTTTCTTTGATGAAACATTGGCTCAGCAAATTTATGCTGGTTCGGATCTGTTTTTAATGCCTTCTCGATTTGAGCCTTGTGGTTTAGGGCAAATGTTTAGTTTGCGATATGGTACAGTGCCTATTGTTAGAAAAACGGGGGGGCTTGCCGATACCATTCTCCCTTACCATATGGAGACAAAACAAGGGAATGGATTCTTATTTGAAAATTATGATGGCGGAAGTATTCTTTGGGCCTTAGATCAGGCGCTTGTTGTTTACAACAAAGGCCAGTTTGAGTGGAGTAATGTAGTAAGAAATGCCATGACCAGTAACTATTCATGGGAAAGTTCGGCCTCTCAATATATTAAGCTTTATGAAACGCTAAAAAAAGAGGCAATGCCAATTGATTGAATGCGCTGTAAACCCAGTATTTGTAAATACTGGGTTTTTTGTATATTGCCATGTTGCCATGAAACTGAAAGGATTATGCTAATTTTGACTAGAAAGTTCGAAAAAAGAGCAATGTTTTTTGTGGGTAAAATTGCAAATAGAGGTGAAATATAGTATGATAAAATTTAAGTAATAAAGGCTTTACATGGGAAGGAGCAATCTATGCAAAAGGATAGCGAACAATGCAAGGAGAAAGACAAAGGGTTAATTACACTGCTTGTTGTGCTGACTGTGGTTGGTGCGGCGGCAGGGTTTATTTTTATGGATACATTTTATGGTGGGGGAAAGGTTCAGGGCTATTTTTCAACCGTATTTCAAAAAGAGGGAGATGGTTCTGAGAACGGCAGCTCTGTTGTGGCTCAGGGCAAAATGGCAATTGATGAAAGTAGCCGTTCAACCTTTGTAACTTTGGGGCAAAGCTTTTTGCTTTGTACAAAAGATGGGGTAAAATTTTTTAATGAAATGGGCGACCGTAAGTGGAACGATACTTTTAATATGACCACACCTCAGTTAATTCATGAAGGAGAATTTGCCGCAGTGGGTGATATGAGTGGCAAAACAGTAAGGGTTTATGATGAAGATGGTTTGTTATATACTGTTCAAACGGATGGAGAACTGATGCAATTTGCGCTTAACGTGAATGGCTACTTATCTATTGTTTCTAAAGAAAGTAATGCATACCGTATTCAAATATATAACCCAAGTGGAACTCTTTTAAAGGGGCGCGTGGAAGAAAGCCATGGAGTTTTTCCATTATCTTCTGATGTCTCTGATGATAACAAAGCATTTGTTGTAAGTTATATGGATACAACGGATGTTGAACCAATTGGACGAGTATTGTTTTTTTACATAAATCCTAATGATAGTGAAAATTATACGGATAGTATGTTTGCCGCAGTAGAAAAAAGTGGTGAGATTATCCCGATTATTGGGTTTATGCAGGGTGGAGTTTTGGTAGCCGTTTCGGATAAGGCCGTGTATGGCGTATCTTCAGGGGGACAGGAGGTTTGGAACTATCCATTGGATAACATGGTAAAACAGGTGTCCTTGTCTAATAAAAATTATGTGGTACTTGGCTTAGGCGAAGGAATAGCAAATAGAGATGGGCGTGCAGAAGGTTCTGTTTGTTGGATAGACAAGAGTGGTAGAGAAAGTGCATTTTATGAAGGAGAAGGCGACATTAAATATCTCAATGCTTCTGAGCAGGGGGTGGTAATAGGTGTAGACAAAATATATTTTGGGTTAAGGCATACTGGAAAAATGGCATGGAGTTATCGGGCAACTGCTGATGTAAGAGATATTCTGCCCATGGAAAGGTTGGAAACGGTGATGCTAGTTTCGAAAAATGAAGCTGTTATAACAGATATGAAAGGATTTCAGAAGGTTAGGCCTATTCTTGTTGAAGAAACAACAAATAAGCATGAGGTGGTTGGGGGAACGGACAATGGGAAAGAGAATATTCTTGGTGGGAACACGTTATCTAATCAAGCAGAACAAGAAAACGGAACAGAAGAAAATCAGGAACAACCCCATGTTGCAGAATAAATATAGAAAAGAATTGTTAGAGATGGAGTGAGTAAATGGAGCAGATGCCTTTGATACTAGATGTATTAGTAATAGTTGGGATTATAACCTGTATGGTTATTGGACACCAAAAGGGCTTTATTTCGGAGGCTTTAAGCTTTGTACCTATGGTTACTGCACTTGTGGCCGTAAAGTTTCTTACACCAGTTGTGGGAAGACTGTTGCGCCAGACACCAATTTTTGTCACATTAGCCAACTCCATTGAAAAATCAATGCAACTGGATACAGCAATTAACAATGCTGCTATGCAAACGCAAACGGAGATTATCCAAAACATGAAGTTACCGAATTTTTTGAAAGACTCTTTATTGGAGAATAATAATCCAGTTATTTATAATTTATTAAATGTAGAGGGACTGAAAGACTATATAGCTGGATTTTTGGCAAATGTATGTGTCAATATTGTAAGTGTAATAATAGTATTTATCGTTGTGTTGTTTGCTGCAAAATTTTTGTTAAAGGCCTTAAATCTTGTGAGCAAATTACCTATATTAAACTTTTTCAACCGTTTTTGTGGAATGCTAATTGGGGGTACAAAAGGAGTTTTTTGGATCTGGCTAATTGCAATAGGTTTAACCTTTTTTCAATGCAATGCAAAATTTGAACCTGCTTTTTTAGCGCTGGATCAGACCAAGGTGGCGTCGTTTTTATATGAGAATAATATATTATTATATTTAATTCTTACGATATTCACTTAGAAATTACAGAGTTTTCAAGGCTTATAAATTCTCTGCAAAAAAAAACGAAAAAAGTTGTTGACAAAGATGTTTATACATGATAGTATGTTTAGGCGGTCGCAAGAAGGCCGTAAATAACAGCTCAAAAAAATTGAGTAGTGCACCTTGAAAACTGAATACAAGAAAAAATAGAGTCAATCGAGAAATAAAAATTTCTTTAGAAATAAATGTAGTAAAAAAGTTAGCAGACGATGCTAACAAAAACCGTAGTATCGCTACTACGAAACATTCCAAAGAACAAGCTGAGATTTAGCAATAAATCGAAAGACTGGTCAAGCAAGAAAGAGCACAAGGAGAATGCCTTGGCACTAGGAGCCGATGAAAGACGTGATAAGCTGCGATAAGCTTCGGGGAGGCGCAAATAGCCATCGATCCGGAGATTTCTGAATGGGGAGACCTACTTGAGCAAACCTCAAGTATCCGTAGGTAAATACATAGCCTGCGGAAGGGAACGCTGTGAACTGAAACATCTAAGTAGCAGTAGGAGGAGAAAGAAAACTCGATTTCCTAAGTAGCGGCGAGCGAAAGGGAAAGAGGCCAAACCGAAGGACCTAGTTCTTCGGGGTTGCGGACTGTATAAGGCATTGGCAAGGGATAGTCGAAGTGTTTTGGGAAAGCACACCAAAGAGGGTGAAAGTCCTGTAGACGAAATTTCGAGCCAGCTGACAGTATCCAGAGTACCACGGGACACGAGAAACCCTGTGGGAAGCCGGGGGGACCACCCCCCAAGCCTAAATACTCCCTAGTGACCGATAGTGAAGCAGTACTGTGAAGGAAAGGTGAAAAGAACCCCGGGAGGGGAGTGAAAGAGAACCTGAAACCTTGTGCTTACAAACAGTCAGAGGGCTTTGTGCCTGATGGCGTACTTTTTGTAGAACGGTCCGGCGAGTTACTAATGCTAGCAAGGTTAAGTGGTCAGAAGCCACGGAGCCGAAGGGAAACCAAGTCTGAATAGGGCGTATAGTTAGTATTAGTAGACCCGAAACCGGGTGACCTATCCATGTCCAGGTTGAAGGAGCCGTAAAAGGCTTTGGAGGACCGAACACACATCTGTTGAAAAAGGTGGTGATGAGGTGTGGATAGCGGAGAAATTCCAATCGAACTCGGAGATAGCTGGTTCTCCTCGAAATAGCTTTAGGGCTAGCCTCGAGAGGAGTCTAACGGAGGTAAAGCACTGAACTGA
>NZ_JAWRKF010000007.1:0-10540 GCF_040307045.1 Anaerotignum sp.
CTTTAAATTCTCTACATATACTATTTTCATAGATATGTTTAAGTAGCATGCGAATCCCTTATTTTATAAAAGTCAATTATTTTAGCAAAGTTAGGCTTACACTTTTCATACCTTTCTTGGTTATTTACCATCTCAATTAACTCCATAGAATTTAGATAGCAATACTCAGGGAAGACAACTTTTTGTGTAGGTAAGAAACCAAATTTCTTATCAAAGGATATCACCTTCTCATTTTTTATTACACAATGTCCATATAAATTTTCGATTTTCAGATGATAAAAGATAAAATCATATATGAGTATCATAGCTTCAATTAGTTCCTTAGAACCACGATAATTTGTATCCCCGATTAACAATCTCCCTAGTATACCAACTTTATTTTCGCAATCTAAATCATTGATTCCAATGGTTCCAATTTTTATGTTGTATTTTTTTACAATTATCATAAAAAGTATATCATTGCTTTTTAAATACTTATCGTTATACCACTTTCTTTGTAAAGGCATAGTAAGTTTATAGCTTTGATTTAAATATTTATTGTTATCGGGATTGTTTCTCCATTCAATTATTTTGCTAAAATCACTTTCATCAATAGGCTTCAATTTTACATAAAAACCATCTATTTCTACTGCCCTAACGTCTCTCAATCTTGCTCAACTCCTGTAAATATTGATTATAATCTATAAGCCAAGTTATATACAGACATTCCTTTTTTGGATAATATTTAAGTTAATATTATTGATGCGAGTGCATATGTAGTACAGTGTGATAAAGAAACATATATTTGTTCTATATTTATAGATATTACAAAATCCTTTGTGCTGCGATAAAGTGAAATATAAGGCATCCAATTAGAATTGTAAAGTACTTCTATATGATTAGGTTGAATATCTTTAGTAAATCCTGTTCCAATAGCTTTCGAAAAAGCTTCTTTAGCAGCAAACTTCTCAGCTAAATATTGAACCCTTTTACTCTCAGTAAAGGCATTAACTGATTTTAACTCTGCTTTTGTATATACCTTATGTAATTGTTTTTCATATTCACATAATTTTTTTACTTGTAAAACTTCAACAATATCAATTCCTAGATACATGTACTAATTATCCTCATTTTCCATAAATCATATATTACGCAGTTTTTTAAATCTAGGACTATGTTGCTCTTCTAGAGTAACTATTGTAAATCTTGTAGGGATTTTGTATTTAGCTAATTTCCCCATACAATGCTTTCTCAATCTTTGAGTAAGGTTAAAAGCTTCCTCTGATTCGTATAATGAAACTCTAGCTTGAACAACCTGTCCCATCAAAGGGTGCAATACACCATATACAGAAACTTCCTTTATGTTATCCGCCTGTAGCAAGACCGTTTCTACTTCACCAGGAAATACTTTTTGACCTCCAACATTTATTACTTCCGACTTTCTTCCTACAAATCTTACATATTCACCTTTTACTTCGACTTCATCTCCTGTGCACATCCACCCATCTTCATTAAAGGGATTTTCAGCATTGATATATCCTACCATATTTGCTTCAGATCGTACCCAAAGTATATTATCAATAATTTTTGTTTCAAAACCATCTCCACCTAGCTTCACCCATAATGATCCATCACTTTCTGACCTTGATCTGAGAACTCCAACCTCTGAAAGTCCGTAAGTTTGCTTTGTTTCAGAATTTGGGAATATAGTATTAATCTTTTTAAGCGTTACCTCATTCATCATTTCTGTCCCATAGGTTATTAGTTCTATAGATCCTAGGTCATAATTATAATAGCATTTTGAAGCAATCAGTAAATTCAAAAAAGTAGGCGTTGTCGGCAAAAGGGTAGCCTTTGACTTTTCGATATTCTTACATATATTCTCAGGGGTTCGCTCATCAATGCATATACCTACTCCTAAGTATGCGAAGGTAGATAAAAATGTATTAAAACCCCCAAAATGATCCATCATCAAAAATAATACTGTTCTCCAACCTTTTCTTTGCTTTGTAAACTTATTTAATACTTTTTCACAATCATGAAGTATTCCTTTAGGCTTACCCGTTGAGCCTGAGGAGAATACTATTAAGCCTGCATGTTCTCTCTCTTTAAAGCTTTTAATCAATTCATTCTCAGTATATGTGCAAATTTTTTCTAATATCCATTCGTCTTTGTTATCAAATTGAAATATCCATTGTATTTCTGCAATTTTTATGTAATAAGGAATTTCAGATTTTATTTCTTTAGTAAAAGGCACTATTATAGATTTGTTTTTCATTAAAGCAAAAAACAAAGAACAAGTTCTTGGTGAAAATTCACCTACCACTCCACATATAGAACCAGTAGCTATATTTTTATTTTTTAAATATGCTTCCCATTCTTCTATCATCTCTATAAGATCTCTATAGCTATACTCTTTGTCTTTCCAATATAGCGCAGGAATATTTGGGTTTTCTTTCATTCTATTTATAATTATTTCTAAAGCTTTCATAGCCATTCACTCCTCGTGTACTTTTCCTAAATAAACTCAATCCCATGCTCTTTTAGAGTGAGAACTATTAATGGATAATTAAGAATTTCAACAGTTTCTTGCTCACTAAAAGTAACATCAAACTCAGATTCTAACGCAAGAATTAGGTTCAAATGTTTTATTGAATCCCATTCATCAACCGTATCAATAGATGTATCTTCGTTTATAGACTTATCATCCACTCCGAAAATATCTGCTATTAAACTCTTCAATATTTCTTCCTTAAATTTCATATTGCACCTCTCATATAACTTATTTATAAGAATTACTTTACAAATCTATTTAACAATAACATTAATATAACCTGGAGCACTTATAGCTAAATTTTTATTCATAAGTCTCCAAGAACTTCCTAATTCATCCTCATGCATTAAATCGAACCCTAATTTTTTATATAAAAGTGATACTTGATTATTTTTACTCGTAATATTATATCTCCCATTAATTTGACTGCAACCTCTTTTATAAGCATTTTTAACTACATATTCTATAAATGGATACTCTACATTTCGTCCAATTACACGACAACTTAATAAAAAAGTGTCTATGTATGCAACTTCATTTATATATTTAATTATAACAGTTCCAACTATCCCCATATCTGATATATTGTCTTTTACCTTTAAGTAGAACACATCATCATTATTTCTAATGAATTCCAATATTTCTTCCTCAGTATACCTCTTTGTTGTTAAATTGAATTGGTTTGTTTTCTGTGTCATTTGAGAAATTCGCGCAACATTTATTTCACTTACTTTCCCGATCTCAACCTCCATACTTAAGCTTGATAAATAATCATCTATAGAACTGGATTCCTCATAAATTTTCTTTCTTTTTATATTATCTTTATATGTTTTTGTTCTAATTCTATCCTCTTCTGTGATAAAAATAGAATCAAACAAGCCGCATGTATTTATTATTTCTTTATATAACGAAGGAAATTTAGGCAAGTTTATAACACTGACTTCCGGAAGCCTCTCTTTTATTAAATTACATTCAAACTCACTATCATCCATAAATACTATGCTGTCTACCCCAATATTTAGATCCTTTGCAATTCTAGCAATATTTGTGGCTTTATCATCCCAATTAATTTGATATGTTGAAAAATGCTCTTCTCTTAAAACCATACCGTCATGTTTATTTAGAACCTCTATCACATCATGCTCATTGTTCTTACTGCAAAGTGCTAAAATAATTCCTCTATTATATAGATTTAAAATTTCATATTGAAATGACTTATAACATATTCCCGGATAGTTATTGCCTATCTGTATTCCATTGAAACCCGCTTCTCCGACAATTCCTCCCCATAAGGTTTCATCACAATCCAAAACTAAACACTTTTTTTGCTTGCCTTTCAAAAAACGCAAAAATTTAATGTACTCTTGACCAAGAGGTATTAATATATTTTTACCCAGAGGGGCACTAGCCATATACCAATTTCGTTTATCAAAGCCATCCTTAAATCCAAATCTTAAAAATATGCTAAAAAAGTCTACAATGTAAACATTTGAAAATTTCTTTACTAAATCTATGAGCCTAGAATTAATTTTTAAGATTATATTTGTTAGTGAGTTGGAACTCTGAGCATCTAAAGCACTCATTGTAGGAAAAGATGTTATTGGGAAATTATTAATTAATAAAGGTGCTTTAGATTTGCTTTTATAAGTATTAATTAAATTATCAATATTACATATAACTCTTTCTATTATCTCATTTGTTCTTTCACTATCCAGCATTGAATAATTTTGGAAAAGCTCTGGCGCAAGTATTTCTAACCACTGAATAATTATAACAATTTCAGGGGAAAAGTTATAAAGATCACTATTATCATTTAATATATCCTGATTAATATTATCAAAATTGTTAACATATATTTCAGGAACAAATCCTTCCAATAAGAATTCCCCTTCTAAAACTGGAACCAAAGGTTCAACAGTAAAGTTCCTCAGTATTGCCAATCGTATAGAAGACTTATCGTCTATAATGCCTCTATGCTTATTAATATAATTAGATATAAGCATATAATTTTTATAGGACTTATCATTATTAAGCATATTCGCTAAATTTTTTAAACTATTTATTTTCAATCACCCATCCTTTCTAACTTATAATGCTTCTACTAAGGCAGCATAGTTTACTGAAACCTTTTCTTTTTCCCATTTGTCTTCAGGTATATTTTCAAGAGGGATAATGCATTCTCTCAAAACTGATAGTCCAGCGTCCTCTATGTGTTGTCTTATCTCCCTTGCACTATGGAAATGGTAAATATGGTCTACAGCCGGGCAGTTGGCACATGTAGAAACAAATATCTTTCCATCCGGATGCAGTAAATTTCTTGCTTTTACTAAAAATTCTGAAGCATTTTCCACGTGTTCTAAGACTTCTCCCATAACTATAAAATCATACTCTTTCTGAGACTCGTCAATATTTAAAAAATCATTATTTATTAAGATCGTTTTACTTAAGTCTATTTTATATGCTACTAGCATTTCTTCAGTAATTTTTAACGAGGTTTCACTTATGTCTATCAAAGTGCTTTCTGCATCAGAAAACATTTTTAGTACCTCTGCAGCAAATAATCCGTGTCCTGCACCTACCTCAAGGTATTTGGTAACTCTAATATATTTTATGCTTTCCTGAAAGAATCGAAAGATTCTATAATGATTTGGCCAGAAAAGATATGAAAATAGGAGCCCAATTATATAATCTCCCATTTTCTTTTTATCACCATAAACATGTTGCTTGACTGACTGTAAATCATAAGCTGAGTACTTGCCCGTTTTCTTAAATTGTATTTGTTCACGCAATATTTCCATACAGGTTTTATTATACGATCTTATAATTTCTTCTTTCTTTTCTTCATCATTGAGAAAATTACCATTTAGCAATTCGCTAAGCTGCTCAGCAAAACACCAATAGTAAGAATCCTGATTCTCAACGAAGTCCATTATCCTCCTTTTTTGTAGTGGATTTTGACTTAATACTAAACTCAGTATTTTATAGAACTGAGGATATGTTTGTGAAGTCATTTAAAAACCTCCTATTCCATCACTGCACCGCCACATACTCTTATGTTTTCTCCAGTAATAAATCTGGCACCAGGTTCCAGCAAAAATGCTATTACATCAGCTACCTCCCCGGGCGTACCTAATCTACGCAATGGTGTTTGCATCCTGTATATCATTTTTGCCTTTTCAGGCATTTTTTCAATTCTTTCTGTCTGTGTCATTCCCGGAGAAACAATATTAACTCGAATTCCTTTAGGGCCATATTCATTGGCTAAAGATTTAGCTAGTGAAGCTAAGGCAGTTTTTCCTATAACATAATCAGTTTGGTACATTGGAGGCACACCATTTATTGCGACAGACCCGATAAATATAATCAATCCAGATGCTGCTTTTATCATATTAGTGATTGAGGATCGCACACAATTATATGCCCCTTTTACTTGAATATCTAAATGTTTTTGTATATCAGTCCAATCCGTTTCTTCAAATGGCTTTAAAACACTGTCTGGTGCTGCACAATGAATTACTGCCTGCACTTCACCCACCTCCTGCCTAATTAAATTGAACATCTCTTCTACTTCTTCCATTATTGACACATCTGCTTTAAAACAGTATGCTTTACCACCTTCATTTTGAATTTCTGCGACTAATCTATTTGCTTCAACTTCACTGCACCTATAATTAATCAATACAGTATGACCTTCACGCGAAAGCTTTCGAGCAATTTCTGCTCCAATTCCTCTTGAACCGCCAGTAATGAGCACTAACTTTCTATCCAAATCAGTCACTTTACCCTCTCCGTTCTTTAATTCCAATAATTTTACTTTTGACTCACCTGTTACTACTATCTGCTTATGCTGATTTGTAATAATAATATCTAAAACCAAGGTTCTTGTAGATTTTGATATTTGTTTTACTTTTGCTGACACTGTGATAGTATCTCCTATAAAAACAGGATGAATAAATTCTATAGATTGAGAAGTCCACAAAGCTCCATTTCCAGGTATCAACATACCTATAATAGTGGAAACATATGAAGCTGTAAGCATTCCATAAACAACGGGCTTACCAAATTGTGTTTTTGCTGCATAATCCTCATTCAAATGCAGAGGATTATAATCTCCCGTTAAATCAGCAAATTTTTTTATATCTTCCTCTGTTAATGTGCGAGTTAATTCTGCCATATCATTTACTCTCAATTCCTCAAAAGGAATAGAAAAATTAATTTTTCTGCTTATATTGTCATTCACCATTAATACCACCTTATAGCAGTAGCTCCAAAAGTAAAGCCAGCTCCTACACCTGAAATTATGACCAGGTCATCTCGCTTTATTCGCTGTGCTTCTACTGCATCATTTAATGCTATAGCCATTGAGGCATCCGCAGTATTGCCTATATCAGTAATATTAGTAAACGTTTTACTCATAGGCTGCTTCATTTTTCCCATCAAATATTCTATTAGTCTTAAGTTAGCTTGATGGAAAATGAAGTAGTTTACATCTTCAATTTTCTTACTAATTTTACTTAATACTCTCTTAATTACTATTGGTTGATATTGAATAACTTGTTTCCACACTTCCATGCCATTCATTTCATAATACTGGAAACCTTCATTTACATTTGAAGGATTTATGGTATAGCTAGACCCTCCACCTCTTAATCTTACAGCATCATATACTCTTCCGTTTGAAAGAATATCACTTGCCAGTATACCATATCCGCTGGGAACTTGTCCTAGAATAGCAGCTCCGGCTCCATCTCCAAAGTATATAGCTGTGCTGGGATCAGTCCATTTAATGTATCGTGATTGAATTGCTGACCCAATTACTAGTGCATATTTATTATTTGAATCCATGATCATGCGATCTGATGCTAAAGTCAATCCAACTTGAAACCCAGTGCAATTAGCCATCACATCAAATGCTCCTGCATTCCATGCGCCGAGTTGTTCTTGTATTTTACATGCCATAGCAGGGAAAATATAATCTCCTGTAAAAGTACATCCTATAATCATATTAAGTTGTTCTGAGTTTATTCGTGCATTTTTTAAGGAAACCTCAGCTGCTTTCAACGACATCCCTGACGCAGTTTCATAGTCTTCTACTATAAATCTTTTACTGATGCCAGTCTTTTTATATATTTCTGCAGCGGATACTCCTGTTAGGCGCTCAACTTCTTCATTTGTAATAACCTTTTTAGGTATATACTTCCCTGTACCAATTATCCCAATGCCAAAATCTTTCGCAGTCATGCTGCTCCTCCTTGCCAAAACATTACTATTTAATCAAAACCTAGACTATTATTTATATAAATATGCTTATTCTCATTCCACCATTTTTTTGCTTCATAAATACTCCAATTGCCCCCATGTCCAGGAAAAATTAACATATGGTCTGAAGACAATTCAAATATTTTTTTAATAGATTGCGATAGATGTTTCATATTGCCAGTTGGCAAATCCGTTCTGCCAATCGACTCAAAGAGTAAAGTATCTCCTGTAAAAATAAAGTTATTAAAAATAATGCAAACCCCTCCCTCACTGTGCCCTGGAGTATGAATCACACTAAAACTTTCTTCTCCAAAAACAAATAGCTTATCTGAATCATAAAAACTTATTTCCTTGGGAATTTTGACTCTGCATCCTGCAAATCTTTGAGCATACATATCAGCATGCATCAACATTCTCTTATCGTTTATATGAACATAACACGGTATTCTAAACTTTTCTTGCAGTTCAGCACTTATCCCTAAATGATCAAAATGTGCGTGAGACAATATAATGAACTTAATATGCATTTCATTGTATTGAGTTTCCTTTAATATTTCCTCCATATTGTATCCTGGGTCAATAATTACAATTTCATTGCAACCGCTATGCTTTATAATGTAGCAATTTTCTAATAAAAAATCCTGTGTGACAATCTTTATAATGGTATAGTCACCTATATTAAATTTCTTTTCTATTTCCATTTATGTCACCAAACCCATATGAATTACTTGACCGGTAATGCTCGTACTATTTTCTGACGCGAAAAATGATATCACGTTGCAGATTTCATCTATACTTAGTTTTCTCTTAATTGTCAATTTATCTAATGCCTTGTCTATTATTCTTTCACCTAAGACCTCTACTGCATCTGTCATTATCATAGAAGGTGCTATAACATTGCAAGTTATTCCAAAAGGTGCTAACTCCTTAGCAAGTATTTTTGTCATTTCAACAATAGCTGACTTTGTAGCTGAATAAGCTGAGGTTCCTTCTAAATGTAACCCAGCAGACATAGATGATATTGTAATAATCCTTCCTCGCCTTTGTCTCATCATATGTTTTGATATTTCCCTACATGTATAAAATGTTCCTGAAATATTTGTTTGTATTAAGTCTTCAAACAAACTGCCTGGCATCATAGTAAGTATTGTAGCTGCTGGCGCAATGCCTGCATTACATATAAGTAAGTCAATTTTATCTGTTTGCTTTTTAATATCATTTACCCATTGACATACCTGTTTTTCATCTGTAATATCAGCTTGATAATGGAAGTAATTTGAGTTTTTAATCGTCTTCTGACTCCTACTGCAGCCAAAAACTTTATGTCCTTGATCTAAGTAATATTCAGCTATTCCTTTACCTATGCCTTTGCTAGTTCCAGAAATAACAATGGCAGATAAATTGTTCATGCCAATCACCTTTTACTTTGATATTTTCTTAATATAATCTATCAATACCCTAACGTTTAATGCTGAATTACCAACATTAAAATCATGAATATCTGTTAATATCAAAAAAATTTC
Source organism: Anaerotignum sp. (assembly GCF_040307045.1). GTDB lineage: Bacteria > Bacillota > Clostridia > Lachnospirales > Anaerotignaceae > Chakrabartyella. The sequence goes on from NZ_JAWRKF010000007.1 coordinate 9,316, forward strand.
TTTTTGTGTTCTATCTTTAATCCTATCTTCTAAATCCATGAACAACGTTACAAAAGCCACTGAATCAAAAACTGATCCGTTACCAATTAAAACTGTATTATCACAAGCCTCTACACAATTATCAATCATTCCAGCCTCATACAAACTATCAAAAGATTCTTTTATTAGTTCTCTAATTTGTATATCGTTCATTATAAATACCTCCAAAATTTACTTATTATACTTTTATATTACTTATTATAGTTATTAATTCTATAATAGTAAAACTCTTAGTAATCTCTACTATGTTCTAAAGTTTTTATAAATTTATTTTTTTTGAAATAAAGCAAGAAATAAATCTTCATTACCTAATAAATTTTCAATATTGTGATTTAAATATATATTATGAGCTTTTTCCCCTACTTTTTTATATATTCCATTTAAATAGTCGCACCATTTGTAAATATGATTCTTCTCAATTCGTATTGATAACTCTTCTCCTTCTTTTTCTCTATAGTTCTTATCCGATATCAGCTTGCCAATATAATTAGCAAAGTCCTCCATATTATTAAAACTCTTATCATCACTATCATATAATATATCATCAATGGAGAGTGTTCTACTATTATAGTTTTGTAATGCCGCAACAGGCAATTTATTTAGTCCGCCATCTAATGCCGAAGTCAGGGAACCAAACATATAAGAATCTACATATATATCTGCTATAGCATAATATTTTTCTATATCTTGTTGTACCCCTATGGGAAGAATTCTTCCTTTTGTTTCTTCATTGGCCTTTTGCCATAATCCCGTATTATCGGGCCCAATTACAATAACCAATACATCATTGTGTCTATCAAGCACTCTTTTTAATATATCAACATAGTGAATTTTGCCGAATGTTTTAAACTTATATGCTGAAGCTATAGTTAATAAAACTACAGCATCTTGTTTTATGCATAATTTATCCCTGATGATGCTTTTGGTTTCAAATTTTATATCCGGCAACTCAAGCGGCAAAGGCAGGTATGAAGTTCTGCATGTATTTCTTCTTATCCCTGATAATTCTTCCCCGGCTTCTCTAAAGTTTATTAAGTTGTCAATTATGCTTGTACCTATCCAAAAAACATGATCTCCATGATTCATAAATAAAACCGGTGGTCCTCCTTCTACGCCAAACGCCATAATAGGAATAGGGTCAAACATATGTACATGAAGAACAACGATATCTGCCCATTCATAGGCT